>CANLHK010000028.1 GCA_947490615.1 Planctomycetaceae bacterium | reverse complement strand
TCACGGGGCGGCGCAGACGAGACGAAACGGGAGATGACCCAGGGCGCAGTGAAAAGTGCCAGGCCAACCAGAACGAAGAGCACATTCGCGATCAGGCTGATCACGGCACTGGGACTCGATTCGCGTCCGTAGCCATCCCACTCCGACTTGGTGATCGACCACGATCGCGGCTCTTGGCTCTCTTGCTCCATGCGGCGCATGGTACGGGCGCGGGTCGAGCATCGCGGCTACGGAGCCTGAACGGTCACGCGCTCGGAAAGCTCAAAGGGAAAGATCGCATGCATGCGCGGCGCGCGCACGAGCTCGCCCCCCGCATCGAAGGTCGGGATCAGCGGCACAAAATCGAGTGCAGTGAGGATCAACCAACCACGCACGCGAAGATCGTGTGCTCCAGGTGAGAGTTCGACCTCGAGTTCAAAGCGCGTCTGCGAGTCGGGGATGACGCGTCCAAACTTGGCCGCCGTGGCCCGCCACTCTGGATCGGTTTGCTCAGGTGAGACGGTCCACTCGGCACCAGGACTCCATGCTTGACCATCGACGCTGCAGCCGCCAACGGCCATGTGCACGACTTGCGCCATGCCAAACAGACGCGATCCGAACCTTGGAACAACGGTGATCGTCGCGCCTGTGGCGTTGGGTTCCACCACGAGCGTTGCCTTGGCGGTGGCGCGCGCGGCCAACTCGAGGTACCGCGTCGGGAGCTTCCCTGCGGCCACAGCACGGGGAATGAAGTCGAGTCCAGGGAGGTGAGGACTCTGTTCCTTCGTCGCCACAAGCTCCAGGAGATAGTCCGCAGCAATCACGGCGTCGCTTGATGTGATCGTGGTCAGATTGAGCTCGCCAAGGAACTCGCGCGGCGCACCAGTCGCGCTGTAGATCGAAGTGCGCGCTGAGAGCGGCAACCAACCGAGCAGTCCGCCTGAGAGTTGAGCGTGACCGATGAAGAGCAAGAGAGGCAGGAAGCCGAGGATCGGCACGAGCATCGACCACGGACTGCGCACGCGCTCTACCCGCGTGGTCGACGCAGGCGCGGTGAGATGCGCGCCGCATTCGGAGCATCGCGTCGGCTCCTCGCTCGCACACAGGTGAGAGCACTTCGCGCAGCGCAAGGCGCCGATTCGTAGTTGAGGTCCGATGAGGCAACTGCTGGCCACGAGGAGCGGCAACACGAAGAAGGAACTCAGGACTAAGAAGTACTGGCCGCCCGCCAACACGCTGATGAGGGCGATCACTGCCGCTGTGCCGACGAACCCGAGGACGATGATGGAGAGTGACGCGCGCAGTCGATCGCGAAAGGTCGCGTCGGGGTCGAGCGAAAGTCGAAAGGGCTTTCGCACCAGCGCAGAGAACGGCGACCAGAATCCAGGGCCAACCCGCAGCGTGCGCAAGTGCTCAAGGCCGAGCATCGCGCCATGGACATTCTGCCGCGCTGCCGCTTCCCAATAGGCGCGGAGGTAGACCTCGTCGGCGGCGGTCAGTTCGTGCTGGTCGCAGGGTTTCTTGTCGACGCGCACCAAGCACCACGGACAGACGCAGCCGTTGGATTCCCAGACTTCGGGCAGAACGCTCGCGAACCTGCGCAATGCCTTTCTTGTGGATCGCCACACCTGCACCGCGCCGAGGAGTGCCACCACACCAAACACCTTGAGGGCGATGGTCACGCCGCCCCAACGACTTGGCATCCATGGTGTCCACGCGTAGGTCTCGATGGCCGCGAAGACCACAAGCGCGAACAGAAGCATCTGCTGCATCCGTCGCATCGTCATCGTGGTGCGCACGGCAACGCCGTCAAGCTCGACGCGCGTGATCGTCCACGGAGGCGACGGCGTCGAAGGCGTCGTCGAAGCTGGCGTCTGTTCCTCCACGCGTGCTCCTCAGCGTTAGCGTGCGATCGCCTCGGCGCGCGTTTCGCGCAACACCGTCACCTTGATCTCGCCGGGGAAAGTCATCTCCGCTTCGACACGCTTGGCGATCGCTTCGGCGATCTGGAACGCCGTCGCATCGTCGGCCTTCTTGGCGTTGAGAATGACGCGGATCTCGCGACCAGCCTGAATCGCGTGGGCTTCATCGACATGCGGTTGCTCGCGCGCGATGGCTTCGAGTTGCTCGAGGCGCTTGATGTACAGCTCCATCGACTCGCGGCGCGCGCCTGGGCGTGCGCCCGAGATCGCGTCGGCGGCCATGATGATCGGCGTGTACGCCGTGGTCGCGGCGATGTCGCCGTGGTGACCACCGCAGGCGTTCAGCACGGCTTCACTCTTCTCACCAAACTTCTTGAGGAACTCCATGCCGATGGCGGGGTGGCCACCTTCCATCTCGTGGTCCATCGCCTTGCCGATGTCGTGGAGCAAGCCTGCGCGTCGCGCAATGGCGCCGTTGAGCCCGAGTTGGTCCGCGATCATCTGCGACAAGAACGCGACTTCAATCGAGTGGCGCAGGACATTCTGCCCGTAGCTGGTGCGGAAGTGCATCTTGCCCAGCGCCTCGACGACCTTGGGATGCAGTCCGCGCACATCGGCCTCAACGACCGCCTCGTTGCCGACTTTCACGATGCGCTCTTCGATGTCGCGCTTGGTCTGCTCGACAAGTTCCTCGATGCGCGTGGGGTGGATGCGTCCATCGGCGACGAGTCGTTGCAGCGCTTCGGCGGCGATGGCTTGGCGCACGCGGTCAAAGCAGCTGACGCTGATGACGCCTGGCGTGTCGTCAACAAGGATGTCGGCACCCGTGGCCTTCTCAATGGCGCGGATGTTGCGACCTTCGCGACCGATGATGCGGCCCTTCATGTCCTCACTGGTGATCTTGATCGAGCGCACCGTCGACTCGCCGACATTCTCGGCGGCGTAGCGCTGGATGGACATCAGGGTGATCTCGCGGGCCTTGCTCTTGGCATCGCGCGTGGCTTCGTCGAGAAGCTTCTGGCGCAGCAAGGAGCCGTCATGCGCCGCACCCTCGCGGACCTCGACGAGGTAGAGCTCGCGCGCCTCTTCTTGGCTGAGTCCAGAGACCTTTGAGAGCGCGCCGCGCAGTTCGGTTCGGGTGCGCTCGGTCTCGGCGGTGATCTTGTCGAGCGACTCCTCACGCTTGCCGAGATCGGTTTCGCGCGAGTCGATCTTGCGTTCGCGTTGACCGATCGACTCGAGTTGGCGATCGAGGGTCTCCTCGCGTTTGGCGGCGCGGGTGAGGCTTTCGTCGAGCTTGCTCTGGTTGGAACGCGCCTCGCGGTCGACGGCGGCGCGCTTCTCGGAAGCCGCCTTCTCCGCAGCGAGTTCGATCTCGCGAGCTTTGCGGGTGGATTCGTTGCGAAGTCCTTCCGAAGCGAGCTCGGCCTGAGTCTTGGCGTCCGCAAGCATGCGATCCGCTTCAGCGCGCGCCGACTTGATGCCGCGGCCCGAAGCGAAGTTCCACAGGACGATTCCAACCACGGCGCCGACGACGAGTGCCACCGACGCTGCGATGATGAGCTCGGTTGCGCCGAAGTCGCCTGTCGAGGACTGAAGAAGAATGGACACGCAAACCTCCTGACCAAAGGACTACTCGTCGGGTGCCTCCTGCACCGACCATGAGCCAATCAAGCGCGCCATTTGCGATCGTCCAGCGACTGCGACTGTTTCAGCGTTCGGGTGCATCGCATCCCGAAGCATCCAGCGTCCGCAGAGGCGGCGATGGATGCGAGGCTCGGGGAAGATGGTGGAAGGGAGAAACGGTCAACGGTGCTCACACAGGGTGGGTGCCGGCGGCTCTCCGCGAGGCGGTGTGCTGGATTGATCTATCCCCGCCGTGCTGGCGTTGAGGTCCGAGGACCTCCATGCTCGCGCAGAAGGGGGTGTGACTTCGAGCCCTGTGACCTTGAGTCACGCCTGGGGATCGGCGCCGCACCTGCAAACGGTCGCGAACGGCTATGGCCTGTTCGACGAGCCGGAAATGTGCGGACGACCAAATGCTCGAATGCCCTTGCGGGACTTCTTGCGCCGTCCGGTCCGCATCCGCGGACTGGGGGAGTATCGGGGCGGCGCAAGGGAACTGTCAAGGTAGGATTCGGGCTTGCTCATGCCCCCCGTCCTGCGCTGGCTTTCCGACCTCCTCCCGACCAACCCGATTGCCGTGCGCATCGTCGCGGGCGGTTCGCGACGCTCCCGGCACCTTTTGCTGCGTTCGGGGTACCTCGCGGTCATGATTGTCGTCCTGCTGACGGGGCTCCTTGGGGGCGAGAGCACCGCCAAACAGCTCGCTGCCCGTGGCGCAGGCGCCTTCTCCTTCGTGGCCTTTGGTCAGGTCGGGCTCATCTGCATCCTGACGCCGATCTTTATGGCAGGGGCGATCGTGCAAGAGGCCAGTCCGCGCACCTGGGACATCCTTTTGACCACGCCGCTGGGCAACCTGCAGATTGTGTTGGGGAATCTCTTTGGGAGGCTCTTCTTCATCCTCGCATTGCTCTTCTCGACGATGCCGCTCTTCGTCTTGACGCAGTTCTTTGGCGGCGTGCCTGGCGAGGCGATCTTTACGAGTTACGCCATCGCCGCGGCGAGTGCCGTCATCGTCGCGACCACCGCCGTCACGCTGAGCGTCACGCGCAGTGGAGGCAAGCGCGCGGTGCTCGTGTTCTACGCGGCGGTGGTCATGTATCTCTTCTCGACCTACGCCGCGGACCTCTATGCGCGCAGCAAAGTGCCATTGGGTTTGGGAACGGGCGCGACGCGGACCACGATCTTCACGGCGTTCAATCCGTTTCTCGCACTCGAGAGCGCGCTGACTTCGACGGTCTACACGCCGTATCCAGCGAGCGAGGTTCCCTTCACGCCATTGTCCGTGCTCTACATGACTCCGGCGACGAGCTTCTGCGTGATCTGTTTCGCGCTCAGCCTCATCATGGTGGTCTGGTCGACGGCGCGCCTGCGCGTCATCGGCACGCGCGGACCTCGCGCGTCCTGGTGGCGCGTGCTCTTGGGCTCGGGCGCGAACGCTGGTGGGACGCGCGAGTCTCGTCGAGTTGGCGCGAATCCCATTGCCTGGCGCGAACAGATGCTGCGCACTCAATCGGTCGGCGGCATGTTTGGTCGCTGGTTCTTTCTCGCAATCGGCGCCTGCGTTGGTTTCGCGCTGTGCGGATTGCACAACCAAGGCACGATTACTTCGGCCGATTTGCGATTGGCCCTCTTGGGCATCGTCGGCGCAGAGGTCGCGGTCGTGTTGCTCACGGCGGTGAGTTTGAGCGCCACCGCAGTGAGTCGTGAGCGTGAAGATGGAACGCTCGACATTCTGCTCACGACGCCGATTCAGCCAGGCCCGTATCTCGCGGGGAAGTTGCGCGGCATTGTGCAGTTTCTCATCCCGATGCTTCTCGTGCCGTTTGTCACGCTGGGAACCGTCGCGGTCTACACGCTCTTCTCGGGTTTCGGCGCCGCGCAAGGTGTGACCATCCAATCGTCCATCGGAACGGGCAGCGTGGTGACGCCGCTGATCTTGCCTGAGGGCGCGCTCTTGGTCTCACTCGATCTTGTCGCTGCGTCGAGCTTCGCGATTCTCGTGGGCTTGCAGTGGTCGCTTCGCACCAAGGGCACCATCGGCTCAGTCATCGCCGCCATTGGCGTGATCGGCTCGATCGGGTTGGTCCTCGGCGTCTGCGCGACGGCGATGGCGCAGTCGATTCCTTATGTCGGAGCCGCAGCCTGCGCGGTGAGTCCGCTCAACATGCTCTACGCGACGATCTCGCCCAATGAGGGGATTGCCGCGAGCCTCAATGATCTTGGTGCTGGTCGCACCAGTCTCGTCATCGGCACCATCGTGGCCTGCATCGGCTATGGCGCGGCGTGCGCTGCGATGCACGCGGCGATGAAGAAGAGTTTCATGATGACCGTCCGCAGGCTCGCGGGTACCAACTGAGCCAACGCCGAGGAACCCTGCTGATTCAGGGCGAAATCGGAGATTGCCTCGCGTCGCGCTCATGGAGCGTGCTTCCGTCTTCGTTCGTCGTTTGATCAAGGAGTCCAACAATGCTCGCGCTCACGCTTCTCGCCGCCACGATCTCCGCTTCGCCCGTTCCTGAGAAGCCAAGTGAAGGCGTGTCGCTGACCGTCTACTCCTCCGCCGATCCAGCGGGCTTCAATCCGCAGCAGTTCATTCAGCAGCAG
>CANLHK010000027.1 GCA_947490615.1 Planctomycetaceae bacterium | reverse complement strand
CAGACAAAACGAACTCACGCGAGACTCGATGCATCACTTGGGTAACAATTTCCGAAAGTAAGCAAAAAAGCAGCGCGTCACGCTTCCGCGCAACCGCCACCGAACGCGCTGCGGAATTTGTGGGCATAATCCCACATATGCTCGCATCGGCTGCAGCACAACGCATTGGATCACTGCTCCTCGACGACGCGCTTGAGTCCCCTGCGCCACGCGAACGGACGCGCTCGCTCCTCGCGTTTCTTTTCGCGATTTTCGTGGTTTTCTCGCTCCATGCCAGCCTCGGCACAGGCTCTCTCTCCACTCCTGTCATTCGGGCAGAGGGACCCCTTCAGCCTGTACATGGAGATTCAAAGATGCAGTTCAAATCGAAATTCGTTGCGTTGGCGAGCGCTGTCGCATTGTCTGTTGGTGGCAGCGCGCACGCCACTGACGCGGTGCAGTGGAGAGTGGCGGATGGTGGGAATGGGCATTGGTACGCGGGCGCCATGCCGACGGGCGTGGCAATATCTTGGAGTTTCGCCCGAGACGAGTGCTTGCTTCAGGGCGGATATCTCGCGTGCATCAGTTCTGCCGCAGAGAACGGATTTGTCGCACAGGTGGTAGCTAGCCCCGACCTTTGGACGATCGACATTCCATATTGCATTGGTCCTTGGCTCGGTGGCTTTCAGCCACCGGATGCCGTCGAGCCCGCAGGCGGATGGTCGTGGGTTTCCGGCGACGCGTGGGGATTTCAGAACTGGTGGCTTCCAGCTCAAGAACCGAACGATGGGTGCGGTGGAGAGGACTATCTTCATTTCCTCACGCAAGGCGCCACAACGCCTTCGGATTGGTGGAATGACGGAGGTGGGCAACTGTGCCCTCCCGGTCCCAAGAGCTTCGTCGCCGAATGGTCCGCCGACTGCAACAACGACGGCATCGTCGATTACGGTCAGATCAAGCGCGGCGAACTTCCCGATTACAACGGCAACAACATCCCCGATTGCTGCGAGCAGGGGAGTGCGTGTGTCGTGGGCAGCTATCCCGTGCAATGGCGCGTTGCGGACGGAGGGAACGGACACTGGTATCAGGGAGTCGGAACCGCCAGTGGGATTGGATGGGCTTCGGCCCAGGTGGCATGCGTCTCTGCAGGAGGATCACTCGTATCGATCGGAATTGCAGCGGAGTCCTCTTGGCTCTACGAGACGATTGCGTGGCGAGTAAATCTGTGGTCCAACTCTGGCCCCTTTATCGTCGGCCCGTGGATCGGAGCGCGAGGCGCGAGTGGT
Organism: Planctomycetaceae bacterium; assembly: GCA_947490615.1. Lineage (GTDB taxonomy): Bacteria > Planctomycetota > Phycisphaerae > Phycisphaerales > SM1A02 > QWPT01. Next base: position 6,104 of record CANLHK010000027.1, on the reverse strand, counting down.
AACTGGCGCTGGGATGACGGTACCCCGTGGAACTACTCGGCCTGGTCCCCGGGAGAAGGTCCGCCGAGCGGAGACCCGCGCGAGCAGTTCGCGCACTTCTTCAACGGGGTCGGCCCGGTGGTGCCGAACAACTCTTGGGGGGACTATTTCGACGAGCCTTTCAATCACAGCTATATCATCGAATGGTCCGCCGACTGCAACAACGACGGCATCATCGACTACGGGCAAATCCTCTCGGGCGCGCTGAGCGACTTCAACTCTGACGGCGTGCCCGATGCGTGCCAGTGCGATGCCGACATCGACTCCAACTCCGAAGTCGACGGCATCGACCTCGCCATCATTCTCGATACTTGGGGGACCAACGGCGGCAAGCTTTATCCCGCGGCTGACATCAATCACTCGGGTCTTGTTGACGGCGCTGATCTCGCGCAGGTGCTCAACTCGTGGGGTCCATGCCCGTGACAGCAGAGTCTGGCACTGGACGCACACAGCACTTCCCCACGACCCATTCGACATGGGTCATCGAATCCGCGCGCGGCGACGAAGCGGCACTGGCCGCCGTCGCCGCGCGTGTGCTTGAGCGCTATGCCCAACCGCTTGAGGCGTACGCGCAAGGTTCGTCGTTGCGCGAGATCGGTGATCCGCGCGAACTGGTGCACGCGTTTCTGATTGCGAAGTTTGCCACGCCCGCGATTTGCCGCGCCTACTTGGAAGCGTGGAACGCGTCAGGCCTCACGCTGCGGCGTTGGATGATGAACGGGCTCCTGCTTCATGTGCGCGGCATGGTGCGGGACGCGCAGCGCTCGCGTGAGAAGCCGCTCGATGCGTCTTTAGCGATGCTCGCCAGCGCGCAGCCCGAACCTGCGGCCGCGTTTGAGCGCGCGTGGGCCAAGGCCATCCTCGCCGAAGCCTGCGCACAAGTGGAACAGGCGCTCGTGGCGGAAGGACGCGATCGCGCGTGGCGCGTGTTTCGACTTCACGCACTTGAAGGACAGCCGTATGGCGACCTCGAGCGCGAGTTCGCACTCTCGCGTCAACAGATGGCTGACCTCGTACGCGGTGTCACCGCGCGACTGCGCGCGCGCATCCATGAACTGCTCGATGAAGAAGGTCGATTCGGCGACGACGCCATCGATGAGATCGTGCGGCTACTGACCTAACCACGATCGCTCACTGCCCCGCGATCACGATCCCGATCCACGACGAGAGCGCATTGGCCAGTCCCAGAAAAACTAGGAAGCTCATCGAGTCAGTGACCATGGTGAGAAAGATCGTCGACGCCGTCGCAGGATCAGCGCCAAAGCGGCGGACAATCAGCGGAAGGCTCGAGCCAACCAGCGTGCCCACCGCCAACGCGAGGGTCATCGAAATCCCCACGACGATGCCGAGTTTCCACATCGAGGTGCCAGGCTGCTGCACCAACTCGATGCACGCGACGGCGCCACCAACCAGAACGCCGCAGATCGTTCCGTTGATCATGCCGACGATCGCCTCGCGTCGCACCAACCGCAGCGCCGAACCTTCGCGCACTTCATCGAGCACGATGCCGCGCAAGGTCACGGCAAGCGACTGCTGCCCCGCGTTGCCTGCTTGATTGGCGATGACGGGCATGATGACCGCCAGCACGGCGATCGAAGCAATGAGCCCGTCGAACTGCAGCACCACGAAGGCGGCGATGGAACTCGTGAACAGGTTCACAAAGAGCCACGGCAATCGTCCGCGCAACTTGTCACTCACGCTCGAGAAGACCGCCTCGGCGCGGCCCGCACCCACCATCGCCTGCGCGTCTTCCGTGCTCTCTTGTCGGATCGCATCAACGACATCGTCGACGGTAATCACGCCAAGCATGCGATCCTCATGATCGACCACGGGCAGCACGAGGTAGTCGTACTTTTCGAACTCGCGCGCGACTTCTTCACGACCGATCTCAGGCTTGATCGCGTCGACGCGCTTCTCAGAAATCGCGATGACCCGCTGGGTGGGATCGGCCAACAACAGCGCCCGCATGGTCGCGCGTCCTTGCAGACGACCGCGCCAATCAACCACAAAGACATAGAGCCAGTCCTCACCAAGGCGCTCAGCGCGACGAATCGCCTCAGTCGCCTCGCGCACCGACATCGAGTCGCGCACCGCGAGGTAGTCGGTCGTCATCATGCCGCCCGCGCTGCGCTTGGGGTACTCAAGCAAGCGGCGGAACTTCACCGCTTCGACTTTGCCCAGCGTGCCCAACAACCGATCGCGCGAAGCATCGGTGAGATTCTGCAAGAGGTCGGTCGCATCGTCGGGCGCCATCTCCTCGATGAGCTGCCCCGCGTAACTCGGATCTTCTTCGATGAGATCCTCGAGCACGCTCACGGCCAAGGTCGGATGCATGTGCGCGAGCGCTTCGGCGGCGCTCTCGGTCTCCATCTCCTCGATGACTTCAACAGCGACGGCCTCACCGATCTGCTCGAGTGTTTCCGCGGCGTCCGATGGTTCTTGCGCCTCAATCGCTTCCGCGAGGCCTGGCAAGTCCACCTTGTCGGCCTGCAGCAGAGCATCCACGCGCTGGTCTTCGGGCGAGGGTTGGTTGACCTCGATCACCGACTCACCCTCGCGCACATCCTCGAGCGGCGAGCCCTCACCCACATGCGGCAGACCGTGGTGCGGCTCGCGCTGCTCCCCGTGCGTGTGGTGGTGGTGGTGTGGCCCTTCCGATGGCATGGGCCGAGTGTACCCAACGGCTGTCGCGCGGATGCTCGGCAATTCAGCGAGAATCCATCGGTGCCCGAAGTGATCCACATCGTCGATGCCAACGACCCGCGACTCGCACCGTATCGCGACATTCGCGAACGCGAACTCGCTGCGCGCGGAGGTTTGTTCGTCGGCGAAACACTCATCGTGCTCGAAGCGATGCTCCATCGCGCCGCAGCGATCGAGTCAGTGCTCGCGAGTCCGCGCATGCTTGCGCGCACGGCGGAATTGCTCGACACCCACCACTGTGCCGCACCGCTCTACAGCGCGAGTGACGAGATCCTCGAACAGGTCACGGGCATCGATCTCCATCGCGGCGTCCTCGCGGTGGCGCAGCGTGCGGCGTTTGAGCCGATGGACATCGATGCCTACCAGCCAACCGTGGCGCCACGCACCGTCCTCGTCTGTGAGGACATCACCAACATCGACAACATCGGCCAGCTCTTTCGTATCGCCGCTGCGTTTGCCGTCGACGCCGTCTTGTTGAGCCCGACCTGTCACGATCCGCTCTACCGCAAGAGTCTGCGGGTTTCCACGGGAAATGCGCTGAAAGTCCCGGCGATCCGCGCCACGGTCTGGCCCAGCGATTTGACGCGATTCTGCGCGCGGTTTGATCTCACGCTCATCTCCACGGCGATTCAGTCGTCGGTCCCACTGCGCACGATCACGCCGCCAGCGCGCGTGGCCATCGTCGTTGGACATGAATCGCACGGCGTGGACGCGAACACACGCGCGGCGTCACAACACATCGTGCGCATTCCTATGGCCCGCGGTGTCGACAGCCTCAATGTCGCCGTCAGTGCCGCGATCGCGCTCGATCACTTCACGCAGGGTCTGCGCGAGTAGAACTCCAAGGACACGCGCTCTGCAGCACTGCGCCTTTCTCGGTGATTTACGGCGTTGGTCCGAACCCACTCTTGAAGCTCGCGTAACTCACCCGCCATGCGCGCGCCACCTGGTTCAACAGAATCAGGGTTCGGAACTGCGGGCGGGCAAACAACCAGTACCAAGGTCTCCCTACCCAGCGGCCCGTCCGGACGACGACGCGCTGCCGCGGGACGCGCGCACGAAGCCGATTGCTGCGTCGCGCCACACGAATGCGAGTCGTGTGGCGAACTCTGCAGCTCGGCTTCGTGCAGCGTGCCAATCCAATCTCGCGTGTCGTGTCGGCACGCGGCGCTTCGGTGTAGCCCCCACCGTTGCGTGGGTCGCTCCGGCCTTCTTCATAGCCGGGGCGACCTTGTTTTTGGACCATGCGCGCAGCGAGGTTCGAGCCGCTTTCATGGGCAAACTCCGCGCGCTGCGACAAAGCGTCTCAAGGAACCGCAGAGAGCGACTACCCTCTCCCCTCCTGTGAACGCGCCCACGCCTCGTCACTCCGTCTCTTCAAGTGCCTCCGCGCCCAACGCGCTGGTCGGAGACGCGATGGCGATGGACGATCTCGTTGCGCCAAGCTTCATGCATCGCGTGCGCTGTACGCGGGACGCATTTGCGCTCGACAACCTGGCCTTGCGCGAACTCTTCGCGATCGACCCGCAAGTCGCGGTTCGACGCGCCATTGTGGTGATCGATGAAGGCGTGCAACGCGCGCAAGGTCCTGCGTTTGAGGCGCGCCTTCGCGCATACTTCGCGCACCATGCTTCAGGAATGCCTGAACTGGCCGCGGTCGTCGCCGTGCCTGGTGGCGAGGCGGCCAAGCATGACACGAGCGTCTGTGACCTTGTCGTAGAACTCGTCGCTCAACACCGCATCTGTCGCAAGAGCTTCGTCGTTGCCATCGGTGGCGGTGCTGTGCTTGATGCGGTGGGATACGGCGCGACCATCGCGCACCGCGGCGTGCGACTCGTGCGCCTGCCCACGACCGTGCTCGCGCAAGATGACGCTGCGATGGGCGTGAAGAACGGCATCAATCGCTTTGGCAAGAAGAATTTCGTCGGCGCGTTCGCGGTGCCGTTTGCGGTACTGAGCGATGAGCTGCTGCTTGAGTCGCTTCCTGACGCGGTGTTTCGCGCGGGCTTTAGCGAGGCGGTCAAGATCGCGCTGCTGCGAGATCCCGCGCTCTTTACGCAAATCGCCCGCGACGCCACCCGTATTGCCGCGCGCGAAGTCGCTGCCGCGATTCCTGTCATCCGTCGCTCGGCGCAACTGCATCTGCGCCACATCATCGAGGGAGGCGATCCCTTTGAGGCGCGCGAGGCGCGTCCACTCGACTTCGGGCATTGGGCCGCGCATCGGCTTGAGTCGATGAGCGACTATTCCCTCTCACACGGCGACGCCGTTGCGCTCGGGCTCCTGCTCGATTGCCGCTACGCCAACCTCATGCACGCGCGGGAGGGCGGCTGGCTCTGTGACGCCGATCATGCGCGAATTCGCGCCTGCATCGCCAACCTTGGCCTGCCGACCCGCCATCCGCTGCTGGCTGATTCTGCGGCGCTCCTGCGCGGACTCGACGAGTTCAGAGAACACCTCGGCGGCACGCTCACGATCACCATGCTCGCGGGCATTGGTCGCGGGTTTGAGGTCCATGCGCTTGATGCAGCGTTGGTCCGCGCCGCCGCCGCGGAACTCGCCTAAACGCGCTCGGGGCGTAGGATGCGCGCCATGTCACGCACCGGGTCACACACCAGTCCGCCGCTCAATCAGCGCGCCATCATCGATCGGTACTTTCTTGAGCATCGCGCCAAAGTGATCGATGTCGCTGCGTTTCTTGATCGCGTCGACCGCGCGCAAGGTGACGCAGAAGACGATCATCGCGTCGCGGCGCTGCGAGCTTGCTGCGCGTTGCTCCTCGACGGGAAGCCCGATCGTGCAAGGCGCGTGCTTGAGCTCCTGAGTGATCACACCACCGAGCCCATCGCTCATGCCACGACCAAAGGTGCGACGGGCGCGCCGACGCCGAAGGTGAAGGGCTGACATGTCCATCGACCCGCATGTCCACATGCCGTGGTTTGAGCGCTCCAATCGGCCTTCGGCCGCTCGTCGCTCTGGTGCTCAGGTGCAGAAAGTGAAACACTGACATGTACATCGACCCGCATGTCCACATGGTTAGTCGCACCACCGACGACTACCAGCGCATGGCGTTGGCGGGGTGCGTCGCGATCACAGAGCCTGCGTTCTGGGCGGGCTACGACCGCAGTTCGCCGCAGGGCTTCTTCGATTACTTCCGCCAACTCACCGACTTCGAACCTAAGCGCGCTGCGCAGTACGGGATTCGCCATCACGCATGGCTCTGCATTAATCCGAAAGAGGCGGAAGACCCAGTGTTTGCGCGCGAAGTCATCTCGCTCATTCCAGAGTTCTTGAAGTGCGAGACGGTGCTGGGCATCGGTGAAATCGGACTGAACAAGAACTCGCGCAATGAACTTGAGATT
>CANLHK010000026.1 GCA_947490615.1 Planctomycetaceae bacterium | reverse complement strand
GAGGTGAACCCCAACGAGACGCCGTCCACGACATTGAACGCGAACGCTGTGAGGTACCCACCATTCGGGATGGGGGAGGTGTTGGTCAATGAGACGGAGAGTGTTCCCGTTGTTGCGCCCGTAGCCGTGAACGACAGGCTTCCCGTGAAGCTGCCGTTCCCCTCAAGCCCAGGAAGGCTGGAGAAGGACAAGGTGCCAAACGCTACGGATGAGACACAGCCGAGAGCCACGGGGGCCACCAACGCCATCAACGAAACCCGGTTCATGTTGCCGCTCCTATGAAATCCGATTCAATCCACCACTCCGCTCGCAGACGACATCGCCGCGAACCATCTCGTCCTGCCTGAAGAGAGCAACCCTGCCGCGAGTTCTGCGCCGTCAAAGTCAATTTTGTTCAGGTTGCCTTCCAATGGGGAGGACTCCCGAGCCGACTCCTCTGATCGCCACGCGATTGGGGCGCGCGTGCAAACCCTGTCCGCCTGCGCTCTTGTCTGCTGAGCGCCGTTGGGGTTTCTCCTCTGCAACGCAAGAGGGCGCGAAAACGCCAACGATCCCGCTGAGTTGCAGCGACGCAGGAATTGGCCTAACCTCTCCGCCTCGACGCAGCCCCAACTCTGCGTCGCGTCGTGGTATCTGGGCCTGTAGCTCAATTGGGAGAGCGCTTCCATGGCATGGAAGAGGTCGTCGGTTCGATCCCGATCAGGTCCACCTCATCGCAACCCCAGTGTTTTTCGCCGAAAGCGAGAGACGCTGGGGTTGTCGCTTGTGGAGGGTGAGGGTGGTGCGCGGGCAGTCCACCGCGCTCGGGCAGAGATGAGCACCCCCTGCTCGAGGCGCCCTCGACCCGAGCGGACCTCCCCGAGGATGCTCCCCCGCCCCCAACCGAGTTCGCTGAATTCGGCACTCGGCTGAGAGGGCCACGAATCGGAGCGGTTCTCCGTCGGGCATGAGTCGTCGCCCCTCCGCGTGATCGACTCCCGATCACTCCAACCCAACTAAGGAAGAGAGTCGTCATGACGATGACTGCATATCGCTCCGCGTTGATCGCGGGTGTCGTTGCGTGGACTGGGCTGCATGGACGCAGCAACAGTCCATCGGGAGCGCTCTCATGATCGCCCCGCTTCTCTGCGGTGCGCTCCTGAGCGTCACCGCTCCACCAATGCTGACGGAGATTCGCGTCGACAGCCTGAATCCGATGCTCAACATCGAGTACATCGAGCTCACGGGCGTCGCTGGTGACTCGCTCGATGGACTCTCCATCGTGGTGATTGGCGACCTTGAGGACCTTCCTGGAGCCCCAATCCCCAACAGCGGCATCATCGAAGCAGTCATCTCGCTCGATGGACTCTCGATTCCCGACGATCGGTACATGCTGATCTCCTCTTCGGGATTGCTGCTTCCCACGCCTGACTTCGTGGCGTTTCTGAACCTCGAAGACGCGGACAACCTCACGGTGCTTCTCGTGCGTGCGTGCAAGTGCACGCTGAGCGATGACCTCGACTTCAACGACGATGGCGTGCTCGACAGCACACCGTGGTCAGAGATTGTGGATGGTCTCTCGTTCGTGAGCACCAGTGAAGGCGATCTCAGCGAGTGGACTTACGCGTCCGCGCGCGTTGGCGACGGCTTGGGTCCACTCACCTTCAAGGCGACGCGCTGCCGCGACACTGGTGATTGGCGCGCAGGAAGCGCATCGTTCCATCTTGGCACACTCGACACGCCAGGGCTGCCCAACGCGCCGTGCGCGGGCTCACTCTGCGTCGGCGACATCGTCGTCAACGGCAGCGTGGGCGCGCAGGATCTCGCGCTCCTGCTCGACTCGTGGGGGCAACTGAACACGGTGGCGGATCTCAGTGACGACGGACTCGTCGGCGCGCAGGATCTCTCAATCCTCCTCGCACACTGGGGAGACTGCGAGCTCTAACACCGCCAACTTGTCCGCGTGCATCACCTCAAAATTGGCGTGAATCCGCAGGGAGAGGCGTATTCCTGATCTGCGTGTCCGCGTCTGGCAAGTTGCTCAAGAAGCGCGCAGCACGCGTCGAAGTGCCTCTGGGCAGGTCGTCGACCTGCATCTCTGCGAGGGACTTCGACTCATGGCGCATCGCGACTTCTCACTCACTGGCGTGGAACGGCATCTCGGGCAGGACGACATCATCGTCTCGAAGACCGACACCGCTGGCCGTATCACCTACGCCAACTCAGTCTTCCTAGAGATCAGCGGCTACACCGAGGAAGAACTGCTCGGTAAGGCGCACAACATTGTGCGTCACCCGCAGATGCCTCGCTGCGTGTTCAAGTACCTCTGGGACACCATTCGCGCGGGCGATGAAGTCTTTGCCTATGTGCTCAACCGCGCCAAAGAGGGCGATCACTACTGGGTCTTTGCGCATGTCACGCCCACGCGTGGTGCCGATGGGCGCATCGTGAGCTACCACTCGAGTCGCCGCGCTCCCAATCGCGCAGCAGTGGACGCGGTCACTCCGCTCTATCGCACGCTCCTGGCCGAAGAAGCCAAGTACAGAACGCCGCAAGAGCAATGGCAAGCAGGACTGGCGATGTTCGTGAAGTGGCTCGACGAGAAGAAGATGCCCTACGAAGAACTGGTCTTTGCTCTCTCAGGAGGTGCAGCGTGAATCCCTTCTCCTGGATCAAGCGGCTCGTCCGAGGTTCCTCCGCGTCGACAGCCAACGCCCGTGGTGCAAACGGGCTCGACACCGCATCGATGGAGCGCCTGATGCCGATGCTCGATGGCGCGCCCTCCGCACGCGCTGCGGCACACCGCGAAAACCCACCCCCTGAGCCCGAATTGGACGAGCCTCGCGCGCCGCTCAATCGCGGCGAGTGGATCGACACCACGCTGACGGTCTGCACCAATGCAGCCAACGGCAATCTCGAGCCGCGCATCCTGCACATCGAGCGCCTCGCCGCGCAGGCGGGCGACCCGCGCGTGGGTGACCTTCTGCGCTCCATCAACCACATGCTCGATCTCACCGACGCCTTCGTCCGCGAGGCTGAAGCGACGCTCACCCATTCGCAGCGCAAGAAGTTCTACCGACGCGTGCTGCTCACAGGGATGCGCGGCGCCTTCCGCACCGCGAGTTCGGGCATCAATACGGCGACGGGATCCATGGGCGCGCAGGATGCGCGACTGCGCGTCGTCGACGCTCGCAGGCTTGCGCTCGGTGCTGATTTCGCACAGGTCAGGCAGGCCTCCGAAGCACTGATTGGCGCGTCGCGAGCCATCAATGAATGCACGCGCGAGATCGCGCTGATCGGCACGCAGACCAATCTGCTCGCGCTCAACGCCAGCATCGAAGCTGCGCGCGCTGGTGATGCGGGCCGCGGATTCTCCGTGGTCGCCGATGAGGTCAAGAAACTCGCGGGCCGCAGCCGCAACGCGACCTCCGAAATCGACTCACGACTCGACGCTGTTCGCCAGGCGGGTGAAGAGACTTCGCGAACCGTTCAACGCGCGTGGGCGACGATCCTCGACGGCAGCGGTGATCAGGCGGGAACCGCCGCAGCCAGCACTCCCTCGGTCGGATAATGCAGACTCAACGCTCGGGCAGCCCGCAGGTGCCGTCGATCGCACGCACCGAGTCGCGATGAGCGAACTCTGCTCTTTGCGCCTAAACCTCTATGGAACACGGGAGATACGCGCGACGCGTCGGCGCGCCTCTCTGCACAGACGCGTCCTTCACCGCCGATTCTTCCAAACAGCGCGATATTTGACGGAGCGCGTATCGGTACGCTTCATCGCAGTTCTCCTGAGGCAGAGCTACACCGCTCTCGCGGCCGATCTTGCGTCCAAGATTTGCGCGACCCAGTTCAAACCGGAGCAAGCGATGGCATCGCGGCTATCCATTTTCCCTTGGTCGATGTTGGCTTTGCCAATGGTCGCCGCACTTGTTGCGGAAGGGGCATCGGACAGCGCACCGAACACTGGAGAACTCTCGCTTGCCAAGCAGGTCTTGCTCGCGGACCCCGATCTGCGCTTTGACCCCTATGCGGTGCTCGTGCGATTCAAGGCCTGTGCAACGGCAGAAGAGCGCGACGAGGCGATTGCCAAGGTTGGCGGATGCGTGCAGCGGACCTTCGAACTCGTCCCCGGCCTCGTGAAGATCGAGATCGTCGGGTCCGTTGAAAACGCGATCGACACGCTCTCACCACTCAACTCCATCGAGTACGCGGAACCTGACTTCGTCGTGCGTCCCGACTCTGTCATCCCCAACGACCCGAACTTCAACCAGCTCTGGGGCATGCGCAACACTGGGCAGATGGTGAACTCCGATCCAGGCGTCGCCGGTGCGGACACTCGCTCCACGGAAGCATGGGGCGTCCGGACCGGCGACGCCAACTTTGTCGTCGCCATCATCGACTCAGGCACGAACCTCAGTCACCCCGATCTCGCGGCCAACCTCTGGACCAACAGCGGAGAAATCGCTGGAAACGGCGTCGACGACGACCTCAATGGCTATGTCGACGACACCAAGGGTTGGGACTTCTTCGGCCACGACAACAACCCGAGCGACGGCGGACATGGCACGCATACCGCGGGCATCGTCGGCGCTGTTGGCAACAACGGCATCGGTGTGACGGGTGTGGCCTGGAGCTGCAAGCTCATGGTGCTGCGTTTCATCGGCCCGACCGGAGGATTCACTTCCGATGCCATCCTCGCCATCCAGTATGCGGTGCGGAAGAATGTGCGTGTCTCGAACAACTCCTGGGGCGGCAGCAGCTTCTCGAACTCGCTCCACGACGCGATCCACGAAGCGGCCGACTCCAACCACCTCTTCGTCACCTCTGCAGGAAACAGCGGCCTCAACAACGATGTGACGCCGTACTACCCAGCGGCCTACAACAGCTCGAACATCATCTCGGTCGCCTCGACCGACAACAACGACGCCCGCGCGGCGAGTTCGAACTACGGCTACATCTCCTGTGATCTCGGAGCGCCTGGCGTCAACATCTATTCGACCTACGGTTCTTCCTACAGCTTCATGAGCGGCACTTCGATGGCAAGCCCGCATGTCGCTGGGACAGCCGCGCTGGTCTTCATCCAGAATCCAAGTTGGTCTTACCTCGAGGTGAAGGCCCGAATCCTTGCCACCGTGCGTCCGATCCCCTCCTTGCAGGGAGCGTGGCAATCGGGCGGCATTCTCAACACCGCTGCGGCACTCGGCGTTGCCGCGCCGCCACCGAACACGGCACCGGTCGTGACCATTACTGCGCCAACCGCCAACGGCTCATTCGTCGAAGGCGCTGCGGTGACCTTCTGTGGATCGGCCGCCGATGCCGAAGACGGCTCGCGCACCGACCACATGACCTGGACTTCAAACCTCCAAGGGCAATTCGGTGTCGGCGGGGTCTTCAGCGTCACCACGCTTCGAGTGGGAACTCATGTCATCACCGCCACCGCCGCTGACACCGCGGGTCTCTCGGCGAGTCAAACACGCACGATCACCATCACGGCGTTATCCGTACCAATCGCGCCGATTTCTCCGAGCGTGACACGCTCTGGAACAACGGCGAATGTCGCTTGGCGTGATCGATCGAACAACGAGACAGGATTCCAGATCCGCCGCGAGCGGCGCATCGGTGGACAATGGACTGGACAAATCATCGTCGGCATCGTCGGCGCGAATGTGCAGTCCTACGCCAACACCGGACTCACTGCAGGGACCTACCGCTACTCGATCCGCGCCGTCAATGGCTCCTCCACTTCCGCGTGGACGACCTGGGTTTCGGTTTCGATTCCCTGATGGTTCGAGCCACGCGCGTCACGCTCGAAGTCCAACTCTGCTTCTGCCCCTTGAGCGGGCTGTGAGGAACAGTCCTCCAGCCCGCTCTGTTTTCTTCGCCGCGACGAGATCGATACTCGCGCGAAAGAGTGCCGCGCGGAAGCTTCTTGCGACACTCGAAGCGAATCTCGACGCACGACCAGATTTCACGCGCATAGTGAGTTTGTGAGAGCCTTCGTCCGGCTCTCTGCACGATCCTCTCTCTGCGAGCAACTGGATGGCCCAGTCCTCACGCATCGTCGTCGCCGTGGCGCTTTCCGCGCTCTGCGCCGCTCCATCGATGGCCGACATCAGCTTCGGGGACGCGGCGGCCATCGCGCGTGCCGCGTATCCGACGGCTTCGCTGTTTGGCATCCGCGCGCGGGTGCAAAACGGCGTGCCGTTCTTCGCCACCAAGAACATCAACGCCTTCAACACGCTGTTTTTCGGGCTGAAGATCCAGATGAGCGATGGAGCCATCGTCGGCGACGGCCTCGAGGAGATTCTGCCGCCGAACGATCTTGAAACCGCGGCGGTCCTCGAACGACTGCCCGAAGCGGTCCTTGACTTCACCGATGCCCTGGCCATCTCCAACGCCTCGACGAACCGAAGCGATGCGGAAGTCAGCCGCGTCACGCTGGCGTCCGAGCTGTTCATGCTCCTCTTCAATGTCCGCTACAGCGATGGCGTGGATGTGCTTGTGGACGCGATCACTGGGCAAGTCGTCGATCACGGCGATGTCGCAACGCCCAAAAACTCGGTGCTTCCTGCGACCTTGGCCGACACGATCGACGCCGCATGCGATGCAGCTGGCGCGAATTGGTTCGTCTTTAGCTCCTCGCTGCTGGCTCACCCTGATGGCATGGCCACGGCCGTCCTGCTGCTCGATCCGCTCAATGGGCGCGTGAAGGATGTCAGCCTCCTCAATGAGACCGTTGAGGTCGTGCAGTTCATCCCCGTGGGCCACCTCGCGGAAGTTGTGGAAGAGGTTCGCAGCGCAGTGCCCAGCGTGGTGGTGACCCATCGCGCGTTTCTGGAGCATGTCGCGGCGACTTTCCCCGACTGCGTCTGCACAGGCGCGGGCGTGCAATCCCGACTTCGCAACGGTGTCGTGCGCACGCGCTGGACCATCGCCGTTCTCACGGCACAAGGCCAACAACTCGAATACTCGGTGGATGCCACGCTGCCATTGGGCATTGGTCTCGCACTCGCTCAGTTCCCCACACCACCGATTGTCGGTGACCTCGATGGCGACGGGCATGTGCTCGCGAACGATCTCGTCGAGCTTCTCTCGACCTATCGCATGAACTATCCACCTCACGACCTCGACAGGGACGGCACGGTGTCCGGCGGTGATCTCGCGATCCTGCTGGGCAATTGGGGCTAGCCGCGCATCCCGTCGACTTGGGCGGCGAACCGTCGCGTCGGTTCGCCGCCTCTTTTTTTTGCGCACACTCGAATCGACGCCGTCCTCGTTGCCTCCCGCGACGCGACGCGTGCCGCGTGGTTATGACGCGCGGCATCGTGACAATCTCACCGAAGCGCACGATGCGCGCTCGCCTTCGCGCTTTCGCCTTCTATGCTTTCGTTGCGCGAGTCTCGTCCGATTCCGCGTTCCATCCAGAGGTGCCCCCATGAGTGAGTTGGCGTTGTTGTTGTCGTCGCTTCGGCGTCGGCGTGTTCTCCCGTTTGTCCTCTTGGCAGGGAGCGTGACCGCTGACCTGTCCATCGCGCGGGCTGACATCGGATTCCTCCAAGCGGCCGCCACAGCCCGGTTGGTCTTCCCCGACAAACCACTCGTCGCCCTTGGCCACCGCATCGGAAACGGCAACGGCAATCCGACCATCTACACCACGGGAAGCATCAACGAAGATGGCACGCTGATGTACGGACTCGATCTCCACGCCACGACGGGTGGAGTCCTTGCCATGGGCTTTGAAGCCGTCCTTCCACCTGAAGATGTGATGATGCGCGATGTCCTCGCGCGCTATCCACTGGTGACCATCGACTTCGCGACGGCGCTGCAGCACGCGCGTGAGTACACGGGGCGGCCCGACATCCTCGTCGACAATGTCTCGCTTGCGAGCGAGCTCTTCATGCTGTTCTATGACCTGCGCTACACCGACAACCTGCGGCTCATGGTCGACGCGATCACTGGACAGGTGGTTCCTGTCGTCGAAACGGCAAGCACCGCCAACTCCATCACGCCGTTGGCCTTTACCAACGCCGTCAATCGCGCCAACGCGCTCGCTGGCGCCGGGTGGCACGCGATCATGGCTGAGACGGCCGTCACGCAGGGTGGTCTTGCCATCGGCATCACGATGCTTGATCCACTCACGGGTCGGCTCAAGCAAGTCGACACACTCGGCAAGCAAGTCGAGATCGTGGAGTTCGCGCCGATCGGACACCTGGCGTTGGTGGTCAACGCGATTCAGGGACAGTTCAACACCGTCATCGTGACGCCGCAGCAGTTCTTCGCCAAGATCGGCTACGCCTACCCGGGCAGCAAGATCGCGAGCTTCGGTCTCTCGTCCCGCGTGCAGAACAACGGCACGGTGCGCACGACCTGGAGCGCGTTTGTGCTCACGGCTTTACTGCAACCACTTGAGTACACGATTGACGCGACGGTTCCCGTCGAGGAAAGCCTCGGCGTGGCGACGGTGCGCGTGCTCTTCAAGGATGGTGACTACAACCGCGACGGACATGTTGCGGGTGATGACCTCGCCGAACTTCTCGCGATGTTTGGTCAGGCCTATCCACCCTACGACCTCAACCAGGACGGCATGGCGCAGGGCGAGGATCTCGCAATCCTCCTCAGCAATTGGGGCTAGCCGAGTCGTCCCGGCAGCACTGGGCGGCGGGCCCTTGCGGGATCCCGCCGCCTTCTTTATTTTTCAGCAGGAGCGCCGCGCGCCACCAACGAAAGCGGCCGCCCCGAAGTGTCGGGGCGGCCGCGTCGATGTTGATGGAGGAGCGCGGTGTCAGTTCACTGACTGTTCTGCAGGAAGATCGCCATGTCCGCGGTGTCGACCCAACCATCGCGGTTGAAGTCGGCCTTGGCCATGTGACCAAGACCACGACGACGGAGCTCACGCACCGAGATACGCGAGCGCGGTTCGCCTGGTCCGTCGAATCCACCGCAGGTCTCACCGACGCTGAGGAAGTTCAGCCCGATGAAGCTGAAGTCTCCGTTGTTCACGACAAGATCCGAGTTGAAGTTCGACGCTGCGCGACGAGTCGGATCGAGTCCACGGGCTCCGACAAAGTTTCCGAAGTCGAGGATGTCGATGAGATCGTCGTCGTTCGAGTCGCCCTGCTTGAGTTGCGCTGAGGCGCTGTAACGCGCTCCAACCACCGTTGCGGCTGCCGACTTCGACACTGAGTGGTTCGCATCCTTCACGAGAAGACATGCATGCTCGGCGGCCACGGGCACCGCGATGCTGGGAATCGAACCACGACCAGCGACCATGGAGACCTCAAAGAGCTGCGTGCTCGCGCCGACCTTCACGCGGATGGTGCGCGTCGAGGTCTGCGTGAAGAAGCCAAAGAGATCTACCGAGAGGTCGAGCAACTGGTAGTCCGCGATGGTGACCGTGCGCGATGCCACGGCCGTCTGGCCCACTGCGTCTGTCGCCGTCCATGCCAGCGTGGTCACGCCGACGGGGAACATCCCGCCGACTGGCCATGCTGTCGAGGTCGATGCATCGGGATAGGTTGCCAGCAAGCTCACCGAAGCAACTCCGCCGCAGTAATCGCTCGCCGTGACCGTGGACTCTGCCACGAACGCGCCGAGTGTGGTTCCTGCGTCGGCCGCGCCCGCGAAGTCCGCTGTCATGGCGCCGAAGGTCGGCGGCAAGGCGAGCAACGAGATCGCACCGAGCGACGAAGTCGTCGGCACCATCGGCACCGTAGAGGAAGTCGTGAGCGAACTCGCGGCTCCATCGACGGCACCAAAGCCCACGAGGTTGCTCACGCTGCAGAAGGTGGCGCCGACACGCACGCTGAACACAAGATCCGCGAGCGCCGTGGCTGCAGTGTTGGCAGCGTTGGCCACAGGAACCTGCAGATTCAAGCGGAGCGAGCCCGCGACATTGTCGATGAGTTCAGCGCCCTCGATGGAGAAGGCACCGCCCGCGACTGGGCTGGCCGAAACCAGTTCCAAACGCGACGCATCAAAGAGCACTGAGAGATCCGCCGCGCGCAGGCCTGTGCCCGAAGCGCCGAGGTTCACGCGGACGAGCACTTGCTCGTTGGCCGCGTAGAGCACTTGATCCGCGACGAGCGAGAGAGCCGCAACTTGCCCGAAGCAATCGGGATTGCCGTCGCTGTCACTGTCGCTGTCGACCACACCGCAACCACACGCGCCAGGCGCGAGCTTGTTGGAGTCTGTGGGGCAACCGTCACCCGAGGTCAGGACGAAGCCCGCTGGTTGGTCACAGGCGCTTTGCACGACTGCGCCATCGCCAACGCCGTCAGCATCCGCGTCGCCGTACCAGGTGACTGGCTCGAGGCGTGACGGAGTGTTCGGGCAGTTGTCGCCTGCAACGCTGACGAAGTTCGCAGGCTGATCGCACGCGTCTTGCGTACTCGTTGGATCACCAGCGCCGTCGCCATCCTGATCGGCGAACCAAGTGACGGGCTCGAGACGCGATGGCGTGTTCGGGCAGTTGTCACCAGCGACGCTGACATACCCAAGCGGCGCAGAGCAGGCGAGCGCGCTGTCGAGCGCATCACCAGCACCGTCGCCGTCAAGGTCAGCGTAGAAGGTCAGGCGATCCGTCGCCTCTTCTTCGAGGGTCGAGCCGTCGCAGTCGTTGTCGACGGCGAGGTTCGCGCAGTTCTCCACGGCACCTGGGTAGACCAGAGCAGAGCTGTCGTTGCAGTCGGTGCTGTCGAGCACGGAGCCGACGATCGCAGAGCAGGACTTGGTCGCAACGCCCGCGCCGAAGAGGTCCGAGTCGCCGTCGACGAAGTAGTCGAGGCTGTCGATCGCTTCCGCATCAGTCGCCACCGAGTCGCAGTCGTTGTCGACGGCGAGGTT
>CANLHK010000025.1 GCA_947490615.1 Planctomycetaceae bacterium | reverse complement strand
GTCCTCGCGTTTGCCTTCAAGTTGCTGCCTCGCAACATCGTCGTTGGCCTCGTCAGTGGTTGCTGGCCATGGCTCCTCATCGGTCCCGTGCTCCTGATGGCTGGACCGATGTGGCGCGTTGGACAACTCCGCTGCGTCGGGTGTGGTCAACTCTGCGCGAGCGCGCAACCCACACTCTGCCCCGAATGTGGCGCGGATCTCACCAAGCCTGCGGCGGTGGTTCGCCATGAACGCGTGAAGAGTAAACCACGGATCTTTGTCCTCTCGCTTTTTGTTCTCGCGATGGCGATGCCTCTCATGCAGGACGCGCTGATCAAGCGTCTTCCCACGCCGCTTCGAAACGCGATCTGGACCAATCTCCGCCCGCCAACGGACTACTGGCGCATACTCGCACCATCGACCATGACGCAGAGTCAGGTCGACGAGGCTGCACGCCTTCTGATCGCGTGCGCCGCGCCCAATGGAGGGCGACCGCTCTTCACCTTCGCCTTCATGGACAACGCGCTCAAGGCCGGCAAGCTCAGCGCTGGAGTGCAGGAGGAAGCCGCGCGCACCATCGTGCAAGCGGCGCTCGAGGTCGAGATCCAAGAGGGCCAGTACATCGCCATCGTGCGTCCTGCATTTGGTGAACTCATCCTCCCTAGCACCATGACTCCGCGATTGGTCTTTGGCGGCGTCTCCGTCGACGGCGGACCGTGGTCACCTTCGGCGTCGTGGTCGCTCTTCAACCACGACCTCGATGAGTACTGGCGCAACAACGGACAGCTCCGTGCGCTGCCCGAAGACAAACTTCTGTTCAAGGCGCCACTGGGCGAACTCGCGTCAGGCACCCACGCAATCCGCGCGCGCTGTTGGATCGTGTTGCACGGGAACGCGTGGGAACGCTCCAAGCCCGAGTTCGATTCGTCGGGCGCCTTGGTGCCACCAGCAGGAGTCACGCACTACGAGTTGCCGATCGAGGCATCACTCACGGTGCGCTAGGTTTGGCGTAGCGCATCCGCAGCACATTCCCAGGCTTCACAAACTCGACCTCGGTCATGTAGGCCTTGATGAGCATGACGCCGCGGCCCGAGGGGATTTCGAGATTCTCGTCCTCAGTCGGATCGGGAATCGCGCGTGGATCGAAGCCTGGTCCTTGGTCTTGCACCTCAAACACGGCGCGGATCTCGTCGATGTCGGCGCGAAAGAACACCGACTTGTTGGGGTCCCCGCGGTTTCCGTGGCGGAAGGCGTTCACCAGCGACTCTTCGATGGCCAGGCGGATCGCAAACATCGCGCCTTCGTCGTAGCCGCGGGCCGCGAGTGCCGCAGCGACCGCGTCCTGCACGGACTCCAACCCTGTGCGGAGTTCCCGCAGGGATTGGTCACAGCGGAAGGCTGGGAGGTGGGTGGCCATGTCGCAGACCGCGTGTTGCTTACTTGAAGCTCTCGACCGCCGCGTCGTAGGTGTCGTGGATCGAGAACAGCCGAGTCAACTTGGTGATGACGAAGCCCTCATGAACCCGCGGGCGCATTTCGCAGAGCCGCATCTGACCGTCGCGGCTCTTCACGCGCTCGTTGAACTTCATGAAGGTGCCGTAAGCCGCGCTGGACATGTGCTCGACATTGCCGAACACCACCACGACCTTGGGGCGGAACTCGGATTCCACGCACTTCAGGAGCTCCTCACCGATCTGGTGGATGTTGAGCTCGTCGAGGATGTTCCGATCGGTGAAGTCGATCCGCGTGACCGCGTCAATCTTCCGAACGCTGATGTGTGACGAAGGTGCGGCCATGGGGTTCCCGTTGCGAGGCGTCAAGCGCGCACGATAGCAGAGCTTGTGCGCGCGCCGAAAAACACAGCGGCGGCGAACAGAGGTTCTGCTCGCCGCCGCTGGGATTGACTAGAAATGGCGATCAGCCGCCGATGTTGCCGAGCTGATCGACGAGTCCTGGGAAGAGGATCTCTTCGTTCTCGCTCTGAATCACGATCTCGGGACGCATGAGCATCACGAGGGTGAGTTCCTGCTGGCTGTCGATGCGGTTAGTGAAGAAGCGATTCACGATCGGGATCTTCGACAACACTGGCACGCCCGACTCGACCTCGACCTCTTCAAAGCGGCGCTGGCCACCCATGAGAATCGTGCCCCTGTCGGGAACGCTGACCGTCGTGCGGATCGACTGCACCTGCATTTGCGGAAGCTGAATTTCAGCCTCGGAGGTCGCGCCACGGCCACCGGTCGTGCCCGTTCCACCGACTGCACCCGACACGGTCGTCGAAGTGAACTTCAAGAGCGTGCTGGTGTCGAAGTGCACGGTCATCGTCACATAGCGACGATCGGCCGAGACGACGCCCTCGATGTCGAGGACGAAGCCGTCTTGCACATAGTCAGGAACCGCTTGGAACGAGGTGCTTGCATCACCAACGACGGGGATGACGTTGGAGATGTAGGCGATCTGCTTGGCGATCGTGATGAACGAACGCTGACCGTTCATCAGCGTCAGACGCGGCGCGGTGAGCACCACGTTGCGCTGATCGGCCTGCGTGGCCTTGATGAGAAGGTCGACCTGGATGTCGTCCATGTAGGTGAATCCAGTCGTCGCCGCTGCGGCGCCACTCAACAGGATGCCCTGGCCGATGCCCTGCACAGCACCAGAGCCGATGGTCTCGGTGATGCCGCTCGAGTTCTGGTTGAATCCGATCGGCGACCAACCATCGGTCTGACCGATCGGTGCACCCGTTGGGCCGTAGACATAGGTGATGTCGGTTCCATCGGGCGTGGGAACGCCGAAGGGAGGAGCATCGGTGTTGCCGATGGCGTCGGCGTCACGATCCACTGGTCCAAAGATGACGGGGTCCTTGAGCTGGCCTTGGTTCTGCCCGCTCTGCACGAAGAAGTCGCTCAGCTGGAAGTTCGGATTGACCGCACGAGCCTGCTGGAACATCCCGTCGTTGGTGTTGAAGTAGAGGTCGAGATCGATACCGATTTGCTCAAACCAATCGCTGGTCACGCCGATGACGCGCGACTCGTAGTTGATCTGCAGCGCACGAATCGCACGAAGCTGGGTGAGCAGCCCCTCGATGTCGCGATGGTTCTTGCCCGTGTTGGTGATGATGAGGTTGCCGTTGAGTTCCTGGATGCGACCAGTCTCGCCGCCAGCGTCACGCCAGCCATCGGGATCGACCTGCTCCTGGATGATGTCGGTGATCTGATCGATGAGCTCCTGACGGGTCTTGCGCTCTGGATCGTCGGAGGGGTCGCCGATGAGGCCGCCACCACCACCGCCGCCACCCGAACCGCCGCCGCCGCCGCCGAAGCCACCGCCGCCGCCACCACCACCACCGCCGAAGCCGCCACCGCCGCCGCCGCCTTGACCGCCACCGCCGCCGCCCTGTCCACCACCCTGACCCTGCGAGAGCGCAGCGCCGAGGTTGAATTGCGGAGCGTTGTCAAAGTACGGGACTTCGAAGAGGAGGTCGCGAATGTCGTAGACGATCGTGAGGGTCTTCTTCCTGAGCTGGTCAGGGCTGCTGACGACGACCACGCCGTCCTCAACCGCATAGTCGGGACGCTCGGCTTCGTCGCCAAGCTGCTCCATGACGCGCTTGAGCGCGACTTCGGCTGGGACATTGTCGAGCGTGAGGGTCACTTGATCCTCAGGGCGAACGCCCATGCTCTCGAGTGCCTTCCAGTCGGGATAGAACTCGACGCCGCTGACCTGGTTCATGTAGCTGAACACTTGGTCGAGCTGGTTGCCTGAGAAGTTGACCGACACGGCCTTCTGCAGGCCAGTCATCGCGGTGCGATTGGCGGTGGTCTCCACCCAGCCGCTCGCGCGATCGCGCAGGCGCATCTCGGAGAGGGCAGGCCAATCTTCGGGATACTCAAGAAGACTGGTGACCGACTTCGGTCCTGGACCCGTGACATTGGGAGTCGGGGGAACGGTGCGGTCGAGCGCTTCCTTCGAGAAGTTCGCGTAGGCCTCGCCGCGACGAACCTCGATGGCGGAGTACGCGCGATAGAGCTCGCTCGACTTCAGCATCTGACGCAGCGCTTGCGCGGCTGGATTGTTCGGATCGAGGAAGAGGATCTCGTCGACGACCTGAATCGCCTCGGAGTACTTGAGTTCGAGTTGGAGCTGGCGCACGCGCAGCAGGCGCTCGTTGATCGCCTTGGTGCGGCTCTCGGAGTCCATGCGCTGCTTCTCACGCGCGGCGTCCGACGCTTCGCGGCGCGCCGAATCAGCCTTGCTCAGCGCTGCGCTGGCCTCGCCGACCTCGACTTGCTCGAGAAGGTGATCGAGTTGACCAACGAGGTTCGTGTACTCAGGGCCTGGGAACACGGCCTTTTCACGCTCAAGACGAATCTTGGCGCTCAGGGCGGTGCGCTTGGCACCCGTGTAATCGCCGGTCGAAACAGCCTGGCTGGCGTTCACGATCGCGGCGGTGACTTCGACTTCGGTCTTCTGGCGACGCAGCGCGAGATCCGAGCCGACATCTTGAATCAGCGAGCCCTGATCGAGCGCAGCCTGCGCGCGGTTCATGCCCTTGGCGGCTTCGGCATCGCCAGGAGCGGCGGTGAGGAGCGCAGACCAAAGATCAATCGCTTGCTTCCACTCGCTGCGGCTCATCGCGTCGCGCGCGGCGGTGCGGCTGGCCTCAATCTGTGCGGCCTTCACGGCGGCGTCGGCAGCGGCTTGTTCAGCGGCGGCCTTCGCGGCGGCTTCAGCAGCGGCTTGTTCAGCGGCGGCCTGTTCGGCGGCGGCCTTGGCCGCAACTTCGGCGGCGGCTTCGGCAGCGGCCTGCTCAGCAGCGGCCTTGGCAGCAGCTTCGTCCACTGGAGCGGGTTCGGTCGGCGGCGCATCCTGCGCGAGCGTGTTGTTCGACACCATCCAGGGCGTCGTTCCCACGAGCGCGACTGCCACGAATCCAGCAGCCATGCCAAACATGCCAGTCAGGCCGTGGCTGGTGCTGCGCACCGTGCCGCGGGTTGCCCCTTGGCCGTTGCTCGTCGTGATGAAAGTCGCCTCGGTCGTATTGCTGCGCTGCATTCGTTACTCCTGCGTCGCCCTAGAAAGGTGGGACGAACTGGCTTCGGTACGCACACTCGGTCACGCTCGCTGCGACGACGCGTTGCTTTCTCTCGAAGCAGGCGTCGGTGCAGCCAAAACTCTCCGTGCAGACCCTGAGGGTGTCCGCGCGGAGAGTGAGGCAAGGTACTGGCCTCACCGCCATCTCGCAAGGAGTCGCGGCCGCCTCGGCGTGGATCAAGTCCGCGCTTCATGCAGGAATATCGAGTGGCCCGCTCGTGCATGCGCTCCCCGCGAGCAACCCCGTGACGGTTCCCGAGTTCGCAGGAAATCCCGCAAAAACAGGACACGCGCGCTCGCTCTGGAGAATCGCACGCGAGGCCACAGTCACTCGTGGTGATCCGCGGCGTTGCTCAGACGGCCGCAAGGGCGGCTTGCGCGCGTTCCATCTCAATCGCACCCACGGGCTTGCGCGAGGTCATCATCTCAATGAACACATCAAAGAGATACGCCGAGTCGTGTGGGCCAGGGCTCGCCTCGGGGTGGTACTGCACGCTGAAGATCGGTTTACTCGTGTGGCGGAAGCCCGCAAGCGTGCCGTCATTGAGGTGGAGATGGGTCGGTTCGCCACCCACGGCGCGCAGGCTGGCCTCGTCGACACAGAACCCGTGGTTCTGACTGGTGATCTCGATTCGACCAGTCAACAGGTTGCGCACAGGCTGGTTCGCACCTCGGTGCCCGAACTTGAGCTTCCAGGTTGAGGCGCCCATCGCCAGCGCAAGCAGTTGGTGTCCCAAACAGATTCCGAAAGTCGGCACTTCGCCCGCGATCTCGCGCAGCGTGTCGATGACCGACTTCACCACCGCAGGATCGCCAGGACCATTGGAGATGAACAGCCCATCGGGTTGGAGCGCGCGAATCTCCGCGGCCGTCGCAGTGTGCGGCAGGAAGTGGACATCGCAATTGCGCTCCACGAGATGCCTGTAGATGTTGCGCTTGGCTCCGCAATCGATGGCGACGACCTTGAAGCGGCTTCCAAGTTTGCGACCCGCTGGCGTCGGCTTGGTCTCGCAGAAGAGCCCCGCGCGCGGAGCCCACTCGCCAAGCGCCTCCTCATAGATGCCACTACAACGAGGACTGACTTTCGCCGCGAGGTTCGCACCCGCCATGGACGGAATCGCCCGAGCGCGCGCCACGAGTTCGAGGTCGCCCGCCGAAGCGATCGGAACCGAGGTGATGATCCCGCGCATCGCGCCGCCAAGGCGAAGTCGACGGACCAGCGCACGGGTGTCGATGCCGGAAATCGCAGGAATTCCCGCATCAAGAAGCCAATCCGAGAGACTCCGCGTCGCGCGCTGGTTCGAGACGATGCCCGACAACTCGCGCACGACAAAGCCCGCGACACAGGGTGCGGCGCTCTCGATGTCCTCAGGAGCGACGCCGTAGTTGCCCATCTCCGACGCGGTCATGGTGAGGATCTGACCCGTGTAGGACAGGTCGGTGAGCGCCTCTTGGTAGCCGCACATGGCGGTGTTGAAGACGACCTCACCCGCCCCCTCAAAATCCTTCAAGGAGCCGCCGAACGCGCGGCCGTGGAAGACCGTCCCGTCCTCAAGGGCGAGGCGAGCCAATTTCGTAGTGGGCATAGTCCCGAAGTGTAGCGGAAGGTACCCTTGACCGAACCGTGCTCTTGCCCGCGATTCCACTCCTCGCGCTGGCGATGACGGCGGGAACTCCTCCCCCTGCGACGGTCGACTTCAATCGCGATGTCCGCCCGATCCTCTCGGACCGTTGTTTCGCCTGCCATGGACCTGACGCTGCCAAGCGGAAAGCTGGCCTTCGGCTCGACACGCAAGAAGGCGCGTCGGCCCTCTTGGAATCAGGACACCGCGCCATCGTGTTAGGTGATCGCGCCGCGAGCGAGGCCGCCCATCGCATTCTTTCGGACGACCCCGAGGAGGTCATGCCGCCGCCAACCCTGAAGCGTCCGCTCACCGACACCGAGCGCACGACGCTCTTGCAGTGGATCGAAGAAGGCACGGGCTACCAACGACACTGGGCGTTTGAGGCTCCCGAACTCTCGATTGCTCCCCTCGTGAAAGACCCCGCATGGAGTCGAGATCCACTGGACGCATTCATCCTCGCGCGCCTTGAACAGGAAGGACTCGCGCCCGAACCTGAAGCCGATCGCACGACCTTGTTGCGTCGCGCGTCATTCGCGCTCACAGGCCTCGCGCCGACACCCGAAGAGGTCGACGCGTTTCTCGCTGATGCTGCGCCTGACGCGTATGAACAGCGCGTCGATGCGATGCTCGCGTCCGAGCGCGCCGCAGAGCACCGCGCGACTGTCTGGCTCGACCTCGCGCGATTCGCGGACACCTTCGGCTACCAGAGCGATGGCGACTGCTTCACTTGGCCGTGGCGCGACTGGCTCCTCGAAGCGCTCAAGAGCAACACGCGCTACGACCGCTTCGCGACCGCGTTGATCGCGGGCGATCTCGTGAAAGCCGAGTCACGCGCGCAGCGACAATCGAATCAGATCGCCAGCGCGTTCAATCGGCTTCACCGCATGACTGAAGAGGGCGGCTCGATCGCGGAAGAGTTTCGCCAGGAAGGCATCGCCGATCGAGTGGCGACCTTTGGCACGGCGTTTCTCGGCCTCACGATTGAGTGCGCGCGCTGCCACGATCACAAGTACGACCCGATTCCGACACGCGAGTTTTACGCGTTGGCCGCGATGTTTGGCGCGATCGACGAGAACGGCCTGAAGTCCTACGCGCATCACTTCAGCGCGCCGCCGCCGTTTGTGCGACTCGAGAACGACGAGCAAGCCGAACGCTCTCGGGCACTGCTTGAAGAGTCCACTGCTCGGTCGGAAGCGCTGCGCGCAGCGATGCTCGACGCACGCACGCACGCACTCGATGAAGCACTGCATCGAATCGATCTCCCGACCCCCGCCGCGCGGTACTCCTTCGAAGTGTTGACGGAAGGCCGTTCTCCCAACGGCATCGAGTCGGGCGCGCCTGCCACCACCGATCGCAGTCGCCCCGAGCAACTGGGCGAGGTCACGCTCGGTGATGGGAAACAAGGGAAATCCCTGCAGTTTGATGGTGACGGCGGCGTGTCGCTGGCGGGGCTTGCGGGCTTCACGCGTCACGATCCTGTCAGTGTCGCCTTCTGGATCAAGCCGCACGAAACCCACGCTCGCGCGACCGTGCTGCACACTTCGGGCTTCTACACCAACGACGCCGATGGCTCAGGACTCGAACTGCTCATCGCCGATGGCAAACTTCGCTGGAGCGTGATCCACCTCTGGCCAGGAAGCGCCGCGAGTCTCGCGATGAGTGCACGGCTTCCTCTTGACGAGTGGACGCATGTCGTGGCGACCTACGACGGATTGTCGCGCGCTGATGGACTGCACCTCTATGTGAACGGACGCGAAGCAGCCACGACGACGCTGCGTGATGAACTCCACGGCAACATCGCCAGCGCCACCATGGAACTCGGCTCGCGCTCGCGCGACGCTGGATTTCGCGGCGGCGCGATCGACGAACTCGCGGTGTGGCGTCTTGCACTCACGCCGTTGGACGCGGCCCTCGCAGCCGGTGTGATTCCCGAGGATGACGCACGCATCGAACACCAAGTGCTGCACGCAACCACGACGCAGCGTGAAGCCTTGCGCGCTGCGCAACGCGTCCACACCGCGCACCTCGACACGCTGAGCGCCTTCATGGTCATGCGTGACTCGCCGCGCGCCACGCCGACTTCGGTCCTCACGCGTGGTGCCTACGACCAACCTGATCCGGCGCAGCGCGTGGAGCCAGGCGTGGTCAGCGCCGTCTTGACGGCCGCAGCGCTTCCTGCGCGCAACCGACTCGGGCTTGCGCAGTGGCTTGTCCACGCCGACAACCCGTTGGCCGCACGCGTCGAAGTCAATCGATTGTGGACGCAGGTCTTTGGCCGCGGGCTGGTGGAAACTGCGGAAAACTTCGGGCTTCAAGGCTCTTTTCCCACGCATCGCGCTGTCCTCGATCTGCTCGCGTACGACTTGGCGCGCGGCAGCGACGCGTGGGACACCAACGCGATCCTTCGACGCCTTGTGTTGAGCGCGAGCTTTCGGCAACGCTCGAACACGAGTGCGGAAAAACTCGCGCGCGATCCACACAACGATCTTCTCTCGCGTGGACCAAGCGTCCGCCTGAGTGCCGAGATGCTCCGAGACGGCGCGCTCATGGCTTCGGGACTCTTGAAAGAGCAGTTCGGTGGACCAAGCGTCAAGCCCGCGCAGCAAGCAAACCTCGTGGCCGACTCGGGAGCCAACGGTGGCTACACGCCCGACACTGGTGACGCGGCGCATCGGCGCAGTCTCTACACCTATCGCAAACGCACCGTGCCTCCGCCAACGACGCTGCTCTTTGACGGCGGCTCGCGCGAAGCTTGCCAGCCGCGACGGTTCGCCACCAACACGCCGCTCCAATCGCTCGCGTTGCTCAACGATCCCATCTTTACCGAGTGCGCGCGCGCGCTGGCTGAGCGCACCATGCGTGACGCCGAGAGCGGCGATGCCCGATTGGTGCGCGCGTTTCGTCTTGTCTGCACGCGAGAGCCGCGCGCGGATGAGCTTGACGCGTTGCGCGCCTTGGTCACGGCGCTGCGCGCTGACGCGGCCACGACGGATGAAGCGGCGATTCTCACACTCGTCTGCTCCACGATCCTCGCCTCCGATGCAGCCGTCTACTCACGCTAGGAAGCCGATGTCCACGCCGATCCTTCCACCTTCCTACGACGAGCTCATGCGCTTCTCACGCCGTCATTTTCTAGGCGTTTCAGCGCTGGGACTCGGTGGACTCGGTCTCGCGGACCTTCTGGAAACCCAGAGCACGCCGCCAGGGCAAGCTCCCTCTGCTGCGCTTGCGTCCTCCCACTTTCCTCCGCGCGCCAAACGCGTGATCTACCTCTTCCAATCGGGTGGACCGTCGCATCTTGAGACACTCGATCCGAAGCCGATGCTGCGCACCATGCACGGGCAGCCGCTGCCTGAAAGCGTGCGCGCGGGACAGCGGCTGACAGGGATGAGTGGCTATCAAGGCGTGCTGCCGATCGCTGGTTCGTTCACGGGGTTTCAGCGTCACGGTCGCGCGGGGATTGAGTTCAGCGACATTCTGCCGCACACCGCGAAGATCGCCGACGACATCTGCGTCGTGCGCGGCATGCACACCGAGGCGATCAACCACGATCCTGCGATCACCTTCTTCTGTTCAGGCCACCAGATCGCAGGTCGCCCATCGATGGGCGCGTGGATGAGCTACGGGCTCGGCACGATGAACAAGGACCTGCCGTCGTTCATCGTGTTGGTGTCGAAGGACGCCTCGCGCGATCAACCGCTCTACGCGCGCTTGTGGGGCTCGGGCTTCTTGCCGAGCGAGCATCAAGGCGTGCAGTTCCGTGCTGGAAGCGAACCCGTGCTCGCCTTGTCAAACCCTGAAGGAGTCTCGCCCCACGCTCGACGCGCCATGCTCGACACGCTCGGCGCACTCTCCCGATCGGCGCGCATGCAGGAATTTCCAGGTGTTTCTGATGATGGCGTCTCCACCGAGATCGACGCGCGTCTCGCGCAGGCGGAGCTGGCGTTTCGCATGCAGACCAGTGTGCCTGAGGCCACCGACCTCTCCAGCGAGCGCGACGAGACCTTCGAACTCTACGGTCCTGGCGCGCGCGAACCAGGAACCTATGCCGCGAATTGTCTCTTAGCTCGCCGCCTCGTCGAGCGCGGCGTGCGCTTCGTGCAGCTCTTCCACCAAGGATGGGACCAGCATGGGGGTTTACCGAGCGGCATCGCGCGACAGTGTCAGCAGACCGATCAAGCGTCGGCCGCGTTGGTGCTCGATCTCAAGCGTCGCGGCTTGCTCGAGGACACACTGGTGATCTGGGGCGGCGAGTTCGGCCGCACCGCGTATTGCCAAGGTCGCATGACCGCCAACGACTACGGCCGCGACCATCACCCCCGCTGCTTCTCAATGTGGCTCGCGGGCGGCGGCGTGAAGGCGGGCTCGGTCTACGGTCAGACCGACGACTTCGGCTACGGCATCGTTGACGGCGGCGTGCATGTGCACGATCTCCACGCGACGATGCTACGGCTTCTCGGCGTCGATCATGAGCGACTGACCTATCGCTACCAGGGTCGGCATCACCGATTGACGGATGTTGCGGGGCGTGTCGTCGATGAACTTCTCGCCAACCCCATCACACGCCCATGATGCGCCC
>CANLHK010000024.1 GCA_947490615.1 Planctomycetaceae bacterium | reverse complement strand
GACGCTGACTCGAGCGTCGACGAAGCGACCAAGACCACCTTCTACGCCGACGCAGACAGCGACACCTTCTCGGGTTCGACGACGGGTCGCTTCTGCGACCTGCCAGCAGGCTTCGAAGTCGCCAACGATGGCGACTGCAACGACGGCAACGGCGCCATCAACCCAGGAGCGCAAGAAGTCTGCGACCCCTTCGACACCGACGAAGACTGCGACTTGCTCGCCGACAACGCTGACCCCAGCGCCAGCGACGCGAGCAAGTTCAACTTCTACGCCGACGCTGATAGCGACTCCTACACCGTCGCAGCGGCCACGCGCTTCTGCGACATCGTGTCGGGATACCTCGGAGCGCCATCCGCCCTCGTGGATTGCAACGACACCAACAACGCGATCCACCCAGGCGCTGTCGAGACCTGTGCCAACATCGGCGTTGACGACGACTGCGACGGCGACACCAGCCCCGAGGAGGCTGTCGACGCGGACGACTACTACCAAGACACGGACGCCGACCACTTCGGCGCGGGACCTGCGACGCGGTCGTGCACCCCGATCAACGGCAAGGTCACCGACAACACCGACTGCAACGACAACAACTCCAACATCTACCCCGGCGCGCCCGAACTGTGCGACGGCAAGGACAACGATTGCGACACGGAAGTCGATGATGGACTTGTGTTCGTCGACTACTTCGTCGACGGCGACAGCGACAACTTTGGCGCTGGTCCCGCGACGAGCTCCTGCAGCGCGATCGCAGGCTCGGTCACCACGAGTGGCGACTGCAACGACAACAACAACACCGTCTACCCTGGCGCTCCCGAAATCTGCGACGGACTCTCCAACGACTGCGAAGGACCAGCCGACGAGGGACTGATCTTCCTCGATTACTTCGTCGACGGCGACAGCGACACCTACGGAGCCGACTCGGCGACGAACTCTTGCAATCCAATCGCTGGCTCTGTGACCCGCGCTGGCGACTGCAACGACAACAACAACGCCATCAACCCAGACGCCACCGAAATCTGCGACGGCGTCGACAACGACTGCGATGCCCGCGTCGACGATGGCCTCGGTTCGCACAACTGGTACGCCGATACCGATGGCGACGGCCACGGCGTGCTGCCTCTCAGCTTCACCAGCTGCAACGCGACGGAGCCTGGCTACGCGGAGAACTTCGATGACGGCTGCCCCAACGATGGCGGCAAGGTCAACCCAGGCATCTGCGGCTGCGGCAATCCTGATGTGAACTCCGATCCCGGCCAGGACACCTATGTGGACTGCCTCGACATCGAGCTCTCGATGATCCCGATGCAGTCGTCGATCGAAGTCGGCGTGCCGTACCGCGTGCGCATCAACGCGCACGCCATCGCGCCGCTCATTCCGATGAACGGCATGCAGCTCGCTGCCAAGTTCGACACGACGCGGCTGGAACTCGTCGCGGTGATCCCCTTTGAGGACGGTCCCTTCAGCCTCGAGATCGGCGAGCAGCGCGACAACAGCAACGGCACGCTCAAGTACGCCATCGGCGTCGGCAACGGGCAGTTCGGCATGACGGGATCTGCGGATATCGCCGACCTGATCTTCGCGGTCAAGCCCACGGCGGATCTCTGCACGCAGGATGTCCAACTCGCTCGACTCGAGTCGGTTGGCACCTGGAAGAATCTCTTCGTCACCAACACCAACATCGGTGTCTTCCCGACGCTGTTTAGCCTTGCCTTCACTGATCTTGACACGACCGATCCAGTGATCGGTGGCGTGCCAGCGAGTGTCGACATCGCGACGGATGCGGGTTCGACCTTCGGCGCACTGGTGGCGACACCGACGGTCACCGTCGATGACAACTGCGCCGTCGAGACTGCTTCGCTCCTGATCACCTACCCAGACCTGAGCTTGGCAGACGCGTGGCCGCTCGACGAGATGTTCCCGATCGGCCATACGACCTTGCATTGGTCGGCGACTGACCCGACGGGCAATGTGACGACCTATGACCGCACGATCGATGTGCAGAACTATCAACTCCTCGACATCAGCATCGCGATGGACACGGTTCAACGCGCCGCGTCCTTGCACACGGTGCGCATCACGACAGGCTTGGAATCACAACTCGTTGTCGTCGAGACTCCGCTCGTTGGAGCTGGCACCAAACTGGGCATCCAGGTCCCCGTCGCCTCGAGCTACAGCTGCATCAGCGCCAAGGACATCGTGCACTCGCTGAGTGACACCGATGTCGGCACGATCGTCGGCCGACGCTACCAGTCGTCGTTCATCCTTCTCGAAGGCGACTCCAACGACGACAACCGCGTCGATGTGCTCGACTTCAGCTTGTGGGTCACGGACCAGGGCGAGAAGCTCGTCAACAACGGTCGCTCGAACTTCAACGCTGACCTCATCGTCAACAACGCTGACTTCGGCGCCATCGGTATCAACTTCTTCAAGCGTGGCGAGACCTGTGATGCTGGCGCGACCGACGAGCCTCTCGTCACCCGCATCAGCGTCAAGGAACTCCGCCGCCGCGGACTCGGAGACCTCACCGTCGCCGATATGAACGGCGACGGCTGGGTCGATCTGCGCGACATCCAACTCTTCATGCAGGGAGGTCAGACGCCTGAAGCGTCCAACGCTCCCGATCAAGGTCCTTTCAGCGGCTGGTGACCAATGGCATCAACCCGACGCCAACGCCCCGGCCGTCCCCGCGGCGTTGGTGATTTTTCACTGATCACTGCGCGGCGAAGGTGTCGCACTCCGCGGCGAGCGCGAAGTCCTTCTCGGTGATCCCGCCCGCATCGTGCGTCGAGAGCGACAGCGTCACACGGTTGTAGCGAATGAGAATGTCAGGATGGTGCTGCACGACCTCGGCGCGCTCGGCGACGCGATCAACAAACGCCATGGACGCTACAAAGTCGGTGAAGCGATAGGTGCGCTGGATCTGCTCCCCGAGCGGCGACCACTCAGGAAGCGCGACAAGGCGTGCGGTGATGTCAGCGTCGGTGAGCTTCAGGAGGGCCATGGCGCGAGTGTACTCTGCGCCCATGTCGCCATCGCGCGTCACTCGCCTTGCTCCAACTCCATCGGGCGCGCTCCACCTTGGAAACGCTCGCACCTTTCTGATGAACTGGGCGTTGGCGCGACACGAGGGATGGCGCATCGTGATGCGTCTCGAAGATCTTGATCTTGGTCGGATGCGCGTTGGTGCGCACGAGGCCGCGCTGCAAGACCTTCGTGCGCTCGGCATCGATTGGGATGGCACCGCGATCGTGCAGTCGGACGATCTCGCGCCCTACCGCGATGCACTGAACGCGCTCGCAGCCAAAGGCGAAGTCTTCCCATGCGAACGCTCGCGGACGGAGATTCGCTCTGCAGCCAGCGCGCCGCACGCCGACGACGCAGAGACGCGCTATCCGCCTGAGTTTCGTCCTCCAACC
Organism: Planctomycetaceae bacterium; assembly: GCA_947490615.1. Classification (GTDB taxonomy): domain Bacteria; phylum Planctomycetota; class Phycisphaerae; order Phycisphaerales; family SM1A02; genus QWPT01. Next base: position 12,535 of record CANLHK010000024.1, on the reverse strand, counting down.
GAGGGCTTCCCTCGCGTCATCGCTGCGTGGAACACGAACCATCGCCTGCGCATCGAGCCAGCGCCCGAGGTCGTCAAGGACGAGTTCCTCGGCACCCACACCTTTGATCCAGGACTCGAAGCAGGCGATCTTGTGGTTTGGACCAAACTCGGCGTGCCCGCCTACCAGTTGGCCGTGGTCGTCGACGACGCGCGCCACGGCGTCACCGATGTCGTGCGCGGCGATGATCTCTTGGCAAGCGCAGCGCGTCAGCAACGCATCGCGCACTTGCTCGGCGTGGCGCACGCGCGTTGGTGGCATGTGCCGTTGGTCTACGACGACACAGGTCAGCGACTGGCCAAGCGTCACGGCTCCCACAGCTTGCGCCAGCTGCGCGACGACGGCGTCTCTGCGCAACGCGTCATTGGCTGGTGCGCGTGGAGCCTTGGACTCCTCGACAGCGTGCGCGCGCTCGAAACCAAGGAGTTTCTCGCACTCGCGACTCCAACAGCGTTGCGCGCAGCGGTCACGCGCGTCGCCGCCACTCCGACCGTCTTTCATGCGGGCGAGCTGACCGCTTGACGGCCGCACGCGCAACGACTCTCATTGAGCCATGCGCGTCGCTTCGACATTTCGTTGGCTTACCAGTTTCCTGTTCCCCATGATCACTGCAGCACTCGTCTCCTGCACGGGCCAAGGACTTCCCGCGACCACCACCGTCACTGTCGAAGGTCGTGCGTTTCAGTGCAGGATCTCGGTGACCGAAGCCACGCGCGAACTCGGCCTTGGCGGCGTGACCGCACTTGGCGAGAACGAAGGCATGATCTTCGCCTTCACCGACAGCACGACGCGCAACTTCTGGATGCGTGGCTGCGTCATCGACATGGACATCGCCTTCATCGATCCGTTCGGATTCGTGACGGCCGTGCACACGATGCCCAAGGAAGAACTCCAACGCCCTGACGAGACAGAGAACGACTACTACACGCGTCTCAAGCGCTATCCATCGCTGCTGCCTGCGCAGTTTGTCCTGGAAGTTTCCCCGGGAACTTTGGCGCAACTGGGCGTGAAACGGGGCACCCGCGTCGAATTCGACCGCGACCTCCTCAAGAAGCACGCCGAGTAAGCCGATGCCCGCGACAGCGATCTGACCGCCGCGATCGCGTTGAGGCACGCTCGTCCAGCGCTTCATGCTGCTGGAAACAACCTTTGAGAGACAGGTCGGCACGAGAATGGGGAGTCCGCGACCCAATGTCCACATTGCTGTGATCAGTCCCGCTGTGACGCGGACTGAGGCGATGGCATGGCGCGACCGACTCGCTCTTGAATTCCCCAACGCCGCCATTGCGCACCTCAGTGCAGAGACTCTTCACGACGGCACGGGCGCTCCGCTGCAACTCGAAGTAGAACTTGCGATCCTCTTTGCGCCCGACTCGCAAGGGGACACCGACGCCGAGGTCGATGCCTTGGTGCGCTGCGTCGAACATGGACTGAACGATCCTGGCGCAGCGGCCCATCCGCGCGTCGTCGTCGTTGGTGATGGCACGCTGCTTCATGCTCCACGCGCCGATGCCGACTTCATTTCTCGCGCCCGCGCCGAGAGCGATCTCCTTCCCTTTGTGCGCGGCACTCTGGCCTGCGCGAGCGGTCTGAAAGCGGCGCGCCGCGAACTCGCGCTGTTAGGTCGCGTGGTCGACTCGATGCGCGAAGAAGTCGAAGTGCGCGACGATGAGTTGCAGCTCGCTGCGATGGTGCAGCGTGACTTCCTGCCGCTGCCGATGGCTTCGCTCCATGGCGTGCGCGTCGCGACGCTCTATCGGCCGCTCGCGCAAGTCTCGGGCGATGTCTACCACCTCGAGCATCTCGATGACGATCGCATTGCGATCTTCCTCGGCGACGCTGTGGGTCATGGAATTCCTGCAGCGCTTCTTGGCATGGCGGTCTGTCGGTCGTTGGAGTTCACCAACCGAATCGACGGACAGCTCACGCTGCTCGGTCCAGGCGAGACGCTCTCGCGCGCCAACATTCGACTGCTTGAGCATCAGCGCGCTACCACGCGCTTTGCCACGGCGGTTGCGGCGGTGCTCGATTGCCGCAAGCGCACCATTCGGGTTGCCGCCGCGGGACATCCTGCCGTCGTCCTCTTGCGTCCTGGTGAGCCGCTTCGCCAAGTCAACGCGGAGGGCGGCATACTCGGGGTCTTTGAAGGGGAGATCTACAGCGAGGTCGAACTCGACCTGCAGCCCAATGATCGACTGCTCTTCTACTCCGATGGATTCGAGCAGGCCTTCGCCGAGCATGGCGAGCCGCAGCACCTTCGTGAGTTTGCCGAGCTCGCTGGCGTGCTTGATCCCGATCAACTCATCGAGCGCATCACAGCGCGACTCGATGCGCAACACGGATCTCTGCACCAGGCCGATGACCTCACGATGCTCTGCGTGTCGATTGGTGAAGCCCTCGGTGCCGTCGCGTTCAACCGCGCTGCTGCGTAGCCCACGCGATCTGTCGCGCCACAAGTTTCGCGAGATAGTCCGCTTCGATGTGCAGGCGATCGCCGACAACACGCGCGCCAAGATTGGTGCGCGCGAGCGTTTCAGGAATCAGGCAGACATCGATCACGCAGCCGTCGCGCGCGCCTGCACCACGCTGATCTTCGACGCGTGCGATGGTGAGCGAGACGCCGTCGAGCGTGATCGAACCCTTGTCGACGGCGTGCATGCCGAGGTCACTCGGAAGCCGCACACGCAAGCGCCACTGTCCGTCCTTCTCAAGGCCCACGACCTCGCCGAGCCCATCGACATGACCGAGCACCACATGGCCGCCGAGAAAAGTCGTCGGGGTCGCTGCGTGTTCGAGGTTGACCGCGTCGCCCACGCGCAACGCGCCGAGGCCCGTCACCGCAAGCGTTTGCGCCATCAGGTCAAACGCAGCGATCTTCCCTGCTCCGTCGAGCGCGGCGACCGTCAAACAGCAGCCATTGACGGCGATCGAGGCACCGAGTTCGGGCCGATAGGCCCAGCCGCAGAGATCGATTTCCAGACGGGTGACCCCCGAGGAAGTCGCGGGAAAATGCGGGCCAAACGCAACAACGCGGCCGAGGGCTTGGATCAGTCCAGTGAACACGCGCGAAGGATACCCAAGCGCTTGCAGGGGGTGCGCGTCGCGCCTCGTGGCTTGACGCTCCTCCCCCAGAAGGCGATACTCCAAGATCCGACCCCAGAGGCATCCTGCCCAGCGGGCCAGCAGCGAGGTGGGCGGCGCGATGACCGTTTCCCAGTTCGTCTTTCCGAGTTCTTCCACGATGTCCCTTCTGACCACCGCCTCTGCTGCCCCCCTGTTCGCCAACCGAGCCATGACTGGAATGACCCGGACCTTCGTCCTCGCGTCCTTCGCGGTGGCGGGCGTCCTCGCCTCCGCGACGCTGGCGAGTGCGCAGACCGCGAACCAGTCGCTCTCGACTTCGGCCGAGGCGCGTGTCGCGGCGGATGTCGCCAAGGTCAACGAGCAGTATCTCGTCGGGCCTCAGGGCGCGATGAACCTCAACTGCCGCGTGAAGTGGCAGACCACGATCACCATCCCAAACGGCGGCGCGCTCAAGCTCGTCACGACCTCGCCTCAGGGCATCCTCGCGCTCACCAACCGAAACGAGCTCACCCTCGTGCGCAGCACCACGGGTGAGCGCGCGTGGACGGGGTCGGCCGCCGATCCGATTGATCGCGTGGTTGGCCTCGGCATCTTTGACTACGCCACGCGCACGGGCAACACCACGAGCCGCATCGCGGTGCTCACCGACGCCCTCTTCTACGGTCTCGACATCGACAGCGGCGCGGCTCTGGCGCGGACGCGCTTCAAGCGCGTGCCCAGCACGGGCATGACGCAGTTCGGGAACATGTTCATCTTCGGCACGAGTTCGGGCCAAGTGAGCTGGTTCAACTGCGCCACAGGCAACGACACCCGCGGCCATGTTGTTGATGCGCTGCGCGGCGGAAGCCCGCTGACCGCAGCACCTGCGGTTGGTGAAGGCGTCATCGTCGCTGGCAGCCACTCGGGTGGCGTGGTCGGACTCAACGCGCGCACGGGCGAACTCCTCTGGAAGAAGCATCTCTTGGCTGGAGTCAGCGCGACGCCCGCGATTCAGGGCGGCGTGGCGTTTGTCGCAAGCGACGACCAATACCTCTACGCGTTCGATCTCGCCAATGGCGCGACGCTGTGGAAGCACTTCACTCAGACTCCGCTGCGCACCTCTCCCTTTATCGCGGGCGAACTCGTGCTGCAGGATGTTCCTGGCGAAGGCTTGCTTGCCTTCACGCAGAATCCCGAGGCGCAGCCGGGCGGCGAGATCCGCTGGAAGCGCGCGAGCGTTTGCGGAACTCCATTTGCGATGATGGGCGATTCGATTCTCTTCTGGTGCTCGGTTGGCCATGAGGTCACGGTGGTGAATCTCAAGGACGGACAGACCACGAAGGTCTTCGAGTTGCCATCGGTCGATCATCTTGAGCCTTCACCACTCGAGGACGGCGGCTTCATCGCCTGGAGCGCGGACGGACGCGTCGAGCGCCTCAGCCCGATTGCAAGCCCGAGTTCGAGTGCAGCGCCTGCCGCGCCTGCCGCGCCTGCATCGACGACTGCTTCTGGCCAATGATGCGCGCTTGATGCAGATCGATGCTGTTGAGTCAGGGACTGGGAGTAAGAACCATGCACGGACTTGTCGCAACTCGCCGCGCGCTGATCAGTGTCAGCGACAAGCGCGATCTCATCCCGTTTGCCAAAGCGTTGGTGAGTCACGGCATCGAGATCATCTCAACAGGTGGAACCGCTGCTGCCCTCGCTGCTGCAGGCGTGCCCGTCGTTCCCATCGAGAAGCTCACGGGCTTTCCCGAGATGATGGATGGGCGCCTCAAGACGCTCCATCCGCGCGTCCACGGCGGACTCTTGGGGCGACGCGACAACGCTGGACATGTTCGCTCGATGGAAGAGCACGGCATCCTGCCCATCGACCTCGTCTGCGTGAACCTCTATCCGTTTGAGATGACGGTGCGACGCGACGGCGTGCAGGAACACGAGGCCATTGAGCAGATCGACATCGGCGGCCCGTCGATGCTGCGTTCTGCAGCCAAGAACCACGAGTTTGTCGCCGTTGTGACCGACCCCGCGCAGTACGACCGCGTCGCGAGTGAGCTCGCCAAGAACGATGGTTGCACGACGCTTGAGTTGCGCCGCGCGCTTGCTGGTGCGACCTTCGCGCGCACCGCCGCCTACGACACCGCCATCGCCGCATGGATGAGTTCGCGCGCGGGAAATCGCTTTCCACCTGTGCTTGAGTTGCGCGGTGTGAGTGAGGGCGAGTTGCGCTACGGCGAGAATCCTCACCAGGCCGCAGCCGTCTACCGCGACCCGACCTACCGCGGACCCAATGTGGTCGGCGCTCAGCTCCTGCACGGAAAGCCGCTCTCCTACAACAACCTCCTTGATGCTGCCGCGGCGCTTGAAGTCGTGCAGGACCTCAAGGAACTCGCCGACGAGCGCCCTGGTGCCGTCGTGATGAAGCACACCAATCCTTGCGGCGCCGCGATTGCCTCGACGCTGCAAGAGGCGTTTGCTCGCGCGTATGCAGGCGATCCGCTGGCTGCGTTTGGTGGCATCGTCGCGGTCAACGCGCCGATTGATCGCGCGACCGCCGAAGAGATCGTTGCGGGCGAGAAGTTCCTCGAAGTCGTCGTAGCGCCAAGCTACGACGCCGACGCGCTCGCGCTGCTGCAGGCGCGCTGGAAGAACGCGCGACTGTTGGCGGTTGGTCCTGTGTCTGCCGCGCCCAAAGCAATCGTGGTTCGCTCGATCGCTGGTGGATTTCTCGCGCAGGAGTCGGACACCCACGAGATCAAGTCCGACGAGTTCCAACACGCCGCTGGGCCAAAGCCTGACCAGGCGATGTTGCAGGACGCTGCGTTTCTTACCGCGGTGGTCAAGCACCTCAAGAGCAACGCGGTCTGCATTGGTCGTGGCGGACAACTGCTTGGAGCTGGCGCAGGACAGATGGATCGCGTGGCCAGTTGCCGCAACGCCATCGAGAAGGCGGGCGCACGAGTGCGCGAAGGCTCGGGCCACGCCGTCGCGGCGAGCGATGCGTTCTTTCCGTTTGATGATGGACCGCGACTCCTCATCGACGCTGGAGTCCGTTGCATCGTCCATTCGGGCGGATCCAAGCGCGACGAAGACACCTTTCAACTCTGTAACGAGCGCGGCGTGACCTGCCTCGTGACGGGTGTGCGCCGCTTCCGACACTGACGCTCGGGCGCTGCGGATTTCTTATACTCCGCGCATGCCCGTCCTCGACCATCCCGCGCTTCCCGTCATCAAGGAGGCGTTTGCGAGCGTGAAGTTCATGGCTGCGGAGTTCCGCGGCCTGACCACGCTCATCTGCCCGCCTGAACGCATGCACGATGTGCTTCGGCAACTGCGCGATGATCCGCGGCTTGATTACAACTTTCTCACCGATGTCGTCGGCATCGACTACCTCAAGTATCCCGTCAAGCAGCCCGGACGCTTTGCGGTGGTCTACCTGCTGCACTCGCACAAGAAGGAACAGCGACTATCGGTGAAGTGCTATCTCGATCCCACGATTGACACGACGGGCATCGAGCCCGACCCCGCGCTTGAAATCGACAGCGCCTGCGATCTCTGGCCAGGAGCCGAGTGGACCGAGCGCGAGGTCTACGACATGTACGGCATCCGATTCCGCAATCATCCCGATCTGCGGCGCATTCTGATGTGGAAGGACTTCCCCGCCCATCCGCTTCGCAAGGACTATCCCCTGCGCGGCCGCGGCGAGCGCGAGAACTTTGTGCCAATCACCCGCGACAGCCGCTAGCGATGTGACGAGACAGACTTTCGACTGCACAACCAGACGCGCGCGCATGGACCAATCCCTGCGCGCGCGTTTTTCACAAACCTCCCAACACCCCCTCGAGCGTCAGGCCGCGCCATCGCCGAAACCAAACGCCATCTGCAGCTCAAAGAGATCGCCCTCGCGTGGCTGCGCGCGGTGGGTTGTCGCGCTGTCGCGTTGGAAGTTTCCTGTCCGTTTCATCGCTACCGCTTTGACGCGTTGGGCTGGCTTGACCACGCCGATGATCCGCGCGCCAAGGAAGTGCTTGGACTTCCGCACGGCGACGACCCGCGCGCGCCACGCGTCATCGCCATCGAATGCAAACAGTCGCGCGCCGACTTCGCTTCCGATGACGCAGACCCTGCAGAGCTCGCGCGTCGCAAGGCGTATCTCTTGGAGCGGCGCACCGTGATCGAGGAGCTCCGCGTCAAGGTGCGCGAGACGCACCTCAAGGTCGAAGGCTCAAGTCTGTTTGAAGACCTCGCGACTTGGGAGTTTGGCGGCAGTCGCATTCGCGCGTATCGGCGTGTCGTCACCGAACTGGAAACCATCGACGGAAAGATGGGGATCGACACCAAGTTCGCCCAGCTCGCGCGCTGGCGCACGGCCGATGCGCTTCTCGTGATGTCGCCAGCGGGCCTGCTCCGTCCGCGCGAAGTCCCCGCAGGTTGGGGACTGATCGAAGTCGACCCGCGCAGGCTCAAGAAGGGGTTCGAACCCGTCGCAGGCGCGCCACTCCCCTGCACGACCCGCGTCACGCCGTCACAACTCGGGACTCCCGCGCACCGCCGCCTGCGCCTCCTGCGAAACCTCGCCGTCGCAGCCAGTCGCGGCGTGGGCTACGGACTGGTCACAGCAGCCGAACCGACCGAGGAAAGGCCAGCCACCAACGCACATCGCAGCGCCGAACCCTCACTCTTCTCATTCGAAGAGAAGCCACCCTCCGATACCATCCGCGTGGAGAGTCAGCCAGACCATCCTTGACCCCGGTAGCTCAGTTGGATAGAGCACGCGCCTTCTAAGCGCGTGGTCGGCGGTTCGAATCCGCCCCGGGGTGTTGCGGCGCGGGAAGAGGCGAGGCAAGGAAACTCTTGCGGAGCGCCCGCTCGGATTCCTTGCAAATTACAATTCAGTTGGTAATCTGCAAGGGTGTTCCGCCGCCACTGCGCACCTCTCCTTCGCCGTCTCCTGCGCGCCTACCCCGCCGCGACGCTCGTCGGCCCACGCCAATGCGGCAAGACGACGCTGGCTCGTTCGCTCGGCGGCGAGTACTTCGACCTCGAACTCGAATCAGAGCGCACGCGCCTCGATCTCGAATGGACGCGCCTCATCGAGAAGAAGTCACTCCTGATCCTTGACGAAGCGCAGACCTATCCCGCGATCTTCCCAAGGTTGCGCGCGGCCATCGATGCCGACCGCCGCCGCAAGGGTCGGTTCGTCCTGCTTGGCTCGGTGACCCCAAGCCTCATGCACTCGGTCAGCGAATCGCTCGCAGGGCGCATGGCGATCCTTGAGCTCACACCATTTCTCGTGGGTGAGCTCACCACCGCGTTGATGCGCGACCGCCACTTTCTCCTCGGCGGTTTTCCTGATGGCGGCGTGCGCAAGCCCTCGGCCTATCCCGCGTGGGAGAACAACTACATCCGACTCATCACCGAGCGCGACCTCCCGTTGATCGGCATTCCTTGTACGCCGCAGGTCACGCAACGCCTGCTGCGGATGCTCGCTGCGCTGAACGGGCAGCAGTGGAACGCCTCCGATCTCGGCCGCAGCATGGGACTGAACTACCAGACCGTCACGCGCTACACCGACTTCATCGAAGGCGCGTTTCTGGTCCGCCGCCTGCCCGCGTTCCATGCAAACCTCAGCAAAAGACTGGTGAAAGCCCCGAAGATCCACTGGCGCGACGCGGGTCTGTTGCACGCCACGCTCGGCATCGCGGACACGCGTGCTCTTCACTCTCACCCAGTTGTCGGCGCGAGTTGGGAGTCCTATGTCATCGAGCAAGTCCTCGGACTCCTGTACGCAATGGGCACGCCGCACACCGCGAGCCACTTCCGATCGAGCGACGGCTATGAAGTCGACCTCGTGATCGAGATAGGCCGCGCGCGCCTCGCCATTGAGATCAAACTCACCACGAACCCGACCCGCGCCGACCTTGCGCAGCTCGACAAGTGCGCGGAACTCATCGGCGCCACGCGAAGCATCCTCGTCTCACGCGTGCCCAAGGACGCAGGCGACTCGAAGCGACTCTCCTGCGGGCTCACGCGATTGCTCAAGGAAGTGCGAACGCTTGGCGGGTGAGCCGCCGCCGGCGGGAAACGAAACAATGCATTGCTGCGGATTGGGGACCTTGGGATCGCTCATTCGTCTTGCCGAGCTTCAGTGTCAGAGCGCGATGGACGGTCCCCGAAGGAAGAGAAAAGGAAAGAGAAAAGATGGGAAAAGGAAATCAGAAGGGGGCCCTCGCGACACGGAACCCGATGCCGTAGTCCGCGAAGCCCGGCGAGGTGTCGCCGCGGTAGGAGGAACGCACGTAGTTCGAGTTGCCGCGCCACGAGCCGCCGCGCAGCACGCGGTCCGAACCACCCCCCGGACCTGCTGGATTCGTCTGCGCTGCGCTGCCGTAGTCTCCGTACCAGTCGTTCACCCACTCCCAGACATTGCCGAGCATGTCGTGCAAGCCGAAGGCGTTGGCGGCTTTGCCACCGACGGCGTGGGTGATGCCCCCGCCATTGCTATTGAACCACGCAATCTGCGACACCAACCCATCCTGCGTCGTCCCATTGGGGAACCCAGGACCACTATGAAACGGCGTGCTCGTGCCTGCGCGGCACGCGTACTCCCATTCCGCTTCGGTTGGCAATCGCATCCCTGTGGCGGCTAGGAATTCCTGGATCGTGCTCCACGACACCTGCTCGACAGGGCGGTTCGTATCCGCCGTGGCCGTGTTCGGCGGCTGGAAGTAGGACGGATTCGAACCCATCCGTGCCGTCCACTGCGCCTGCGTGACCTCGGTCTCCCCGAGGTAGAACGCCTTCGTGAGCGAGACATGGTGCTCGGTTTCATCGGGCTCTCCCTTGGATGAGCCCATCATGAACTCACCCGGCGGGCAGAGCAGCATGACGATCCCCGTCTTCCGATCACGCACCTTCCAGGGGAGCTTCGTCGCCACCATTCGCGCGAGCGCAGCGGTGTCGGTGACGACGAGGGGGTCGGGGTCCTGACGCAGCACTTCCGCATCCCAGTTGCTGTTCCAGCGCGAGTTCAAAGCAGGAGCAGGACTACGAGCCGCGGCGGGCGCTGCAACTCCATGCGCGACGCCGCAACTCGACACCTCGCCAAAGTCTGGGTTGTCGCCGACGATCTGTCGAAACCTGTTGATGAACTCCGCGCGCGACACGGCCCCCGTCTCGAGCTGCGCCCGCAGCGCTTTGAGTTTGCCGCCGAAAGCCTCGCGGAAATCCGCGATTCCCACGCCAAACTCCGCCGCTGCCCGCTCGAACGTCACGTTCTCCGCAAAGCGCAGCGCAACCTTCCGCACCGCTTCGCACTGCGTCTGGTCACAGTCAGCGACCAAGCCCAGTTGCGCCGTCGCCGCCATAAAGCGCGCTTTGTCCGCCTTCTGCATGCGGTCCATCGCTTCGTTTGCGGGAAACAGCGCCGCAAGTTCGTCGCGCAGCCCACGCGGCACGATCTTCATCGCGCCGTCGCGAATCTGATCGAGTTTCAGATTGATGCCACCCGAGTGGCAGGCAATGCACGACACCCCATTGGTGATCTGGCCCTTGACATCGGCCGAGTCGTCGCGGTCGAAGACGATCTTTGACGGTCCGTCGTTGATGCGCGTCCCGTCGGCGGTCACGAGCAAGTAACCCTGAAGGCCGTTCGGAAGGCTGAAGATGATCTCGCCACCCGCGTGCTCGAAGGAGAACTCACGCTGGTTGTCGGGAAGTCCTTCAATGCTTGCGGGACCGAGGGGATGGAGCACGAGGTTGCCAGCACCCACCGAGTCACCAAAGTCGTAACTCTTCCAGTAGTACGCACCGTCCAAGAGTTCATGTCGCTCGATCAACCGATTGTGCTGCGACACGCCCGACTGCTTGTCGCGGATGCCCGCTCGGGCAATGTGCACGCCCTCAAGGATGTTCTTGCTGACATCGACTCCAAGCATCTGCTCCAACAAGGCGTCGGCGCCGGGCTTGCTCACCTCCTGGAAGCCCAAGAAGGTCGTGGTAGAGCGGCGGACGGCTCGTGACGAACACGAACCAGTCGGCGCGCACGAATGGAAGTGATGTGCCGAGCCACTGCACGACCTCGTCTTCCTGCTTCACGCCGAGAGTGCGTCCGTAGGGATATCGCTCGCAGAGCATCTCCCAGTGCGCATCGGACCAGGGGATGCGACCGTCAGAGCACAGCATGCCGCGCAGGTCGATGCGGTACACCAGACGATCCTTGTCGATCGCCTTTGGGATCACCATGCGCGGCGCCCACGAGAGGCTGTTCAGCATTTTGGCAAAACCGAGACGGGTGGATTCAAGCAACTCGTCCGTCGCCTGCTGGAACTTCATCTGCTCTGCAGCAACCACACCGTCGGGAAGGCGCTCGTTCCACAGATTCGTGTAGGTCACATAGCGGTACGACGAGCGATCCGACGCAGGAAGTGCGCGCAGATCGGCGTGGATCAAGTCGAGCACCGCCTCGTCGTCGACGAGCGGACGCGCAACGAAACTCGGTGCCCCCTTCGCACCCTGTGGTGCCGCAACCACACCTGGGTTCTCGCCGATCCATGCGCGCACGAGTGCGAGTTCTTCCGCGGTGAGAGGTTCGTCGCCCTTGGGCATCTGCGGGGTCTGCGCCCCGGAGAGGTACTGGTAGAGCAGCGAGTTCGCGGGATCAAAGCGCTTGATGTACTTCGGGTTCACGAGGAGCGCGTTCACCAGTTCGACACCACTGAAAGCTGCCTTGGGCTTCTCGACATCGCTGCCATGACAATCGGCGCACTTGTCGATGAACAGCGCGCGGACTTGCGCCGCGACAGCGTCCGAGTCGGAATCCTGCGGGGCGACGGGCGCCGAAACTGCTGTGAGGAGCCCGAGCGAGACCAGTGCAAGGGTGTGGGTCATTATGGGTTCACCAAAGGTCGCGGGGCAATTCCAGGAAGGTAACCCAAGACCATGCCATTGGAAACTAGTTCAACCACCGCGCGCCATGCGCGCCAAATGGCGCGCGATCTGGAGTCTGGTGTTGGCAAGTTCGAGGCCCCGCCCGCAATCACCGCCCCGCGTGTACTGCGCCTTTGAGAGCTCTTCGAGCACACGAACGCGCGCAAACTCCATCCGCGAGCCAAGCACCAAAGCGAGCGGCCGCAGCCGCGAGCGCTCAAACTACGGGCCGCCGGCGCCTGCGGCGCCGGCGGGAAAAGACACGATGTGCTGCGAGGGGTTGGGGACCTTTGGAACGGTCATCGGAGACGCCGAGTTGCGATATCAGTGAGCCGAGGAAGCGTTAGACCAGAAAGGTAAAGGAAAGAGGAAAAAGAATAAAGGAAACTCAGAGGGGGGCCCTCGCGACACGGAACCCGATGCTGTAGTCCGTGTCGACCGGCGCGAACTCGGTGCGGTAGGAGGAACGCACGCCGCCCGTGTTGGCGTACCACCCGCCGCCGCG
>CANLHK010000023.1 GCA_947490615.1 Planctomycetaceae bacterium | reverse complement strand
GGCGCGCGACCACCGTGACGCCATCTTCGCGCACGCGATCGATCACCACGGGCGGCGTGACCTCGAGCCCTTCCAATGGCGAACCTGGAAGCAGCAGAGAGGCCGATTTCGCCGCGTCTTTGGCCTGTTCACGCGCCAGCCGCGCTTGCAGGTGTGCGCGCGCGAGGTCGAGTTTGGCCAGTGCGATTGGATCGAACCAGCCGCGCATGTCCAAGAGCACGCCGTGATCGGGACAGTCGCAGTCCTTCGCAGCAAGCTCAGGATTGGCGAGGTCGTTGGCAGCGACGAGAAAGGCGATCTCATCCGCGCTCAGTCGCGCGACCCGCGCTTCATCCGCAAAGTTCACGAGCCCCGCACTCGGCGCGCCGCGAAGTTGTCCAGCGCGCTCGGCCTCGATGGCGCGAAGCAATCCCAGTGGGTCGTTCGCATCGAGACGGGCGAGCGCCTTGAGGAGCATCGCGCGCGCCTCCAACTCAAAGTGGCCCGTGGCGCGCAGCTGCGTGATCGCGTCGGCGGCGTCGAGCAACATCGCGCGTGCGGCGAGCGAATGCGCGAGTCTTCCCGTGCTCGCGTAATGCGCCGCGACGCGCACGGCAGCGACGGCGAGTTCATGCGGTTGAGCGAGAGGCTTCGCGCGAGGAATGGTGGTCGCTTCGGTCGCTGCTTCGGTGAGTGCCGACGCAAGCATGACGCGGACCGCGCCGTTGATCCCTGGTTGCGTGGTCCACACCAAGCCGATTCCTGCTGGCATCTTGCCATACATCAGTGAAGCGTCATCGAGACGCAGCCGACCAAGGCGCGAGCCCGCGAGGACCTCGGCGGTGATCGAGGTCTCCATGCGCCCGAGCTTCTTCGCGCCCGCCACGCGAAGGTCACTCGCGAGTTCATCCGCGGCAAGACGGAGCGCATCGATCTCCGCTTGTTCACCAACGCGCAGTTGCCGCGCGGCGTTGGAGGCGCGGAGGTAATACTTCGCGGCGTCCATGAGGTCTTCGGGTTGCAAGGTGCCATTGGCCAGCGCGGTGAGATCGGCGGTGAGACTCTTCCACGCGTGGTCGTACTTCCACACACGCTCCAGCATCGGGTCCATCGCGGGTGCAAGCTTCTTGACGAGTTCGCCGTAGCCTCCAGACTCGACGGTTTCATCGACGACCTTCATCGCAGCCGCAGCGGCTTCGGCGGTGGGCGCGTCAAGCGCTGCGCGTGACGCCGCGTGAAAGGCTTCGGCTTGCGCGGGAAACTTCTCAAGCGTCGCTTCGTCAAGGTTGATCGGTTCCCCACCAAACGCCGCACCAAACTCATCATCGAGTGCCGCGCGCTGCGTGGGGTCTGCGTCGCGCAGACGAGAGACCTCAAGGAGCAGTATCGCACGCTCGCTTTCGAGCGCATCGTGCAGTCGAAGCGATTCCTTTCCCGCGATCGGCGTGGTGGCGGTGAGCGCTTCGCGCGCGAGCGCCGCGTCCACTTCACCGCGATCGATCATGTCCGCGAGCTTGAGTCGCGTCTTGTCGCCGTAGGACATTGCAATGAGCGAAGAGACGATCAGACCATCCGAGGCCGCGTTGGCGCCCATCACCGATTGTGCGTGCAGGAGCGGCGCGAGCTTGGTGCGATCGTTGCGCTCGGCGTCGATCAGCATGAGATCGAATGCTCTGGCGATGGCGCGCTGGCGGCTGTAGTGCGGAAGGGGCAGACGAAATCCCTGACTCTTATCGAGCGGCAGGTTGTAGGGCAGCGCAGCGGAGCGAATGAACTCGCCCACCATCGGTCGTGCACGATCAAGCCACCGCTGCATCCGAGCATCGACGGTGCCGCTCTCCATGAAATCGCTCAGCGATTGCCCGTCGGGGACGCCCCAGAGATCGACCTCACTGGATTCGAGGTCGAGAAACTGCTGCCCGAGGCGGTTGTACTCGTCGGCAGCGTTGGTCGGGGCTTGGGCGAAAGCAATGCTCGCCGACACGCATGCAAAGACGAAGAAGGCGATGGCGCTGCGTTGCATGGGTCCCATCATCTCTCACGCCTCACCAGGCGCGGGCGTGTTTCGCGCCTGAAATCGGAAGTATGCGGCGGAGTCAGCCGCATCGCGGTGTACATTTCGCGGACGCCATTGCCTCCCCGGGCTTTGGCGATACACGCAGGGGCCCTGCTAAGAGAGTTGCCGTGCTGAAGTCCCATAGGTTGGCGAAATCCTCCGTTGTTGAGTTGGCAAACCCCGTCCATCGGGCGGCGTTTGGCTGCATTCTTCCTCGTTCCTTGACGCTGTTGGTCGCCCTTGCAGCTGCATCGGCGGCAACCTCCACGGTGAGCGCTCAACAGTTCGTCGACCAGACCTCGACGCGCTTTCCTGTGCAAGCGGAGTACACCAACCAATGCACGCTCGTCGACATTGACGGCGATGGCGACAAGGACATCGCCTGGGCCAACGGCCAGGGCTACTCGACGCTCGGCGTGCTGCTCAAGCCACGCATCTACATCAACAACGGCACGGGCACCTTTGCCGACGAGACGGACACGCGTGTGGCGGGCATCACCGGATGTTTCCGCGGAGTCGAAGCGGGCGATGTCGATCGCGATGGCGACTGGGATCTCGTGTTGGCGCAGGATTACAACCGTCGTCCGCTCCTCTTGATCAACAACGGCGCTGGCGTGTTTGCCGATCAGACCACGACGCGCTTGCCCAATGTCGCCATGGGTTCGGCGCGCGCGCAGTTTGGCGACATCGACAACGATGGCGATCTCGACATCCTTGTCTGCAATTCAGGCGCGAGTCGCTTTGCAACGACGGGGCGTCCGCGACTCTTCGTCAACAACGGCGCAGGCGTCTTTGCTGACGCGACGCTCACGCAGTTCCCGTCGACGGCGTTGGCCGAGCAGATGGACTGCGTGTTTGGTGATGTCGACAACGACCTCGACCTTGACTTCCATGTCGGGACTCGCGCCTCGGCGACGAACTCGAGCCAACTCTGGCTCAACAACGGCGCAGGAACCTTTGCCAAGCTCGCGACCTTTGTGACCGACGCCACGGCGTACTCCTACGACTTCGGCGACATCGAAGGCGACGGCGACCTTGATCTCATCGGCGTGAATGCGGGCGCCACCAACACGGAACTTCTCCTGCGCAACAACGGCGCTGGAACCTCGTGGACCGCGGTGAACTCGCAGATCTCGCCCAATCCCACCGTCGACGACAACGACTCGCGCTTCATCGACTTCGACAACGACGGCGACTTCGATCTGCTCATCGCTGCACTCGGTGCTGCCGATCGGATCTACCGCAACAACGGACTCGGAACTTTCACTCAAGTGACGACAGGGGTTCTCCCGGCGGTCATTGACAGCTCGCTCGATGTGAAGGTCGGCGATCTCACAGGTGACGGCAAGCCCGACATCGTGACCGCGCAGGGTGAGTCGGGCGCGTTCCAGAATCGCATCTACATCAACACAGGTGCTGCTGACACCATCAAGCCGAACATCAAGCTCGTCGAGCAGGTGCCGTCGCGCGGCGTGGGTCCGTGGGCTGTGCGCACCGAAGTCTTTGATGGCATCACCAGCGATCGCGGTTACGACGACGACGGGGTCTTCCTCGTCTACGCCGTCAATGGCGGCAAGGCGCAGACGATCACGATGGAGTGGTCGGGCAACAACCTTTGGCGCGGCGTCATTCCTGTGCAGCCCGCCTGCGCGACGGTGACCTACCTCGTGCGCGCCCTCGATGTGTCGGGCAACAGCAGCGACAGCCCCGTGCTCTCGTTTGTCGTTGGTGGCTCCTGTGGCATCGAAGGCGACTTCGATGGCGACGGCGTGGTGAGCGGCGCAGACCTTGCGACCCTGCTCAACGCCTGGGGCACGGGTGGTCCAACCGACATCAACGGTGACGGCACCACGAACGCCGCCGACATGGCGATCCTGCTGAACAACTTCGGCTGAGTCGAGCGGAACCTGCTGCGCGTGCAAGACCTGCTGCGCGTGCAAAGGCCGTATCCTGCGCCGCGTGACGACGAACGCCTTCTCATTGGCCGACAAAGTTGCCGTCGTGTGCGGCGCCACTCAAGGAATTGGACGCGCTGTGGCGCTGGAGTTTGCTCGCGCGGGTGCGCGCGTGGCGATCGTCGGTCGCAACGAAGATGGTCTGGCCAAAGTGCTCGAGGAGTTGCGGGCGATTTCGTCGCTCGCGCACGAGTCGATCAAGGCGGACTTTAGTGATCTCGATGCCTGCGAACGGATCGCGCAAGAGTCGATCGCGCGACTCGGCGCCGTGCACATCCTCGTGAACAACACAGGCGGACCTGCTGCAGGGACTGCGATTGAAGCCAAGCCGCGCGACTATGTCTTGGCCATGTCGATGCACCTTGGCTGCGCGCAAGCGTGGACCCAGGCCTGCGCGCCACTGATGCGCGCCGCGGGCTACGGTCGGATCATCAACATCACGAGTACCTCGGTGTTCACGCCGATCAAAGGTCTCGGCGTCTCCAACACAGTGCGCGCCGCGATGGCCAACTGGACCAAGACCCTCGCGAGCGAGCTCGGTCGCTTTGGGATCACCGTGAACAATGTCATGCCTGGCTTTACCAAGACCGCGCGACTGGACGCGATCTTCAAGGGCAAGGCCTCGCGCGGCGGCGTGCCGATCGATGAGGTCGAACGCGACGCAATCGCCACGATCCCACTGGGTCGTCTGGCCGATCCGCGTGAACTCGCGTTGGCGATGGTGTTTCTCGCTTCACCCGCTGCGAGCTATGTCAACGGCGTCAACTTCCCCGTCGATGGCGGGCGTCTCGCGGCGCAATAGGACAATGGTGCCCACCTATGCAGGAGGTCGATCACTTCATCAACGGTGCGTTCGTTCCCGCAGTCTCGGGGGCGCGGATTCCACGGGAGAATCCCGCCACGGGCGAACCGCTCCGTGCGATCGCGCGCGGCACTGCTGCTGATGTGGCTCGTGCTGCCGAGGCGGCGTCGCGTGCGTTTGAGTCGTGGGGCAAGACTCCAGCCGTCGACCGTTCGCGCATCCTCCACGCGATCGCCGTTGGGATCGAGTCGCGACTCGATGAACTCGCGTTGATGGAATGCCAAGACACAGGAAAGCCGCTGGCGCTCGCGCGCTCACTCGACATCCCGCGCGCTGCGGCCAACTTCCGCTTCTTCGCCAGCGCGATCTTGCATGAGTCGAGCGAGTCGTTTCTTACCGAGCGTCCTGCGCGGGCGCTGAACTATGTCCTGCGCAAGCCGCTCGGAGTCGTCGGCTGCATCGCGCCGTGGAACCTTCCGCTCTATCTGTTCACTTGGAAGATCGCGCCCGCACTCGCTGCGGGCAACTGCGTGATCGCCAAGCCCAGCGAGTTGACGCCGACCACGGCCGCGGCGCTTGGCGACATCGCGCGTCACGCGGGATTGCCTGCGGGTGTCCTCAACATCGTGCAAGGGCTCGGGCCCGAAGCTGGGCAGGCGATCGTCGACTGTGAAGCGGTCCGCGCCGTGAGCTTCACGGGTGGCACCGCGACAGGACGCAAACTCGCCGCGCGCTGCGGTGAACGGCTGATTCCTGCGTCACTCGAACTTGGCGGCAAGAACGCCGCCATCGTGTGCGAGGACGCGGACCTCGCGTTGGCGGTCCCTGAGATCGCCCGCAGTGCGTTTCTCAACCAAGGCGAGATTTGCCTGTGTTCCTCGAGGATCCTGGTGCATCGCGCGCGCATGCGGGAGTTCAGCGAACGCTTCATCGCCGCAGCGCGCGGGCTCACGCTGGGCGATCCGCTGTTGCCCGATACGGATCTTGGTTCACTCATCTCCAAGGTGCACCGCGAGAAGGTCCTCGCTGCGATTGATCGCGGCGTGGCCGATGGCGGCATCGTGGCTTGTGGTGGCGAAACACCATGCACACTTCCTGATCGCGTCAAGCATGGTGCGTTCCTGCAGCCGACGGTGTTGCTTGGAGTGCCACAGGAGAGTGCGTGTGTGCAAGAGGAGACCTTCGGGCCGGTCGTCACAGTGCATGGATTCGATCGGCACCGCGATGCTGTCGTGATGGCCAATGGCACGCGCTACGGACTTGCTGCAAGCGTGTGGACTCGTGACTTGACGCGCGCCCATCGCATCGCCGCGCGTCTTGATGCGGGAACGGTCTGGATCAACTGCTGGATGCTGCGCGACCTGCGAGTGCCGTTTGGTGGCGTGAAGGACTCAGGCATCGGTCGCGAAGGTGGACACGAGGCGTTGCGCTTCTTTACCGACACTTCGAATGTGTGCCTGTCGATGGGAGAGGCGCTGTGACCGCCAGCGCGCTGACGATTCGTGCGGCAGTCGAGGCGGATCTTCCGTCGGTCGTCACCATCTACAACGAGGCGATCCTGCGTCGCATCGCCACCGCCGACCTTGAGCCGCAGAAACTCGAAGCGCGTCGCGCGTGGTTTGCGAACCGCGATCACGCGACGCGCCCCGTTCTTGTTGCGCTGGATCACGAGGGCGTGTGCGCGTGGGGGAGTTACACGAGTTTCAAGGAGCGCAGCGCCTACGCACCGACCGCGGAGATCTCGGTGTATGTCGCGAATCGTGCCGCGGGCCAAGGTGTTGGACGCGCCATGCTTGACGCGCTCCTCGAGCGCGCGCCCGCCTGCGGGATCGATCACATCCTCGCGCTCTGCTTCCTGCACAACGAGGCGAGCCTTCGCCTCTTCCGTTCGCGCGGCTTCACCGAGTGGGGCACGCTGCCTGAAGTCTGCGACCTCGAAGGCGTGCGACGCAGCGTGGTGATCCTCGGCCGCGCACTCAGCTGATGAGTGCGATGGCTTTCACTTCGACAGCAATCGGCGTGGGGAGACAATCGATACCGAGCGTGGTGCGCGTGGGATTGGGATTGCCAGGACCCGCGAAATACTCCGCGTAAATGCGGTTGTAGGTAGGGAAGTCGTTGGCCATGTCGGTGAGGAAGATCGTCACATCGACGATGTTCGCCCACGGCACACCCGCGTCTTCCATGACCGCCTTGCAGTTGTCGAAACAGGAACGGCACTGGGCTTCGATGTCTTTGCCCGCGAGTCGACCATCGGGTCCGAGCGTGACGCCAGGAATCTCTTTGGTCCCACGCTTGCGCGGACCAACGCCCGAGAGAAAGAGGAGATTGCCCGCGCGCTTGGCGTGCGGATACGCGCCCACAGGTTCAGGCGCACGCGAACTGACGACATCGCTGCTCATGCGAGGGAGCGTAACACGGCGCGCACGGGGCTTGCATCGAAGCCAACGAGCGGAAGTGGCAGGGCGATGAGTTCGTACTCGCCAGGCGTGACATGATCGAGCCGAAGCCCTTCGAGAATCGAAAGCCCGCGCGCGAGAAAGCGCTGGTGCGCGGGAAGGTCCTTCGACTCCTGCACATCGACGCTGGGCGTGTCGATCCCGATGAGCTCCACGCCGCGATCAGCCAGCGCATCGACGAGCGCAGGATCGAAGCCCGCAAAGTCGCTGTTCCATCGGGTGAAGTCAGGAAAGGTCCCAGTGCGAATGAGGACGCGTGGGTAACGCAAGCGTGTGAGGTCGAGTTCAAGATCAAGGACGCCGACGCGCGATCCGCTAGGCACGCGCGAGGCGCGCGCGTGCACGACATGGCAAGGACCGAGATAGCGCGTGAGGGGAAACCCGTTGATGTCGTCGGCGCCGAGTCCATAGTGATTCGCGCCATCAGCGTGCGCGCCAAGATGGACGGTCGCGCGCATGGTGGAGAGCGTGACGGGCGCACCATCCTGCAGCGCGCAGAGAACTTCGCGAGTCAGCGGCGTGTCGCCTGGCCAAACGGCGATGTCTTGCGTGAGACGCGGCGTGATGTCGATGAGCGGGCGTTCCGTCGTCAACGCGGCGCTCCAGGGGCGCGGCGCAAGTCGTCCTCAATGGGATTTCGCGCGGCGCGTGCAAGGATCACTGGACACAGTGCGAGCAGGATCACCATGACCGCGATGCCGAGCGTCCACGCGAATCCGTAGTGAATCGACGGACCTGCCGCGCTCGGACCAAGCAGCCACGAGAACTGATCGAAGAGCGCACGCGTCGCATCGTCGGGCGCCACGCCGAGTTTCCACACATGCACACCCTGTGCAGTTTGTCCGCGCGCCAGCCAGCCCATCGCAAGTCCGCCTTGCGCGAACACTCCGATCGCGCCGCCACCGTTGGCCATCAGTCCGATGGCAAATCCACCGACGGCGCTTCCGAGCAGTGCGACGGCGCCACCACCAAGAGCGGCGAAGGTGCCGATCGAAAGTCCGCCAAAGGTGCAGCCACCAAGGGCGACGCCGCCAAACGCCACGACTCCACGGGCGATGCCACCAAAGGCAAACACACCTGTCGCCATGTCGCCAAACGCGAAGAAGCCCTTGGCGTGTCCGGTCTTCCCCATCGAATCAGGTCCGACAGCGATCGCCACCAGCGGCAAACCAAAGACGCGACGCTGCGATTCGTAGCGACGCGTTGGCTTTCCGTAGAGCCCACCGAGTCGTCGCTCGCGCACCAAGACTTCGACAAGCGGCTTGCCGCATTCAGGACAGACCGCACTGAGCACAGCGCCCGTCAGATCGTGCCCGCACGAAGAGCAGTAGGGCTTTGGAAGCACGGTGCCGACAGGATCAGGCTTCATGCGCAGGTACTCCGCAGTCCGGTGTAAAGCGCGATGGCCAGCAGCGTCGCCACGACGATGCCGATGCCAAGGCAGAGCGACTTGATGGTGCGATCGTTCGCCGCGCCGCGCGCCTTCGCCTCAGCGTAGGGCACGGTGGAAAAGCTCACGAGGTCGTAGAGCGGCACGAAGGTCTTTGGGAGGAAGCGATGGAGCGTGTGCTCGATGCGCTTCTTCCACTTGAAGCTGCGTCGACCCGTGAGGTCGCGCATCTCGATGAAGTTGCGCAGCGCCATGTCCGCAATCGCGTTGCTGTTGGCGATGCGTGCGGACTCGTAGTGCCGCAACGCGTCCGTGATCGGCGCGCGGTTCTTCGCAGCGTGCGCGAGTGCATCGGCCAACGCTTCGCAATCCTCAAAGCTTGCGTTGGCACCCTGTCCGTAGAACGGTACGACGGCGTGGGCGGCGTCGCCGACCAGCGTCACACCGCCGCGCGACCATGGCGCACAGCGCACCGTCACCATGGTGCCGACGGGATTGCGCTCAAAGTCCTCGCTGAGCGTGGGCATGAGGGCGAGCGCATCGGGATAGGCCATCGCGAAGTGAGTCTTGGCCTCTGCTCCCGAGCGAATCGCGCCAAAGCTCGAGCCTGTTCCATCGTGACGCCAGAACAGTGTGCAAGTGAACGAACCGCCTGGATTGGGCAGCGCGATCATCATCGACTCGCCGCGCGGCCAGATATGGAGCGCGTTGGGTTCCATTGCAAAGGGTGCGAACTCACCATCGGTCACCGCAGGGATGTGGAGCTCCTTGTAGCCGTGACTGAGGTACTTCTGCTCGTAGTCGAAGCGCTCAAACTTCTGCATCGCAGCGCGCACCGCCGAGTAGGCGCCATCGGCTCCGACGATGAGATCGGCCTGCACCGTGCGCGTGACGCCACTGCTCTCATGGTGAAAGCGCGCAGAGTTGGTGGCGAAGTCGACATCCACGCAGCGCTCATCGAAGGTGACGCTCACGCTCGCCTCGGCTGCCGCTGCGTCAAGCAGCGCGAGGTTGAGCGCGCTGCGCGAGATCGAGTTGATCGCGCGCGTCGGATCGGCGGAGTACGGCTGGTAGCCCGCCTCGCCAACGACAGGATGAATCATGCGCCCATGCATGCGAATCGCATCCTTCATGACGATCTCTTCGAGCCCCGCGCGGCGCAGTGCCTTGATGCCACGCGCACTGATGGCGAGGTTGATCGACTTTCCTGCAATGTGGCGTCTCGCGCGAGGATCGCTGCGGCGCTCGACGAGCTCCACGGTCCAACCCGCGCGCGCGAGATACACCGCAAGCAAGCTGCCCGCGAGTCCAGCGCCGACGATGAGGACACGCCCTGGCTGCGTGGAATCTGGCTGCATGAGCGCATCCTACTGTGCCTCGTGCGCAGGAAAGATCAGGGAGATCCCTCACACTGCGCTCGGGTCGAGGTGTTTGGTAGGCTTTGCTCATGGCCTTGCCGCTTGTTCTTACTGCCGCGGATCTCTCGCACGACCGCGACTTTGCCCGCGCGTTGGACGCAGAGGACGAACTTGCTCCGTGGCGCGCGCACTTTGCCCTCCCCTCGCGCCGCGAGCACGACATCTATTTCGTCGGGAACTCCCTCGGCCCGATGCCGCACACCGCGCGTGCCATGGTGAACGAGGAGCTCGACGACTGGTCACGCCTCGGCGTTGCGGGTCACATGGGTTCGCGTCGACCTTGGTTCAGCTACCACGAGCAACTTCGCGGTCCCTTGGCGAGACTCGTCGGCGCGCGCGAAGAGGAAGTCGTTGCGATGAACTCGCTGACGGCGAATCTCCATCTCTTGCTCACGACCTTCTATCGACCTTCGGGCAAGCGCACCAAGCTCCTCATCGAGCGCGGTGCGTTTCCGAGCGACACCTACGCGGTGCGGTCGCATGTTTCTGCGCGCGGACTGTGCGCCGACACCGAGGTCATCGAGATCGCGCCGCGTGCGGGCGAGTGGACGATCCGTGACGAAGACCTCGACGCGCGCATCGCACAACTCGGTGAGACGCTGGCACTCGCGGTGCTGCCTGGCGTGCAATACCGAACTGGTCAAGCGTTTGATGTGGCGCGTCTGACGCGTGTGGTCCACGCGGTGGGCGCGCACTGCGGCTGGGATCTCGCGCACGCAGCGGGAAATCTCGCCCTCTCGCTGCACGACTCGGGTGCGGACTTCGCAGTCTGGTGCAGTTACAAGTATCTCAACGCGGGCCCCGGGGCCGTCGCGTGTGCGTTCGTGCATGAGCGGCACCTCGGCGATGCGACGCTGCAGCGTCACGCGGGTTGGTGGGGCAACGATCCCAAGACGCGGTTCAAGATGGAAGAGCGCTTCGTACCCGCGCACCATGCCGACGCGTGGAGTCTCTCCAATCCGCCGATTCTCTCGCTGGCGCCGCTGGTGGCGAGTCTGGCGGAGTTTGACGGAGCACAGATCACGCGCCTCCGAGCCAAGAGTGTTCGCATGACCGCGCTGTTGGAGTTCCTGCTGCGCGGAACACCCGACCTCGAGATCCTCACACCGACGGCGAGTCACGCGCGCGGCGCGCAACTCTCGTTGCTCTTTGCGAAAAACGCACGATCCCGCTTCGAGGCATTCCTCGAAGCGGGACTCGTGTGCGATTACAGAGAACCAGGAATCGTCCGTCTCGCGCCCGCTCCGCTGTTCAACACCTTTGAAGAGGTGTGGAGAGCAGCAGCGATCGTGCGTGAGGCGTGTCGCTCCTGTTGAGAGCGCTTAGTTCAGCAGGGCCCCCCAGTTGCCCAGGACCGTCGCGAGGTCGATGGCGTTGACCAGACCGTCACCGTTGGTGTCGCCACCACCGTTGACTGGTGCGCCCCAGTTCGCCAGCACCGTCGCGAGATCAATCGCGTTGACGACGCCGTCGAGGTTGAGGTCTCCGAGCTTGCGCTCGCAGAGGTCGAGCCGTCCGTCGGCATCGGCATCGGCCGTGCCGCTGGCGATGTCGCAGCTGTCGATGATGCCGTTGTCGTTGCAGTCGGGTGCCGTGCCGTCTGCAAGTTCGCAGGCGTCAAGTGCGCCGTTGGTGTTGCAGTCGAGCGACGCGTTGGCGGTGATGTCGCACGAGTCGGGGATACCGTTGATGTTGCAGTCGGCGACGGCGCCCGTAGCGATTTCAAACGCGTCGGGGATGTCGTTGCCGTTGCAGTCGGGCTTGCACTCGTCAGGGATGCCGTTGGTGTCGACATCGGTCGAGCTTCCGCTCAGGATGTCGCACGAGTCAGGGATCCCGTTGGTGTTGCAGTCCGCTGCAGTTCCACCAGAGATGTCGCAGCCGTCGGGGATGCCGTTGCCGTTGCAATCGAGCACCGAGCCGTCAGCGATTTCATCGGCATCACAGATGCCGTTGAGGTTGCAGTCTTGCGAGAGGATGTTGTCGCCGACACCCGTGAAGGCGCCGCTGATGTTGTCAGGAACGTTGCGGCAGAGTCGGCTGGTGAAGAGCGTGAGCTCGCCAGTCGCCAGTTGCTTGACGCCGCCACCGAGTCCGCCAGCGACATTCTGCTCGAGCGTGCACTCAAGAAGTTGCATGCGCGCTGCGTTGGAGATGGCGCCACCGTCCGCTGCCGACGAGTTCTGTCGGAAGAGGCTGTTGGAGACATGGAAGAGAGCACTTGCGGGCGCCTCGCCGATGACGGAGATTGCGCCGCCTGTGCCTGCAGCGTTCAGCAGGAAGCTGCACACCGCGATGTCTGCGGCGCTGTTGATGGCATGGATCGCACCACCTGAACCCGTCGCGATGTTCTCGGTGAACATGCAGTTCTCAAGGACTGGATCAGCGTCGGTGATGAGCACGGCAGCGCCATCATTCGCCGAACCGTTGGTCAGCGTGAACCCACGGAGCGTGAAGCGAATCGCTGCGCGTCCCGTGATTTCGACGCAGCGGGCGCTGTCGCCGCCGCTGATGATGGTGAGTCGATCACCAGCGATCGACTGCACGGTCAGACCGCGCTTGAGCACGACGAACGGCGGGTAGGTTCCTGGACCGACCTTGATGACGGTTCCGTTCTGCGCTTGATCAAGCGCAGCTTGGATCGTCGCGAATCCAGTTCCACCGACGACGAGTTCGCACTCGTCGGGTGCACCAGAAGCATCGATGTCGGTCGAGAGTCCCGTGGCGATGTCGCACGAGTCAAGGAGGCCGTTGCCGTTGCAGTCGGGCGAGCTGCCCGCTGCGATTTCGCAGACATCGCCGATGCTGTTGCCGTTGCAGTCGCGCTGGTCAGCGTTGGCGATGGCTGGGCAGTTGTCGATGCAATCCGCGCGGCCGTCCGCGTCCGAATCGGTGTCGGCGACGCCGCAACCACAGGTTCCTGGCTGAGTCTTGTTGGGGTCGGACGGGCAGAGATCGCTGCAGTCCGCAGTGCCGTCGCTGTCGCTGTCGGTGTCGGCAACGCCGCAACCGCACGCGCCTGGCTCCGTCTTGTTGCTGTCCGCGGGGCAACCATCGGTGGCCGTCGCAGAGTAACCCGCTGGCGCAGTCGACTCGCAGGATTGGATGCTGACGAGCGGATCGCCCGCGCCGTCACCGTCGAGATCGCTGTAGTAGGTCAGCGGCGAGATGAGCGCGCCGTTGGCTGGGCATTCGTCGCCCGCGACCGAGACATAGCCTGCAGGAGCCGAGCAGTTGAGCGAAGTGACGGAAGCGTCACCCGCGCCATCCTGATCGGCATCGGCGAAGAACACGAGGCGGTCGGTGGCTTCGGTCTCCGCGGTCGAACCGTCGCAGTCGTTGTCGACTTCGAGGTCGGCGCAGAGTTCCGTTGCACCTGGGTAGACAGCGTTCGATGCGTCGTTGCAGTCGTTGCTCGAGGCAACGCCACCACAGGCGATCATCGCGCCGAAACCAAATCCGTCGCTGTCCGCGTCGCCGTACATCACGGCAGCGTCGTCGCAGTCGGAGGAGTCGGTCACGAATCCAGCAGGAGCCGAGGTCTCGCAGACGGTTGTCGTGACGAGCAAGGCGCCGAAGGTGTCGCTGTCGGTGTCGGCGTAGTAGATCACACCGCTCTGGAGCGCACCGTTGGCTGGGCAGTTGTCACCCGCCACCGCGACGAATCCAGTCGGTTGATCGCAGGCCGACTCCGTGATGGCGGCATCGCCAGCACCGTCGTTGTCTGCGTCGCCGTACCAGGTTGCTGGCGCAATCCGGGCTGGCGTGGCGGGGCAGAGATCGTCGCTGTTGGCGACAAATCCTGCAGGCGCAGCGCACGCGAGGGTGGTCGCGTTCGCGTCACCAGAGCCGTCATTGTCTGCGTCGGCGAAGAAGGTGAGGCGATCAGTTGCCTCGTCTTCCGCGGTCGAACCATCGCAATCGTTATCGATGGCGAGGTTGGCGCAGAGCTCGAGACCAGCTGGGCTGATCGTCGCGTCGGCGTCATTGCAGTCGGTCGAGTCGACGACGAATCCAGCAGGAGCCGAAGTCTCGCAGACCGCAGTCGTCGAGAGCAGCGCACCGAAGGAGTCGTTGTCGGAGTCAGCGAAGTAGGTCACAGCGTTCTGCAGCGCGGCGTTCGTCGGGCAGTTGTCACCAGCGATGGCGACATAGCCAGTCGGAACCGAGCAAGCGAGGGTCGTGACCGACGCATCACCGAACGCGTCGTTGTCCGCGTCGGCGAAGAAGGTGAGGCGATCGGTCGCCTCGTCTTCTGCGGTCGAGTGATCGCAGTCGTTGTCGATGGCAAGGTTGGAGCAGAGCTCGATGCCGAGTGGGCTCACCGCCGCGTTGGTGTCATCGCAGTCGGTCGAGTCGACGACGAAGCCAGCAGGAGCAGAAGTCTCGCAGACCGAAGTCGTCTCGAAGACCGCACCAAAGGCGTCGTTGTCGTTGTCGGCGTAGTAGGTCACGGCGGTAAGCAGCGCGACATTGGTCGGGCAGTTGTCGTCGTTCGAAGCCACACCGCAAGCGACTGGTGCGCCCGCGCCGTGGCCATCGAGATCACTGTCCGCGTAGAGCAGCGCGGTGTCATCGCAATCCGAAGAGTCGGTCACGAATCCAGCAGGAGCCGAAGTCTCGCACACCGCAGTGGTCGAGAGCAGCGCACCGAAGGAGTCGTTGTCGGAGTCAGCGAAGTAGGTCACGGTGTTCTGCAGCGCGGCGTTGGTCGGGCAGTTGTCACCAGCGATGGCGACATAGCCAGATGGAGCCGAGCAAGCGAGGGTCGTGACTGACGCATCACCGAAGCCGTCGTTGTCGGCGTCGCCGAAGAAGGTGAGGCGATCGATCGCCTCGGCCTCTGCGGTCGATCGATCGCAGTCGTTGTCGATGGCGAGGTTGGAGCAGAGCTCGTCCGCACCAGGATGCACGCTTGCGTCGGTGTCGTTGCAGTCGGTCGAGTCGACCACGAAGCCAGCAGGAGCAGAAGTCTCGCAGACCGAAGTCGTCTCGAAGACCGCACCAAAGGCGTCGTTGTCGTTGTCGGCGTAGTAGGTCACAGCGGCAAGCAGCGCGACATTGGTCGGGCAGTTGTCGTCGTTCGAAGCCACACCGCAAGCGACTGGTGCGCCCGCGCCGTGGCCGTCGAGATCACTGTCCGCGTAGAGCAGGGCGGTGTCATCGCAATCCGAAGAGTCGGTCACGAATCCAGCAGGAGCCGAAGTCTCGCACACCGCAGTGGTCGAGAGCAGTGCACCGAAGGAGTCGTTGTCCGAGTCAGCGAAGTAGGTCACAGTGTTCTGCAGCGCGGCGTTGGTCGGGCAGTTGTCACCAGCGATGGCGACAGAGCCAGATGGAGCCGAGCAAGCGAGGGTCGTGACCGACGCGTCACCGAAGCCGTCGTTGTCCGTGTCGGCAAAGAAGGTGAGACGATCAGTTGCCTCGTCTTCCAGGATGGAGCCGTCGCAATCGTTGTCGACGGCGAGGTTGGCGCAGAGTTCAAGACCAGCGGGGCTGATCGTGGCGTCGGCGTCGTCGCAGTCGGTCGAGTCGACGACGAATCCCGCAGGAGCCGAAGTCTCACAGACCGCAGTGGTCGAGAGCAGAGCACCGAAGGAGTCGTTGTCCGAGTCAGCAAAGTAGGTGACGGTGTTCTGCAGATCAGCGTTCGTCGGGCAGTTGTCGCCAGCGATGGCGACATAGCCAGTCGGAACCGAGCACGCGAGCGCCGTCACGGACGCATCGCCGAAGAGGTCATTGTCGGTGTCAGCGAAGAAGGTGAGACGATCGGTCGCCTCCTCTTCGGCGGTCGAACCGTTGCAGTCGTTGTCGATGGCGAGGTTGGCGCAGAGTTCGATGCCAGCGGGGCTGCTCGCTGCGTCTGCATCGTTGCAGTCGCCGATGGCGGTCACGCCACCGCAAGCGATCGGTGCACCTGCACCGAAGCCGTCAAGGTCTGCGTCGGTGTAGAGCACCGCCGCATCGTTGCAGTCCGTGTTGTTGATCACGGAACCAGCGATCGCCGTGCACGACATGGTGATGTCGCCCGCACCGAAGCCGTCTCCATCAAGGTCTGGGGAGTAGGCCAGCGAGTCAGGCGACTCTGCGGCGGTGTTGATGCCGTTGCAGTTGTTGTCGATGCCATCGTTGGCGCAGGTTTCCAATGCCGCGGGCGAGATTTCCGCGCTCGCGTCATCGCAGTCGAGTGCGTTGG
Organism: Planctomycetaceae bacterium; assembly: GCA_947490615.1. GTDB lineage: Bacteria > Planctomycetota > Phycisphaerae > Phycisphaerales > SM1A02 > QWPT01. The sequence continues at coordinate 732 of CANLHK010000023.1, read as the reverse complement.
CCACCATGCCGACAGGAAGCGTGCAGGAGCGAGTGATCGCGCCAGCGCCGAATCCGTCGTTGTCAACATCGAAGCAGTAGCTCACGCTGTCAACGGCTTCTTCGTCGCTCAGGAGTCCGTCGCAATCGTTGTCGACGGCGATGTTGCTGCAGACTTCCACAGCGCCTGGGTAGACGGCGGCATCGGCATCGTTGCAGTCACCAGCGACAAGGACCGAGCCTTCAATGGCCGAGCACGACTTGGTCGCGAGTCCGGCGCCGAAGGTGTCGGCGTCGCCGTCGACGAAGTAGTCGAGGCTGTCGACTGCTTCGGCGTCCGTGACGATCGTGTCGCAGTTGTTGTCGACGGCGAGGTTGGCGCAGTTCTCAAGAGCGTTGGGATAGACGGTGTTGTCCGCGTCGTTGCAGTCGCTGTTGGAGAGCACACCACCGCAGGCGATCATCGCGCCCGCGCCGAAGGTGTCGAGGTCGAGGTCACCGTAGAGAACGGCAGCATCGTCACAGTCCGAGCTGTCGAGGATGAGTCCAGCCACAGGCGAGCACGACAAGGTCGCAACGCCAGCGCCGAAACCGTCAAGGTCGAGGTCGCCGAAGTAAGCCACGCTGTCCGACGCTTCCGCATCGGTCACGATGCCGTCGCAGTCGTTGTCGACGGCGAGGTCCGCGCAGAGTTCCGCAGCGCCTGGGTAGGCAGTCGCATCCAAATCGTTGCAGTCACCAGCAACCAGGACCG
>CANLHK010000022.1 GCA_947490615.1 Planctomycetaceae bacterium | reverse complement strand
GGTGCGGCATTTCGAAAACTGGTCGGCGCCGATCATCCTGCTCTTTGGACTGTGGTTGCTCTGGTGGGTGGTCGATCGCGCGGGCGGCCTTGGCCCGATCTTTGATCGACCCTCGCAGTTCGCCGACAACGCAGCGTTCTGGAAGATCTTCGTGCCTTCGCTCACGGGCATGATCGGTTTCTGGGCCACGCTGAGTCTCAACATTCCAGACTTCACCCGCTTCGGTCGCGGACAGCGCCAGCAACTGCTCGGTCAGACGCTGGGACTTCCGACGACGATGATTCTCTTCAGCCTGATGGCGGTCGTCATCACCAGCGCCGCGGGCACGATTCTCAAGGACGCCGACCCGCGCACGCTGTGGGATCCCGTTGTGGTGCTCTCGCAGATCACCAGTGCGACGCCACCATCGGGTCACGACGCGCCGCTTATCGCAGACGCGACGACGCGTCTGATCGTTGCTGCGATTGCGCTCTTTGGGGTCGCAGTGGCGACGATCAGCACCAACATCGCGGCCAATGTCATCAGCCCCGCCAACGACTTCGCCAACCTCGCGCCGCGTTGGATCTCCTTCAAGACGGGCGGAGTCATCACGGGCGTGCTCGGCATTCTGATGATGCCGTGGAAGTTGCTCGCGAGTCCTGACGCGTACATCTTCGATTGGCTCGTCGGATACTCGGCGCTCTTGGGACCGATCGCGGGCATCATGATCGTGGACTACTGGATGCTTCGTCGTCGCACGCTCGATGTTCCTGATCTCTACCGTCCGCGCGGACGCTACGCAGGCGTGAATTGGGTGGCGATGGTCGCCCTCGTGTGCGGCGTGCTTCCGAGCATCCCTGGATTCCTCCGCAGTGTGAAAGTGCTCGGCGGGGAGCCGACGATTTTTGACGCGATGTATCCCTACGCGTGGTTCACAGGGGTCTTCATCGCGGGCGCGATTCACTGGGCCTTCAGCCCGACGCGACACGATCGCATGACCAGCGCGCGCGTTTAGCCCTCGAACACAGCATCCACGAGGTCTAGCCCGCGGTCGATGATGTCCATCGACTCAGCAAGTTGCTGCTCGTTGATCGTGAGCGGGGGATTGCACATGACCATGCTCCACTGCAGCACGGTGAAGAGGCCATTGTCGCGCAGGAACTTTCCGAGCTTGCCCATGACCGGATGTGAGCCCGCGTAAGGAACCAGTCGTTCGCCCGCGCTGTTCTTCCGCAGCTCGATGGTTCCAAAGAGCCCGATGTTGCGATGCTCGCGCACGCAGCGGTGCTTGGCAGCGAGTCGCGCCATGTGCGCCCGCATCACTTCCCCCATGCGCGCCGAGTTTTCGACGAGTCGCTCCTCGACGATGACCTCAATCGCTGCCAGCGCACAGCCCATGCAGAGCGGATGGGCGTTGTAGGTGAGTCCGCCCCAGAAGACATTCTCGCGGAAGTGGTTGGCGATGCGATCGCTCACCGCCATCACACCAAGCGGGAGGTAGCTGCTCGTGAGTCCCTTGGCCATGGTGCAAATGTCGGGCACGATGCCGCCGTGTTCGAAGGCAAAGAGCTTTCCTGTGCGACCCCAGCCACACATGACTTCGTCGCACACCAGCAAGATGCCATGACGCTCGAGGAGCGCCTTCAACTGCTGCAAGTAGCCCTTCGGCGGTGGCAGGATGCCGTTGGTTCCTGTGACCGTTTCAATGAACATCGCGGCGATGCTCTTCGGTCCTTCGTACTGGATGATCTCTTCGAGGTAGCGCAGGTTGTTGGCGACGATCTCCTCGTCGGTGTTGCCGAAGCTGAACTCGTAGGGCTTCGGATCCATGACGCGAATGACGCCAGGCATGCCTGGTTCGGTGGGCCACCGTCGAGGATCGCCCGTCAGTGTGATCGCGCCGTTGGTGGCGCCGTGGTAACTGCGATGACGCACGAGGATCTTGTGTCGTCCCGTGAAAAGACGCGCGGCCTTGATCGCGTTCTCGTTGGCTTCGGCTCCACCAAGCGTGTAGAAGAACGTGTTCAGATCGCCAGGCACCAACTCGGCGAGTCGCTTGGACAACCGCGCGCGGATCTCCGTCGCCATGCCTGGATAGGCGTAGGCAAGTGTCGCGGCCTGTTCCTGAATCGCCTTGATGACCTTGGGGTGCGCGTGTCCGATGTTCACGCTCATCAACTGACTGTTGAAGTCGATCCAGCGCTGACCTTCGGGTCCGTAGAGGTAGATCCCCTCGGCGCGCGCGATCGGAAGCGGATCAACTTTTCCCGTGGCGCTCCACGAGAAGAGGCTGTGTTGCATGCAGAGATCGATCATCTCGCGCGATGACATGGAAGGTGTCGTAGTCATGGCTTAGCTCATCCAGTTCTGATCGCGTTGCAGCGCCCACTTGCTGGTGATCTTTCGCTGTCGTGTCCAGAAGCGGTATCCATCCCAACCCGTGATATTGCCGTGGCCGAAGCAGGAATCGTTCCAACCGCCGAAGCCAAACGGCTCGCGCGGCACAGGCACGCCGATGTTCACGCCACACATGCCTGCGTCGACGCCCGCCATCACGCGGCGCGCGACATCACCACTTGAGGTGTAGATCGAACTCGCATTGCCATACGGACTCGAGTTCTCAATCTCGATGGCTTGCTCGAGTGTCGCAACGCGGAGAATGCTCAGGACGGGGCCAAAGATCTCCTCGTTGGCCACGGGCATCTCGCGCGTGACGCGATCGATGATCGTGGGTCCAATCCAGTAGCCGCCAGGAACAGCCGTGGATGGATCGGGTTTGCGACCATCGAGCGTGATGGTGGCGCCCATGCGCTGCGCGCCGTCGATGTAGCCAGCGATGCGATCGCGCGCGGCTTGGGTCGTGACGGGTCCGAGGTCCTTACCAGTCTTGATGGTCGCGGCGCGCGCGCGCACTGCGTCGAGAATGTGTTCAACATTGCCAACGGCCAAGAGCACGCTTGCGGCCATGCAGCGTTGGCCCGCGCAACCCGTGAAAGACGCCACGATGTTCTCCGCCGTCAACTCAGGATCCGCATCGGGAACCACGATGAGGTGATTCTTCGCGCCCCCAAGGCAAAGTGCGCGCGTGCCTTGCGCACTTGCGCGGGCGTAGACAGCCTTCGCGACTTTGGTGCTGCCCACGAATCCGACCGCCTTGATGCCGCGATGATCGCAGAGCGCCTCGACGACCTCACGGCCGCCTTGCACGATGTTGAAGACGCCCGCGGGAAGTCCTGCGTGACGGAGGAGCTCAGCGAGTCGCATCGAACTCAGCGGCACGCGCTCGCTTGGCTTCAAGATGAACGCGTTGCCACCGACGAGCGCCTGTGGAAGCATCCACAGCGGCACCATCATCGGGAAGTTGAAGGGCGTCACGCCCGCGACCACGCCGAGGCTCTCGTAGGCCACTTCGCAGGCGACGCCGCGACTCACTTCGAGTTGGTTGCCTGCTGCGAGATTCGGCAGGGAACAGCCGTACTCGACGCACTCGATGCCTTTCTCGACTTCGGCTTTCGCCTCACTAAAGATCTTGCCGTTCTCGTGCGACACCAGCCACGAGAGCTCGTCGATGTTCTGCACCATGAGTTCGCGCAGGCGATAGAGCACATGGGCGCGATCGCGAATCGGCCACTTGCTCCAGGCGCGCGCTGCTGCTGCGGCCGCGTGCACCGCGCGATCCACATCATCACTTCCGCCCATGCGTACTTCGGCGATGACCTTTCCGAAGCGGGGATTCAACACTTCTTGCACCGTGCGCGACGAGGTCGGATCGCACCACGAGCCGCCGATGAAATGGCGCGCCGTGCTGTAGGTCGTGAAGCTGTCGTCGGTGGCGGCAAACGGTGGAGGTGAAGCGAGGGCGGTCATGGTTGGTCTCCAGCACGACGCACGGCTGTGGGCGTCTTGAGTGTGTTGCGTCGTGCGAGCGCGCGAGAGAAATCGGCAAAGGGCGCGCGCGGAACAAAGCGACCTTGGCCTGGCTCGGTGCGCAGCTTCCCCTCTTCCCACACGACCTTCCCGCGCGAAAGTGTGATCGCGGCGTTGCCCGTCACGGTCATGCCCTCGAACACATTGAAGTCGTTCTTCTGAAACTGTGTCTTGGCCGAGATGGTGCGACTGCGCGCGGGATCCCAGATCACCAGGTCAGCGTCGCTACCGACGGCGACATCACCCTTGCGCGGATGGCAGTTGAAGATGCGCGCAGCGTTGGTACTCGTGAGCGCGACAAACTCGCTCGGGGTGATGCGGCCCGTGCCGACTCCGCAATGCCAGAGCACGCTCATGCGGTCTTCGATACCACCCGTCCCGTTGGGAATCAGGCGGAAATCGCGGCGGCCAGCGCGTTTTTGCGCGGTATCGAAGACGCAGTGGTCGGTGCCGATGACGGAAATCGTCCCCGCCTGCACGCCATGCCAGAGTGCCTCTTGGTGCACGGCAGGTCGAAACGGCGGGCTCATCACATGGTGCGCGGCCGCATCCCAGTTGCTGTCGCGATACACACCATCGTTCACGACGAGGTGCTGGATGAGCGCTTCACCAAAGGCGCATTGACCCTCCGATTGCGCGCGCGCGATTGGATCCAGCGCGTCGCTGCAACTGGTGTGCACGACATAGAGCGGCACGCCGATGACTTCTGCAATGCGCAGCGCGCGATTGCTCGCTTCACCTTCGACGGCGGGCGGCCTTGAGAGCGGATGTCCTTCAGGTCCCGTGATGCCCGACGCGAAGATCGTCTGCTGTCCCTGCGCGACGAGATCGCCGTGTTCAGCATGGACGGTGCAAAGGGCGCCAAGATCTCTCGCGCGCGCGAAACTTTGCACGAGCACGCCGTCGTCAACCATGATCGCGCCTTTGTAGGCCATGAAGTGCTTGAAGCTCGTCACGCCGCGCGCCACGACCTCGGCCATCTCGGCGCGCACTTGTTCGCTCCACCAGGTGATCGCCATATGAAAGGAATAGTCGGTGGCGGCCTTCTGCGCGCGCGCCGTCCAGACATCGAGTGCCGCTAAGAGACTCTGTTCAGGCGCAGGGATCACGAAGTCGATGATCATCGTGGTGCCGCCTGATGCGGCTGCGGAAGTACCCGAGTGGAAGTCGTCCTTCGAGACCGTGCCCATGAAGGGGAGTTCCATGTGTGTGTGCGGGTCGATGCCGCCAGGCATCACCAATGCGCCACTTGCGTCGATGATCCGCGCACCGACAGGTGCTTGCAGCGCCGGACCGATGGCGACGATCTTCTCGCCCTCGACGAGCACATCAGCGCGCGCCTCACCAAGCGCGGTCACGATAGTGCCGCCACGGATCAAGAGGTAGGGGCTCATTATTGCGTCCTCATGGTTGCGTTCTCATGGCTGCATCCTCATGGCTGCATCCTCACTGCTGCGTGATCTCGGGATAGGCCTCAGGTCGACGATCGCGGTAGAACTGCCAGACATTGCGCACTTGCTCGATCATGCGCAGATCGAGATCGCTCACGAGGAGTTCGTCGTGATCCTCACTCGCCTGCGCGATGGTCTCGCCGCGCGGATTCACGAAGTAACTCGTGCCATAGAACTTGCCGATGTTCCACGGTGCTTCGGTGCCGACGCGATTGATGCAGCCCATGTAGTAGCCGTTGGCGACGGCATGCGCGGGCTGCTCGATCTTCCAGAGGTACTGCGAAAGTCCCGCAACAGTCGCCGAAGGATTGAAGACGATCTCCGCGCCGTTGAGACCGAGGCATCGTGCGCCTTCAGGAAAGTGGCGGTCGTAACAGATGTAGACGCCGATCTTGGCGTAGCGCGTCTGAAACACGGGATAGCCGCCGTTGCCGGGCTTGAAGAAGAACTTCTCGAAGAACCCCGGTCGAACCTGAGGGATGTGTTGCTTGCGGTACTTGCCGAGATAGGTTCCGTCGGCGTCGTAGACCGCTGCTGTGTTGTAGTAGACGCCACTCATCTCGCGTTCGTAGACGGGAACGATCACCACCATCGCGTGCTTCTTGGCGGCGTTGGCGATGAGATCGGTGGTCGGACCAGGCACGCTTTCCGCTGCGTCGTACCAGCGCGGGTCCTGACTCGGGCAGAAGTAGGGGCCGTTGAAGATCTCCTGCAGACAGAGAATCTGCACGCCCTTCTTGCCCGCCTCTTCGATGAAGCCGAGGTGCTTGTCGACCATCGCCTTCTGGATGTCCTTGACCGAGCGCGACTCGTCGTTCAGTGGGTTGCTGCACTGGATCAGGCCGCAGCGGACGGTGGTGCGTTCGTGGCTCATGGGTTTCGTTCTCAGATCGCGGCGGGACTAGTGCGCGCCCTTCTTGGGTCGAAGCGTCGCACCCGTGGTGATGTGTTGATTCCAAGTCGCGGGAGTGTGGCCGTTCTGAACTTGCACCATCTCGATGCAGTGTGAGACAGGGCAGACAATCTGGCAGAGATTGCAACCCACGCACTCGCTCTCGTCGACGCGCGGGACTCGCGTCCCTTCCTGTGGGTGAATGCACTGGTGCGCACCATCGTGGCAGGCGACGACACAGAGTTGGCAACCGATGCAGGCGTCGGCGTTGATCTTGGCCACAGTTTCGTAGTTGAGATCGAGGTCGCCCCACTCGCTGTACGCGGGAATCGCCTTGCCGACGATCTCAGAAACCGAGTGGCATCCATGGGTCTCGAGGTAGCGCGCAAGCCCATCGATCATGTCTTCCACGATGCCGTAGCCGCGGAGCATGACCTCGGTGCACACTTGGACGGTGCTCGCGCCGAGCACGAGGAACTCCACAGCGTCACGCCAATTGGTCACGCCGCCGATGCCGCTGATCGGTAGTCCAAAGCGGGAATCGCGAGCGAGCGCTGCCACCATGTGCAGCGCGATCGGCTTGACCGCTGCGCCGCAGTAGCCGCCATTGCTGCTGCGATTTCCAACGCGCGGCTCGGGCACGAAGCGATCGATGTCGACAGCGATGATGCTCTTGATGGTGTTGATGAGCGAGACACCATCGGCGCCGCCGCGCTTGGCCGCGAGTCCGTGGGGCACGATGTCCGAGACATTGGGCGTGAGCTTCACAAGCACGGGAACCGTGCTGTACTTCTTCGCCCACGCGGTGATCCGTTCGTTGACCGCAGGTTCTTGTCCAACCGCGCTGCCCATGCCGCGCTCACACATGCCGTGCGGGCAGCCAAAGTTGAGCTCGATGCCATCGGCGCCTGCATCAATCGACTGCGCGATGATCTCGCGCCACGCCGATTCGGTCTCGACCATGAGCGAGACGATGATGGGATTGCGCGGGAAGAGTCGCTTGGTTTCCGCGATTTCCTTGAGGTTCACTTCGAGTGAGCGATCGGTGATGAGTTCGATGTTGGTGAACCCAGCACCCTGGACACCGTGAATGGTGTGGCCAGCGAAGCGGCTCGAGACATTTTGGATTGGCACGCCGAGTGTCTTCCACACGGCGCCGCCCCAGCCTGCTTCGAAGGCGCGCTGAATCTGCAATCCGCTGTTGGCGGGCGGCGCGCTCGCGAGCCAGAACGGATTCGGTGAGACGATCCCCGCGGTGTTGGTGGTCAGGTCGATCATCGCGCGCCTCCTCTGCGAAAATCAGCGTCGATGCCGCGCGCGGCGGCCTTGCCCTCGGCGGCGGCGTTCACGACTTCGACGCCGCCGTTCTGGCAATCGCCACCCGCATACCAACGCGCGCGGCCCGTGCGGCCATCGGTGTCGGTGCGGATGCGACCGTGATCCAAGGTGATGCCCTCGAACCCATCGAACAGCGCGCTGAGTTTCGCCTGTCCAATCGCGACGAGGACAAGATCCGCGTCGAGCTCGAAGGCGCTGCCTGCAATCGCTCGTCGGCCATCGTCGAGTCGCGTGCAGCTGACGGTTCCAACGCGCAGCGTTCCCTCGCGCGCGTTGCGCAGCGCCGTCGCGGCCGCTTGCCATTCCACCTCGACGCCTTCGTTGGCTGCCGCCGCAAACTCGTGGGCGTACCCGCTCATGACTTCGCGTCTGCCGCGGTAGACCATGGTCACGCGCGGCACGCCGAGGCCGCGCACTTCACGCGCAGCGTCGAGTGCGGTGTTGCCGCCACCGATGATGACCGCGCGACGAACATCACTGAGGTCGACGGCGCGCAACTTCATGCGCTCGATCCACTCCACGGCGCCGTGCACATTTCCCAGCGTTTCGCCGGGGATTCCCAGCATGGTGTCGGCGCCCAGGCCCACGCCGATGAAGACTGCGTCGAAGTCGCGCTCGAGTTGCGCGAGCGTGATCTGCTCCCCGACGGTCACATTGGTTCGCACCTCAATGCCGCCGATCGAGAGCACCCATTCGACTTCGCTGATGCTGCGATCGGCGCGCATCTTGTAGGGAGCGACGCCTGTGGTATTCAGTCCGCCGAGGGTCGCGCGTTTCTCCAAGATGGTGCAGGCGTGCCCGAGTCGGCGGAGCTCATGCGCGGCGGCGAGACTCGCGGGCCCGCCACCGATGAGGGCGACGCGCTTGCCTGAGTTGGGACCCGCGCTGAAGAACTTCCACGACTCGTCGTAGGCTCGGTCGGTCGCGTAGCGCTGCAACTTGCCGATAGCGATGGGAGGTTGCTCAGTGTCGTTGTAGACGCACGCGCCAACGCAGAGCACTTCGACAGGGCAGACGCGCGCACAACTCATGCCGAGGATGTTTGACTCGAAGATGGTCTTGGCCGCGCCGTGCACATTGTCGCTGGCGATCTTGCGGATGAACTGCGGGATGTCGATCGCAGTCGGGCACGCCTTGATGCAGGGCGCGTCGTGACAGAAGAGGCAGCGCGTCGCTTCAGCCATCGCTCCATCGCGCAACAGTGGGAGTTTGAAATCCTCGAAGGCGGCCTCGGAGCGATGGTTGGAAAGCGGGGCGGCCATGGAGTCGCGAGTGGGTATCGCGAGTGGAAGCGTACTCGCACGCTCTGCCTGATGGGCGCTTCGAGGGACGGCGCTGGCATCAACGACTAGACAGTAAAGCGCGAGACTTCGCCATTGAGTTCACCGACCGTGCCGCGAAGTCGAACCGTCGCATCGTTGAACGCGTGCAGCGAAGCCGCCGTGCGCTCGGCGCCATCCGAGAGTCGCGCCATCGCGTCGCGAATCTGCTCGGCACCTTGCGATTGGGCGCGCATGCCCTCGGTCACCTGTCCGAAGCGTCCTGAGATGCCTTGCACGGCGTTGATGATCTCGCCGATCTTCGCGCCGACCTCGCTGATCCGCTTCGCCCCCGCCTGCACTTCGGCAGAGAAACTCTGCATCTCGCTGACGCCCGCCTTCACGCTTCCCTGCATCTCGCGCACCATGCGTTCGATGTCGAGCGCGGCCACGGCGGTCTGATCAGCAAGTCGCGAGATCTCCCGCGCGACAACACGGAAGCCCAGCCCATACTCGCCCGCGCGCTCTGCTTCGAGCGCCGCATTGAGCGAGAGCAGATTGGTCTGGTTGGCGACTTTGGTCATGGTTCCTACGACGCGGTTGATGAGCGTGGCGCGCTCGTCAATCGTCGCGAGCCTGCCACCAAACGACTCCGTGCTCTTGGCGAGCCCCTGCATCGTCGCATCCATCCCCGCGAGATCGACGCGACTTTCTTCGGCACGCGTGCCAGTGGTGGCGGCCATGCGGTTCACTTCAGTCATGGTGCGAGCGAGCTCAATGCTCGTGCTGGAAATCTCCGTCACGGCGGCCGCGGCTTGGCTCGACGATGCGCCGAACTCCGCCACGACGCGCTGCTGCCCAGCGTTGGTCTCCTGCATGGTGGTGGCGGTCGTGAGCAACATCGCCGACGACTGCTGGATGCTTCCAATCAGGGTGCGCAGATCGTTGCTCATCCGCTCGATCGCCTGCAGGAGCGCGCCGGTTTCGTCGTTGCGTATCTTCTCAGCCGGGGCGCTACCACCATCGGCGCGCAAGTCACCATCGGCGACTTGTCGGGCCACGCGTGCGGCAGCTCCGATGGGGCGCGAGATGGTGCGCGCCACGAGGAGCGCGGTGATCGTCACGGCGACGATGATCGCCAGCGCGATGCCGACGATCGCGTTGCGTTGCACACGCATGGCCGCAAACGCCTCATCGGAATCCTGTTTCACTGCCAAGCCCCAGCGGAAACTCGGCAGGTAGCACCAGGCGGAAACCACATCCTGTCCGCGGTAATCGCGCGCTGTTCCGTAGCCGCGATCGCCATCCGAGGCGCGCAACACGGCGCTCGACACCCGCTCGCTGGCGATGGGCACTTCAAGCGTGAAGGCAGCGTCCTTCGCATCGCGCAGTGGCTTGGTGACGAGGAAGTTGGCTCCGCGCCGCATGCCCGTCACGATTTCACCGGTGTCGCCGAGTCCACTGGGATCGCCAAGGATCTGCCAGACGCGCTCGGGACTGAGTCCACTCGCAAGGACACCAATGACGCGGCCATTCTTGAGGACGGGGCAGGTGACAAACGCGACGGGCGTTGCGGCGCCAGAGAGTTTCTCGAATCCGCAAAGCTCGGGTTGCAGCAGCGTGCGTGCGCGATCAAACCCCGACGCGAGTTCGGTCGTGGCCAGTGGTCCAGTGACCACGGAGGCGCCGACGGGGATCGACTCATCGAGCGTGACGCGCACGACGCCCGCGTGATCGATGAGCAGGAGTCGCGTGAAGTCGAGCGCGCTCGCGGCGTCCGTAAGTGCGACGCGCAGGGCATCGAGTTGTGCAGGAGTGTTGGCGGTGCTGGTCGCCGCTGCGTCGGAAAGCGCGTCAATCACAGCGTCGTGCCGCGCCAGCGTCGCGCCATCGCGGATGCGCTGCAGCGCGTAGGTTTCCAATTCATCGGCGGTCGCTGCGGCGATCTGCACCAGGCGATTGCGCACGGAAAGTTCGAGCGACTTCGTGGTGACGATCGTCGTCAGCACCGTGAGCATCGCGCACGGAACGAGGGCGATGGCGAGAAACCAGAAGACGAGTCGTCCCGCAATGGAGCTGCGGGTGGCGCGAGCGCTCATGGTGTGCGCTCCGTGCCGCTCGGCGCGTCCATGGCAAATCCAGCGGGCGCGGCCCACTGTCCGCCCCATCGTCGGTGAAGCTCGTCGACGAATTCGAGCCACGACTCGCGCGAGCGCGTCATCGGAAACGGCATCGGCCGCACCGAAGTTCCGCTCGACCAGACGATGTCAAACTGCCCATCGCGACGGATGCGACCGATGGACACGGGCAGCCAAGTGTGCTGTGTTTCAGGATCGACGGCAATGATCCCACTCGGCGCGTTGAAACTCTGGTGACGCATCGCAAAACGCACTTGACGCACATCGGTGGAGTTCGCTTCGGTGACCGCTTGGGCCCAGAGTCGCACGCTGTTGTAGGACGCCTCCATGACCGACGAGACGGTGCGGTCCGCGCCGAAGCGTGCTTTGAACGCCTTCACAAACGCCTGGCTCTCGGGGCGATCGAGGCTCTGGAAGTAGTTCCACGCCGCGTAGTTTCCCACCATGTCCTGCTGCGAACCTGCGCTGAGTTCGTTCTCGCCCAACGCAAAGGTGAGCACGGGAGTCTTGTCCGGACGCAGGCCTGCTGCGCGCAACTTCTTGGCGAACGCTTGCGCGGAGTCGCCCACAACGCTGCTCAACACGACATCAGGTGCCGCAGCGACAATGGCGCGCACCGCCGCGTCGACTTCCGTACTTCCAAAGGGGATGTACATCTCGCCAACGCGCGTGGCTCCCAGTCCCGCGAGTTGGTCGGAGATGATCGCGTTGACGCAGTGCGGCCAGATGTAGTCGCTTCCTACGAGAAAGTAGCGCCGCGCTGCGAGTTTCTCATGGCACCACTGCACCGCAGGCGTGATCTGTTGGTTCGGTGCCGCGCCGGTGTAGACGATGTTGGGCGACTGCTCGAGTCCCTCGTACGCCATCGGATAGATGAGCAGGTGGTCGCGTGACTCGAAGGTGTTGAGCACGCTCTTACGACTCGCACTCGTCCAACATCCAAAGACGACGCAGACCTTCTCGCTGTCGATGAGCCGCTCGGCACCGCGCGCAAAAGTCGGCCAATCGGAGGCGCCATCGGCGATGGTCCACTGCACGGTTCGGCCGAGCAATCCGCCATCGCGGTTGATCTCTTCGAGCGCAAGGAGTTCCGCTTCGATCATCGCGTTCTCGCTCACGGCCATCGGGCCTGTCTGCGAGTGGAGAATGCCCACGAGAATCGGGCTGCGATCGACGAGCGCACGGTCGATCAAGAACCAGGTGCCGAAGACGAGCACCGTGAGTGCCACCACCGCGAGGGCTCCGCGCCAGAAGCGTGATTTCGATGTGTTGCCTCGGATCTCGCGCGGCACGCTGTTCAGCCTCCAGGATGGCGGGGCATCTGCAGCGCGATGGTACGCGATGTCACGCGATGTCACGGGATGTCACGCGCCATCACTTCGGCTTGAACATCCGGAAGAGCCGAGTGAGCGGATCGTAGAACTCGTCGACGACGCGTTCCTTGAGCGGGATGATCGCGTTGTCGGTGATGGTGATGTGCTCAGGGCAGACCTTGGTGCAGCACTTGGTGATGTTGCAGTAGCCGATGCCGTCGCGGTTCTTGAGATCGGCGAGCCGATCCTCGGTGTCGAGCGGATTCATCTCCATCGCCGCGGTAAAGACGAGGAACCGCGGACCGATGAACTCATCGTGCTTGTGGTGATCGCGCAGGACATGGCAGACATCCTGGCAGAGGAAGCACTCGATGCACTTGCGGAACTCCTGCACGCGCTCGACATCCTCTTGGTAGACCGTCCAGGTTCCATCAGCGTTGTCGGGCTTGCGCGGCTTGAAGGGCTTGATCTTCTTCTTGACCTCGTAGTTCCACGAGACATCGGTGACGAGGTCGCGGATGATCGGGAACGCCTGCATCGGTTCGACGGTGACGATTTCGTCGGGCGGAAGCGTGTCCATGCGCGTCATGCACATGAGGGCAGGCTTGCCGTTGATTTCCGCCGAGCAGGAGCCGCACTTGCCTGCCTTGCAATTCCAACGACACGCGAGGTCCTGCGCTTGCTCGGCCTGGATCTTGTGCACGCAATCGAGCACGACCATGCCTGAGGTGACCTCCACGGGATAGACGACGAACTGCCCGCCACTGACATCGCCGCGCCAAATGCGAAAGGTGACGGTGCGCGTGCCTGCTTCGGGTGCGTGTGGGGTAGAGGAAGCCATGGTCACTTGTTCTTCTCGATGATCGCCTTGAGCTCAGGCCGCATGCTGGCGATGGGTTTGCGTTCGAGCTGCATCGAACCGTCGGCACCCTTGCGAACGACGGTACTGAAGGTCGAGCACGCGTCGCTCTTGGTGGGGAAGTCCTCGCGGAATTGCGCGCCGCGGCTTTCCTTGCGGTCGAGCGCGCAGCGCGTCACGGCCTCGGACACCGTGAGCAGATTGCGCAGATCGATCGCGGTGTGCCAGCCAGGGTTGAACTCGCGGTGGCCAGCGACGCCCGACTTCTCGCTGCGGGTGTTGAGCGCAGCGATCTTCTCGAGTGCCTGTTCCATTTCGACTTGCGTGCGCACGATGCCGACGAGGTCTTGCATCACATCCTGCAGATCATGCTGGATCGCGTAGGGGTTCTCACCATTGGGCCGATCAAAGGGCTCGAGCGCGTGCGCGGTGGCACGCTCGAGTTGAGCGACATCGACGGCCGCAGCAGGGTTGCTCTTGGCAAACTTCGCGGCGTGTTCGCCCGCGCGCTGTCCAAAGACCAGAAGGTCCGACAGCGAGTTGCCGCCGAGTCGATTGGCTCCGTGCAATCCTGCGGCGACCTCACCCGCGGCGAAGAGCCCAGGGACATTGGACATCTGCGTGTCGCCATCGACGCGCACGCCACCCATGACATAGTGGGTCGTTGGGCCGACCTCCATTGCCTCGGTGGTGATGTCGACGCCCGCGAGCTGCATGAACTGGTGGTACATGCTCGGGAGCTTCTTCTTGATGTGCTCGCGCGCGTTGGGAATGCGCTCCTTGATCCAACCGATGTCGAGGTAGACGCCGCCGTGCGGTGAGCCGCGGCCTGCTTTGATCTCGCGGTTGATGCAGCGCGCGACATGGTCACGCGTGAGCAGTTCCGGTGGACGCTGGGCGTTCTTGTCGCCCGTCACATAGCGCCAGCCCTCTTCTTCGTCCTTGGCGACTTGATTGCGATAGAGCTCAGGAATGTCATCGAACATGAAGCGCTTGCCGTCGCTGTTGCGCAGCACGCCGCCCTCGCCGCGCACGCCTTCGGTCACGAGAATGCCGCGCACACTCGGCGGCCAGACCATGCCCGTTGGGTGGAACTGCACGAACTCCATGTCCTGCAACTCAGCGCCAACTTCGTAGGCCAGCGATTGACCGTCACCGGTGTACTCCCATGAATTGCTGGTGATTCGAAAGGCCTTGCCGATGCCGCCAGTGGCAAGCACGACAGCGCCCGCGCGCCAAACCCGCATGCGTCCACGCTCGCGGTCGTAGCCAAACGCGCCGACGACGCGGCCGCCGCTGGTCAACAGCGCGGCGACGGTCATCTCCATGTAGACATCGAGTCCCTGGTGAATGCCGTGATCCTGCAGCGTGCGGATCATCTCAAGACCCGTGCGGTCGCCGACATGGGCGAGGCGCGGATAGCGGTGACCACCGAAGTTGCGCTGGAGGATCTTGCCGTCTTTGGTGCGATCAAACACCGCGCCCCATGCTTCGAGTTCGCGCACGCGCGAAGGAGCTTCGCGCGCGTGGTGCTCGGCCATGGCTGGGTTGTTGAGATACCCGCCGCCACGCATGGTGTCGGAGAAGTGCACCTCCCAGTTGTCGCGATCGTCGACATTGCCCATCGCCGCCGCCATGCCGCCTTCGGCCATGACGGTGTGCGCCTTGCCGAGCAACGACTTGCAGATGACTGCGGTGCGTGCGCCATGCGCGCTTGACTCGACGGCGGCGCGAAGACCCGCGCCACCTGCGCCGATAATCAGGACGTCATGTTCGGTCACGATGTACTTGTCGAGAGCGCTCACCCGAGAATCCTCCAATCGGTCCACACACCTGACGAACAGAGCCGCACATACACATCAGAGAAACCCACCCAAAACAGGCTCAGCCACGCGAAGAGCATGTGCCGCGCGTTGAGCCAACTTGCCTTCGAGTACGCCCGCTGCCGGACCTTGCTGCAACTCATGCAATCGTGCTTCCCGCCCACGAGATGCCTCCAGCAGTGGCAGCCGAAGGTGTAGCCGCCGAGCAGCACGACATTCATGGTCAGGACCAGTGAGCCCACGGTCATGCCGAAGTGCTTACTTCCGTCGGCCGCCACATTCCAGTACGAGCACCACGCATCCCAACCAAGGATCGCGATGAACGCGATGGCGATGTAGAGCGCGTAGCGATGGACATTCTGGAAGATGAGCGGGAACTTCTCTTCGCCGCGATAGTTTTCGCCGCGGAACTTCGGCTCGCCCACGGCGCAGCTCACGGGATCACCCCAAAACGCCTTGTAATAGGCGCCGCGGTAGTAGTAACAGGTGAAGCGAAAGAGTCCTGGAAAGGGCAGGATCAAGAGCGCGGGCGAGAAGATCATCCACGCGGGCCACCAGATCGGTTGCGGTCCAAGCCAGGCGTGTCCGCTCTCAAGACCAGCCGCGTCCCACACGACTGGCGAGTAGAAGGGCGAGAGCAGTTGCTGCACGCCAGGTTGCGTTGGTCCACCTGTGAAGTAGTGCGCGCCCTGAAAGGCAGCCCATGTCGAGTAGACGATGAAGGCGGTGAAGCCTGAGAGCACCAAGAGGGGCTGGATCCACCAGCCATCCTGCCGCTTGGTCTCAAGGAACCCGCGAACCTGTGGAAGAGAAATGTTTGGCCGAGCCACCAATGCGCTCCTTGCTGTTTCGAGAAGGGGAAGAGCATAACGCGAGCCACGGCGGGTGTGGATCGGCGGTCGGACAGCAGCGGCGCGTGGTCCCCGTAAGCAGCCGCGAAGACGGGGAGCGCGGAAACACCTCGCATTCTGCCGGAATGCTCAGCAAGATGGTCCTAGAGCAAGCCGATAGAAGAGGGCGATTGCGGTGCCGCAACGCGAGCAGTCCAGAGCAACAACCAGAGCGCGAGCGGGACCAATCATGACGAGCCGAATGTTCCTTGAGTCAGGTGTTGTCGGGTCATCGATGGCTTGCGCCTTCGCGAGCGTGATGGTTCTCGCGTCAACCCCCGCCCTCGCTGCGCCACCCAAGCAACGCTCCGCCGCAGGCCCGCCAACCAAGCCCAACATTCTGTTCGTGATCATCGACGACGCGGGCAGCGACCAGTTCAGCAAACTCAATCCTTCGGGGCCCGATCTGGCCGCCACGCCCGTCTTCGATTCGATCTGGGCGCAAGGTGTCGCGTTTACGAACACTTGGGCGATGCCGCAGTGTTCGCCGTCGCGCGTTTCCATGATGACGGGTCGGTATCCGCTGCGGACTGGTGTCTACAACGCGTGCCTGAGCAAAGCGCCGCCACGCTCGCAAGCTTCGCCCTATGAGTTCACCACGCCGCGCTTGCTCGCGACTGCGGGCTACGCGTCGGGATACATCGGGAAGTTCCATCTCGGCAACGACGCACTCAATGTCGCGGGCGACGCCTATCCGCTGGACCTCGGCTTTCCTTCGTTTGATGGCACGAATCTCGGTGGTCCCGCGCTCATCGATGTGACGCTCGCTGGGCAGATGGCTGCGCCTGCCAAAGACGCGCTTCCGATGTACTCGTGTGGTTTCCCTGTGGATGCGGCGACCAATGCGCCTGCGGTCTGTTCGTGTGGCTATCCCGATCAGACTTGGGTTGACAGCATGGACGCTGTGCAATGCCTCGCGTCGGGCGGCGTGCCACTCGTCGCCCTTGACGGCACACCGATCCTCAAGGGTTCCGCCAAGGATGTCGGCCGCGTGAACTTCCAGGCCAACAACGGCTTCTTCAACAACCCGCGCGTCGTGGTCAGCGAAGGTTCCGCGCCCGTGATCACCAACGAGTCGAAGTATTCCGCGAGCAACTATGTCGATCGTGCGGTGAGTTGGATCACCAGTCGCCCCGCGGGTACTCCGTGGATGTGCACCGTCGGCTTCGTGAACATCCACGATCCCTACCAGCCTGCGCCCGCCGACCTTCTTCCGCCAGGCGCGAGTTGGCCTGCGAAGATCCCGTACCTCTGCGACGAGCAAGCGGGATACAGCGGATCCCTCGTCGCATCGCAGCACGGGATGACCAACCAGATGCTCACCTCGACCGACCGCGAAATCGGCCGCTTGCTCGTGCAAACGGGACTCGCCAAGTGGTCGGGAAGTGGGATCACGCTCGTGGATTCCAACACGACGGTCATTGTGGTCGGCGACAACGGCAGCTTTCTGAATGCCGTGCGTTTCCCGTTTGATCCGCTTCACGCCAAGGGCTATGTGAATCAAACGGGCGTGTCCGTGCCACTCGTGGTCGCAGGCGCCAAGGTCGTGGCACCAGGGCGAACCGTGGACGCGATGGTGAATGTCACCGATCTCTATCAGCTCTGTGGCGAACTCGCGGGTCTTGATGTGCGCGCGACGGTTCCAGCGTCGCACACGCTCGATTGCCAGAGCATGATCGGCTACCTCAAGAATCCCAAGGCTGCGCCCGTGCGCACCATCAACTTCACGCAGAACGGAACCAACCTCACCTTCCCTGATGGTCTCTTACGCGCGTGTCTCATCACGAGCGTCGCGCTCTGCACTGACTCGACGGCAACGGGGCCAACCGTGTGTGAATCGCTCGGCGGCACTTGGTACGACGGTTACGCGACTTGCTGCGATCTCCGAGCCGCCAACATCGCTGGCGACTTCTCGATCATCCCGACTTCCGCGGTCGCTGCGTTTGATGGGCGCTACAAGCTCATCGTGCAAGAGCTCCCGAGCTGTGACCAAGGCACGGTCTGCGCGTATGAGTTCTATGACCTCACCACCGCGCCCTTCGCCAAGCTCCTCGGCGGACGCGGCATCGACTTTCCGTCGGCCAGTTTGCTTCCAACGACGGCTGACTGCAATCCTGATGCGCTGACTCCTGAGCAGGACGCTGCGTTTACGGCGTTGCAGGCGTATCTCAACAATCTGCTCGCGCAAGGCACCGCCTGTCCTGGCGATGGCAACCTCGATCGCGTCGTCGACAACAACGATCTCGCCGAGATCATGAACTGGTGGGGCGAGATCTCGGTCTACGACTTCAACAACGACGGCACGACCGACGGCAACGATCTCGCGATGTTGTTGAATAGTTGGGGGCCCTGCGCGAACGAGTGAGCGCTCGAGCCCTGCGCGAACGAGTGAGCGC
>CANLHK010000021.1 GCA_947490615.1 Planctomycetaceae bacterium | reverse complement strand
GGTGCGCAGGTAGTCCTCGAGACTTCGACCGTTGAACGACGCCATCAGTCGGTCTTCCAAAGAATCGAAGGCGTACTCGAGATCGACGACTTCGCGATCGTTCACCCAGATCGACAGGCGCTGGTCGACATGCCAGAACTCCACTTCAAACGGCGCGCTGGGTGAGGGCGCCTCGAACTCCACCGACGCCTCTTTGAGCAGATCCGTCGAGTCGGTCGCGCCTTCACGGGCCCGCTCAACGCGCAGCGAGGCTTTGCCCGCTGCAATCGAGAAGACAAACGCGCGCTTGCGACTCTCCAGCGTGAAAGTCGTCGAAAGATGCGACGGCACATCCGCATCAATCGCCAGCGCGACGCGGACATCACTCACAGGAAAGCGCCGCGAGGTTGGGACATCGCGCCAGATGTTGTATGACGCGAGATCGTTGATCGGCATGAGATCCCAACGCCACGCCAAGCTCGCAGGCCCGTCAGTGTCGTGACGCCACGCGCGCGCGTTGCCGCGAGCACCAGCATCAAAGCCCGTCAACTCCCACGGCACGCCAGGCCACGGTCGACCCCACGCCTTTCCGACGGCGGTCGGATCCACGGGTGCGTATTCAGAATTGTGGACCTCTTGCCAGACCGCACGCTGCACATGCTCAGGCTTGCGCGCGATCGAGAACGCTGAACGATCAGCACCCAGCGGCGCCGTAAAGATGTCGCCATCGAGAATCAGCAGTTGCTCCTGCGGAAGCCCGACGAGGCGCTTGATGTAGTTGGCCGCAGGTCCGCACGGATCGGGCGGCTGCTTGAACACCACGACATCCCAACGCTTCGGCTCCTGAAACGCATAGAGGTACTTGAGCACGAGCACGCGATCACCCATGCGCGTCTGGCGAATGATCTCGTCGTTGCCGATGGTGGCCAGCGGATGATCGACCGACAACATCGGATCGATCTCAGGCCGCGCAAAGTCGCGGTAATTCTGGCCCAAGCGCAGGCGCTGCTCGTAGGCAGGTCCCGTGTCAGCGGGATAGGTGAAGCCTGTCGCAGGACTGGTCAAACGCACATGGTTTCCCATGAGCGTCGGAGCCATCGAGC
This sequence comes from Planctomycetaceae bacterium, assembly GCA_947490615.1. Taxonomy (GTDB): domain Bacteria; phylum Planctomycetota; class Phycisphaerae; order Phycisphaerales; family SM1A02; genus QWPT01. The sequence goes on along the minus strand of CANLHK010000021.1, from coordinate 21,363 downwards.
CTGTCGGAATCACAAAGCCCTCGGTCACAAAGCTGCGCACACTCATCGCCAACGCAAAGGCCACGATCAGCGATTGAATCGTGTCGACGATGTTGGTCTCTTGCTCTGGCGCGCCGTGCGTGTGCTTGTGGGTCATGGGCTGATGGCGGCGGAGGTCCGCGTGAAGTTGAGTCGAGAGTCAGGCTGGCAGTCGTTGCGAAGAACGCACGACCAATCGGTTGTTCCTGGCGGGTTGTTTAGCTGCTCGGTCCTGATCCGCCGCCGCCCGTGTTCGGCGCGCCGCCGTCTGCACCTGGTCCGCCACCCGTGCGACGCCGACGACGACGACGCTTCTTCTTCGGACCGTTGCCTTGCGGAGGTGTGCCGTCGGCTGCAGCAGACGGTGCTTCATCAACGCCGCCGTCTGCGCGATCCGTGTCGGCACCATCATCCGCACCGTCGAACTCATCACTGGCGTCGTCCGCTTCACGCGACGAATCCATGTCATTCGAAGGACCGTTGCCCATGGGCCCCGAGTTCCCTTGCTCGGGCGCTCCGCCGCTGGACTTCTTGCGCTTGCGGCGTCGCTTCTTCTTCGTTGGCGCATCGCCCACCGCCGCCGCACCGTCCGTGATCGTTGGCGCAGCATGCGAAGGAGCCTTCGAGGGAGGACTGCTCGCGCTGGACGGCGCAGACCTTGGCGTGTCCTTCGCGTCTTTCGCGTCACTCTGCGCGCGGTAGCGATCTTGCTTGGCGAGTTTGGCGCTGCGATCCGCGGCCAACTTCTCCTTCACGCTGCGGGTACTCATGCCGCGCAAGCCATCGGGCTTCTGCACGCTGCCTGCCGCTGGGCACTGGTCGGGATCCATCAATTCCTCGACGGGCACCGCAATTTCGCGGCCGTAACCGAACTCGTCGCCCGGAGGCGGATCGAGTCGGACGAGCACGAGCTGCACGAGAATCTTCGAGTCGACCACGATGCCAGGACCTTCGGAGGTTCCGACGCGGGTCTTGTTCTTCGGCAGACGCTTACGCAACTCGTCGTAGGTCGCGTCTTCGTAGCGCAAGCAACACATGAGGCGGCCGCAGCGACCCGAGATCTTCAGCGGATCAAGCGTGGCCTTCTGGATCTTGGCCGAGCGCATCGAGATCGGCTTGAGCACCTTGAGGAAGTTCTTGCAGCAGCAGTGCTGTCCGCAGCGCTCGTAGTCGGCGACCAATCGCGCTTCGTCGCGCGCGCCGACTTGGCGCATCTCGATGCGACACTGAAACTCACGAGCGAGCGTTTCCGCGAGGTCGCGGAAGTCGATGCGCTCGTCGCAGAGGTAGTACACCATCAAGAGCGTCTCATCGAGGGTGAGCTCGAGGTCGACGATCTTGGCGGGAAACTTGAGGTCGGCGGCGATTTCGCGCACGCGACCAAGACTCGCGCGCGCCTTGTCGACACAGGCGGTCGCAGCGTTGAGGTCCTCGACCGTCGCCACGCGGACAATCTCGCCGTTGGTCTGAAACGGATACTCGCGTCCGCCCGAGTTCTCGATGTAGTTCAGCATCTCCGAGCGCGACACGCTCTTGCCGCAGCCTGAGTTCGAACAGGTCAGCGTGAGCATCTCCGCCATCTCAATGGCGCGGAAGGTCCGCACCACGAGTTTCGATCCGCACCCTGGCTTGGCATCGCCGCGATACGGATACTCGCCGATCAGTTTCATCCGCCCAAACTTCACCACGATGGAGGTCGGCGGGCGCAGCTTTGCGTACGCCTCTTCGTCGGTAAGCTCGCTGCGGAACTTCGGGTCCGCGTCGCGCTCGAACATGGGAAGCGGAAAGATCGACATGAGGCGCGCAGTCTAGCGTCCGCGTGCAGTTCCAACGCCTCGACGCAGTCGCCCAGTCAGTCGCCCAGTCAGTCGCCGAGTCAGTCGCCCAAGCTTGGTCCGTCGTCGTCGCTGATCTGCTCGACGCCTGCCTTCTTGCGACTCCTGAGTTCCTCGTAGGTCATCCGCTTGCGCTCGCTGAAGATCAGCTTGATCGGGACCTCGGAGAAGGCCAGTTGCTCGCGGAGTTGGTTGATGAGATACCGCTCGTACTGCCCTTCGAAGAGCTTGGGCTTGTTCACGACCAGCGCAATGGTCGGCGGCGCGGTGCGGATCTGCGAGACATAGAAGATCTTGGCCATCGTGCCAAGCTTCGAGCTCGGACCGCGCTCGGCCAGCACGCCGCGAATAACGGCGTTGAGTCGGCCTGTCGTCTCGCGATGGTTTGCTTGCTTGAAGAGGTTCGAGCAGACCTTCACCAGTTCCGTCATGCCTTCGCCCTTCGAGGCCGACAAGAAGACCAGCGGTGCGAAGTCGAGCGCGAAGAACTGCTCGGTGAGATAGTCGATGTAGTCGCTGGTCTTGCGCTGCGTCTCCACAAGGTCCCACTTGTTCACGGCGATGACCGTGGGCTTGTGTTGCTCCATGAGCGCGAGGGCGAGTCGTTGCTCGATCTGCGAGATCTCTTCGCGTGCGTCAAGCAACAGCACGCAGACATCGGCGCGGGTGATCGCTTCCTTGGCGCGCTGGTGCGAGTAGTACTCGATGTCGTCGGCCCAGCTCTTACGCTTGCGAACGCCTGCAGTATCGATGGCGGTAAACGCATGGCCGTCGAGTTCAAAGCGCACATCGATCGAGTCGCGCGTGGTGCCTGCGATCTCTGAGACGATGACGCGCGGTTCACCCGCGAGCGCGTTGATGAGCGTCGACTTTCCTGCGTTGCGCCGTCCGACGATGGCGATCTTCATCTCGGGCTTGGCGACGGGTTCCACCCACTCAGGAAGGCGGTCGTAGATCGCCTCAAGAAACACGCGCTTGCCAAACGCGCTCGAGGCGCTGGTCATCAGCGGTTCGCCGAAACCAAGCCGCGACGCATCTTGCGCAGCGGCGATCCAACTGTCGTCATCGACCTTATTGGCAACGACCATGACCTTGTCGGAGCGCCCGCCTTCGCGAATGAGTCGCGCGATCCGCTCGTCGAGTCCCGTCACACCTGACTGGGCATCGATGATGAAGAGAATGAGATCGGCGCTGGCGACTCCTGCCTTGATCTGCTGCTCGATGTGTGGAGTGAGCTTCGAAAGGTCCTCGCCCGCATCATCAAAGCGGCCGCCCTCGGCCATGTAGATGCCGTAGCCACCCGTATCGACCAGCTCGGCGAGTTTCGGCGCGGCGTCCTTGGCGCGGTCGTAGGGCAGGTCGGTTGGCGGGAGGATCTCGACAAGTTGCGACACGCGGTCGCGGGTCGTCCCTGGAGTTGGGTCGACAATCGACACGCGGCGTCCCACGAGCCTATTGAACAAGCTCGATTTGCCCACATTGGGGCGACCCACGATCGCGATCTGCGGAAGTGCCATGAGCCACGCACTCTACAGGATCAGCGATTTCCCCGTCATTTCTGAGGGCTGCGAGAGTCCGATCATCTCAAGCAGGGTCGGCGCGAGATCGGCCAAGCGACCATCGCTGCGGAGTTTTCGCCCGCGAAACGCCTCGCCAACGACCAAACACGGCACGGGGTAGTTCGTGTGCGCGGTGTGCGGACAGTTGGCGGCGACATTCCACATCTCTTCGGCATTGCCATGATCCGCCGTCACGATCGCCGATCCGCCACGCAAGAGCGCCTGATCCACGATGGCGCCGACACAGGCGTCGACGACTTCGATCGCCTTCGTGGTCGCGTCAAGGTTGCCTGTGTGACCCACCATGTCCCCGTTGGCGAAGTTCACGATGAGGACAGGCTCACACTCAACAGCCTTGAGTCGCGACAGCACGGCATCACGCACCGCCAGCGCACTCATCTCGGGCTTGAGGTCGTAGGTCGCGACCTCGCGCGGACTCGGCACGATCACCCGAGACTCCCCCGCGAACGGCTCTTCGCGGTAGTCGTTGAAGAAGAAGGTCACATGCGGAAACTTCTCCGTCTCGGCGCAACGGAACTGCCGCACGCCGTGAGCTGCGAGCCACGCGCCGAGGATGTTGCTCATCTTGGCGGGACGTTTGAAGACGACCTGAACAGGAAGTCCCGTCTCGTACTCAGCGAGCGAGGCGAAGTAGAGATTGGTCAGCCGCGCGCCACGGTCAAAGCCGCCGCCTTGCACAACCTTCCAGGCGTCGTCGTCGAGCACGAAGGCCTTGGTGATCTCGCGCGGACGATCGCCACGGAAGTTGAAGAAGAGGACCGCGTCGCCACACTTGATGCGCGAGCTCTCGATCGCTGATGTGTCCGAACCGATCTGGGTCGGCAGGATGAACTCGTCACCCGCGCGTGACTGACGATCGCTCGGAGTGGCGTAGTACGCCTCGACTGCAGCCACGGCGTTTGCGGCGCGTCGCGCGATTGGCTTGGTAAGAGCGTCGTACGCGGCCTGCACTCGCTCCCAACGGTGGTCGCGGTCCATCGCGTAGAAGCGCCCGACGACCGTGACGATGGCCGCGGACTGCGTCGCCGCGCCGCCAAAGACCATGGAGAGGTGGGATTCCACCGTGCGAAGAAATCCCGTCGCCATCGTGGGAGCGGTGTCGCGCCCGTCGGTGATCGCGTGGATCAACAGCCGCGGCGCCTGAGGGCCACTTCCCACGCCCGCAGCGTGCGCGAAGTCGATCAGCGCCAGCAGATGGGCGAGATCGCTGTGGACCTGACCATCGGAGACGAGGCCGAGGAGATGGAGGTCACCACCCGTGCGCCGCGCGTGCTCGACAGCGCCGAGAAGGACAGGATGCGTCGCAAGAACGCCAAGGCGAATCGCGTTGGTGATCCGCATGAGCTCCTGGTCGACAATGCGCCCTGCACCGATGTTTTGGTGGCCAACCTCGGAGTTTCCCATGACGGGCCCATCGGGGCCAATGGGGAGGCCAACATCCTCACCACTGGTGGCGATGAGCGTGCGGGGAAACTCGCGCGCGAGTCGCGCGTCAACGGGAGTCTTGGCACGGACGATCGCGTTGGTCGCGTCGGCCTCACGATGCGGCGACTGACCCCAGCCATCGCGCACGATGAGGACACAGGGACCATGCAGAGGTTTGTTGACGAGTGGCGCCACGGAGATTTCCACGATGGAGTTTTCCACGAAGGAAGCCTAGCGGAGTTCCGCTTGTGCGAACCGAGAGGCACGGCTACTCTCCCATGATCGCAATGGATGGAGTTTCGAAAGCAAGTTCACCCGCAGTGGCGACGATGGGAGCCACGATGACCGACCCGCAGACGCTGCGCGGCCGCTACGAAGATGTTCGCACGCGCATCGACCGCGCCGCCGAGCGTTCAGGGCGTCGCCCCAGTGAGATCGTGCTCGTCGCGGTCACCAAAAACGCAGCAATCGAAGACATTCGCGAGCTCGTGAGTCTTGGTCATGTCGACCTCGGTGAGAACCGCGTGCAGCAACTGGTGCAACGCGCCGCGATCGTCGAAGAGTTCAACGCACGACGCTCCGAGCGCGGCGCCAAGGTCACGCCCGTGCGCTGGCACATGATCGGCACGCTCCAGCGCAACAAGGTCAAGCAGGCGGTTGAGACCTCGCGGCTGATCCACTCGGTCGACTCCCTGCGTCTTGCCGAAGAATTGCAGGAGTACGCCGAAGAACGCGGCAGCGCGCCCGGCGGCGAGAAGTACGGCCCCGTCGATGTGCTCATCGAAGTCAATGTCGCTGGCGAACGATCCAAGCACGGCTGCGCACCTGCGGCGGCGCGTCACCTCGTCGACATGATCGACACCATGGTGGCGCTGCGGCCGCGCGGACTCATGTGCATGGCACCACAACATGCAACCACCGGCGGAAACGCCGACGATGCGCGCCGCGTCTTCATCCGATGCCAGGAACTCTTCGAAGAGATCCGCGAGATCGGCTCAGGCGGCGAACGCTTCGACATCCTCTCGATGGGCATGAGCGGCGACTACGAGATCGCCATCGAATGCGGATCAAACATGGTCCGCGTCGGCAGCGCGATCTTCGGTGAACCGAAAGAGCCCGCCACTGAGGACGACGACGAGTAAGCACGACGATGAAGCACACCACCGCGTAGCGCAGACAGCGCCACGCTCCAAGCCAATGAAGTTCCGAATGCGCGCGCTCCTCCGACAGTGCGCGCGTTTGGTTTTTTGGGGGGGGAGGAGAACGGAGTGTGGCGCGGACCGAAGCCGTACGTTCCGCAGCCGTCCACGTCGGCCCCGCGACTGATTCGTAGGATGACCAGGCGCGTCGAAGGTCTACTGTTCGAATCAGCCGCGGGGCCGGCCTTTCAGGAAGGCCATGCCCACGCGTACTGATTACATGCTGTGGCCGGAAGAGAGCGCTCGCTCAGTTACACTCTTCTCCTTGCAACCCGCGCGTCTCGCGCGGGTTGCTGCGCTTCTTGCTCTAGAAAAGCATGAGTTGGACTGGTGCGGACTCTGCGGCAACGCTGGTTTCTCCGATGAAGACCTGCATCTTGCCAAACTGCCGATCGGTCACGGACATCAATCGAACCTGCCCCTCCTTGGGGAGTTCGGCCGCCACAAGATCGCGATGGTGCGACGCGGCATCTTCGGTGGGACAATGCCGAGCGTACACCGAGAATTGCAGCCTGCAAAAGCCCTGATGGAGAAGGTGCTTTCGAAACTGGGTGTAGCGCTTGCGCTGCGCTTTCGACTTGACTGGGAGATCAAACATGGCAAAGAGCCACACGGCTTTGTATCCCGATTGCGAACCTGGTTTCAATGCTCGTTGCGACACAGCGGCACCCAGAGTTCAAGGTCGCGATCTTCGCCCGCTAGGACGCGAGCACAACTTGCGGCGCTGCGCGCGAGCAGATCGAACAGCGTGCGTTCTTCCTCACGCACGGTGTAGCGTCCAAGCAGCGCCGTCACGATTCCGCCGCGAATCGCCCTCGTCATCTCGACCCGTGGCCCTTCGCGCTCCATGAGCGCCACCACCGCCTGGTCGACCAGTGGTCGATACGGTTCCATGAGATCGTCCGCGAGGCAAAACGCGTTGTACTGATTGTGATGTTGCACCCCAAGGCTCGGGTGCAATCCCGCACCGCAAATCGCGCGGGCAGTCACGGCGCGGAGCACTGCGTATCCGTAGTTGAGCAATCGATTCTGATCATCGGCGTCTCTGTCGCGTCGAAACGCCGTCCCAAAGAGCGCCTTCCAGTATCGCGCTGCCGCTTGTGCTTCGATGTTGTCAGGATCACCTGACTGCACCCCCTTCAAGAGCGCGTCAAGTCCTGGCTCTGGGCGACCAAGCGCCTCGAGCAATGCCCACTGCGCGCGCACCTTGCTGCGCACGATGGTCTGCCAGAGTCGCTTCTTGGTTGGCTCGGTCGCCTGCGCCTGCCTTGCCATCCGCGCCGTCTGCGTGGAGTGCGCTTCCAGTGGAAGCATCATCGCCACGGGGAGGAAGTTCTCCGACATCGCCACAAACACCCCGCCCTCTTTCGCGAGCTCCGCGAGCACCGTCTGCGTCAGCGAGACGGCGGGGTTTGATACGACGATCGCTGCGATCTCGCGCATCGGCACGAAGACGGTGGGTTGATCCGGAACCTCTACGGCAAGCCGACCGAGGTCGACGCGCAGCCGCGCAGAGGTCTCCGTGAGTTCGATGATGCGGTCAGTCATGCGCGGTATGGATCGCTCCGAGCGTCTGAACTTCGATCTTCCGACGCAATCTCTGCAAAAGCCCCTTCGTCGCGAACACTAGCCGGCCCCCACTCACGCCGGCCTTCTTGATTTCGCTTGTAGGGCGCGCATCAGTTTGCAATCTCATCTCGACAAGTCCCTCCGAAACACTTCCGACTACGCAAGCGACCAATACTCCATCCAACTCCATCTCCACCATATCCCCACTTCGCAGCGTGAACGCCAACCGCCGCCCCACACCCCAATCGGTGCGAACTACAGGCTCGCCGCGTTCCTTGCGCCGAAACGCCTCAAGCAGCGTCACCACTTCGAGCTCACGATCCACGACCTTGCCTCCAGCACCGAGGACTTCCACCACCGTCATGTGGTGGTTTGAACCTGGTGCGACATAGCGCGTCGCGCCGCCACGCCCGACGGCATCGAGTGTCTTTCTGAGCTTGATCCTCACCTTGCGGATTTCAACCTCGCGACCATCGCCGTGCCGCATGCTTGGAAGATTGTGACCACCCTTGAAAGCGATCTTGGGATCTGTCTGTCCGAGCGAAACGAGTTTGCTCGCGACTGCAGCGCGCACCCGCGGATCCACAATCGCATCGATGTCCTTCGGACCAAGCCCGTCAACTCGACATCGAAGATGCCGCAGCTCCGGCGACGGCACTTCACCCTTGAGATTGCGAATCGGTCGGCTGTAGTTCGTTTCCTGATGCAACGGCCCGCTCAGGCGTCGGTCGGGACGATGTGAGGTCACGATGCCATCAATGGCGCGCTTCACATCTTCGGCGAAGCCCTCCCATGGCGCGTCGAGCTTGAGCCGATGGGAAGCCTCACCGCGGAGGACCGCGGCCTCGGACGCGTTGGCGATGGCCTTCACCTCGCGCGGACCCGTGAGCGCGATCGCGATGGCATCGATGGCGTGATGCCGATGGTCCTTGCGATTCTTTTCGCCGCCGCCAAGGACTCCTTCGATACCGAGCTTGCGCCGAACGATGGCCGTCGCGCCGCCCGCACTCACAGAGACCCGACGCGTCTTCGTCAGGTCGATCTGTCCACCAAAGAGCAGGCCGACATAATCCACCGCGAGTCGCGAGGCATAGCGCGTGTCGTTCAACTGACGCTCCACGAAGTCCCCGAAGATCTCCTGCCCATTGGTCGCACTCTGAAACAGGCGAAGTTTCTTCGCCGCCGACCGACTCTTGAACAGACTCACGCGCGCCATGATGGCATCCCATCGCGGCGTGCCGTGATACGCGGCAAACGGCGAGTTGCGCTGCTTCGTGTTCCGATTCTCGTTGACCTCGCAGAGTGTCTTGTTGCCGAAGCCGTCCTCAAGGCACAGCGAGTACGGAATGATGTGCTCGACCTCAAAGCGAGGACTCGGACCAAACAAGTCTTCAAAGCTGACCGACTTGCCGGTGTAGGGGCAGACCCCGCCACACTCTTCCCAGAGCAAGACCTTTTCAACATCGGCGCGTCCGTTTCGTTCCGCGATGGCTGGGAACCCTTCATGCACCATCTTCGCGCGCGCCGAATCCCGACGACCCTCCTGCTCACGCATCCGCGATGTTTCGTCTAACCGCTCCTTGCGCGGCTTCTTCAAATCACGGGCGAGCTCGATTCGGACTTGATCGGGCTTCCCCCAGCGGCGGACGATCGCATTCACAACCTTCCGAACCTCTGAGAGGGAGCGCTCCACGGCGGGATTTCGAACCTCGATCCCGCGATAGGGTCGACCGCCCGAGCAATGGTCTTGCCACACACGGTCTGGATTGAGCGGCGGCAACAACTCCCACGGTGCGTCGGCACCCGATTGGCTCGGGTAGGCCTTCATCTTCGCCTCGGTGACAGACTCTCCGCGCTCAAGATGTGGAAGCAAGTTTCGGATGGCACGCAGCGAGACATTGAGGCGAGCGCCTTCAAGTTTGGTCTCCGCCACGCTCGCCGCATCGCCCTTGGACAACTTCCAACGAACGACACATCGCTTGGCGAGCGCCTCTTGCGACTCGTACTCGAGCACATCGTCGATCAACTGCTGCTGCTCCACCTCTGACATCGAATCCCATCGGTCACCCATCGCGACACGCATCGCGGCGGCGCTGCGGCTTCCGATCAGATCCTTCTCGCCTGAAAGCTCGATCGAGAACTTCGATTCCTTCGGCTTGAGCCCGAGGAGCTTCTTCGCTTTCGCCCAGGTCAGGTGGCTCTCGCGCTCGAGCGCGTTGATAAGCAGGGTGCGCTCATCGGCAGTCAGCGGACGATCCGCGCGCTGAATCTCGCCGTCCATAGTTCGGATCCGCAAGTTGTTCACGGTCTGCAGAATGCGGAATCGCTGCGCTGCGGGATAGGCCACTGGACACCGACGCTCGGTCGGTTCGATTGAGCACTTACCGATGAGGTGGCTTTGGTCGCGAAGCGGGCGCTGTCGGAAGATGGCGTCTTTGATGACCTCCCAATCGGACTCGGAGATCTTTGGGTGGTGGACGCGCTGCTGTGCCTTGATCGCCTCAAACTCTGGAATGATGAACTCGTTTCGACCAAGCCACCGAGCTCTGATCCGCTCGACCTCGGGATCAATGGAGGCGAAGTAGGCACCGAGGGTTGGCAGCTTCGAGGCCTCGATCTTCGCCTTCAGTTCACTGATGCCCTCCGCGACGGCGCCGTCCTCTTCGCCGTCCTTCTTCTTGGCCTTTCGATTGCTGAGGTACCCACGGTGTTGCGCGAGGTGATAAAGCGCGCGACCGAGTTCATGACGATCCACTTTGCCTTGGGCCGCGCGCGCACGAAGTCGATAGTGAAACACTTGCGCGGCGATGCGGTCGTGGCGCATCGGATCTGCGGCAGAGAGTTTCGCATCAAGCCCCCGCAATGCCTCATCGAGGTTGCTCGGGTCGTACGCGCCAGGATCTGGAAGGAGGTCGAGCCTGCACAGCACGCGGAACAACTTCAGGAGTCGACGACGACGGCGCCAGAGCTGACGACGCATCTGCCGCGCTTCGCGCCGCTTCTGGCTTTTTGGGTTCATCGCGGCCATTCTTGAAGTCGCCGTCAACCCCAGGTGAGAAAATCCGACTACCGGTGCCGAGGATTCTGGTCGGCTGATCGTCAGTGGCCTCCAACACACACCATCCAACTGAAGCCACGCCGATGTCTAGACCAAGGATCCGCCGCGTCGATTGCGATTCGCTCATGCTCATCCCCTAGAGAACCATGACGAGAGAACTTCGGACGATCAGACGACAGCGGCTTGACACCACTGAATGCCTGAGTACATTGAACGAAGTGTAACTGAGCGGGCGCTCCTTCTTGTCACAATAAGTAGGACAACCTGCGCGAGGCTCTGCTCCCGACCGCTTGCGTTCGGTGCGCAACCCCGACCCCAACCCTGAGTTGGGGTTTTTCTTTGGTGGCGGTGAGAGCGTGTGAGCACGACGAGAAGCTCTCCGCGTTGTTCAGCCGTCCAATCGGAGCCGTTCATGCCCCACCTGCCACCGGTGCCGCCGATCACCCCGTCTCCCAGTCCCCATGAGAGACCCATGCGGAGTCCGAGCGAGGAGACGAAACTCCTCCGAGAGATCCGCGACTACATCAAGACTTTGAGAGTCGTTGCGATCATGGTGATGCTCCTCTTGTTCGTGACCTGTATCGCGACATGCGCGACTTGCTCAGCCGTGCACTCCGAATGGCGTATCACGCCAAGGCAATAGTCACCCCCTACCCCACCACCTCACCCACCACCCGTGCCTTCTCCACGCTGGTTAGCTTCACATCGAGCCCTCGAAACGGCACGGTGAGGCGTTCGTGGTCGATGCCGAGGCAATGGAGGATCGTGGCGTGGAGGTCGCGGATGTGGACGGGGTTCTCGACGATGTTGTAGGAGAAGTCGTCGGTCTTGCCGTACTCGATGCCGCGCTTGATGCCGCCGCCTGCGAGCCAGACCGTGAAGCATCGTCCGTGGTGATCGCGGCCTGAGCTCGGATCGCCGAAGCCGCCTTGGCTGAACGCGGTTCGTCCGAACTCGGTCGCGAAGATCACCAGGGTGTCGTCGAGCATGCCGCGCTCTTTGAGGTCCTTGAGCACCGCGGTCGTCGGTTGATCGACATCGCGACATTGATTGGGCAGTTGTCGATTGATCGCGATGTGCTGGTCCCATCCGCGATGGAAGAGTTGGACGAAGCGCACGCCGCGTTCGAGAAGTCGTCGGCCCAACAGACAGTTCGCCGCGTACGAACCAGGTCGTCGCACATCGGGCCCGTACATCTCGAGCGTCTCAGGCCTCTCGTCGCTGGTGTCGGCAAGTTCAGGCACCGACGATTGCATGCGAAACGCCATCTCGTAGCTGTTGATGCGCGCAAGCGTCTCAGGGTCGCCGACCTCATCGCCGTGCATGCGGTTGAGCGTCGCGAGATCATCGAGCATGTCGCGCCGCGCCGCACGATCGATGCCATCGGGGTTGGCGAGATACGGCACGGGATTGCCGCCTGGTCGAAAGCCCACGCCCTGATGCGAACTCGGCAAGAAGCCGCTTCCCCACAGGCGCGAGAAGATCGGTTGCCCAGGATTCTTGCCTGAACCCTGCGACACCAGCACGATGAACGCTGGCAAGTTGGCGTTCTCGCTGCCGAGTCCGTAGCTCGCCCACGAACCCATGCTCGCGTATCCAGGCAGTTGGTTGCCCGTGTTCATCATGGTGATCGCGGGATCGTGGTTGATCGCCTCGGTGTTCATGCTCTTGATGATGCAGAGCTCATCCGCGACGGTCTGCAGGTGCGGCATGAGGTCGCTGATCCAAAGCCCGCTCTGACCGCAGTTCTTTCCTTGCATGATCGGCGCCACGACCGGAAAACTCCCTTGGCCACTCGTCATGCCCGTCACCCGCTGCGTGCCCTTGATCGACGGCGGCAAGTCTTTGCCCGCGTGATCCCACAGTGCTTGCTTGGGGTCGAACAGATCGATGTGCGAGAAGCCTTCACTCTGAAAGAGACAAAGGACGCGCTTGGCCTTCGGTGCAAAGTGTGGAACGCCTGCGAGACCTCCGTTGCCGAGAGGCGCGCGCGCCGTGGTACTCCCGAGCACCGACTCGGCCAACAGCGACGCGAGCGCCATCGTGCCAACGCCGTGCGCGGAGCGCCCAATGAAACTGCGGCGGGTGAGAAAGGCGAGTCGGTCTTCAATCGAGTCGTGCATGGTCAGTCTCTCGTCACCACTTCGCTCAGGTTGAGTAAGACGGCCGCGACTTGCGTCCATGCAGCGTGCTCGGGCTCTGCAAGCGACGCATCGCGCGGCGATTCACCATGCGAGAGAAGCGCGTGGGCCGCCGTTGGATCAGCTGCAAAGCGTGCCCGTTCCCGTTCGAGTGCTTGAGCAAGTACGACGGCTTCTTCAGGCTTTGGCGTGCGCGCAGTGACTTCGGTAAAGGCCCACACCAACCGTGCGGCGTCGCTGTCGGCGCGCTGCGCGATGCGTGCGCCAAATGCACGCGCGGCTTCGATGAACTGCACATCGTTCAAGAGCACGAGCGCCTGCAGCGGCGTGTTGGTCGCAGCGCGATCGACGGTGCAGGTCTCACGATTGGGCGCGTCAAAGATCGCCATGCTCGGCGGCGGCAGCGTGCGCTTCCAATAGGTGTAGAGACTCCGTCGATAGAGCTTCTCACCGTGATCCTGAATGAACGCCTGCGCGGACGCGCCGCTCGAACCGTAATGGCTGATCTCGCGCCACGGATCGCCGGGCGTGTACGGATTCACACTCGGCCCGCCGACTTGCGCGACCAAGAGTCCGCTCGTCGACAGCGCGCCGTCCCGAATAAGTTCCGCGCTCAATCGAAAGCGAGGACCACGCGCAAGGAGTCGATTGTCGGGATCTTGCACGAGCGCTTCGGGTGTGGCGTCCGACGATTGCCGATAGACGCGACTGCACACGATCTCGCGCACCAACCGCTTCACATCCCAGTGGTGCAGGCGAAACTCGTGAGCGAGATGATCGAGCAGTTCACGATGGAGCGGCCAATCACCTTGGAATCCAAAGTCGCTTGGCGTGCGCACCAACCCAGCGCCAAAGAACTGTTGCCAGAGCCGATTGACCGCGACGCGCGCCGTGAGTGGATGACGCGCGTCCACCACCCACTGTGCAAGTCCGAGCCGATTGGCAGGCGCACCCTCAGGAAGCGGCGGCAACACCGAGGGCACACCAATCTCGACCGACTCGCGCGGATCGGCGTAGTTGCCGCGATGCAGCACGAAGGTCCCGCGCGCCGTGGTCGCCGTATCCATCACCATCGTCGAGAACGCGTCCGTCCGCGTGGTGAGTCGCTCACGAGCGTTGGCGAGGTCGACACGCACGCGTTCCATCGACGGCGCGTGGGCGCTGGAGTACGACAAGAGCGCGCTGGTTTCTTCGGCAGTTCGTTGCGCGCGCGGCGTGCGGATCACTCGTTCGATCTCGATCGGTAACGACGAACCATCGTCGTTGCCCGTCATCAAGAAGAACTCCATCCGCCGCGCCGTCGGCGCACCGCCTCGGCCAAAGTTGATCTGCGCCGTGAGGTGGCGCGCGTCCCGCGCAAGAGGCTCGTCGAAGGTCAGCGTGAGAAAGACAGGACCCTCGTGCTTGATGTCAGGAATCCACGCAGTTTCGCCGCGCGTTTCGAGCACACCTTCGGGTCGATCTTCGCCGCGCCAAGAGTTCGCCGTGGCGCTCTGTAGATTGAGCATGCGATAGAGATTGACCTGGTCCGACGCCACCGAACCTGCAGAGAGTGAGATGTTGGTGACGGCAAACGACTTCTTTGCCTCCGTCGCACCGACCTCCCCGCCGCCCCAACCCCAGCCCGCGTCGGGCGCGTTGGGATCGGCGTGCATCACGACGCGCAGTCCAGTGACGGGCGCCAACGGCTGCTCAAACTCCATCGCCACATCAAAGGCGATGAACCCCATCGGTCGCTCGACGCGCGCGAAGCGTCCACTCTCAATCGAGAATCCGCTGCCCGTGTTGGGCGTGCTGATGGTGGTGAGTCGCACGGGGTGCAACGCGAATCCAAGGCCGCGCACCGCCATGGCGCGCTGTTGCGCCTCTTCCCACTGCGCGACTTCGACAGAGCTCGGCAGCGCGAGTCGAGTTTCCAGCGCCGTGATGCGCTCACGCAGTGCGTCTTCTTCGCCTGTCTTGAGCACCGAACGCACCGTCGCCGTGGGCGCAGCGTTCACGCCGCCGTCACCACCAAGCGCGGGCTCGCTGGTCTGGTTGAAGTACGCGAACAACGCGTAGTACTCGCGCTGCGTGATCGGATCAAACTTGTGATCGTGGCATTGCGCGCACCCAAGAGTCAGGCCAAGTACCGCTTCGCCGAAGGTCTTGACGCGGTCGGCGCCGTAGTTCACGAGGTTCTCTTCGGCGATGGTGCCGCCCTCGTGGGTCATCATCGCGTTGCGCTGAAACCCTGTGGCGGTGAGCGTCTCATCGGTGCGATCGGGCAGGAGATCGCCAGCAATCTGCTCGACCAGGAAGCGGTCGTAGGGCTTGTTCGCGTTGAACGCAGCGATGACCCAATCGCGCCAGAGCCAGAGATGACGGCCACCATCAATCGAGAAGCCGTTGGTGTCGGCAAAGCGCGCAGCGTCGAGCCACGGCATCGCCATGCGCTCGCCGTAATGCGGGCTCGCCAAGAGACGATCGACAAGTTGCTCGTAGGCGTGCGGGCTCGGATCCGACACGAACTCTGCGACCTCACGCGCGCTTGGCGGCAGTCCCGTGAGATCGAGCGTCACACGACGGATCAAGGTGGCGCGTGAAGCCTCGTCGGCCAACGACAATCCGCGCGAGGCAAGCTGCGCAGCCACAAGTGTGTCAATCGCATCCGTCGCGTCCTGCGCGATGGCCTTCGACGGCGCAGGCGGCGTGAAGGCCCAGTGCTCGGTGTAGACCGCACCCTCTTGAATCCACTGACCAAGCAGCGCGCGTTGCGCGTCGTTCAGCGCGCGATGCGCCGAGGGCGGCGGCATGCGCTCTTCCTCGTCGGTGGAGTTGATGCGCATCCAGAGCGCGCTGGCGTTGAGGTCATGCGGCACGATGGCCGTGACGCCGTCGCGCGTGGCGTACGCAGAATCGCTGCGGTCGAGCCGAAGCCCCGCCTTGCGCGCGTGCTCGTCAAATCCGTGGCAGGTGAAGCAATGCTGCGAGAGAATCGGGCGGATGTCGCGGTCGTACTCGACGCCACGCGCTGTCGGCACAAGCGTCAAACCAAGAAGCAGCGCGGCAAGCATGCGGCAAACGATAACGCCGAGAGCGCGGATCGCAGCACGCAAACACGAGATCGAGGTTGATGGATCAGACGCGCTTGGTCGCGAGTCGCTCAAGTCCAGGCAAGCGGACCTTCTTCGCGAGCCCGATCTTCTCGAGAGAGCGAATGATGACCCAGCTCAGGTCGAACTGCCACCACTTGAGTCCGTGACGCGCGCTTGCGGGGAACGCGTGGTGGTTGTTGTGCCAACCTTCACCGAGCGCCAGGATTCCCATGACGGGGTTGTTGCGGCTCTCATCTCCCGAGGCGTAGTCCTTGGCGCCCCAGATATGGCAGACGCTGTTCACGCTCCAAGTGACATGGTGCAACAGGAACATCCGCACCACGCCGCCCCAGAGGAACCCAAGAAGCGCGCCCATCCAACTCATCGTGACCAAGCCACCGATGACCGCAGGAATCACCAAACCAAGCGCCACGAGAATCGGGAAGGCATTGCTAATGAGCAGCGTGGTCCGATCCGCAAGGAGATCGGGCACATAGCGCTTCATGTCGGGCGTGATGTCGGCGAAGAGCCAACCAATGTGCGCGTGGAGGAATCCCTTGATCGCGCCACCAACGCCTGGCGCGCGGCCAGCGTGTGGTGAGTGTGGGTCCAACTCCTCATCGGAGTGCTGGTGATGCTTGCGATGGGTCGCACACCACCAGATGAGCGGACCCTGAACGGCCATGCTGCCGCAGATCGCAAAGAACACGGCGATGGGGCCGCGCGTCGCAAACGACTTGTGGGTGTAGAGCCTGTGGTACCCGATGGTCACACCGAGCCCCGTGAGCACATACATCGAGCCCATGAGCGCGAGGTCGACCCAGTGGAACCAACCGCCCCAAGCCAGCACCATGACAGCGAGCAGACCAAACGGAGGCAGCACGACGGCTGCGCCCGTGGCCAAGCGAACATGCAGTGGAGCCAAGCGCGAGCCAGAGTCTTCCACGGCGTGCGGCTCGTGGCGACGCGCGGGCGTGGCGCATTCAGCTTCACCAGCGACGACGATGTCGAGTGCTGCAAGGACGGGGTTTTCGATCGTGAGCTGCGGCTCACCGAGGCTGGGCTGAAGCAAGAGCACTCCGTTTCAGGCACCGCGCGGGGGCGTGCCGTGTACTGACATCGACTGACACGAGACGATCACTGCACTGTCATAAGCCGAACGAGCGGCCATCGGGACGCCGATGCGCCGCAGTCTACCGCGCGCGCGGATTGGTGTCAGATCAACACTCGGAAGGACGCAGTGCGCCGCGTGACGACACGCGGGCTAGAAGACGAACTGTAAACCCGCATACACCTTGAGATCGTTCGCGGTCCCGCCGTCTTCGGGCACAAACGAGTCGAACTCGCTGCGCACTCCCGCGGTTGCCTTCACATCACCTTTCTCCGAGATCGCGACTTCGTAATCAACGCGGAAGATGAGTCGATACTCCGAGACACGGTCGATATCGGGATAAAGCTCTAGCCCCTGCTTCAGCTTCGACTTCGCGTTGATGGCCCAGACCAACTCGTCGCCAAAGAGAAGTTCGGGAGTCCAAGTGGCACTGCTCAGTTCGTAACTTGCGCCCGCACCGCCGCGGAGCTTGAGCGCGAGCGGACCTTCCTCGATGAGTCTGTAACTCGGCCCCGCGTAGCCGCCGATGCGCTGCTCCCACGCTTGGAAATTGTCGTTCTGATAGGTCGCCTGCACGAACGCTTCCCAACGCGAGCCCTCAAAGAGAAACTCCTCAAGACCCTTCACGCTGAGATTGTTGTCGGTCTCGATGCCGTCGCTGTACTGGAAGTAGTACTCGCCCGAGATCGTGGTGCGCCTCGTGGTGGTGGCGCGCACCGCTTCGGCTGCTGTGCGCAGATCCCAGTTACTTGTTCCATCGTTCGTCGAGCCCGTGAAGCCAAGGTCGAACTTGAAGCGCCACGCGTCGGTCGATGGCGCGGCTGCAGTAGTTGGTGGTGAGGCGGGTGCCTGGGCGACAACAGGTGTCACAGGCGGAGTGGTGATGGCGGGGGCAGCGCTCGCTCCAGCATCGGGCGTTGCATGCGCAAAGCTGGCAATCGTGCCGCGGGAAAGCTCAAGGCGCCCAAGCTCGGCATGCTGCAACACGACGAACTCCTCACGCTCTTCGAGGATGATGCCATGGAGGACATCACCACCCACAAGCGTGATGGTGTCTGCCAACAGGGTTGGTGAGGTCAACACGAGTGCTGCGAGCAGCATGAGATGGGTCGGTAGCATGCGAGGTGTGCCCATGGGTCTCTCCACGCGCAGACCGTAACGCGATGCCTTCCTCCCGACAACCACGCATGCAGCCTCGAGTCCGACCATGACCAACTCCGACGCGCAGCACGACACGAACCCTGAAGCTGAGGACGACGACGAGCACGAGCTGCACGACGAGTCGGACGCGCTCCCTCCACCGATTTCGAGTCCATCATCTCCACGAACTTGGCTCGTGATCGCGGGAGTTTGCACCGCGCTCCTGGCGATCAGTTGGTTGGCTGGCGCGCGTCAGCTTGCTCCCATCGAAGCAGCGAGCGATGGCTCGGTGCTCGTCCAAGAACTCTCCTTTGGCCAACGGCTCAACGGACTCGGTCGCAGTCTGGTCTTTCTGCCGCTGGCCACGCTTGGTCTGGCATTTGGCATGTTCTCGTTTGCCTTCGTGCGACAGCGACCGATCGGCGATGCCGTCGCGCTCCTCGCGCGCTGCGCTGCGGTGGCGTCGATCACCATGCTGGTGTGGCTCGCACCGATTGAGGTGCGCTTCCTCAAGCAATCGATCAACTTGCTCGGCCCTCCCATTGTGGCGGGGCTGGTGTTGATCCCGACCTTTCGACTCTCGCCGCGCGACGCCGCGCTTGCCACGGGATTTGCGATCCTTGGATTGGTGCTGCTGACGCTCTTCGCGTTGGTTGTGGTCTGGGCGATGTCGGTGTGACGAGCGCTGATTCACTCGTCCATCAGAGTGGACGCGTCAGAGGTGAGGACGCGCGCGGGAACTCCCGCTGCCGTCACGCCTCTTGGAACATCGCGCACGACCACCGCACCCGCGCCGACGATGGATCTCGCGCCGATGGTTCGGCCAGGAATCACCACCGCGCCAGCGCCGACTTGCGCGCCCTCGGACACGCGCACCGATCCGCACAAGACCGCGGCGGGCGACACATGCGCGAAGGCCTCGACAATGCAATCGTGCTCAATGACAGCCCGCGTGTTCACGATCGCACAGGAGCCGAGCTCTGCGCGCGCGTTGACGACTGCGCCTGCCCCGATGTAGACGCCCGCCGCCACCCGCGCACTCGGCGAGACCGTCGCGGTGGGATCGGCAATCGTTGCAAAGTGCGCAAGACCAAACTGCGCGACCCAACGCGCGCGCACCGACGGCGAACCGATCGCGCCGTGCAACTGCGCACCGCTTTCGACGAGCGCCTCGACGCGTGCTCGACCCTCGCCCTCGGGATCTCCAAGATTGCGCACGGACGCAAGTGTCGTTTGAGAAGCCGCGATCGCCACGACGCGCCACCCAAGCCGCGCGGCGCTCTCCGCAACCACTGCAGCGTGACCGCCGCCGCCGAGAATCACGAGATCGCGAAGCTTCGCTGCGACTGGAGCCTCGCCTGCCGACAAGTCGTTCCTCATGCGTCCTCTTCCTTTGGCCGCGAAGCCTCGATGACCACTGTGGGCAGATCGACGGAGTCCTTCCCGAGTCGATCCGCGACGGCGCGATCCCATCGACGGTGGTAGCGCGCGATGCGCAACGACCAGTAGATCGCGCCGCATCCATAACAGACCAGTTGTCGCCGCGCGAGAAGGAGGGTCAGCACATCGACGACAAGGAGCGTGGCCAACAGCGCCATCATGAGTGGATGCGTCGCGTTGCCCAAGATCGCGACCACCGCACCCGAGAAGGCGAGGACCGCAATGAACGGCGTCACTTGCGGCAGGTTTTTGCGCGTGTAGAGCTCGGTGCAACCGCAGACGATGCAACGACGCAACGCCGAAGAATCGTCGAGTGCCTCGTCCCAGCGCGGGTATAAATCGGCGCCCGTCTCGGGCAGGCGCACACGCGCAGGCCTCACGCGTTCGTCGATCTCGACGCGAGAAAGTCGCCTTCGGTTCGAGTCGCGGAGCTCCATGCGCATGTCCAACGGATGATACGGTGCGCACACGAGTCCGCCGATGCTCAAGCCACCCCAAGACACCATCCCGCCCGAGGCTTCGACCGACCGCATGCGTGGGTTCCTCGGCGGCCGCTTCGTGGTGTTTGATGGACCCGACGGATGCGGCAAGAGCACGCAGTTCCGTCGCTTCTCCGATTGGGCACGCGCGCAAGGTGTAGTCGTCACCGAAGTCCGCGAGCCAGGCGGCACCGACATCGGTGAGCAAATCCGCGCCATCTTGCTTGATCCGCGCAACAGCGCGATGACGGTGCGGGCCGAGATGCTGCTCTATATGGCCAGTCGCGCGCAGCTCCTCGAAGAGCGAATCCGCCCCGCGCTCGCACGCGGTGAACTCGTGCTCGCCGACCGCTTCGTGAGTTCCACGCTGGCCTACCAAGGCACCGCGGGCGGCATGACGCGCGATGAGATCATGGATGTCGCGCGCGTGGCCGTCGGCGAGATGTGGCCCGATGAGGTCGTCATCTTTGATGTCGACATCTCGACGGCATCCCAGCGCCTTGGCGCGAGCTCCAATCCAAACCTCGATCGCATGGAACAGAAGAACGCCGAGTTCCACGAACGCGTCCGCCAAGGCTACCTGCAGCAATGCCGCGAAGATCCCGCGCGCTATGTCGTGATCGATGCGCGTCACAATCCTGAGACGGTGTTCGCGCGACTCGCCGAAGCGTTCATCGCACGCATGAAGGCGGGCATCGGTCCGCGCGTTCGAAGCTGATCAGCCCGTGCGCTTGTTTCGAACGAGATCGCAGACCTGATCGATCGCCAGTTCGAGATCGTCGTTCACCACAAACGCGTCGTAGACGCTGGTGGACTTGGCGAACTCGATCTCCTTCTTGGCCTCGGCAAAGCGCCGATCAATCGCAGCGTCGTCCTCGCGTCCGCGCGCACGAAGACGCTTGAGCAGCGTCGGCTCGTCGGGTGGCAACAAGAACACCGTGAAGGCACTAGGGAGCCGCTTCTTCACATCGCGCGCGCCCTGCACATCGATGTCGAGCACGATGAGCTTGCCATCCTCGAGGGCGCGAACCACAGGACTCTGCAGCGTGCCGTACCACGAACGACCGAAGACCTGCGCGTGCTCGAGGAATCGATCGGTGTCGATCCAGTGCTGGAAGATCTCTGGGGTGACGAAGTGGTAATCGACGCCGTCGCGCTCGCGCTCGGTACGCGCGCGCGTTGTCGCGCTCACGCTGAATTCTCCGCCGAGACGACGAATGACCTCGTGCACGATGGTGGTCTTACCGACGCCGGAAGGTCCGGAGACGATGAGAAGAAGGCCTTTTTGCTG
>CANLHK010000020.1 GCA_947490615.1 Planctomycetaceae bacterium | reverse complement strand
TAGCTCAGCGGTCTAGAGCCGTCGACTCATAATCGATAAGACGCTGGTTCGAATCCAGCCCGCCCTACTTCCCATCAGCGGCGCAAGGCCGCGTGCAACGAATGCGCGCGCGAAACTGGCACGCCGAACGGTTCAGAGTGAACGCCCTGACCTCACGGCCCCAAACTGAATTCACGCGTTCTCGTTGTGCCGCGCGCGCGCCAACCCGCGCCTCAAGGTCTCTACGGACCTGTGTAGGCGTCGCGGCACTCGATGCGCGAAAGCCCACCCGCAGGATCGAAGTAGATCTTGACCGAGACGCTGCGCTTCACGACGCGCCAGCTGTTCTGATCGTGTCGGATCAACGCGATGAGCAGTTGCTCGTCATTCAATTCACAGGTCGTCACCGCAGACATACTCCGTAGGACCGTGCAAGCGGTCTCGAGCGAATCGCCAGGCCTCAGTTGTTGCGACAGTGCGACCTGAACCTCGGCCGCCGTCGGTGGAGGCGCCCCCCGCGTTGCGATCCACAAGAACAAGAGCCCTGCCACAGCGAACATCACCGCGATGCCGAAGAACGATTTCCAACCTCGAGTCAGCGGCAACTTGCTCTCCATGGCGCGTCAGCGTGCCTCGCCTCGTCAGGCGGACACGACGCGCGCACGCGCAACCCGCAGTACCTGATCGGGCGCAACTTCTAGCTTTGGCAGGCCGCTATCCACCGTCTTTCAACGAGGGGGTGAGTCCGGAACCGGCCGCGCGCGGCACGCGGGCGCGACGCCCACGCGTGTGACCTCAATCACGCGCCGCGCCGCACTCGGGGCAGCGCACAGGACTAGTCGCATCTCGGTGCGACGAGTCCATGGCGCCAACGCGGATCGGGTAGCCGCAGCTCGCACAGCGGTTCGAGCGACGCGCAAACCATCGTCGCGAAGAGTTCAACGCGCGCTGCACGAGTGCTGTCCACACGAACCACACGCCGATGGCGTAGAACGCCGCGTTGACGAGCGCGCCCATCCACAGCGGTTTCCACGGCACGCCAGGAACGAATGTGGAACCATCGAGTGAGGCAAACGAACCGGTGGGAAGCGGGATCCAGTCCTGCTTCCTGCGAATCCAGAGAGGCTTCCCATCCGCGCGAAGACTCGGCACTGCGCTCACCAGCGCGCGCAGTTCGGCCTCCCACTCATCTTCCTTCACCATGTCGTACGACGCAGTCTCCGCCTCCACCTTGAAGAGCGTCGCCGCTTCGTTGGGACCGAAGGTGCCATTCCATGCGTACGACGCCGACGATTGCACCGAAGTGATCGGCCAGCCCCACGCAGCCGTGGTCCGAAGCACGATCGTGTTCGGCATCTTTGCGAGCAACTCCGCAAACGCCTTCGTTGGTTCGCGTTGCTCCATCACACACAACGCGCTCGGAAAGTCGAACTCGAGTTGGCCGAACGCTCGCAGATAGGCGTCCACCGACCTTCGAAGTTCGGGGCGGCGGACGATGCTCGACAGTTCCGACTCGGACATCCTCCCCGCCGCGACTTCCTCTTGCGCCGCTTGCTCTCGTGCGTGGTCAGTTTCAAACTCAGCAGGCTCGTCGTGCGCGGTTGTTCCGCCGAGCTTGGCGCGCTCAACGGCGAGTGTCTGGAGCTCTAGGAGTGCGACAGGAACCTGCGCAACACCGAATCGCTCATCAAAGAAAAGGAAAGCATCAAGGAGCGTCGAGTCGATCGGTCCAACCGCCGCCCACTGTTCACCGAGTGAAACTCCGAGCAATCTCCCGCGGGGCGCCCTCCACACGATGAACAGGTCGCCTGAGACCTCGACAAGAAACGGCCGCTGCTGAGAGCGATCGTCTTCATCGAGCCCGCTCGATGCGCCGCGATCGCCATTGTCCCCGCTGCCAGGATCGGGCATCGGAAACAACGCCGGACCCACGAATCCGATCCACGCGCGATCGATCCAACGCGGAGGCATTGGCCAGCCGATCGTGTGAGGGCCGAGGGCGATGTCGTAGTACGAATGAACGACGCCGAGCCCGCCGAGTCCCATCGCGACGAACTGCTGAAGCAGAAAGCCAACGAGTGCGTACTTCGCGAGCCTGCGCAAGCGCGGCAACTTAATACTCTCGAGTCGTGAGGAACCCAGGCCGCGGCACGGGATAGTTTCCATCGGCGTCAGCGACCACGGGCGCGGGGCCATCGAGCGTGAGCGTCGCGATTCCCGGCGCGAAGTCATGTTCGCACGCGAGCATTCCTTCGAAGGTGATCGGCTGACCCGTATGCGCTGCCATGCGGCCCATGCAGCAGACCAAAGACGCTTCGACTCCGCGCTTCACTTCGTTGTAGGGCTTGTCATCGCGCAGAGCGTCGACGAAGGACTCCCACTCATTCTGATAGGGATTCTGCAGCGCCGGCGGCACCTTCGACTCCCAGATCATGTTCGCCTTCGAAAAGTTGTGCCCGGTGTAGAGGCGCGACGGCATCCCGTAGTCACCACTTGCAGAGACCACGGCGCAACCCTTGGTTCCGTGCATGGCGCTCGAGAATTTCTCCTCGCAACCATCCATGCAGCGACCGTCGAAGGTCATCACCGTTCCATCGGGATAGGTGTACTCCACGCCGTAGCTATCGAGGTTCTGATCGATGTATCGAACGCCCTTGGCTCCCTCGCGATAGTGCCTCCCACCAAGCGCGCGCGCCTGCACCGGCCACGCGCCCTTCATCCAGCACAGGTGATCGATGATGTGGATGAAGAAGTCGTTGTACGCGCCGCCGCTCGCCCACAGGAAGCTATGGAAGCGTCGAATCTGGTACTCCACCTCGCTCAGTCCAGCGGGCTTCGGAGGTGAGCGGAAGGTCACAATCGTCCCTTGCATGCGGTAGCCGTACTGCGAAATGATTTCGCCGAGTTCGCCGTCCTGCACGCGGCGAGCCAACTCCTGCATCGCGGGACTGTGCCGTCCCATGAGACCGACGGCGACCTTCAAGTTCTTTCTCTGCGCCTCTGCGTTGAGTTCGAACATCAACCGAGCCGAGGGACCATCGACGCACACCGGCTTCTCGATGAAGACATTGAGCCCCTTCTCGATGGCGTACTTGAAATGCACGCCTCGAAACGCGGGAGGCGTGGCGAGGATGACGACATCACCCGGCCGCAGGCAATCCATCGCACCTCGATACCCATCGAGTCCGACAAATCGGCGCTCAGGCGGAACATCCACCGCATCAGGACGCTCCTCTTTGAGACCATCGTGGCAGGATTGCACCTTCTCGGCGAACGCGTCTGCCATCGCAACGATTTGCATCGGACCACGCTTGACTGAGAGAGCATTGAGCGCTGCTCCGCCGCCGCGGCCACCGCAACCGATCAGCGCGATCCTGATGGTGTCCCCGTCGCGCGCGTGCACCGCACCAAGCCCCTTCGAGGCGAGGAGGAGTGCCGCGGTCATTCCGCTGGCAGTCACGATGAAATCTCGACGGGTGGAATCGCTGGAGCTTTGTAGGAGTGCCATGGCTCGCGGAATCTAACCTGTTCCGACCTGCGGTTGCGCGCACGATCGCACCGCGTCATGGATTCCTGGGCAATGGCAGACGCAGGTGTGAAGAAGGAGGGAGGAAGCCGCGCCCGGCGATCTCCCGTACAGCCAGGACTCGAATGCGTCGTAGGCGCGCTCAGCGTCCGCGAGCGAGCGCTGCGAGGTCGATGCCTTCGCCCCCGATCGTTCTGGCAGATTCCTGCGCTCGCGATACACCGCGGCCCAAACCTCAGCGAGTTGCACCCGCTGCGCGTCGGTAAGGATCGCTTTGAGGTTCTCGCGAAGCAACTGAGCGATGCGCGTGACCCCGACTCGGCTTCGACATCAACGAGAAGCGCGTCGACGATGAACCGCTGCGAGGCATCGAGTTTGAGAACACGATCCAGCAGCGAAAGATCACGCGACAGCACGCGCAGGCACCGACGCCATGCTCCGCAACCACCTGTGGCGCCAGTTGATCCGCCGAAAGCGGACCAAACTCTCGCACGCGCTAGAGACTCGGAAGCGCGCGTCAAGCGTTGAGGCGAAGTTGCAACATGCAAGCCATCGCAGGCAAGTAGTGATTCATTTATTGGAAGACGCCAGAGCGAGCCCGTCCGAGAATAAGCCCCGCAACCCGACCAGAAGCACGCTCTGAAGATGATTATCTCAATCTCTTCAACGGACATTTGCACCCTGAGAGGCTGGGGCTGATGTTCACCTGCTGTTCCTTCCCCAGGGAGCAGCGACTTTGGGCGACGCCTGTCATGTGAACAGGCGACCCGCCGTCCGCGGGATCTTTGGGGTCTTGTTTTTTGAGGAACACAACATGCAGAGCGAGATGTGCCGCGCTTTCCGCGCGATTCTGTCGTCGACCGTCACGATCGGTGCGGTTGGAGTCGCCGCCGTCAACGCCAATCTCGCGGGCTTCTCCTCCGTCTCGGGTGGTCCAGTCTCGATCGTTCGCGGTGGGACGACTGTCGGCTTCGCGGTGAGCATTCAATCAGGCATCGACGCTGCACTCGCGGGTGATGTCCTTGAGATCTCTGCGGGTACCTAAGCCGAAGCGATCACCGTTTCAAAGTCGCTGACTTTGCGTGGTCCCAACGCAGGCAAGTCCGGCACCGACGCTACTCGTGGCGCTGAAGCGGTGATCATGTCACCAGCAGGCATGATGGCCAGCTACGACGATGTCGCGTATGTCGTCACCGTTCCGTCCTCGGTCTCGGGCGTCATCTTCGACGGCCTGATGGTCAACGGCGACAACCCTTTGACGACTTCGCCTTTCACTGCCAACGGTGCGAATCCTGACGCTGACGAAGGCATCTCGATCACTGGTGATGGCGCGATCGTCCGCAACTGCGTGGTCAAGAACATCTTCCAGTTCGGCATCTCGATGGGCGCGACGAGCGCTGCGAGCGCGCGTTTCGGTGAGGTCACCGACAACTACCTTGAGAACATCCCCTACTGGGCAGCGATCCTCGCCTACGACAGCTACTACGCCGAAGTTTCGGGCAACACTATCGTCAACGCGTGGCGCGGCGTCCAAGCCGACAACCACTATCTCGCCGTCCCAGAGGGTCAGACCGCGTCGATTTCGAACAACACGATCACGACGGGCATTCAGGCGATCACTGGCGACTCGATCTACGAGGACTACGACGGCATTCTGCACAACCTGCAGTACGGCGCCTCGGTGTGGACGATCGCGAACAACTCGATCACGAACACTTCGTTGTCGAACACCAACGGCGACAGCGACGGCATCGAAGTCTGGTCGATCTTGGATGCCGCGACGGTGTCCATCACGGGCAACACGATCGCAAACTTCCCCAACGGCTACACGCTGTGGCACTGCCCAGCGACCGCTGGTGTGACGGTCAGTGGCGGTTCGGTCAGCGGCGCCATCAACGGCGTCGTCGCGACCAACCATGACAACTTCGGTAGCGCGACCTCGAGCAGCTACACCATCTCTGGTGTGGCGATCGCTGCATCGACGGCGGGCGTGGTCGTCAACGACAGCGCGCTCAACGACAACGGTGCGTCGGTCACGCTCGCACTCACAGGTGGCTCAATCTCGGGCGGCACGACGGGGCTTTCGGTCAGCGGCGCTGACGCGACGGTCACGCTTGGTGCGACGGCCTTCACTGGGCAATCGGGCAATCACATCGCGCTTGTCGGTAACGCCAACGCGATCGACGCGACCACCGCCACGTTCGGCGGCAACACGGGCGCGGCGGCAACGCTGGCGCAGAACTTCGACATCGAAGACAAGATCTCGCACAAGCTTGACGACTCGGCACTTGGACTTGTCCGCGTGAAGTCGTCGAATGTCTTCGTCGCTTCGAGTGGCAACATTGGTCGCGGCGTCTCTGCCGCGAGTACGGGTGACACGGTCAACATCGCAGCGGGCTCGTTCATCGAGAACATCACGCTCGACAAGCGCGTCGCGCTCGTCGGTGCGGGCAGCAGCGAGGCGGGCACGGTGCTCAGCTCGTCGACCACGGCGACTCCAGTCATCCGCGTCACGGGCTCGGGGCTTGATGCTTTGAACCAACTCACGATCGCGGGTGTCCGCTTGAGCGGCGCTGCGAACGCAAGCGGCTCGGACGGCATCGCGGTGTATGGCGACACGCCTGTGTCGTTCGTCAAGGTCGATGGCATTCACGCGACGGGCTACGGCCAGGGCGTGCACTACCGCAGCGGCACGATTTCGAATGTCACGGTCGCGAACTCGACCTTCCACGCCAACAACTTCGGTGTGCGCGTGGCCACGGCGGTCGCGTCGATGAACGGCATGACCATCGACGGCTGCGCGATGTACGAGCAGACTTCGTCGGCGATCTCGACCAACCCGTCGGGCTCACAGGCGGTGGTGAACACCAACTTCACAGTGTCGAACTCGACCTTCACCAACAACAGCCGCGCGGGTGTCACGAACCAGCATGATCTCTCGTTCTTCGGCTTCCACGGCAACGCGACGCTGTCGAATGTGACCATGACCTCGGGCAACGGCGTTGCGCAGAACTCGAACAGCTACGGCATCTTGTTCACGAACGGAGTGGGACGAGCCGCGCTTGGCACGGTCTCGCTGTCGAATGTGACGGTGCAAGGCCATGTCGGTAAGGGCGCGCTCTCCTTCCAGCTCTACAACGAGCTCGGCGGTCTGTCGCTGAGCAATGTGAGCTTGCAGAACTGCGTGGCTCCGTGGGGCGACCTGATCGTCGACTCGTCGGACGCTGACGCGATGAACGCGGGCAACACGCTGCTCAAGTCAGTCGTGCTCTGGTTTACGGGCGGCGTGAATGCTGAGAGCGCCTCCTACTACACCGCGGGGGGCTCGCTGCTTGACCGCGCGGTGCTGGCGGACAACTTCCAGATCTCGAACCAGAGTGTCGATGTGATTGACACGGCGGGACTCGGTCTCGTGCGCTTTGCCGCGAACAAGATCTATGTGTCGGCAGCCTCGGCTGCGGGCGCGTTCGATCGTGCCATCGCTGCGTCGGTGGATGGCGACACGCTGTACATCCAAGACGGCACAGCATTCGTGCTCACCACCGAGATCACCAAGAGCATTCTCTTCTCGGGCAACTTCGCCATCACTGCCGCGAACATTCCAACGGGCGCGAGCGCGACGGCGGTGCTGTCGAGTTTCATCGCGCACGGCGCGGTGGGATCGGTCTACTCAGCTGTGACGACGGGCATGTCCGCCGATCAGCTCAACGCGATTGCGAGCAACTACGCTGCGTTCAACGGCGGAGTGACAGGCGATATCACCCTGACCGCGTCGCAGTCCGCCGCGCAGATCACAGCGATCCTCGGCGGCGCCGCGGATGGCTCGATCTATGCGGTGGCCACAGGCATGGGCGACGCCCAGCTCAACGCGATCGCAGGAAACGCAGGCAAGATCGCGACCGACGGCATCACTGGCACGATGCTCGTCACGGCTGCAATCACTGATGCCAACCTCGCCGCGCTTCTCTTCAAGGCCTCGATCCTCGGCGCCACCGTCGAGGTCAACGGGTTTGGCATGGCTGACAGCGAGCTCTCTTCGGTCGCCCTCGCCGACGCCCGCGTCGACGAGCTCTACAACCTGTTGCTGAGCAGTGGACAAACCGGTGGTGAGATCACAACACTCTTGGGCAAGTCGGTCGCCTCGGCGTCCGCGGGCAAGGAGATGGCGCTCGCCAACGCGACCTCGATGGTCGCTACCCAGCTCAACGCGCTCGGTGATTCGCAGGCGAAGCTCGCAGCCGATGGAGTCATCGGCAGCATCGTCTTGACCAGCGGCGTGACGGACGCGAACTTCACCAACTTGTTTGGCAAGATCGCGATGATTCCTGATGTGCGCATCAACGGCACAGGCCTCGGCGCGAGCACGATCACCATCGTGAACTCAAACATCGCCAAGGTCGACTCGGCGTTCGCGATGTTCGTCACCAACTCCCAGACCATCGCTGAACTTGATGGCGTGCTCGGAGTGTCGGATGACTCCAGCGCGAGCGCGAATGCAACGGGCATGGATTCAGCGGCAGGCGGCAAACTCGCGACGCTCGCCGACAACTCCACGAAGTTTGTTGCAGGCGGCATCTCGGGCAGCTTCACGATCACGGCGGACCTCACCGCCATACAGATCGCGAATCTCCTCAGCAAGGTCGACTTCGGCGCGGGCGGCAGCTCGTTCCTCCCGCCAGCCTCGGTCACGGTCGACGCATCAGGCATGAGCAGCGCGCAGCTCTCGACGATCGCGACCTCCGTCGCCTCGGCGGGATCTTCCGCCAATCAGGCTGCTGTGTTCGACATCACAAACCTCTCGCTGAGCGACGGGCAGACCTCAGAGGAGTTGGCCGTGCTGCTCAACTCGACGCTCGCCAATGAGGCGACTGTCAACGCGACGGGCATGGACGCCGCACAACTCGCGGCGCTCGGCAATGCCCCAACCGCGGTCGACCAGATCACTGGTTCGATCACGATCACAGCAGACCTCACCGCCGAGCAAATCGCGGCAATCATGGGCAATACCGCAACGAGCGCCCAGGTGACGATCGACTCGACCGGCATGTCGCCTGAGCAACAGGACGCCGTCCTCTCGACTGCCGTCCTGGTGGTCAGTGCTGAAGCGACCGTCGCAACGGGCGACATGTTTAGTGTGGATGTGGATCTCAGCGGTCTCGCAAGCGCAGCAGTCGGCATGCAGGCGCGCATCGGATTTGACGCGAGCCAAATCGAGTTTGTCGCGGACGCCGACGGCGACACCTTCGCGGATTCGATCGGCGGCATCGACATGCCGACGACCATCTTCGTGAGTGTCGGCGCGAGTTCCATCAGCTTCGCGACCGGTGTCGATACCGCAGGCAGCGGCGAAGGCATCACGACAGGTAACGCAGCCCACTTGACCTTCCGCGCACTCGTTCCGTTCTGCGGCATGACCGACTTGGTCTGGCTGATTCCAAGCGATGGCAGCTTCACGAACCGCGTCACCGACGGCAACGCCCTCGCAATTCCCTTCATCGGCACCAACTTCTCGAGTGTCACCTCGCTCAACGACCTGCAGCTCGCAGGCGTTCCGAGTGGCGACATCAGCGAGGCCGCCGATGCAGGAACTACTGCGGGTGCTGCGATCGCAGAACCGACGGTGACCGCTTCCAACAACTGCGCGCCAAGTGTTCCAGTCGGCTACACGATCACCTACCCGAACGCGACGACCAGCTCGACCTGGCCTGCGCGCTTCCCGGTCGGTGTTTCGTCGGTCACATGGACGGCCACGGACGACGGCGGAAACGTTGCGAGCGATACACGCACCTACACCGTCGCGAACTACCAGCTCGCGACGATCGATGTGAATCTCATTGGCTCCATCAACCCAGCGATCGTCTTTGATCAAGTGGTCCGCATCCGTCTGAGTTCGGGCGATGTGGTCAGCGCGACCGTGCCGTTCACAGGGAACAACGGCGCCCTCGTTGATGTGCAGGTCCCCGTCCGCAACGACTACACCTGCATCACTGTGAAGGACGCAGGCCACACCGTGGCCGACGCCCAGACACTTTCGGTGTCGGGTGTCAAGTACGCCGCCTCGGGAAGCTTCGAGCTCGTCTCGGGTGACTCGAACGATGACAATCTTGTCGACATCCTCGACTTCGGTGCGTTCATCTCGGATCGCGGTGCGGGCAAGACTCCTGCCAGCCGCAGCAACTTCGATCGCAACTTCGTTGTGAACAACTCCGACTTCAGCTTCATCTCGCTGAACTTCCTTGCGATGGGCGACAACTGTGCCGGCGGAAACTTCGATGGAGGCGCGCCGCTCACGCGCGTCACCGTCAAGGAACTCCGCCGCGCAGGTCTCGGCTATCTCGAGGAGGCCGACATCAACATGGACGGCTGGCTCGACACGGCAGACATGGCCTTGGCGATGCAGGGGCAGTTCCGCCCCGACGCCGTCCATCGGCTCGACGCCAACGACGAAGCTCCGATGACGAACTGGTGAGTGACGGGTGACCGAACATCAAGTGATTGCGGATCACTCGCTCGCGAGTGATCCGCGGGGCGAAGTGACGCACGGACTCGATGTCGTTTCGGCGCGTGCGACTGTCAGGAAGCGAGCACGCCGCGGGCGCGGAGCACTTCGCTGCACGTACCGAATCGGTGGCGCGTGAGGAGCTTCTCGAGCTTGACGATCGTCGTCGCCATGCCCGTGAAGCACTTGAACTTCCGATGGATCGGCATCGGAACCCGCGGGCAGTCAGGCGCGAAGTCGCGTGGGTGAAGATAGACAACGACGGGAAGTCCGCGACGCTCAAACTGCGCGAAACCGCGCTCGATCAGCCACAGCGGAAGCACCCGCATGTACCCGCCGCCCGAAAAACACAGACCGCGGCCTGCAGCGCGCATGACCCCGAGCGGAAGCTCTGGCATCGCGCGCCCCGATGGCGTTGTCGTGAAGAGGTGTGGCTCATCAGGGCACGGGTAGCCGCCGTGGCCGCGCGGCGCCGGAAAAAGACTCGCGTCCCATGTGATCCCTGCGTCAAGGAGGACATCGAGAGCCCACTCTGTTCCTTTGAGGATCGAGAAACTCGGCGCGCGATAGCCAGTCGGTCGCACTCCCGACGCGTGTTCAATCGCGTCAAGCGAGCGCAGCGTGTCGTCGCGAAACTCTTCGATCGAGAGCGTGTAGATGCGGCGATGCCAGTACGAGTGCGATCCGAGTTCATGTCCTGCTTGGGCGATGCGTTGGACAAGCGCTGGGTGACGATCGGCGATCCAGCCAAGGATGAAAAAAGTTGCGCGGGCGCGATGCCGTGCAAGGCAAGCGAGAATCTCGTCGGTCCGACGCTCGACGAGCGTGCCGCGATCGCGCTCGAATCCAGCCCAATTCGCGGGATCATCGAGCCCTGGAATGTCGACAATGTGGAACCAATCCTCGATGTCGAAGCTGAGAGCGTGGAGCGGCATGTCGCGGGAAGTCTGCATTAGAGCATCCTGTGTCCTAGAGCGCGGAGTCCCCGCACATCCTCTGGCTGCGGAAACTTGAAGAGGCGCGCCTTCGACATGTCAAGCGGTGTTGGATCGGGGAAGCGCCGCGTTCGAGCGATCTCGCGAAGCACGCGAATCATGAGTCGCGCGCCCTCTTGCTTCGTTCCCGAAATCACTCGATCGAGCGAGTCGTTCTTGGTGAGAGGGAACTCGAAGGTCGCGATCACGCCGCCCGCGTCGAGCTTGGGAACCATTTCATGAATCGTCACGGTGACGGCGGGCCTTCCGTCGAGCATCTGCCAGAACGTCGGCATCATGCCACGATACTCGGGGATCTTGCCCGAGTGAATGTTCAGGCATCCGATCGATGCGACTTTCAGAAGCGGCGATTTGAAGATCTCGGGGGCCGCGACCGACACGATGAGCTCGGGCCTTAGCGCGGTCACTGCGTCGATGTACTCCGTGCTGTTGACGCTCCCTGCCTCGAGGAGCGGAAAGCCCGATGCGCTCGCGAGATCTGCGATCGACTTTCCCGCAAGCTTCGCGAAGATGTAGCGTGGCAGAAGGCGGCAGAAGTCAACGGTTCCGTAGAAGCGATGGATCCGGCGCGCGGTCTTGAGCAGCGGTTCGTGAAAGGCGCGAGAGACGGTCACCCCGACCAGTTCGACTTCAGCCCGAGGGAGTTCGGCGAAGAAGATGTCAAAGAATTGCCGCACATAGAGTGGGTCGTTCTCTGTGACAAGAAGGACGCGAAGAGGGCTTACATCGGGAGCTTTGCTGTCGGACATGGTGGGATGCTACCGAGCGCGCGGGTGGTTGGTGTGAACTGCAGGGCACGGCCATCGCGCAGCGGACTGCTCGTTTCTCAGCGCTCTCGCGGGCCCAGCAGCAAGGCGACCGATGCACGGCAGCGCTCTGGTTCACAGCAGACAGAGAGTCCGTGCGAGAAGCGAAGCGCAGTATGGTGCGCGAAAGCTCGAACCAGTATGCCCCACCTCTTCAGATTCCCGCTGTTCCTCACGCTCGCCCTGCTCGGATCTTGCGCGAGCGATCGACCCGCGTCGGATCCGATGCGCCTCGGTGTGAGTCCCACGCTCCTCCCCTTCACCTATGAGAAGGGGCCGCATGGGATGTACAACGGTGGCGTGCGCTCGATCTTGCAGGATCGCAGCGGCGCGTACTGGTTCGGCAGCCATCTTGAAGGTGTCTGTCGGTTCGACGGCACGCGTATGCAGTGCTTCACGACCGCGGACGGCCTCGGCGACAATCAGGTGCGCTCGATCCAGGAGGATTCGCGTGGGCGCGTGTGGTTCGATCTCGGCGTGGGCATCGGTTGTCTGAGCGGCGAGACCCTCGTGACGCAGGCCGAGCGTCACTACGAGCCAACGGTGCAACGGCCGATTGACGCGCAGGATCTCTGGTTCAAGGGAAACGAATCAGTCGGCTTCAGCGAAGACGAGCAGCAAGCGGGCGTCTATCGATGTCGCGACGGTGTGCTGACCTTTCTGCCCTTTCCTCTGCCGGTGTTGAAGGGCACGAGCAGTGGCTATTCCGTGACGGGCTACGCCAAGGGCAAGGGTGGGCGCGTCTGGATCGCGACCTACAACGCGGTCTTCGGTCTTGACAACACGGGCTTCACGATGATCGACGGAGATCGGATGGGTCTGCGCGAAGGCGAAGGTGCGCCGCATGTTCGTTGCGTGTTCGAGGACAGCGCGGGACGCGTGTGGATTGGCAACAACGGTGTCGGTGTTCTCGTCGTTGATGGTGATCTTGATGGCGAAGGAACGACGAGCCTCACGCCCGCGCGCGGCACAGGAGAAGCACTCCTGCGCATGGCTGCTCCGCTGGTCGCCTCAGAAACGAGTGATGGCGGAAGATCGCTCCAACGCGTCTTCTCGATCGGTGAGGATCGCGACCACAACATTTGGATCGGGACGATCGGCGGAGGCGCGTGGCGATTTGATGGCCACACGCTCACGCAATTCACCGCGAAGGACGGACTCACCACCGCGGATGTCATGGCCATCTATCAAGACCGCAGTGGCGACCTCTGGCTCGGCGGCAACGGCGTCTTTCGCTTCGATGGTGCGCGGTTTGAGCGCGTGCACTGAGAGCAGTGCGCGACGATGAGGCTGCACGCATCGATGAGTTCGGGTTCACCCCGTTATCGCTTGGCAGCCTTCTTCGCGACTTTCTTCGCGACTTTCTTCACCGTCTTCTTCACCGTCTTCTTCGCGACCGCGGCTCCCTTGAGCTTCTTTCCATCGGGACCGCGACCCGTGCTCGCGAGCAGCTTGACATAGTTGGCGACATACACCTTGGCGGGAATCCGACGGACCGCCTCGCCGATCACATCGAGCGCGGCATCCTCAAGCTTCTTGAAGCGAATGCAGCACCCGCCCATGTTGAGCTTCTTGCCCGTCTTGGCCCACGCCTTCTCAAACCACGCGCGCTCCGCCTTGTCGCTGTAGACGCTCATGAGGTAGACCGTCATGTTGTCCTTCTGGTTGGCCAGCGCGGCCATCATGAGCGGCTTCTTTGGATCGCAGTGGTAACCCAGCGGCCACACTCGATGCGGCACGGCGTATCCGATCGACCCCCAGAGCATGCTCTCTTCGTAGTCCTTGTCGAGATTCTTGAGCAGCACCTTGCGCACCGCTTCGATCCCCGCGCGGCGGTCGGCGGGGAGTGAGTCGAGATAGTCCTTGACTGTGGTGGCGCTGCTCTTCATCAACGCACGGTAGCGAGGCGGCGCGCGGCCGTGCGTCGCGCGGTCTCGGCCGACACTTTGGCATCCGACCAGTCAGCATGCTGAGCCACGACGCCGCCGCGCACCACCACGCGCCATGATGCGTCCGGCACCTCGGCTCCACCCGTCCCTTCAATCGCTCCCCCATAGGCCTCTTAGAACCACACTTCGCCTGCCTGATCGGGTCTTTGCCCTCGCTGAACTCTTGTGTTTGCCGACGGTCGTTGGCGTGCTAGATTGAATCGATGAACTCCTCGACCCTGTGCGGGCGCGCCCTCTTTCTGAGCCTCGGCGTCGTCCTCGGGCTCACCCCCTCGGCGCGCGCGCAGTGGCAGCAGTGCACTGGAACCGCGGCGCTCAACATGCAATCGCTTGGGTCGCGCGGCGCCTACGCCTTTGCGGGTGGCGCGACGGGCGCGTATCGATCGAGCGATCTTGCTGCGGGATTCGTCTTCTCCAACAACGGCAACGATGCTGTGGGACCGACGCGCGGTTTCGCTTCCGACAAGTCCTTCGTCTACACCTGCACCAGTCAAGGGGTCTTTCGCAGCAGCAACGATGGCGCGACTTGGCTCTCCAAGAGCAGCGGACTGTCCTCGCTGCTCTCGCATGGACTCATCCAGGTGCAAACCAGGCTCTTTCTCGTTGGAGCCGCTGGCGTCTTTCGCTCCGACAACCAAGGCGACGCGTGGGCCTCGGCGGGACTTGCTGGAATTGATGTGCGCTGCATCACCGCGATCGACTCGACACTCTTTGTCGGGACCAACAGTTCAGGGATCTACCGGAGCATGGATCTGGGCGCGACCTGGACCGCCATGAACAACGGTCTCACCTCGACGACCTTTCGCGCGATTGAAGCCAAGGGCAGCTCGCTCTTCGCTGGCGGGCAAATCGGAACGGGCGTGTTTCGCTCGACTGACCTCGGTGCGAGTTGGACGCTCTTGAGTGGCGGACTTCCGACGGGGAGCTACCGCGGTTTTGCCACGAGCGGCTCACTGATCTTTGCTGGCTCGTTTACCGCGGGTGTGTTCTACTCGCGAAACAACGGCACCACTTGGACTGCGCTCAACACCGGTCTCACCGACCTCTCGATCTTTGATCTCTCGGTCCACAACAACACGCTTCTTGCGGCGACCAACACGCAGGGCGTCTTCCGCTTCGCGCTGACGAATCTCTTTGATCTCAGTGGCGATGGCTGCATTGGCGCCCAGGATTTGTCGGTCCTCTTGAGTAGTTGGGGACCGTGCGCTTCCTGCGCCGCCGACTTTGACGGTGACGGCGCAGTGGGAGCCACCGACATGGCACAACTCCTCTCGCGTTGGGGCGAGTGCGGCTAAGGGCGCGAGCACTCGTACGCAGTCGCAAGCAATCGCGCCCGCGACTCCGTGGAGGCGCAGCTCCTTTGCCTCCAACAAACAAGGGCCGACGCGGCGAGTCGCGTCGGCCCTGTTCGTGCGATTGTCAATCGCACTGTGGAGATATCTCACCGTCACGCGGCGCATTCCTTCAAGAGGCGATCTTGAAGCGTGCGACGAGTCCCTTGAGAGTGCCCGCCTGCGCCGCCGTTTCTTCGGCGCCTGCTGCCAGCTCTTCCGAGTTCCCTGCCGTTTGCTGAGTCACTTTGTCGAGTTCGCTGATGGAACTGTTCACTTCGCCGATGCCCTTGGCTTGGTCTGTCGCGGCCGTCAGAATGCTTGCGAGAATCCCGTTCACATCACGCGTCGCGTTGTTGATCTCGGCCAGCGCGTCGTTGACACGCCCTGCGATTTCCTGACCTCGGTTGGCGCGGGTCGTCGCACCTTCGATCATGGTCGCTGTCGAGCGCGCGGCCTCGGCGCTTCGTTGCGCGAGACTGCGAACTTCCTGCGCCACGACTGCGAAGCCCGCGCCTGCGTCACCCGCCCGTGCGGCTTCGACAGCAGCGTTGAGTGCAAGCAGATTGGTCTGGAAGGCGATCTCATCGATGACCTTGATGATCTTGGCGATCTCCATACTCGACGCCTTGATGTCTTCCATCGCCTGCGTCATCTGCTTCACTTCGGTCTGCCCCTTGTCCGCAGCGGTCTGCGACTTGCCTGACTTGTCGGTGGCTTCACGCACTTGGTTAGCGCTGCGGTCGGTCTTGGCGGCCATCTCTTCCATCGAGGCAGAGACTTGCTGCAAGCTCGCGGCCTGATTGGACGCGCCCGACGAGAGCGACTGACTCGCTGAACTA
The DNA here is from genome assembly GCA_947490615.1 of Planctomycetaceae bacterium. Taxonomy (GTDB): domain Bacteria; phylum Planctomycetota; class Phycisphaerae; order Phycisphaerales; family SM1A02; genus QWPT01. Next base: position 16,534 of record CANLHK010000020.1, on the reverse strand, counting down.
ATCTGCGAAGCGCCCGAGTCGATCTGTGCGGAGGCCGTCTGCACTTCGCCCACGAGTTCGGCCAGTGCGACCGACATCGCGTTCACCGCCTTGGTCATGCGACCGACTTCGTCCTGGCTCTTGACGAGCATTGGCTTACTGGTGAGATCTCCCGCCGCGACGCGCTGCACGGCAGCCATCACGCGAGCGATCGGACCAGTGATGCTTGATGTAATCAGGAATGCAACCAGAAGCGCGCCGATGGCGACGATGCCTGCGCTCCACCCGATCATCGAGGTCGTCGCGACGCTCGTGGATTGCGCTGTAGTGCGCGCCTCGGTGCTCTCGGCGTCGAGGCTGTCGCCCAGTGCGGCGATCTCGCGCGCGATCTTTGGTCCAAGCGCTGCGAGCGTCTCGTTGAAGAGCCCATCGCGCGTCTCTTTCAGCGCGTCTGCGCGCGTCATGCAGTCTCCCCAGAAGCGCATCGCCCCGAATGCCTCGGTGCATGCCTTCGCTTCGGCACCAGCTGGAAGCCCCTGGCCAGCTGCTGCAATCTTGACCTTCGCCTCAGCGATCACCGCCTCCGCCTCCTGAGCGAACGCCTTGTCGCCTGTACGCAGGAACTTGAAGAAGCTGAGCCGCGCCTCCATGAGCTCCTCGAGTGCGGTTTCGGTCGCCGCGGACACCGTCGGGTTCTTCGTCACGACTTCGCAGAGCAAGAGACCTTTCATGAGGTCCGTGGCGCGCTTGGCTGTCGGATCCATCTGTGAGGAAACCGTGTCATCGCGTTCATCGACTGCCGCCACAAGCAGTGCCACATTCGTTTCGTAGTCCGTCGAGTCCGCCCGGACCGCCACGATCTCTTTGCCGTAACTCGTGCCGACCAAATCCTGCAGACGCTTGAGACGCGCTGCGCCCGAGGCTGCCGCATCGGAGAACTCCTTGAGCGACTTCTCGTCGTGATCAAGCAGATACTTGCGAACCGCACTGCGCATCGCCGTGACGCCTTCACTGGCTTCGACGGCCAGGAGACTCTCGCCGCCACGCTCTGCAACTACATCGGTTGCGTGCGTGAGAGTGCTGGTGCCCTTCGCAGCGACGGCCGCAATGGCCAACAGCCCGACAGCAAGCAGTCCGAATCCGCCATAGAGCTTGAATCCAAGCGTCGCTGACCAGACGCGATGGCCATCGTCACCGATCGTCTGTGCGCTCTTGACGACGACGACCACGACGGCGAGGCCCACGACGATCGCTGCGGCCAGAAAGATGGAGTAGAGCAATTGATTCGCAGGGGGCGCGGCCACGACCAGTGGCAACTCCGATGACTTTCCTGCGGCTGCGCCAAAGGCAACGCGCTTCTTTTTGATCAACGCTGGCTCAGCGTAGGTACCCGTTGAAGTTTGCACGGCGCGCAAGTGCGCTTCGTGACGCTGGGCGGCTTCGCTGTCGGCGTGGCCTGCTTCCTGCGTTGAATGCGCGGCTGGTGCGGCGGCGTGCGCTGTGTCGTGCGATGCGTGACTGCCCGCCGATGCTTTGGCTAGGAGCGCCGCTTGTTCGCTGTGCTCACCGATCCACTCCATGTCGCCTGACGAGAGGTCGTAGACAGCGCCGACAATCTTGAGCTTGCCTCCTTCGACGAGTTCGCGCACTTCCGCACTCGTGCTCAGGAGATCAGCGATCGATTTCCGCACATTCTCTCGGACCGCAAAGGGCACGAGTTCTGCGTTGGAGAGTCCCGAGTGCTCTGCGCGAGCGCGCGCCACCGCGGGAATGATGTTGTCGATGAGACCAGGAATGCTGCCGTGCACTGCTGCACCGTCGACGACTGCCTTCACGGCGCCGCAACTCGAGTGACCGAGCACGACGACCAATGGGACATGCAGGTGACCGACCGCGTATTCAAGCGACCCCACTTCATCGGTGTCCGCGACATTGCCCGCGATGCGCACGGTGAAGAGATCGCCGACTCCCTGATCGAAGACGCGCTCAATCGGCACGCGACTGTCCGCGCAACCAAGGATGGCCGCAAACGGAGCTTGTCCAGCGGCGGTCTCGTGAACGCGCTCGATGTCGGAGTTTGGATTCGCGCTCTTTCCTGCCTGAAAGCGCGCGTTGCCTTCGGTGAGACGCGTCATGGCCTCGGTCGGCGTTGGCGGCGCTGCCACAGCGCTCGACGCACCGAAGACGAGGCTGGCCAGTGGAATCAAGGCGCGCAACAGGGCGCGTGGTGCCATCGCACTGTAGAAGACGGACTTCGAGCGAAGTGGGAACATGGATGTTGGAACTCGGTGTGCCTGAGGAAGCGCCCGCGGAGTCCAACGATGGACAACACGGGACGTCGACTGCCATCGGCGGGCGAGAAGGCAAACAACTCCTTGTTGTCCAAGTTTCGGCTCAAGGCGGGAACAGACCCTAGGGCCCGCGATTCTTCATGTTGGACTCACCCAGTCCAACCGCCAAGCAGCAGCGCGAGGTCCGCGCCTGCAACCACGCCATCGTCGTCGAGATCTGCGATGGGCGCGCTCGTGCCCCAATAGGTGAGCACGAAGGCGAGATCGATGGCGTTGACATGGCCGTCGCCATTGATGTCGGGATCAGGCACATCGACAACGACGCAGATGTTCTCGGGATGATCGACAGTTCCTGAGATGAGCGCGTTACGCGTGACGACCTTGATGCCGTTGGTGAGCAGCGTCGCGCCCACTTCGACGGTGAGTCCGCGCGCGTAGACAACCTCGGGCGCCTTGCCGAGCGCGTTGTTGAAGTTGTCGACCAAGGAGACTGTCGCGCCGACCGCGATGTCGAGCTCGCCGATGAGTGAGACTTGCGTCTCTTCACCACTAAACGCGCTGGCCACGCAGCCGAGATCCGCGCTCGTGGCCTCGAACGACTGCACGGTTCCGTCGCAGCCATCGAGGGAGAGTTTCGCGCCGTTGAATCGCACATCGTCTGACGCACACGCGATGGCCACATCGCCGCACACCGAGAACTTCCAGAGATCCTCGACAAAGCGCAGTTGTCCGACAGGACCAACCTCCACCGAGCCTGCGACGCGGATGCCGTCGCCGAATTGCGTGCCGCCAGTGCCGCCGCCGTTGGCACCAGGAGCGGTGATGACATTTCCCACGACGATGCCGTTGTTCACGAGGTTGCCCGTGATGTAGAGCACGCCGACTTGGGCAAGGATGTGCGACGCGGCGTTGTTGGTCACGTCGCCGACGATCACGAGGTCTTCGGTAGTGATCGTGCGCCCAGAGTTCGTCAACGACCCGACAATCTCCCCGGACGCGGCGAACTGTGAGCCCGACTGCACTGCAACATCCGACACGATCGTGCTACTCAGGCATGTCGCGTTGCCGCCGAGCGAAAGCGTGTCGGCATTGACGATGCCATGTACCGCCACAAGTTCGGAGAGCGCGGATGTAGCCATCGAGTTCGCCACGAGAACGCCGCCGAGCAGACTCATCGTTCCGCTGAGGGCGACAGGCGCAAGCGGATTGAAGACGGCATTCGTCGCGAGAGTCATCGAGCCGCTGACGCTGACAGGCGATCCGTCGTTCTGCGCGAGGATCGAACCGCCGAGCGAGATCGTCGTGTTGCCAACGAAGGCTAACGTCGAACCTGCCGAGAGCGTGATGCCTGCATTCGTAGGAATGCTCACAGTGCCGTCGAGCGCGATCGACTCCAGCGCAGACAGCCGTCCTCCATCCGCGAAAAGTGTGGTAGAAGTCGGCTGTCGTTCAACGGCGTTGGTCGAGCGAAGCTCGATCGACTTTCCACGGTAATCGGCATTGTCGTCATCAATCACTGACGGCGCGATGAGAATGGTGTCGCCTGAAAGCGCATCGAGAACAGCATCGGCCAGCAGGTTGAACGTGGCGCCCGAGCGCAGATTGATGGCTGCTCCAACCCGTATTCCCACGGTGTGCTCATAGCCGGCGCTGATCGCGGCGAATGGACCGATCGCGTTTGGTGCGCCTGACTGTCCAACCGAATTCGCCCCCCATGCCCGCACTACACCTGCCTGAGTGAGCGCCACGGTGTGTTGGCGACCCGCAGCCACAGCAATACTCGGAGGCAGGTCTTGGGGTACCGTTGACTGTCCAAAGTCGTTCGACCCCCAGCAGCGCACTGCACCATCTACGAGCGCGGCCACGGTGTGGAACTCGCCGCCTGCGACCGCGGCGCACGGACCGAGACCAGCAGGAACGGTGGATTGTCCGAGATTATTCAAACCCCAGCACGCGAGATTTCCGTCGGCGCCGATTGCGAGTGAGTGGCTGTATCCGGCGGCGACTGAGGAAACGCCGTTTAGCCCCGCTGGAGGTGAACACTGTCCCTCTCCGTTGGAACCCCAGCACACAACGGTCCCAGTAACCTCAAGGGCAATGCTGTGATTAAAGCCGCACGCAACACTCAACAATGGTTGCAGAACTGCCGGAACATTGCATTGACCATTCAGGTTCATGCCCCAACAGACCACAGTCCCGTCAGATTGGATGGCAGCTGAGTGGTAGATGCCCGCACCGACGGCAATCGCGTTTCCGAGGCCTGTCGGCACCGCGCGCTGCCCATAGTTGTTGAGTCCGAAACAGACGACGGTTCCATTCGACTTCAGCGCCACCGTGTGATACCCGCCCGCGGAGATCGTGGCAGTTTCGCCGAGTGATGCGGGGACGGTCGATTGACCGTAGGCATTTTGTCCCCACGCTGCGGCGACCCTTGGACCCTGTGGAAGATCCGCATGGGCCACTGGACTTCCGCAGAGCGTCCCAGTCAAGGCAACGAGTGTGGGAATTCGAAGTGCAGCGAGTTTCATCAATCATTTCATTGCGCGGTGTCGCGCTTCAGCAACCCGTGACGCCGTTCAGCTCGATCGCCCGGTGGGCACCGTACACGATTCGATCCTCAGTAACACCACAATCGGCGCTGGCGCGTTCCCGCGCGTGAGCACCATCGCGTCGCCGTACCCATTGTTCCCCCACCCCACCACGCTCCTCCCCTCCCACCCGTCCGTCCCGCCGGCGCTCGCGCTCGCAGCAAGAACTCCAGCAACAGCAGCAGCACCAAGACCGATCAAGTTGCGCATAGTCATCTCCTCGGAGCGGGCGGTTCAATCAAGAGCTGGCAGCCATCGCCAGACTGTTCAAGACCGGCGCGTTGGGCGGCCGATTCGTCAACCGTACCACGGCCCCACTGCGCGTCCAAATCGGGAATGATTGAATTGTCGAAGCGCCGCTACTTCCCGCGCGTCAAATCCCGCAGCGCGTCCTTGCCGATCCAACGCGCTGAAGCGTCAGGCGACTTGCTCAGTCGTGTCGCAACCTCCTTCGCCTGCAGACGCAGTGCGCCACCGCGTTTGCCGATGCCGCGCAACGCCCAACTGACGCCCTTCTTGACGAAGTTCCGCTCGTCCGTCGCTGCGCGTTCGATCAGTGCCAACGATGCCACAAACGGCGCGTCGCTCGCCAACTTGTCGTGCAGTGCGACGCTGGCCAACAGCGCGAATGCGCCGCGCTTGATGAACTCTTCACGACTGCGCGACCACGAGCGGATCTTGGCAAACGCGTGGGGCGTGCGGTCAAAGAGATGAAAACACGCGTGGTCGCAGACCGCCCAGTTGTCAAACGACTTGGCCCACGCGTCCATCACCTGTGGCGTCATCAACGCTGGGTCGGCAAGAAAGGCTGCGAGCATGCGCGCTTCGTACTGACCTGTCTTCCACAACGAGAGCGCGAGCGTGTGTTGGCGCCCGAGCTCCTTGGCGTAGTCGCGGATCTTCCCGACCGGCACGCCATAGGCACCATCGGACGGGATGGCGTAGCGCGACATGCCGTCAAGCGTCTTGCGGTTGGCAAGCTTGCGCAGATGCGCCGCGACTGCGGCGGTCGTCGGCGCCTTGACCACGGCTCGGGGGCTTGAAGTCTTGCGGGAAATCTTGCGCGCGTTCTTGCGTGCTGGGTCCATCGTCACGAAGCCCGTGACGCGAGATCAAATCGATCAAGCTCCATGACCTTGGTCCATGCTGCCACGAAGTCGCGCACGAACTTCTCTTTCGCATCGGTGGACGCGTAGACCTCGCTGAGCGCGCGCAACTGCGAGTTCGACCCAAACGCGAGGTCGACACGACTGGCAGTCCACTTTGCTTGACCCGTCCTACGGCAGCGGCCGTTGAAGAGCTCTTCATCGGACGACGCAGGCGACCAGACCGTGCCGATGTCGAGCACTTCCACGAAGAAGTCGTTGCTCAGCACGCCGACTTTCTTGGTCAAGACGCCAAGATTCGAGCCGTCGTAGTTGGCGCCAAGGACACGCAGTCCACCGACGAGCACGGTCATCTGCGGCGCAGAAAGCGTGAGCAGGTCCGCCTTGTCCACGAGCAGGTGTTCGGTGCGGCGCGACGAAGAACTGTGGGCGCAGTAGTTGCGGAAGCCGTCGGCAGCGGTCTGGAGGTACTTGAAGCTGTCGGCATCGGTCTGTTCACTCGTGGCGTCGGTGCGGCCAGGCGTGAACGGCACGGTGATGGCGACGCCCGCGTCGTTCGCAGCCTTCTCAACGGCAGCGCATCCACCAAGCACAATGAGGTCAGCCAGCGAGATCGGCGTGCCCGACTTCCCTGCATTGAACGCGGTTCGAATCTTCTCCAGCGCAGCAAGCACGATGGCCAACGCCGCAGGATTGTTGACAGCCCAGTTGTTCTGCGGAGCGAGGCGCACGCGCGCTCCGTTGGCGCCGCCGCGCTTGTCGGTTCCGCGGAAGGTTGACGCAGAGGCCCACGCCGTCACGACCAACTGCGAGACCGTGAGGCCTGACGCGTGAATCGTCGCAAGGATCGTCGCCTTCAACGCCGCAACATCTTGCGCCGACACAACGGCGTGTGTGGCTGCGGGCACAGGATCTTGCCAGACCAACGCTTCCTTCGGCACCAACGCGCCGAGATAGCGCGAGCGCGGACCCATGTCGCGATGGGTGAGTTTGAACCACGCACGCGCAAAGGCGTCGGCGAAGGCAGCGGGATTGTTGTGGAAGCCGCGCGCGATCTTCTCGTACGCAGGATCGACGCGCAGCGCGAGATCGGTGGTGAGCATGATGACGGTCTCGCGCTTGGACGCATCGTGTGCAGCGGGCGCCGTGACGCTCGTTCCCTTCGGCACCCACTGGTGCGCGCCTGCGGGACTCTTGGTCAGTTCCCATTCGTTACCGAAGAGTGTTTCGAAGTAGCCGTTGTCCCACTGCGTTGGATTCGGCGTCCACGCGCCTTCAAGACCGCTGGTAATCGTCGCGGCGCCGTTGCCCGCGCCAAACGAGTTCTTCCAACCGAGATCCATCTCATGAAGCGGCGCAGCCTCGGGCTCGCGTCCGACATACTTCGACGGCTCCGCCGCGCCATGCGCCTTGCCAAAGGTGTGACCACCCGCGATGAGCGCGACGGTTTCTTCGTCGTTCATCGCCATGCGCGCAAAGGTCTCACGAATGTCGCGCGCCGACGCCAGCGGATCAGGCTTGCCGTTGGGGCCTTCAGGGTTCACATAGATGAGGCCCATCTGCACCGCACCGAGCGGACTCTCAAGATTGCGATCGCCCGTGTAGCGCTCGTCACCGAGCCAAGTTTTTTCGGCGCCCCAATAGGTCGTATCGGGTTCCCACACATCGGCGCGTCCGCCCGCAAAGCCAAAGGTCTTGAAGCCCATCGACTCGAGCGCGACATTGCCCGTGAGGATCATGAGGTCCGCCCACGAAAGCTTGCGTCCGTACTTCTGCTTGATCGGCCAGAGCAGACGACGCGCCTTATCGAGGTTGCCGTTGTCGGGCCAACTGTTCAAGGGCGCAAAACGCTGAAGTCCCGCACCACCACCGCCGCGACCGTCGCCAAGGCGATAGGTGCCCGCGCTGTGCCACGCCATGCGAATGAAGAACGGCCCGTAGTGGCCGTAGTCCGCAGGCCACCACGCTTGCGACGAGGTCATGAGCTTGGTGAGGTCCGCCACGACTGCGTGGAGGTCAAGAGTCTTGAACTCCTTGGCGTAGTCGAAGGCCACACCATTCGCATCGCCCATCGGATCCGACTTCGAAGAGTTGCGCGCGAGCACCGACAGGTCAAGTTGATGCGGCCACCAAGTGCTGTTGGTGGTTCCTTGGGTTGGATTCTTGACGAAGCCACCTGCGAAGGGGCACTTGCTCGCGCTGCTCATGTTCGTGTCTCCTGCTCGATACTGATCGGGGCAGAGACGGTAGCACGATCCGCGAGGCGCTGGGCTCTGCGCGATGAAGCGGCGCGGCGCGGCGCGCTAAACGCAGACGACTCCGTATTGGGCGCGATACGCAGCGATGCGCTCTCGATCGGCTGCGGTCAGGCGCGCGCCGAGATGCTCGACGACTTCATCAATGGTGACAATCGCAGCCGTAGGCATGCTGAACTCCTGACCGACCTCAGCAAGCGCCGTGCAAGTCGACGCGTCACTCGCGCGCTCTTGGCGATCCACCGAGACAACCAAGCCAGCAAGTTTGATCGCAGCCGCAGCGCGCAAGAGCGGAACCGTCTCACGAATCGAAGTGCCCGCGGTCGTAACATCTTCGATGATCAACACGCGATCGCCGTCACGCAACTTGCGTCCGACGAGCAATCCACCCTCGCCGTGATCCTTGGTCTCTTTGCGATTGAAGCAGAACTCGACTTCGCGTCCGCGCTCTGCAAACGCCATCGACACCGCGACGACCAGCGGGATGCCCTTGTACGCGGGACCAAAGAGACAATCGAAACCATTGGGAAACGAGCGCTCAATCGCGTCGGCGTAGGCGCGTCCAAGCGTGACGAGTTGCGAGCCCGATTGGTACTTGCCCGTGTTCACAAAGTACGGCGTCTTGCGGCCGCTCTTGGTGGTGAAGTCCCCAAAGGTAAGGACTCCGACCTGCACCATGAAATCGATGAAGCGCCGCTGGTAGTCGTGCATGCGCGGGATAGTACCGAACCAATGCGCAGAACATCACAGGGCGCCGCCTGCGGTACGCTGCGCGACCTCGCTCGTCTCGGAGTTGCTGGCATGCGGCCAGTTCCGTTGGTCGTGGCGTGTCGGAGTCCATGCGATGCTCGAAGCGATCTGGCCAAACCTCCCCGCAACATTTCGTGACGAGCTCATCCTGCAGAGCGTCAAGCAGGCGCGCACCTCGACCGAAGAGTCCGATGCCTTCGCGCAAACCGTCGCCGACATCATCAAGGCGCGCGCGCAATCGGTGAAGTCGCAATGGCGACTCTCGGACATCTTCGGCACCCGTCGCGCCGTCACCATGGATCCGCGCCGTTGCGCGCCCTTCTTCGGGGTCACCTATATGACGGTGCGCAAGACGGAACTCGCAGCGCTCTACACCGCGCTCAAGGTCAAGCACGAGGAACTCAATGTCGATGAATCCTCCGCGGTCACGCATCCGCCAACGCAGGCGCAATTCGCGCAGGTGCTCACGAGCGGACTCGACGGTGTCTCAGCCGACAGTCTGCGCTGCATGATCGCGATCATCGCCGACACCGGCATCGACGCGTGGCAGACTCCAGCCAACGACGCGCTCACCGAGCATCTCGCCGTCAAGCGCTAAGGCAACGAGTCGTCCGTCTCAGCCCCACTCCGACAGCAACACCGCAAGATCGGGACTGCCGACGACTCCGTCATCGTTGAGATCGTGCGCCGCGCCGAAGCCGCTGGCGGACTCATCCCATGCCGAGAGCAAGACCGCAAGATCCGCGCTGTCGACGCGACCGTCGAGGTTGAAGTCGGCGCGCGAACGGACCAACACCGCGCGCTCAACACCCATGTTGGCGTGCAGTTGGTCGATGTAGAACGGCACGAACGAATCGCCCGACCAACCGAAACCAAACGGCCACGAGTCCTCGGGATCAGGCACGCCGTTGGTGTCGTTGGTCGTGAAGTGGACACCGATGAGCACCAACTTGCCGCCGACAAGCGCGAAGCTCGGTCCGCCGCTGTCGCCGCCGATCAAGTGACAATCGCCAGCGCCCGTGCCTGTGCCTTCTTCGGCGTGAAACCAGAATCGCAGCGTGCGCGTGCGGCCGATCTCAAAGTCGTCGACGATCGCGCCAAGGCGACTGGTCCCAACACGATTCGGCGCGCCGTAGGCAAGCAGAAATAGGTCGAGGTACGCCGTGTCATTGGCCAACGCCAGCACGGGATAGACCGCCAGACGATGCTTGGGATTGAGCGGCGCGGCCAAGCGACCAAGCCAGAGATCCGAGCTCACTCCGCCGTAGGTCGTGTCAAATCCAAACGCGTCGACGGTGTAGGTGTGACTTCCCTTCGAGAGCGTGTTGCCCTCAAAGAAAGTGATGGTGTCGCCAGCGTTGGGGTGATAGTGGTTCGCGCTCACGAAGTAGGTCGGCGAGATCATCGTCACCCATCCTCCGTTGGAGGAGCGACCGACGCCTGACCAATCGAACGACTCACCGACGAACGCCTTGTCCGCGCCCACATAGAAACGATCGTGCGTCGAACTCATCGCGTGGTCGCCGCCGACGCCTTGCAAGAACATGTCGGCAAAGCCAGCCGCGGCGCAGACCATGAGCGACACGGCCAAGACCGCGAGTCTCTTGGTTCTACAGATGGTGTGCGGCGCTCGGCTCATCGGCGTTGGAATCTACTCCCAACGCGCGTGATCGCAAACGCTCGTGCGTGCCAAACGCTCACTCAGGCTCGATGCCGCCCTCGACCGAGCAGAGCCACTCCACCACGCTCGGCGCTTTCGGCGAACCGCCGTCGGTCCACTTGGGTTTATCCTCGCCATCGCCTTTGAATCCATCGCTTTCGCTTGGCAGCATCACGCTCGTCGTTCCACTCTTCGCGTTCTTCCAGTAACCAGGAAACCAAGTGGTCTTGCTGTTGGTGTTGCCCCACTTGGCGGTCTTGCTCTTGGGTTCGGGCATGACATAGATCCAGCCCGCTGCGCGCAGCGCGTTGGCCAATGCGAGGTCGGTGGCGGCGGCTTTCTTTCCCGTAGCAAGCGCGCGCAGAGCCTTGGGCATCTCGACTGCCAACTTCTTCGCAGCATCGAGTTCATCGAACTTCGGCTTGGAGGAGCTAAACGCACTCGCGGGCTTGTCGGAACTCGTCATGAGATCGATCGCGACAGGACAGTGATCGCTGGCGTATCCAACTGGTGGCGGAATCTCGTCGGCCTTGCGCCAATCCCAATCTTCCGCAGCGTGCAGGGTGCCGAGCACGAAGTAGGAACGCTCGACGCAATCGGCGGCGAGTCCTGGAGTCATGATGATGTAGTCGAGCGAGCGGCCACTGGCGTGCGTGGTGTAGAGATCCTTGTTCGGCTTCGGGTCAAAGCGCCAGTCGTAGGCACTCACCAAGCCGAGTTCGCTTTGGCGCAGCACTTTCGCGGCCATGTCGTTGGGCGTCGCGTTGAGATCACCCACCACGGCGATGTTCGCGTCGGGATTCGAACGCATCGCTTCGCCGACAAACTCTTCGACTTGCAACGCCTCAAACTCGCGCTGCTGTGCGAAGTCCTTGCCGCCAGCTTTGAAGTGACAGACGAAGACGGTGAGTTGGTAGCCGTCCTTGGTCTTGAGGTCGACTTGCAGCGGCGAGCGCTGGAATCGGGCACTTGGAGCGCCCTTGTTCGGGGGCGACCATTCGCCACCGAGTCGCTGCGCAGTCTCGACGGAAGCACGCTTCGCCATGTCGCTGATGTCGCGATCGTTCTTGAGGAACACGCGCGCCGAGACGATGGGCACCCGCGACAAGACCGACTGCTCCACGCCGCGCGCGTAGCCCGCATCGAAACTCTTCACATGGTCGTAGCCGAGATCCTTGAGGTACCTGTCACGAAACCACTCCAGCGCGCGCTGCGATTCGATCTCCTCAAGGCAGAGCACATCGGCGTCAAGCTTGCGGATCATCGCAGCGATGCCCTGCAGTCGCGCCTCTTTGGTCTGCTGCGGCTGATCGTCGACCTCACCCGTCAACTCGGGATCATCGAAGTCGTCAAAGAGATTCTCCGCGTTGTAACAGGCAAGACGAAGCGCGCCAGCCTTCTTGGCGGGCGCGTCTTTGGTGCCGTACCAGATGCCAGCAGCGCGAACTTCCTTCTTGGGCGCAGCGGTGTCCTGCGCCAACACAGAGAGGGCGACGGCGGAAACAGTCAGCGCGACAAGCGATCCAACAGTGCGACGAATGAGCATTCGCGCATCCTAACCAACCGCGCGCTCAGAGAGACTTGGCAGCGCCGAGCATCGCGTTCACCGAGGCGTTGAAGTACGCCAGGAAATCAGCAGGCGGAGTTGGAGCCGCGGCATTGGTCACGCCAAGCGGCATGAAGACCACGATCTCGATCTGCTCTCTTTCGAGGCGTTCGCGCAAGGCTTGGATCGGTTCGCCTTCAAAGAGCATGAGCGACTTACCTGAGACACCAAGACTCGGGTGCTTGCTGCGCAGGTCCTGCAGCGCGGTCCATTGGGTTTCGTCGGGCATGGCATCGGGTTCCCAATGCATGCTGTGGATGGTGAGCCCACCACTTTGCGCGAGGTATTGGTAGACGGGATGCGAGGCAAGCCAATTGGGTTGCACAAGTGCGACTTCGCGCAGCGTGTCGTTGATCGTCGTGAGTTGCCTCTCGATGCTCGCGAGGTTGGACTCAATCGCGTCCTTCTTCACAGGCGCGCGCTCGATGAGCGCCAACGCCAACACGCGAGATTGCGTGCGGAGAATCTCTGGCGACAACCAAGTGGTGGCCGCCGTCGCGCCGTGCGAGTGCGCACCTTCAGGTCCGTGCGTGTGCGTGGCCTCTTCCATGGCGATGAGCCGATCACGCACGAGTGTGGCAAGCTCCAAGGTCTGCGCGCGCGGCAGTGCGGCCTGCTCGGACCACGGTTCATAGCCAGCGCCGTTGAGGACGATGAGACTCGCCTGTTGCAGCGCGCTGATCTCTAGCGCGGTGGGTTTCCACTGCGTTGCCTCCGTCGCGTGGGCAGCGCCCGCGATCACGACGCGCTGTTCTGGCAAGAGTCGATGGACCAACGACGCGATCGGCGCGTTGGGCACGACGATGAGGCGCGGCGTCGGCGCATTCGCATCGCTCGTGGCGCCGTTGGATTGCGGAGAGGTCGGGGTGGGCGTGGCGCCATCCTTGCGACCACCCCGCTGCTTGGGATCTTCGCAACCGAGCATCGCGGGACGCTGGAAGGGGATCACAAGGAGGATGAGAAAGGTGACGACAAAGATCGTCGTCATGATGCGGCGGGTCTTGGGGCGGAATCGTCGGCTGATGGGCATGGCGACCTCCTATCGGCGCCTTGGGTATCCTCGGTCCAATGGCTTTGGCAGGAACCCTCTCCACGGTGCGCATCGAAGCCACCGACCTCCACTTCCACCGCCCCAACACTGGTTTTTCGCTGCGCACTCCTGCGTTTGCTCTCGGTCCTGGCGGCTCCATCGCCGTGCGCGGACCCTCAGGCTCGGGCAAGAGCACGCTCCTGGCGCTCTTGTCGGGGGAACTGGTTCCAACCCAAGGCACGGTGTCGATTCTTGGCCAAGCGACTTCGCACCGCGACGAGACGGCGCGACGACAGATCCGCGGCGAGCGCATCGGTCAGGTCTTTCAGACCTTTGAACTGGTGGCGAGTTTGGACACACTGCAGAATGTGCTCCTGCCGCTACGACTTCATGGTGCGCGATCGATCGATGCTGTTCACCTCAGCCGCGCGCGCGCGCTTCTTGAACGAGTCGGACTCCAAAGGTTTGAGTCGCGCGCGATGCATGCGCTTTCGCATGGTGAACGACAACGCGTTGCCATCGCGCGCGCGCTCCTTCTCCAACCAGCCGTTGTGCTTGCTGATGAACCCACGGGCAATCTTGATCCGCGACTCAAGAAGAGTGTCACCCAACTCTTACTTGCTGAGTGCGCACGCTCGGGCGCTGCGTTGATCGTCGCGACGCACGATGAGTCGATCCTTCCGTACTTTGGTGGTGTGATTGAGATCGGAGATGGCGCGTGAGTGTCGCCGTCCTCCATCACGCGCTCCATCACGCGCTCTATCTCGCCACGCGTTCGCTGTGCACGGCGTGGAGGCGCAGCGTGCTCCTCATCGTTGCGCTTGGACTTTCACTGGCGTTGCCGTTGGCGCTCGCAAGACTTCTTGATGGTGCCTCAAGGGCGATGCGCGACCGCGCGTCGATGGCGCCGCTTCTTCTTGGAGCCAAAGGCAGCGAGTCCGACCTCGTGTTTGGCGCGATGTTCTTTGCCGCGACTCCACCAAGCGGACTCGTGATGAGCGACCTCACGCGCGTCGAAACAGAGAATCTCGCGCGCGCGATACCGATCGCTGTCGGAGCCACGGCGCGCAAGAAACCTGTGGTCGGCACGACGGTCGACTACTTCGCGCATCTCGGCGTGACGCCCGCAAACGAAGGACGACTCTTCGCAACCATCGGCGAGTGCGTGATCGGCGCCAACGCAGCACGCGAGCTTGATCTTGATCTCGGCGCGCGCCTCTACTCCGATCCAAGCGCGCTCTCCAATCTCGCTGGCGTCTTCCCGCTCGAACTCACCATCGTGGGGATTCTCCCGCAGACCAACTCGCCCGACGACGACGCGCTCTTGGTCGATCTGCACACGCTGTGGAGTATCCGCGGACTTGGTCATCGTCATGACGAGCCCGCGCAAAGCACCACGGCGGGCGCTGTGATTGGAAGCAAAGGCAACACCACCATCGCAGGTGAAGCGCTGCCGATCGCGCGCGACGGCCGCGACGGTGTGGCAAGCGACTTTCACTTTCACGGCAACGAGAATGAGTTCCCCATCGACGGCGCGCTGGTGATTCCAAGCGATGCGAAGTCGCAAGCGATTCTGCTTGGAAGGTTCACTGGAGCAAACACAGCCGAGCGCCTGCAACTCGTGCGACCCGACCAGTTCGCAGAACGCGTCCTCGAACGAATCTTCGGCCTCGGACGCGTCCTCGGCGCCGTGGCGTTAGGTACGGCGCTCCTCGTGGCGCTTGTCGCAGCGACGACTTTCGCGCTCTCGATCCGACTGCGCGCCGACGAGTTGGCATTGATGCGACGACTCGGCGCAAGTCGTGGAAGAGTCGGACTGTTCCTCACCGTCGAGGCGATGCTCCTCTTGGCAGCCGCCGTCGTGATCGCAGCGGGAGTGGCGTTGATCGCGCCATACTTTGCAGCGGAAGTGTTGAGGAGAGTGGCGGGCGGGTGAGGGAGGTGTAGGGAGAGTTTCTCGTGCCGTTTTGGAGAATCGAGGCAAACCGCGGTCTAAGCCGTGCGAGACTGTCGCATGGAGAGTGGGGATCAATTCGACGGACCTCAACTGGAGAATTGCGATGGCACACTACGGTCACCCTTGGTCAGTGCAGTGCTGGCGCGCGCAGATTTTTGCGACGGTCGCCACGGCAGTTGGGGTCGTGAGTGGGGTGGCGAGTCAAGCGCAGGCGCAGAGCATCGTGGGATGGGGACTCACGGGTTTTAGCAACATTGATGACCTCACGGATGTACAGGGCGTCGCCGCGGGTGGCTTTCACACCGTCGCCCTGAAGAGCGACGGCACGGTCGCGTGCTGGGGATACAGCGTCCACGGGCAGTGCACTGTCCCAACCGGGCTAACTGGAGTCTCGATGGTCGCTGCGGGTTACGGCCACACCATCGCTCTGCAAAACGATGGCTCGGTCGTTTGTTGGGGAGACAACACCTACGGCCAGTGCAATGTCCCCGCGACGCTCGGCCCCGTCACCATGATCGCAGCGGGCGCGTCCCACTCTGTCGCACTTCGAACTGCAGGCACCGTGGCCTGCTGGGGACGCAACAATCGCGGCCAGAGTTTTGTTCCAGGAAACCTCGGGCCGGTGGTTGCGATCGCAGCCGGTGGCAACCACACCGTGGCCATCAAGCCCGACGGCTCGCTCGCCTGTTGGGGATCGCACGACTACGGCCAGTGCACCGTCCCATTGAATCTCGCACCCGTGTCGGCGATCGCAGCGGGTTGGGACTTCACCGTTGCCCTCACCGTGGATGGCGCTGTCGCGTGCTTCGGCACCAACTGGGATGGTCAGCGCCTCGTCCCGAGCGCGCTCGGAACACCTCCGATGGTGGTCGCAGGTGACTCGCACTCGGTCGCCATCCGTGAAGATGGTTTGGTTGAGTGCTGGGGGAACAGCGCCGACGGCAAGTGCAATGTCCCCAAGAATCTCGGGCCAGTGTCGATGGTGGCAGCGCACGCGAAACACACCGTCGCCGTGAGAACCGATGGCACGGTCGCGTGCTGGGGCTCCAACTTCGAGGGCCAGTGCACTGTCCCCGCGAACCTCGCCTCAGTGTGGAAGGTCGCAGCAGGCACGATGCACACCGTGGCGCTCACGACCGACGGCACCGTCGTCTGTTGGGGCGCCAGCTCGTTTGGCCAGTGCACGGTTCCGACCAATCTCGGCACGACCTCACAGATCGCAGCGGGCGCAGCCCACACGGTGGCGCGGCGGACCAACGGTACGGTGGTCTGTTTTGGATACAACGGGCACGGCCAGTGCAACACTCCAGCG
>CANLHK010000019.1 GCA_947490615.1 Planctomycetaceae bacterium | reverse complement strand
CCAGCGGGGAGGTCGCAGAAGAGCACCGCTGCACCAGCGCCGTAGGTGTCGAGATCCGAGTCGATGTAGAAGTTCGTCTTGCCCAGGGCGGCCGCGCTCGGGTCGTTGTTGTCCGCAAGCCCGTCGCAGTCTTCGTCGGTGTTGCTCGGGTCGCAGACTTCGGTCGCGGTTGGATTGATCGCTGCGTTGCCGTCGTTGCAGTCGGCGTTGTTGGTCGTGGTTCCAGGCAGGCGCTCGCAGAACTCCACGCCAACCGCGGTGCTCGCGCCGAAGCCGTCGCTGTCCGCGTCGGTGTAGTAGACATTGACTGGCAGTCCGTCGTTGAGGATGCCGTCGCAGTCCTGATCGATTTGGTCGCAGATTTCGGCCGCGCCTGGGTTGATCGCAGAGTTGCCGTCGTTGCAGTCACCAGCGCGGGTCACAGAGCCAGCGATTGGATTGCAAGAGTTCGTCGCCGAGCCGGCGCCGTAGGTGTCGCTGTCTCCGTCGACGAAGTAATCGAGGAAGATCAGGTCATTGTCTGCTCCGCCGAGGCAGTCGTTGTCGATGCCGTCGCACACTTCGGTCGCGCCTGGATTGATCGCAGAGTTGCTGTTGTTGCAGTCGGTGTTGTTCACCGAATAGCCAGCTGGCATGTCGCAGAAACGGACGGCTGAACCAGCGCCGTAGGTGTCGAGGTCGGAGTCGATGTAGAAATTGGTCTTGCCCGCGTCATCGGCGCTTGAATCGGCGTCGTCTGCGAGCAAGTCGCAGTCTTCGTCGGTGTTGCTCGCATCGCAGACTTCCGTCGCGCCTGGGTTGATCGCAGAGTTGCTGTCGTTGCAATCGGTGTTGTTCGCCGAGTAACCAACGGGCAGATCGCAGAAACGAGCGGCAGCGCCGGCGCCGTAGGTGTCGGAGTCGTTGTCGAGATAGAAG
This sequence comes from Planctomycetaceae bacterium, assembly GCA_947490615.1. Classification (GTDB taxonomy): domain Bacteria; phylum Planctomycetota; class Phycisphaerae; order Phycisphaerales; family SM1A02; genus QWPT01. Next base: position 36,193 of record CANLHK010000019.1, on the reverse strand, counting down.
TTGGTCTTGCCAGCGTCCGCTGCGCTTGGGTCGTTGTTGTCGGCGGATCCGTCGCAGTCTTCGTCGGTGTTGCCTGCGTCGCAGATTTCCGTTGCGCCTGGATTGATCGCGGCGTTGCCGTCGTTGCAGTCACCCGCACGGGTCACAGAGCCAGCGATCGGAATGCAAGAGTTCGTCGCCGAACCAGCGCCGTAGGTGTCGTTGTCGTTGTCGACAAAGTAGTCGAGGAAGGTCAGGCCATTGTCTGCTCCGCCGAAGCAGTCGTTGTCGATGCCGTCGCAGATTTCCGTCGCGCCTGGATTGATCGCGCCATTGCCGTCGTTGCAATCGGTGTTGTTCACCGAGTAGCCAGCGGGCATGTCGCAGAAACGAGCGGCAGTGCCTGCGCCGTAGGTGTCGGTGTCGTTGTCGAGATAGAAGTTGGTCTTGCCAGCGTCGGCTGCGCTTGGGTCGTTGTTGTCGGCGGATCCGTCGCAGTCTTCGTCGGTGTTGCCTGCGTCGCAGACTTCCTGAGCGCCAGAATGGATCGCGGGGTCGCTGTCGTCGCAGTCGCCGTTACTCACCGAATAGCCGGCGGGCAGATCGCAGAAGCGCGTGGCGAAGATGATGCCGTCGCCATCGTCGTCGTTGTCGAGGTAGAAGTTGGTCTTGCCCGCATCGGCTGCGCTCGAATCGTTGTTGTCGGCGAATCCGTCGCAGTCGTCGTCGGTGTTGTTCAGGTCGCAGACTTCGGCCGCGCCTGGGTTGATCGCGGAGTTGCCGTCGTTGCAGTCGGTGTTGTTCACCGAGTAGCCAGCGGGCATGTCGCAGGAGCGCGCTGCCGCACCAGCGCCGTAGCTGTCGCCGTCGGAGTCAAGGTAGAAGTTGGTCTTGGTTGCGTCAGAAGCGGTGGGGTCCGCGTCGTCCGCGAGCGCGTCGCAGTCTTCGTCGGTGTTGCTTGCGTCGCAGACTTCAGTCGCGGCTGGGTTGATCGCTGCGTTGCCGTCGTTGCAGTCGGTGTTGTTCGCCACACGGCCAACGGGCTTGATGCAGGAGAGCACGCCCGTCCCTGCGCCAAAGAGATCGCTGTCGCCGTCGAGATAGAACGGGGTCGCGTCGATCGCCTCGAGGTCGCTCTGGGATTCGCCGTCACAGTCGTTGTCGACGCCATCGTTGGCGCAGTTCTCGACAGCGCCGGGGTAGGCCGAGGAGTTGCTGTCGTTGCAATCAATCGGGCTCGACAGCGACGCGAGATAGCCCGCGTTGGTCGTGCCGGGGCAGAAGAGGGCAGTCGAGTTGATCGAGTAGCCGTCGAGATCCTGATCACGGTAGAAGGCGACCTTGTCGGCTGCGTTGGCGTCGACCTCAGTCGCATTGCCGTCGCAGTCATTGTCGATGGTTGCATCCGCGCAGAGTTCCGCAGCGCCGGGGTGGATCGAACCTTCGCCGTCGTTGCAGTCCGCAGGGCTCGAGAGCGACGCGAGGTATCCCGCGTTCGTCGTGCCTGGGCAGAAGAGTGCGGTCACATTGATCGAAGAGCCGTCGAGATCCTGGTCGCGGTAGAAAGCGACCTTGTCGGCAGCGTCGGCGTCGACCTCAGTGGAGTTGCCGTCGCAGTCGTTGTCGATTGTGGAGTTTGCGCACAGTTCGGGCGCGCCGGGGTAGATGTTGGGGATGTTGTCGTTGCAGTCGGCATTGTTCGTCGTCGTGCCCGGCAACCGAACGCAGAACGGCACGCCAACCGCGTTGCTCGCGCCGTACCCGTCGCTGTCGGCGTCGGTGTAGTAAACATTCGTGGGCAGGCCGTCGTTGAGGACGCCGTCGCAGTTCTGATCGACTTGGTCGCAGACTTCAGTCGCGCCCGGGTGAATCGCATCGTCCGCGTCGTCACAGTCGCCGTTGTTCGTCACCTTGCCAGCGACCGCGGTGCAGGCGCTTTGGCCTGTGACATTGTTCGCGCCGAAGGTGTCGAGGTCAGCGTCGGTGTAGTACAGCGACGCCGTACCTGTCACCGTGAACGTTGCCTCGACCGACGACTCGTTGTCCGACGGATCGGTGACGGTGATGGTGACGGTGTGCGCGCCAAGTCCAACGCTCGCGCCCGCAAGAGGCGACTGCGTGACAACAAGGCTCGCAGCGTCGGCGCACGCGTCGGTCGCAACGACCGAAGCGGTGAAGTCAGGCACGAGTGCGGTGCAATCCTGGCCTGCAGGAGCGCTCGCCGCGGCGTTGTGGCTCACGATGGCGGGAGCGCCCGTGTCGGCACCTGCGATGAGCGTGACTTCAAGCGTCGCGCTGCCGCCGTTGCCGACGGCGTGCAGGATGTAGGTTCCCGCAGCGAGGCCCGAAAGGTCTTGGTTGTTCGAGAAGAAGTCGCTGGGGCCGGTCCACCAGACGGTGTCGTCGGCGTTGGCCACCGTGACATCGATCGCGCCGTTGGTCAGACCGCAGCTCGCGTTGGTCGAGCTCACGAGGGTGATCGTCGGAGTGAGCAGGAGTCCGCCAGCGCCGAAACCACTTGGGTTCATGTTGGCAATCGAGTGCTGGAAACCCGAGGCAATGGCGATGCCCTGCGTGACGGCCGCCGTCGCGGGAGCTTGTCCAAGATTGTTGCGTCCCCAGCAGACGACTGTTCCGTCGGTGCGCAACGCGACGCTGAACTTGTCGCCTGCAGATAGTGCAGCAACATTGATCGCGCTCGCAGGCACCGTGCACTCACCGTACTGGTTCACGCCGCCCCAGCAGACGATCGAGCCGTCGGTGCGAAGACCCATCGAGTGGTAGTAGCCCGACGCGATGTCCTTGAAATTGAACTCACCAGGCACGCGCGTGGCTGCGGTGGAGTCGCCCCACGCGCGGATGTTTCCTTCGGCGCGCAGCGAGAGACCGTAGTCCAGACCAAGATCGAGCTTGATGACATGGTTCAGGTCCGCAGGCACGGCCAAGCGATTGAAGTTGTCCAAGCCCCAGACGACGACGGTACCGTCGGCCCGCAGCACGCCGCTGAACGACTCGCCGCCTGAGACGGCCACGATGTTCTTCAGACCAGCCGGCACATCGCACTGCCCGTCAAAGTTGTTGCCCCAGCAGAGAACGCTGCCGTCAGCCCTCAGCGCGATGCTGTGGTAGTCACCAGCTGCGACGCATTCCACATGGGCGGTCGCGGGGTTGGTCAGTTCTGCTGGGACGGCGGTCTGCTGATAGAGAGGACTGTTGAAGCCCCAGGCCACTGCCGTGCCATCGGAGCGCGTGGCGACATTGTGATAGAAGCCGGTGCTGATCTCGCTGACAGCGCCAATGGTGTTGGTGCCCGTGAGCTGCCCGAACGCATTGCTTCCCCAGCCGACAACAACTTGGCCGTGCGCGCTTGCGCCAATGAAGCTACCCAAGGCGACAACGAGCGACACGCCAACGAGCTTGTCTGCCGCGCATGCGCGGGTGAAGGTCCTGATGGGGGCAGTTTGGGTCTTCATACTGAGTCCTTTCATTCCCTGAAACACACAGCGGGAGTGGTGCGACCTGATCGTCCTTCAGAGTCGCCCCGCGTGTTGCTGACGCTGTCTACTCACGATTTCTGCGTTGACCTCGCAAGAGCGATGCGTCCGCGCAGGAACCTCACCAACCTTGTCCGCGCGCCTTCTCGGGGTTCTTCACGGTCGCGACACCGTGCTCGAGGTAGTGCGCGATGTCCTGCACATCGATCCATCCATCGCCATTGAGGTCAGCCGCAGCGAGCTGACCGTTGCCTGCGCGACGAAGTTCCTTGACACTGACGCGTGCGCGCGGACCGTTGCCAGTCGCTGCTCCGCCGCAGGTTTCTCCCTGCTTCCAGAAGTTGATGCTGATGAACGCGAAGTCCGCGTTGGTCACATTGCCGTCGCCGTTGAAGTTCGAGCGGCCGCTTGCGTTGGCGGGGCCGAAATCGACGACGTAGTAGCTGAAGTCGATGACATCGACGAAGTCGTCGTTGTTCGAGTCGCCTTGCAGGAGCTCGAAGGAGACGGCGTATTCGGTACCCACGATGGCTGGTAGGGCGCTGTCGGAGAGCGAGTGGGTCGTGTCCTTCGCGCAAGCGCAGCTGTAGCTCGCTGCCACGGGGACATGGAGATCGGTCAGCGAACCCGCTTGGGTCGAGGGATCGATTTCCACAGCGTGCACTGCGTCGTAGGCTCCCATCTTGATGCGCACCCAGCGATTGTGGAACTCAGCTTGACGGCTGAACTCCCCTGGGAAGTGCACGCTCACATCAAGGAGCTGGTACGGCTCAACGGTGATCGTCTGGGTGACGACGACAAAGTTGCCCGAGTCGTCGGTCGCCGTCCACTGCACAGTGCTCGTTCCAATGGGGAACTGCGTAGGCCAAGCAGATCCGCCAGGAATGCCAGCGAGGGTGACCGTGCTCGTGATGTCGAGGTTGGCATCGCAGTTGTCTGCGGGGGTGAGCGATGGCTCAGCAACGGCCGCGCCGTAGGTCGAGCCAGCGTCGGTTGGAACGGTGATGGTCAGCGGAACCACACCGAGTGTCGGCGCGATGCCGTCGAGCGTGACCGCAGGCAGATTGGAGAGCGCGATGGCGGGTGCGTCGCCGCTCAAGAGTCCGACATTGTTTCCAGCAAGCCCAGCAGCGAGATCAAAGGACACCAGCGCGGGGGTCGCGCAAGCGCTCGCACCCGCGTTGACGCGGAAGTGCAGCGTGGCGACATCGGCGCTTGCGCGATCGAGCGGTTCGATCGTTGGGAACGAGAGCAGCGCGAAGACGATCTCGCCAGCAGGAGTCGCTTCGGGAATCATGATCCACGGCAGCGTGGGGGAAATCTCGACGCCGCCTTCGAGCGTGAGCTGGGTCGTGTCGTAGTTCACCGCGAACTGTGCGCCGATGATTTCAGGCGCCGTCTCTCCAATAGGAGTCGACACACCAAGATGGACGACCACATCGATGAGCTCGCCTGGCTTGGCAGCGGTGTCGCTGGGAACCAGCGAGAAGGTCACGGTGCTCGCAGCCTCAGCGCTGCCGACGAAACAGGCCGCGGCAATCGCAGCGAGGGAGAGCATGCGCGCGCCGCGGGAAACCACGCGCGGGGCGAGCGCGTGGGTCAGCGGGTTGGATGTCAGGATGGAAGAGTTCATCGTTTGGTCCTCTCGATTGGCTCAGCTCAGGTTGCGTTGCCGTTCGATTGCTCTGTCTTAGGTCTTCAAATCATGTCGTTGGTGCGTGTGGGGGCGTTCACTCGGGTCGCGTTCACCAGCGTGGGCGGAGGTCAGGCCGCACCCGCGCGTTGTCAGGTCGAGCGGGCTCGGGGCCTGCTCCCTGCATGTAGAGTTGGACATCGTTGAGGTCGACCCATCCGTCGCCGTTGAAGTCCGCAGCTGCAAGGTGTCCAAGACCGCGGCGACGCAGTTCCTTCACGGCGACACGAGTCACTGGCGTCGGCGCCGTGAAGCCTGGATCGCAGGTCTCGTCGACCTGGAAGAAGTTGATGCTGAGGAAGGTGAAGTCCGCGTTGGTCACAAAGGTGTCGGCGTTGAAGTTCGACCGCGCGTTGGTGGCGACTGGGTCGAGCACTCGGTCGAACACGAACAGGCTGAAGTCGAAGATGTCGATCTGCTCGTCTTCGTTGGAGTTGCCTTGAAGCAGCAGGAAGCTTGCCGAGTACTCACGGTCGACGATCGCTGGCGTCTTAGCGTCGCGCAGCGAGTGCGTGACATCACGCGCCGTCGCGCAGCCGTAGCCAAGCGCGACGGGCACATGGAAGTCCACGATGGCGCCGTTGGCGCGCACGAAGAGGACTGCGAAGTCGGCTGACGGCAACCCTGCGATCTCCAATTGGATCGGACGGGTCGAGTCTCCGAGGATCGCTCCTCCGAGCGCGAGGTTGGCGTTGAAGTGCTGGTAGTCGCCGACGGTGATGGTCAGCGTCTCCACTGAGAAGTTGCCCGCATCGTCGGTCGCAGTGATCTGCACGGTGCTCACGCCGCCGTTGGCGCGCGGGAACAGGTTGTCTGCTGGCCACACCGTCGAGATCGACAGGTCTGGATAGGTGATGAGCATCGCCACCGCGACCTCTGCATCGCAGTCGTCAGAGGCAGTGACGGTTGGCTCGAGCACGGTGCCGCCGAAGAGGATGCCCGCGTCGGTTGGAACAGTGATGGCTTCTGGCAGCCCTGCAATCGTTGGCGGGGCAAAGTCGAGGCCGATCGTCGGGAGCGGCAGATCGACGGGCACGCGGACGATGACATTGCTGCCAGTCTGCGAGGTGAGGCGCGTCACGACAGGCCCGATGTTCGAGACGATGTCGAGAAGCCCTGTGGCGTCGCAATCAGAAACGCCTGGAAGCACGGTGAAGTTGAGCTCCACGATCGGCGAGGCGTCGGTCATGCCCGCGCTGCCGTCTTGGATGCCTGCTGCGTACTTGAGCGTGCCGAGCGCGTTGTCGATGATCTCCATGAGCTCAAGATCGAACGGTCCGCCCACGAAGGCGTTGTTCACGCTGTCGAGACGCAGACGAGTTTGATTGAAGAGCACGGCGAGCTGCACAGCAGTCACGCGATCGGGAGCCGCGACGAGCGGCCAGCTCGAAGAGACTCGCACGCAGAGTGTGTTGCCCTGCGCCACTGCGACGCAGTTGGGATCGAGCGTGAACACGAAGTCAGCGCAGTCGGATGTACCGTTGCCGTCGCTGTCGGTGTCGGGAGTGCCGCAACCGCAGGTGCCTGGCTCCTGCTTGTTGGTGTCGTTCGGGCAGCCGTCCTTGCAGTCGGCGGTGCCGTCGTTGTCGCTGTCGGTGTCGGCAATGCCGCAGCCGCAAGTGCCAGGCTCGGTCTTGTTGGGATCAGTCGGGCAGTTGTCGTTGCAATTGGGCGTGCCATCGCCGTCGCTGTCGGTGTCGGGGATGCCGCAGCCGCAAGCGCCAGGAGCAGTCTTGCTGGAATCGTTCGGGCAACCGTCGTTGCAGTCGGGCGTGAGGTCGCCGTCGCTGTCGGTGTCGGGCGTGCCGCAACCGCATGCGCCAGGAGCAGTCTTGTTCGGATCGGTCGGGCAGCCGTCGTTGCAATCGGCGGTGCCGTCACTGTCGCTGTCGGTGTCGGGAATGCCGCAGCCGCAAGTGCCTGGAGCAGTCTTGTTCGGATCGGTTGGGCAGCCGTCGTTGCAGTCGGGCGTGCCGTCGCTGTCCGAGTCGACATCGCTCACACCGCAGCCGCAAGTGCCAGGAGCAGTCTTGTTCGGATCGTTCGGGCAGCCGTCGTTGCAGTCGCGTGTGCCGTCGCCATCGCTGTCGGTGTCGGCAATGCCGCAGCCGCATGCGCCAGGAGCAACCTTGTTCGGATCGGTCGGGCAACCGTCGATGCAGTCGGCGGTGCCGTCGTTGTCGCTGTCGGTGTCGGCGTTGCCGCAACCGCACGCGCCAGGAGCCTGCTTGTTCGCGTCTTCTGGGCAGCCGTCGCCCGCGACGCGTGAGTAGCCTTCACGGGGATTCGACTCGCAGTTCGTAGTGGTGAATGTCTCGACGCCAAAGCCGTCGTGGTCTTCGTCGAGGTAGTAGGTCGCCAAGGCAATCAAGTCGCCGTTGGCGGGGCAGGCGTCGTTCAAGTTGGCGACGAAGCCTACAGGTTGGGTGCACGCGACCTCTGGAAACGCTGGATCGCCGGCGCCGTCGTTGTCCGCGTCGGCGTAGAAGATGGTGGGCCCATGAATCGCTGCGTTGCTGTCGTCGCAGTCGCTGTTGTCCAGTACGAAGCCAACAGGCGGGATTCCCGTGCAGGTCGACTGGGTGACGGCGGGATTGCCGAGGTTGTCGCCATCAAGATCCTGGTAGTAGGGCTTGAAAGTCACGCCGTCATCGATGATCGAGTTGCAGTCGTCGTCGAGGCCGTTGCAGCGCTCGGACGCGCCGGGGTGAATGGCGGCGTCGGTGTCGTTGCAGTCGCCCTCGTCGGTGAGCTCGTAGCCGAAGGGAAGATCGCAGAAGCGCCCAATCGTGGCGCCTGAGTAGGTATCGCTGTCGGCGTCGGCGTAGAAGTCCGTCTTGCCCGCGTCAGCCGCGGAGGGGTCGGCGTTGTCGGCGAGCCCGTCGCAATCTTCGTCGGTGTTGTTCAGGTCGCAGATTTCGGTCGCGCCTGGGTTGATGGCCGCGTTGATGTCGTTGCAGTCGCCGTCGTTGCCGACTTCGTAACCATCTGGGAGATCGCAGAAGTTGCCAGTCGTGGCACCTGAGAAACCGTCGGCGTCGATGTCGGCGTAGAAGGTGGTCTTGGTCGCTGCGTCGGCGCTTGGGTCATCGTTGTCGGCGAGCCTGTCGCAATCCTCGTCGGTGTTCAGCTCGTCGCAGATTTCGGTGGCGCCGGGGTTGATGGCGGGGTTGTTGTCGTTGCAGTCGCCGTCGTCGCCGACTTCGTAACCAGCTGGGAGATCGCAGAAGCGCGCGGTCGTGGAGCCTGAATAGGTGTCGCTGTCGGCGTCGGCGTAGAAGGTGGTCTTGCCCGCGTCCGCAGCGGAGGGGTCGTCGTTGTCAGCGAGACCGTCGCAATCCTCGTCGGTGTTGGCGGGGTCGCAGATTTCGGTCGCACCAGGGTTGATGGCGGCGTTGTTGTCGTTGCAGTCGATCGGGCTCGAGAGCGTCGCGAGATAGCCCGCATTGACGGTGCCTGGGCAGAAGCGCGCGATCACATTGATCGAGTAGTTGTCGTTGTCGAAGTCGCGGAAGAAGTCGACCAAGTCTGCTGCGTTGGCATCAACATCGGTCGAGCTTCCGTTGCAATTGTTGTCGGTGCCGATGTCGGCGCAGAGTTCAGCGGCACCTGGGTGGGTCGCCGCGCTGCTGTCGTTGCAGTCGGTCGAATCGGTGGTGTAACCAGCGGGAGCAGTGGTCGAGCAGAAGGCGGCACTCACGAGCGCGTTGCCGTAGCCATCGCCGTCGAGATCAAGGTAGTAGGTGATCGGTGCGAGGAGCCCAGCGTTGTCCGGGCAGAGATCATCATTGGACTGCACGCCGCAAGGCACTGGTGCGCCCGCGCCGTGGCCGTCACCGTCGGTGTCGGCATAGAGGAGGCGCGCGTCGTCGCAATCGCCTGCGATGGCGACATAGCCGGCGGGAGGCACAGTGCTGCAAACCGTGGTGCTGGTGTTGCGATCACCGAAGGTGTCGCCGTCAAAGTCGCGGTAGTACTCGCGCGGTGCCTGAAGCGCGCCGTCGTTGGGGCACTGGTCGTTGGCGTTGGCAACGAAGCCCGTCGGTTGCGTGCAAGCGAGTTGCGTCACAGCGGGATCGCCCGCGCCGTCGGCGTCGGCGTCGCCGTAGAAGAGGATGCGGTCGTTGGCCTCACTGGGCGAGGTCGAGCCGTTGCAGTTGTTGTCGATGGGGAGGTCGCTGCAGGTTTCAGCAGCGCCTGGGTGCACAGCGGCCGACTCGTCGTTGCAGTCGGTCGCGTCCACGACGAATCCTGGTGGCGGGACATCCGCGCAGGTGGTGACCGAGATGCGCTCGTCGCCGAAGCTGTCGCCGTCGGCGTCGCGGTAGTAGACATGCGGAGGCATGTCCTCGTCGATGAAGCTGTCGCAGTCGTCGTCTTCGCCGTCGCACTCTTCGTCTTGTCCAGGGTGGACATAGTTGTCATCGTCGTCGCAGTCATCATCGTTGAGCACATAGCCCAAGGGAGCGACGCAGAAGAGGCCCGAGATGCTCGGGTTGCCGAAGCTGTCGACATCCTGATCGCGGAAGCAGAGCGTGGCGTGGCCAGTGACGGTGAAGGTCGCGTTGAGCAGCACTTCGTTGCCCGCGGCGTCGCGAACCGTGATCGTGACCGCCTGCACACCAAGCGCCGTGGCGGCGCCCGCGGCGGGCGATTGCGTCACGGTGATCGCGCCCGAGCAGTTGTCGCTCGCGACGACCAACGACGCGAAGTTCGCCATTGGAGCGGTGCAGCTCTGGCCTGCGGATGCTTCGAGATTCGCGGTGTAGCTCAGGACGACGGGATTGATCAGGTCGGGATCGGCAGCAACTGTCACGGGGAGGACGACCGAGCCACCAGGGCCTGTCGCAGTCAGTGTGTACTGGCCAGCAACAACCGCAACGAGATCGACCGTGGATGCAGTGAAGCCGTTGGGTCCAGTCCAAGAAGTCGTGTCGGCGAGGCTGACGGTGACATCGATCGAACCGTTCGCGTCGTTGCAGCTCGCTGGTGAAGTGCTCACGAGCACAGCCGTCGGAGCAGCCGCGATGATCGCGCCCGTGTGGAAACCACCTGCAGCAACGCGGGTCGCGATGCCGAGCGGCGGGACGGTCGGAACGGTCGAGCTCGATGCGAGGCCAAAGGTGACGACCGAGCCATCAGCCTTGAGCGCCGCAGTGTGCGATCCGCCTGCAGCGATGCCCACGACACCCGTCAGTGACGAGCCGTTGCACTGGCCTTGCAGATTGCTGCCCCAGCAGCGGAGCGTTCCGTCGCCGATCAGTGCGACCGAGTGCGACGCACCTGCCGCGACGGCGGTGACATTGGTGTGCGTCAGCGAGGCGGGCGCTTGGAGTTCAACATTGCGACCCCACGCGCGAACCGTGCCGTTGCTGCGCCGTGCCAAGTTGTGGCGCGCGCCCGCAACAAGCTGCGTGACCGCGCCGACATCGGCGGGCACAGTGAGCTGCGTCGAATCGTTGGTGCCCCAACCGACAATGGTGCCATCGGACTTGAGGACGATCGTGTGCTTCCAGCCTGCCGCGACGCCGACGACGCCCGACAAACCTGCGGGAACGGCGCACTGTCCGAAGAAGTTTGGTCCAGCTGATGGTCCCCAACAGGCGACGGTGCCGTCGGTCTTGAGCGCGACGGTGTGGTAGGAACCTGCGGCGATGGCTTGCGCGCTTCCGAGCGCAGCAGGAACCGTCGATTGTCCGTCCGTGTTACGACCCCAGCAGAAGACGGTGCCCGCGTCATTGAGCGCGACGGTGTGGTAGTTGCCGCCCGTGAGTGAGGTCACGATGCCCATGCCCGTGGGGATCGCCGTGCACTGACTCGAGGAGTTGTCTCCCCAAAGCCGAATGCTGTTGCTTTGCGCAAGCGCGCTGCTCGACAACGCCGCTGCAAAAAGCGTCGAGGCGAGCAGGGTGCGGCCGCCGCTGGTGGATGAACTCCACAGCGTCGAATCATTTCGCGTCATTGGATGCGCGGGGCGAAGGCTCATCTTTTTCTCCTGTCGACTGGTGGGACTCTGGGGCTAGAGGCCGGTCGATTGGTTCTCTGATCAATGCTCTCTGACTGGCACGGGCTCGCGTTTCACTTCGTTGCCGTCGATACTCGTTGCTCACCATGCTGCGAGGACAAGCGTGTCGCTGTCCGCTGCGCGATGACGCGCGTACGAACAGCACTCGGTTCATGCTCTCCTCGAATTCCAAGATCAAACTGGTTGCTGCGCACCCCGCGGAAACCATGCAGTGATCTACACGCCTCCTTGCGTACGACTTGCGTCTGAAGGCCTGCAGTCCAGCGCACTCGTGTGTTGCAATCCGCAAAGGAACTGCGCACGCGCGTTCGTGGGTGTTGGCAATGTGAAGCGTAACAGATCTGCATCTCTAACTCCTCAACACAACATCAGGTGTCCGGGGCTCGGACATTCGTTCTGTGACGGTTGCAACGGCTGGGTGCTCTCGGGGCAATCCGACTCCGTAGTGTGGGGGCAGGAGAGGGGAAGTCAATTCGATGGTGGCATAAATCGCCTAGTGCCAAAGGTTTGCAACCGTCACAGGGCACCGGTCGCTTTGCTGATTCCGTCCCTGTCGGATCCGAGAACGCGCCGTGCCGTTGTCATCGAACCCCCGTTTGTCCTCAGAGTTCGCGCGTCGAGCGCTGCAGAAGTCTGCGAGTTGGGGCGTCCGCCGATTCCAATTCTGAGATTCGATAACTGACGAACTTGCCAAGGGTGGCAGCGCGCAACAGGGCGAGCGCTTCGGTCGGTTCTCGGCGCGGCGCTCAATGGATGAAACGAAAGACAGCGCCTCGGGCAATTGCCCGAGGCGCTGCGGCGGTGGGTGGTCGGGAGTCGCCCCGAGATCACCACGGATGATTGTCAAGCTTTCGCGAAATCTCTGGGGCCAAAGCCAAGGGCATTCCCCCAAGAGCGTCGCGAATTCACCACTGGGTCGTGACGCGTGGCTGCTTCGCGGTTGGGAGACCGTGCTCCATGTAATAGGAGATGTCAGGGATGCTCAGGATGCCGTCGCGGTTGAGGTCCGCTCCAGCGAGGTGCCCGAGTCCACGACGACGGAGTTCCTTCACAGAGATCGCCATGAGCGGCGTCCCGCCCGTGTAGGCGCCGCACACAACACCAACGTCCGCAAAGTTGACGGAGATGAAGGAGAAGTCGCCGTTGTTGACGTTGCCGTCGTCGTTGAAGTTCGAGATGGCGCCAGCTGAGGAAGTACCGAAGTCACCGACAAAGATGCCGAAGTCGAGGATGTCGACGCGGTTGTCGTCGTTGGAGTCGCCTTGGTCGAGCGCAACTGACGCGCTCCACTGCGTGCCACCGTCGGTCGCGGCCGCGGTGTTGCTCAGTGAGTGATTGACCGACTTGTAACGGATGCAGGAATAGGTGGCGGCTGGTGGGATTTGCACATCCGACGCAGTGCCTGATCCAGCGGTGAAGCCGACGCTGACGACCTGGGTATTGGCACCAGCGATCACGCGGACCGAGCGCGTCGAGTTGCCACTGATGCTGCCGTTGAGCGTGATCGACGCGTCGAGCAGCTGGTAGTTGGCGACGGTCACGGTCACATCGGCGCTGTGCGTGTGGCCAGCTGCGTCGGTCGCGCTGTAGGTCACGGTCGTGGTGCCGATCGGGAACTCCGCGCTGATCGACGCAGAGTCGGACCGAGACACGCTGACGCTCAGCGAAGTGTCGCAGCTGTCAGAAGCAGTCGGGGCGGTCAGCGAGACCGCTGCGCCCGTCGCGGAGCCAGCGTCTGCAGGCACCGAGACGTTGCTTGGGACCCCGACGAGCGCGAAGTCGTCGAGCGCGGTGACGCTCACATTGTTGGCCGCGGTGTAGGACAGGCTCTCACCGAGGTTGTTCGAGATCATGGTCGGAAGCGCGCTGGTCGTCGACAGCACGATCGCGTCAAGATCGGTGCAGACTTCGGCAATGGTGCGGAAGGTCAGCACTGCAATGTTGCCCGAGGCGATTCCGGACGGATTCGAGCTCGCGTCGACGCCGGTCGCGAAGGTGACCTTGTTGTTGGTCGCGTCGTCCGCGGCGGCCGAAATCACGATCGGGAAGTCGCTTCCCGCTGCGCCGCTCACGAAGGCGACTTGGGTGTCGTCGTAGAGGACGGTGACTTGCGCGCCGACAGCTCCGGTGAAGGAGGCCAAGTTCACATTCACGGTGAACTCGCGGGTGGCGGCAGAGGCATCGGTCTGCTCGATCGCGGTGGCGTTGACGGACAAGGACTGGGACATGGCTGTCGTCGCGGTGAGCGCGGTAACAGCTGTGGCGATAAACGCCACGGTCAGTGGACGGATGGACATCTTCAAGCTCCTCAAGTGGTAAAGTGTGCTGCCAGCCGAACATAGGCTGGAGTCTTCAGAGATCGTTGGATGACTCGGGTTCACGGATTTGCATCCCTAGGGAATGAACTCTATGGAACAAACGATAAATTCCGTCTGACAACCTGCCAGTATCACCCTCAAGACGATGTTTATACGGCGTTACGACTTTCGACTCTGGAGCACCGACAGGCATTGGTGGAGCTTGCACCGATGAGCCTCACCAGAGCGGCGGTTGCGACTCTCGAGGTGGATCGACCGTGGGGATTCGACACGGCGGATCGTCGCAGCACAACGCTGCGCGGTCGAAGCGTGTGCCATCCGAGCGTTCGGTTGGCGCCATCCCGTACCGAGGTCTGCTGCTTCACGAGCTCGCCGATGGCTCACCAATCGGCGGCGGGGCGGGGTCCCTTGAAGCGGGGAGCGCCGAACTGCGCGTAGTGCGCGAGGTCCGCAGCGTCAACCACTCCATTCTGGTCAAGGTCAGCAAGCGCGAGGTGTCCGAGTCCGAGACGCCTCAGCTCTCGCACGGTGATCGAGGCGCGCGCCACTGGCGCACCCAAGACGCTGCAGGACGAACCAGTCTGGAGGAAGTTGATCGCGATGAAGCTGAAGTCGCCGTTATTCACGACGGCGTCACGGTTGAAGTTGCTGCGGCTGAGCGCGTCCCTCGGCGCTCCGCGGTCCGCGAGGTAGGTGCCGAAGTCGAGGACATCGATGGAGTTGTCGTCGTTCGAATCACCGCCGACGAGCTGGAAGGCCGCCGACGCAACCCATTTGGTGCCGACGACCGACAGGGCTCGCGCCGAGGAATTGGTGTGTGTGGCGTCCTTTGCAGCGATGCACTGGTAATCGGCGCGGACGGGAACCGCGATGTCCTTGACCGCGCCGTTGGTTCCAACGAAGTCCACATCCGTTACGACGACCTCGCCTGAGTTCAGCGTGAGCCGAATCGGATGGGTGAAGACGCGGGTCGCTGCGATTCCGACGGCGTAGTCGACATCGACGGTCGCGAGTTGATGGTCGAGCACGGTGATGGAAGTCGTCGCCGAGACGGGGGTGCCCGCAGCATCGGTTGCGCTCCAAGCAATCGTGGTCGTTCCAATGGCGAAGTACGCGGCGAGCGGTAGTCCATCGGATCGGACTGCTGTCACCAAGAGCGCGTGGCCGCAGCTATCGCTCGCCCGAGGAACGCTCAGGGAAACAGCTGCGCCAAGCGTGGTGCCTGCATCGGCCGCGAGTTGGAGGTCCGTCGGCACACCAAGCAATTGCGGCGCATCGAGCGCCGTCAGAACCACTCCGTTCACTTCGGTCACGGGGATCGGTTGGCCAGCGACATCAGTCACACGCGTCGGCAGGGAACCAATCGAAAGCGTGATCGCATCCGCATCGACGCAAGCGCCAGCGCGCGGTCGAAAGGTGAGCTTGGCGATGTTTCCGTTGGCGATCGCCGCGGCGCCGTCGAACTGCGCCACGCCTGCCGCAAAGGTGATCTTTGCGGCCAAGGCGTCGTGCGTCGTGTAGGCGAGCAACGGAAACTCCGTTCCCGCTTCAATGCCGACGAACTCCACGAGTGTCGGGTCATACGCGACAGAAGCCTGCGCTCCGACCGCGACGCGGGAGAGTCCATCGAGATTCACATCGACGGTGAACGCACCAGTGGTAGGGACCACGGGTGTTCCAACCACGCTCAGTAAGGCTGGTAGTTCTGAGGCAAACGAGACGCCGTGCAGTGTGACGGTCCCAGTCCAAGTGCCCATCGCGCCAGGCGCGCTCACGCCGCTTCCGAGCCAAACGCGCAAGTCAGCCGTGGCGAAGTCGACGGCCGTCGGCGCCGCAAGTGTTCCAAGTGTGCGCGCATCAGGTTCACCCGAGTGGCCGTTGGGCCACGCGAGGCAGTGCGTCGCATTGAGATTGACGGCGCCACCACATTGGAGAAGTCCACTGAAGGTGAGCTCGCCTTGCTGCACATACACGCAGAGGTCGTCCGCGAGTGTCGTGCCGGTTCGGCCTACCAACGCAGCGTTGACGGACACACCCGTCAGCGATCCCGTGAGCTCGCCGACTTGGGTCAGCGCTTGAAATTGCAGCGCCTCAAAGCTCCGCGCGTGCAGGGCGAAGGTCACATCCGCCTGCAGCGAGCTCGAGGACAGCAGCACGACTGCTCCGCCGATGCAAGCGAATCCGAGTTGACCTCGTGGGGCACTGCTGCGCATGTGCTTCGTCTCCTTGCCCGAGTCTCAATGAGATCGCTCTGAGGGACGCCCCCGGAGTCTCGATGGGAGGATGCAGCACTATTCTCGTAAGTCCATGCGTTTCAATACTTTGTGTGCATTTGTCTCTAGGACCACTGTCCAAAAGAAAGCGCCTCAGGAGGTCCTGAGGCGCTTGGGATAGTTGAAGAGTCTTCGGACGTCAGGTTCTCAGCATCGGGCTCACCACGGACTTACCACTGGGTGGTGACGATCGGGCGCTTCGTGCTCGGAACGCCGTGCTCCATGTAGTACACGATGTCGCTGATGTTGACCATCCCGTCGCGGTTGAGGTCTGCGCTCACGAGGTGGCCGAGGCCGAGCCGGCGAAGTTCCTTCACCGAGACCGCTGTGCGCGGTGCGCCACCCGTGAAGGCGCCGCAGGTGATGCCAGTGTGGGCGAAGTTCAAGGAGATGAATCCGTAGTCCGCGTTGTTCACGCTGAGGTCATCGTTGAAGTTCGAGATGCCGCCAGCGGCTGCAGGGCCGAAGTCGCCGATGAAGATACCGAAGTCGAGGATGTCGACGAGGTTGTCGTCGTTGGAGTCGCCTTGATCCAGCGCGATGCTCGTGGAGTACTCAACGCCCACGATGCTCGCAGCTGCACTGTTGCTCAGCGAGTGTCCAACATCCTTCGCACTCACGCAGCCGTAGCTCGCAGCCACAGGGACATGAAGATTGGACGCCGCACCGACGCCCGCTGTGAAGGCGACCGCGGTGACCTGCGATGAGGCGCCTGTCGTGACACGAATCGAGCGCGAGGAGTCTCCGAGGATCGCGCCGTTCAGCGTGATCGCGGCATCAAGCAGCTGGTAGTTGGCAACGGTGACAAGCACATCGCTGCTGTCGGTGTTGCCCGCCGCGTCGGTCGCGCTGTAGGTCACGGTCGTTGTGCCGATGGGGAATTCCGCGCCAATCGCTGCAGAATCCGAGCGGGACGCGGTCACCGTGAGTGTGGTGGCGCAGCTGTCGGAGGCGGTTGGCGAGACCAAGGTGACGAAGGCGCCGATGATCGAGCCTGCATCCGTGGCCACCGAAGTGTCGGCAGAACCACCAACGAGCGTGAACGGCGACAGCGCAGTGACGCTCACTGCATTACTTTCAGTGTGCGAGAGCGAAGCACCGCTGCCATCGGTGATGCGTGTCGGGAGTGCGCTGGTCGAGAAGACGACCGCGTCAAGATCAGAGCAAGCGCCCACGATGGTGCGAAAGGTCAGGTTTGCAGCATTTCCAGCGGAGATCCCCGCGCCAGAAGCTCCCTGGTCAATGCCCGAAGCGAAGACGATCTTGTGCGCGACCGCATCGTGGTTGCTGTAGATCAGTGTGGTGAAGTCGTCACCAGCGGCGAGTCCGACAAACTCCACGACCGCGGGGTCATAGGCAACGGTTGCCTGCGCACCAACGGCTCCAGTCATGCCTGCGATGTTGACCGCGACGACAAACTCGCGCGCCGCGTCGAGCGCAGCGGTCGAGACCGTCGCGGAGGCGTTGATGGAGAGCACTTGGGCTGAGGCGGTCCCCGCGCAGGCTCCGGCAAGCGCCGCTGAAGCGAGGAGTGTGGCTACGGCCGATCGATGGGACTTCATGGCAGACTCCTCAGCGGGGGCAAAGACAGAGACTTTCGGAACGAAACAGCCGTCCGAGTCAGGTCGGGTCTCAGGACCATGCCGCCATTGGGCTTTCGTGCAAGAAGTTGATCTGTGATTGCTGGGAGAATCACGCGGGCATGGCCAGAAAATTCTGCCCTGCAACGCAGGCGCCCGTCCTTATCCACTCTGGAGTAGTGCGATTTCCCGATCAAGGAGCTCTTGCGTCGCAGCAGCCTCACGGAGCGTCACAGGGGCCTCGGTCGAGCTCTCGAGCACCGATTGGAGAAGCGCATCGATTTCGTGCTCGTAGCCCGCGCCGAGGGGATAGTCGATGCCTGTTGCTATCGGGCGTTCGACTCCCTCTTCGAGCACGCAGAGTTCGGGATCGCGTCCGATGCGGAAGTCGATGATGCCGCGCTCGCACTCGATGGTGGCGACCATCATGAAGGCGAACTTCGGATCGTCCATCCAACCACCCTCAGCTTCGATCTCGAGTCCGTCGGCGTAAGAGTAACGCGCGTGCACATGCATCCTGTCGCCGCGCGCGGTGACGGTCGCGGGCTCGCCAAACGCAAATCGGACGAAGTCCGCATCGTGGATGTGCAGATCGATGATCGCGCCGCCGCTGCGCGTGATGTCGAGATAGAACTCCTGACTCCATGTGGGACGCGCACCGAGCCGCCGAAACGACGCGCGTAGTGGGCGACCGTAGCGCTTTGTTTGCACTGCCTGCGCCATCCACGCCCACGCGGGCCAGAAGCGCATGCAGTGCGCGGGCATCACGAGCACGCCCGCGGCCTTCGCTTCGCGATCAAGCGCGCGGATCTCCTTCGCGTCGAGGGCGACGGGTTTCTCCACGAGGACATGCTTGCCTGCAGCGATGGCGGCACGAACCAAGTCGACATGGCTGTCGGTGGGTGTACAGATGGAGACCAGTTCCACATCGGCGCGTGCGAGAAGCGCTGCGACCGTGTGCTCGCGCGGCAGCGTCGCGAGCATCTGCGCGACGCCCTCGGACCCAGGATTGATGAGATTTCCGCCACTCGCGGTCGCTGCAGCAGCGGGGTCGCACAGCGCGCGGACCGACGCCCGCGAGTTGGCTGCGTAGGCCGCAAGATGCGTGCGCCCCATGAATCCGAGTCCGATGATGCCGACGCCCACGGCGCCCGCATGAGGTCGATTGGGGGGCGTGTCGGTGCTACTCATCACTTCAAGATACTCAGACACGCGAACTCGTACCATCCGAGCCGTGCTGTTGCTCATCGACAACTACGACTCCTTCACCTTCAACCTCGTGCAGCGCTTCGGCGAGATCGATCGCGCGCTCGAGATTTCGGTGGTGCGCAACGACGCGATCTCGGTCGAAGAGGCTGCGCGGTTGCGTCCAAGTCATCTGGTGATCTCGCCAGGACCTTGCACGCCCAAGGAAGCAGGCATCAGCGCTGCGCTCATCCAGCACTTTCGCGGCGCCATTCCGATTCTTGGTGTCTGCCTTGGGCACCAGACCATCGGCGACTGCCACGGCATGACGGTGCGACGCAACGACGAACCCGTGCACGGGAAGACCTCGGAGATTCACCACGACGCTCGCGGGCTCTTTGTCGGGCTGTCGAATCCGTTTGTCGCAACGCGCTACCACTCGCTCATCGTCGATCGAGCCACGGTGCATCCTGATTTCGAAGTATCGGCGTGGACCGACAAGAAGGAAATCATGGGATTGCGCTGGAAAGCACCAGCGGGTGCGGCGCCACTTGAAGGCGTGCAGTTTCACCCAGAGAGTTTCTTGACGGTCGAAGGCGTGACGCTGTTGGCGAACTTCCTTCGCATGCGCGAGCGGGTTGGTCAGACCGCGCAGCGAGCGTAGATTGAGCGCAGGTTTAGCGCAGGCTGCTGCGGATGAAGTCCGCGCGCGGGCCACGATCATCGCGGCCGTTGCCGAGCGCGCAGCCTGTCGCGCGCGAGAGGTGCGCGGGCTGCACCGCCAGGAGCAGTTGATCGATGAGGTGGCGCGGCACGCCACTGATGCGCCCAAGGCTCACGCCAAGGCGAACGCGCGCAAGAAACTTGATCGACTCTTCAAACGAGAGCAGTCGGCAGGAGCGAAGGATGCCAAGAGCGCGCTGGACGCGGTCATCGAGCGCAGCAGGGTCGCGCTCGAGAAGCGTGCGTCGCGCCGCGAGCTCGTAGGCGACAAACTGCGGCACGATCTCGCCCGCAAACTGCTCGACGATTGCTTGCTCACTGCGACCGAGCGTGGTCTGGTTCGACACTTGGTAGAAGTCGCCGAGCGCGTCGGTGCCTTCACCATGGAAGCCTCGGATGGCGAGGTGCAGTTCGCGCGCGGAGCGTTGCACCTTCTCCAGTTCCTGCACGAGCGCAAGTCCAGGAAGGTGGAGCATCGCACTCACGCGAATGCCAGTGCCGACATTGGTGGTACAGGCGGTGAGGTAGCCAAATCGCGGGTGAAAGGCGTATTCCAGTGATCGCTCGATCGCGCCATCGAACACGAACATCCGCTCCGACAGTTGACGCAGCTGCATGCCGGGCGCGAGCATTTGCAGTCGGAGATGATCTTCCTCGTTCACCATCACGCTCGTCGATTCATCGGCGCTGATGGCCACACAGCGCGGATGCGTCGACTCGACGAACGGACGGGAGATGAGGTTGCGCTCAAAGAGCAGCAGTCGGTCGAGTGAGGTTGTGCTTTGGACATTGACCCAGCGCACAGCGGACTCGAAAGGGCCGCCCAATCGCGCTGATTGCACGCGGTGCACGACATCCGCGAGCTGTTCGGGTGACGCACGAGAGACAAAGTTGAACCCCACGAGGTTGCGCGCGAGGCGCACACGACTCGACAGCACGCAATCGCCCAACGGTGCGTCGGCACCATCGAATCCTGCGATGGTCGGCAAGATCGGGTTGTTCATTGGGCCTCGCTCGGGTCGCTGAGCGCCAGCATTTCGTCGCGAATGCGCGCAGCGCGCTCGAACTCTTCACGGGAAACTGCCTCGCGCAGATCGCGCGTGAGTCGATTGCGCACCGCCGCGCGGTCGATCAGTTTCGCTGCGTGCATCGGGTGGCGTCCCGCGTGGGTGGTCGCGCCCTCTTGCGTGCGGCCGATGAGAATCGCGAGTTCCTCTTCCAACGCGCGGTAGCACTCTGCGCATCCGACCAATTGCGTCTCGCGCAGCGAAGCCATGGTCATGCCACAACTGCTGCAGGCCTTGGGTGTTCTTGCTGAAGTGCTCGACACCGCGGGCGCGGCGGGATCCGCTGCGCTCTTCTTGAGGAGTTTGGACAACGGCAGTCCTGCGGGAAGCAGCGAATCGCCATCGCCTTGAAGGAGATATCCACGCTCGGCAGCGTGCTCGGCGCAGAGGTGCACCTCCGAGCGACGCCCCTCGACCACGATGGTCTCGTGGACGACGGCGAGGTTGGAGCAGCAGTCGCAGGTCGGTTGCATGGCAAGTGCGAGGTGGGATTCGACTCGTTCGCGTGTTGATTCGCTGATTCAGCTCGTGACGAGTGCGGCTCGCGTGCGCACGAGTCCTTCCAGAATCGACCGAACCGCGGTGAGGGGCTGAATGGTTGCAGCATCCGAGCCCGAACGGCGCGGATCGGGATGACATTCGAGGAAGATCGCGTCGACGCCAACGGTGACAGCGGCGCGCGCGAGCTGCGCGCATCGATCGGGACGGCCGCCCGTCGAGGTCTTGTCGCCGCCGGGGAGCTGCATGGAATGGGTGGCGTCGTAACAGGTCGGCGCGCCAAACTCGCGGCCAAGGTCGATGAGGTCGCCAAGCCCGATGAAGTCGGTCACCAATCGGTTGTAACCAAAGAAGGTGCCGCGCTCGGTGAGCATGAACCGCTTCGCGCCGCCCTCCTGCAGCTTCTCAAGCGCGTTGCGCATTTCTGCGGGCGACATGAACTGGCCCTTCTTCACATTCACGGGCTTCCCCGTGGCTGCAGCGGCCGCGAGCAGATCGGTCTGTCGACAGAGAAACGCGGGAATCTGAATGAGGTCCACCACCGCACCTGCCGCCGCGGCTTGGTCGGGAAGGTGAATGTCGGTGGTCGTGGGAACGCCGAGGTGCTCACGCATCGCGGCGAGCATGTCCAAGCCACGGGCAAGGCCAGGACCGCGCGGGCTGTGAATGCTCGATCGATTGGCCTTGTCGAAACTCGCTTTGAACACGAAGGGCAGTGCGAGGTCGGCGCAGATCGCCGCCACGGTCTCACCGATCTGTCGATTCGTCGCATCGTCTTCCAGCATGCACGGGCCAGCGATGACGAGCAACTTCCGCTCGGGCTCGCGTCCATCGCTGGCTGGATGCGCCGCAAAAAACGCCTCGAGGGACGACGCGATCGCACAGCGGGCAGAGGCAGCAGCGTTGGCTTGGGACATGGCGCGCAGTGTAGGGCGCGGAAGGGTTGATCTGACGCGCCGAAACCTGCAACTCGTCATGCAGATTCCTCTTCTGCCGCCTGCACAATCCTCATTCTCGACAACTTTCGCGACTTCGACAAAGACGGTCCCGAAGCCTGCCGAAGGCCTGATGAGAGGGGGCGTTCGTGTTCGCTTCCTCGGGTCATAGGTGCCTATTCGAGCATTGCCATGGAACCTCTTCCGCTTGAACCCGACGCGTTCGCAGCCCATGTGGTGGAGCTGCTTTGCCGCCAATACCCCGAGCGATCCGCCACGATCACGGGACCGCTTCATGTCGTCTTTGATGGACGCCATCTCGGCCTCGAGAACCTCTATCGCATGGTGCTTCGCGATCCGCGCAACGCGCGGGAGATCGTGGAGAACTACCTCGAGCGGCTCTTCGAAGGCGACCAGATCTCAGGCGCTCCGCTGCCATTCTCGGTGGCGCGCGCGCGGATCATGCCGCGCATTCAGCCTGAGTCGATCTTCGAGCAACTCGACCGCGAGCTCGTGGCGCATGTCCCGTTCGTGAATGGCACCGTCGTCGTCTTCGTGATCGACTTGCCGCAACTCACCGTCTCGATCACCACCGAGCAGATGGTCCGCTGGGGATTGCAGCCTGATGACCTCGACTCGATCGCGCGGGAGAATCTCGCGCGTTACGCACCCGACCTCGAAGTCCGCTTGATCGACTCGCATGACGGCGGTCGCGCTGCGATTGTCGCGCAGCAAGATGGCTACGACGCGGCGCGCTTGCTGCTCTCGACGCTCCACGGCCGACTCGCCAAGGAGATGAAGGGCGATTTCTATGTGGCGACGCCCGCGCGCGACACCTTTATCGCGATGAGCGTGGGCCCCAATGATTTCGTGGGGCGATTGAAGCAGCGGATCGACGAGGACTATCGCCGTCTGCCGTACCCGATCACCAGCGAGCTGTTCTATGTGACGCGTGATGGCGTTGCTGGAACGATCGCAGCGTGACGCATCGTTGATCGTTACTTCTCAGCAAGGATCAGCTTCACGGCCTCTTCGAGCGTCGCAGCGTTGATATCCGCGCCGCGCAATCGACCTTCACGATCGATGAGGTAGTAGTCGGGATAGCTGTCGACCTTATAGGCGCTGTTGACCTCGCCCTTCACATCGATGCACACGGCGTACTCGATGCCCTTGGCCTTGACGGTGCTGAGCATCTTCTCGCCACCGTCAGGGCGGCAGACGCCGATGACGACCAGCCCCTCGGCGGCGTACTTGCGCTGCAGCGCGTTGAGCTTGGGAACCGCAGCAATGCAGGGGCCGCACCAGGTTGCCCAGAAGTCCAAGAGGACGACCTTGCCCTTGAGGCCCTTGAGGCTGAGCTCGGGATTGACCGCTGCCTCCGCGTTGGGACCGCCGTTGGCCGCGAGTGCGGTGTTGGTCCACGCGGTCACTGGCGAGAGATCACTTGCCACGGGGCACTGGTCAAACTTCGCGAGCTTGCCGCGTCGCGTGCCGTCGCCTTCCAGCATCTCGCGCGGGATGCGCGCACTCTTGTTCGCAGCGGAATCAGTCGCGGGAACGGCGGGAGGCGTCGCAGTGGACGATTCAGTTGGCGCAAGGCTTGGATTGGTGAGAGGCTTCGCGAGATTCGGTCCAGCCGCAGGCGTTGGTTCGGCGAGGAGTTTCTCGGCGACTGCACGCACATGTTGTGGCTGCAGTCCGATCGCACGCAGAATGCCTGCGCGATCAATCACGGCGTACGTTGGCCAGAAGCCAACCTTCCAAGCCTTCGCGCTCTTGCCTGCGTCGTCGACGGCGAGTGGGTACTCGACGCCAGCAGCAGTCGCGACTTTTTCCATCGTGTCCGAGCCGCGCTCCGAGTCATGCACGCCGATGACGACGAGTCCCTTGGAACCAAGGTCCTTCATCATCTGCGCGTTCTCAGGGAGTGCTTTGCGACACGGTCCACACCAGGTCGCCCAGAAGTCGATGACGATGACTTTGCCCTTGAGTGTCTTGAAGAGATCGCCCTGACGCAGTGGCGCAAGTTCAGCGTCCTTGCCAATCCAACCGCGCAGCGCGAGTGTCGGAGGTGCTTTGCCCGTCATCGCTTTGTGAGCAGGACCAGCGGATCCGATGCGCCAGAACCACTCTTCGGGAAACTCATCCGCCGACAGCGCGGCAGTCGCGGGCGTGACTCCCGCGACTCGCGCGGCGGGAGCGGCAAGCGCGACAGAGAACGACGACAGAACGGTGAGGGCCGCTGCGATCGATGCGTACATGGAGTGAAGCGTACCGAAGCGCCTCGACGGTGTGACGGGAATCGCTGCAATCGTCGCGATTCCCGTGTGCGCGGCCTCCGTTAGCATATGGCCTCGCGTGGTGTCGATGCCCACGCTTCTACGGCACACTGAGGTAGTCATCCATGTCCAAGGACCAACGCTCGAAGGAACTGCGACCCCAATCCACTGGTGCCTTGGGAGTCGCGCTCATCGGGACCAAGTTCATGGGGCGCGCCCATTCGACGGCGTGGGGGAAGTGCGCGCAGTTCTTCGACCTCAAGCGCCCTCCTGCGATGCGCGTGGTGGCGGGGCGAAATCCCGAGGAAACCAAAGCGTTCGCTGCGAAGTGGGGATGGCAGCACGCCACCACCGATTGGCGGGAGATTCTCTCGAACCCCGAAGTCGAACTCGTCGACATCTCCACTCCGAACCATCTTCATGCGGAAATGTCGATCGCCTGCCTCGAAGCAGGGAAGCATGTTGCTTGCGAGAAGCCACTGGCTGGCACGCTCGCGGATTCGAAGAAGATGGTGCTTGCTGCACGCGCGGCATCGAAGCGTGGCGCTCGCGCGTTTGTCTGGTTCAACTACCGACGCTGCCCAGCGGTTGCCTTGGCGCATCGACTCGTGAAGGAAGGGCGACTTGGCCGCATCTTCCATGTGCGTGCGAGCTACCTGCAGGACTGGGGCGGCGCCGACACTCCGCTGTTGTGGCGTTTTCAAGGCGATTTGGCGGGTTCGGGCGCCCACGGCGATCTGAACGCCCACATCATCGACATGGCGCGATTCATCACAGGTGACGAGGTCACCGAGGTTGTCGGCTCGCTCGAAGAGACCTTCATCAAGGAGCGCGCGTTCGTGACCAACGCCAACGGCGAGGTCGCGGGGATCAGCCCAAGTAAGGGCGGCAAGAGCGCCTCGACCCACGCCAAGAAGTCAGGCAAGTCGACCGTCGACGATGCGCTTCTCTTCCTCGCGCGCTTCAAGCAAGGTGCGATTGCGAGTTTCGAGGCCACGCGTCTGGCCACGGGCAACCTGAATCGCAACAACATCGAGATCAACGGCGAGAAGGGCGCGATCAAGTTCGACTTCGAGCGCATGAACGAGCTCGAGTGGTGGGATCACACGCTTGAGCCGAAGCTTCGCGGTTGGAATCGGATCATGTGCACCGACGCGAGCCACCCCTATGCGGGGCACTACTGGCCCGCGGCGCACCCGATCGGCTACGAGCATGGGTTCGTCAGTCAGGCCGCCGATGTCTGCGCCGTGGTGGCGGGCGGCGCGCCCATCGTTCCGATGCCCGACTTCGAAGACGCGTACAAGACCCAATGCGTGCTCGAGGCGGCGGTGCGCAGCGCGCGCGAGCGGCGACCAGTTCCGATTCGCGAACTCGACAAGTTCTGATCGGCTCCCTGAACCCAATGGCGCGTCCTCCCCGCGATCGATGGGGCATTCGCTACATTGCCGCGCCGTTTGGTTGGATCCCCGATGCGCGAAGTTCCGCTCGATTCCTCTCGTCGCCCCTCCGCAACTCGCAAGCCGCTCTCGAACTCCGAGATCGAGCAGCATCTCCATCGTGCCATCGCGGCGCTGAAATCGCTGCAGAATCCCGACGGACACTGGTGCGGCGAACTCGAAGGCGACTCGATCCTCCAGAGTGAGTATCTGCTGATGAAGTGGATTCTCTCGCAGGAGAGCGAACCGTTGCGCGATGGTCGACCTCCACAAACGCTGCTGCGTTTGGTGCACACGCTCCGAACGCAACAGCGCGTGGACGGCGGTTGGGGCGCGTATCGCGGCTCACCCACGGATCTCTCAGCCACTGTGAAGGCGTACTTCTGCCTGAAGCTCTTTGGCGAAGCTCCCGACGCTCCGCACATGAAGCGAGCGCGCGCGTTGGTGCGCCACCTCGGCGGCGCGGAGCGGTGCAACTCCTTCACCAAGTTTTTCCTTGCTGCACTTGGACAGGTTTCTTGGCACGCAGTGCCTGCGATCCCGCCCGAGATCATGCTGCTTCCAAAGTGGTGCCCATTCCATTTGAGCAAGCTCAGCGCGTGGAGTCGCGTGATGGTGGTGCCGCTCTCCATCGTGGCGACTCGGCGTCCAACGCGCACGCTCACGCCTGCGCTTGGAATTGGCGAGCTCTATCTTGATCACGACGCGCGCCATCGCCTCGTTGCCCGCGACAGCGGTTCGCCGTTCTGGACGCGTTTCTTCGCGCGGCTTGATCGCGGACTCAAGTGGTTGCACGACAAGGGCGGCACGCCGTGGCGAGAGGCTGCGCTTGCCAAGGCGTTTGATTGGACTCGGGAACGCGCGGGCGCCGGCGGTGTCGGCGCGATTTTTCCGCCGATGGTGTACTGGCAAGTCGTCCTCCATGCGATGGGATATGACCGCGCGCATCCTTTGGTCGAACGAGCTGAGCGCGCGCTCGACGCGCTGTTCATCGAGGAGAAAAATCCAGCGAGTGGAAACGAACGCGGCCTGCGCATCCAACCGTGCTTCTCACCAGTGTGGGACACGGGCATCGCTCTCGCGGCGCTGACCGATTGCGGTCTTGATGCCGCGGGCGATCGCTCGGTGGCGCGAGGAACGGAGTGGCTGCTCAAGAAAGAGTGCCACGCGCGAGGAGATTGGGCCGCCAACATCGATGCGCCTGTAGCGCCGAGCGGTTGGGCATTCGAGTACTACAACGAGCTCTATCCCGATTGCGACGACACCGCGATGGTCGCCCTGGCGCTCTTTCGTGCGGGCGGCGAAGCGAATCGCGCTGCAGCGCAACGCGGCGTGCGCTGGCTCTTGGCGATGCAGAACGACGATGGCGGATGGGCTGCGTTTGATCGCTCTGAGCCTCGCCCAATCCTTGAGTGCGTGCCGTTCGCCGATCACAACGCGATGCAAGATCCATCGTGCCCTGACATCACGGGACGCGTCTTGGAGTCTCTCGCCCGCAGTGGGCTGACGAGATCTCATCCTTCCGTGGAGCGCGCGATTGCGTTTATCCGCGCGCGGCAAGAGTCGGACGGTTGCTTCATCGGACGCTGGGGCGTGAATTACCTCTACGGCACTTGGCAGGCGGTGGTCGGCCCGATGCGCTGCGGTGTGGATCGGCATGAAGCGTGGATTCAGAAGGCGGGGCAGTGGATCAAGTCAGTGCAGCACGCCGACGGAAGCTTCGGCGAAAGCGCCGCGAGTTACGACACGCCCGCGTCTCGTGGCAAGGGTCCTTCGACCGCGAGTCAAACTTCGTGGGCAGCGATGGTGCTTCTTGAGGTCTTTGGCCCCGATGATCCTGCACTGCGTCGCGCCATCGAGTGGCTCTGCCAGACGCAGCTCACCGCGCCGGTGGCAGCCGATCCGCTGCACAACCCTGACGGCGATCCTGCGGGCAGCTGGTGCGAGCTCGAGTACACGGGCACTGGATTCCCGCGCGTCTTCTACCTGCGCTACCACCTCTATCGCCTGTATTTTCCAACGATGGCGCTCGGGCGGTTTGTGGCGGCGTTGGGTCGAGGCGAGCAAGGAAAACGCTTGATCGCCCGTGGTGAGCGCGAAGCGCTGTTCGGATGATCGCGCGAGCATCCTCGTCAAGGACTTCGGAGACGGTCATGGACCGCGATGCTGACGATCGCTCTGTTCAGGCCGTACATTGCGCCAATGCTCGCGTTTGCCGTTGCCGTTGCTACTGCGTCGTCGTCCCTTCTGTTGGCCACCGACGGTCTCGTCGGTCCGCCTGATCTCTCGCTCGACCGCGGTGGTCAGTCGATGGCCGTGCCGCCGTCGGTGCTTCCTGAAGGTGACCCGTTTCGCCAACTCGATGAATCGTTGCCGACGCCAAGCGACACCCGCACCGCGAGCGGTGCGCCTGGTCCGCGCTACTGGCAGCAGCGTGCGGACTTCACGATTGAGGTGACACTCGATCCGACGACGGCAACGCTCACAGGTCGCGAGCATGTGCGCTACCACAACAACTCTCCCGATGAGTTGCGCTACCTGTGGATGCAGTTGGATCAGAATCGTTTCACCGACAACGCTCTTGGTGAGCGCGCGACGCCCGCGCCTGATCTCTCGCAGCCGCAAGGGATGAACTTTCTGCGCGGCATCGTTGAGAATCGCGCGTGGGAAGGCGGCTACCGCGATGTTGTCGTGACGGCGTCGGGCGTTGCACTGCACACCGTCGTCGTCGACACCATGATGCGCATCGATCTGCCCGCGCCGCTTGGTTCGGGCGGCACCTTCGAGTTCGATGTCTCGTGGCAGTTCAATGTGCTGAAGAGTTCCGTCGGCCGCGCGCGCTCGTGTTACGAAGTGCTCGGCGAAGGCGATCCCGATGCGAAGTACAAGGACCTCGCGCCGATCTACGACATGGCGCAGTTCTATCCGCGCATGGCGCCCTACACCGATGTGCGCGGCTGGCAACACAAGCAGTTCCTCGGACAAGGCGAGTTCGCGCTGGAATTTGGCGATTTCACGCTCGAAGTGACGGTTCCCGACAACTGGACCATCGGCGCTACAGGTGAATTGCAGAACCCGAGCGATGTGCTCACGCAAGAGCAGCGCGAGCGTCTCAGTGCTGCCAAGGATGATGAGAAGCCGCGCTTCGTGATCACACCCGATGAGGCCGCAGCGCGTCGCGCCGCGACTCCCACCACCACCAAGACTTGGAAGTTCACAGCGAAGAATGTGCGCGATGTCGCGTTCGGAGCGAGTCCGACTTTCATTTGGGATGCGGCAAAGGCACCTGTACCTGGCACCGATCGCGCGGCATTGGCGATGAGCTTCTATCCCGCCGAAGCTGAGCCGTTGTGGAGCCGCTTCTCGACGCATGCGGTCGCGCACACCGTCGACAGCTATTCACGCCACGCGTACCCATACCCGTATCCCGTGGCGATCAGCTTGAACGGACCTGTCGGAGGCATGGAGTATCCGATGATCTCCTTCAATGGACCGCGCCCTGAAAAGGACGGGACCTATTCAGCGGGCACCAAACTTGGATTGATCGGCGTGGTCATTCACGAGGTCGGCCACAACTGGTTCCCGATGATCGTGAACTCCGACGAGCGGCAGTGGACCTGGATGGATGAAGGCCTCAACACTTTCTGCCAGTACCTCGCCGAGCAGGAATGGGAACACAAGTATCCCTCGGGACGCGGCGAGCCAGAGAAGATCGTTGAGTACATGACGAGCGCTGATCAAGAGCCGATCATGACCAACTCCGAGAGCGTGCGTCGTCTCGGCCCCAATGCCTACGCGAAGCCTGCGACAGCACTGAACATCCTGCGTGAAACCGTGCTTGGCCGCGAGCTCTTTGACTACGCGTTCCTCGAGTACTGCAGGCGCTGGGCGTTCAAGAGTCCTGAGCCTGCGGACTTCTTCCGCACCATGGAAGATGCCTCGGGCACGGATCTCGATTGGTTCTGGCGCGGCTGGTTCTACTCGACGCGTCCCGTCGACATCGCCATCGAGCAGGTCACGCGGTACACCGTCGAACCGCTTGATCCTGTGGTGTCCAAGGGCGACAAGAAGAGCGAGCGCGACGGGCGGCCAGCCACGCTGAGCGAGCAGCGCAATGTGGATCTTGCCGTGCGCGTCGATCGATTCCCTGAGCTCATCGACTTCTACTCGACCTTTGATGAACTGGAAGTGACGGCCGATGATCGGCAACGCTTCAAGCGCATCGTCGCGCAACTGGGTGATCGCGATGGCGAGCTCGCGCAATCGAAGTTGTCCTTCACCGTCGTGCGTTTCCGCAACGACGAAGGCATTCCTTCGCCGCTGCCGCTCACGCTGACCTTCACCGACGACACGACGCAGTCGGTCACGCTTCCCGCGGAGATCTGGCGCTATGCGGGAGGTGCACGCGCCTCGAAGCTGATCGTGACGGACAAGGAGATCATGCGCGTCGAGCTCGATCGACATCGACAGATCGCGGATCGTGACTCGTCGGACAACATCTTCCCACAGGAAATCGCTAAGTCGACCTTCGCGGTCGAGCCGCGCGAGCGTGGCGGCGGCGGCTCAAACCCGATGCGCGCCGCGATGGACGCGACGACGCGTGAGTCCACGCGCGCGCTTGCCGCAACGCTCGCCAAGCGCGTCGCCGAAGCTGTGAAAGCGGGGCGCAGCGCGGGCAGTGTGCTGACCGATCAAGCCGCAACAGATCTCAAGGATGGTTGGGGCGTGTCGTTCATCGTGCTTGATGGCGCAGAGCAAGGTTCCGGCGGCATCGCGCAGATCATCTCGGCGGGTCCTGATCGCGCGGTGGGCGGCGACGACGACATCACCTTCATCGTGACAGCCGAAGGCGAGGCGCAAGAGCGCGCGGTTTCTGCAACAAGGCGGGGTCGCGGGCGAGGCGGAGCGCGTCGCGGTTGAGTACAACGCTGCGCATCGTCGAAGTCCTCGGAGCGCAACTCTCGCTCGGCGGTCGATGTGCGGGGACTGCCGATGGACCGCGGGCGATTCGCGCAGCGGGACTTTCCAAGCGGCTCGGTGCGATGCGTGATCTCGGTGATCTCGTTGCGCGCGACGCGGCGCGTCTTCCTGGGCGTGATCCGGGCGCAGCGGTCTGCACCGAAGTTGAACGGTTCTCGCTGGAACTGCGTGCTGCTGTCGAGGCGATCCTCGCGCGCGGCGCGCTGCCGTGCATTCTCGGTGGCGATCATTCGCTTGGCGCTGCAACGCAAGCCGCGGTGGGGCGTGTGGCGCGTCGTCGCGGTTGGGCTCCGCCTGGACTGATCTGGATTGACGCGCACACCGACTCGAACACGATGGCGACAACACCCTCAGGCAATCTGCACGGCATGATGCTCGCTGCGATTCATGGACTCGAGGTGCCGCCGTTTCGTCGCGTCGTCGAGGGCGGTTTGCGTGATCCACGCCGAACCGTCTATGTCGGAGCGCGTGACATCGACGAAGAAGAGCGAGCGATCGTGGAGAACCTCGGGTGTCGCGTCATTACGCCCGAGGAGATCCGCCAGAGAGGTCCGCTGGCCGTCGCCGAGGAAGCACTCGTTCTCGCAGGCGCAGCGGATGGACGGTTGAGCGTGAGTTTCGACTTGGATTGCCTTGACCCTTCCATCGCGCCTGGTGTTGACTGTCATGTTGATGGCGGGCTCGCTTGGCCAGAGACCGCGACGATGCTCACGCGGATCGGTCAGCACGCTGGTGTTCTCGCAGTCGAAATCGTCGAGGTCAATCCGTCGATGGACCGTGAGGGACGGACCGCGCGGCTCGCTGTCGAAGCGGCAGGGCTTCTGTGTGGATGCACAGCGTGCGCACGACTCGCGCCGTCAATCTGATGGCGGTCGCCTCAGAAGGGACAGGCCGACTCAAAGGACACGCGCATGTTGGTCGAGGGATGATCGAACGCAAGCTTGCTCGCGTGGAGGCAGAGTCGCGGACGCGCTGTGCGCGCGGGTTCACTGGCATAGAGGTCATCACCAAGGATCGGGTGACCGAGTGCCAGGAGATGGACGCGCAACTGGTGACTGCGGCCAGTGCGCGGTGTGAGGCGGACACGCGACCAGGCTAATCCATCGGCATCGCGGCCGCGTTCCGTCACCTCGTATTCGGTCTGACTGGGCTTTCCCTCAGTTGGATGCACGATCTGTCGCGCGCTTCCAAGTGCTTCCTTGCGCAGCGGCAGGTCAATGAGCCCTCGATCTTGCGCGAGCCATCCCGCGGCGAGCGCTTCGTACGATTTCTCGACGGTCCGCGCCTCAAAGGACATGGAGAGCGTCCGATGACTCACCGCATCACGCGCGAGCACAAGCAAGCCTGAGGTATCGCGATCTAGACGATGCACGATGCGCACGCCTCGATACTCCTCTTGCAGCCGCGCGACAAGGCAATCGGCTTTCTCTGGGCCAATTCCTGGCACGGACAGCAGGCCAGTCTCCTTCTCACAGACGATGAGGAACGCGTCGACGAACAGCACGCTGTAGCCGGATGGAGGCACTTGGACCGCTACACTAGCCCTCCCCATGATGCGTTGCAACTCTTCCGTGGTCTCACTCGCCGCTCTCTTCATTGTGCTTGGTGGCTGCGTGGACACGCGCCAGGTGGAAGCTCCGAAAGAAGCCGCGGAGCATCCAGCAAACCCCGCAGCCGAACCAGGCGTGGTCGGTGCGAGGCAACTCACCTTTTCCGATCGCTTCGTGAAGGCAGGCGAGGCGTACTTCTCGCCCGACGCCTCGCGCATCGTCTTTCAGGCTGTCGAGCGCCCGACCGACGGCAGCGAGCCTGACGAGTTCTACGCGATGTTCGTCTGTGAGGTCGTGCGCGATGGCGCTGGTGCGATCAATGGAGTCACCAACATCCGCCGCGTTTCCCCGAAGGGCAGTGCGAACACTTGCGGATGGTTTCATCCGACCAAGGCCAACACGCTGCTCTTCGCGTCGACGATCGGTGCGCCGACACTCGAGAACACTCCTGGCTACCAGCGCGGCACTTCTCGCTATCGCTGGGCCTTCCCCCGCGAAACGCGCATCGTCGAGGTCGACCTCACGCGCGCGGACTGTTCGCCTGAGTCGCTGAAAGTCCTCGAAGGCGATGGCAAGGCGTATGTCGCCGAAGGAAGCATCTCGCGCGATGGCAGGCATCTTCTCTTCTGCTCGCTCGAGACGGGCGACGGCGATCTCTATGTGCGTGACCTCACGACCGGCAAGCGCGTCTGCATCGTGGCGGCCGATGGCTACGACGGCGGGCCTTTCTTCTCGCCTGATTCCAAGCGCATCTGCTATCGAAGCGATCGCAACAAGGACAATCTGCTGCAGGTTTTCATCGCGGATCTCGTGTTCGATGGCAGCGGAGCGATCACGGGCATCGCCAACGAGCAGCAGCTCACCTCGAACGAACATGTGAACTGGTGTCCGTTCTTCCGACCCGACGGCAAGACGCTCATCTACGGCACGAGCGAGATCGGCCATCGCAATTACGAAGTCTTTGAGTTGGTGATCCCCGCTGATCTGACGCAGGCGGCCGTGCGTCGACGCGTCACCGAGGCCGAAGGCGCCGATGTCTTGCCCGTCTTCTCGCCCGATGGCAAGTGGATGCTCTGGACGGGCCAACGCAACGAAGGCCGCACCAGTCAGCTCTTTGTTGGAATCTACCGTGACCAATCGTCCGCGGAGTAACCGATGCTCGCGCCGATCTCTGACCGCCGCTACCTGATCCCGTTTCGAACCCAGCTGTTGCCGGCGATGTTTGCCGACACACTGGTGATCGGTTCGGGCGTTGCGGGGTTGCGCGCAGCACTGGCTGCGGCCGAGCATGGCGAGGTCATCGTCGTGGCGAAGGACGAGTTGGAGAAGTCCAACACGGCGTGGGCGCAAGGCGGCATTGCGGCGGTTCTTTCCAACGACGACAGCGCTGAGCAGCACATCGAAGACACGCTCGCCGCGGGCGCTGGGCTTTGTGCATCAGAGACGGTGCGCACGCTCGTCGAAGAAGGACCGCGCGAAGTTGAGCAGCTCATCGAGTTGGGGATGCGCTTTGATCGCGATGCGTCGGGCGCGTTGGCGCTGACGCGTGAAGGTGGTCACGCGCGTCGACGCATCGTGCACACCGACGGCGATGCCACAGGCCGCGAGCTTTCCCGAGCGTTGCTCGCGGCGTGCCGCGCGCATCCGCGCATTCGCCTGTTTGAGAGCTGCTTTGCCTTGGATTTTCTCACCAGCGGCACCGCGCCGCGTGGCGAGGACCGCGTGCTTGGCGCGATGACTCATCATCCCAAGCATGGGTTGCAGATCATCTGGGCGCGCGCGACGATTCTCGCGTCGGGTGGCATCGGGCAACTCTGGCGCGAGACCACGAACTCGCGCATCGCCACAGGTGACGGAGTCGCGATGGCGTGGCGCGCAGGCGCTGCGGTGGCGGACCTCGAGTTCATTCAGTTCCATCCGACGGCGCTCTATGTCGCTGGCGCGGGGCGGTCGTTGATCTCGGAGGCGGTGCGAGGCGAAGGCGCTTTCCTCATTGATCGCGCGGGTCGACGCTTCATGCGCGATCGACATCCTCTGGCGGAACTCGCCCCGCGCGACATCGTGAGCCGTGGCATCGTCGAACACCTCGCGCAGACGCAGGATCCCAATGTGTTTCTTGACGCGCGTGCCATCGGTACCGCTGGCTTTGAGAAGCGCTTTCCTGGACTCTTCAAGCTGCTCGCCGGGTACGGCATCGATCCTGGTGCCTCACCAATTCCCGTCATGCCCGCAGCGCACTACACCATCGGTGGCGTGTGGACCGATCTCGATGGCCGCACCAATGTGCCTGGACTCTTCAGTTGCGGTGAGGCCGCGTGCAACGGATTGCACGGCGCCAATCGTCTCGCGTCGAACTCGCTGTTGGAAGGTCTGGTCTTCGGTCGCCGCGCGGGCGTCGCGGCGGCGACGACCGATGGCGCGATGCGCAGCGACATCCGTGTGGTGAGTGACATTCGCTTGTCCGACAAGGGTGAGCTTGATCTCGTTGATGTGCGTTCGAGTTTGCGCAGCGCGATGTGGCGCAATGTCGGCATCATTCGAACAGGCAACAAACTCGACGACGCGTTGGACATGATCCACTTCTGGTGTCGTTACTCACTCGACAAGATCTTTGACGATCTCGGCGGTTGGGAGATCCAGAACATGCTCGTCTGCGCCGCGTTGGTCACTGCTGCGGCACGGGCGCGGGAGGAGTCGCGAGGCACGCACACCCGCACTGACTTTCCCACCACCAGCGCCGCCGAGGCGCATCATCGACTCCTTCGCGTTGGTCTTGATCAGCGTTGCATCGCGGTGGAATCACCTTCACCCGACCATCGGACGCGCACAGGTGAGCCCGTGCGAAGCGCATGATGTTTCGCGCCGCCGCCACCCGCTTCGCGTGGATCGTCCTTGCAGGGACGAGCGTGTTTGTCCAAGCCTGCGGCCCGCGCGTCGAGTACCGCGTGCGACCAGGCTTTCTGACCAAGGCGGAACTCCCTGATGAAGTCGTGCTCGCCGACGGCACCATCATTCGCTACCGCGATCCCACGGACCTTCTTGGCTCGGACGAGAAGGACTCTCGCCCGAATGGGCGCAGCTCCGATCTTCCTGACGGTGCCACTCCGACGGGATCGCTCTCGTGGGTTGAGCTCGACGATGGAACGGTGCGCATGCAAGCCGAGCGCGCTGACCAAGTCGTGATGCTGACGATGCGGGCGTTTCGCGAAGAGCGTTACGGCGAACTCTGGGAGCAACTGGTCTCGGAGGCTGTGCGGACCCGCGCGGAAGACGACGGCAATCCGCGCATCGGGACTGACGGCGCGCGCAAGCGCTTTGTCGAGTGGTGTGCAAAGAACCGCGCCGACGCGATGACTCTGCTCAATCGCATGAGCTTCTCGTTTGGCTCCAACACCGTGGTCTTTGAGCAGCTTGGTGGCGGGGTCACGCGCCTTCGACTCTCGCCGCAGGTCACCAAGGAATTCAAGTTCCGCACCATCGAAGTCTCACGCGAGACCACGCCTGAGGGTGATCGCATGTTCCTCGGTGGACTTCGCTAGCGCGCCGCGTGCTGCCATTCAAAGCACACAGCGCGCCGTGGAAGGCGCGCTGTGTGATGAGTCTTTGCTGTTGCTCAAGCGCTGCAGTTAGTGCTGGGCGCCTGCGAGCGGAGGCGTCGTCGGCTGATCGGGCGTGCCGCCGTCGCCGCCGCCACCACCGCCGCCATCGCCACCCGAACGCACGGCCTTGAAGGAGAGGTGGTCCTTGCCTTCTTCGCGCGTGACCTGGATCTCGTCGCCTGACTTGAACTCGCCCATGAGGAGATTCTCCGCGAGCGGATCCTCAATGAACTGGCCAAGCGCACGACGAAGTGGACGAGCACCGAAGTCTGGGTTGTAACCCTTGTCGATGAGGAAGTCCTTCGCGGCGTGATCGAGCTCGAGCTTCATGCCCTTGTCGAGGAGTCGCTTGCGGACCTTGCCCAATTCGTACTCGATGATGGTGACGAGATCGTCCTTCAGCAGTGGACGGAAGACCACGACTTCGTCGAGACGGTTGATGAACTCGGGGCGGAAGAACTTCTCGATTTCGCCCATGAGCGCCTTACGCATGCGCTCGTAGTCCATCACTTCGGCGCGCTTGCCGAAGCCAAAGCTCGCGCCGCCCTTGATGACATCGGCGCCGAGGTTCGAGGTCAT
>CANLHK010000018.1 GCA_947490615.1 Planctomycetaceae bacterium | reverse complement strand
GCGCCGAAGAGGTCCGAGTCGCCGTCGACGAAGTAGTCGAGGCTGTCGATCGCTTCCGCATCAGTCGCCACCGAGTCGCAGTCGTTGTCGACGGCGAGGTTGGCGCAGTTCTCCACGGCACCTGGGTAGACCAGAGCAGAGCTGTCGTTGCAGTCGGTGCTCAGCGCCACGCCGTCGCACGCGACCATGGTGGTCGAACCGAAGCTGTCGCCGTCAAGGTCAGCAAAGATCACCGAGGCATCGTTGCAGTCGATGCTGTTGAGCACCGAGCCAACGATCGCAGAGCAAGACTTGGTCGCAGCGCCGAAGCCGAAGCCGTCCGAGTCGCCGTCGACGAAGTAGTCGAGGCTGTCGATCGCTTCTGCATCCGACGCCACACTGTCGCAGTCGTTGTCGACGGCGAGGTTGGCGCAGTTCTCAACAGCTCCTGGGTAGACCAGAGCAGAGCCGTCGTTGCAGTCGGTGTTCTGCGCCACGCCGCCACACGCCACCATCGCGCCAGCACCGATGCCGTCGCCGTCGCCGTCGGCGTATTGCACCGCGGCGTCATCACAGTCGCTTGCGTCGACGAGATAACCCGCTGGGGCGCTCGTCTCGCAGAACGGCGTCGCCGTCGCAACGGCGCCGAAGCCGTCTTGATCAGCATCCGCGTAGTAGGTCAGTGGCTCGAGCAGCGCCGCATTGGTCGGGCAGCGGTCATTCGAAGAGCTCACAAAGCCCGCTGGTTGCGTGCAACCCGTGGTCGAGCTGTCGGGGTCGCCTGCTCCGTCGCCGTCGGAATCGCGGTACCAGAAGATCGTCGAGCAATCGAGCTGGGTGATCGTGGCCGAGTAGCCGATGCCGAAGTCGTCCACTCCAGGCACCACGCCGTCGTAGACCACGGTTTCAGTGGGATACAAGATATTCAGGTTGTCGATGACATCGATCGAGGTGGTCGTGAAGAGACCGATCGACTCGAAACGGAAGGTGACAATCTGCACGCCTGCCTCAGGCACAGCGCGCGGAGCGCCAAGCGGAGTCAGGGCGTAGTAGAGAAGATTGCCGTCCGCGGGCGGGATGATCTCGTTGATGCCCGTGTAGTCCACGGCGGGAGTCGGCAGGTACGAGCTCGCGAGCGGAATCGAGCCTGCGCCCGTGATGCTCACAAACCTCAGGTGCGCCGGATTCCAACCGACGATGCAGTCCACGGCGACGAGGCTCGCCGTTGCGGCGAGATCCTGGCGGGTGACGCGGAGCTTCACATCGAAGATCTGACCAGGGATGATCGGCGCTGCTGGTCCGACGAGACGCAGGTCCACCATCGATTGGGCGGATGCGTTGCCGACAGCGAGCACGGTGGTCGCGACGGCGAGGAGAGCCGTACCGCGAAGCAATCGACACGGCGATTGCAAGGTGCCAAAATGGGAAAATACGTCTTCAAAGTGGCGATTCGAGAGCATGGGGCGACTCCATGATGATCAAGAGCGTACAGACACACGGACGATGTGCGTCTACACCCGGGGCAGGGCAGTCGAACGTAACTCCCTTATGGACAAAGAGAAACGAATTGCGAAAAAGCGAGCCACCGCCGAGGGTGGCGCCGAGAAATTCGCGTCGCAGGATCCGACGCGGCGGTTCAGCGGACATCACGGACCAATTTGATTGGTCCTAGATCTCAACCAGGTTGGTTGATTCGATCGAATTGCTCAGCGCTTGCAACCGAGCAGCGATCCGGCCATGAGCCAGTCGCAGTCAGATCATGATCAAATCATGGCCGCATCGAGCATCTTGGCGAACTCAGCCTTCGGCTTGATCCCCATCGCGCGCCCCACGACCTGTCCGCCCTTGAGGACGACGACGCACGGGATGCTCTGGATGTTGAATTTGAGCGCCAATTCGCGGTTGCTGTCGACATCGATCTTGCCGACCTTGGCGCGGCCTTGGTACTCGGTGGCGAGTTGATCGATGGTCGGGCCGATCATGCGGCAGGGCTGGCACCACTCGGCCCAGAAGTCGATCAGCACGGGAACCGCGCTCTCGGCGACTTCCTGCTGGTAGTTCGAATCGGTAAAGGTCAGAGTCGCTGCGCCAGCCATTGGAGTCTCCTGTGATCTCGTGCGAAGTGGCGCATGGTAGCTGTGCTCGGATGCTTGGGGATGCTTGAAAACAGACAAAAGCACGCGGCTCCGACCCAGGCAGTGCTCCTTGCCCGCGTCCTACATCCCTGCGCCCTTGAGGACCGCGTGCGCCACGAGCAGCGCTTCACGGTGCGCACCGACATCGTGCGCACGAATGATGCGGGCACCGCCGCCGTAGGCCGCCACAGCAGCGACGACCGAGCCAACGATCCGTTGCTCGGGCGCTGCGCGGCCACTGACGACACCAAGAAAGCTCTTGCGACTGGCGCCGACCAGAACGGGATATCCCAGCGCCGCGAGCTCACTGGTGCGCGCGAGCAGCTCGTAGTTCTGGGTGACGGTCTTGCCGAAGCCGAGACCTGGATCGAGCGCGATGCACTCACGAGAAACACCAGCGGCGATGGCCATGTCGGCCCGCTCGAGCAGGTAGTTCGTCACCGCGCGCACCACATCGTCATAGACAGGCGGCACGGCGTGCTGGTGGGAGTAGTGATCCTCTCCCGGGGGAGCGAGTCGGTGCATCAAGACCAGGCCCGCGCCCTTGCGCGCCACCAGACTGAGCATGGCAGCGTCCTCCGTTCCCGCGCTGACATCGTTCACGATGTCGGCGCCCGCCTCGATCGCAGCGGCCGCAACGGCCGCGCGCGTCGTGTCGACGGAAATCGCAGCATTCGTGCGCGAACGAACCCGCGCAATCACTGGGACGATGCGGCGAATCTGCTCAGCCACCTCGACGCGCCGCGCGCCAGGCCGCGTGCTCTCGCCACCCACATCCACAATCGCAGCGCCCTCGTCGACGAGTGCCAGCGCAAACTCCGCTGCTTCTTCTGCGTTGGTGAACTGACCACCGTCGGAGAAGCTGTCAGGCGTCACATTCACGATCCCCATGATCGCAAAGGGATGCAGCGAAACGACGCGGTCGGGGCCTGCGGTCCAGAAGCGCGCCTCATGCTGCCCCTCATGCGGAAGCTCGCTCATGGCGACCCTCGATCAGTCGGCGGCGCTGGCGCGAGTTCCTGCGTCGGACTTGGCGTCCGACTGATCAAAGTTGGCGGTGCGGCGGGAGCCTGCATCGCAGCGCTCTGTCGTGCCGCGAGATCCGCCATCGCCTTCAAGACTTCCGCGGGAAGTACGAACACCGACGCCGCGCGACCCTGGCCAACCTCAACGGCCATAGCCACAGGACTCGCCTGCTTGTCGATCTTGGGCATGAACGCCTTCACTTGATCGGCGCCGACGAAACTCGAGGCGATCTGCGCGACAAGGTGTACCAGCGGTCCGACGCCCACCATGACTTCCACATCGCGCTGCTCGGGAAGCCACTCTTGAATGGACTTCACGGTGTCGTCACCCGCCAACGACTTGGTTCCCGAAGCGGCTTCCTTGGCGCGGCCGAGGACATCGGTTCGTGCGCTGAATGTGACCACGAGACCATCGTCGCGCTGCTGCACGAGTCCACCGAGACCCCGTGCGCCAAAGATGAACTGCTTGGCGAGCCGCGAAAGATCGAGTCCTGGCCGCTTGGTCGCGTCGAACACGGTCTCCTTGATCTCAAAGGCTGAGACGACTTCGCCGTTACTCAGCGTGCGCTGCGCGGTCCACAACGGCGTGCGTCGAACACCATCGGCCTCACCTGCGGCCGATTCGATCGATTGACGGAGGCGATCCTTGGTCCGCGCTGGATTGCGCGAGCCGATGAACAGCGCGCTGTCGTTCAGTACGCCACCGATGGCCACGCCAAGAATCGAGGGGTAGGCCGCGAACTGCAGCGATTGCAGATCGGCTCCTTCCGTAAAGACCCACTCGGGAACGAGCGTGCGCGGAATGCTGCAAAGGTCGAGGAGTTCACCGAAACGCGGCGCGCCACCGAGACCATCGAGATCAACCGAGAGCGCAAAGTAAAACGGATTCGAGGGCAGACGATCGAAACGCGCGGGCTTTCCCTCGCCGCCCGCCATCGCGCTGGCCAGTGGTGTGGTCGGTTCGGCCACCGCGACCGTCGCAAAGAACAAGCCCATCGGATCCACATCGACGACGAACACGGCGTCGGCGAGCATGTCCGCGACTTCGAAACTCTTGGCGCGGATCGCGGCTTGTTGCTCCGCGAGGATGCCGAAGACCTCGAGAGGTGCGGGCTCGGCGCGGGCCCCCTCGACCATGGCATGGAGCGCATCGCGCGAAGCCCAGCCCACGAGGTCCGCGCGCGTGAGCCACGCCGACTCCGCGGGCTTGAGCCGCGCATGAAATCGATCGCCAATGCCACGCGTCGGCGCCGCGGCAGGCAAAGTCTCGGCGGAGGGCGCGAGCACGACGCAACCCTCGAGCGCACGCGCAAAAACCGTGAGACCCGCGGCAGACTTGTAAGCCGTCTCGCCTTGCTCAGGTGCAGGAATCAGATTCGCCGCGAGAAACGCAGCGCCGTCGGTGACTGGAAAGACGATCACAGGCCACGCCGCACGCGTGGGCGTCAACATCGACGCTGGGAAATAGGCGACCAGCGGGCCCTTCTCGTCGAGATTGGCCCCCACACCGAGCTGCCCCTTCAAGAGGTCGATCGGGCGCGCCATCGAAAGCAAGCCGCCCTGCCCCGTGGCCTCGACGAGTTGCGCGAGATCGTCGCTGAGCGCCTTGAGACTCGGCACAACGAGAAACGCAGCGGCGTCCTCAGGGATCCGCGCCAAGGCGCGGTTCATGGGCAAGTCCGCGTTCGGCGCGACTTCCTGCGCGGCGACCTCGAAACCAAACGGAGTCACGGCGGTCGCCAAAAGTGCGACGCGGGTCACAGTGCTGCACCACGAGCGATTCATAGGCTCTACTCTACGGTTTCAGCGTCGATCGCGGGCAGCGCGACCGAGCGCCAACATCGGAGAAACCATGCTCAATCGACTCTCTCGCGCCTTTCGTGCGTGGGCCGCTCCAACCCTCGCCGCGCTCACAGGATTCGGGTGCGCACAGTCCGCGCCGCAAACGCCCGCGCTGACCCAGACTTGGAAGGACTCCAGCATGCACACGATCACGGTCAAGACTCTTGAGGGCGCCGACACCAGCTTGTCGCAGTACGCGGGCAAAGTCACGCTCGTCGTGAATGTCGCAAGTCAGTGCGGACTCACGGGGCAGTATGCGGGCTTGCAGCGGGTCTATGACAAGTACCGCGACCGCGGACTCGTCGTGCTTGGATTCCCGAGCGGTGATTTCGGTTCGCAGGAGTTCAACGACGCCAACGAAATCCGCGACTTCTGCACCGCGAAGTACAGCGTGACCTTTCCTTTGTTTGAGAAGTGCGGCGTCGTGGCTGGACCAACCCAGTCCAAGGTCTTCGAGTGCCTCGGCACCAAGACGGGCGAGCTTCCTGGCTGGAACTTTGGAAAGTATGTGGTGTCGCGTGATGGGCGCACCGCGAAGTTCTTCACTTCGACGACCGATCCCGAGGGCAGCGCGTTGGCGCAAGCGATCGAAGCGGCACTCGCGCAGTAGCACGGGCCACCCCAAGGACGCGAGGAATTCCACGATGCCTCTTTCGATCCCCTCACTGAGCGACCTGCGACATCGTGATTGGATCGTGCTTCTTCTCACCCTGTTTCTCGTCGTGAGCGCGATCGATCCGCACGACTTTCTGACCTTCGTGCTCGAAGTGGCCTGGGTCGTCGCCGCGATTGCGCTCTGGCCCTTCTGGCTGCGCAGACTTCCAGCGACGCGCGTGCTGTTCACGCTGCTTGTGCTCCACGCGGTCATCTTGATCATCGGCGGCATCTACACCTACGAGCGCGTTCCGTTTGGCATCGTCGTGCAGGAGTGGCTCGGACGACCGCGCAACGACTACGACCGGCTCGGTCATTTCATGCAAGGGTTCGCGCCCGCGTTGCTGTGGCGCGAGGTCTTCCTGCGCAACGAGATCGTGCGCGGACGCGCGTGGCTCTTTGTGATCGTCAACGGCATGTGCCTTGCGTTTGCCGCAGCGTTTGAGTTGATCGAGTTCGCCGTCGCCATGGTGCTCGGCGAGGCGTCGTGGGCCTACCTCGGCCAACAAGGCGATGTGTGGGACGCGCAATGGGACATGCTGCTCTGCGCCATCGGCACCAATGCGGCGCTGCTCACGCTCGCGCCGTTGCAGGACCGTGCCATGTCCGCCATGTCCACCACGGCGGCCACGCGCCTCACTCGACCGTGACCGACTTGGCGAGATTTCTCGGCTTGTCGACATCCTTGCCGCGCAAGACGGCGGCGTGGTAGGCGAGCAATTGCAGCGGAATCACCGTCAAGAGCGGCTGGAACATCTCGATGCACTCAGGGACATAGAAGACATCTTGCGCGAGGCGCTTGATGTCCTCGTCCCCTTCGGTCGCGACGGCGATCACATGGCCGCCACGCGAACGAACCTCTTCGATGTTGGAGAGGACCTTCTCGTATTGCGAGTTGCGCGTGGCGACAAACACGACAGGCATGCCGTTGTCGATGAGCGCAATCGGTCCGTGCTTCATCTCGGCAGCGGGCATGCCCTCCGCGTGGATGTAGGAGATTTCCTTGAGCTTGAGCGCTCCTTCGAGGGCGACGGGGTAGTTCACGCCGCGTCCGAGGAAGAGCCAGTTCTCGCGATGGATGTACTTGGCCGTCGCGGTGCGAATGCGGCCGCTCCACTCGAGTGCGCGCTCGATCTTGGCGGGAATCGCCTCGAGCTCGCGCAGCAGCATCGAAACATGCTCTTGCGAGAGATAGCGACGCCGACCCATGAACGTCGCGAGCATCGCGTTCACCATGACCTGCCCCGTGAATGCCTTGGTGCTCGCGACGCCGATCTCGGGACCAACGCGCAAGTAGACACCCGCGTCAGTCTCGCGCGCGATCGACGAACCCACAACATTCACCACGCCGAGCGCGAGTGCGCCGCGTTGCTTGGCTTCTTGCAGTGCCGCGAGTGTGTCCGCGGTCTCGCCCGACTGACTGACGGCGATGACGACCGCGCCGTCTTCCACGATCGGATTGCGATAGCGAAACTCGCTGGCGAAGTCATGTTCGGAGTGCACCTTGGCTAGATCCTCGAAGAGGTACTTGCCGATCATGCACGCGTGAAGCGCGGTGCCTTGGCCAACGAACACCACGCGCTTGGCCGTGGCGAGTCGTCGCGCGTGCTCGCCGACGCCGCCAAGAATGATCTGACCCTTCCCCGAATCGACGCGACCCTTCAGCGTGAGGCGCAACGCCGCAGGCTGCTCAAAGATTTCCTTGAGCATGAAGTGGTCGTAGTGGCCGAGTTCAATCTGTTCGAGATCGAACTCGAGCTCGCGGATTTCCGCGGTGAGCTCGATGTTGTCGACGGTCGTGGTACGGAATCCCTCGCGGGTGATGCGCGCGACGGTGTAATCGGCAAGCGCGATGGCTTGGGTCGTGTGCGAGACAATCGCGCTCGCATCCGAGGCGACGACATACTCGCCGTTCCCGACGCCGACCATGAGCGGCGAACCCTTGCGTGCCACAACGAGCACATCGGGTTCCTTCTCGCAAATGACGGCGATGGCGTAGGCGCCCGTGACCTCACGCAGCGCCGCTTGCACGGCCTTCTCAAGATCGCCCTGGTAGAGCTCGCCGATGAGGTGCGCGAGAACTTCGGTGTCGGTCTCGCCCTCAAAGGTGTGACCCTTCTCGGCGAGGTACTTCTTGATCGACGCGTAATTCTCGATGATGCCGTTATGGATGATCGCGATGCCGTGACCGAGCTTGGGATCGTCACGGTGCGGGTGGGCGTTGCGCTCCGTCACGCCACCGTGGGTTGCCCAACGAGTGTGCGCAATGCCGAGCGTGCCCTTGAAGCCACCGCGATCGTGAATCGCCTTCTCAACATTGGCCACGCGACCAACCGCGCGCGCGACATGAAGCTTGCCGTTCATCATCGCCACGCCTGCCGAGTCGTAGCCGCGATACTCGAGCCGCTTCAGGCCTTCGAGAAGAATGTCCGATGCCTGACGGCGTCCGATGTAGGCGACGATTCCGCACATAGAGCTTGGTTCCTTGGATGCGCCATTCGAGCGCGCGGCTCAATATCGTCCGATCGCTCCAACCGCTTCGGCAAAGTACCGAGAAACTCGCGGCGCCTTCGTAGGCCCATAACGCTATCGATCGAGACGACGAAGCCGCACGCTTCGCACGCGCACTTCCGTGGGTTCGCCCGCGTGAATCTGAATTCCGATGCGCGTGCCGCTCGGCGTCTCGTTCGAGAGATCGTTGAGCGTCGCCGTCGGAGTTCCATCAAGGAAATGCTCCATCAATCCCGCCTTGGCCACGACGCGGTAGGTGCGCCACTGGGCAATGTCAGGTGACGGCGCAGCACCCGCGAGCGCGCTGTCGACGCGAGCCCCCGCAGCGTTGATGTCGGTGCGATGGCCATGCTCGGCGAGGATGCCGCGGCCGCCTTCCTCATAGACCATCGCTGCGTAGTTTGGCGCAGGATGTGCGTCGATCTGCGGCCCGCGCATGCGCACGCCGTCATAGACCGCGCTGCGATATTGGATGCCTGAGTTGTTGCCGACCACCATCATCTCAACCTCAAGTTCAAAGTCGCTGACCTC
Source organism: Planctomycetaceae bacterium (assembly GCA_947490615.1). GTDB lineage: Bacteria > Planctomycetota > Phycisphaerae > Phycisphaerales > SM1A02 > QWPT01. Next base: position 32,151 of record CANLHK010000018.1, on the reverse strand, counting down.
GCCATCCCAGACGAAGAAGGTGTTGTGCGGCGCTGGAGCGGCCGCCGTCGTGCGACCAACCAGTTGCCCAGACTCCAGCGCCCAGAAGCGCGGGTCGAAGGTGAAACCCGCCAGTGAAGTGCCGTTGAAGAGCACGGTGTAGTTCTCGTCGTCGGCACGAAGAAACGCGGGATCTCCCGCATCGCCACCAGCGCGCAAGAACGCGAGAAGGTCGAGCATCTCGCCTTCACTGAGTGCGTCCACGACATGCGCAGGCATAGGACTCAGCGGACTCGGTCGGCGCGACGCGATGTCGGACTTGGCGATGCGGTCGCGCGCGTCAGAGAGCAAGCTCTGACGAAGTTCAATCGCGTCCGCGCTGTCACCGACGATGCGACCCGAAAGGACGCGACCGTCTTTGAGCACGATGTCGGTGTTCTGGTACTGATCGCTCACGGTTCGACTGGGCTCCGCGATGGCGGTCGCCAGATCTTCCACCGAGAAACGCCGCGAAACGCCCGACAAATCAGGACCTCCGCTCAGTCCGATGCCGCCAGCGCGATGGCACTGCGCGCATTGCGCCGCGCGATAGGCACGCAAGCCTTCGTTGAAATCGCGACCCGCCGCGAGCTTGGGCGCCAGCGCCAAGATCGACGCCGTGGTCCACGCGCGACCAGGTCCGCGCGGCGCCACAGCGTCCTCTCCGCGCACACGACCCGCGATGGTGGATCCCAGTGCTTCGCGCTCCGCTTCGGGCGCGTGCGAGAGGAACTCCTCATTGATGCGCGCAAGGAATCCGCGGAACGAATTGCCTCCCTGCGCATGACCGAGCGAACTCAGCGCGTGGGCGAATCGCTGACGCGAGTCGCTCGACCAACCTTGCGTCGCGTTGCGTAACGCATAGGCGATGCCAATGCGTTCAGTCGCTGGCGCGTTGGCCATGATGTCACTCACGGCCTTGCCGTACGGCCCGCCGCGCGCGAGGAGCGCTGCGTCGATCTTCGGTGGCGCGGCGAGATCAGGACGCTCAAGAATCGCCAGCGCGCCGACTACCGCCTCAGGCGCACCGAGCTTGGCGAGGACCATGACTCGATGGAGATCGATGTCGACGCGATCGAGATCGCCCTCTTTCGCTGGGAAATGCACGAGCACCGCAGCGCGCACTGCGTCGGCGCCCGCAGGCAGCGTGTTGTTGTTTGAGAAGCGCAACAGCCACAATTCGCAGGCGCGCAACCAAGACTTCTCGAGCGGCGTGCCGCGCACACTTGGCTCCAACGCGACCAGTCGCGCGGCGACAGGCGCAGCGTCAACCGCCGCGTCACCGGTGCGACAGAGTGCCACCAAGCCGAGAATCGAAACGCGAGGGTCTGCGGGTGCGATGGCGCGTGCGCGCCACAGCGCAGGCGACTGGTGTTCGAGCGCGATGCGCGCGGCGCTGCGCACACCTTCGTCATTTGACGCGAGTGCCTTCCACGCGCGACCGACGGCCTGCGTTGCTTGCGCACCTTGCAGCGGCGCGTGGAGAGTTTCAAGCGCGCGACGCTCGACCAACGCAGCAGGAACCGCCATCGGAGGCCGCTTGATCAGGACGGGCTGTTCAGCGCGCACGCGATAGATCGCGCTCGGAAGATTGCGTCCACCCACCGCGAAGTAGATCGCGTCGCCCATGGTGACGGCGTCAGTCACAGGAAGCGGTCGTCCCACGACAAACGGTTGCAGATGCAGTTTCGGACTCGACGCCTCGAGCGAGTCGTCGGTTGGCCACGCGCCCCAGATCGTGCCGTAGGTCCAATCCAACGCGAGCAGCGCGCGATTCCACGGCGCAGGAAAGGGCAAACCAACCGTCGAGAGCATGCCCGTCGGTGATGCAGGACCGACATCGACCGCGGCCGTCATCGAGTCGGGACTCCAGGCGGGCCACTTGCCGCTGCCAGAGCGCCAACCAAAGTCGACGCCGCTCGCGAGTTCGCAGATGCGCGTGGGTCGATACCACGGGAGACCCATGTCCCACTCCATGTCGCTGTCGAAGGTGAACGCTCGGCCAATCTCATCGAAGGCGAGGTCGTAGGAGTTGCGGAAGCCCGCGGTCATCAGCTCCCACTTCGCTCCTTCACGGTCGGTGCGCACTACCCAGCCTCCAGGCGCCATCACTCCAACAGCGTGACCGTTGGGATCCCACAGACGATCAGCGGCGATGTCTTCCTGCCAGATGCGCGGCAGGCGTGAGTGTTTCAGTGCTGCATCGGGCGGCGCGCAGTGGTTGCCACCAACGATCCACAGCGATCCATCGGGAGCGAGCACGATCTGGTGCGGACCATGTTCGCCTCCGTCGCGCGCGACCGTCGAGAGCAACTTCTTCTCGTCGTACTGACCGTCGCGATTGAGATCGCGCAGTCGCCAGATGCCTTGCTCGTCGGGTCCGCCGCGCGACACCACGACAAAGAGGTCGTTGTCGACGACGAGCAATCCGTGCGCGTTACCAATGTCGGGCTTGATCGGATCGATCGTGGACTCCGCCGCAGGCGCGCCGTCTTTGCACGGCGTGATGGCGAAAGCCTTGCCGTACTGCGGGCTCACGATGAGTCGGCCGCGTCCATCGGCGGCCATCGAGACAATCGAACCGCGCGCGGCCGTCGCGACAAACACAGGCTCCACGATGAAGCCTGGCGCCGCGGTGATGCTGCGGTCGATGTCGGCGCGTGGCGTGTCATCGACACCACCGAGCACGGCTCCCCACGGCGCGTCGCCGTAGCGCGCGATGACGACCGCGGGTTGCGCCGCGCTGCTTGCAGCAGACTTCCACTCCCAATTGGAATCGGTGATGAGTCGACCACGCGTGCCATCGGCGCGCACAAAGTCGAGGTAGGCGCAGGCCGCTGCAACACCGCCCGCATTCGATGCCTCGATGACCAAGGTGTGATCGCCTGCAGCGAGCTCGCCGATCTCGGCCTCGGCGCCAGTTTCCCACGCGTCACTCTTGGCGATCTCACGACCATCGAGAAGCGCGCGTGCGCGGTTGTCCACGCTCATGGCAAATCGCGCTTCCCGAATCGATGTGCCCAGCGTGAATGCCTTGGTGAGCACGATCGCTTCGTCGGCGGTCGCGGACTTCTGCGACCAGATCCAGTTGGGCATCGGCATCGGCGTGGTCGGTGTGGTCGGCGTGGGCTTGGCCGTCGACTCCGTCGCAGGCTTGGTGTTGTTGGCTGCGACCTCAGGACGCGCTGCGTCGAGCGCGGTACTTGACAAAGCGTGCGCGCTTTCGAGTGCTTCATCGCTCTGTGTCGCGCGCGTGAGCACCGTCGAGAGCGCGGTTGCGAGAAAGAGCGCCGTGAAGAGAAAGGTGCAGGTGAGAATGCCGAGGGCGACTTTGCGATCCATCGTGGTATCTTCGTTGGCAGGCCGTTGGTGTGTCGGTCATGCCGCGGAAGTTGGGCATATTTCCGCACGAACATCTCTACCATGCACCGATGCCCGAGGATCTGTGGTCACCGATTCGCACTGTGCGCCGCGCCAAAGCGGCGCCGCTGGCGCTGCGGGTTCGTCCGCGCACGCTCGATGAAATCGCGGGGCAACAACACTGTTTGGCACAGGGAAGTCTTCTGCGGAGATTGATCGAGCAGGATGCGCTCCAATCGATGATCGTCGCGGGTCCACCAGGAACGGGAAAGACGACGCTTGCCGAAGTCATCGCCGCGCGCACCAACGCCTTCACCGATCGCGCGCACGGCGCGACGACCGGCGTGAAGGAACTCCGCGACAAGATTGAATCCGCCGCGCGGCGACTCGGCGAGTCCAACCGTCGCACGCTGCTCTTTGTTGACGAGATCCATCGGCTCGCGCGCAATCAACAGGACGCGCTCCTAGAAGGTGTCGAGTCGGGCAGCGTCGTCCTCTTCGGCGCCACGACGGAGAATCCAACTTGGGCTGTCGCACCCGCGCTGTTGTCGCGCGCGACGGTCTTTCGCTTTCAGCCCGTCGGCGAACTCGAGATTGCGGCACTCGTGCGTCGCGCCGTCACGCACGCTGACGGCGTGGGTATCGAAGGACTCGTACTCGACGAGGATGCCTGCGCGCATCTGGCTCGCGCCTGTGATGGCGATGTGCGCCGCGCGCTGAGTGCCCTCGAAACCGCAGCGAGTGCGGTGCGCGACACCGACGGGCCACGCGTTGATCTCGCACTCGCCCGCGCGGCGCTCGATGGCAAGATCCCCGTCTTTGACCGCAATGGTGATGAGCATTTCGATCTCGCGAGCGCACTCATCAAGTCGATGCGCGGAAGCGATCCCGACGCTGCCGTCTACTGGCTCGCGCGCATGCTGACCTCAGGGGAAGATCCCCGCTTCATTTGCCGACGCCTCGCGATCTTCAGCGCGGAGGACATCGGCAACGCCGACCCGCGCGCGCTTCAAGTCGCGATGAGTTGCTGGCAGGCCGTTGAACGCGTGGGGATGCCTGAGTCGCAGTTGATCCTCGCGCAGTGCGTGACCTTTCTTGCGGTGGCACCAAAGTCCAACGCGGCGGCGACGGCGATTTGGGAAGCGATGGACGACGCCCGCGAAGCGCGCACCGTGCCCGTGCCCTATGCGATTCAGGATCAGACGAAGCGTCGTGCGGTTCAGACCGCCGACGATGGCACGCCGCTCGACGCGTCCGCGCATGCGTACGAGTATCCGCACGACCGCGCCGACGGCATCGGCATGCAGGAATATCTCGGCGTGGCCAAGCGCTACTACCGACCGACTGATCGTGGACTCGAGCGCGCCATCGCCGAGCATCTCACGCAGATCCGTGCCCTGCGAACGCGTGCGCGAGAGGAATCGCGATGAGCAGCGCCGACAACTTCGATCCCGCGAGCATCGCCATTCGTGGTGCGAAAGAATCGCTGCGTGCCTCGATGCGCGAGACCGTCCGTCGCGTGCGGCCTTGGTCACGCGCGCGTCGAGCCGAGTCGCTGGCGGCGATGGTCGTGCGCTCACCTGCACTCGCGGGTGTGCGTCTGGTTCTCGCGTATCGAGCGATGGATGATGAGATCGATGTTGACCCGATCATCCGCGCGCTGGCGCTTCGCCGCGTGCGCGTGGCGTTTCCGCACATTGGCGAGGACCGACTCTTGCGCCTGTACGAGATCGCAGCGCATGATCCCCTTGACGGGTCGTATTGGACGCGCGACCGTTACGGCATCGCCGCACCGAACGCCGACCACGCTTTGGTGCGCCTCGCGCGCGCGCGTGAACTCGACGCGATCCTCGTTCCAGGTCGAGCGTTCGATCGGCGCGGCGCAAGACTCGGTCGCGGCAAGGGCTACTACGACAGCTTGCTCAAACGCATCCGCGCCGACGCACGACGCGCGGTGATCGGCGTCTGCTTCCGTGAACAAGTTGTCGATTGTGTTCCAGAGAGTGGGCCTGATCAACGCGTCGCCTTCATCGCCACCGATGGAGCGCTCGTACGCTGCAAACCCGTGCAATAGGCGGGAAAATGCGTACGCTGCGGACGCTGCGAGCACCGCGGCCACTCTCGTCCAAGCGCCGCAGCCGAACCCTTTAGAGGTCCCCATGACACTCGCTAGTCAAAGCACCCGCACCGAACGCGCCGCCTCCAAGTCCAAGTTCCGCAGCAGCGCGCGCGTGCTCTTGGCCACGCCGCTTTTGCTCGGCGCCATCGGGTGGATGCTCTGGATGCGCAACGATCAGGCAGATTCGAGCTCGACCTTCTCGATGTCGTTGCAGCGCACCGCGAGTGCGGCCGTCCCTACTGAACCGAACTTCGCGTCCAACGGAGAAACGCGCGAGCGACGCAGCGCGCTCGACGACGCGATGGCATTGGCAGGAACTGCACTGCGCACCGAGCCTGTTCAGGCCGAACCCGCGGATCCGACTCCGACCGGACCCGCGAAAGTCGACCCACCGACCGCGACTCCTACCGCAGCACCAACCGTCCCTCCAACCACGACGCCGCCCGCGCCGACGAAGCCCGAATCGACGCCCGATCCGAAGAAGGACGAACCCGCGAAGGATGGCGCGAATCCGGATGCGTCGAAGCAAGACGCGAAGCCAGCGTTGAAGCCCGACGCCACGACGCCCGACACGGCCAAGCCAACCGAGGGAACTCCTGACAAGCGCACGCCGCCGTATTTCGGCAACGGCTTCAACGGATCGGGCACCACGCAACCTCCCGCGGTTGCAGCTCCACCAGCGGGTTCTCCTGTCGCGTCGCTGCGCGAAGGTCTTGCATTGGCAGCGACCGAACCCGTCAAGGCGCGGTTGCTTCTCTCCCAAGCACTGCTCTCAGGCGCACTCGATGAGTCCGACGCACAGCACGCCGCCAACGCACTCAGCCGACTCAGCGCGCAGCTCTTTCTGACGCCGGTCTTCAATGCCAGCGACGCCGCGTGTTTCCAATACACCGTCGCGCCCAACGACTCGCTCGAGAGGATCGTTCGCAAGCAAAAACTCGGCTGCGATTGGCGGCTCGTCGCGCTGATGAACAACATCAAGAAGCCCGAGCTCATCCAGGTGGGTAAGCGCCTCAAGATGCCGAAGGGGCCGTTTAGCGCGGTGATCTCGAAGCGCGACTACCGCTTGGACATCTGCATGGGTGTCGGCAGCGATCGCATCATTGTGGCGACGATGCCCATCGGACTCGGTGAGGCCAACGGAACGCCCAATGGCCGCTTCCGCGTGCGAGCAGGCTCGAAGTTGATCAACCCCGAGTGGACGCATCCCGTTTCGGGGCAGCGCTTCGAGGCGGACGATCCCGCGAATCCCATCGGCGAGCACTGGCTCGGGCTCGAAGGAATCGACGAATCCAACGCGAAGCTCGCTGGCTACGGCATTCACGGCACGATCGACAACGACTCGATCGGACACGACCGCAGCCTCGGATGCGTGCGACTTCTCTCAAGCGATGTCGCTTTGGTTTGGGCCGCCCTGGCTGATGGCGCAGAGGTTGAGATTCGCTAGGCAGGGTGCATCGCGCTTGCGCGCCCGCGACTCCTGAAAGCGATCCGCGCTTCCGACGATTATCCTGTCCACATGCACCGACCGCTTGTCGGCATCTCCATGGGTGACCCGCTGGGCATTGGCCCCGAGGTTGTCGTCAAAGCACTCGCCGATGCGTCCTTGCGCGCCGCGGCGCGCTTTGTGGTGTACGGCGACAACGAGTTGCTTCTCGCAGCGGCGGAGTGCGCGCGCATTCGACCCAACTGGTTTCGAGGCAGCGTGGAGCACGCGCGCGACGGCAGCATGGTGCTCGGCGATTGCACGGTCATTGACTACGCGATCTCCCATGCGCTGGGTCCGCACCGCGAGCCAAGCAAGCCCAGCGGCGTGGCGTCCAAGTCGTTCGTGGAAGATGCGATTCAGGACGCACTGCGCCCCATCGGTGACGCGCGACGACTCGATGCTCTCGTGACCGCGCCCATTTCCAAGGAATCGTGGGCACTCGCGGGCTTTCGCTGGCCTGGACACACCGAACTTCTCGCGGCGCGCACGAAAGCTAAGCGTCAAGCCATGGCGTTCGTCAGTCCGCGCCTCAAGGTGGTGCTCGCGACCACGCATGTGCCGCTCATGGAGATTCGAAACCTCCTCACCATCGGTCGCGTGCACGAGCCGATCACGCTTGGTCATGAGCTCTGCCAACAACTGGGAATCGCCAAGCCGCGCATCGCGGTGTGCGGACTCAACCCCCATGCCGGTGAAAGTGGACTCTTCGGTGACGAGGAGCTGCGGGTCATTAGGCCCGCCATCGATATGGCACGCGCGCTGGGTATTGATGTCCACGGACCATTCCCTGGCGACACCATCTTCATTGGCGCTGCCGCAGGAAACTGGGATCTCGTGGTGGCGATGTACCACGATCAAGGGCTCATCCCCGTGAAGCTCCTCGGTTGGGACAAAGCTGTGAATGTCACGCTCGGACTCCCGATCGTGCGCACGAGTCCCGATCACGGAACCGCGTTTGATATCGCGGGGAAAAACCAGGCCAGCGAAGGATCGATGCGCGCCGCGATTGAGTTGGCGATCCGCCTCGCACTGCATCAACCGGCGCAGACGACGCCCACCGCGAATCCGCACGCGCCGCTGGCCAAGTGATCGCGACTACTTGATGAGTCGCAGAATCCCTGGATAGCGATACGGCTTTCCGTCGGCCGCCGCGATGAGCCCGAGGATTCCCACCACGACGCAGTAGATCGCCATGGCCGCTGTCGCGATCGCAGCGAGCACCGTCGGGAAGATGAGGATCAGACCGAGGGCGCCAAAGAGCCAGACCGCCACGAACACGATCGCGAGCGTGATGAGACAGTTCATCGTCTCCTTCGCTTCAGCGACGACGCGTGGGTCCTTCGCTCCGATGACCCAGACAATCGTGGGTCCGATGAACGGACCGATGATGGGAATCGCTAAGAGCATCGGTGTCGCCAACACGCTGGCGCGGCAGACGATCGCGGCGACCTTCGGATCGATCCCGCCAGAGACGCTCACTGCGGATCCGCACGAAACGCAGCGCACGGCGGACTGATCGTTCGACGCGCCGCAGGAGCGGCAATACACGAGTGAGGAAGCGGTCGTCTGCGCCGAATCTGGCGGCGCGCACGGAGGGACCGCTGCTGCCGCGCCCGCTGAACCCGCCGCAAGAAAAAGGCCTGCGACCGATTCCGCCGCCACCCACGCGCCCTGCGCTGGATCGAACAGCCAGGTCTCACGCGTGATGGAGTTGGCCGCCACCAAGCGATTGATCTCCTGCAAATCGACTGGGCCGAGTGTGGCACCACCTTGCGACCAGTACCAGTTGTTGTCGTGAGTCGTCATGGCGGAGGGTGTTCCAGTGTCCAGTTGAGTCTTGTCGCGTCGACTCGCGTCGACTCGTATCTGAGCAGAAGTCTCACGCTGCCGGCGCGACGCCGAAGGGCGCCTTCCTTCCGAACTGTTTCGCAGGACTTTCATCCCGCGACGGACTCTCTCGCGCAACGGTGAAAATCATGCAGGGAAAAGTGTAGTGCCATCGGATGGCTGCGCCACGGCCTGTATCTTCGCGCTCGCTGAACGCAGCGGTGTTCGCTGCGGAGCACTCACCCACACGGGCAAGAGCCCACGGCACTCTGAAGTCTCGGTTCTTGCCTGCAGCCTGCGTGCAGCGTGGACCGAAGCTCGGATTGCAAGGAAAGGAAGAGAGAGATGTCTCATTGCGATATCGGTCTGCCCCAAGGGCACGCGACGGCGAGGGCCGTCGGAACGGGAGTCATCGTCATGGGGTTGGCCGCTGCGTCGGCGCACGGCTCCATCGTGGCGGCATGGAATCTGAACGGGATTGACCCCGCTGCAGGAATGTCCTACGCCGCGACGACTGGCACTGGAACGCTGGATTTCGCGTCCATCGGCGCGGGAGCGTCGGTGCTGCAAGGAACAACGCTCGGCGGGCAAACGGGGGAGCTCGCCGGGGACGCCTTGGCTGCGATCGGCACGGTGTCCAACGGAACTGCGCTGCGCCTGGATTTCGAGACCACGGGATACACCGATCTGGTGGTGAGCTTCGCGACGCGGCGCTCGTCGACGGGTGCCTCGGCCAATCGCCTCGAGTATTGGAACGGACTGGGCTGGACCTCCGTGCTCGACTTCGCCTCGAACACGACCGCGTGGGAACTCGTGACCCTCAAGCTCAACCCTGCGGATTTCATGGGGACTGACTTTGCGGCGCTGCGGATCGTGGTCGATGGCGCCACGGGATCAACGGGCAGCATCCGCTTCGACAACCTCACCATCGCGGGGAACGCAGTCCCTGCGCCAGGCGCGCTCGCGTTGATCGCACTCGCCAGTTGTGTTGCACGACGGCGCCGCTGACAACGGGCGGATGGAGTGAAGCATGCGTGACGCTCGCGTGGGGCACGCATCAACCATGCGTGAGGCATGCATGACGGACGCCGTGTGAAGGGACATGGCATCCATCGGGACAACCATGGGGATCAAGATGATGTCTGAAGGGCGCAGCGTGCCGTTCGCTGCGCCCAACCGAAACACAAGAACCACTCGCGTTGCGGCCACGGTGGCCCGACCGATGTGCGTCGACGCACGGGCACACCCATCGACGGTGCCTCGTACGCGCCTCGACAACATCGGCGGGCTGCCAAGGCTGTCGCATGCAACGCGCAGCCGACAAGCCCCGCATGAACTCAGCTGATTCCCATCCAGTCCTTGAACAGGAACTCCAGCCGTTGCGCGAGGAGCGTGATGCGTCCCATCACGGTGAGTCCAAATGCAGAGCCGAAGGTGATCATCAAGAACCAGACGCCAAGGCGCGCGGACTTTCCAACCGCACCCTTGTGCTCAAGTGAGAAGAAGAAGTAGGTGAGCACTGAGAGAACACCCACGACACCAGTCACAGCACCAACGGTTCCCCAGAAGTCGAGCGCCTGCACCGACGCTGCCATCGCCACAGATGGGTCAGAGGTCGTCGTACTGCCTGCGCCGATGCCGCCCACAAGGACCGTCTCCTTGAAGACGACCAACGGACGAATCGTCGCCGACGCCTGCGCGAGGAGATCCGCTTCAATCGAGGCAACGAGCCGAATGCCCGCTGTCGTTCCGATGATGAACGCCAGTGGCCACACCGAGATCCAACCGCCCTTGGGGGAGAGCCGCCACAGGAGCATCAGTCCAAGGAGGAGCGGGACGAACGCAAGTGCCATGTCGAAGCCCGGTGTCGCCGACACAGGAAGCGACGGGATCGCGACATCGCGCACCACTCCGGGCATGAGCTTGCCGAACAGATTGGGGACCAGCGTCGACCAGAAGCCGTTCACCATCCAGTAGGCGGCCGACACTCCGATGAGGATGCTTTCGCACACCTTGTAGAACGGGTTGTCCCTGTACAGAAAGGTGAGGATGCCAATCGTCAGCAGCGCTGCGCACCAGGTGCCGATCGACTTCGAGAGCGCGACGGTTGCCAAGGCGACATCGGTGCCTTGCTGTTGCGCTGCCATTGCCGTCCCGAGAACGGTGAGCGAGGCGCCGAGGACCGAGAGCGAAATCCAGAGGAAGCGGTGGTTCGGCCGCGCGGGTGTCGGCGCGGACGGTGTCGCCGCGGGTGTCGCCGACGGTGGCGCCGACGGTGTCGCCGACGGAGGCAAGGAACTCGTCTGCTCGTGGCTCTTCTGGTGAGGATTCATCGTGCACCTCCGCGCGCGCGACCCGCGACCATGGCGACATTGCCAAGGATGATCAGCCCGATCATCAAGAGATGCGCGACCAACTGCGGTCCCATGCGCACGCGGCCTTGGCCGAGTCGCTCAGCGAGCAGCGCTGGCTTCTCGCTCGATGGGTACTTCGCCGTGACAAGCATCTCGTACTCCGCAGCGCCCTTCACCGCGACCAACATGCCTTCCATCTGGGCGGGGTAGTACGGAAGCAGTTGGCTCACCTGCACACCTGTCGAACCCGAGATCACCTTGAACGCTTCGGGATCAGCGCTGTTGGCGTACTGCACCCATTCCTTGGCGCCCGGATAGCCCGCCGACAAACTCGCGATGAGTTTGAAGTCGGCGAGCTTGGCGAGATCGGCCACGATCGGAAGGCTGGCGAGTGCCGCGCCCGCTGCATCGGTCGAGTACTGCTGCGGGACATTGGTCGCCATCAACTTGACGACCGCCTCGTTGCCCGCCTTGTAGCCGAGCTGCACATAGTCCTTCCCGTAGGTGTAGGTCGGGTGGAACTCCAACAGGACATCCTTGATCGTCCCCTCGGCCATCTGCTTACCCAACGGCCAGAGCGCCATGAACACGATCTTGTGCCCGCGCGCGGCGCAGTGGTGCACGATCGCGTTGGCCATCGGCTGCAACTCGCCCGCGCTGCCTGGGTCGTAGTCAAAGGACAACAGCACGCGCGAGCCTTCAGGAACCGACTCGATCGCGTTGAAGGTCGCCTTGGCCATCGGACCAGGCACTTCAGGAAAGCGCAGCTTGAGCAAGATCGGCACGGCGATGGAAAGACCCATCGCCAGAAAGATCCAGCGCCGATCGATGCCACCGAGCCGCGCGAGCATGGAGACGATACCTCCGCCGCCTCCGCGTTGGCCATGACCGTGACTGTTGTTGGAAGTCGTGTTCATGTGTTGCTCTGCTCAGCTCTTGGACAGGTAGCTCTTATCGATACCGAGAATGAGTCGGAGACTCGTTGCCACGACGCCGAGCGCGATCCCGATGGTGATCGCGCGCATGCCCGCGGTTTGAATGTGCTCAGTGATGGCGACCTTCATCCAGTCGAGGCGCAGGAAGGCAAACGCGCTCTCCTCAGGAATCCAACCCGTGAGGAACATGCCCGCCGCGGTTTGCGCGAGCAGGATGATGAACGCGGTGCCGAGCAGAAGGATCGACTCGATGTTCTTGGCGCGAAACGCGCGGAACGCAGCGCTTGCGACATAGAACGCCAGCATCGCGAACATCGTGGCCGTGAGCGGCGAGAAGATGTACTCGTAGGTCCAACCAAACGGTGAGGCCGCCGTTTCGTAGCCGCCCGCGAAGGCGACCGTCGGATGCTCCGCGTTGGGCACTGCACCAACTTTGAGCAGTCCAAAGCCGAGCATCAGGAAGAACGCGATCAGCGTGATCGCTGCGTAGGCCCAACCCGCGCGTCGCGAAGAGATCTTCTCAAGGTTCACCGCAAGCAGATTGCCCGCACCGAGCACGAAGGCGACGGCTGCGAGGATGTTGAACCAGTCAAGCACAGTCTCGCCCCAACTCGTCGTCATCGGCGAGAAGTAGGCGAGCATCAGGATCAACCCTGACAGACTGAGGATGGCCATGGGGACGGTTCGCTGCAGCATGGATCAGCCTCCGAGAATGGCCTTGAAGGTGGACGCAGCGTCGGTGAGTGACGGCATGAAGACGGCCGCGGTCGCCAGCGCGCAGCCGATGAGGATCGCCGCAGTAATGAGAAGCTTGCCAAAGTCCTGCCCCTTCACGGAGCCGAGTTGGTCGCGTTCACCCGAGAGGTACGCGCTTGCCGCGAAGAACTCCTCACCGATCAAGGTGTAGTCGCAGGCCGCGACGAAGAACGGCAACTGCGAAGGCTCTGCGGTCCCTGCAATCTGAATGGCACCGATGGAGTTGCCGTTCTCCGCGAAGAGCAGACTCTCGGCGTAGAACGCTCCCATGTAGAAACACGCAGCGGGCTTCTCGCGCACCATCTTGCCCGTCACCGCCGCGACATAGCCAAACTGCTCATCGGTGATGTAGTAGATGTTCGCTTCGTTGTAGCTCTCAGGTCGTCCCGCTGAGTAGTGCGCTGCGCGCACGGTTTCGCGCGCGGCAGCCATGACGATGGAGCGCGCCGTCGGCACTTCAAGACGCGCGTCGTACTCGGCTGCGATCTTGGCCACGCGTCCAAGCACGGTGACACCGGCGACAGTCTGGATGTCGGTCATGTCCTGGATGCCCGGAACAAAGAGCACCGAGCGACCCATCTCGGTAGCACGACCGATCGCCTCTTCCACCGCGTCAAGCGCTGCAAGCTTTCGAATGTGCAGCGGGCGCCCTGTGCGCGCGATGGCGATACCCGCGATCACAGCGCCGCAGATGAGCACCAGCGCGATGAGCAACGGCACGCGCGCGGTGTTGATCCATCCGCTCTGTTCTTCGGCGGCCGCAGTCACGGTCGTGGCCAACAACAAGATCGGCGTCGCCGCAACGAACAGCCGCGTACTGGTTCGGCGCAAACAAGTCAGGTGTGGTCGATCCATCGTGAAGTGCTCCTCTGTCTCGTGACGAGTCGTCGCTCGGACGCCCGTCGCTCTCGATCAGGTCTCGATCAACTCGATGTTCGCGCGCGGCACTGTGACACGCGTGCCGTTGGCGCACGCGACTTCCAACACGCGTGCCTTCGAGCCTGAACCCAGCACCGCAGGCTCGCTCGGGAGGGCCGTGACATTTCCAAGCATGCCAAAGTACGGATCGCGAATAAGCCGCACGGGCGTTCCGATCTCCAACAATCCCGCCTCGCGTGGCGCTGCGAGTGCGGGTGCGACATCGCCAGCGCTCCGCGCGATGACGATCTCGGGTCTCGTCACACCCGCGCGGATTTGCGTCGCGCCGTTGACGCTCGCCTCGCGTCCTTCGAAACTCTTCAACAGCGCGAAAGTGCGCTCGGCCATCGCGATGTCGCCAAATCCTTCGGTCACGACGATCGACAAGCCGAGTCGCTCAGTTCCTGTGATCGCCACACCGAGGTCGTAGCCAAGGATCGCCTTCAAGTCCGCATCATCGATGCCGCCTGCGACGATCGCTGCAACACCCACCGCTTGCGCGGCGCGCACTGCAGCGGCCGTCACGCGCGCGCCACCGACGACCACGCAACCTTTCAAGGACGGAGTGATCTGCGTGGCATCAAGGAGCGCATCGGGACGCGCACAGGCCATGCGCAGTAGTCCAACCGTCTCGCCGCCGACACCAAAGATCCCTTGCACAAACACGGCGTCGGTTTCAATCAGCGCGCCCTCACCCGCAAAGACCTCGGTCACGCGTCCATCGATGTAGGCAAGCACCTCGACGGCCACAGGCGCGCCGCGGAGCATGACCTGCCCTGTTGTCGCGCTGATCGATTCGATGACACCCGCGCTCGGCGACACGACTTCACGCTTTCCAAAGCCGAAGATCCCCTTCGAGCGCGCGATGGGTTGCCCTGCCACCACCGCATCGCCTTCTTTCACGAGCATGAGTTCTGCGACATCGCTCGCGGGCGCTGAGAGCTGCGAGGCAATCGCGACAGGCGTCACATCGCCATCGATGAAGGTGCGCGCGATGACATCGCGCGCCTTGACGAGGTCGCCGACCTTGACCAACACCTCACCGTGCACGGGAAGTAATCGCCGCGCGCGAAACATCGTGCACGCAGCAACCTTGAGTCCGGGCGTGTAAGCCTTCGCCATTCGCGCACCCTAACAAAGAGTCATGTGCTCCACACCGCATCCCATCGCGCGACGGCTGCTTTGCGATCCGCCTCTTTCTCAGGAAGCATGAGCGGGCGACCGCGCGCATCGAAGAAGATCCCCGCGCTCCCACCCTTGAGTCGGCGGACCACCGACTTCCCGAAGCCCGCGCCAAGATCGAACTCTTTGGTCGGCTCGACGACGACCTCGACCTCTTGGTCGATGCCAACACGCACGAGGGCGACTTCACCACAGGTCAGTTCGCCGGACGCAGAGACTGCGCCCGACACGCGGTAGGTAAAGCACTTTTTGCCCCAGTGCCTCGACGCCGTTCCCGCTGCGGAGGTCGCAGCGACGCACCATCCCAAACGCACGAGGCAGTCGCGTTCGAAGACCTCCATCGCCGCGGGCGCGTGCACGCTCGCCAGCACACCGAGGTGCGGCATCATGAAGATGGAGTCTTTGGCGAGTTGCGTGAATCCCTGCGGCTCGAAACTATCGATGAGCATCGACGCGGTCTGCTCGACGCGCGGCGCGTGGCTGAGCACACCACCTGAGGCCACGAGGAGATCGAGCGTCATGTCGTTGACGATCGACTGTCCGCTCGCTTGCTGCGAGAAGAGATCACCAACCGTGCGCTGCTGCTGCACGCCCTTGAGCGTGGTCGCGAACTCCTTGTGTTGCACATAGGCCAACCGCAGCGCCTCGCGCGCCACCGCTTGCTCAAACACCAGCGCTTCTGCGGTCTGCGGAATCGTCGT
Organism: Planctomycetaceae bacterium; assembly: GCA_947490615.1. Lineage (GTDB taxonomy): Bacteria > Planctomycetota > Phycisphaerae > Phycisphaerales > SM1A02 > QWPT01. The sequence goes on along the minus strand of CANLHK010000018.1, from coordinate 16,492 downwards.
CGGACGGATCATCTTGTTCTTGACGCGATTGCGCAGCTCGCGCTCATCCATCTCGATGGGCACCCAGCGCAGCACATTCTCCATGCCCGCTTCGGCGCAAACATTCGAGATGGAGTAACTCATGCCAAGGTTGGCGCTCACGGTGCGATTGAAGACGCCGCCAAACACGCTGAAGACATCGGTGGTCGCGCCGCCGATGTCGACGCAGACCGCGTTGAGCCCGTCGCGCGCCGCGATGCGTTGGAGGATGTCGCCAACCGCACCTGGCGTGGGCATGATCGGCGCGTCGCTCCATGACATGAGTCGGTCGTAGCCCGGCGCGTGGGCCATGACATGTTCAAGGAACACATCGTGGATCTTGTCGCGCGCGGGCCCGAGGTTCTCCTGCTCGAGCGTGGGGCGGAGATTCTGGACGACCGCAAGGTCAAAGCCCTTCTCTCCACGCGCACCAAAGATGGCGCGGACCTGCGGTGCAGCATCGGCGTTTCCCGCAAAGATCACGGGCAACTCGTACTCGCCACCAAAGCGCGGGCGCGGCTTGGCGGGCGCGATCTGCTCAGCGATCTGCACGACCTGCTGCACATTGCCACCATCGGTTCCGCCCGAAATCAACACCATGTCAGGCCGCAACTCGCGAATGCGCTGGATGCGCTCGTGCGGCTTTCGTTTGTCGTTGGCAGCAATGGTGTCCATCACGATCGCGCCCGCACCAAGCGCGGCGCGTTTGGCGCTCGCGGCGGTCATCTGCGCGACGACACCTGCGACGACCATCTGCAATCCGCCGCCCGCACTCGAGGTCGAGATGTAGAGATCGCAGCCGTTGGGATCACCTTCGTGGCTGCGACGAATGATCGTGCCATCGTCGGCGATGAAGCGTCGACCCGCGAGTTCACCGATCTCCGTCAGCGCGTTGGACACGCCGATGGTCACATCCGCAAACGGTTCTTCCACAGTCGTGGGCGCTTCGGCGCGCTGGGTCTGACGCCAGGAACCCGCGTCGGCAGCCGAGCCTTCGCCGCGTCGCTCCACAAGAATGGCCTTCGTCGTCGTAGAACCACAGTCGGTCGCGAGGATGTATCGCAGCTTGGAGACTTCGAGCATGGACGGAACCGCGTGCGCTGGCGAACTCATGGCCGCGCAGCGTAACGCGTCACTGCGATGGAAGTCGCGATGGCTCGACCGCCGCTGGAGTCACGCCGTCCTTCGCGCCGTCCTTCGCGCCATCTTTGGCGCAACGAAACCCAAGATGCTCCAAGCCCGTGTCGGGTGGCGCGGCCATGCGCGCGCTTGGTCGGTAGCTCGCGCAGTAGCTGTCGTTGCAGAGAAACGATCCGCCGCGATGTACTCGACTCTCTGGTGCATGAGGATTGCGCGGATCGTTGGACTTCGTTGGCCCGCGCGGATTCACCGCCACAAACGCTGCGTCAGCGCTGTGTCCCTCGAGGCGTTGGGCGTAGGCGTCGGGGGCGTAGAGATCGGCACACCACTCCCACACATTGCCTGCCATGTCGAAGAGACCGTAGCCGTTGGCAGGAAAACTCTTGACGGGCGCTGCGCGCTCAAAGCCGTCGTCTTTGCTGTTGGTGCGAGGAAACGCGCCTTGCCAAGTGTTGCAGCGTTTCGCATCGACTGGTTCGTCGCCCCACGAGTTCTTCTTCTCCGCGAGTCCTCCGCGCGCCGCGAATTCCCACTCGGCCTCGGTCGGAAGTCGCTTCTTGGCCCAGACGCAATACGCCAGCGCGTCTTCATGCGCGACTTGCACGACGGGAAGCAAGTCCTTCCCTTCGATCGAACTCGCGGGGCCCTGTGGATGACGCCAGTTGGCGCCAGGTGTCCACGCCCACCAATCAAAGTGATCACCCGCAGGAGCATCGGCGCGCGGTGGCGTGAAGACGAGTGACCCAGGAACCAGCACATCGTCGGCTGGCTTGGGCGTTCCTTCTGGCACTTGCTTCTTGAGTTCCTCCCAATCGACGGGACGCTCCGCGACGGTCTTGTATCCCGTCGCTTCCACGAAGGCGCGGAACTGCGCGTTGGTGACTTCGGTCGTGTCCATCCAGAAGCCATCGACGCGCACGCGGTGTTTCGGCGCCTCGTCGGGCCGCGCGAGCGAATCGGTGGAGCCCATCACAAACTCGCCCGCTGGAATCCACTGCATGCCGCTCGGCGCAACGATTGTGGGCGGAGCGAACGCAGCAACAAGAATCGCAACGGCAACAAGGCTCATAGATCGCGAGTGTACCGCTCGCGCTAGTACGCTTCCCGCATGGCTTCTCGTCTGCGTTCCTGGCGCGCACAGTTTCGTAATGCCTTCGCACTGAACGATGCGGCTCGATGCACGCCTTCAGCCGAAGATCGCGCGATGCTTGAGAAGCTCGCCGCAGAACTCGCGCGGCGACGCTTGACGGGACCAGCACTCACTTTCCTTGAGATGTCACGCCCGCTCAATGTGCTGGGCTCCGCGGCGCTGCACTTCTTTACGCCGCTCGCCTCGACGCTGGCCGACCCCGTCGCGCTCAAGCGCTTTGCAGAGTTTCTCGAACAGCGTGGCTCGGTCGAACTCTTGATCGCCATCGTTGAAGAGGCCGAACGCGCCCAAGTGAGCAAACCGCCGGACCCGCGCGACCCTTGAGCGTGAGGCGCGGCGCCGAGTGATACGCTGCTTCCATGCTCACCCGCGCTCCCGCGTTGAAGCTCATGCTGATCCTGCTTGCAGCGTCAGCGATCCTCAGCATCATTTCGATCTTCGCGCGCTCCACGATCGCATGGCAATTGGTTGGAACCGCCACCGCCATCGCTGTGGCCTTGGCGATCACTTTGCCTGCGATGCCGAGTGACGAGCGCCGAAGATTGCCGCTTCTGCAGCGAACCTACCTTGGCTATGTCGGCATCCTCACACTGATCGTGACAGGGATGATCTGGACCAACGCAAACGCGCAGGACCTCAACATGCTGTGTTGGATTTGGGTCAGCGTGGGCGTTCCGTGCTTGCTGATCGCACTGCCCGCGTTGAAGCAGCGGCAACAGGCCGATCGTTCACTCTGGTTGGCCGAAGGACTCTCCATCTGGGGCGCGTATGCAGCGCTCGGATGCGCGACACTCTGGACTGCAACACAGGGACGCACCTGGACTGATATCGGGTTTACGGTTGGGTTCACCTTGCTCGGGGCCAGCGCTGTGGCCGCAGCAGCGGCCATCGGACTTCGAGGTCCTTCCACCGATCGATTCGCGCCCTCACCCAACGCCACGCGCTTCGATCGAGTGCTCGGCTATGTCGGGATCGCTGCGGCAGTGTTGGCGGCGGGCTGCAGTATTGGCCCCTTCATCGCGCGCGCTTTGCAGCCACCAACTTTCTCGCCCGTGGACCCCACATTCTGGACGCTTTGGATCTGGTCCTCAACGCTCGCAGTTCCTATTGGCGTCTGGAATCTCTTGGGCATGGCTCGCACCGCACCGCCACTCTGCTACCTGCGGCATCTCGCTGTCCTCTCGGTCTTCGCTGCGGGATTCATCCTGAGTGTGGCAGCGCTGGACCCCGCACACGACTACTACTACGTCGGTGAGTGGTTCTGGGCGTTTTGCATCCTCGGCTCGACCTCGTTTCTCGGCGCGATCATTCTCATGCGCATCCATCGCGCGCGCCCCGTGGGTGCGACGCCCATTGAGCAACTTGAGATGCGCTGCCCCCGTTGCGCGCAGAAGTCGACGATCGGACTTGGTGAAAGTGTCTGCACCTGCTGCGGACTCGCGGTGCTCATCGACTTTCGTGACGACCGCTGCCCTGGATGCGGCTATGACCTCCAAGGCACTGCTGCGGGTCCCACGAATTGCCCTGAATGTGGCCGCGTGCGGCAGTGGCCTGGCGTCGCGCCCGCGGCGACTCACGCACCCTTGGACAGCGTGAACGCGCCGACACTCGTGCGCAACACTTGACTCGCGCGCTGCAGTTCCGAAGCCGTGCGTCCGAACTCTTCGGCGCTTTCAATGGCGCGCTTGGCAGCGGTGGCGAGTGTGCCCATCGACTCCGAAATCGTCGCCGCACCTTGAGACTGACTGGCCATGCCTTCGGACACGGTGCGAAAGCGCACGGCGTTGGATTCGACTTGCGCGATGACCTCCGCCATCTGCCGACTCGACTCCACGACCTCCTCCACGCCGCGACGCACCTTCTCTGCAAAACGATCCATCTCCATCACGCCCGCACCAACGGCGGACTGCATCTCGCGCACCATCGACTCGATGTCGACGGTCGCGCCTGCGGTTTGGTCGGCGAGTCGGCGAATCTCTCGGGCGACAACAAAGAAGCCTCGTCCCCGCTCGCCTGCTTTCTCTGCTTCGATTGCAGCGTTCACCGAGAGCAAGTTGGTCTGGTCGGCGACTTTCGCAATCGTGGTGACCACGCCGTTGATACTCGACGCGCGCTCACTGATGGTCGCGAGCTTGGCAGCGATCGAACCCGTGGCGTCGGAGAGTTCGCGAATCGTGCCGTCCACCGACGCGAGATCGCCGCGCGCACCATCGGCGAGTCGTGCCGAGTGCTCGGCGGCGTGATGCACTTCTTGCATGGTCTTCGAAAGCTCCAGGCCTGTCGTGCTGATCTGCTTGGTCGCACCCGCGATCTGGCTCGACGACTCACCAAAGCGATGCGCCACGCTTTCCTGCTCGCGGCTTGTCGCCGTGAGTTCCAGCGCCGAAGAATCGAGCGTGACGCCCGCGCTCTGCACGCCGAGGAGCAGCGCGTTGAGATTCGTCTGCATCCGTTGGAGACTCTGCATGAGCAGACCGACCTCGTCGCGTTCTTTCGTCACGGCGATCGTCACGCCGAGGTTGCCGTCGGCAATCGCGTCGGCGATGAGTGCAGCACCGCGCACGCGGCGACCCGCGCCGAGGGCGATCCACCAGACCAAGCCCACGGCGCCTCCGAGAAATCCAAACGCCACGAGCGCGCTGGTCCAGACTTCCGCGCGCAGTGGCGCGACCACCACTTCGCGCGGCTTGGTGCAGACCAGTGTCCAACCACCCGTCTCAATGCGAACCGCGGCGTACAAGAGCGTCGTGTCGTTTCGCGGGTCCTGCGCCGCTCCGACGACTCCGGCGGCTGTCGCGCCGCGCAAGAGCGGATCGACCAACGCAGCGACCGCGGTCTCGCGGACAGCGTGCGTGCGAAGATGCGTTTCGGCGACGACACCCTCGTCACCGCGCATTTCTGGATCTTCCGTCGCCACGACGAAGCGGCCGCGCGTCGAAACCAGAAACGCCTGCGCGCCGATCATCTTGCTTCGCTCGCGCACCAGTCGCTCTAGGGAGGCCAACGCGCGGTCCGTCGCGCCGATGCCGACAAACCGCCCGTCGATCACGATGGGATGACTCTGCTCGACGATGAGTTGTCCCTCGTAGAGATAGGGCTCAGTCACAAGCGTCTTGCCAGTGCCCGAGTCTGCGAAGGCCTTGCGCACGCCGTCGTAATAGAGACTCGTTTCGTAATCGATGCTCGGCTTGACGGCGATGGCGTTGCCATTGGCCCAATCGCGAAAGGGGTACGGCACGAAGCGACCGCTTGCGTCCATCCACTCCTTCGGATCCGTCGTGAGCGACAACGCATCCTTCTTGTCCGCGTTTGGTTCGTAGAGCACATACGCCGCGGTGATGTTCTCATCGCTTGCCAGCACGCCCTTTAGGAGTTCCACCGTCAGCGCGCGCTGGCCAAACAGGCCCGATTCCTGCGACACGGCGATGGTTTCGGCGGATCGCATGGCGTCGACGCTCGACTCGGCGATCTGGGTGGAGAGATACAGCGCTTCGCGTTGAAGCTCCGCCTGAGCCAGCGACTCCAGCGATTGGAACTTCGAACCCGTGTCCTTGGCGAGCAGCGTCGCCATGATCACGCCCGCAGGCAGGATGCCGAGAAGGAGCAATCTTCCCGCCAAGGAACGCGAAGCAGGAATCGTTCGAGCGTTTGGCGAGGATGCGGCCATCGACGGATGGTAATAGAAGTCCACTTCAGTACGATGGAATCATGACCACCGCACCTTCCAAGCCCGGCGTCATCTCCCGCGTCCAATCCATCGCCGACACCCCTGGCGAGCCCAACGGATTCATGGAAGACGGCGCAGTCATGGCGCCGTTCAATCTCCTTGACTGGGTGGCGTCGAACAGCGCGCACTTCGCGCCGCCCGTGGGCAACAAGTATCTCTACTCAGGTCGCGACTTCTTCGTGATGATCATCAAGGGCCCCAACGCGCGCAACGACTTTCACCAGGTCGACAGCGAGGAGTTCTTCATCCAGATCCAGGGCGATATCGCGGTCAAGACGATTGAAGATGGCGTGGTCAAGACGCACCCGATTCGCGAGGGCGAGGTCTTCTTCATTCCGCCCAATGTGCCGCACTCGCCGCAACGCGGGCCCAACACCATTGGACTTGTTGTGGAGCGTCGTCGACCCGTTGGCGAGAAGGAGCACATCATCTTCTTCTGCGAGAAGTGCAACACCTTGGTCTACGACAAGGTCTTCGACTGCAAGGACATCGTGCAGCACTTCGCCCGCGCCATGGAGGAGTTCTGGGCCGACGAGAAACTCTCGACCTGCACCTGCTGCGGACATCGCATCAGGAAGCCCGTGCCCAAGTACACCGCGTAAGTGTGGCGCACTTTGGCTTGACGGCTTTAGAGCTCGACCTGCGCGCCGAAGTCGACCACGCGGTCGGGTGGCAGACTGAACGAGCGCGTCGCGTCGACGGAGTTCCGTGAGAGCGCTGCATAGAGCCGCTTGCGCCAGAAGGACATCTTGGCCATGCCCGTCGGCACCACCGAGGTCCGCCGCGCGAAATAGGTCGTGTGCTCGGAGTCAAAGTTGAATCCGTGCGCGCGCGCGCGCTCGAGGAAGCGCGGAATGTTCGGGCTCTCCATGAATCCGCAGAGCGCGGTGATCTTCCACACGCCGTCAGGAAGCCACTCGACGCGGATCTGTCTCCCCGCGGGAACCACAGGGAGGTTCGAAGAGACGATCGTGATGAGCACGACCTGCTCGTGGAGCACATGCGCGTGTTCGACGAAGTGCTTGAGCGCGAGTGGTGTGTTGTAGTTCGTGGTCAGGAAGACGGCCGTCCCTGGTACACGCGGAATGACATCGGTCCAGAGCTCGCCGAGGAAGTCGTGGATGGACTGGTTCTCCTCCATCAACTTGCGCCCGATGAAGTACGAGCCTTGCACCCAAGTCGACATCACGACGAAACAGGAGAAGCCGATGGCCAGCGCAAACCAACCGCCCGTGAGAATCTTCGGCGCGTTTGCCATGAAGAGCACGCTGTCGATGATCAAGAACGCACCAACCAACACCATGACCCAACGACGACGCCAGCGCCAGAGCCGCCGCGCGACGACGGAGAACAGCACCGTGGTGATCGCCATGAGCGCCGTGACCGCGATGCCATAGGCGCTCGCGAGCTCGGTCGAGGTCGGGAAGAGCAGCACCGTAAAGAGACAGCCCACGAGCATGAGCGCGTTGACCGATGGGATGTAGATCTGTCCTTCTTGATCCCCCGATGTGTGCACGATTTCGAGTCGCGGCAGCATGTTCAAGCGAATGGCTTGACGCGTCATCGAGAAGACACCCGAGATCATGGCCTGGCTGGCGATGATCGTGGCGACAGTCGAGAGAATCACTGCAGGCAGCAGCAAGGGCTCAGGAACCAGCAGGTAGAACGGATTGAAGTCCTTGGCCGCGGGATCGATCGTGCCGTCGTTCAATCCAACAAGGACCGCCGCGCCCTGCCCGAAGTAGTTCAGAATCAGCGCGGGTGCGACAAGGAGATACCAGCCGATCCGAATCGGCGCGATTCCAAAGTGTCCCATGTCGGCGTAGAGCGCCTCCGCACCCGTCACGACCAGCACGATCGCGCCAAGCAGGAAGAACACCTCGCGCGGCGAATGCAGCGTGAGCTCGATGGCGTAGATCGGATTCGCCGACTCCAGGATCGAGGGCATGTGCATGATCCCGCCGAGGCCGAGGAGCGCGATGGCGACGAACCAGACGACCATGACTGGTCCAAAGACGAAGCCGATCTTCTCGGTTCCAAACTGCTGGAAGAAGAAGATGCCGATCAGGATCACCACGACGCTCGGGACCACGATGGGCTCGAGCGCGTGGCTGTAGACCACAAGACCTTCGACCGCCGACAGCACGGAGATCGATGGCGTGATGATGCCGTCGCCGAAGAGAAGGCCCGCGCCGCCAATGGCGAGCATCGACATCACGAATCGGCCCCGACGCGCGCTGGCCGAGAGACCGCGGGGAATCAACGAGAGCAATGCGAAGATGCCGCCCTCGCCTCGGTTGGCTGCGCGGGTGATGGTGAAGATGTACTTCACATTCACCACGAAGACGAGAAGCCAGAAGACCAGCGAGAGCATCCCGCGGACGATCTCCTCATCGACATTGCGCTCGTGCTGGTGGAGGTGGAGGAACGCTTCCTTCAGCGCGTAGAGCGGGCTGGTCCCGATATCGCCAAACACGATGCCGAGGGCTCCGATGGCGAGCGCGGCGAGTGCCTTTGGCGAGAGATGCGGCTTCAGCAGGTGCGACACGGGTGGAAGCGGAGAGTGTAACTTTGGCAAGGCAAGCTGCGCCGCCTCCATCGCGCGCGGCATCAGGGAGCACAGCGGATAACCTGCCCGCACGCCTGCGTTCTTCTGAAACAAGCACTCGCATAGATACGAGTCGATACGAGACGATCGCTCAAAGCCCCGAAACTCGCATGCACGCGATCGACCTCCACACCCACATCGTGCCTCCCTCGTGGCCCGACCTTGCCAAGAAGGCGGGGACGACTGGCTGGCCGACGATCTCACCGCTTCCGACCAACGCGTCGGGTTGTTCCTGTGCTCGACTGTCGATCGATGGCAAGCCGTTTCGCGACATCGAGGCGAACTGTTGGGACCCCACCGTGCGGCTGCGCGAGTGTGATGCTCATGGTGTCGCGATGCAGGTGCTCTCGACTGTGCCCGTCTTGTTCTCGTATCACCAACCTGCGCACGCAGCCCATGAACTCGGCCGCTACCTGAACGACCACATCGCAGGCATCGTGCGCGCGCATCCGACGCGCTTTGCGGGACTCGCCACCGTCCCGATGCAAGACACCGACCTTGCCTGCCGAGAACTCGACCGCGCGATGGACACGCTTGGCCTGCGCGGCGTCGAGATCGGCTCCAACATCAACGCGCTACGCGGCGGGAGCATCGTGGAGATGAACCTCGACTCGCCCGAGTTGTTCCCGTTCTTTGAGCACTGCGCGCGCCGCAACGCCGCCGTCTTCATTCATCCATGGAACATGATGGGGCAGAGCGTGACTCCGAAGTACTGGATGCCTTGGCTTGTCGGCATGCCCGCGGAAACCACCCGCGCAGCCTGTGCGCTGATGTTTGGCGGAGTGCTGGCGCGCCTTCCCAACTTGCGCGTTTGCCTCGCCCATGGTGGCGGCAGCCTTGCGTTCACAATCGGCCGCATTGCTCACGGATTTCGCGAGCGACCCGACTTATGCGCGGTCGACTGTCAGGACGATCCGCGCCAACAATTGAAGCGCTTCTACTTTGACAGCCTCGTGCACGATGCAGAGGCGTTGCGCTTCCTAGTCAACGCGGTGGGAGCCGACCGACTCGCCCTGGGGAGCGACTATCCGTTTCCGCTTGGTGAACGCGTGCCTGGAACCTTGATCCGCGGCCTGCAAGGAGTTTCCGAGGCGGAGCGAGCTCGGCTCCTTCGCGGCACGGCCTTGGAGTTCTTGGGTGTCACCCAAGGGTGAGCGCACGCCACGCGGGTTGCGACCCAACTCGAAAGACAGGGCTTCGCGCCTCCCAAGCCCACGCTTGCTGAAACACCGAGCGCTTCGCGCATCGTGTAGCGGACCCTCCTCAGGCGAATCCCCGACGAATTGGTGGATTCCATTGCCGCGAAAGCGAGGTTCCGTGCGAATATCGCGCCACGCGCTCACTCCCCGACAGCGTGATGCCTGCTGAGAACTGTCTGCTCTTGCCCGAACCCCCTGCCTGCTCTTGAGGTCCCGATGGCTGCCAACTTGCGCTCGACGCTGAGTGTGCTTCTCCTTTCCGCAGGTCCCGCGCTCGCGCAGTCCGCGGTCCCGGTGTTCGAGCCCTTCACGCGTGACTTTGATGCGGCGGTCTTTGTGACGGGCGGACAGGCGCTCGCGATCGATCAAGAGTCGCTGCGCGCGATGCCTGCCGAGGGTGAAACGCTCATTGCCTCCTTCCCGATCGCTGCGAAGCAGTCGGTTGATCTCCTGGTGCACCGCATCAATCCGCGCGCGACGGAGACCCGCTTCGTCGTGATCGACAAGTTTGGTCGCGAGATTCCTGTCGCACAGCCTGAGACCCACTTCTTCGGAGGCGAAATCCTCGGCGTGCCTGGCTCGCGCGTGTTCCTCTCCGTCACCGGCACTGGTGTGTTCGGTTGGATCGATGCTGGGCTCGATGAGTCCGACGCGCACTATGTCGTGAGCTCTGGTCCCTTCACCGATCCGCACGCGCCCGCGGTGTTTGATGTCTCAAGCGCCGCGTTTGGCGAAATCGCTTGGACGCCGTTTGAGTGTGAGGAACTGATCATCCCCGACGGCGAGTCCATCGGTGACGGCGAAGGCGCCCCACCCCAAGAGGGCTCGTCCTTCCTCGTGAATTGCCGCGCGGTCGATATCGCCATCGACACCGACCAAGAGTTCCTCAATCGCTTTGGTGGCGACACCGCCGCGGCGCTGGGCTATGTGCAGACCCTCGTTGCGGGCGCAGACGAGGTCTATCGCCGCGACGCTTCCGTGCAATTGCGCATCTCTTACAGCCGCTTCTGGGCCGCCACCGATCCATGGTCGGGCGCCTCGACCAGCGCGCAATTGCCTGAATTCCGCGCCTATTGGCAGTCCAACATGGCGGGCGTCTCGCGCGATGTGGCCCACTTGCTCAGCGCTCGTTCGCTTGGCGGCGGTATCGCGTGGCTCAACGCGATCTGCACCGATTTCGGCTACGCGGTCTCGGCGAATCTCTCGGGCAGCTTCCCAACTCCGCTGGCCAACAACAACGGCCAGAACTGGGACATCATGGTCTTCTCGCACGAGCTCGGCCACAACGCGGGCAGCGCGCACACCCATGACTTCTGTCCACCGCTCGACCGTTGCGCGCCGTCGGGATCGTTCGGAAGCTGCCAGACCTCACAAGTCTGCATCTCCAACGGAACGCTCATGAGCTACTGCCACCAGTGCAGCGGCGGCATGGCGAACTTCGTCTTGGCCTTCCACCCGACCTGTGCGACCGCGATTGTGAACTACCTCGCGAGTACCTCCTGCGCGCCGAATGTCGTCTGCTCCTCGAATCCAGCGTGCGTGATGACGATCTCGTCACCCGCGGCGAGTTACAGCGCCAGCGGCGGCAGCGCGACCGTCACCGTGACCACGATTGCGACGGGTTGCGCGTGGACTCCACTGTCGGTTCCCTCGTGGATCACTCTGACCAATCCAGGACCCGCTTCGGGCAACGGTTCGTTTGCGTACACCGTGGCGTCTAACAGCTCGCCGCAAGCGCGCAACTTCACGATCCAGATCGGTGACCTCCCCTACATCATCACTCAGGCGAACTTCTACGACTGCAACGGCAACGGCACCAACGACGCCTCCGAAATCGCTGGCAACCCGACGCTCGATTGCAACGGCGACGGAATCCTCAACTCGTGCGCCATCGCCAGCGGTGCTGTTGATTGCGATGCGAACGGAGTGCCCGACTCCTGCCAAGTCACCACCCCTGTTGTCGCGTGGGGAGCTGGTACGGTTGGAAGCACAGGTCATCCGAACTACGGGCAATCCACGGTTCCAGCGAATCTCGGCTCGATCAAGGCGGTCGGCGCGGGCGGCATGCACTCCTTGGCGGTTCGATCGACGGGCTCGGTCGTCGCGTGGGGACAGGACACCTACGGCCAAGCGACGGTCCCTGCCGGATTGAACGGTGTGATCGCGGTGGCTGGCGGTGGATCGCACTCGATGGCTCTCACCACCAACGGTTCGGTCATCTGTTGGGGACTCAACACCAATGGGCAGAGCTCCACACCAGTGACTCTCGGCATCGCGACGGCCATCGCCGCGGGCAACACCCACTCGGTCGCGCTCAAGAGCAATGGACTCGTGGTCTGCTGGGGCGCGGACATCCTTGGGCAATCGACGGTGCCGACTGATCTGACGGGCGTCACGGGAATCTCCGCAGGTCTCGTCAACACGCTCGCGCTCAGGAGCAACGGAACAGTGATTGGTTGGGGACAGAACAACTACGGTCAGAACACTCCGCCCGCAGGACTCACGGGAGTCGTGGCGATTTCAAGCGGCGGCGCGCACTCGGCCGCACGCAAGTCCAACGCGACCATCGTCTGTTGGGGCGACAATTCCCTCGGACAATCGACGGTTCCCGCGGGACTCGGTCCCGTGCAGCAAGTCTTCGCGTGCGGCTTCGTGACCGTCGCGCTCCTGACCGATGGCTCGGTCCGCGTCTGGGGCATGAACGAGCACGGTGAGGCAACGCTCCCCGCGAATCTCGGGAGCCCGTTCCAAGTCGCAGGTGGCAACTATCACCTCGTGAGCGTCGCAAGCCAGACCCAGTTCCAAGATTGCGACTCGGACGGCATCGCAGATCCCTGCGAAATCCAAGCGGGCGCTGCGGACACCAACCACAACGGCATCCCTGACGCCTGTGAGGCTCGCGCTGCCGACATCAATGGCGACGGCTCCGTCAATGCGACCGACCTCGCGCTTCTCCTTGGAAGCTGGGGAGCGAGCGGCGGAGCGAGCGACATCAACGGTGACGGCACGGTGACGGCTGCCGACCTCGCGTTGCTCCTTGGCGACTGGGGCTAATCCGCATGGCTGGTTGAATCCAACCACCTTTCGCCAAGCCACCAGCTCCAAGTTACGGCGATATCGCCGACGACTTGACCGCAGTAACATCTTTCACACATAGCGTTTGTGCTCAGTAGTCCAAGAATACTGGCTGACGCAACTCCGATTCGCCATCGCCCGCACAGTCCGCCGAGACTTCGCGGTTGGGAGTGGGGTTTCCCTCGCACGCGCCCCCGTCTGCGGCACCTTAGGCCCGCGCAGAAATGGTTTTTTGTCGTCCAAAGAACCGCGCCCAGGGAACCGCACATGACACTCGAAAAGAAGAACGCCTCGTCGCTCGGTGTGAGCACCTGCCTTTCTAGCCTCTTGGTTGGAACGGCCTTCATCGCGGCGCTTGCCGCTGTTTCTGCGCCCGCAATGGCACAGGACGAGTGCGCCTCCGCGGTGCCGCTCACCGCTGGCACCCCAGCGCAGTTCACTTTTTCGCCGGCATTCCCGACGGCGAGCGCCAATCCGCCGACTGACGCCCAGTGCGGCGATGGCACATTCCTCTGGACCGCGTCGACGCGCGACCTCTGGTACAGCTTCATCGCGCCGTCGAATGGGTTCGTGACCTTCGACACCTGTGAAGCGGACATCATCACGCACCCTGACCTCTCGATGGCGCTCTATGTCGGCGGTTGCGGCAGCATGGTGCAGGTCGCCTGCGACGGCGACTACTTCGGCCTGAACTCGGTGAACGCGGGATGCAACTCGACGACGGCTCGCATCGCCAACTTCGCTGTGACGGCAGGAACGACCTACTTCGTTCGCGTCGGCAGCATCAACAACCCTGAGATCCTCCAGACCACGCTCACCGGCCACATCACCGCGAGCATGAGCCGCGTCGCTGGCTTCGGCGTGGACAACACACTGCAGCTCGAAGTGCCGAGCGGATTGGGCGTGCCCACGAAGCTCTCGTCTGGCGCATCGCACTCCTTGGCGCTCAATAGCGCGGGAGCCGTCTTCGCTTGGGGCAGCAATCTCAACGGACGCTCCACCGTCCCTGCTGGACTCGGCACCGTGCTCGATGTCGCCGCAGGCGGATCGCACTCGCTCGCGCTCAAGTCCAACGGATCGGTCGACGGCTGGGGCCTCGACACCACCACTCGCGCCACGGGTGGCCGCGCGCTCACCAACGCGGTGGGTATCGCTGCAGGCAACCAGCACTCGCTTGCTGTGCTGAGCACGGGAGCCGTGTTTGGCTTCGGCAGCAACACCAGCGGTCAGATCACAATTCCTGCTGGGCTCACCGGCGTGGTGCAAGTCGCCGCAGGTAACTCGCACAGCATCGCCCGTCGTTCCAACGGCGCCGTCGCGGCGTGGGGCCTCAACACCAGCGGTCAGACTACGGTCCCCGCTGGCCTCGTCGCCCTCGACATCGCAGCAGGCGCGCAGGGCAACTTCACTGTCGCGCTCCGCGACGACGGGACCGTCGCCGCGTGGGGTATCAACACGAACGGACAAATCACTGTTCCCGCCGACCTCACTGGCGTGATCGATGTTGCCGCAGGCAACACCCACACCCTCGCGCTGAAGTCAGACGGCACCATCGTCGCGTGGGGTTCGAACGGCCTGTTCCGTGGCGACACTGTGATTCCAAACGGGATCGGACCGGTCGCAGCGATCGCGGCAGGCAACAACTTCTCGCTCGCGATGTACGACGAGTGTCCTGGTGATCCGCTCAAGAGCCACCCAGGTGGCTGCGGTTGCGGCATCCCTGATGTCGACACCGACGGCGATGGCACCCTCGATTGCGACGACCTGTGCCCGAGCGTCCCTGAGCTCACCGCTCCTGTGACCTACTTCGCTGACGCAGACGCGGACACCTTCGGTGCTGCACTCGACACCATCTCGGTGTGCGCGATTGTGCCACCAACGGGCTATGTCACCGACTCCAGCGACTGCAACGACGGCGCGCTGCTCTACGCAGACGCCGACGGCGACACGTACGGCGCGGGGCTTCCCGTTGCCTGCGGTTCGCTGGTCAACACCGACTGCAACGACAGCGTCACGGCGATCAACCCAGGCGCGACGGAACTCTGCGACGCCGCTGATGTCGACGAGAACTGCAATCTCCTCTCCGACAACGCTGATTCGGGCGCTGCCGACGCAGGAAAGACCGACTTCTACGCTGACCTTGACAGCGACACCTACACCGTTGCCGAAGCCACGCGCTTCTGCGACATCGTGAGCCTGTACGCGGTGGTTGCCTCGGCAGAGATCGACTGCAACGATGCCGTGAACGCCATCAACCCAGCTGCGACGGAAATCTGCGACGCGTCGAACACCGACGAGAACTGCAACCTTCTCGCCGACAACGCTGACCTCGGCGCTGCCGACGCTGGCAAGACCGACTTCTACGCTGACCTCGATGCCGACACCTACACCGTCGCTGAAGCCACGCGCTTCTGCGACATCGTGAGCCTGTACGCGGTGGCCGCCTCGGCAGAGATCGACTGCAACGACGCCGTGAACGCCATCAACCCAGGCGCCACGGAAATCTGCGACGCGTCGAACACCGACGAGAACTGCAACCTGCTCTCCGACGATGCCGACGCAGGCGTCGATGCCGCAAGCAAGAGCGACTTCTTTGCTGACAGCGACCTCGACACCTACTCGGTTGCCGAGGCTTCGCGCTTCTGCGACATCTCGGTTGGTTTCCTCGCCGCTGCTTCCGCGCAGATCGACTGCAACGATGCCGTGAACGCGATCAACCCAGGCGCTACGGAACTCTGCGACATCGCTGATGTCGACGAGAACTGCAATCTCCTCTCCGACAACGCTGATTCGGGCGCTGCCGACGCTGGCAAGACCGATTTCTACGCTGACCTTGACAGCGACACCTACACCGTTGCCGAAGCCACGCGCTTCTGCGACATCGTGAGCCTGTACGCGGTGGCCGCCTCGGCACAGATCGACTGCAACGACGGCGTGAACGCCATCAACCCAGGCGCCACGGAAATCTGCGACATCGCTGATGTCGACGAAAACTGCAATCTGCTCTCCGACGATGCCGACGCTGGCGTCGACGCCGCAAGCAAGAGCGACTTCTTTGCTGACAGCGACCTCGACACCTACTCGGTTGCTGAGGCTTCGCGCTTCTGCGACATCTCGGTTGGTTTCCTCGCCGCTGCTTCCGCGCAGATCGACTGCAACGACGGCGTTGCGGGCATCAACCCAGGTGCGACTGAACTCTGCGCCAACGACGGCATCGACAACAACTGCGACGGGGAAGCACTCTCCGACGCTGAGTCCGTCGACAGCGTGAACTACTGCGCAGACCTTGACAGCGACGGCTTTGGAGCGGGCGCGATCGTCAAGAGCTGCACGGCAATGGCCGGCTATGTCACCAACGATCTCGATTGCGACGACAGCAACAGCGCCGCCTACCCAGGCGCCGTCGAACTCTGCGCGACCGCTTTGGTCGACAACAACTGCAACCTCAACACGACCGATGTCGATGCCAACGCGGCTGACAAGGTCGACTTCTTCGCGGACAGCGATCTCGACACCTTCTCGTCGCTCGTGACCGCGCGCTTCTGCGAGGGAACGATCAACGCTGGCTTCCTCGC
>CANLHK010000017.1 GCA_947490615.1 Planctomycetaceae bacterium | reverse complement strand
GTTTAGGTCAACGGAGTGCGCCCCTTCGAAAGCGAGCCAACTTTCTGGCATGCAGTCTGGAGGCTCAGTGCGCTGACGGTCAACGCTGTTCAGCGTGACCTGCCAGTCGTAGAGCTCGGTGCCGCCTGTTCCGATGCAGATCCAACCGCACGCTTGGTCAGGCCCGCTCTCGAATCCGCCGTTCTGAATGAGATTGGTGTCGCACGGCTCTCCCGCATCACAACAGTCCGGCACGCCGTTCGCGTCGAGATCGTCGAGAGTGCCATCGCGAATCTGCCCGAAATCCACAATGCCGTCGCTGTTGCAGTCGGCGGACCATTCGATGATGAAGCTCGGCGGCTCGCCTGCGTCTGTGTCGTTCCACCGCAAGCCCGAGCTCCAGCTGAAGAGATGAACATACAGCTCGCCGCCGCCGCTGTTTGGCTCGCCCGAATTCCAGTTCGTGTACGAAAACGGCTCTCCCGAGAGCCAGTACCAGTCACCCCATGGCCGACCCTCGCATGTTGCGCCGATGTACGGGCCTGGAGCGCCATCGCCGAGATCGTGCGGCACGACGAGCGCGGTTACAAACGCGCTTTCTGCACCGTTCGTGATCGAGACGAGATGCCCACCGCGTTCAGCCGCTCCGTCCCGAGCCTCGACCCAACAGACCTGAGAGGGACCACGAACGAATTGATACCAATGCCCGTTCCCGCCATCCTCCGCGCGCCACTGCACTGGTGTCGTAAGTCCGTAATCAATCTCTTGCTCACAACAGTCTGGCACATTGTTCGCGTCGAGATCGTCGAGGGAGCCATCGCGGATCTGCCCGTAATCCACAATGCCGTCGTTGTTGCAGTCGGCGGACCATTCAACGATGAAGGATCGGTACGGCTCCCAATGACATTCTGGGTCGTGCGAGTCTTGGTAAGAACCCCACGTGTTCATCGGGCATGACTCGACCGTTGGATCGTTGACCCAACAGTAGTAAGCACCAAAGTCGGCGTCGATGCAAGGTCCCCACTCGATTGGATTTGAACCACCACCTATTCCATTCGGATGCCACAAGTCAAACGTCAGTGGAGATCCGTCACACCATCTCCACCCCTCTGCTGGTTCCAAAGCGGTTCGCGCCTGCAAGAGCCCAATCCACGGTCCGACTCTGTTCTGCCAGAGCATCGCGTTCGACGCGATTGCGCTGAACACAAATCCAGATTCTGCGACGCTCGTCAGCGTCACGAGATCTCCGCCAATGCTGTTCGCGGTAGCTCGCGCTTCGGTCCACGTGATGCCATCCGCGATGATTCCCTGATACCAATGCCCATTCCCCCCATCCTCCACTCTCCACTGGACGGCCTCTTGGGCGATCGCGCTCGACGCAAGAGTGAGCGACAACAACACACCGATCGATTGCATCGACATCGTGAACTCCAAATCTTCGGGTCCGCCGTTTGGCGCGGAGAGTCGTCCTGGTGGCATTCCCCGGGGCTCCTCACTGCGACGCCACAAGTTTCGCGGGAGGTATCGAACACCCGTCATGCGTCATCCGGCTGTTTTCCCGCACGGGAAAGTGCCGAATTCGTGGGCCGCTCGCGACGCGTCGGCGTCATCCGCCAATGCTGTCACGACGCAAGCGCCAACGGAGTCACGCGTTGCGAGATGGTGCTGCGAGATGGTGTTGCGTGCCCCTGCGCGAACTCAACCCCAGTTGTTCAGCACCACCGCGAGGTCCGCCGACTCGACCGCGCCGTTGCCGTCGATGTCTCCGACTCCTGGGTTGCCCCAGTTGTTGAGGAGCATCGCGAGGTCTTGCGAGTCGACAGCGCCGTCGTTGTTGAGATCGGCTGGGTCGCCTGTCTCGGGGCAGCCCGATGTCAGGACGCGCACGAAGTCGACGCCCGCCTCGACGACGGAGCCTGTGGCGAGATCGCGCGCTTGGAAGCGCAGACGAACATTGGCGCTTGGCGTCACGAAGTCGGCAACGCGGAAACTCTTCTCGACCCACGCGCTGGCGTTCTCGCTGACATCTTCCAGCGTGATCCAGGTCACGCCACCGTCAGACGAAATCGCGATGGGCATCGAATCGGCATTGGGCGCGCTGCCTTGGTTGTTGGAGTACCAACGGCGATATGACACCGTGCTCTCGGGATGACTCGCGTCCAGGATCGGCGAGGTCAGCGTGGTGATGCCGCCATCAAGATCCGCTGCACCCACCGCGCCGCCAGCGACACCTTGGCCCGTGATGTAGCAGAGCGCGCCGACATCGACGGAGTCGTTCTCAGGTTGCGCGAGCGTGCCGACTGGGTCGACGCGCGTCCAGACGCCTGAGGTCGCAGCGTCGCCCGCTGCGCCAACGGTCCAAGCGAGATTGGTTTCGAAGGTCTCTTCGTAGGTGATGAGTGTCGCGGTCGCCGTCGTGCTCTGCGCAAGCACAGGCAGATGCGGCCAGCGCGCGCTGCCGACGGTTGAGACTGCGGTGATGAACCACTCTCTTGACGCGCCGCACGGTGTCGAACCAAACGGCGCAGCGAACAGCCCGTTGCCTTGCGCAGACATCGTGGTCGTGGCGAACGCTGCCGCACCAACGAGTCGACTGTGGAGCGTGACTCCACCATCGACGATCGAGCCGCGAATCGCGCGAACCTCAACGACGATCGGTGCAGGCGCGTCGTAGTTGACCGTGGTTGGTGCGCCAAGCGGAAAGCGAATGACCGCGCCATCAACGGTCGAATCCGCAAGCTCCATCGCCGCCGCAAAGTTCTCGGTGGCGTTGGGGAGAATCTCACTCGCAGGCATCACGAAACCGAAGGTCCCCGTGTCGCGCACCTCGATCGTGTAGCTCGGCACACCGTGTTGGCCGTAGGCGTGATCGACCGAACTGCCGCTCGCGATATAGAGCGTGCTGGCGATCGGCCCTGCGGTGTAGCTCACGCCGTTGGTGCGACGGATCGCGTCCTTCATCTCATTGCCCAGCGCAAGGAACGCGTCGTTGTTGGGCGCGAGCGCCGTCGTGTATCCCCATGGCGAGAGCACGAGCTGGCTGTACGAATGGAAATCAATGTGACCAGCGAGCGCGGTGTTGGCGATGAAGTAGTCGCGCATCGCTGCACTTTCAGGCTCAGAGAAAGGCGCGACGCCGCGATAGGTCTCGTCGTTGGGGTTGGTGCTCGCGCCGCCGCCGCCCCATTGGAAGGACCAGTTGCGATTGAGATCGACGCCAAAGGTTCCGTCGGTGTTAGGACGACGATTCTTGCGCCACAGACGATTGGTCGTCCAGGTGTAGACATAGCCGTCAGGGTTCACCACGGGAATCACATCGACCCACGCGCGATCCAACAGCGCGGTGACGCGCGGATTGACGCCGTAGCCATTGACGAGTTGATCGGCGATGTACATGCCCGCGGTCGTCGCTCCCCACTCGCGCGCGTGTTGCGTGGCGTTGAAGAGGACTCCAGGCGCGCCTGCTGCAGCCTTGGTGATGCGAATGCCGCGGATTGGTCGCCCCTCCAACGAGGTGCCCACGAGAAACGGCGTGACCAGATCAGGATGCGCGAGCGCGTACAAATCAAGCCGCGCGTAAATCTGATCGATGGTGCGAAAGTCCGCGAAGAAGTCAGCACCCGCGACGCCACCGTCGGCGTTGCCTGCCATGCGCGCGTCATACTCGGCGCGCAACACGGGGCCGAGATCGGCCACGACGACCTCGAGTGGAATGCCCGCCTGCTTGAGCGCAGCAAGTCCTTTCGCGTCGACGATGAAGTCTGCAGGACCAAAGTCAAGACGATGCGTCAGCGCATCCTTCGAGATCGCCAAGAGAGTGCGCACATCGCGCGCCGAACGAATCGTCGCGCGCACGATGGCGTCGCCTTCATGGAACTCGGGCTTCTCCTGCGCGAGCGCTCCACTGGTGAGCGCGCCTGCCGCAACGAAGGCCAACAGCGTGTGCGCAGCGACGCGGAGACACGAGTTCGCGAGACGACGAAACTGAGTGGAGGTGGGCATGATCCAAGTCATGCGCCAAGTGTCGCTCCAAGCATGCGCCATCGCAAGCATCGTGGTCGGCTGCGCCGGAAATCCCGCGGAACACGGACCATCGGTACACTCGGTTCCATGTCTCTCTGCAGATTCGCGAAGTTCCATGTCGTGCATTCGTTGGCGGTCGCTGCCCTCTTGCTCTTGGGCGCAACTGGTTGCACGACAACCGCATCGGCGCGCAGCGATCCCTCCGCGCGCACGCTTTCGATCGTGGATGGCCACTCGGGTGCGCTCCTCGGCTGGTCGGATGTGATGGACCGCGTGCGCGACGCCGACGCGATCTTCATCGGCGAACGCCACGACGATCCGACGGGTCACGCGGTGCAGTTGGCGGTCTATCAGGACCTCTTAGCCTGCACGCCCGGCACTGCGATCGCGCTTGAACATCTTGAGCGCAACGAACAAGTCATGCTCGACGCGTACCTGCGCGGCGAGATGACGCCCGATGCGTTCATCGACGCCACCAAGAGCCGCGACTGGGCAGGCAAAGGGACTTGGGTGAACTTCTTCCAACCGCTCGTCGACGCGGCGCGTGAAGCTGATTCGCCTGTGAGCGCAGCCAACGCGCCGCGTGACCTCGTGCGACGCGCGCGCAGCGATGGTCACGATGCGCTCGACCAACTTGGCCAACCCGAACGCGGCTACTTCGACATTCCGCTGCAAACAACCGATGACCCAGCCTGGTGCGCCGCGTGGCTGGCCTCGAAAGAGCGCTTTCACGACTTCGTCACCAGCAACGATGAGGACCCTGACTCCGCGGAGTCGCGCGCGCGCTCGAACACGGCATTTCTCTCGCAGTCACTGTGGGACGGCACCATGGGAGCGTCGGCCGCCAACGCACTTGCTCACGGTGCGCCGAAGGTCATCCTCTGCGCAGGCTGTTTCCACATCGAGCGCCGCGGCGGCACCGTGCTGCAGTTTCAGGCGCGGCGGCCAGGCGCACGCGTGTTGACCATCAGCGTGTTTGACGAGTCGAGTCCGCGCTTACGCAAAGAAGATCGAGACTCGGCCGACCTCGTGATCTACGGCTTTCCCGTTGTGCGCGCTGCACGCGACTCCGAGTAGACTGCGCAACTCGCGAACACGCCATGGCTGACCTCCCTGCACAAAAATCCTCGTCGCACGCCGACATCGACTTCTCCAATCGTCGGCTCTATGTGAAGCTCAAGACTTCGCAGGTCGGTCAGCGCGAGAGCCCGATCATCAGCCTCGAAGTCGACCCGTATCTCAAGGCCGCGGGCAAGGACCTCAAGTTCTTCATCATCGATTTGCAGAGCGTGACCTTCATGTCCTCGATGGGCGTGGGCGTCTGCATCGCGCTGCGCAACAAGGCACTTGCCGCGGGCGGCAAGTCGATCCTCTTCGGTTGCGCTCCCGAACTCTTGAAGCTCCTGGTCATGATGAAGATCGACCAGATGTTCAAGTTCGCCAAAGACCAAGCGGAACTCGACGCGCAACTGCGCGGCTAATCGATCTTGCCCGGGCGCTTCGCGGCTTTCGACTGGCGCTTGGCGGCTTTGCTCTTCTGAAGCCGCGCGACCAACCGAGGCGTGAGCATCCACAAGAGATCAGCCTTGAGCGTCTTGCCCGACTCATGAAGGCGCAGCGCGACGACCGCGCCCTTCTTGAACTCGATCGCAGCTCCATCGGTGCGGCCCGTCAAGAGTCGCGCGGCGAGTCGTGAGAGCATCGGCTCGTGACCAACCCACACCACGGTGTTGAGCGCAAGCATCCCTTGCAGTGCGCTGACCAGCGATTCGATCGACTCCTCGCCCGATGCTCCTTCAAGCCGCTCATGACGCAATGGCTTGGGCCAGCGTGTTTCTTCGCAGAGGATCATCGCTGTCTGCCAGGCGCGGACGAAGTTGCTCGATTCGACGAGTTCGACATCCAAGTCCAGACGACCGAGCTTTCGCGCGAGCACGATGAACGCTTCGCGACCCTCGGCGGTCAGCGGGCGGCGCGCATCGTCGGGCCACGCGGCGCTGTCGCGATCAAACGCACGAGCATGTCGAACCAACAACAGGTCCATCGGGAACTCCAAGGACCACTGTAACCCGAGCGCGCTTCTGCGACACTCCGCGCGCCATGTCCAAACTCATTCTTTGCAATGCTCGAATCCTCACGCTTGCGCAGCACGCGGCTGGTCCGCGCCGCGGCGAGGCGATGCGTGAACTTGGAGTCATCGAGCGAGGCTTCGTGGTGATGCAGCGTGGCTTGATTGAAGCCGTCGGCAGTGGCGAGGTTCCACCTGAACACGAAGGCGCGCAGGATGACATCGTCGATGTCGAGGGTCGCGTCGTGATGCCAGCCTTCACCGACTGTCACACCCACGCCTGCTTTGTTGGTGAGCGCTACGACGAGACGGCGATGCGGCTTGCAGGCACTGACTACCTGAGCATCCTCGCGGCGGGCGGCGGGATCATGTCGACGGTGCGCGCGGTGCGTGGCGCGACTCATGACCAACTCGTCGAAAGTATCCGCACCCATCTTCGGCAGATGCGCACGACGGGCACCGCGCATGTCGAGATCAAGAGTGGCTACGGACTCGAGCGCGCTGCGGAGTTGAAGATGCTCGCGGCCATTGCCGAAGTCGCGCAGCACGATCTGGGTTTCATCGCGGGAACCTTCCTCGGCGCGCACGCGATCGATGGACCTGAAGATGCCTACACGACGGCCGTCATCGACGAGATGCTGCCTGCCGTCGTCGCGCGGCACGGTCCGATCGCCTGCGATGTCTACTGTGAGAAATCCGCGTGGCCGCGCGACGCTGCGCGACGACTCTTCGAGCGCGCCAAGACGCTCGGATGCCCGCTGCGCGCGCATGTCGACCAGTTCAATGAGCTTGGATTTCTCGATGACGCGCTCGCTCTCGGCGCGCGCACCGTCGATCACCTTGAGGCGAGTTCCGACGCGGCGCTTTCTCGCGTGGCGCAATCCTCAGCCATCGCAGTGCTCCTGCCTGGCTGCGGACTCACGCTTGATTTGCGCTTTGCCAACGGTCGTGCGCTGCTCGACGCGGGTGCTGGCGTCGCCATCGCTACGAATTTCAATCCTGGTTCGAGCCCGATGACCTCGATGCCGCTGACCATCGCCCTTGCGGCGCGCTTCTACCGCATGACACACGCGGAGGCGATCAACGCAGCCTGTTGGAACAGTGCGTGTGCGCTTGGTCTTGAGAAGAAGACAGGCTCCATCGAAGTCGGCAAGCGCGCCGATCTCATCGTGCTCCCCACCACGGACGAACGCGCGTTGGCGTATGAATGGGGCGCTGTGACGCCGATCTCAACCTATCTCGGTGGTGAACTGTTGGATTGCTCAGATATCTGGTGCTGAGCCGCCTCGCAGGCGTTCCGTTACATTTGCCGCGCCATGAGTGTCACCAGTCCAGCCGACATCGAAGGAGCGACCAACGCCGCAGCGTGCGTGGTCACCATGCACCAGCGACTCGCTGAGTTCTTGCGCGAGGGCCAGACACTCGCCGAGATCGATGCCTTCGTAGGCAAGACACTTGCAGAGCTCAAGGCGCCGAGTTGTTTCGTCGGCTACCAAATCCGCGGGCATCCGCCTTTCCCGTCGCACGCCTGTCTTTCCGTGAACTCGTGCGTCGTCCATGGCACCCACCAGATGCGCGCTTCGCCGTTACGACGCGGCGACTTGGTTTCGATCGACATCGGTGTGCGACACAAGGGCTGGATCGGTGACGCGGCGTGGACCTATGCGATCAAGGAGCGCGATCCGATCTCCGAGGCGCTGATGCGTTGCGGCGTCGAAAGTTTGCGTCGGGGCGTCGAGGCGCTGCAACCAGGACGCCCGCTCATCGACTTTGCCAAAGCGGTGCAGAGTTATGTTGAGGGAGAATGCAAGTTCTGTCTCGTGCGCGGACTCGGTGGTCACGGCTACGGCAAAGACCTCCACTCGGCACCGTTTGTCGCCAATGTGGTTCCGAGCTATCCAGGCGAATGGCCCGAAGCGTGGAAGGCGATCAAGCCAGGCTTGCTCGTCGCCGTCGAACCGATGATCGCGATCTCGAGCAGCGAAACCCGCTCTGTTGGCCGCGAATGGCCCGTCTTCACAGCCGACGGATCGATGAGCGTGCACTACGAGGCTGATGTCCTCGTGACCGAGGACGGACCGATCAATCTCACGCAAGGTCTCTTTGATCTGCCTGAAATCGTGGGTTGACGCGCGCACCGTCGGAGCATCTCCTGCGAGGCATTACGATGAGACTCCTTACTTTGGGAGTCTTTCTCATGCTCATCGCGATCCCCGTTACAGCGCTCCTCTTCGCCGCCGTCGTTCCTCCGACCAAGATCGATCCCGTCAAGGACACCGTCCACGGCATCGAGATCACCGACGACTACCGCTGGCTTGAGAAGTTGGAGAAGGACTCGTCGGAGGTCACCGAGTGGACGACCGTCCAGAACGACGCCACTCGTGCGGTGCTTGATGCGGTGCCCTGCCGCGCCGCGCTGACCAAAGCGATCGAGCCATGGATGACGCTTGGCGCCGTGAGCGCGCCGCGCATGACCGACGCTGGCTACTTCTACTCCGAGCGCAAGGGCACGCAGAACCAAGGTGTCGTGAAGTTCCGAACCACGCGCGACGCAGAGCCGCGCGTGCTCCTCGATGTGAACACCCTCGACGCCAAGGGCCTCACCAGCCTCGATTGGTGGACGCCCAACGAAGCGGGAACGCTCATGGCCTTCGGCACTTCGCAGAAGGGCAGCGAGATGAGCGAGCTCCATGTGCTCGATGTCGCCACGGGCAAGTGGCTGCCTGACACCATCGTCGGCAAGGTGCAACTCTCAGGTTGGATGCCTGACGGCGCGAGCTTCTTCTACTCGGGCTTGCGCGACATCAAGGATGCTTACTCGCGCGAAACCCGCTACCACACGCTTGGTAGCGACGCTGCGACCGACAAGATCGTCGTCAAGCAAACCGTGCCAAGCGAGATTCCTGGCGCAGGTCCATCGACCGACGGCAAGTGGCTCATCGGCTCACTCAGCAAGGGTTGGCAAGCGAACGACCTCTGGATCGCGCCGATGGCGCCATGGCTCGAGAAGGGTGAACTCCAGAAGACGGTGCTCGCGGAAGGCCTTGATGGACGCTTCGATCCCGTCGAAGTCGTCGGCCACACGCTCTACCTCACCACGAGTTTCGGAACTCCCAAGGGCAGCCTTGTGGCCGTCAATCTCCATCACCCCGAGCGCGCCGCGTGGAAGACGATTCTTCCTGAGCGCGCCGACATGGTGCTTGAAGGTGTCGCGCTCGCCAAGGATGTCTTTGTCACGAGTTGGTCCAAGGATGTCTGCTCGCGCTTTGAAGTGCTCTCGCTTGAGGGCAAGGTGCTGCACGAGATTCCGCTTCCTGGTCTCGGCACCGCAAGCCTCTCGACGAGCGACAAGCGCCACGAAATCTGGGTCAGCTACACCAGCTACGACGCGCCGCGCGCGATCTACCAATCGCACGCGATGCATCCGAAGCTCATGTTGTGGGCCAAGACCGAGACCCCGACCGACCTCTCGAACTACACCGTCGTGCAGAAGCGCGCGAAGTCGAAGGATGGCACCGAAGTCCCGATGTTCATCGTCCACAAGAAGGACATGAAGCTCGACGGCAACAACCCCGCGCTGCTCTACGGCTACGGCGGTTTCAATGTGTCGCTCACGCCGACCTTCAATCCCACGATCGTCCCTTGGCTCGATGCGGGTGGCGTCTATGTCGTGGCGAATCTCCGCGGCGGCGGCGAGTACGGCGAAGCCTGGCATCGCGCTGGTATGCAGGCGAACAAGCAAAATGTCTTCGATGACTTCTACGCCTGCGCGGAATGGCTCGTCGCCAACAAGTACACGACGACCAAGCGACTCGCCATCGAAGGCGGCTCCAACGGTGGCCTCCTCACGGGTGTCGCTGTGACGCAACGGCCCGAGTTGTTCGCAGCGGCGATTGTCGCTGTGCCACTCTTGGACATGGTGCGCTTCCAGGACTTCCTCATCGCCCGCTACTGGACTCCCGAGTACGGCTCAAGCGAGGACGCCAAGCAATTCCAGACGCTCTACGCCTACTCCCCCTACCACAATGTTCACAAGGCGCAGAAGTACCCCGCGCTCTTAGTGACGGCTGGAGAGAACGACTCGCGTGTCCATCCGCTGCACGCGCGAAAGTTCGTGGCGCGCATGCAAGCCAACGCGTCCAACGACCTCGCGCAAGATCCCATCATGCTCTGGGTCGATCGCGACGCGGGCCACGGACAAGGCAAGCCGCTGGCGCTGCGCATTCGTGACGAAGTCGACCAGTGGTCGTTCGTGATGAGCCAGACCGGCTGCTGCCCGTAACCGCGGCGCGTGAGCTCAAACCACGGTGTTTGCCAACGAAACCTCACGGGAGTCCCAGGACTTCAAGGGGTCTTCGCCTGCATTCTGCTCGGGAGACCGAGAAGTTGAGGAGTGGCTGAAGTCACTCGCACGACCTGCCGATTCGGGGGCGTGCGTTCGTTCGACCTCATCGCGATTGGCTCGGGTCCCGCAGGCGAAAAAGCTGCGTTGGTCGCCGCGCAAGCGGGCAAGCGCGCGGCCATCGTCGAGTGCGCGCCGCGCCCTGGTGGCGCGATGGTCAACACTGGAACGATCGCCTCCAAAGCATTGCGCGAGACCGCACTGGTGGCCAGCGCGCTTCGACGCCGACCGATTCCTGGTTGCGAACCGACGGTGCTCAAGGGCATGTCGATGCAACGCTTCATGGCGCGACGAACGCTCGTGCAACTCGAAGAGCATGACCACATCGAAGAGCGACTCGAAGAGGCAAGGGTCGACATCATCCACGGCCGCGGCGAGATCGTCGATGGTCACACCGTGCGCGTCACGATGGACGACGGCACTGTCGAACTCCTGAACGCCCAGTACATCCTCATTGCCACCGGTTCCTCTCCCGCGCGCGGCAAGCAGGTCGACTTCAGCCATCGCGCCATCGTCGATGCCGACGGTGTGCTCGAGCTTGAGACGATGCCGCATTCCTTGGTCATCGTCGGTGCTGGCGTGATCGGCAGCGAGTACGCAGGTGTGTTCGCGGAGCTCGGCGTCGATGTCACGCTCATCGAACCGCGCGACGCGCTCATGCGCTTTCTCGACGAAGAAATCCGCGCCGTCCTGCTGCACGGGATGGACGACGCAGGCATCACGCTGCGGTTCGGTCAGGGCGTGACGCGCGTCGAAGGACTTGCCGACGGACGCGCCCGCACCACGCTGGCCGACGGAACGACGCTCACGAGCGATTGCGTGCTCTGGTCGCTGGGACGCACAGGAAACACCGCAGGACTCGGGCTGCAGAACATCGGACTCACCGCGGATGAACGCGGCAATCTCAAGGTCGATGCGCACTACCGCACCAGTTGCGAGTCGGTCTTTGCTGCGGGAGATGTCATCGGATTTCCCGCACTCGCCTCGACGAGCATGGAGCAAGGACGCGTCGCCGCGTGCCACATGTTCGGCATTCCGTTTCTCCGCAAGGTCGCCGACACCGTGCCGATCGGGATCTACACCATCCCCGCCATCGGTGCGGTCGGACTCACCGAAGAAGAAGCGCATCAGAAGTGCATCAGCATTGTGATCGGCCGCGCCCACTACCGCGACAATGCGCGCGGACGCATGCTCGGCGACGAGACGGGTCTCCTCAAAGCGATCTTCGACGCCAACACGCGCGCGCTGCTCGGTGTCTCGATTGTCGGCGAGGACGCGACGGAGCTCGTGCACCTCGGACAGATGGCCATTCACAGCGGACTTGGCATCGAGCATCTTGTGGAGTCGTGTCTGAACTACCCGACGCTGACCGAGCTCTACAAGGCTGCGGCGTTTGATGCGCTCGCGACCATCAGCAGCATGTCGGATGCCGCAACACATGGAGTCGCGCCCACGCCGATTCCTCGCGCCGCGTAGTGCGACGCGCCACGACACACAACAGCACTCATCGTCGCCTCACCCGCGACTGAGTTTTGCGTGCTCAACGATGAGCGTCTTGAGCCCGACCGAGCGGAACGAGATCCGCGCGCGGGTTCCACCGAAACCTCGCGCGAGATACTCCACCTTGCCCACGCCGAAGATCGGATGTCGCACCGTGGAGCCGATCGGGAACATCTCCGCGACATCGATGTCGCTGAAGGCCTCGGGATCGTCGTACTCGACTCGTCCGCTGGTATGCCGTTGAGTGAGATCGGTGCGCGACACCGCAGACGAGGGAATCTCGCGGAAAAACTCGCTCTCGATCGACGACTGCCGCACACCGCGCACCGTGCGCACCGCTGCGGCACTCACACTCAGGAGCCGCTCGGCGCGAGTCATGCCCACAAAGAGCAGTCGCCGTTCTTCCTCGATGCCGTCACTGCCTTGGCTTGAGGCACGCGCGTGCGGCAAGAGACCGTTCTCAACGCCGATGATCGCCACGGTGTCAAACTCGAGTCCCTTGGCGGCGTGCAGCGTCATGAGCGTGACGCTCCCCTGCTCAGGATCGATCGCGTCGGCATCAGCGATGAGCGACACCGACTCAAGCCAAGTCCGAAGCGCGTCGCCGAGCGTCGCACGAAGATCGATCGGCGGCGCGGACTCATCGTGAGGTGCACTCGCTTCGCTCGCTGGTCCATCGGCGACCGTGTCCTCATCAGGAAGACGAAACTGTGCCGCCGCCGAAACCAGTTCTTCGAGGTTGGCGATGCGCTCGCGCTCTTCACCCGTGGCGTGCTCGTCGAGTCGATCAAGACCCGTCTGCTCAAGCAGCTCCGAGACAAACGCGGCGAGGTCGCCGGGCAACCGCTCATCGAGTGCCTGCGCGAAGCCGCGCACCATGGCGACAAAGCCGTCGACGGCCTTTCCGATCTTGCCCGACACGATGCGCGCATCGGACGCTTGCGCGAAGGCTGAAATCAGCGGAATCCCGTGGGAAACCGCATAGGCCTCGATCTTGCGCACACTGGTGTCACCGATGCCGCGCGTCGGCGTGTTGATGATGCGCCGCAGCGAAACCTCATCGCGCGGATTCGCGCAGACGCGCAGGTACGCCAGGGCGTCCTTGATCTCTTTGCGGTCATAGAAGGCGGTGCCGCGGGCGATCGAGCAGGGGATCATCCGCCGACGCAGCGCGTCCTCGATCACGCGCGACAAGGCGTTCATGCGATAGAGCACCGCCATCGATCGCCACGGCACGCCTTCGAGCGCGCGTGCCGCGAGAAGCGCAGCAACCTCGTCGGCCTCTTCGTGCTCGTCGTTGGTCTTGAGCAGTCGTATCGGTAGTCCGTCACCAAGTCCTGTCGTGAGCTCTTTGTGCTTGCGCCGCGTGTTGTGCGAGATCACCGCCGCCGACGCTGCGACAATGTGACCCGTGGAGCGAAAGTTCTCACCAAGCGGAATCACGCGCGCGCCAGGAAACTGCTCCTCAAACTCGAGGATGTTGGAGATGTCCGCGCCGCGCCAACCGTAGATCGACTGGTCGGGATCACCGACCACGAAGAGATTGCGCGACTGCTCCGCCAGCGCGTGCGCGATCACAAACTGCGCGTGGTTGGTGTCCTGGTACTCATCGACGAGGACCCATTGGTGGCGCGCTTGCAGCAGTCCGCGGACCTCCGCGTTGTCGCGCAAGAGCAACGCGACCTTGAGCAGCAGATCATCGAAATCCACGGCGTTGGAGCGGGAAAGCGTGGTTTCGTAGGCCGTGAAGGCGCCCGCCACCGAGCGCGTCCAGAAGTCGTTGGCGCGCGCGAGGTACTCGGCGGCGCCGCGCAGCGCGTTCTTTGACGCAGAGATCTCCGCGAGCACACTCGCAGGAGTCCACTGTGTGCTTGAGAGCCCCGCCTCCTCGATCGCCGACTTGATCGCGTCCTTCTGATCCGCCGTGTCATAGATGGAGAAGCCCGGCTGCAAACCAATGGGCCCACCAAAGCGACGCAGGATCGAGGCGCAGTGCGCGTGAAAGGTCGAGACCACGAGCCCCGTGCGCGAACCATCATCCCGCGCGACCAACCGCCCCACGCGCTCGCGCATTTCGCCTGCGGCTTTGTTGGTGAAGGTGAGCGCGAGGATCTGCCACGGCGGCACGCCGCGCGCAATGAGTGCCGCGATGCGCCGCGTGATCACGCGCGTCTTGCCTGAGCCGGGGCCAGCGAGCACCAACGCAGGACCTTCGCCATGCGCGACGGCTTCTGCCTGCGCCTTCGTCAGACCCTCAAGGAGAGAAGCATCGACCTGTGAGCTCAACATCAAGAACGATCCATCCAACGCTGGCGTGCAGAGTGCTGCGAAACGATCAGCGCACTCTCGCACGAACGCGGCATCGATGTTCGCCCTTTGTTCGGAATGGCGCAAGCGCGTCGGTGCGACGCGACCGAGAGCGCAAGCCCGGTGTCACTCACCAGGAATCGAGTGTCGGCGCGGCACAGGTTGTCCACGATTGCACGCGAGAGTTCTGTCGCTTCCGATGGAGCGGTAGCCTTCGCGGTTCGGGCTGTGGGCGCGTGAGTTCACAAGCCCCTTTCTTGGTCAGTTTGACCGCGCCAAAGTCGGATCCAAATACTCGAGGATATTTCGAAAAGAACAATCACTGGGGGTACTTCTCCCTTGCGACCACAATGGGTTGGGGTAGGATCTCGGCTGACGCACTCGCTGGAGACACGGTGTTTGCGCCACTCGCCAAGTTGATTCTCGGACCAGAAAAGATGCCCCCGCACGCTGATTGCGGGCTGGAGCGAGGCGCGTGTCGTGTGTGTGCGTGAGTGTCAGTTCGATCAGGTGGGCCCAGGCCGTCAGGACGACGACCTGCAACAGAAACACCCGAGTTCGTGGCGCATGGTGGCGCGCGAGCACGGGACCGTGCGGACCGGTGGGGTTCGCGTTCGGTGCGTTGCATGCCAGTATTGAGTGATACCCAAATCCGCGAGCTCGTTCATATCGAGCCCTTCGCGTCCAACGAGAAGCGACCAGGCGTCGTCAGCTACGGCGTGTCCAGTTACGGCTATGACGTTCGCGTGGGGACCAAGTTCAAGGTCTTCACCAACGCCACGAGCGGCGGCACGGCGGTGGTCGACCCGAAGAACTTCACCAACGACCTGTTCTTGACCATCGACACCGAGTTGACTGGTCGCGACCACATCATCATCCCGCCGAATTCCTTTGCGCTCGCCGAGACGGTGGAGGAGATCCGCGTCCCGCGCGATGTCCTAGCGATCTGCGTCGGCAAGTCGACCTACGCGCGCTGCGGCATCATCGTGAATGTCACGCCGCTCGAGCCCGAGTGGCGCGGCAAGGTCACGATCGAGATCTCCAACACCACGCCGCTTCCAGCGCGGATCTACGCCAACGAAGGCATCGCGCAGATGATCTTCCTCAAGGCCGATCGCGTGTGCGCCACCAGCTACGCCGACAAGAAGGGCAAGTACCAAGACCAGAAGGGGCTCACGCTTCCTCTTGTTGATGGTCCCCTCGAGCCCTCGCGGCCGTCGGCTTCTGTCGTGACGCAGAACGCTGCGCAGCACTGTTGTACCCCGCGCGTTCCCGCAGGCGCCAGCTGACCATCGCTGAGTCTGGCGTGGCCTTCGACCTCAAGTTTGCATCAGGTTTGCATCAGGTTTGCATCAGGTCTGCATCAGGTCTGCATCAGGTCGACCGCCGCGCCCACCAGCTCCCCCCCATTTCGAAACTGATTCGTCCACCGCAGTCGTCCACCGCCAGCACCCCTCCCCGCTCGATCGATCGCGCAGGAAGCCCTAAGAACATGAAGATCTCGCGACGCTTCACCAAGTCCGGCCA
The DNA here is from genome assembly GCA_947490615.1 of Planctomycetaceae bacterium. Lineage (GTDB taxonomy): Bacteria > Planctomycetota > Phycisphaerae > Phycisphaerales > SM1A02 > QWPT01. The sequence goes on along the minus strand of CANLHK010000017.1, from coordinate 29,820 downwards.
GAATGTCTATGACACCTTGGAGTGGTCCAAACGATCAAGCCGCATCTCGAATTCCGACGGGTCGACCGTCTTCGAGATGACCGACGCGGAAGTGCCCGCCTCGTGGAGTCAGCTTGCGACGGACATCGTCGTGAGCAAGTACTTCCGCAAAGCTGGCGTTCCGCAGTTTGCCGCCGACGGCACTCCGATCTTGGAGGAGACCAGCGCCGCGGGCAAGAAGGACGCCTCAGGCAAGCCGATCGCGGGCAAGCCCGTCACTGGACCTGAGAAGTCGGTGCGACAAGTCGTTCACCGTCTTGCTGGGTGCTGGACGCACTGGGGTGAGAAGTTCGGTTACTTCTCCACGAAGCGTGATGCCGAAGCGTTCTATGACGAGCTCGCCTACATGCTGCTCACGCAGATGGCCGCTCCCAACAGCCCGCAGTGGTTCAACACCGGTCTGCACTACGCCTACGGAATCTCTGGTCCTGCGCAAGGACACTGGATCGCCGACCATCGCTCGGGCAACGCGAAACTCGCGACCGACGCCTACACCCATCCGCAACCCCACGCGTGCTTCATCCAAGCGGTGAAGGACGACCTCGTGGGTGAGGGCGGCATCATGGACCTCTGGACGCGCGAGGCGCGCCTCTTCAAGTACGGCTCGGGCACAGGGACGAATTTCTCCCAGTGCCGCGGCGAGAACGAGCCACTCTCGGGTGGCGGCAAGAGCTCTGGTCTCATGAGCTTCCTCAAGATCGGCGACCGCGCGGCGGCCGCGATCAAGTCGGGCGGCACGACGCGTCGCGCAGCCAAGATGGTCTGCCTCGACCTCGACCATCCCGACATCGAGAGCTTCGTGAACTGGAAGGTGCGCGAGGAGATCAAGGTCGCCGCACTCGTCGAAGGCATGAAGGTGCTCAGCGACGACCAGAAGAAGCTCGCGGAGAAGTTCAAGCTCAAGCTCGACTACGACTTCAACGGCGAGTCCTACTACACCGTCAGCGGGCAGAACTCCAACAACTCGGTACGCATCCCTGACGCGTTCTTCGACGCGCTCGATGCCGACGCCAATTGGGATCTCATCCGTCGCACCGACGGCAAGGTCGCCAAGAGCGTGAAGGCCAAGGACCTCTGGGAAGAGATCAACTTCGCAGCGTGGCGTTGCGCCGATCCAGGCGTGCAGTACGACACCACGATCAACGACTGGCACACCTGCCCCGCTGGAGGACGCATCAACGCGAGCAATCCCTGCTCGGAGTACATGTTCCTCGACAACACGGCGTGCAACCTCGCCTCGATCAATCTCCTCAAGTTCTACGACGCGCCATCGCGGCGTTTCGACCTTGAGGGTTACGAGCACGCGATCAACCTCTGGACGATCGTGCTGGAAGTTTCCGTGCTCATGGCCGCGTTCCCGTCGAAGGAGATTGCTGATCTCTCGTGGCGCTACCGCACGCTGGGCTTGGGCTACGCCAACCTCGGCGCCATGCTCATGCAAGCAGGCATTCCTTATGACAGCGAAGAAGGCCGCGCCACTTGCGGCATGCTGACTTCGATCCTCACAGGTCGGTCGTATGCGCAGAGCGCGTTGCTCGCTGCCGAGCACGGACCCTTTGCGGGCTACCCCGAAAATCGCGAGAACATGCTGCGCGTGATCCGCAACCATCGCCGCGCTGCGATGGGAGTCTCACGAACCAGCGACGACTACGAAGCACTGCGCACCCGTCCGGTGCCGATCGATCACACCGTCGTTACTGCAGGTCGCGTCACCTTCGCCAACGCCGATCGCATGCTCGATCGCGCCACGGCCTGCTGGGACGACGCCCTGAATTACGGCGAGAAGTTTGGCTTCCGCAATGCGCAGACCACGGTCATTGCGCCGACCGGCACCATCGGTCTCCTGATGGATTGCGACACGACGGGTGTCGAGCCGGACTTTGCGCTTGTGAAGTTCAAGAAGCTCGCGGGCGGCGGCTACTTCAAGATCGCCAACCAGTCGCTTCGCCCAGCGATTCGCGCGCTCGGTTACTCACCTGAGCAAGCTGACGAGATGGTCGCGTATGTGATGGGCACGCTCAGCCTCGATGCGCAGATTCCTGCTGCGGAAGATGGCGGCAGCGATGCCGCGACTGCGTCCTCGTTGCGCGAGTTCCTGCTCTCCAAGGGTTTCTCACACGAGAAGCTCATCGCCGTCGAGAACTCGCTTCCAACCGTCTTCGAGATCGCCTTCGCGTTCAGCGCGTGGTCGATGCCGACCGAAGTGCTTGCCGCGTGCGGTATCGATCCCGCCAAGGCCAAGAGTGATCCGTCGTTCAACGGACTCCGCGCGCTTGGATTGACGGCGAAGCAAATCGACGGACTCAACCGCATCATCTGCGGGACGCAGACGATCGAAGGCGCTCCGCATCTCAAGGATGAGCACCTCGCCGTCTTTGATTGCGCGAACCGCTGCGGACCGCTGAGCGAGCGCTTCATCAAGGCGGAAGGCCACATCCGCATGATGGCTGCAGCGCAGCCGTTCGTGACTGGCGCCATCTCCAAGACGATCAACCTGCCAAGCGACGCCGATGTCAAGGCCATCGGTGAGTGCTACAGGCTCAGTTGGGAACTCGGACTCAAAGCCAACGCGCTCTATCGCGACGGATGCAAGCTCAGCCAGCCGCTCTCGACCAAGAGCGACAGGGCTGAAGAAGCTCCCGCTGCAACGGCGAAGAAGTCTGCGGTCAACGCCGACCCTGCCGCTGAGGCCGTCACCGATGCCGCTGAGCAACGCGAACTCCTCACCGAAGCGCTGACGGCCGAAGCGGTCGCCGCGATTCCTGCGGCTCCCGCCACGGCAACTCCCGTTGAGGCTGGGATCCGCGAGGTCATCGTGGAAGTCGTCGTCGAACGCGTCGTGGAGCGCGTGGTGGACCGCGTGGTGGACCGCATCGTCGAGCGCATCATCGAGAAGCCGATGCGTCGGCGCCTCCGTGAAACGCGCGATTCGATTACCCACAAGTTCAATGTCGCAGGCCATGAGGGCTATCTCATCGTCGGTCTCTACGAGGACGGTCGCCCTGGTGAGTTGTTCATCACCATGGCCAAGGAAGGCTCGACGATCGGCGGACTGATGGACTCGCTCGGGACTGCGGTCTCGGTTGCGCTTCAGTACGGAGTTCCCATCGAGAGCCTCGTCACCAAGTTTGCACACCAGCGCTTCGAACCGATGGGCATGACGACGAACTCGGACATCCCCTTCGCCAAGAGCCTCGTCGATTACATCTTCCGATGGCTCGGCATGCAGTTCGTCCCAGGCTATCGCGAGCAGAACGCTCCTCGCAGGACCGCTGTCGGCGCTCAAGAGGCGTCGCCATCCACCCTGACAGGACGCCCAACCTCGAGTTCCCCGACCAGTGATTTCACTTGCAGCGACTCACCACGCAAGGAGGACACCGCATGCACGCACGGATCAGCGACAGCGTCAGGCGTCTCGACTGGCAGCACTTCACCAGCACCGACTCCATCGGCCATACCCGCATGGGCGGTGCGCCGCGAAATCGCGCTCGACGCAGCCAAGACAGAGACCGCGACATTGCAGACTCCCGCCCTTCCGACCACGCGGCTCTTTCCAACGCACGGTGTCGCCGAGGTGACCGAGTCGAGTGTGAGCATGGCCACGAGCGCGTTCCAATCTTCTGGCTCGGCCTCGCAGCCCCGCGAAGTGCGGAGCTTCGAGTACGAGAGCGTGACCTTGGCCTCGGCCTCGGTCGAGCGGATCGTCAAGACGACCGCAGGCAATGCGCTCGATGCGGCCAACGCAGCGTTGATGGGCGACGCCCCTGCGTGCGATGGATGCGGATCGATCACAGTGCGCAACGGCACCTGCTACCGCTGCCTCAACTGCGGCAACTCGATGGGTTGCAGCTGAGGACGGCCCCGCCAACTCCTGCGCGGCAGAGGCAAGCGCGCCGAGGTTGCTAGGACGACAGACTTTCAGGACAGGTGACTCAAGACCACCCGCCTCCGCGAGGAGGCAAGACCAATGAACGGGCTTCGGCCCCGGCTGAGCGCGACGCACCGCGCGCAGTCGAACAAGCGTGTGCGGATGGAGACTGATGGCAGCGCGGAGGCAATCCCGCTGCAGTGACTGACCTTGCTCCACACGAGGTGGCTGATCTCGCAATGCCTGCTCCATCGGATGCAGTCAGGAGATCGGAGATAGGAACGGAAGCCGAAATTCACGCAAGGCCATTTGACCGGGTGTCTGCTGAGGACTCCGACACACCTGGCACAGTTCGCGATCGATGGTTGATTCGGGAAGTCGTACACCCGACAGTTTGGAAGGCTCATCGGATGGACGGATCCATCCGCGCAGACAGGCGAGCAAGGAGTTCGCAAAGCCTGTCCCCGCCCGCGTGTCCTCACACGCGAAGCAGGAGCCGCGACCAGACATCACACCAGCGCTCGCTCCATACCACCACGGCGGGACCAACCACGCGAAGGTCCCGCTCCCGCCCCCCGCAGACCCCACCTCTGCGGGGGGCTTTGTTTTTGGCGCGATCTGCGTTGGCATGGTCGCTCGGTACCCTTCGCGCATGACTCGTCTCGCGTGTCTGCTTGGGCTCTCGCTTCTGGCTGCGTGTACCTCGATGACCGCTTCACACTCAACGACTCCCTCTCCTTCGCCCGCAGCCGATCGCGCTGCTTGGCACGCCGCGCGACTTGATGCGTTGCGCGCGCCGGACGGCTGGCTCACGCTCGTCGGTCTCGACTTTCTCGAACTCGGCACCAGCACCATCGGGGCCGCCCCGAGCTCGACGCTCTGTTACGAGCACTGCACCGCCGCGACTATCGGTGCGTTGGAAGTCACCGCCGACACCGTGCGGTTTCATGCAGCGCCGTCGGTCCTCTGCACGCTTGAGCACGCGACGGCGGACGGGGTGCTCCACACCGACGAGTCTGGCGCTCCCTCCGTGATCCGCAACGGCACACTCTCCTTCACGCTCGTGCGTCGCAATGGTCAGCGCGCGCTTCGGGTTCGCGACAGCGCCAGCGCCACCCGCGCGCACTTCCAAGGCATCCCGCTCTTTGACTACAACCCCGTTTGGGCTGTCGAGGCCGCGGTGGTCGCTCCGACGCCAGGGCAAATGGTCGCCATCACCAATGTCCGAGGCTTTGTCGAAGAGCAACCCGTCGCTGCCCAGCTCACCTTCACTGTCGCTGGCGTGCCCCACACGCTCACCGCCACCAAAGGCTCCGCAGGCACGCTGTTTGTGGTCTTTGGCGACAAGACCAACGGAGCCCTGACCTATGGCGGAGGGCGATTCTTAGAGGTCCCCGCCCCGCGCAACGGCCTGACGACGCTCGACTTCAACCGCGCGATCAATCCGCCCTGCAGCTTCACACCGTTTGCGACTTGCCCGCTCCCTCCCGTCGAAAATCAGCTCCCCGCTGCGGTTCGGGCTGGAGAGCGCTCAACCCCACATCCAGAAATTTCGCGCGACCGCTGAGAGACGCACCGCCTCCCCACGGATGAGGGTGGGCCCGCGTCACGGGCTCACCAATGAGGAGTCTTTCATGCGATCTGTCATCATCGGCGGCGGCGTCGGCGGTTGCGCCATGGCCGCAGCGCTCCGAGGCACCAGCCTTGGCACCAAGTCCGTCATCGTTGAGCGCCGGGCCACTGGACTGGCCGAAGGAATGGGGTTCATCCTCATGCCCAACGGCGTGGACGCGCTCGAACTCCTCGCACCCGAAATCCACTGGCGCTCCGCGGGACGGACCATCGATCGCGTCTCTTTGCGAACTGCTCACGGCCGCGTGCTGACCGAGCAGGAGATCGAGCCAGCGATCTGCGTAGCTCGCGAGAAGTTCCTCGGTCTGCTGCGCCAAACCACAGGTGCGACGCGGTTCCTCGAAGGACGCACGCTTTCCACCATCGTGCAGCGCGAAGACGGATCGACCGAAGCGATCGAACTCGACAACGGCGGTTCGATCAACGGCGAGGCGTTCTTCGGCTGCGACGGAGCGCGATCACGCACCCGCGCCCTGCTCTTCCCTGAGGCGAAGCTCGCTGAAGTCGTGGTGAAGGAGATTGTCTCCATCGCTCACGCTCCTGCGTTGGCGCGGCGTCTCGGCCGAGCCTTTCACAAGTACCACGACGAAGAGGGTGGCCTTGCGGTCGGACTGCTCGCAGAAAGCGACGAGCGCATCGTGTGGTTCATGCAATTCGACGCGCGCCGTTGGTCGATGAACGACACCTCGCCGCTCGCGCTCGCACGCTTCGTGCGTGAGCGGATCACTGGTTGGTCGCCTGAGATCTTTGAGGCGTTCGACCGCACCGATTTTGCTGCGTCCCATCTCTGGCCAACGAGCGATCTCCCGCCGATGGCCACGACCGTCTGCCAGAACCTGGCACTCGTCGGCGACGCTGCCCACGCCTGCCTTCCGTTCACAAGTCAGGGCGCCAATGGTGCGCTCGCCGATGCAGCAATGCTCAAAGTGCTCTTGTCCGAAGTGCACGATCAAGAGGGTCTGCGCGCGGCGTTCCAAAACTACTCACAGTTGCGCCGCCCCCACCATCGCCGCATGTTCATGGAAGGTCGCCGACTGCGCGAAGCGTTCCTTGCGCCGCTGCGCAACGATGGTCCAGTGATTCCACTCGTCGCTTGAGCAGAATCATGCAAGGCCTCCTGCGCATACGCTGCGCTGCACGGTGGTCCGCCAACAGGAGCCACGAGCCGACGCGATGCCAAGACCGAGGACATGACCATCGACGCCACTCAACCCGATTTCGATGTGCTGCGGGAGCGCGCCTACAACTTGCGTTGGGCTTCGGTCGACCCTGATGTCATTCCCCTCACCGCTGCGGACCCCGATCTGCCCGTCGCGTCGGTGATCACCGCTGCGATCGCAGACTATGTGCGCGCTCCGCACCTCTGTTACGGACCTGCACTGGGGCTTCCAGCGTTTCGCGCCGCGATTGCGCGGCATTTTGCGCAGGAGAAGAACGCGCTGGTGCATGCCGACCGCGTCATCGCCACGAACTCTGCCGCCAGTGCGTTGGCGTTGGTCGCGCGCCAAGTGTTGCGTGCAGGCGATGAAGTGATCGTGCAGGATCCCGTCGACTTCCTCCTTGGGGAGAGTGCGCGTCGCGCAGGTGCGACGCTGAGAGAGTGGCGTGCCGATGAGCACGGACGCTTCACCATCGAAGCGCTTCGCGCACTCGTGACGCCCGCCACCCGCGCGATCAGCGTCTGCCACCCACACAATCCACTTGGAACACTTTGGACCCGCGACGAAGTGCAGGCGATCTCGGCCTTCGCACGCGAACGCGGACTCACGGTGATCTCGGATGAAGTGTGGTCGGATGTCCTACTCGATGGCGCGCCCTTCCACAGTTTTGCCGGCGAATCAGGCGAGCACTGGATCGTCTACGGCCTCTCGAAAGGCTTCGGACTTGCAGGACTGCGCATCGGCGCCGTCGTCGCGCCTGACGCAGCGCGGGCCGAAGCGTTTGCTGCTGCGCAAGGCTTTCACCACACGATCGAAGGAGCTGCGACGCTCTCCCAAGTCGCAGCGGTCGCAGCGCTCGAACACGCTCACGCGTGGCGCAGCGACTTTCTCGTGCATTGCCAAGCACAGCGCGACTTGGCGTTCACGCGACTCAACGCGCTCAAGGGTGTCCGCATCGCGCGCAAGCCACAGGCGACCTTCGTGCTCTTCGCCGACATTCGCGCGACGGGTCTGAACGAAGAAGAGTTGGGCCAGCGAATCGAACGGTTTGCCCGCGTTCGCGTGGTTCCAGGAAGTCCGCGCTGGTTTGGCGCCGAGGCAGCGGGCCACATCCGACTCAGCCTCGCTACGACGCACGCGGTCCTCGATGAAGCGCTCACGCGTCTCGAGCGCGCGTGGAGCGCGATCACGGCGTAGCGACGCTCACGGCGCGAAGTCAACGATGAAGGAGCGCTTCCAATGCGGGCGCCACTTGGTCACCAGCTCCTGGTGTATCGGATGCACGAGGTACGCCTGGTAGGCCTCCACCGAGTCGAACTGCACAACGATGCCGAGGTCGTAATCCTTCGAGACATTCGTCCGTCCGCACTCGACGGGAGTTCCGCACACATAGCCCTTGACCATCGGGATGGTCGGCAGCAGGCGATCGCTGTCGGCGCGCATCGCAGCGATCTCTGCGTCATCTTCAAGATCGACGAGAACGACATGTTGCAGAGCTCCTGGCATGACAGCCGATCGTGTCGTGTTGCAACCACCGACTCCCAGCAGAATGAAGCACGCGAGGAGAGTTGACGCCGTGAAGTGCATGCGGGCATGCTACGGTGCCGAATGTCCACGCAGCGCATTCCTTTTCGCCTTAGGCATCCACACATGGCCATCGAGACCAGCATCCAGCCACGCCAGTCGATTCAGAACATCGCCTACGCCGTCCTCTGCCTCGGGCTCGGCATCTGGGGCTACTACGACTACTCGGTCAAGATCCCCAACAACGAAGCGGCGTTCGTCGAGTACATCGATGCTGAGAAGACCAAGTCCGCGCTTGAAGAACGCGTCCGCACCACGCCGCTGACCGCCGACGAGTCGACGCAGTACCGCGCGGCCACAGAGACGCTGAACAAGTACCGCGAGAAGCCAGCGGAACCCGCCGCCTACGACCGACCCGTGCAGCTTTGGCTCTACATCATCGGCTGTGGCGTGCTCGGCGTGCCGTGGTTCGCCTTCAACCAGTGGAAGCTCACGCGCCATCGCTATCGACTCGCCGATGATGGCTCGTTCCACTCGCACGCAGGAGTCGTAGCGTCCGACAACATCAAGGGCATCGACATGAGTCGGTGGATGGCGAAGTCGATTGCGTTCGTCGAAACCACCGATGGACGCCGCATTGAACTCGACGATTACAAGTACAAGGGTGTTGAAGCGATCGTCGCGGCGTTGGCGGCACGCTTCCATCCTGGTGAATGGACCAGCGACGCGCGTCCGATCGGGGACCCCAAGTCGCGCGACACCAAGAAGCTCCTCGAAGAACAAGCCGCTGCTGCCGCGGCGGCAGAGGCCGCCAACAGCGCCAATTCCGAGGCGAACACGCGCGAAGCCTCCGTCGACTGACGCCGCGTTTTCGGCTTGGATCGTTTTTCGCTACCCTCGGCGTTTCGCGCTCCAACGCGAATCCAAACGAGGCCTTTCGATGCGCGCCACCACCGAACCGACCACTCCGATCGAGAAGCAAGACCGCTGCGGCGATCTCTCCCATCGTCCGCGCGTGCTGCTGGGCAAGATGGGACTCGACGGTCACGACCGCGGCGTGAAGCTCATCGCGCGCATCATGCGCGACTCAGGGATCCATGTGATCTACACGGGCCTTTGGCAGACTCCGCGCAGCCTGGCCATCAGCGCGCGCGATGAGGACGCCGACTGCATCGCCTGCTCGATGATGTCCAACTCGCATCTTGTCCTCGTGCCGAGACTCCTTGAGGAATGCGCCAAGGTTGGTCGCCCCGACATGATCGTGAATGTCGGCGGGATCATCCCGCAGGACGATGTGCGTCCGCTGCTCAACGCTGGTGTAGCGCGCATCTACCACACGGGTACAGGCATGGACGAGATCGTCGGAAGCGTGCGCGAAAGCGTGAAGACCTACGCGCCGCTCGCCGCCACCGTCACCACCAATGCTGCCGCGCAACTCGCGCGCAACATCTCCCTCGCGCACGCGTCCAAACCCGTCACCGCACCGCGGCGCCGACCACGGCAAGTCGTCGGCATCACTGGTTCACCTGGCGCAGGCAAGAGCACACTCGTTGCGGCGATGGCCAGCGAAGCGGTCCTGCGCGGCGAGAAGATTGCCGTCGTCGCGTTCGATCCGATGAGCCCGATCACGGGCGGCGCGCTTTTGGGCGATCGACTCCGCGTCGACTTCAACGCCGTCGATGAAGGGATCTTCTATCGCTCCTTGGCAATCGTCGGCGAGGACTACCGCACGCTTCCTGAGATCATCGAACTCATCGGCGGCGCTGGCTACGACAAGCTCATCGTCGAGACCGTCGGCGCAGGTCAGAACGATGTCGCCATCCGCTCGTTCGTTGATCGCACGGCGGTCGTCGTCGTGCCTGGCATGGGCGACTCGGTGCAGATGGACAAGGCTGGAATCCTCGAGATTGCCGACATCTTCGTGGTCAACAAGGCCGACTACGCAGGCGAGTCGAAACTCGTCCGCGAGCTCCTCGACATCGCCGCAGGCCGCAAGATCTACGAGACCATCGCCACCCAAGGCAAGGGCGTCGTCGAGTTGCTTGATGGGTTGCTGGGGTGAGATGCTGACGGCTGCGTCAGACGCTTCGAGTCCGCGCTACAACTTCTTCGTCGCAAAGTAGGTCACGCCTGCTGGGATCTTCGCGGGTGCGCCGTCGAGTCCGCTGTAGCCGAGTCGTCGATAGAGGCGAATCGCGCCAGTGTTCGACGCTGCGACCTCAAGCGTGATCTTGGCAAAGCGGTGCTCGCGGCCGAGGTCGGCGAGCGCTTCGATCATCGCAGTCCCGAGGCCCTTGCTGCGCGCGTTGGGTGAGACATGGACATCGTGGATGTTGAAGAGCTGCGCCTGCGCAAACGAGGAGTAGCCCTCGAAGGCGATGAGCACGCCTTCGGTGATTTCACTTTCAGCGCGTGCGCCGAGTAAGACCAGCGTTCCCGCGCGACGCGCGAGATCTTCGGCGACGCGCTTGAAGTGCGCGGCATCCAAGTGCGCGCTGGCCGAGACAGGCTCGGCAGCAAACTCTGCCATCAAGCGCGCAAACGCAGCGGCGTCGTCGGCGTCGGTGAAGTCACAGATCCAGACATCGCTTTGAGGGGCATCACTCATACTTGCCACGATTCGCGATCTGGAAGTCGTAGAGGTTCGCGAGCTCACTCGTGGAGAGCGCTGCCAAGCGATTGAATCGATCGATGATCGACTGCGGGTTGTCCGAGGCGAGTTTGCCGAGGTTTTCGGCCTTCTTCGCGAGGATGCCCTTGAGGTCGGCCGTCGTGTTGCGCGCGTGGCCCGCTGGATACATCACCAGGCCCGAGTCGAACTTGGTGCCGTCGTTCATCTCGATCACGAGTGAAGTCGGGATGCCGTCGGGGTAGCGACGGTCGTACTCAGGTCCGCCGTGCGCGAAGGAGAACTTCTCCATCAGCGCGCGGGTCTTTGGATTGGAAATCGCCTCGGGCGCGTAGTCGTGCGGCATGAGCATCAGGTATTTCCAATAGCAGTTGTCGCAATGGCCGAGCTTGGTCGACTTGGTCGATTGCGCCATCTCGATGGCCTTGCGAAGCAGCGTGCCCACGATGTAGACCATCGAGTGATCGGCCGACTGCCGTGTCTTGGGGTCGCGCTTGGCGGGATCACCGATGATTCCAAACGCCGGCTCGTACGCCACGATGTGGATGCTCTTGATCTCCTGCGACTTCTCGAGGATCTGCGGATTCTCCCGCAGGAGCGTGAGCATGCCCTGCAAGGCACCCGCGGACTGGTGCTCGTAGAGGCCAAGCTTGAAGTGCATGCCCATCACCGCGAAGTCGCTGCCCGAGTGCGAGAGCACCAAGTCAAACGGGCTGTCGCCGCTGGTCTTCTCAAACTGGCGGAACATGCTCTCGGGGTTGCGGAAGATGTCGCGCGGCCCCATGAATCCGCGCATCGAGCGCAGCATCGAAAGGATCGCAACCTCGGTGGTGATCGCCGCCGACGCGCCCTTGGAATCGCTGAGCTGCTTGCCCGCACGAATCGCGCGCCACGGGATGTAGTGCGCGACCGTCATGCCGATGGCGCTCTCGATCTGCTCAGCGGTCGCGCCCATCATGGCGCCGTAGGTTGCTGCACTGGCGATCGCGCCGTGGACAACATGGTCGATCTTGTAGGTCTTGAGCGAGAAGACTTCGGCCAGTCGACCGCGGATCTCATCGATGCAGATCATGCCGCGCAACGCATACGCGCCATCGCGTCCCTGCTGCTGCGCCGCTGCGATGGCCACGGGATAGAAGTCGTTGTGTCCGAACTCACCCGCGGTGTGACCGAGCGTTGGGTTGAAGCCAAAGTTCGTGCCGTTGGAGTCCCATTCGCGCACGGCGTTGGAGTTGGCGACGATCGCCTTCTCGACGGCGACCTTCGCGGTGGAACCAAAGACGGGCGCGCCCTGAGGGTTTGCATACTCGGCCGCCTCGGCGCGCAGGATGATCGGCGCATTAGTGTTCAGCGCGATGGCGCTGAGCCCGCAGAGCACCGAGTCGGTGTGGAACATCGTGGTCCGCTCAAGGACCGAAGCGTCGGGAGTTCCGAGCTTGCCCGACATGAAGTCGATGGCAAAGCGCCCAATGCCGAGCGCCTGGTTGGTGTTGCGGGCAAGGACAACTTGGGTGGCGAGATTCGCCTTCTCGAGGTGTGTCATGGTGGTGCGCGCTGCGGTCAGCAAGGGGCGGAAAGAGTACCAAGACTGGCGCGCCTGTCGTCCTCACGCCCGCAGCACGGCGCGCAGCCGCGACGATGCGACGACGAACACCGTGATCTGGCCGACCAACATCATCAACGCGCTCACGGGCCACCAGACCTGGGGAAGCGCCGAATCTCCGCTGATAAGGAGCGCGATGGCTGACGGAAAGCTAGTCGTGACTCCGGCAACGAGAGTCACGACGCCAGCGCACTCTGCCAGGACAAACCTCCAGCCGCGGTCGAAGCCTGGAACGGTGGTCGCCCGTGCGATGCGCCGTACTGAGAAGGCCAACACCGCCACCACGAAGCCCTGACAGAGGAGATCCAACCGATTCACGAACAGCAAGATATTCGGCGAGAGCATGATGTCGATCCGATCGGCCAGAAATGGAATGCGCGTGGTGAGACCCAAGACGAGCGCCAACGCTGCAGCGGCAAAAAGCGCACGACGCCACGCGTTCTGCCTCGGGAGTGCCGACGCAGCGAGCATGAGCGTCAGCGGCGTCAGCACGACCAGCAGCAACCCCATCCCGTTCAGAAACATCGCGACCGAGAGAGGCGACTGCTGCTCGAGCATGCCCATCCCGAGGAAGGAACGAAGCATCCAAATGAGGAAGACAAGGTCGCTCGCGACGACGGCGAGCGCGCTCACCGCCGCCCGCGCGCACGCGCGACGCGCACGAAGTTCCCGCAGCGGACCCTCCAGCAACGATCCGCGCAGAACGCTTCCGCATTCGCTGCACAACTCTCCGCCCGTTTGTCCTTGTGGATCATGGCCACACCCGCAAGGAAGCGCGCGTCGCGCAAGATTGTCGAGTTCAACAACCATGAGGCGGAAACTTTACCACGCCGCTCACGCCCGCAATGCTCTTCGGACAAACGCAGCGAACAGGAGCAGCACCACGATGGCTGCAATCCCTCGCAGGAAGAGCATCACCGTGAGGAACCGCCAGACCTCTACTTCGCCGCTGCCCGCTTGAGCAATCGCAGACGGCGAGAGCGCCACGGCCAGCCCGCCGAGAACGAGAACGCATCCCGCAATGGGTGGCGCAACTCTCCGCCAGCGTGGACCGTTCTGAGGAACCGCCGCTGCGCAGCTCATGCTCCGCAAACTGAACGCCAACAGCGCGAGTGTCACCGGCTCTCGCAGCGCCAGAAGCGTGAACAGGAAACTGATGAACTCCCACGAGGCCCCCGCCATCGCCATGTACGGACTGAGACTCACAGCGACGCCGAGAAGAAGAGCGACCGCCGCCGCTGCCAAGAGCGCACGGCGCCACGCGCTCCGTTGTTCGAGTGCCATCGCTGCCAAAGCGAGCATGACGGGGGAGAGATAGAGCTCGAGCATGAACAGGAGGTCGGTTCCCGTCACGAGCCACAAGAATGCGTTGCCAAGGAGGCCAAGCCCGCCGAAGACGCGGAACAGTTCCGCGGTGAGGTTGAGCGCAGCCATAGAGACGAGCACGAGAGCCATCACCGCAGCAACACGAGCTGCGCGACGAGCCCATCTCCCGCGCAGCGGCCCTCTCAAGACAGTGACGCGCAAGACCCCACCACACTCAGGACATCGCTCGCCCGCGACACGACCGCGCGCGTCGTAAGCGCAGTCGCAGGAGAGTGTGGATTCGGAGGCGGTCATGCAAAGGCCTCGAGGCGCGAGCCCGCAGGAAACGCAGCCGATCTCTCGATCTCCGCCCTCGATGGAAGCGAAGGAATCGCTCCGTAGCGCAGCGTCGTCAACGCACCAGCAGCATTGCCGCGCTCAAGCGCCTGTTGCACGCCATCACCCGCGATGAGCGCCGCCAGATACGCCCCGACAAACGCATCGCCGCAACCGACCGTGTCCACGGCGTCCACGACGAAGCCGCGATGCTCCAAGCGCTCGCTGCCAAACGCCGCGATCGCGCCGCTCGCGCCGAGCGTCACGATCACCGTGCCTTTGGGCATCTTGGCTGCGAGCAATGAGAGAGCGCGCGCGGGATCCGCTTCCTGCGTCAACGCCTCTGCTTCAGTTTCATTGACGACCAATCCTGCGAGCGATTCGTAGGCCAGCGCAGAGAGCGTCTCGTTGGCGGGTGCTGCATTGAGCCAGACTGCGAGTCCGCCCGCGTTGGCCATCGCGATGCCCTCGTGCAGAAGCGCGCATTCATTTTGGAAGAGCACGATGTCGCCCGCCGTGGCCTGGTCGAGGAACTGCTCGATGTCGCGCGGGCGAAGTCGCGTGTTGGCCTCAGGCGCGATGACGATCGCGTTCTCGCCGTTTGCCGCGACCATCACGGTGGCGCTTCCGGAGAGCTCGTCGTCAGTGGCGATGGAGCTCGCTTCAACGCCCGCTTCGCGCAGCGCCTCGACGATGAACGCGCCGTCCGCACCGGTTCGACCGAGCATGCGCACCCGCGCGCCACACTTGGCAGCGGCGGCGGCTTGGTTGGCGCCTTTGCCACCAGCATGGACCGCAGACGAAAGCGCCACGATCGTCTCACCCGCGCGTGGAAACTCCTGCACGCGCACCACGCGATCGATCATCAGCGATCCGATGACATGGATCGTTCGCTTCGAGGCGCGGGGATTCTGCGGCACACGCGCACCCTACCAAGGTCGCAGTGCCCGCAAACGAACCGCGCGCGCCCGAGTGTCGGACGCGCGCGGTGGAATGTCACACTGAAACTGCATCGCGCACTTGGCGGATGCCATCCTCAACTGTGGATGATGTCGCCCTCGTAGTGATGCCAAATGCGCGACGCCCCGATGGCCGTGCAGCATGCCGCGACGCCCGCGACCGCTGCGGGGGTCCACCACGGGAATCCAAAGGCGCTCGTCAGGAGCAAGCACGCCGCCGCACCAAGCCAGAAGCAACCACCGAGGCCGCCGATGTCAGCGCCGTAGCGGTGCTTGCTAATGGCGGGAAGCGCAAACGAAAGTTCCGCGACGAGGAAGGCTGGCGCCACGGCGCCGATGTAACCCATCGCAATGCCGAGCAGGCCATCGAATCGGTACGAAAACCAAAGTAAGAACAAGATCGCGAGTGGCGCAGCGAACATCGAGAGTCGCCGCATGGCCCAACGGTGGTACCCGCGACCGAGCCGCGGCGCACGCGCGAGGGTCAACGCCACGTGCACCGCAAACCAAATGGCCACCGCGCCAATCGCGATGAGCACAATCAGAGTTGTATGGGGAAAGGCCGGAGCCCCAGATCCCGTGGCGAGCGCTGCTGCAGCGCCGAAGAACCAGACCGGCATGAGGAAACTGACGAAGACCAGGAACAGCGACGCGGTCCAAACACCGTCATCCCGCGCGCGCTCACTGCGCGTGCGAGAGCGATGCGGCTGCATCGAATCCTCGCTGTGAGTGTCTCTATTCCAACGAGTGTTGAGTTCGGGATGATTGCCCAACAGTGCCATGCGAGCCTCCTGCGCCCGAAGGCGCGTGCGGGTTTCAACCGGCGTCGAGGTGTCGCGCGCTGCTCTAGTGTCGAAGCACTAGACGAGACAACGCGGGAACCGCGATGGATCTCCTCAATTCCTCGCTCGACCTCGAAGGCCGAACGCACAGCTGCATTTCAAACGGTCGTTTCTGACTGTCGTTGCCAACCAAAGGGCCGGACAGACGGCCCGCTTCAGTAGAAGAATCGGTTCAATCCACAGTCACAAGCAGGATTTCACCCATTTTGCAGGAAATCACGAACTCGTTGCACCTCGTGACGCGAGCCAAGAAGCACGGGGACGCGCTCGTGGACCCGATGAGGCTGGTGCAGCAGGGTCGGCTTGTCACCTGAGTAGGCCAATCCCCCCGCCTGTTCCATGATGAAGGCCATCGGGCTGGCCTCATAGAGGTAGCGGAGCTTCCCCTCGGGGTTCTTCTTGGTTGGGGGGTACATGAAGACCCCGCCCGTGAGGAGGGTGCGGTGGACATCGGCCACCATGGACCCGATGTAGCGCGAGGAATACCCATTGGCGTGCGCCCAGGCGAGGTAGTTGCGATACCCCTCTGGAAAGCTCGACGCATAGGCCTCATTCACTGAGTAGACGCTGTTGCGCTCGGGCACACGCAACTGATCCTTCACCAACAGAAACGACCCGATGTAGGGATCGAGCTCAAAGAGCGCGACGCCGTTGCCTGTGGTGATCACGAAGATCGTCGACGAGCCGTAGAGCACATAGCCCGCAGCCACCTGCGCGGCGCCAGGCTGGCAGACCGTCTCTTGCGCATCCGAAATCGCGGGGTCGTTGCGAAGGATCGAGAAGATCGTTCCCACACCGACGCCCGTGTCGAGATTCGAACTCCCGTCGAGTGGATCAAAGAGCACGCAGTATTTTCCGCCCTCGGAACCACGACGCAGGATCGTTGGCTCATCATCTTCTTCGCTGGCGATGACGGCGATCGACGCGCGCGTACCAAGGCAACGCATGAGCGCTTCGTTGGCGATGACATCGAGTTTCTGCTGCTCTTCGCCTTGCACATTGGTGTCGCCGAACTTCCCAATCGCTCCCGAGAGGCGCGCGCGACGCACATGGTTGGCGATCGACTTGGCTGCAAGCGAGATCGCGCTCACGATCCATGTGAAGTCACCACTGGCGGATGGATGCTTGTCCTCCTCGAGCAGGATGTAGCTCTGAAGGCTCATGAGATTTTCGGAGAGGTCGTAGCGCTTGGGCATAAGGAGTGAACTCGCGATCGGCCCAAAAAACTGGCTGAATCAAGGGGCGGCAGCGACCGCTGCGGCAAAGGTATCATCGGCGCCCCCGCGGAGGGCGCGTGCGAAGTTGTGATCGCTGCAACAGCCCGTCGCGGATCAATTGGTTCCGTTGTTCGGTCCATCCGCTTCTCCCCGCTGCTCCTCACTTCTCACTGAACGCTCATGACCACTTGCGCCTACATCGTTGCCGCCCGCCGCACGCCGATTGGAAAGTTCATGGGCGGCCTCGCCCGCGTTCCTGCGCCGACGCTCGGCTCCTACGCCGCCAAGGCAGTCTTTGCCGATTGCCCCAACGCCGCAGCGCATGTCGATGAGTGCATCATTGGCAATGTCCTTCAGGCGGGCGTTGGGCAGAATCCTGCGCGTCAGGTGGCTCTCCTCTCGGGTCTGCCCGACACCATCAGCGCCGTGACGGTGAACAAGGTCTGCGGCTCGGGCTTGCAGGCGGTCATGCAGGCCGCGCAATCGATTCGCGCGGGTGACAACCATGTCGTGCTCGCGGGTGGCGTGGAGAACATGGACCTCGCGCCGCACATGATGCCTATGCGCAACGGCGTGAAGTACGGGCCAAGCACGATTCAAGACCACATGGCCGCCGACGGCCTGACCTGTGCGTTTGAGAAGTGGCCAATGGGTTGCGCTGCCGACTTCCTCACCGCCAAGCACGAGATTTCCCGCGCCGAACAAGATCGCTTTGCTGCGCAGAGCCATCAACGCGCTGCCGCTGCGACGGCCGCGGGTCACTTCAAGGCTGAAACCGTCACGCTCACCGCGGAACAGTGCATGGCCAAGGTCGGCGTCGATGCCGACGAGGGCATTCGCGCCGACACCACCGCCGACGGACTGGCCAAGCTGAAGCCCGCCTTCGGCAAGGACGGCACCGCGACCGCGGGCAATGCCAGTCAGATTTCCGATGGCGCTGCGATGGTCTTGGTCATGAGCGAAGAAGGCCTGAAGCGCACCAACGCCACGCCGATGGCGCGGATCATCGATTCGAACACCGCAGGCATTTCGCCCAAGGAGCTCTTCTTCGCGCCCAAGCTCGGCATCGAGCGGATCCTCGCCAAGAACAAGCTCACGGTTGCCGACATCGACCTCTTCGAGCTCAACGAGGCCTTCGCGGGACAAGTGCTTGCGGACATCAAGCCGCTGGGCATTCCTGAGTCGAAGCTCAACATTTGCGGTGGCGGCGTCGCCTTGGGACATCCCATTGGCGCTAGCGGCGCGCGCGTCCTCGTGACGCTCGTGCATCAACTGCGTCGCACTGGTGGCAAGCGCGGCATCTGCTCGCTCTGCCTCGGCGGCGGCAACGCCGTGACGATGCTCATCGAGCTCTGCTAAATCGACGCGTCAGCGGTTGCGCACGGTGATGCGCAGGCGTTCGCACAAGGGGCAGTCGGTTTCGATGGTGAGTTCCATTGATTTCCAACGCTCCTTGGCGCCCTGTCGTTCCCACTGGAACATCGTGCCGCGGTGATCGTGCGCGGCGGCAACCTCGTCGATGGCGTTGAAGTCGATCTCGATGGCGGCGTGGCCATCGCTCAGACTCTCGACGAACTTCGCAACGGGTGGTTCGATGCCGCGGATCGTGAACTTCTCCGCGACAAACTGCCCGTCAGCGTCGAGGCGCTCGAGGTCGACGATCTTGGTGTTCACCGCATCAGGTCGCACCACGAGCACAGGCATCGGGAGGATCGCGGTGTCGACCATGTAATCAATGCGCACACTTCCGCCGCGCGCGTTGCCCTCAAGACGAAAATCGAGGCGCTGGCTCTTGCCGCCAAGTCCGATCGGATGCAGATGCACGGGCACCTTGATGAATCCGCCTGCAGGAATCGAGGTCCCTGCTTCGAGCTCGGGAACGACGCAGGAACAGGTCGCGATCCAGCCCACCAGTTGCACGCTCTCCGTGCCATCGTTGGTGAGCACGATCTCGATGGGAGGCACGGGCCTGCATTGCGAGAGTGTGCCGAGATCGATCTTCTCGGGACTGACACGCAGCTGACGCACTCGTCGCGGCTCTCCGCCCACACGCACGCGAGGTGCACGCCGCGCGCCTTCGTCACCGCCTGCGGAAGAGTTGCTCTCGCTTGCTGAGTCCGCGCCGAGCTTCGATCGATTGAGGTAAATGCCCAACGCCGCGAACACCAGTGCTACGACGGTGAGCGCTGTGGTGAGTGGGCTGCGCCGTCGGGGAATCATGCGGCAATCGTAACCAAACACGACGCGACCCCGCGGGTACGCTGCGGCCATGCGCATTCTGATTCTCGGTGGCACAGGCTTCCTTGGTCCGCACCTCGTCGAACAGGCGATGGCACTCGGCTGGGAGATCACACTGTTCAATCGCGGCAAGACTTCGCCGACGCTCTTTGCGGGCGCGAAGTACGCCAAGATCACCCAGCTCAAGGGCGATCGCGATCCTGCCAAGGGCGAAGGACTCAAGAGTCTCGAAGCGCTGGTGGCCACCATGCGCAAGGACGGAACCAAGTTTGATGCCGTCATCGACAACTCCTCGTACTTCCCGCGCGTGACCAAGGCCTCGGCGGAGTTGCTGACTGGCGTGACGATGATGTACCAACTGGTCTCGACGATCTCGGTGTGGAGCGATCTCTCGGTTGCCGCCGACGAGTCCACGCCCGTCTCGACGATTCCTGACACCAAGGTCGAACAGATCACAGGCGAGACCTACGGCCCGCTGAAGGCTCTCTGTGAAACTGCCGCCGAAGTCGCTTGCCCGAGCAAGACCTGCATCGTGCGACCTGGGCTCATCGTCGGCCCCGGCGATGACTCCTGCCGCTTCACCTATTGGCCCGTGCGCATCGCGCAAGGTGGCAAGGTGCTCGCGCCGCGCGCGCCCAAGCCCGAAGAGGTGCGAGTGCAGCTCATCGATGTGCGCGACCTCGCGGCTTTCATGCTCAAACTCATCGCCGATGGCCACCACGGAACCTACATCGCCAACGGTCCGCAAGGCACGCTCACCATGGAAGAGATGCTCGCGGGCATCAAGGCCGCCGTGTCGAATCCTGTGCAGTTCGTCTGGATCGACGAGGCGTGGTTGCTCGAGCAGCAGGTGCAGCCGTGGATGGGTCTGCCGTTGTGGATCCCGCAGGACGCCACGACTTTCGGCGCAGGAAACGCCAATGTTTCCAAGGCCTTTGCTCACGGACTGCATTGTCGGCCGCTGTCCGAAACCGCGCGCGACACCATCGCCGACTTCGCAGCGACCAAGTCTGAGCGCGCCGCCGATTTCGCGTGGGGCGTCAAGGGCAGGCCGGGCATCACCGCCGCGCGTGAGACGGAGCTGCTCGAGGCGTGGAGTAAGCGCGCCGTTCCCGCTGCGACCTAAGCGCGCCAATCATCCAAGAAACAACACAGCCCCGACCGCAATGGTCGGGGCTGTGCGTTGATGTCGAAACGAATGAGCGCTGCTCAGTAGCGATAGTGATCCGACTTGTACGGACCTTCTGCGGGCACGCCGATGTAGTCGGCCTGCTTCTTGGTGAGCTTGGTGAGCTTGGCGCCGAGCTTGTTGAGGTGCAAACGCGCGACCTTCTCGTCGAGTGCCTTGGGCAAGGTGGTGACGGTCTTGCCGTAGTGCTTGGAGTTCTTGTAGAGCTCGACCTGCGCCATCACTTGGTTGGTGAAGCTCGCGCTCATCACGAAGCTTGGGTGACCCGTCGCGCAGCCGAGATTCAGCAGGCGACCTTCGGCAAGGATGATGATCGAGCGGCCATCAGCGAAGACCCACTCATCAACCTGTGGCTTGATGTTCACGCGGCGCACGCCCTTGATCTTGGCGAGTCCCGACATGTCGATCTCGTTGTCGAAGTGTCCGATGTTGCCGACGATCGCCTTGTCCTTCATCCGCTTCATGTGGTCGGCGGTGATGATGTCGCAGTTGCCCGTTGCGGTGACGAAGATGTCGCAGTTGTCGATGACATCCTCGAGCGTGGTGACCTCGTAGCCTTCCATGCACGCCTGCAGCGCGCAGATCGGATCGATCTCGGCGACCTTCACGCGGCAGCCTTGGCTGCGCAGGCTTTGGGCCGAGCCCTTGCCGACATCGCCGTAGCCGATGATGAGCGCGGTCTTGCCCGCGAGCATGACATCGGTCGCGCGCATGATGCCGTCGACGAGCGAGTGACGGCAACCGTAGAGGTTGTCAAACTTGCTCTTGGTGACCGCGTCGTTCACATTGATCGCAGGGAAGAGCAGCTGGCCGAGTTCCTGCATTTGGTAGAGGCGATGGACGCCTGTCGTCGTCTCTTCGCTCACGCCCTTGATGTTGGGAACCATGCGCGCAAAGAGACCCTTGGCCTCGCGCACGAGTTCGCTCGCGAGCGCGAGGATGACCTTGTACTCGTCGCTGTCCGTGGGCTTGGCTGCAGGGACCTTGCCTGACTTCTCCCACTCGAAACCCTTGTGCACGAGCAGCGTGAGGTCGCCGCCGTCGTCGAGGATCAGGTTCGGTCCCTGTCCATCGGGCCAGTTCATCGCCTGGTAGGTGCACCACCAATACTCAGGAAGAGTCTCACCCTTCCACGCGAAGACGGGGATGCCCTTTGGATTCTCTGGAGTACCACCTCGACCCATTGCCACCGCCGCGGCGGCGTGATCTTGCGTCGAGAAGATGTTGCACGAGGCCCAACGCACTTCGGCGCCGAGCTCCACGAGCGTCTCGATGAGCACTGCGGTCTGAATCGTCATGTGCAGCGAGCCCGAGATGCGCGCGCCCTTGAGCGGCTTGCGTCCCTTGTACTCCTCGCGGATCGCCATGAGGCCTGGCATCTCGTGCTCGGCGAGCTCGATCTCCTTGCGGCCAAAGCGGATGGTCTGCTCATCGGTGCAACGGACCTTGTAGGCGGGCGTCGAGAAGAGCTCGAGGTTGGTATCGAGGAAGGTGTTGCGCGGCGCAGACTTTGGAGCCTGCTTGGTTGGAGCTGGGGTCGACTTCTTCATGGTCTTAGGAGCGTTTGGAGTGGCGGTCGGCATGGTGATGGGTGCTCAGTTCGGACTTCGATGCGTCACAGCAGGATGGTCGTCGATGGCACGAGGACCGGGATCAAGCAGTCTGCCTCATCGGCCTTTGCTTCATCCTTTCATGCGGATGAATGGGAGAATACGGCTTCTGCCTCTTCCCGACAAGTCCGCCGACTCGGTATCGTGCCCCGCTTCAGCCCCAGAAACTCAAGGAAATTGATCATGACCATTACTCGCAGACTCGTTTCGACCGTCGCCCTCTTTGGCGCGCTCACTGGCCTCGCCTTCACCGCCGCCCCCGCTGCCGACACCTTCACGGGTGACGCCTATCCACTCGAGACCTGCGTCGTCTCGGGCGAGAAGCTCGGCGAAGGCGCGGTCACCGTGGTCCTGAGCGGCATGAAGGACAAGACCCTTGACGGCACGCAGATGAAGTTCTGCTGCGCCAAGTGCGAGACCGCCTTCAAGGCCGATCCAGCCAAGTACACCGCGAAGCTCAACGAGGAAATCATCAAGGCCGCGGGCACCTACCCGCTGACCTCTTGCTTGGTGATGACCGACGAGAAGCTCGACGAGAAGGCCAAGACCGTCGTCTACCACAACCATGTCTACAAGCTCTGCTGCAAGAAGTGCGTCGCGCGCTTTGAGAAGGACCCGACCAAGTTCGCCAAGGCCTTCGACGCGCAGATCGTTGCCGCGCAGAAGGCTGGCTACAAGGCCAAGCAGTGCCCCGTCAGCGGCGAGCCGATCAAGGCTGACTCGACGGATGTCGTCATCAACAATCATCTCGTGCGCACCTGCTGTGAGAAGTGCGCCGCCAAGGCCAAGGCTGATCCGAAGGGCACGCTCGCGAAGGTCAACGCACTGACCAACGCCGCGGGCGGCAAGTCCGACCACTGAGGTCAGATCGCGGATCGAACAACCGCCTCTGTGAACACAGCGGCCCAGCGCCTTGCCTTTCGCAACGCGCTGGGCCGCTTCTTTTTTTGCGCGTCGTGTTGCGGCGCTACTTCGAGAGGCGCGCGACAAACAGCCCAGGCCCACGCGCGTCAATCGCAGGGCGCAGCGGGCGGTAGAGCGTGACCTCGAGCTTTGCCGCGGCTGCGATGGCGCCAAGCGTCGTGGGTGAGAAGCCAAGATGTTCGTGACCCATCGCCGAGCGGTACTCGCTTCGCGTGTGCGAAACCATGTCGATGACGATGATCACGCCCTGCTTGGTGAGCGCCTTGCGCGCCGCGACCAAGACACGCTCAGGTGCTGGCACATGATGGAGCACCAACGAGAGCACGCACGCGTCAAACTCTCCAGCAGCCGCAGGCAGCTCTTCGAGCGCACCCTTGCGGACTTCGACATTGCTGCAATCGCGCAGCCGCTTGCGTGCGGCCTCGATCATCGCGCTCTCACGATCGATCGCGACAACCTTGCGAACAAAGGGCGCGATTTCCGCGGCAACTTCCCCGGTTCCACAGCCGAGGTCCGCAACGCTCCACGATGGTGGAAGCAAGGCGAGCATCGCCTCGGCGCCAAACGATTCGCCAAAGAGACCTTTGCGCAGTCCGCTCCACTCACCGCCCACTCGACCGAAGAAACCCTTGGGGTCGGTGCTGCGCGCAGCGAGCACTTCGATGAGTCGACGATCGTCATCCGCGAACGCCGAACCGTCACCGAGTGAAGCACGCAGGAGCTCCCACGCTTTCCCCGCGGGATCGGTCGCAGCCATCCGCTCGCGCGCGAGGCGATAGAGCGTGGCCGTTCCCTCGGCGCGCTTACTCACGATGCCGACGCCATGCAGCGCCTTGAGGTGACGACTCATCGACGACTGCGGCAATTGCAACGCCGAGGCGAGTTCGCCCACCGCGAGTTCGTCGCGCTCGAGCAATCGCAGCATGCGCGCGCGCTGCGGATCAGCGAGCGCACTGAAGATGGAGATGACCGAATGGCCAGTCGGCACGAGGCGCGTCGATCACTGCCCTGGGGGCAGGCCCGTGGTCGGCTCGAGCGCGAGCCCGTACTCGGCGACCTTCGCCCGCACCAAGCCCGCGTTGGGAGCGATGGTGTAGGCCTGTCGGAGTCGACGCGTCGCGAGCTTGGAATCACCGATGTCCTCAGCGACTTCGACAGCCTTGAGATACGGCAGGAAGTTGTTGCCGTCGGCAAGCAAGATCGCGCCGTTCACCGCCATGGTGGCGATGTCAGGATCGTTCATCTTGATGCCGTAGTCGGCGAGCAGCATGTAGCTGTCGAGCGAGTTCAGATTGCCGCCGCGCTGCTGCAGCAGCTGCACGAGCTTCTGCTTGTCGTTGAGCTTGAAGTACACATGCGCGAGAGCCGCAGCGACTTCCTGATTCGCGGGGTTCGCTGCGTAGGCGGTCTCCACATGGGTGCGCGCCTCAGCGAGGTTGCCGATCTCGGCAAGGCTCACGCCGTAGCGGTACTCGACCTCCCAATCGCCAGGAGCGCGCTCGAGAATCTCGGCGTACCCGAGCACAGCCTTGTCATACTGTCCAAACTCGTAGGCGCGGTCGGCCTCCTTCTTGGCAACGGTCATTGGTCGCGGACCAGCACAGGCTGAGGCGAGCATGACGGCAGGGACGGCGAAGGAGACAGCAAGAATGGATGAGAAAGTACGGCTCATGGGGGTCGGATGATACGGACTTCGCAGCCGTGTGGAAGACGCGCAACACCGAAGAAATCGAACCTCCCGCGCCATGAACTCCGCCGATCCCGATCCAACTCGAAGCGACCCGCTCGCCGTCACCGTCGCGCTTCTCCGCCACGAGTCGAGCGACCGTTCGCAATCCGACGCGGACCACCTCGATCTCTTCGTCGGTCCGCGGATCAACACCGATCCCAACGCGCGCGTCCTCCACGCCTGGCGACTTCCGCTTGCGGCGTGGGGAGCGGAAGGTCTCGTCTCCGGACGGTTTGCAGTCTCAGAGGCGCCGCCCCACCGCGCCGAGTACCTCACGCTCACCGTTGCGCGAGAGCTTTCGAGCGCCCGCGGCCGCATCACCCCGCTCAGTCGCGGCGCTGGCGTGGCCGTCGTGAAGGTCGACGGCGACGGCGACCGCTTCGTGATCCGCGCGCTGGGTCGGACCATCACGCTCACTCCAAGTCACGACGCCACCTCCGCCGAGATCGCGGTGGAAGCATGAGTGGCATGCCTGCCATCCTCACCGACTACCTCGTCGCGGCGGGATTCAGCCTCATCGGCGTGCTCTGCGTCCTCGTCGTGATTGTGGGTCTGCCTGGCGCGTGGCTCCTGATCGCGTCGGCCGTCGTCATCGATTGCCTCGACTGGCTCTGGCTTCCCGCGTCTGCCCCACTCACCTTTCATCCCATCACGCTTGGCGTCGCTGTGATCGTGGCGGGTATTGGAGAAGTGCTTGAGTTCGCGTTGTCCGCAGCGGGAGCGAAGCGCTTCGGCGCGTCGCGCGCAGGCATGATCGGTTCGATCGTGGGCGGCATGATTGGAGTCCTCGCAGGGACCGTGTTCATTCCGATTCCAATTCTCGGCACGCTGCTTGGTGCACTCGCAGGAACCGCAGCAGGCGCAGCGATTGGCGAACTCCACCACGGAACCAAGCCGATCAGCGAACTCGCCAAGCCCGTGAGTGGCGCAGTCCTTGGGCGCATCCTCGGCACACTGGCGAAAGTTCCCGCCGCATTCATCGTGTTTCTTGTGCTCGCGGTTGCGGCGTGGCGTGCGTGAACGCTTCAAGAATGCACTGGCTTCCGCTTGATGCGACGCATCATGAGCTTCGATGAGCAATTGAAAGGAACTCGCACATCCTGCGCGATGTGTCGAGCAACTCTCACTCGATCGCGCGCCCCTGCTTGCACATCCGTGGGGCGAATCTCCCAATCGGCGGTCGGAGGGGCGATCCCCTATGTCAATCCACTACCGAGCGCCGATAGGATTGAAGTTCGTGCACTCCGTCGAGATCTCCTTCTGGAGATGCGCGCAGAGGAGTTCATGGATCAATGCAGGGAAATGCGCAGGGAAACGCGCCACGAGCAGCGCAGGGAAACGCGCTAGGCGACGGATCGGCAAATGACATCAAATGGGTGCCGGGATGAGTTCCTCCGAGGAGCTGGCGTACTGACTCCGCCCTGCGGCGTCACGCGACCACTGGTCGTTGGGCTCACCACGCGCACCGAACTACTGGGTCTTCACAATTCAACGCTCGCAGTGTGAGAGCAGGGATCGGAAGCTCGCATGCAATGCAATTCGCTCGACAGCGGATCGGTTTCGCACGCCCAAGTTGTAAAGCGTCGCGCGGGACAGTTCCTTAGCGCACGACGCCTCGCTGCGGTGGCGCAGCACGCCGCGCAGTTTGCCAGTGCGCTCGGAGTGCTGGCGTGCACCAGCGCGACCACGGCGCAGTCCGTCACAGCCTGGGGTCTCGTCGGCTTCTCGCACATCGAGACGCTGCATGATGTCGCGGAGGTCTCCTGTGGCGACAACCATGTTGCAGCGCGCTTGCCCGATGGACGCGTGGCGTGTTGGGGTGACAACAGCAATGGGCAATGCGTGGTGCCGCTGGCGATTGGTGCTGCGATCAAGGTCGCTGCGGGTGGTCGTCACACGCTCGCGGTCCTAGCGAGCGGTCAGATCGTGGGTTGGGGCGCGAACAACCACGGACAGTGTGACGCTCCGCCGAGCGTGGGCGTCGCCGCGACGCTGGACGCGGGCGGCGATCACAATGTGCTCCTGCGCAGCGACGGCACGGTGCGCTGCTGGGGGAGCACCCTCTACGGGCAAACGCTGGTTCCTGCGCAACTCGGCTTGACCAGCGCGATCGCAGCTGGCACGAACCACAGCGCTGCGGTGCGTGCCGACGGCGCGGTGCTCTGTTGGGGGTTGAACTTCGACGGACAGACCACGGTGCCTGAGGATGTTGGTGTCGCCACCGCCGTCGCCTGCGGGTACGGACACACGCTTGCCTTGCGCGCGGACGGCACCGTTCGATGTTTGGGCGGGCAGACTGTGATGCAGAGCGGAGTCCCCGCGAGCCTCGATGATGTGGTCGAGATCGCGTCGGGTGGATTTCACGCGCTGGCGCGGATCGCTGACGGTTCGGTCTACTCGTGGGGCGCCAACACACTCGGGCAGTGTGAAGCGCAGGCGTTCATCACCGATGTCGTGGCGCTGAGCGCTGGGCTCGAACACTCCATGGCGCAACTCGCCGACGGTACTTTCCGCGCCTGGGGACGCAACGATCGTGGCCAATGCGCGCCAAGCATCGGAAGTGCGGAGATCGTCGATGCTGCCGTCGGCGAAGCACATCATCTCCTCCTTGACGCCAACGGCATGGTTCGCGCGATCGGCTCCAACACCTACCAACAGTCGGATGTTCCGCTTGATCTCGTGGCGCGCGCTGTTGGCGCGGGCTCTCTGCACAGCGTGGCGATCGACTCCGTCGGCGCCCTGCGTTGCTGGGGAGACAACAGCCACGGACAGTGCGACACCCACTTGATGTACGGGCCGTTTGAACGCGTCGAGTGCGGAAGTTTTCATACGCTTGCTTCGACGATGGCCGGCGCGCTGGTCGCGTGGGGTTCCAACGACGACGGACAATGTGCCGTCCCCATCAACCTCGCGACGGTGATCGATTTCGCGGCGGGAGCAAGGCACTCCATTGCCGTCGACGCCAACGCTGCGGTCGCCTGTTGGGGCTCCGACTCGTTTGGCCAATCGACGCCACCCATCTCACTCACCAACGCGCGACGCGTCGCCACGGGAAACCTGCACTCCGTCGCGCTCGACGCGAAAGCATCGGTGATCTGTTGGGGTTGGAATGGCCTGGGACAGTGCGCAGTGCCAGCGGATCTTCCACCAGCGCGCGCCATCGCAGCAGGTCATGAACACACCATCGTGTTGCTGGAGGATGGCTCACTGCGCGCCTGGGGCGGCAACCGCTTTGGCCAGGGGGTCATTGCGCAACCCGCGGCGTACGGCGGCGTGGGCGCCATCGTGGCGGGCGTCTGGCAAAACCTAGCGATCCCCGCCCAATGCAGCGAACAACCCACGCGACCTTCCGAGTGTCTGTGCGGTCCATTTCAGACCGACGAGAACTCCGATGGTCTGGCCGACTGCGAGCAACTCCAGTGGGGAGACTTTGATCTCAACGGCATCGTCGGCTCGCAGGATCTCGCTGCACTGCTCTCAGTGTGGAACGATCCAGAGCCGCCGTATGGTGATCTCAACCATGATGGAGTGATTGGTTCGCAAGATCTTGCGGTGCTGCTCTCGCGCTGGGGAACCGCACCGTAAATGGTGGAAGTCCGTCAAGCGGTGGATCAGGCAGGAGTTGCAAGCGCACGCTTGCGGCGGCGGCGTCGCGCTGCCGTTGACGGCCGCGACCTGATGCTCACGATGAAACCGTTCGAGCACACCGCACTCGATTGACTCGTGCAACCCGACTTGCGACACTTCTCTCTCCTTTGGGCACTGCCGCTCGCGGAAGAGAACTCGTGCGGCTGCTTTGTTTCCGCTGATCGCGCCGCGCCTGCGGCAGAACTGAGGAGAGTCATGTTGAGATTGAACGGACTATCGGTGCGTGTGGTTGCCTCATGGGCCTTCGCATGGACTGCCTGCATGGGATTCACTCCCGCAGCAGATGCGGCGGAAATCCATGTCCCCAAGGAGTACCCGACGATTCAAGCGGCGATCACAGCGTCGGCCAACGGCGATGAGATCGTGGTGTCCAGCGGCACCTACACCGAACTCATCCGCTTCTACGGCAAAGCGATCACGCTTCGCAGTCTGAACGGCGCAGCCGACACCATCATCGACGGCAACCAACTCGGCACCACCGTCAAGTTCGCCAACGCAGAGACTGCCCTCACCGTCCTCGATGGATTCACCATCATCAACGGCCGCGCAGCCGTCGGCGGCGGCATGTACATCAACTCAGCCAGTCCGACGATCCAGAACTGCGTCTTCACCAACAACACAGCACTCGATCGCGGCGCAGGCGTCGCGGTCGTCAACGGCAAGCCGAGCTTCACCACCTGCGCCTTCAACACCAACATCGCCACCGAACGCGGCGGCGGC
This sequence comes from Planctomycetaceae bacterium, assembly GCA_947490615.1. Lineage (GTDB taxonomy): Bacteria > Planctomycetota > Phycisphaerae > Phycisphaerales > SM1A02 > QWPT01. The sequence continues at coordinate 648 of CANLHK010000017.1, read as the reverse complement.
GCGTACCTGATGGTCAACAGCGATGTGGTGTGGACGAGCTGCGTGTTTACTGGGAATCAGGCGAGGAATCGCTCGGGAGATAGTTACGGCGGCGCGGTCGCGGCGGAAGCCGAGTGCGAGCAAACCTTCGCGACCTGCACCTTCGAGTCGAACAGGGCGGAGACGGATGTGGGCTACACGGGCGGCGCGAGCGGCGGAGCTGTGTGGCTGAATGGGCCGATTGGCTCATTCAGCGCGTGTACCTTCACGACGAATGAGGCGAATCCGCGGAGTGGCAACGGATTCGGAGGAGCGATCTACGCGTTGACGGCTGCGCCGAGTATTCAGGGGTGCGTGTTTACGGGGAACAAGGTGCGGCAGTTGAGCCCGCAGCAGAACACGGGGCACGGCGGCGCGGTGTACATGACGACTGGTGGAACTTACGACAACAATGAGTTCACGAATAATTCGATCGCGGGGTTTAGCGACGCGCGAGGCGGCGCGGTGTTCAACGGCGGCGATGGCACATACAGCAACACGCCGTTCACGACGAATTCCATCAGCGGTGGACCCTACGGATACGGCGGCGCCGTCTACACGGGCTCGACTGGCGTGTACACCGACTGTTCGTTCAGCACGAACACGATGACGACATCGCAGAATGGATAC
>CANLHK010000016.1 GCA_947490615.1 Planctomycetaceae bacterium | reverse complement strand
GTCGGCTCATCACATCCTGGGGCTGAAGGCGGTCCCAAGGGTTAGGCTGTTCGCCTATTAAAGTGGTACGCGAGCTGGGTTCAGACCGGCGTGAGCCAGGTCGGTCCCTATCTGTCGTGGGCGTTGCAACATTGACGGGAGACAACTTTAGTACGAGAGGATTGGGTTGGACGCACCCCTGGTGTGCCAGTTGGACCGCTCGGTCCATAGCTGGGTAGCTACGTGCGGCAGGGATAATCGCTGAAAGCATCTAAGCGAGAAGCCCACCCGAAGATAAGTGTTGCTTTGAGACCCCTTGAAGACTACAAGGTTGATAGGCCACATGTGTACGCGGAGAAATCCGTTTAGCTAAGTGGTACTAACGGTCAAAGACTTTGTCGCGTCTACCGGCTTTCGTGATCGGAGAATCGTCTTCAGACGACTTCGATTGGTTTGCTGGTGTCGCCAGTGTGCTCGAATCTGGTGCGATACTCATAATTTGCATTCTTGTCTGAACCGCTCTACCGGGCGATTCAGGCTTTGTCGGTGACCATGGACAAGGGGTCACACCTGTTCCCATCTCGAACACAGAAGTTAAGCCCTTGTCGCCGATGATACTGCTCAGCGGGAAAGTAGGTTATCGCCGACTTTACGGGCCTCCTCAGGTAATACCTGGGGAGGCCCTATTCATTTTTGGCTACTTGTTCTTTGGTGGCGGCGCATGGATCGTCGGCTTGGGACGGCGGAGAAGCGGGGTGATCCGTTCAACCTGAGTTGGGCGCCTTGCCGCCGACTAGAGGGGCGGCTTCCATAGATCGGGATTCGATCTAGCGGAAGAGGCAGGAGTCGAATTCGAAGATTCCTGAGAAGGGGATGCTCTCGAAGTGCCGATGCAGTGGCGGTCATCGAGCAGAGATGTGCTGGGGCGGCGAAGGGCGACAAGAATTGATAGACTGAATTCTGTCCGCCGCTGGCTTGAAGTGTCAGCGGTCCGACAGCGACCTGTGGTGGGCGAAGTCTTGGCAAGCAGTTCAGCCTTGGCTAGCAATCCCCCCATTGTGTTCAACGGAGTCTTCACTGTGCCAATGTTCAAGATCTATGTGGGAAACCTGGACCCTCGCGTCAAAATCGAGCAGGTGCGAGAGTTGTTTTCGCCCTTTGTGACGATCGAAGATGCCGTGCTGGTGAATGATCCTGCGAGCGCCAAGCCGAAGGGATTCGCCATCATCATGGTCCGCGATCCAGAGATTGGCCGTGCGGCGGTGAAGGCGACCCAGGGCAAGCGATTGTTGGGGAAGACGCTCACAATCAACGAGGTCATGAAGAAGGGGCAAGCTGCCGCGAAGGCTGCCAAGGAGACCCGGCAGGGTCCTTTCGGACCACATTTCAATCGGCAGGGTGGAGGCGGTCGCGCCGGTACTGTGCGTGGTGGTGGAAGCGTGCGACGAGGTGTGAACCGAGGTCCGCGAGGCTCTGGTTCGAGCGGAATGAGTGGCGGGCCACCTACGGGCCAATCGGGAGCCGGAGGCGTTGCTGGGTCGGGTGGTTCTTCCAGCTCTTCGCGGTTGGGAGGTCCGTCGTCCAGACCTATCGGGAGGCCGGCTGCGGAGGGGGCACCATCACAGGGACCACCAATTCAACCTCGAAAACCTGGGGAGCGCGCGATACCCCCCGACGGTTCTCAGGTAGAGCGCGGTACAGATCCAACTCAATGAGCTGCAGGTTCTCCGTGAGGTCGCGCGTCAGACTCATTGGGAGCATGTGCCGGCACTAGAGAGCTACCTGACTGTCCGAAGCTCTGGTCCATTGGCCTGCGCCAACGGAGTCCCCCAGCTGTGGTGGCGGTGTCAGTGACCGTGGGATCGATCGGTCGTGATGCTCATCGTGAAAAAGCACAACGCGTGCGCTGAGGCGCACGCGTTGTGTCTAGTTGTTGATCTGAGATTCTGAGTTCAGAACCGCTTGAGTGATGCTCAAGCCAGCTGGATCACCAGCCGCCGTCGAATTGGCTGTTCCGTGGATTGGATGGAGCGCGATCGTGATCGCGTCCGCCGCCACGACCGCCGAAGTCGCCACCGCGGCCACCGCCGCCGAAGCCACCACCGCCGCCGCCACCACCGAAGCCGCGTCCGCCGCCACCACCGCCGCCGCCGAAGCCGCGGCCACCGCCGCCGCCTCCGCCGCCGCCGCCGAAGCCGCGTCCACCGCCACCGCCGCCGCCACTACCACCGCCGCCACCGAAGCCTCCACCCGGACGCGGAGCGCGGGGCTGAGCCTCGTTAACAACGAGAGCGCGGCTCTCGAATTCCTTGCCGTTGAGGTTCTCAATGGCGGCCGCACCGGCCTCCTTGGAACCCATGGTCACGAAGCCGAAACCTCGCGAGCGGCCAGTCTCGCGGTCTGTTCCGATGAAGACATCCAGCACCTCTCCGTGAGCCGAAAAGATTTCGCGAAGGCCATCTGGCGTCGTACGATAATTGAGATTTCCGACAAAGAGCTTGAACATGTCTGGCCTCCTAGGCCAGGTCGAGCCACTGAGTGCATTTCTTCATGCGTGGCTGTGGGTTCTCGACGCGCAGTGGACTGACGGTCAGTGGTGCGGTCAGTGGGTGAGCATACAGGGTTTTGGAGATGTCAACCTGAGTCGCCGAGGAATCTCGGGGGTTGGGTATCGGGTTTGAGTGGCTGCGTTTCGGCTGCGCGTCATGGTTCTGTGCGTGGATTGCCGATAATTCTCACCATCCGATGAAGTAGGAATCGGTTTCGATGACCAGCCCGTTGCACCTTGACCCATTTGACGCGCTCGGCGTTCCGCCGCGGTTCGACCTCGATCCGAGCACACTTCGGGCCGCCTGGCTGCGAAGAGCGTCAGGTTCGCATCCCGACGCGGGGGGATCAGTCTCGCAGAGTGCGCTGGAAAACGCCGCGCTCATCGTTCTGTCGGACCCTGTTCGGCGCGCTGAGGCCCTCCTCGCGCGGTGGGGCGCGCCAGTCGTGGGCCCGGTCGCGCCGCCATTAGGATTTCTCGCAGCGATGATTGAGTTGCGAGAGCGCGCCGACGCGGCAGAGATCGGTTGTGCGGAGCATGGCGCACTCATTGGGGAGGCACAGGCGGGCCGCATGGAGGCGATCGAGGTCATTCAGTGTGCGTTCGCTCGCGTGCGCGACGAAAGTATCTCGGAGGTCGACGCGCGGGAGGTGCGAGTTCAATTGCAGGTTGTCCGAGGGTACGAACGGATGATGGAGCAACTTGAGCGTGAGGCGTCAGGTTCATGACCGAATTCGCCACAGCCCTGAGTGGCACGGAGTTCACCGCGGTCGATGTCGGGCTGTCGCTGTTGCTCTTTCCATTGCTCGCCGCGATGGCGTTTTTTTCGTTCGTTGAGACAACCTTCTTCGCTTTGACTCCCGCAGAGCGGCTCGGCTTGCGGAAGCGCGACCCCAGCGCTGCATTGTTGGTAGATGGTCTCTTGGCCAAGCCTCGATTGTTGTTGGTGAACACGATGGTTGGCTCGCTTGTCGCGAGTATCGCGTACCTCGTGGTGAGTACTGTTCTCGTGACGCGACTCGAGAGCAATCTCACAATTTCTCTCCTGCTCGCCGTCGTCTCGTTTTTTGGCATGGTGCTGTCGGCCGAAGTGCTTCCCAAACTGATTGGAAACGCGGATCGCGTGCGATCCGCTCGAGCCGCAGTGACGCCTGTTGCCCTCCTTTGCACGGCGATGGCGCCAATGGCCCGCGGATTGGATCGCTGGGTGCTGGCTCCGCTCGGACGCCTTGCCGCGGGAGCGGCGCCTGCTGGAATCGTAGATCCCGATGAACTCGCTGCGTTGCTCGAGCAGTCCGCACGCGAGGGGTCGATCGACTCGCGGGAGCGCGAGGCAATCGAAGGCGTCATGCGATTGCGCCGATTGCGCGTGCGGGATGTCATGACCCCTCGGGTAGACATGTCGTTCGTGGCATCGGACGACGACGACAGCGAGATCGTCGCGGTCTGTACGCGGGCGCGGCTCACGCACCTTCCCATCATCGGGCGCGATGTCGACGACGTCGTCGGCGTGCTGCAGCTCAAGCGGTACCTGCTTGCGGCGGATCGACCCGCGCGCGCGGAGTGCATCGAGCCAGCACGGTTTGTTCCCGAATTGGCGTCGCTTGAGCAGTTGCTTGAGCACTTTCGCCGTACAGGGAGCAAGCTTGCTATCGCAGTCGATGAGTACGGAGGGACAGCAGGGATCGTGGCGCTCGAAGATTGCGTCGAGGAGATCGTCGGGGACATCGCTGACATCGGCGAGCAAGCGGTGGACGCGCCGATCGAAGTGAGCTCGGGCGTTTGGAGAGTCAGCGGAGAGATGAGCGTCGCCCGTTGGAGCGAGATTTTTGGCGAGCGTGTCGTCAGTCCGCGGTCGAGCACCGTCGCCGGAATCGTGATGCAGCGGCTCTCGAGGCTCGCCCGCGTTGGAGATCGTGTTGAGCTTGCCAATGTTCGTATGGAAGTGGAAGCCGTCATGGGCGTGCGAATCAAGAGTGTTCTGGTCTCGCTCGAGCGAAGGATGGCGCCATGACACTCTTGCTCGCCCTTACCGCAGATTCGATGGGGCTCGACGCTGCAATCAGTTTTGGTGCGATCGCTCTGCTCGGAATTGCGAGCGCTGGAGTTCTTGCGGGACTCGAGACAGGGATGTACTCCTTGTCTCATGTGCGCCTCGCGATTCGCGCGTCTCGGGGCGATTCGTCGGCGGCACGGCTCGCGCGTGAGTGTGCGCAACCGAGGAGGTTGCTGTCGACCCTCCTTGTCGCCAATGCACTCGCGGGTTGGGTCGCGAGCTTTGGTGTGGCGCAGATCTTCGACGGGTTCGGATTTGGCCCAGTCAAAGCGGTCGCGTTGGAGTTGCTGGTGCTCGTCCCCGTTGTGTTCCTGTTTGGTGAGGTGCTGCCGAAGGACCTCTTTCGTGTTCACGCCGATCGTTGGATGCCGCGCTATGCGGGGTTGCTCACGGTGCTGCGTCTCACGTTGTGTTGGACTGGCGTCGTTCCGCTGGTCAACGCGCTCGGTGCTGCCGCGACGAGGATCTTCGGCGGAAAGACTGGAGGCGAGCGTCGAGAGTCGCGCGCACGGGTCGCCGCGTTGCTCGCTGAAGGCGCGGGATTTGAGGGACTCAGTGAAGCACAGCTTGGATTCGCCGATCGGGTGTTCACGATGCGTGGCATCACGGTCGGACAAGAAATGCGCCCGTGGAAATCCATCGCATTCGTTCTGACCACCGCAACTCCAGCGGAGCGCGCGCAGCGGTTTCTCAGTTCGGGTGCGAGTCGGCTTCCCGTCGTCGATCCGTCAGGGCGCATCACGGGGATCATTGCTGCGATTGATCACATTGCGCGCGCAGCAGAATCCACTGAAGCCATCACAAGACCCGTCTTGTTGCTCAGTCCTACGGTCACAGCGCTGGATGCCATCGGACGAATGCGGCGCGAGCGCGTCCAACTTGCGGTCGTCGGCGACCGCGTCGACACACCCTTGGGGATCGTCTCCATGAAGGACCTTGTGGAACCCCTCGTTGGTGATCTCGCTGCGTGGTAACGCGTCGATTGCAGCGCGCGTGCGCATCGCACAGCATGCGGAGCCCTGCGATTCAAAGCCGTTGCAGTGGTGGATCGGCTTCGGTACACTTCGCGACCCGTCAAACGGGCGTAACGGGCTAGTAGCTCAGTTGGCTAGAGCACACCCCTGATAAGGGTGAGGTCGAAGGTTCGAGTCCTTTCTGGCCCATGCAACGCAGTCGTCATTCGTGGCGGCTGCGTTTCTTTTTGTGGGAAAGGGATCGGAGCCTCGTGAGTGCAAGAGTCCTTCATGAGCGGCCGTGCGCGACGCTCGAGCCGCTATGATCGCCGCCCCTTCGCGCGCCGCGCGAGGTTGACTGTCTACCTATTTTCATGACCGCTTTGGAGTCCCGTCACATGCGTCGCGCGAAGATCTCGATCATTGGAGCAGGCAACACTGGTGCTGCCTGCGCTGTTTGGGCCGCCTCGAAGGAACTCGGGGACATCGTCCTCATCGACATTGCCGACGGCGTCGCCAAAGGCAAGGCGCTCGATCTGTACGAGAGCGCGCCGATCGAGGGGTTCGACTGCAAGATCACTGGCGGCAGCGACTACACGCTCATCGAGGGCAGCGACATCGTGGTCATCACCGCGGGCATTCCTCGCAAGCCAGGCATGAGCCGCGACGATTTGATCGTGACGAACATGGGCATCGTTTCGAGCGTGGCTGAGAAGGTCGCGGCGCATGCGCCGAACTCGATCATCATCGTGCTCTCGAACCCACTCGATGCCATGGTGTACACCGCGTGGAAGGCATCTGGATTTCCAGCGAGCCGCGTGCTTGGCCAAGCGGGCTGCCTCGATGTCGCGCGCTTCCGCGCTTTCCTCTCGCTCGAACTCGGTTGCTCGATTGAGGACATCCAAGCGTTGCTCCTCGGTGGACACGGCGACGACATGGTGCCGCTGCCGCGCTTCACGAGCGTGCACGGCATCCCCATCGATCAGCTGCTTTCGAAGGAAGTCATCGACAAGTGCGTGCAACGCGCCAAGGTCGGCGGCGGCGAGATCGTGCAGCTCATGGGAACCTCGGCGTACTACGCGCCCGCATCGGGTGTCATCCAGATGTCCGAGGCGATCATCAAGGACAAGAAGCGCATTCTCCCTTGCGCTGCCTACTGCGAGAACGAGTATGGCGTCGCGCCAGGAGCGAAGGGTGCTGGGTACTTCGTGGGCGTGCCCTGCGTGCTCGGGAAGGGCGGCATGGAGAAGATCGTTGAGGTCAAGCTCAATGAGGCTGAGGCGCCACTCCTGAAGGAGTCCGTGCAGCATGTCAAGGATCTCGTGAAGGTCGTCAAGGACCTCGCCGCCAAGCCCAACGAGCAGGGCCAGCCCAGTTTCCCCAAGCTGGTGTGACGCGCTGGCAGTACCTGTGGGCTTGAAATCGGCAGCGGCGATGCACAGAGTGCCGCCATGCTCGGGGATATCGATGATACGGATCGAACGGCCGACCTCTCTCCTGGATGGGACGAGGCCGTGGCACGCCATCTCCCGATGCCCAACTCGGACGCCAATCGCGTCGTCGAACGCGCGGGCGACGCGATCGGTCCCTATCACCTGATTTCCGTGCTCGGCGAACGCGGCTTCGGCACCGTGTGGCTCGCTGAGCGTCGCCATCCCTTCGTGCAGCGCCTGGCGCTGAAGCTTGTCCATCTTGGGCTGAATTCGAAGCAAGTCGTCGCGCGCTTCGAGCAGGAGCGGCAGGCGCTCGCGGTGATGAACCATCCGAACATCGTCCACCGTGATTTGAAGCCATCCAATGTGCTCGTGACTCGCGGCGAAGAGAACAAGCTTCACGCCATCGTCATCAACTTTGGCGTCGCGAAAGCGCTCTCTCACTGACTCGCAGAGCACACGGTGTTCACCGAGACTGGTCAGATGATCGGGACACCTGAATACATGAGTCCTGAGCAGGCTGATCCCGATGCGACCGACATCGACACCCGCAGCGATGACTATTCCTTTGGCGTGCTTCTCTACGAACTCCTCACGGGAGTTCTTCCCTTCGATCCGAAGGAGCTGCGATCGAAGGCATATCGCGAGATCCAGCGGATCATCCGCGAAGTGGATCCGCCGACACCGAGCGCGCGCGGTATCGCGGTAGCAGACCTCGCGCGAGAGAATCGTGGCAACGGGGAAGCCCTGGAAGATCAAGCACCCCGTGAGCGGCATCGTGATGTTGCTCGTGCCGCCAGGGGAGTTCATGATGGGTTCGCCCGAGACGGAAGCGGGCGCAACATTGACGAGGCGCAGCACACGCGCAACATCTGCAGCGCCTATTACCTCTCGCAGAACGAGGTCTCCTGCGCTGAATGGTTGGCGCTCACGGGACGCAGGGGTGGACTTCCCGACGACGATCAGCGCCCAGTCGACAACCTCTCGTGGAGCATCCTCTAGGAAGAGTTCACGCTGCCGTGGCGGGGGGCGCTTCGACTTCCTAGTGAAGCGGAGTGGGAGTACGCGTGCAGAGCTGGCACCAAGACGGCCTATTCAATTGGCGATGTACTCGGCGCGGGGCGAGTCTCTTGCGAGCGCGTTGCGCCAGTTCGTTGCGGGAGCCTTGCCGCGAATCCATGGGGATTCCTTGAGACGCACGGAAATGTCTGGGAGATCGTGGAAGACGCGTATGTCCTGTATCCCGCCAACAGCGCGACGGAAGCGCCCGTGCGCAGCCGAGAGGCTCGCCGGTGCGTGCTGCGACGCGTACTGACACGCAGACTCACGCCGCTTGCGCGACGAGCGCGCCGCTGGCGAAGTCGGTGATCGACTTGGCGATGCGATCCAACGGCGAGACGATTTGCACGGCTCCGCAGAGCGCTGCTTCGCGTGGCATGCCGTAGACGATGCAGGTCTGCTCGTCTTGCCCGAGCGTCACGGCGCCCGCCTTGCGCATCGAGAGCAGCCCCGTGGCTCCGTCGTTCCCCATGCCTGTCATGATGATGCCGAGAGCGCGCGCGCCAGCGTATTGCGCGCAACTTTCAAACAGCACTTCGACTGACGGCTTGTGACGGAGGACGCGTGGTCCATCCGCAACGCGCACGAGCCACTTGTTCAGTCCCGCAGCGCCATCGCGCACGAGGCGCATGTGGCGATTGCCCGGCGCAAGCAGGGCGCAACCTGCGATGAGTGGATCACCGTCTTCTGCTTCCTTGACTCGGATCTTGCACAGGCGATCGAGCCGCTCAGCGAAGGCCTTGGTGAATCCTTCGGGCATGTGCTGCACCATGACGATCGGCGGAACATCCACAGGGAGCGCCGTGAGCACTTCGCGCAACGCTTCAGTTCCGCCCGTTGAGGTTCCGATCGCGATAAGTTTGTCCGACAAGCCTGGGCGGAACGCCGTGTTGGCGATCTTCGGTTTCGATGCAAGCGGCGCCGCGGGTAGTGCGACGCGTGATGGTGCGGACTCCATCTCCTCCATCGGCATGGCGCCCGCATTGCGCGCGAGGGCCGCGCCCTTTGGTACGGGCGCGAGTACTGCCGCGCGGACGAGTTCACCAAGTCGCGTGGCAACTTCGCCGATCGAGAAGTTTCCACTGGGTTTCGAGACGACTTCGAAGGCGCCGGCTTCGAGGCATTCCAGTGCCAAGGCACATCCTCTGGGCGTCATGGAACTGCAGATGATCGTCGGCACGGGATGGAACTTCATCAGCTTCTTGAGGAAGGTGAGTCCGTCCATGCGCGGCATTTCGATGTCGAGCACGACGCAATCAGGCTTCAAGGCGAGGATCTTCTCTCGCGCGGCGAACGGATCCGCAGCTGCGCCGACTACTTCGATGCCGGGTTGCCGTGAGAGTTGAGCTTGAAGGACCTGGCGCACAATGGCGCTGTCGTCGACGATCAACACCCGAGCCGCGCGCGCGGAGTTGGGAGTTGCAGACTTCGGGTCGGTTGGCTTGGCATCTTGCATCGTGGATCTCCCTCAACACTGCTTACGCTGCGCGCGCGTGGTGGCAATGCACCTCGAGTCGCTCACCCTCCGCATCAAGGACGCAGGTCGTTTCGTTGCGCGAATCGGTGCTTCGTCCGAGGCGTGGGAGTCCGAGTGAGAAGCGGCAGTCGCTTCCGCCGAGCGCCGTGATCACGGAGCCACCAACGATGTTGGCGAGCTCACGCAGTGCTTCTTCTGACTGACCATCGGTGATCTCGTTGGGTTCTGCACCCAAAATGCTCGCGGCGAGGTTTCGTGCGAAGGCGCGACTGGCATGGAGTTCGACGTTGCCGTCGGACGGACCGTGGAAGTCGATCTGCGCGAAGGTGTCCGCGGCAGGCAGGTGTTCCGTGTCAGCGCAGGGATCGGCCAGTACGAAGGCGGTGCGCTCAAGTGCATCAACGACGAGGCGAGCCAGCGTCGTGGGATCAAGGGTGTCGGTTGGTTGTTCCATGTGGATCGCTCCTAGCTCACGAGGGTTGGACGCCGAGGACTTCCGAAATCAAGCGGCAGAGGGCTTCGGGCTCGAAGGGTTTGCGCAGCGTGTGCTCGACGCCAAGCTCGCGCATGCGTTGCAGGCGTTCGCGGTTGGCTTCGGTCGAGACGACGACGACGGCGACATCCTGGAGGTCTGGCCGCTTGCGCAACTCGCGCGCGAACTCTTCGCCGTCCATGACAGGCATGTTGAGATCGAGAAGAACTAGGTCGATCCACACCATTTCGAGTACTTCGAGCGCCTCGACGCCGTTGCCCGCCTCAAAAATGCGGTCTTCGGGTACGCCCGACAGTTTGACCACCTTCTTGATCGCTGCGCGCAGAATCGGCGAGTCGTCAACAACGAGGACATGGCAGTTCAGATTCGCGGTCATGCTGTGTTCCTTAAGCTGGCTCCGCTGGGTGACCCGGTTGAATGCAGGCCGTTTCCTTCTTCGGGTGCAGTTGCGGCGAGGATGTCGGCGACGAGCGCCTCGAGATCGGCGCGGGTGGTGCCGAGTCGGTCGCGCGCTCCGGCATCAAAGGGATACATGAGCCCGTCACAGCCGACGCCGAGTCCTGCCCAACGCGCCACACAATCCGCGGTGTGGACGATGTCGGTCAAGGGCTCGACAGGATTCGACGGAGGTGCGTGATGTCCTCGCACCGCGTGGACAATCGGTTCGGGAAGTCCCCAGCGCTCGCAGAGCATGGCTCCGAGTGTTGCATGGTCCGCGCCGAACGCTTCCCGCTCATACTCAAGGAATGGTCGCGTGTCCGCCGCCGCCGAGATCTTCTCGAGCGCGTCAGGTCCTGCGACCATGTCGATGGCGAGTTTGCCGATGTCGCGCAGGAGCGCTGCGACGAAGGCGATCTCGCGATCAACGGACTTGCCAGCTCCATGGGTTTGCACGAGGGAGTCCGCGGCGATTGCGCCGCCGAGTGCCGACTGCGAGAGCGATCCGCGCCGAAGTCCGTAGGAGCGTCCAGCGTTGGCGAGCAGTCCTGTGGTCTGCGTTTCCAAGGCGATGCGGCAGAGCTCGCGGGTTCCGAGGCGTCGCACGGCGTCGGAGAGTCCTGCGACGCGCCCACGCATACCAAAGGCAGCGCTGTTGGCACGGCGCAACACCGAGGCAGCGACCGCTTCATCGTGGCTGACGATCTTCTCGACTTCGCGCAGGTCCGCATCGCGACCGCCGCCTGCGAGCATCGAGATCAGCTGCATGGAAGTCGCGGGTAGTGCGGGCAATCGCTCGAGTGCGGTGATCGTGTCGTTTAGTGTGGCCACAGTTGCGACTCCTTCCCTTGCGAGCGAATGGCGATCTGTCCATCGGAAAGTCGGATCGTCATAGTGCGACTGTGCTGGCCACCCGTGTCGTCGGAGGCGAGCAGGAGATTGAGTTTCCAGAAGATCTTTCGCAGCACCGTGCGGTTTCGATTGCCGATGCGGAAGTGGCCGTCGTCAGCGAGCACTTCGGCGCCTCCAGCTGCGCACACGATGAGTCGTTCACGCTTCGCGCCTGCTTCGAGCACCTTGTTGAAGAGGATCGGAAGGCCGACATCGCCGAACATCGCGGGATTGATGGCAGCTTTCTCTATGCTCACCGAGGACTCGGGAAGCATGAAGTGCAGCATGCCGCCGACCTTCGCGATTGGATCGTAGAGCGTGACGCCGATGCACGAACCGAGCGCGTAGGTGATGATCGACTTGCTCGCATCGCGCGCGACGGCAAGATCGGCAACGCCGACGACGACCTTGTCGCCTTCCGCAGGGCGGACCAGCGAAGTTTTGATTGGAGTAGAGGGGATCCTGGACATCATGGATTCCTTGCCAAAGGAGTGAGCCTCGGGCGCGGGGTCGTAGCAGTGGTCGTCATCGGAGGTAGATGCTCGCCGCAGCAGGGCGGAAGGGGACATCGAGGCCAGAGAGAGTTTCGGCGCTGCCAACGGCGAGGATGCCGCCCGTGCGGACGACGCCGTACATGCGCTTGACGACTTCGTGTCGCGTGTCACGATCGAAGTAGATCATCACATTGCGGAGGAAGACCACATCAAACGGTCCAAGGCCGTTGTAGTCCTCCACAAGGTTCTGCCTGCGAACCTCAACGAGCTTGCGTACTTCGTCCTTCACGCGCCAGAGAGGGCCAGTCGGAGAGCCCTTGACGGGATCCTTTGGCGGATCAATCTTGACGAAGAACCGCGCGCGGCGCTCCGGCGAGAGTCCAGTGAGTTGCATCTCGTTGTAGGTCGCAGCGCGGCAGCCGTCGAGCGCCTTGTTCGACAGATCGGTGGCGACGATGCGGAGATCAAATCCAAGCGCCGGTGGGAGCAGCTCGAGCGCTTGCATCGCCAGCGAGTAGGGCTCTGCGCCAGTCGAGCACGCCGCAGACCAGAGTCGCAATCGACGCCCTGGTACCGCGAGAGTTCCGCGAGCCAGAGGCGCGTAGAGCTCGCGCTCGAGGAAGGCGAAGTGCGCGGGATCGCGGAAGAAGCTCGTGACGTTCGTCGAGAGGATGTCGAAGAGGACCAGCATGTCCTCTTCCGACGGATTCCGCTCGAGCCGCTGTACGTAGTCTTCGATCTCGCCGCCGCCTTGCTTGCGCAAGTGCGAGGCGAGCCGATTGGCGACGAGTTGGATCTTGCGATCCCCAAGGGCGAGCCCCCATCGGCGCTTGGCGATGTCAGCGATGCGCTTGTAGGTCGATTCAGTGAGTGTGGACATGCGAATTCCTATCCGGCGGGGGCAGAGTGCGTTTGAGGAGTTGGCGTGCCTACTCAGGCCGCGCGTCGCTCAGTCTCTTTGATCGCTCCAGCAATCTGGGCGCGCTCGCGCATCCCAATCACTTCAGCGATCTCGAGCAGCACGATGACCTTGTCCTTCACCTTGCCCATGCCGAGGATGTAGCGCAGTGGGATTTCGCAGCCGAACTCTGGTGAGGGCTCGATGGCGGACTTTGGAATGTCCTGCACTTCGCGCACGCTATCGACGATGGCTCCCATCACGGTCTGCGTGCCATCCTGCTCAGTGGCTTCAAGGACCACAATGCAGGTTTCCTTGGTGGCCTCTGCGGCGGGCAGTGCGAAGCGCAGGCGCAGATCAATCACGGGGATGATGCGACCGCGCAGATTCATGACGCCTTTCACATACGACGGAGTCTGGGGAAGGGGCGTCACGGCGAGGAGACCAATGATCTCACGCACGCGCAGGATCTCGACTCCATAGTGCTCGGTGCCGAGGCAGAAGGAGAGGAATTTGTTCTCGTTAGCCCCACGCGATTCGTGGGAGACGGTTTCGTTGCGATCGATCATGGCCATGAGGAGCTCCTTCGCAGAGTGATGCGTTCAGGTCAGTTGAGTGGAGGCTGGTGTACTGGCGGCGGTTTCGAGCAACCCGCCGACATCGACGATGAGTGCGACGAGTCCATCACCGAGGATGGCGCCGCCGGAGACGCCGCGGATTTGCGCCTGCGTGTCACCGAGGTTCTTAATGACGACTTGCTGTTGTCCGAGAATTTCGTCGACGAACACGCAGGCTCGTCGCTTGCCATTTTCGAGAATGAGCAGGAGCCCGTCCGCGAGCTCGTCGCATCCTTCGCTGAGGTTGAAGAGGCGTTGCAACCTGTGAATCGGCAGCAATCCAGAGCGCACGCGCACGAGCTCGCCCTTGCCGAGCACCATGGTGAGCTGCTCCGCGGTCGGGCGGAACGAGCGCTCGATGTTCAGGGTCGGAACGATGTAACGCTGCTGGCCCACGCGGACGACCATGCCGTCGATGATGGCCATCGTCAGCGGGAGTCGCATGGAGAAGACCGAACCCTTGCCTTGCGTGGAATGAATCTCGACCGAGCCGCGGAGCGCCTCGATGTTGCGGCGGACCACATCCATGCCAACACCACGACCCGAGATGTCGGTGACCTTCTCGGCGGTGGAGAAGCCAGGGAGGAAGACGAAGTTGAAGACCTCGCTGTCAGGAATGTCCTTGATATCCCGAGTGGGATCGAGGAGCTCCTTCTCCACACACTTCTTGAGAATGCGTTCGCGGCTCAGTCCGCGGCCGTCGTCCTCGACTTCGATGACGATGGAACCGCCCGAATGGAACGCGCGCAGGCGCAGTGTTCCTGTTTCGGACTTGCCAGCCTTGCGGCGCTCGTCGGACGGCTCGATGCCGTGATCGCAAGCGTTTCGAATCATGTGCACCAGCGGATCGCCGATTTCTTCGACGACATTGCGGTCGAGCTCGACATCCTCGCCCTCGACCTCGAGGACGATGCGCTTGCCAGCTTTTACAGCGACATCGCGCACCAGTCGTGCCATCTTCTGGAAGGTCGACTTGAGCGTGACCATGCGGAGACTCATCGAGGTCTCTTGGAGATCGCGCACGATCTTGCCAAGATGCGAGAGATTGCGTTGAACGCGCTGTCCGTTCAGGGTGGAGACTTCAGGATCTTGCACAACCATGAGCTGGGCGATCACGAGCTCGCCGACGAGATTCACCAACGCATCCATACGCTGAGTCGAAACCTTGACACTCTGATCAGCCTTGGCCGTCACGACGGTCTTCGTCGCGACCTGCTTCGGCTCGGCGAATGTTGCGGCGGTTTCCACAACAGGAGCTTCAGATTGCTCAGTGACCGCGGCCTTCACTGGGCTTCGCGCTGCGGGAGCGCCTGGTGCGGCAAGCGCACGGCCTTCGCATGCGGCTTCGAGTCTGCGCACGAGGATGCGCAACTCGCGCTCCTTCGGCGCGTCGCCACCTGACAGCATGCCAATGAGTTGGCCGAGCAAGTCGCTCGTCGCGAGGACGAGTTCGAGCACATGCGGAGAGAGCGGCACCTTGTGCGAGCGCACTTTGTCGAGGAGGAATTCCGCCGCGTGCGCCACTTCGACGATGCGGGGCAGGTTGAGGAATCCTGAGACGCCCTTGATGGTGTGGAACGCGCGGAAGACCACATTGACTAGTTCGTCGTCGTTGGGATTGGCTTCGAGCGAGAGCACCGCGTTCTCGGCGTTGGCGAGGTGCTCGCGCGCTTCGAGTGCGAAGTCGCCGACATTCTCGTCGGTGTGCTCGAGGTTCATCGCGACGCGTTGGTCCGCGGGGATCGAGTGAATGCCGGCAAAGGGGTCTGCGGTTTCCGCGGATG
Source organism: Planctomycetaceae bacterium (assembly GCA_947490615.1). GTDB lineage: Bacteria > Planctomycetota > Phycisphaerae > Phycisphaerales > SM1A02 > QWPT01. The sequence goes on along the minus strand of CANLHK010000016.1, from coordinate 37,274 downwards.
TGTTGGCAGGCGTCTCGACGGGTGTCGAAGTTGCAGTCGGGGTCGGTGCGTTGGTGGTGGCACCAGAGGCAGGCGAGGTCGTGGGATCCTGAGTGGCGAGCACCGTGTTCGAGAGAACACTTCGAACCACGCTCGTGTCGGGCTCGTCAGCGAGCGCATCGTGGGCGAGGCGCTGCGTGAGCGAGCGCATCCAATCGCAGACCGCGAGCACCGCATCGACGGGGAAACGGGTGCCGCCTCCGTCGATCAAGCTCTCGAGTTCATGGCAGACCAACTGGGCCTGTGAGAGTGACAGAACTCCACACTCTCCCTTGAGGGTGTGGATGCGTCGACGGATCTCAGCTGCGGTTTCGCCGACGAAGCCTTGGCTCTCCGCCTTGACTGCGAGATGCTCGATTTCGGGGAGCATGCTCTCGCAGCTGGCGATCCACGCGCCGAGCAGCTCAGGATCAGCCGGCTCGCGCTGCGGGGACTCGGCGTGGGCGCTCGAGGTTTCGCAGGCGCCGATTGACTCCACGACGCGGAGAAACGCAGTTTCGACATTGTCGACCTGGCGCAGGACGATCCGATCGGAGAGCTCGGCGGCCTCGGTGGAGCGTGCGGCGATCTCAGGGCGCCCCTCGGCTGCTGCATCGGTCGCGAGTTGCCTGAGCAACTCGGACAGATTCACCAGTCCTTGGAGGTCTGCTGCGTCGGTGAGTACTGCGGCTTTCGCCGCTGCTTGAATCGAGCCCTTGAGCCCCATCGGGATACCTTCGGTTGGGGGACTTCATGCATCCGCTGACGCGGAGCGACTCCGTAATGGAGGCGCGCTACTGCCATCGGCGGAGGTTTGGTTGGAATCAAGGCAGGCGTGCAAGTCGCGGCGCAACGGAGGCGTTTGGGGCGATCGCCCGAGTGGGGCGAAGGCAACGCCGGACCTCTCGTTTGCAGCGCGGAATGTGCAGCGACGGATGTCCCCGCGTCGATAACCGCAGTTCCATGTTTGGCGTTTCGAAGGCGTGTTCGCAGCGTGAAGGAACGAGCAGTGAGCTCGGGGCTGTGCCATCGGCTCCAGTCACGTTGTTCCGATTCGATCCAGGGTGGCCGTTCATTATCGCGGGACTCGCGCTCATTGTGTCGGGGGTGCTCATCCCTGCACAGCGCGAGCTGCATGATCTTGATCAGGCACTCAAGGTGCACCAAGCGCACGAAGAGCACGCCAAGGCGGAACTGCTTGCGTACGAGCAGTTCCTCGCGGATGTCGAGAGCAGCGATCCCCGTGTGCTCGAGCGACTGGTCCGTGCTCAACTGAATCGGATGCCGCGTGATGAACGCCCGTTGTTGTTGATGCCGACCGCCAACAACACCGTGCCGCAGTGGATCGAGTCGAGTGTCACCATTGAGATTCCCGAGACCTCGCCTTACCCCGACACGCTGCTTTCACGTCTCGCAAGCGGACCGCGTCGACTCTGGGTCCTCGCGACTGGGGCGTTCCTTGTCTTCATGGGAATGCTCTTCGCGCCCACGACACTCACGTCGAGCTCCCTTCGCGCGCCGCGTGCTGCTCGCCGAGACACAGAACCGGCCGGGCGGGTTGAGCTTGCCGACGGTTCGACGATGGTCGTGGCGGAGGTCCCTGCGGTCGCCACACTGGTTCCGATCGCCGCGGTGCCGCTCGCGGTGGCCGCGGCTGGGATACCAGCAACCGACGCGGCCTGTACGGCGGAAGTTGAGCCAATTGAAGAGCTTACGGGCGGGCTCATGGGGGGGCTCGTTGGTGAGCTCTCGGATGAGCTCTCGGATGAGCTCACGGGTGAGCTCTCGGGTGAGCTCTCAGGTGAGCTCTCAGGTGAGCTCGCGGATGAGCTCTCGGGTGAGCTCTCGGGTGAGCTCACGGATGAGCTCACGGATGAGCTCACGGATGAGCTCACGGATGAGCTCACGGGTGAGTTCTCAGGCGAGCTCTCAGGTGAGCTCTCAGGTGAGCTCTCAACTGAGCTCTCAGCTCAGCTCCCCGACCAGCTCCAAGTGGAAGACTTGGGGCAGCTTGAGTCCGAGCTCGAACTCGTCCCTTCAGACCTGCCTCCGGCCGCGGAGGAGGCAACATTGCCTCCAATGAGTTCCGTCGAGCTCATCGCCGAGTGCGAGATCGAGACATTTTCGGTGGAGCTCCAGCCTCACGCAACGGACGAGCCCGAGTCGCTCGACAGCGTCCGTGGCGAGGTCGAGACCTACGAGGCCATCGATGTGCATGCGCTGCAGTACGAGGCGTGCGTCGTCGACAGCGGAAGTGCCACGACTGACGCCGAGTGCGCTGCGTCTCATGATCCCGACCAACCTGGTCGCTTCGAGCCATCCTTTGACGAGGCTCCCTCTAGAGAAGAGTGTGACGAAATCGACGCGTTCGACACCTTCAGCCAGCGTGATGCTGGCGACGAGATCGCGCGGGCGCAGACGGAAGCGTTGCCTGACGAACAGGAGTTTGACGGCAATGATGCGACCGTCTGCTTCGAGACAGTCAGGCGCCCCGCAGCGTTTCCGCTGGCCTCTGATCGCGCGCTGGACTCAACGAGTCTGTTCCTCGGACTCGAGGATGCGCGCTGGATCGAGACTGGTTCGCACGGCGAAATGCTGTAAGACGCAGGGACTCTCCGTGGAAAAGCGACTGCCCGCGGGGAATCGATGTCACTCGCCGTAGCGTGTGGCGATGGTGCCATCGAGTATCCCATTGGACCCTGAAGCTCGCGCAGCGTTGGCCTTGTTGCGGGTCGCAGGAATTGGTCACGCGCGCCTGCGTGCGCTGCGGGGCGCATTCGGCGGCGCAGTCGAGGCGCTCGATGCGCCCGCGCTCGAGTTCTCCACAGCGATCGGCGTGCATGTGGATGACGCGGCGCGCATGCAACGCAGTGCCAAGGCCGAAGATCTCGCCGACGAATCGCGCCAGCTCGAGCGATTGAACTGTCGCGCCGTACTGGAGGGAAGCGCGGGCTACCCAGACCTCTTGCTCGCGTCGCACGATCCGCCGCCGCTTCTCTTTGTGCGCGGTGTTCTTGACGCGGCGCCTGAGCCCGCGGTGGCGATCGTTGGTTCGCGGCGCGCGACTCCGTATGGTCGGTTGCATGCTGGCCGGCTCGCAGCAGAGCTCGCGGAGCGCGGCGTGGCAATCGTCTCAGGTGGAGCGCGTGGGATCGATGCCGAGGCGCATCGTGGCGCGCTGCGCGCGCGAGGCCGCACGATTGCCGTGCTCGCGACGGGCTGCACGCATCCGTATCCAGCGGATCACGCGCCGTTGTTTGACGCGATCGTTGAGGCGGGCGGTTGCACGATCACGGAGCAACCCGCGGGGGTGTCAGCCCGACCCGATCTCTTTCCGCGTCGAAACCGCATCATCGCTGCACTCTCACTCGTGACCGTGGTGGTCGAAGCGGCGAGTCGCTCGGGTGCGCTGCTGACCGCGCGCATCGCCGTCGATGATCTTTCGCGGGAAGCGGGATGCGTCCCTGGCCCGATCGACAGTCCGATGAGTGAGGGCTGCCATCGGGCGATTCGCGAAGGCTGGGCTCAGCTCGTTACGAGTGCCGACGATGTGTGCGAGCTCATCGAGCAGTCCAAGACAGTCGCTCGTGGAGCCCATGAGCTCGCGCAACGTGTGACGCGCAAGGCACCGACGCGCCCTCACCTATCCACGCGCCGATCCGCTCACACGGGATCGATCCCCGCGCGGGAGTTCGCAGTGCGGAGTGAGCCGAGTCTCGACGGGCGCGCCGCACTCGAAGTCATTCGCTCGGAAAAGTGTGCAGGGCTTGATGAGCTCGAGGTCATCCTCGGTTGGTCGGTGCAGCGCCTCGCCTGCGCCACACTGGAGCTGCAGGTTTCGGGCTGGATCGCCCGCGGGACGGACGGAGGGTTCTGCGCCGTTGGCTCGTAGACCCGCCTCGATCAGGTGCACCTGTGCGCTGTGTGCGGCTTGACCACCCGCGCGCGCCCCTCGGGTTTCTTCCTCATACCCCGTGTGCATTTGGATCTTTCTTCCTTGAAAACAAGACTGCTCTTCTCCGATTCACAACATCCCGCGGCGAAAGTCGCGGCGCTGAGAAACGGGTCAGTGTCGCGGAGGTAGCAATCAAGTTGGTCTAGGGACTTCATCATGGCGCGAATCGCAGTGCTCTCGGACATTCATGGCAATCTCATCGCGTTTGAGCGGGTGCTCGCGGATGTGCGCAAGCGTGGCGCGGACATGATGGTCTGCCTCGGCGACATCGTGGGCTATGGCCCCGATCCGAAGGAATGCTTCGATCTCGCGCGCCACTGCTGCCGCACCATCGTGGCCGGCAATCACGAGCGCGGCGTTCTCGAGCCCTCGCTCGCTGCCAATTGGAATGGGCTTGCTCGCGCAGGCATTGAGCATGCGCGTGCGCAACTCACCTCCGACGACATGCTGGCCCTTGCCGCGCTTCCCGCGACATTTACCTGCGAAGACAAGGTGTTTGGCGTGCATGACTCGCCGACGCCCAGTGCTGGAAGCATGACCTATCTTCGCACGCGATCCGATGCCGCGCGAGCCTTTCAGTTCGTCGAACACTCCATCGCGCTCATCGGTCACACCCATGTTCCCGCGTGCTTCGCAACCATCACCGAGCCCTTCGCTCCAACCGAGTCGGACGATGTCGAGGCCTTTCAAGTCGCGCGCCGCTTGCTTGGTGCCGCGCAGGAGCATCGCGGCGCCTTCATCAGCTCTGCAGAGTTCGACCTTCCGCGGTTTGGACGCGCCATCGTGAATCCTGGCTCGGTCGGTCAGCCGCGCGACGGCGACAACCGCGCGAGTTACGCGATTCTCGATCTTGAATCGCTGACCGTCGAGTTTCGCCGCGTGGCCTACGACCTTGAGCGCGCCCGATTGCGCAACGAGGCGTCCCGGCTGCCTGTCGCGTCTTCGTCGCGTTTAGCGTTGGGTGCGTAATCGCCGCACTGAACAGTCGCGTCGCCCCTTCATCGCCTCGGCAGTCATGCAGGTATCCACGCCGCACAAAGGGCGCAGGCCGCATGATCGGAACGGTCGCGCGTCGCTTGCGGAGCGGCCCGCGGAGGTGCATCGGAATCATCAGGAATGTGCCGACAGAGAGGGCATGAAACGAGTCCGTGGACTTTCTCGTGGCGTGACCCGCGTCATCGCCGTCTTGTGTGCGACCTGGTGCCTTGGCCTCCTCGCTCGCGCCGTTGAGACCTCGTGCGTTATCGCAGGTGCAGGCGTCGTGGATGGTGGGCCCGAATCCTTGACAGCTGGCGCCGCAGTGATCGCCTCGATCCGTGAGGTTGCACGCTTCACCGCCGAGTTGCTCACGATTCCTTCCGCGCTGGCGATCAGTGGGCTCGCCGCGGCTGCACTCGGCTCACTCATGGTCATCTTGAGCAGTCGCTCCGACAAAGCAGGCGCGACCTTCGCCGCCATCACCATCTTTGGTGCGCTGGCGCTGTCCCGCACCGAGGTCAACGCCATTCTCGATGGCAGCGGTCACACGCTGTGGCACATGCTCGCCCGCATCGGGCTCGTGGTCGGCACTTGCGCGTTGGTGTGGCGTTGGATCGAAGATGTTGCGCTCGCTGCCTCGCTTGCGCCCAACGATGATCCGCATCATGTCGATCCCGCTGCCGACCGCGAAGCTGCCTTCATTGCCAAGCATGGTCCAGCGCGCAACGATGCAGCGAGTCGTCGACTCCACGAGGTGCTGAAGCAGGAGCAGGTGCAGCGCGGCAACGAGCCAGGCCTTCACGGGCGCGGCTCGCCAATTCCACGGATGATGCCGACGCACGACGAGCCGCTTCCTGGCGCGGAATAGGCCGCCGACGCGCAGGAGCAGTCAGCGCAGCGGGGTGCTACATTCCGCCGCTCTCATGATTGAGCTCCCACCGCCCGGAACCGAAACGGTCCTCATCCTCGACTTTGGCGGCCAGACTGCCCAGCTCATTGCGCGCCGCGTGCGCGATGCGGGCGTCTTTAGCCTTCTCGTCAGCCCTCGCATCACCTCCGAGGAAGTTCAACGGATCGCCCCAAAGGGCATCATCTTGTCGGGCGGCCCCGCAAGTGTCTTTGAGTCGGGAGCACCGAGCTGTGATCCCGCGCTCTTCTCTCTTGGCATTCCCGTGCTAGGCATCTGCTACGGCATGCAGTTGATGAGTCACCTGCTCGGCGGGCTTGTCGAGTCGTGCGCGCATCGCGAGTTTGGTCGCGCCAAGATCGATGTGAAGGAAACGACCGATCTCTTCGCTGGTGTTGATGCGCACGCCACCGTTTGGATGAGCCATGGCGATCAGGTCACGCGTATCCCGCAGGGATTCGAGGTGTTGGCCAGCACGACGACCTGTCCGTTTGCCGCGGTGCGCAACAGCGCGCGCAAGATGTACGGAGTGCAGTTCCACCCCGAGGTCACGCACACGCCGCAAGGCGGTGAGATGCTCGCAAACTTCCTCTTCAAGGCTTGCGGCTGCGCGGGGTCGTGGACCATGGCCGAGTTCGTCGCGCAGGAGTGCGCTCGCATCAAGAAGCGGGTCGGCGACTCCAAAGTCCTCTGCGGATTGTCGGGTGGCGTCGACAGCTCAGTCGTGGCGGCGTTGCTCTCGAAAGCAATCGGCAACCAAGTCACCTGCATCTTTGTCGACAACGGTTTGCTTCGCAAAAACGAGCGCGACCTCGTCGACACGACTTTCCGCGGTCACTTTGATGTGGACCTCCGCGTCGTGGATGCGAGCAAGGCGTTCCTTGGCGAGCTCGAAGGCGTCACCGATCCGCAACAGAAGCGCCGCCTGATCGGCCATCGATTCATCGAGGTCTTCAAGGAAGCAGCGAAGTCCATCTCGGGCGATGTGAAGTTCCTCGCGCAGGGGACGCTCTATCCCGATGTCATCGAGAGTGGACACGGTCACGCCGGCACGAGCGCGAACATCAAGCTCCACCACAATGTGGGTGGATTGCCTGAGCAACTTGGCTTTGAGCTCATCGAACCGATGCGTCTGCTCTTCAAGGATGAAGTTCGCGCGCTCGGAGAGGTGCTCGGGCTTCCGCAGCACATCGTGTGGCGTCATCCGTTCCCTGGGCCAGGATTGGCGGTGCGCGTGATTGGCGACATCACACGGGAGAAACTCGATGTCCTTCGCGAGTGCGATCGAATCCTTCTCGAGGAGATCGTCGCGGCCAATCTCTATCGCTCCACGAGCCAGGTCTTCGCGGTGCTCCTGCCCGTGAAGTCGGTCGGCGTGATGGGTGATGGTCGGACCTACGACGCGACGGTGGCGATCCGCTCCGTCGATACGCAGGACTTTATGACCGCGGACTGGTCGCGCATTCCCTACGACGTGTTGGCGTTGATCTCCAATCGGATCATCAATGAGGTCAAGGGCGTCAACCGCGTGGTGTACGACATCAGTTCGAAGCCGCCCGCAACGATTGAGTGGGAGTAGCCTCCGCTAGCGCAGGATGGTCTGCCGCGCGATCATGACCTGAAGCGTCTGGCAGACGAGGTCGATGTCCCGCTCAGCGAGTGCAGTCGAGAAGGGCAGCGCGATCAGGCGATCTGCCGCGCGTTGCGCGATGCGGAACTCGGCGCCCTCGGCGGTATGCGCAAAGGCAGGTTCGGCGGGGAGAACATGGAGAATGCTTGTCGCCGCGATGTCGTGTCGCAGTAGTCCTTGCAAGATGGAGTCGCGGTCGTCGCGACCAAATCGTTCCGACAGGCGGACCGCGAAGTGCGACCAACGCACGGTTCCATCGGCACACGGCGCTGGCAGCACGAGATCAGGATGCATCGCAAGGCGGCGAAGGTAGTCGTGAAAGACATCCTCGAGCTTCGCGCAGGTTTCATCGAAGCGCTTGAGTCGCACTTCGGCAAGCGCCGCTTGCATCGGATTCATGCGCGCGTCGAGCCCGATGCGTTCGAGAGCGCGCACACCACCGATGCGTTCCCACTCGGACTTCGGCTCGCGGCGACCGAGATTGCGGATCAGGCGCAGCGCGCTGTCGAGGCTGTCGTCGTTGGTGACGCACACGGCGCCACCCGAACCGATGGTGGACTCGCTGCCACCGAGTGCGACCACGGCGATCCGTCCGAAGCGGCCCACGGGATCGCGCCCGATGTTGCCGCCGAGACCCCCGCAGAGCACTTCGAGCAGCGGCAATTCGTTGCGCGCGGCGAGTGCGGCGAGTTCTTCAAGTCCCGCAGGCTGACCGTGCGCCGCGACACCGACGATGACGCGCGTGTCGTTGTTCAGAAACGCCTCGGCACTCTGCGCGCGCAGCGTGAGCGTCTTGGCGTCGACATCGGCGTAGCGAATGCGCGCGCCACAGCGCACTGCAGCTGGACCGAGCACCGCAGGACAGAGCGCAGGAATCACGATCTCGTTGTTGCGTCCCGCACCGAGCGCGTCGAGTGCTGCTTCGATGGCGTCGCCCGTCGAACCGAAACTCACACCAAACGGCCGTTGCACGAGGTCGGCCACCATGCCTTCGACGCGCTCCTCGAGCGCGGAGTAGACCGCGGGCGATGAGCCGATGCTGTCTTGCATTTCACGCCACTCGCTGCGTGTCGGCGGCCGTGGACCAAGCCAGATTGGTTCGCTCATTGCTTCTTCTCCACGCTCTTCTCCACGCTCTTCTTGGTCTCGCCCTGGCGCGCCGTTCCTGTCGGGACGGCTTCAGGGGCAAGCGATTGGATCGCGTCGTTGAGGTGACCCGTATGTCGCATCCACAGCCAAGCCGCCTGCACGCGAATCGGGAAGACCACCTGCACTCCGCCGCCAGCCACGCGCATGAGTTCTTCTTGCACGGCGGGTGGGATCGAGGCCTCGTTGCGCGCGATGAGTACGGCAATCTGGCCCTCACCCGTGCGCGAACAATGTCCTTGCGCCGTGCGCGCGACCTCCGCCGCGGCAGGGGTGCCCGCGTTCAAGAGCGCCAAGAGCAATGCATCTTTGGTTGGTTCATCGAGGTCGTCGGTCGCAAGCGCTGCGCGGAACTCTGCAGGCTCCAACTCGGCAAGTCGGAAGAGTGCGAGGAGCAGAGTCTCCGAAAGGGCCGGTGGCGTGGGACCAGGCTTGAGCACGAATCGAAGACACGCCAACCCGAACGCGCGATCGGCGCTCGGTCCAAGGCGACGAGCACCATCGAGCGCAGCGCGCAAGACGACGCGACGCTCGAGCGCGACGAGTTTCTCGAACGCACCCGCTTCATCCCCTGCGGCGATGGCGCCGCCCGCATCTGCGATGGAGTCGAGCAGCGGATCGACCGAGCGAAATCGCGCCCACTCCGTTGCGTCGGCGCGCGCTCCGCTTGCGAGCAGCACGGAGGCGTGACGCATCAACGCGGCGGTGGAACGATCCGCCTCGACGGCCGCAGCGAGGACGGGGTAGGCGTCACTCGGCGAGAGCATGAGCAAACTGCCGAGGCCGCGCAGGCGCGCGTCATCGGCGAGGTCAGGAAGCGTGAGCAGAGACGCTAGAAAACCGCCTGCGCCAGTGAGATTTTGCGCCGTGCATGCTTCGGCGACTTGCGCGACAACCGCCGAGCGGGTCGCCACAGGCAGGCCCGCGATCTGCGCGCGAACATTGGCCATCAGCGCCGACGCTTCGGCGGCCTTGAGGTCGAGCAAGATTCCAACCGCGAGGCCCGCCACTTCGGGGGTCTTCGAATTCGCAAGACGGGTGAGGAGCGACAACTCTGGAGTACCGCCGAGACGACGCAACTCGCCCGCAAGCAGTACCCGCTGTGAACTCGCGAGGTCGATCCACGAGAGCATGCTCTGGACTTGCGCCGAGTCGGCGAGTCGCAGCGCCAACACCGCGTTGATGCCAGCTTCGCGATCCGACTCACCAGGAAGTTGCTCGAGGAGCGCGAGGTCCGCCTTCCCAGCATCGCTCAGTTCGGCAAGACCTAACAACCCGTCGACACGAAGCGACCAGTCTTCACTGTGCAAGAGGCGTGTGAAGAGCGGCGCGAGCGCGGGGTCGCGCAGCTGCCGCAGCGCAACGAGTGTGGCGTGCTGCTTGCCGTCGTTCTCGGCGAGCACGCCCTCCCTCAAGGTGCGCAAGACGGTTTGGAAGCGATCAAGCGCGTCGTAGTCGCCCGGCGCATTGACGGGCGGGGCTGGCGGAGTTTGCGCGCGGGCTTCAGCGCTGACGAGAGCGACCGAAGCCCACGACACCCCGCAGGCAAGCGCGAGCGCCGCAGCAGGGCAAGTGTGTGAGGCGCAACGAATCCCTCGAGGCATGCGTGCGAGTGTAACTCAAGCGCTGAAGGCGACGGCGCTCAGAAGCGAGGAAGCTCCCGCGGTTGCCTGTCGGCGGCGAGGGAGGAGTTCAGAGCCTGCGCCTGTCACGCGCTCTTGACGCGGTTGGTTCGGGCGATGTCATGACGGAGTTGGTCAACGACCTCGCGCACCGAATCGCCGCCTGGCGCAACTTTCTCATCGCTGTCGATCATGAGTCGCAGCCGCTTGGCCGCGGTGTGCACGGCCGAATGGGTGTTTCGACCGAGCGAACGAGCAATCTCGGGGTAACTGTGGGTGGTGAGCTCGCGGGCCAGGTGGGCGACAAGGCCGCGGGCAACGACGGTCCGCGCGTGGCGGCCGTTCCCGAGCAACTCTTCGCGCGTCACGCGCAGGCGATCGCAGACCGATTCAAGGATGACGACCAATCGAATCGGAGCGCCGCCGACGCTTGTGGGGCGCTCTTCGCCGAAGAGCCGCTCAACCGTGCCAGGCCCGATCTGACCTCGTGCGCCGTCAAGTTCCACCAGCGCGCCGAGGCGCGTGATGGCACCTTCGACCTCCCGAATCGAGCCGGTGCACCGACCCGCGACCGCCTCTTCGCCTGCGGTGGTGAGATCGAGCCCACGCTCCCGCGCGAGTCGCCGAACCAGTTCGATGCGCGTGCCGCGGTCAGGCCGATCGACCTTCACGATCATGCCCGAGAGGAAGCGGCTGACCAGCGATTGGCTGAAGCGGCGAATGTGGTGGGGGTGTTCATCCGACACAAGCGCCAGCCGTGACCCGCAGAATCCAATCGCGTCGATCGTGTGCAGAAACTCGGCTTGTGTAGCCGTCTTGTTGGCGAGGAAGTGGACATCGTCGATGGCCAAGAGGTCCACGCGGCGCAGGCGTTTGCGGAAGCCCTCAAGTGACCCATCGCGCACGGAGGCGATGTACTCGTTGGTGAATTGCTCACCCGTGACATACTTGATGATCTGTCGCGGCGATCGTTCGGCGCGCCGACGGCAGATCCCTTGGATGAGATGGGTCTTGCCGACGCCGCACTCCCCGTGGATGAACAGGATCGAGGGCGCTTCGCGGGAACCTTCACCGATCTGCTGGCTCGCCGCAAAGGCGAGCCGGTTGGACTCGCCAACCACAAAGTCTTCGAGTCGCCTGTAGTACTGCCCGCGCGCGTTTGGAGCAGGAGCGCTGCGGCGTCGTGCATCGTCCGACGCTGCGGAAAGCCCAGACTGTTCGCGTGGGGCGCGGCGCGAATCTTCGCCGCGCGGTTCGGTTGCGGCACTGCGGCCAGAACCAAACTTGCCCACGACGCGTGCGGCAGCGCGTGGTTCGTCGATCGGAAGCTCCGCACTTGCTCTCGTGAGCTCCATTCCATGATCTTGCGCTTGCGCCGCCACCACCGTGACATCGCAGACGGCATCGGGACCGAGGAGCGCCGTCGTGACGCCGTCGACTTGTCCGCGAAAGTGCTTCACGATCCAGTCGCGGACACAACTGTTGGCTGCGACGATCTCGACACTCGTGGCGGAGATCGTGAAGGTCGTCCCATGTTCAAACCAAAGTCCGAACCGATGCGGTCCGACGGCTTGCGAGAGTTGTCTGCAGAACTCCGCCGCCGACACCAGCTCGTGTGCACCAGTCGCGGTCCCTTCGCGGATCTGTGCGCGGGGTCGTTCGGTGGTCTCCGCTGTCGCGCGAGTCAGTGGGCGCAGTGGCGCTGGAGCAGGGATCGCTTGCATCTGGACAACTCCGCGAAGGACGGTCCGAAGCGAACGATGCGTCGCAGTGCTGCGGGTGAGACAGCGTGCGGCGCAAGAGTGGTCGCTTGGTCGAGAGTCAGGATTGGTAAGAGAGGAATGGCCCAACCGGCTCGGACGCGCGTTGCTCTTGGATCGGAGCCAGCGGGGGTGCGTGGCGAGGTCCTCGAGTCAGCGTGGAATGCGTCCGGTCCGTCCTCGCGAGGCAGCACCGCGAGTCCCGCGTCCTTGCGAGGAGGCGGCAATCTATCGCGCACCAACGATCGTGCAACTCAGCTCCACGCAGAAGTGTCGCCAAGCGCACGGAAACACTTCAAAACAAGCGTTTTGCGTGATCAAGGAGCACCCGCGGAGTGCTCGGCGGAAATCCTGTGGATAAATCGCGCGCGAGCTTCTTTGGCGTTCCGACTTGCGAAAAATTTTCTAGCAGGTCCACCGCGGCACTCCTTGACAGCGTGGGCGCGGCTTGCTCGCAACGAGCAGAACCGTCGGCTTCATCGCGCGTCCATCGTCTTGCATCACGCGCGCCGCGTGGAGAGCGATCGAACCAACGCTTCGCGGCACGAGGTCATGCGAAAGCCTGTGGAATCGTAGAGCTTTCGTGCAGGATCATTCGTGGCATCCACGGCGCAACTCAGGCTCGCGATGCGCGCATGGGCGCACTCTTGGAGTCCTCGATCGAGCAGGGCGCGGGCGATGCCGGCTCCACGGGCTGCGGGAGCGATGCCGAGGTACACGAGCTCTGCGCTGGCCCGAACTGCGGGGTTCTCGCGCTGCCCAAGTTCGGTCGTCGTATTGATGAGGCACACGCCGAGCGCGCGACCATGCTGCTTGGCAAGCAACCAGAAGCGCGGCCGCGCACTGATGCCGAAGTGTCCGTCGAGGACATCACTCGTGCGCCGCATGCCCGCGAGTCCTGGGCAGTCGCGTGTCAGTTGGTACGACGCATCGAGCACGCTGATGATCTCTTCACGCACGGCAGGCGGAAGGTCGGCGGCGTGGGGGCTCGCAAGCACTGCCGCGTCACAAGCGAGTTCGATGGTCCAATCAGGCGGAAGATTGGACGGTGGGTGCGCGAAGGGCGAACCAACAGCTCGCGGAATCGGGCACTCGAGGTAGTCAAGCGTCGCGATCCGTTGCAGCCCTCCCGCGACGAACGCCTCGAGATCGTGGGTGCGATCGGGGTCGATGAGTGCTTGGACGATGTCGGACGTATCGGCGGACCCCAACGCAGCCGCCTCGATGGCGCCACCAAGGTTCGCTGCTTCAAGGCTCGATCGCGCATGGGACGCGAGCAGCATGGTCGTCCGGCCGATGGTGGGGACCGCTAAGACGGCCATGCGATAGCTGCCGTATTGGTCTGCGAGACACCACATGCGGTCGATGGCGATCTTTGCAGCCTCGGCCTGACGCGCAAATCTCGCGGAGGCAGCGGGTCCTGCGGCTAAGAGCGCTGACAGGGCTTCCTCAGCGCGCTCAGGCGTTGCGCGGACGACTTGGACTGGGCGCAAGGCGGTGCTCATTGAGATTGCGGCTTCATCGCGCGGTTACCGTAGCAGTGTTGTCGATGGGCTCCAAGCACGGGCAGGGCACGGTTCCCGCAGGATTTCGCTATGATCGCGGACCCTTCGCGCGGCCAACGCCGAATGGAGTTTGGAGCATCCATGCGCACCCATCGACTCGTTCGTCCTACTTTCTCGACTCTCGCAATCCTCCTCGCAACCCCGTTCGTCGGGTCCGCAGTGTGTGAGAGTGTCGGGCTCGTCAGCACTTCCTCAGCGTTCGCCGCCCCTCTCTTTGGCGCGTCGAAGGAGCTCGACTTCAAGCCCAGCGAGCTGCGCTTGTATAAGGACCCTGACAGTGGCAAGCACTACTGGTACATGACCTACGATGTCGTGAACAGCACTGGCAAGGAGCTTCGCTACGCGCCGCGCATCGACCTCGTCGCCGATCACGGCAAGATCCTTGCGCAAGGTGAGGGTGTGTCGAGCAGCGTGGTTCGCCAGTTGAAGGCGTACCTGAAGAATGACCTGCTTGAGGATCAGTTCGAGATTCTCGGCGAGGTTCTTCCTGGAAAGGAACATGCCAAGAGCGGATTGGTTGTGTTCTGCGCCGATGACCTGGCACCGACTGAACTCACCGTCATGGTGCAAGGACTCTCGCGAGAGACGGAGAAGCGTCCACATCCGAAGTCGGGTGAGTCGGTGACCCTCCGCAAGACCGCGCGCATCGATTATCTGGTCCCTGGCGACCCAAAACCCCGCGGAAACACGACCTATCCGATCGTGAGCCGCGAGTGGATTTTCCGCTGAGGCTTCAGTATCTTCTCCCGACTCGGCAGGCAGCAACGACCGTTGCTGACTGACGATGGCTTCAGACCTAGGAACATTGATCCGCATTGGATCATCGGAGTACTTTTCGTGGCACACAAGAAGGGCCAAGGCTCGACCAAGAACGGACGCGATTCGAACCCGCAGTTCCGTGGCATCAAGTTGTACGGTGGCGAACTCGCCAAGGCGGGCGCGATCATCGTGCGTCAGTGCGGTACCCGCTGGAAGCCAGGCTACCTCGTGCACATTGGCAAGGATCACACGCTGATGGCGCTTGCTGCTGGCACGGTTCGCTTCCGCGAATCGCATGTCGACATCATCCCGTCCGATCCGAGCGTTCCCGCCTACGCGGCCGTCGGCTCGACGCGCTGAGTCGGCGTCGCTCCTGCGACCATTTCGATCTCTTGCCGCACGCAACTGCGTGCGGCTTTCTTTCCCGCTCAGTTCCATCTGTGCCGAACGACTTTCTTGAGCGCGCTGTCGCCCCTTCGGCTTCAGCCGCGCAACTCCGTGACACGCCATGCTCGTTGACGAGGCCATCATCCATGTTCGAAGCGGAAGCGGCGGCAACGGCGTCGTCGCTTTTCGCCAGGAGAAGTCCATCCAGAAGGGTGGGCCCGATGGTGGCGACGGCGGCCGAGGCGGCCATGTCTTTCTTGTAGGCGATGGGCACCTCGACACGCTCATTGAGTTTGAGCATCGTCCGCACCGATTCGCAGAGCCTGGTGAGAAGGGCGCTCGCAAGAAGTGCCACGGTTGCGATGGCGCCGATCTCACGGTGCGCGTGCCGCTTGGCACCGTGGTGCGCGACGCTGCAACCGATGAGTTTGTCGCCGACATTCTCGAAGAGGGACAGCGGGTCATGGTCGCCGAGGGTGGAAAGGGCGGTCTCGGGAACGATCGCTTCAAGAGCGCGACGCATCAGTCACCCACTGAGTGCACGCCAGGCGGCGAGGCCGTCGAGCGTTCGCTTCGACTCGAACTGAAATTGATCGCCGATGTGGGGTTCGTTGGGCTTCCCAATGCGGGCAAGTCCACGCTTCTCAACGCGACGAGCCGCGCGACGGCGAAGGTCGGCGCGTATCCCTTCACCACGCGCAAGCCGCAACTTGGAATCGCCGAACTTTCTGGCGATCGTCGCGTGGTCCTCGCGGACATTCCTGGCTTGATCGAAGGTGCAAGCGATGGCGCCGGACTCGGCCATGACTTCTTGCGTCACATCGAGCGGACCAAGGCGATCGTTCACCTCGTTGATCTCGCGCCGTTGGATGGCTCGAAGCCCGCGGACAACTACCGCATGATCCGCGCGGAGCTTCACGCGTTCTCGCCGATCCTTGCGGAGAAGCCCGAGCTCGTGGTCTTCTCGAAGGTCGACCTCGTTCCAGAAGAAGAACGCGCCAAGCGCATTCGTCGCCTCTCCACCGAACTCGGATTGGGTAAGGGCAGCGGCAAGGAAGACACCGCTGTGGTGATTTCCGCTGCCACAGGCGAAGGTGTGCGCGAACTCCTTGAACGCTCCTACGCGTTGGTCAAGGGTGAAGCAGTGCCAACGGAGTGGCGTCGCTAAGCGTGACGCGCGTGGCGGCTGCCGTCGCGATTACCGACAGAGCTCTTTGTAGGCGGCGAAGAAGTCAGCGAACTCCTCGCGGTACTTGTCCGCGAGTGTGAGCTCGGCGATCTCTGCGACGAGTGAGTCCTTTGCCGACAGCACCTCGGCGCGACCCCCGCCTGCCTCGGTGATCTCAGGAAACCAGGTGTAACTGTGCTTCTTCTGCGCCAGTGGAGGAGGAGCTCGCGGCGGTTCGACCTGTCCTGGTTTGGTGTCGCGCGGCGCGCGCGTTGGTGGAGGAGGCTCCGCGATCGGCGCCGTGGGCTTGGGCGGCGCGTCGTCGGCGTCTTCGCCTTTCATGTTCGTTTCACTGTCGCGCGCGATGATGCCGTAGAAGCGCACGCCGCGCGCGAATCCTCGCTTGGCGAGATCGACGCAGAGTCCGCCTTCACCAGGATGTGGTGGCGCGTCACCGACAAGCACGCACGCGCGAATCGGAAGCTCTCCAGGAGGCGTCGGATCGGGAAGCCAACTGAACTTGGTGAGCGCGAGCTTCATCGCTGCGTACACGCTCTCAGGTGCATCGCCGCCGCCTTCGACCGAGAGCGACCAGAGATGTTCGCGCGCTTCTTCGAGACTCGCGGTGAAGTCCCAGCCGCGCGTCTCCCAGGTGTCCGTGCGATCGCGGTATCCGACGATGGCGATGCGCACGCCTTTGGTGATGCTGCCGAGAAAGTCCGCGAGATCGTCGATGCCACTCTGCGCGTCGGCGAGCTCACGCGACATGCTCGCGGTGCAGTCCACGAGAATCGCCAGATCCATCGGCCGACTCGCCACCGAGGCGAGGTAGGTCTGAAACGCTGCGAACCGTTCACTCGTGAGTTGCGCCACCTTGTTGAGCTCGACGAGCCGTTCGCCCTTGGGGGTGCGCGTCACCAACGCGGCGCTCTGGTAGCCAGGATCAATCTTGTGCCGCCGAAACCACTCTCTCCAACGGTAGTTTCGCCCTGAATCGTCTCCTGAAGTGATCGCGGCAAGGCGGGGTGAGAGCGTTCCTCCTTGCGGACGATCCATGCGCAGGATGATGCGAGACAAGAGCTCATCCATGCGCTTGCGTCGTTCTTTGACCACCGCGGGATCAACGGAGAACTCGCTGATGGAGTCTGCTGCCGCGAGACACTCAAGGGCGACCATGGCCTCAAAAAGGTTCATGGACTTCTCACACCGCGTGAGGCGGGCGTCGAGTTCTTCAGGCGTCAGGAGAAACCGTCCGCGAAGCATCGCCCGAAGGACGCGCGGGTCGCGTTCTTCGAGCAATCGTTCGTGCGCCACGACGACGCCTCGTCGCGCGAGGCACGCAAACGCATACGCGCGCACGCGCCAGGAACTGTCGGAGGCCATCGCGAGCAGTCGCTGCGCGCTGTTCTCGCAATCAAAGCGTTCGAGCCGCATCACCGCCAGCGCGCGCAGCGGCCACGACGGCGCGTTGGCCATTCGGTTCAGTGCCTCGGCTTCCTCTGCGGGAACCGCCGCGAGTTCGAGAACTTCGGATGGCGGCGTCGGCGTGCGCTCGTCTTGCAACACGACAGGGACATCAACCTGCGCAGCCACGGCGTGGGAGCACAGTAGAGTCGCAAGGAGGCGCAGGAAGAGCCACAGACGCATGGGTGCGTGGAGTGTACGCTCGCGTCTTTAGAATTCGAAAGGTCGTCGTCATGCTCGCTCGTTCCTTGGTGGAGTCCGTCTTCAATCGCGCAGT
This sequence comes from Planctomycetaceae bacterium, assembly GCA_947490615.1. Classification (GTDB taxonomy): domain Bacteria; phylum Planctomycetota; class Phycisphaerae; order Phycisphaerales; family SM1A02; genus QWPT01. Next base: position 19,638 of record CANLHK010000016.1, on the reverse strand, counting down.
CCCGTTTGATCGCTACCTCGCGAGCGATCCTGCTCGGGCCGTCTCTTGGAAGACCAACTACGAGCGCGTCGCTCTTTCGGACTTGCAGCGCGCCACCGTGACGAGTTTCACCCGCCGCATGCCCGTGCTCGTCGTCAGCGGGATCTGGTGCGGGGACTGCGCTCAACAAGGTCCGATGTTGGCGCGCATCGCTGAGGCAAACCCCGCGATTGATTTGCGTTGGGTCGATCGTGACGAAGAAGCGGAGATCGCTTCGCACCTGAAGATCTGTGGTGGTGGCCGCGTGCCCGTGGTGGTCTTTGCCGCGGAGGATTACGAGGTTTGTTCCATCCTTGGAGATCGTCCGCTGGCGCGCTATCGCGGATTGGCGCGACGGCAATTTGGTGCGTCGTGTGAGTTGCCTTGGGCTGAGATTCCCGCCGACGAATCCAACGCGGTGCTGCAAGAGTGGACCAACGAGTTTGAGCGCGTCCACTGGATGCTGCGGCTTTCACCGCGACTCCGCGCCAAGCATGGTGATTGAGCGCACGGCTTACTCTTGCGTGTGCGATTGCTGCGCGAACTTGCGCAGCAGATCAAACGCAGCAAGCGGGGTGAGGTTGTTGAGGTCGAGTGCGCGGAGCTCTTCGACCACGGGATGGGTGCGCGGTTGGCTGAACAACCCGAGTTGCGCATCCGTGGCACGCGCGCGCGGTGACGACGGTGCCGCTTCGTTGCGCGCACGCAGCGCGTCGCCGACTTCGACTCGTCCAAGCATCTCCAAGACTTCCTTGGCGCGCGCCACGGTCGAACGCGGTAAGCCAGCGAGTCGCGCGACATGAATGCCGTAACTGCGATCGGTGCGGCCCGCAAGAATGCGATGGAGGAAGACGACTTCGTCGTTCCACTCGCGCACGCTCACATGGAGATTGGTGACTGCAGGCACCGTGTCGGCAAGCTGGGTGAGCTCGTGGTAGTGCGTGGCAAAGAGCGTGCAGGCACCGCGCGCTGCGAGCGTCTCGGTGATCGCCCACGCGAGTGAGAGTCCATCGAGCGTGCTGGTGCCCCGGCCGATTTCATCGAGGATGACGAGGCTGTTGGCGGTGGCGTGATGCAGAATGCTCGCGGTCTCGGTCATCTCCACCATGAAGGTCGACTGGCCTGAGTGGATCTCGTCGGCACTTCCGATGCGAGTGAGGATCGCATCGAGCACGCCGATTTCGGCCGCTTCCGCAGGAACAAACGAGCCGACATGCGCGAGGAGCGCGATGAGCGCGACCTGTCGGATGTAGGTGCTCTTGCCCGCCATGTTCGGTCCCGTGATCAGCGCGAGCGTGGGCGCATCACCACCAAGGCGCGTGTCGTTGGGAACAAACGATGAGGCGAGCGTGCGGTCCAAGACGGGATGCCGACCTGCGGTGATGGAGAGGCCGCGCTCTTGGCGCATGGTTGGCCGCGTCCACCGCTGCCGCCGCGCGACGGTCGCAAGGCACGAGACGGCGTCGAGTTCCGCGGCGCGTTCACCAAAGGAGACAATCGCGCTGATCAGTGCTGCAACATCGGCCAGGATGAGCGTCCAGAGTTCGCGCTCGCGGGCAATGCCGTCGGCCTCGGCGCGAAGGACCTTCTCTTCGAACTGCTTCAGCTCAGGCGTGATGTACCGCTCGGCGTTGCGCAGGGTCTGCTTGCGCGTGAAGGTCGCGGGCGCCTTCGCGGCGTTCACCGCAGAGAGCTCGATGTAGTAGCCGAACACCGAGTTGAAACCGACCTTGAGTGAGGAGATGCCACTCGCGGCGATGAGTTCGTCCTGATACTTGGCGAGCCACACCGACGAATCCCGCCTTAGAAGCCTGGTTTCGTCGAGGACACTGTCATAGCCGTCGGCAAAGACTCCGCCTTCTCGAAGATGAGTCGGCGCATCGTGCTTGATCGCCGCGGCGAGTTTCGCAGAGAGCGGCGTGAGCAGCGGGGCAGCGTGTGCGAGCTCCGCGCAGTCATCGGCAAACGCTGCGCAGGGTGCGAGCGTGGCTTGCAGCGCCGTGTTCGCAGCGAGCGAGCGCGCGAGGGCGACGAGGTCGCGCGGCGTGGCGCGGCCCAGTGCGGCACGCCCTGCAATACGCGCGACATCCTGCAAGTTCGCCAGCACACCAGCGACACTCTGCGCGAACCGTTCGTCGGCCACCAACGCGGCGACGCGCTCCAATCGCGCGTCAATCGCAGGCTGTTGCGCGAGCGGCGCGCAGAGCCAATCGCGAATCAATCGGCGCCCCATCGGTGTGGCCGCCGCGTCAAAGATCGAGAGCAGACTGCCTTCGCTTGAACCCGTGCGCAGCGTGCGTTCGATTTCCAGCGCGCGCAGCGTGGTGGCATCGAGATTGAGTCGCGTGCCTCGGGCAACGCGCTTGGGCGCAGAGAGGTGCAGGAGTCGCCCCTTCGCCTCGCCAGGAAGATGCTCAGAGGCCTGCGTCTCCAGTGCGTAGCGCAGAATCGCGCCAGCTGCACCAATCGACGGCTCGTCCTTGGCGAACCCGAAACCCTCCAGACTCTGCACGGCAAACTGGTCGGTGAGCGCGGTGAGCGCGTCTTGCGTTCGGAAGTACCAACCAGGTCTCGCCGTCAGCGCGATGCCGCGTGCGGCCAGTCGCGCGCACTCAGGTGGAACCGTGCCATCGCGTTCTTCGGCGTGAACCACCTCGCTCGGCGCGAGTCGAGCGAGTTCATCTTCCAGCGAAGCGGCAGGGCAGGAGAGCACACTGAAGGCGCCGGTTGAAATCTCAATCGATGCGACATGCGCCTCAGCGCCATCAAAATGCACCGCGGCCACGCGATTGGACGCGCCACTCTCTAGGAGCGAGTCATCGACGAGCGTTCCGGGCGTGAGGACTCGCGTGACTGCGCGTTCCACGACGCCCTTGGCGTCCTTCGGGTCCTGCATCTGTTCACAGACCGCCACACGATGTCCCATCGCCACGAGTCGGCGGATGTACCCCTCGGCGGCATGAAAGGGCACGCCCGCCATCGGCAGGCCTTTGCTGCGTTCGGTCAGCGTGATCGAGAGCAACTTGTGCGCGAGCACCGCGTCGCGATCAAACATCTCATAGAAGTCGCCCATCCGAAAGAAGAGGATGCAGTCGGGGTGCTCGACCTTGGCGCGCCCGTATTGCCGCATCGCGGGCGTCGCGAAGTGTGGATGCCGCGTGGGATCGACCCAAGAGACATCGCGCGGATCGAGGATGGCGGCGCTTTCAGCCACAGCACGAAGATACCGCCAACTGCTGACGACTCGGCTCGGAGGCGTTGCGAGTTTCGGCGGAGGAAAAACAACACAGCCCCGCAATTGCGAGGCCGTGTTCTTCGGCGCGGAGCGCCAGTGGAGTGGATGAGGATCGAACTCACAACCTCCTCGATGCGACCGAGGCGCTCTCCCAATTGAGCTACCACCCCATGGGAGGGCTGAGACTATAGCAAAGCACGCTCACGCTGCCTACCACGGCGCGCGCCTCAATTCAGCGGCAATCCCTCGCTATCCTCCGCGCTCGCATGGCGATGACTCTCACATTTGCACAGGCTGCGGCGGAGAACAGTTCGACCGCCGCAACGCTCACACCTCCGTGGCAAGTCGCGGTGTATTGCCTCGCGGTGGGAGCGGCGTCTTTTGCGGGCGGTGCGTTTGGCGCGTCGGTCCGATTGAGCCATCGACGCCTGCAACTCGCGTTGAGTTTTGTCGGCGGCACGATGCTCGGCGTTGGCCTGATGCATCTCTTGCCGCACGCGATCATTCTTGCGTTGGAGTCGCCGAGCGCCGAGGGAACTGCGTCGGCCGCGCTGTCACACGGCTCGATGCATGCGTCGCTTGATGGCGTGGTGCTCGCGGTCTTGCTCGGTTTCGCCGCGATGTTCCTGCTCGAGCGGTTCTTCCACTTCCATCAGCACGAAACACCTGAGCATGCTGGGCATCATGATTGTTGCGAGGACGGTTGCTCGCATGATGGCGCCGCGAGCGTGCACTCGCACGCTCATCGACCGTCGCACGCGCGCGAACTCGGCTGGGTTGGCGCGGCGATTGGCCTCACGCTGCACAGCATCCTTGAGGGCGTCGCGTTGTCGAGTGCGGTGCTCGCTGCCACGACGCATGGTCAAGCGGGAGCGTTGGCGGGGCTGTCGACCTTCCTGGTCATTCTGCTGCACAAGCCGTTTGACGGGCTCACGATCACGACCTTACTGCGGGCGGCGGGTCGTTCGGCGGGCTTTGCGCACGCGGTGAACGCGCTGTTTGCGCTGGTTGTCCCAATCGGCGCTGGGTTGCTCTGGTTTGGCGTCGCTGGCTCTGGTGCAGAGATCCTGCCCTACGCCCTGGCGTTTAGCGCGGGCACCTTCATCTGCATCGCCACGAGTGATCTGCTGCCCGAGTTGCAGTTTCACCGTCACGATCGCGTCGCGCTTTCGGCCGCCTTGCTGCTTGGTCTTGGCACGGCAGCGGCGATTGCGCGCATCGAATCGAGCGTGGCGCAATCGCACGATCACGCAGATCACGCCGATCACGATCACGCCGACCACGCCGAACACGACCACGCGGCTCCAACGCCGTCGAAGTGAAGCAGGGCTCCATCATGCGCATCAAAGCGGAAGTCATCATCGCGGAGCTCAATCGTTTGCGCGGCGACATCGACAAGGACCCGACCGACCCTGAGTACTTCGCGCTTCATCACGCGCTTTGCTTTCTCTCCTACAAGATGGGCGATCTGCAGAAGTACCTCGATGAAGTCGTGAAGCCTGGCGAGCATCCGTAACGGCATCGCTCACGCGCGATGATTCTTGCGCCGCGCGAGGACCACCACATCGTCGTAGGCGCCTTTGATGCGCGCGGTGCTGAGGATCTCGAATCCACAGGCGCGCACTTGGCGGACCAGTTCTTCTTCGCGGTATTCATCAAGGTGATACGCGGGGTCGTTGCGCGCGCCGAATCTCCAGGCAGGCGTTGCGACGAGGAGGGCGCCATCTTGCGCGAGGCAGCGATGGATCTCTCGGAGCGCCCGCACAGGGTTTCGCAGATGCTCGATGACATCGAGGAGAAGCGCTGCGCGAAAGGCCCCGTCTTCGAAGGGCATCTGCTCGGCGATTCCGTGCACGCAGGTCACCGTCGCCTGGAACTGCGCGGCCTCGATCGCGGTGCGCGCGCAGGCGACTGCTTCAGGCTCAGGATCGAGCGCGACGGCATGGACACCATGCCGTGCAAGAAGTCCAGCAAAGAGTCCATCGCCTGCGCCGACATCGAGTACGGGCTGCGTTCCCGCAGGCATATTGGAGGTGAGAAAGGAGACGAGTGTGTCGGCGCGGCGGCGGTAGGCGTCGTGGCTCGCGTAGAGATTCCAGTGATACGCGCCGCGCGCATCGTACTTTTCAAACGCGATGGGTGCACCCCAAACGCTTGCGTTCCAGCGAAGGCCTGCCAACGCGGGATTGTGCAGGAGCGCGTCAAGATCGCAGGCATCCGGCGCGAAACCGAAGTGCGAACGAAGGTGTGCGCGCGCGAGCTCGCAGGCAAAGCCGAGCTGTTCCAACAGCAGTTCGCAGCGGGGATCTTCGACGATCGTCGCGCTCGCCACGGCCACGACTCGGCCCGCCTTGCGACGACGGACTTCAAGAGAAAGTGCCATCGGGGCGAACGCGCCGTAGCCCGCGCGGGGATCGAGCAGCGCCTCGCCGCGCGCGATGGCAAACGCTTCGCTACCGACGACGAACACGCCCGCGTCGAAGCCGTCGACTTCGCCATCGAAACGCTCCGCATCGCCCGCAGCACCGCGACCGTGACGAACGAATCCCTTGGGGTGAACGACAAACGCGCCATGCGCAGCGACTTCGTGAGTCCCAGTGGCCGCGGTGCGCAGTCGGCGCGCTCCCGCGATCGCCAAACCGTCGTGACGCAGGAACGCTGCTTCGAGCTCCACCGCGACGCGGCGCGCTTGCGCCACTGGCACCGTGACATCGTGCACCAGAGTGCGTCCTGACGCGAGCTGTTCGTGATGGGCAAACGCGGGCGGTGGCGCCAGCGGATCCTCGAAGGCTTGCGTCGGAGGAGAATCAGCGTGCATCGCAGGAGAATCGGCGCAATCGCGGCGAATCCTGCATTCTCCGCTGGTGAGACACGCGGGTATCCTCTCAATCCCGCAGCGCGGCACCGATGGGTTGCAGCACGGGAATCGCCGAAGGAACCGCCGCCATGTCAGACGCCATGCCAGATGCCACGCCCCCCCAAGAGAAGCCCAGCTACAAGGACTCCTTGAACCTTCCTAAGACGGGATTCGCCATGAAGGCGAACCTCATCCAGGCGGAGCCGCAGTCGCTGAAGCGCTGGGAAGAGTCGAAGCTCTTTGATCGGCTGCAATCCACGCGCGCGGAGGCGGAGCCCTTCGTCTTTCACGACGGTCCTCCCTACGCCAACGGCCCGATTCACATGGGCCACATGCTCAACAAGGTCTTGAAGGACCTTGTCGTGCGTGGCGCGCTCATGGAAGGCCGTCGCGTGCGCTTTGTTCCTGGTTGGGACACCCACGGCTTGCCCATCGAGCACAAGGTGATGACTGAGCTGCACGAGAAGGGCAAGACCGCCAAGCTCGACACGCTGTTGCCTGAGCAGCGCCACATGGCGATTCGCCGCGAGTGCGCAGCGGCGGCGACGAAGTTCATCGGTCTCCAGGCCGAGCAGATGAAGCGTTTGCTCACGCTCGCGCAGTACGCCGATCCCTACTACACGCTCATGCCGCAGTACGAGGCCAAGACGCTGGAGGTCTTTGCGGATCTCATCGATCAAGGCGTGGTGCTGCGCGCGTTGAAGCCCGTGCACTGGTCGATTGCCAACAAGACGGCGCTTGCCGAAGCGGAGTTGGAGTACGAAGACCGCGAAGATCTCTCGGTCTATGTGGACTTTGAAGCCGCTGACCGCGCCAAGGTCGCGGCCGCGTTTGGACTGCTCGCGGAGGCGGGCGCGAGCGACGATGCGAGCGACGATGCGAGCGACGACGCGCGCTACCTCGACGCCACGCCGAGCTTCATGATCTGGACCACGACGCCGTGGACGCTTCCAGCGAATCTCGCGATCGCGGTTCATGAGCGCGCGCGCTACGCACTCGTGGAGATGGATGGCAGCACGACGATCATGGCGTCGGCGCTGGTCGAGCGCGTGGTCAAGAAGGCGGGCATCGAGAAGTTCGTGGTGCGCGCTGAGGTCGATGGCGCGAAGCTCGTTGGTCTTTCCTACAAGCATCCCTTCTGCGATCGCACGGGTCGCATCGTCAGTGCGGACTATGTCACGCTCGAGGATGGCACGGGTCTCGTGCACACCGCGCCTGGCCACGGTGCTGACGACTATCGCACGGGTTTGCGCGAGGGATTGCCTGCGTATTGCCCAGTTCGTGAAGATGGAACCTACGACGACAGCGTGCCGATGTGGCTGCGCGGCAAGTCGATTTGGACCGCCAACGCCGAAGTCGCCGAGCATCTTCGCGCGAGCGGACACTTGGTCTACGACCATCGCTTCACCCACTCGTATCCCCACGATTGGCGCTCGAAGACGCCGGTGATCTTCCGCGCGACCGAGCAGTGGTTCATCGGCGTCGACCTTCCGATGAAGCGCGATGGGAAGAGCCTGCGCCAACGCGCACTCGCGGCCATTGAAAGCGAAGTGCAGTTCACTCCTGAGTGGGGACGCAATCGCATGCGCGGCATGATCGAGTCGCGTCCCGATTGGTGCGTGAGTCGCCAACGATCGTGGGGGCTGCCAATTCCTGCATTCAAGATGCAAGACGGCGCGACCTTCCTCACCGCGGCCAGCGTGCGCGCCATCGCCAAGCGCTTTGCTGAGAAGGGGAGCGATGCGTGGTTCCTCGAGTCACCCGTGGAGTTGCTGTCTCACTACGAGCCTGCGAAAGATCCCGACGCGCCGCGTGGCCTCGACATCACCACGCTCAGCAAGTTGCAGGACATCTTCGATGTCTGGTTTGAGGCGGGAAGTTCGTGGAACGCCGTGCTGCGCGCGCGTGGCATTGGCTATCCCGCCGAAATCTACCTTGAGGGCAGCGACCAGCATCGCGGTTGGTTCCAGCTCTCGCTGCTTCCTGCGCTTGGTGCGACGGGTGTGCCGCCGTTCAAGCGTCTCGTGACGCACGGCTTCATTGTCGACAAGGACGGACGCAAGATGTCCAAGTCGATCGGCAACACCATCGATGTCGAGGCGCTGCTGAAGGAATACGGCGCTGATGTCTGCCGCTGGTGGGTCGCGGGCATCGACTACGAGAACGACATTCGCGCCGACAGCGAGTTCTTCAAGGTCGCTGGTGAGAGCTACCGCAAGGTGCGCAACACCATCCGCTACTTGCTCTCGAATCTCGAAGGGTTTGACGGCGGCGAGTGCGACTCGATCCTCAGCGGACTCGCGCACACCAGTATCGACAACTGGATGCTCGCGCAGATTGCTTCGACGCAAGCAGCCGTGCGCGATGCAGTCTCGCGCTGCGCCTTCCGCGAAGCGCAGCAGGCGATCTACACGCTCTGTAACGACACGCTCTCTGCCATCTACTGCGCTGCGACCAAGGACCGACTCTACTGCGACGGACGCAACAGTCCGCGGCGTCGCGCCTCGCAGGCTGCGATGTACACCGCGTGCGATGCACTCTGTCGCATGCTCGCGCCGTTCCTTCCCCACACGGCCGATGAGGCGTTCCGTTCACTGACTGGAATGGATCCGTCCAACACCGCAGGGTCGATTCATCTTGAGCGGTACCGCACGCTTCTCTACACCTGCGATCCGCGGTGGAGCGAGGTCTTGGCGTTGCGCGAAGTGGTGAAGGGCGAACTCGAGAAGGCCAAGAGCCGTGGGATCGAGAACCCGCTCGATGCGGGCGTCCTCTTGCCCACCTCGCACCACCACCTTGAGGAGTTCCTTGCCGATCTCCCTGACCTCTTTGGCGTCTCCCGCGTCGTCCTCGCGCGCGACCAGAGTGCCATTGAGATCCTCGATCTCCGCGCTGAGCCGCGCTGTGAGCGAAGCTGGAAGCGCGACGGCAGCGTTCGGACGCGGTCGGACGGCGGCCTTCTTTCGGACCGTGACGCGCAGGCGGTTGGGCTGGCCTGAGGCTGGGTAACGCCACGAGCTCGAGCGCGTAAGTCTTTGCCCAAATGAGGTTTATGAGTGGCACTTCCTTGACTCACCCTCGACACGGTGCATCTTGTTGTTGCTCGAAGTCGAGCAAGGGCGGAGTGATACAAGGGTCAGGAATACCACGGCGCAAGCTGCGGCAGACCTCACTCTTGTAACAAGCCTTCGGGCGTCTCTAGGAAAAAGGGCACTGAGTTGGAGCAACCGATCACACGATCGGCACCTCCGGACTTCAGGGCCCTTTGTCATTTGAGGCGCTCAACATCTTGTCGTGGCTTGGCGGCACAGATCCAGGCCACGAAAACGTGGAAAAAGGTCTGCGCGTGATCTCGTGGCTCAGCCGCGATTACGCATCCTGTGCATGTAAACACCCGGGTACCGCGGAAAGTCCCTGGGTTGTTTGCTTTTTGCAGCGCGAGAGTTTTTGGCGCGCTCGCTGCGCGTCGCATCGTGAGCATGCGAGGTCAAGTACATTTCAGAACGATGGTTCCTTTCCTCGATCTCGTTGCCACGCTTCCGCACGCACCGTTGGAGACTGCTCCAAGTTTGACCACACTGCTGGCGTCGGACGGGCCTGACCTTGGGCGCGCTCTTGGTCGGCTTCATGCTGGTCTCGTGCATTTTCCGATTGCGCTGGCGGTTGTCGCCGTGGCGGCCGAGTGGTGGCGCGCGCTCTGTCGGCGTGGGGAGCTGTCCGCGCTGACCTTCCCGTTGCTCACGCTCGCTGCGGTCTCGGCTGTGGTCTCGGCGGGTACGGGCTGGATGAACGCCTCGTATGAAGCCGCCAACGACGAGGGGCTCACGCTGGCGCTCCATCGCTGGCTCGGTCTTGGGACCGCGGCCGCGCTCGTGGTTCTCGCGGTCTGGTGTCGCGTGCTGGTGGCGCAGACCACCGTTGCGAGCGGCAAGAACGCCAGCGCGGTTGGCGGGTTTCGCATCGCGGCGCTGGTCTGCGCTTTCGGCGTTTCCATCACGGGCCACTTCGGTGGCGAACTCGTGCATGGCGAGGGCTACATGACGGAATGCCTCTTCGCGTCCGAGGAGGACACGGAGAACGAAGGTGCCGATGCTGGCGCAGCGACCGTCGCTCTTTCGGCGCCTGAACAACACTTCGTGCAGCATGTCCTACCGATCCTTGAGGCCAACTGCTTCGAGTGTCACGGCGCGCGCAAGCAGAAGGGCGGCCTGCGCCTCGACAGCAAGGCGTGGCTCTTCAATGGCGAAGAGGCGAAGTGGGTGGTCATTCCTGGTTTGAGCCTCGAGAGCGAGCTTCTGCATCGCGTCGAGCTCTCGCGCGTTGATTCTGATGCGATGCCGCCTGAAGGCCCTGGCCTGACTGAAGCAGAGCTCACCGCGATTCGCACCTGGATCGATGATGGCGCTGCCTACCCCAACACGAAATCGCTCGCGGGTCGTGGCGGGCCTGGCAGCACGGGTTCTGCGGCCAATGCCGCGCTGGCCGCGGCTGGAACTCTGGGGCTTGGCGGATCGATCGCCGTTGAGATTCCGCCCGCGGTGCGCGTCAAAGCCGAGGCCGCTGCGAAGGGTCTCATCGCGCGCGGAGTGCTCGCCCAAGCGCTGGCGCTCGAGAGTCCGCTGTGGGATGTGAACGCGAGTCGCGCGGAGCCGCCGCTCAATGACGGTGACATCCGTCTGCTTGCGGACATCGCACCAGTCACCGCGAACCTCAACCTCTCGAAGAGCGCGATCACCGACGCAGGGCTTTCCAAGATCGGCGCGATGATCCACCTCGAGCGTCTGCGTCTTGATGGCACCTCCATCGGTGACGCTGGAGTGCGCGCACTCGGGACGCTCCCGCGCTTGGAGTCGATCAATCTCGTCTCGACCAAGGTCACGCCTGCGCTCGCAGATTGGGTGACTTCGCAAGGTGCGCTCAAGCGCATCTATGTCTGGCAGACGGCGTTGGATGATCCAGAGGCCACGAAGGCGATGCGCGCGCGCGCGGGCCTCGAGATCGTCGGAGCCGATCTTCCCGTTGCGCAGCCGAAGGGTCCGCCGATGCCTGAGGACGCGAAGCCTGAAGAAGCGAAGACCGAAGAGCCGAAGCCAACGACTTGAGTGCACAGCCGAGGCGCCGCAACTCGCGGTACGCTTCGCGCATGGACTCCACCAACACTCGTCGAGCGTTCATCCGCACTGCAGCTGGACTCGCAGCCGTTGCGCCGTTTTCCAATGCGTTCGCAGCGGCCTTGCTCGCGGGCGATGTCACGACTGGTTCAGGCGAGTGGACCTATCGCGTTGAACACGATTGGATTGTTGCGCCCGAAGGACTCGCCTGGGGCGACACCCACGGCGTTGCGCAAGACAAGGCAGGCCAGATCTACATCTCGCACACCGTTGGTGGTGGCGCGACGAAAGACGACGCGGTCTATGTCTTTACCAAGGACGGCAAGTTCGTCCGTTCGATGTTGCCGCAGATGAAGGGCGGCGGACACGGACTTGATCTGCGTGAAGAGAAGGGCACGGAGTATCTCTACCACTGCGATGTCAATCGTCGACGCATTCTCAAGACCAAGCTCGATGGCACGGTGATCTGGGAGAAGGGCGCGCCCGTTGAAGCGGAGTTCATGGGCAACAAGTGCTACGCCAACGAGAACGATTGGAACCCCACCAATGTCGCGTTCTGCCCATCGGGTGAGATCTTTGTCGGCGATGGATACGGCAAGAGCTTCATCCACTGCTTCACCGCTGATGGCGTGTACACGCAAACGATCGCGGGCCCAGGCAATGGCGAAGGTCAGGTCTCTTGCCCGCACGGACTCTGGTGGGACGATCGCGTGGGCACGCTCGCCGTCGCCGATCGCGGCAATCATCGCATTCAGTACTTCGACGATGGTGGCAAGGGAAAGCCCTGGAAGCACCGCTCGTTTGTGACTGACGCGATGCGCCAGCCCTGTCACTTCAAGACGCGCGGCGACACGCTCTTGGTGCCTGACCTTTCGAGCGCCGTCGAACTTCTCGGCAAAGACAACAAGGCTCTCGCGGTGCTCGGCGACGGGCATCCGACAACTCTTCGCGGTGCGGCCCGAAAGGACTTCATCCCAGGAAAGTTCGTCCACCCACACTCCGCGACCTTCCTCGCGGACGGCTCGATCCTTGTGGTCGAATGGGTTCCGATTGGACGCGTGACGAGATTGGTGAAGGTCTGAGCTCGCTCCGCGCGCAGAGCATCGGCGAGTGCTTCGCCGATGCGGTGAAACCACGGGTTCCGATTGGACGCGTGACGCGGTTGGTGAAGGTGTGATGCGTTGCGCGCGCCGAGCTTCGGCGATGCGGTGAAAGCGGAGTGAAGCTCACCCCACAATCACGCCCGCGATCGCACCCGTCATCCAGCAAGCCAACGCGCCTGCGGTCATTGCGCGAAGTCCGAGCTGTGCGAGATCCTTGCGTCGCTCGGGCGCCATCGCGCTGAGTCCGCCGATCTGAATGGCGATCGAGGGAAGATTCGCGAAGCCGCACAGCGCGTAAATGGCGATGGTCGCGCCGTGTGGCGAGATCTCGCCTGCAGCAGACATGCGCGCGAGGTCGAGATACGCCACAAACTCCGTTGCGATGATCGACTCGCCCATGAGGCTTCCGAGTTGATGCGCGTCGCCGCTGGCGCCCATGAGCCAGGCCATCGGTTGCAGCAGCGCGCCGAGGATGTTCTGGAAGCTCAGGATCGGAATGCCCAGTTCTGCGCGCCACGAAGCGATCGGGAGCCAATCGGTCTCGACCATGCTGAGGGCTTCGAGCGGCCAATTCAAGAGTGCAAGGATCGAGACAAACGCCACGAGCATCGCAGCGACATTGAGCGCGAGTCGCAGGCCATCGGCGGTGCCGAGCGCGGCGGCGTCCATCACATTGGTCGCGCTCTGATCCACTTCGCGCAGCGCCGACACCGACTCATCGACGGGAGTTTCCGTCTCGGGCAGCATGATCTTGGCCATCACCACCGCCGCCGCGGCGGCCATCACGCTCGCAGTCATGAAGTGCTTGGCGACTTCGATGCGTCGCGCTTCGTCGTCGCCGCCGATCATCACGATGTACGCGCCCATGACGCTTCCAGCGATCGTCGCAAAGCCGCCCACCATGACGCACATGAGTTGCGAGCGCGTCATGCGCGCGATGAACGGCTTGACGGTCAGCGGCGCTTCGGTCTGCCCGACAAAGATGTTGGCGGCCGTCGACATCGCTTCGACACCCGTGATGCCTAAGAGCGAGCGAAACGCCACCGCAAAGATCGCGATCAGCCGTTGCATCACGCCGAGGTGGTAGAGCACCGACATCAACGCTGCAAAGAAGATGATGATCGGGAGCACCTTGATCGCGAAGATGAATCCCCACGCGCCACCCGCGTTGGCGGCGTTACCGAAGATGAAGCGCGTGCCTTCGTCGGCAAAGGAGATGACCTTGGTGACGAGTGTGGCGAGCAGGTGAAAGAGCGCGACGACAGGCGGGAACTTCAGAAAGAGCAGGGCGAGCGCAAACTGCATCAGCACGCCCGCGACGATCGTGCGCACATTGATGGCGCGGCGATTGGTGGAGAGCAGCACGCCCAGACCAAGGATGGCGACGACACCGAGAAGTCCAGTCGGGTTCATCGCCGCAGGATACTTGTCACGCGTCCTCTCGACGGGCCGTATCTTGCGCACCATGGAGCGCGCGCGACCGATTGTCCTCTCGATGCGCGCGGCGCTCGAACCGATTCGTGCTGCGGCGTTGGCGGTGGGTCCGCGCGCTGTGATTGGCGTGACGGGCGCGGTCGCTTCAGGCAAATCGACGCTCGCGCGCGCCCTTTCGGAATGTGTGGTGGGGACCGATCACTACCTGCCCGATTACGACACGACCGCGGAGGCGCTGCGCGACCTGCCTGAATCGAGTGATCTCGCGCGTCTTGCCAAGGATCTGGCACAACTGCGCGCGGGCCGCACCACGCGCATTCCGCAGTGGTCGTTTGAGGCCCACGCGCGTGTGGGCGAGCGCGAGCTGGTGCCGAGCACACTGATCGTCGTGGAGGGGTTGCATGCCTTGCACGAACTGCCGCGCGCCTGTGTCGATGTCACGGTCTTTGTCGAGGCACCGCAACAGGTGCGTTGGGCGCGCGCCGTCGAGCGCGAACGCGTAGGCGAGCGACCGTGGACGATTGAGTACCTCGAGCACTTCTTTCACACGGTTGCCGAGCCGACTTTCGCGCGCCACGCGGCTGTGTATCGAGAGGCTGCGCAGTTTGTGGTGATCAACGACGGCTTGGCTTGAAGCACAGGGCGCAGGTGGCGATGAACTCCTTCGCGCCGCCGACGATGATCCGCTGCGTCGTGGGGATGAGGCGCTCACTGTGCGTGCTTGGCGCGCCACAACGGGCGCAGGATCCAGCGATGCGCACGAGTTCGGTCGCCTGCGGAATCAGCGCGTCAAACGGTGTGAACACCTCGCCGAAGTGGTCGAGGTCGCAACCCGCCACCACGACGCGCACGCCGCGTTCGCGCAGCGCGTCGATGGGTGCGACGGCCTCACTGGCGAAGAAGTGGATCTCGTCGATGGCGACGAGTTCCGCTTTCTCTGCGGCGATCTCTTGGAGTGTCGCGACGCTGCGTGCAGGAAGTCGAACGCCTGTGTGCGTGACGATCTCGTCGTTCCCGTAGCGGTCATCGCGCGCAGGCTTGACCACCACGACGCGCTCACCCGCGGCACGGGCCGATTGCACGCGCCGCTGGAGTTCGGTGGTCTTCCCCGCGAACATCGGGCCACAGATCACGATGAGGGGTGCGGGCATCGGCGGACGATACAGCGCTTGAGCGTGCGAGTCATCACGCCGCATCGCGTGACACCTTGGTCACCGGCGGGCAGACACATCGAGGCTCGTGATGTAGTCGCTCGGCTTGGAACCAGCGGGGAGGTTGGCGACGATGTCCTTGTAGAGCGGGTCTTCCCAGTTGGTCATGGCGTCGATGTACTCTGGCTTCGCACTCAGCACGATGTCAGAAAGGCCCGCCGCGCTGGCCATAGCGCGCGTCTCTTCCACGAGCACAGCTCCTGCAACGCAACCGATCAGGGCTTCGACATCGCCTCTGACGGACTCAGGGAGCGCTCGCACGAGCGCCAAGTCGGACAGGGCGACGCGTCCACCTGGCTTCAGAACGCGGGCGATCTCTTGCCAGACGCGGGCCTTGTCGGGCGAGAGGTTGAGCACACAGTTTGAAATCACCACATCGACGCTCCTGTCGGCAACGGGCAGGGCTTCGATCTCACCCAGCCGAAACTCCACATTGTCTAGGCCAGTCTGCGTGCGATACGAAGCGACATTGCGGCGAGCTTTGGTGAGCATGTCGGGCGTCATGTCCACTCCAATCACGCGCCCAGTCGCACCGACTTTCGGCCCAGCGATGAAGCAGTCAAACCCGCCACCCGAGCCCAAGTCGAGCACGACCTCGCCAGCGCGCAGCGAAGCGATCGCTGTCGGATTGCCGCAGGAGAGTCCCATGTTGGCGCCTTCGGGTGTCCGAGCGAGTTCGTCGCCGCTGTACCCGATGGCCTCGGCGAGTTGATCGGGAGTAAACGCGGTCGCGCCACAGCAGCCGCCGCCCGAGGCGCTTGGACCACACAGTCCGCCTTGCGCGATCTTCGCGTAGCCCTCGCGGACTTTGACGCGCACGGCGTCAGCGTCGGCAGCGGTGTCGGTGGCGAGGTCGTTGGTCGGGGGCGGACAGCACGAATCATCACAGCAACGAGGAAGGGTCATTGGTGGAATCTCCAGTTGTCCCGTTTGGGCATTGGGACGGCGTGAGGAACAGGAACTCGACAAACTGCGCAACGGCATCACGCCCCTAGCAGCAGAGGACTTTGCGCCTGGCGCTGGTCGTTGGGCAGCACTCATCCAACGCATCCGCGAGCGATCGGAACGAGCGGGAAAGTTCGGCATAGCGAACGCTGTAGAAGACGGTCCGACCTTCCTTGGTCGCCTTCAGCACGCCTGAGCGGGCCAGCAGGGCGAGGTGCCGAGAGACGACGGAGAAGTCCACGGAACAACACTCCGCGACCTCGCCGACCGAGCACTCCCGACCGCACTTGGCCAGGCAGCCGATGAGGGACACGCGAGTCGGATCGGAGAACGCCTTGAACAACACGGGATCGAGCAGGCTGTCGAGCGGCCCGCAGCACTTCGCGGCTTGCTTGGGAGAGGAAGGGCGTCGCTTGCGTACTTGCGTCATGGTGCAAATGTAGGCAGGGGACCGATCGAGGTCAAGCTCGAGGGGCGAAGTACTTCGCGCCCAGCTGAACTGTCCGCGACCGTTGCGCCGAAGTCACGCAAACTTCACCAGCGTCAGCCGCGATCCCGTCTTGGCGCGATCACGGCGCACGCGACCAGTCATCTCAAGATGATCGAGCGCCTTGCGCACTTGTGCGCGACTTCCGCCAGCCGCGCGGGCGAGGGCGAGTTCGCTGTCGCCCGCACCTTCGTCAAAGGCCAGAGACGCCATGACCGAGGCGCGCAAGTCACCCTTGAAGTCCGCGCGCAGCACGAAGTCAGGGTGGCGCTTCATGATCCAGGAGGCGGGGCGGAGGACTTTGGGGCGGAGGGGTTCGTCGATCAGGTAGACCCGCCAGCGCTTTCCGATCGCGCCAGTTCGCTGCTTGGCGTGAGTGGTGAGGACCTCGTTACCGCGCATCACGGCGAAGATCGATTCTGGCTTTTCGGCAGGGCGAAGGTGCGCGACGATCGACGCGAACTCCTTGGGTTTCTGCGTCTCCTGCGCGGTGTCGAGCAGTGCGCCGAGCGCAGGCTGGAGTTCGGCGGCGAGATCATCGGCCACGAGCCGCCGAAAGCGATGCTTCGCGACAAGGTCGCCAAAGGTCGAGAGCCAGCTTGCCGTGGTGTTGAAGAGCCGCGGCATATGCGCCATCAGCCGCGTCGTTTCGAGCAACACTCGCTCAAGATCGACGGGTCGCGCCCTCTTGCCGCGCGGGTCGGGTCCACCGTAGAGAACGCCGACATTGCGCCAGTCGGCGACGATCGCGTCGAGAGCGGTTTCGATGGCGGGATCAGCCATGTCGGCTTTCGCCATGTCGGCTTTCGCCATGTCGGCTTTCGCCATGTCGGTTCTCGCCTTGACTCGTGTAGGACCGCGCCAGCGCGATGGCGGCTTCGACGGAGTCAGGGTTCACGCCGCGTGCGAGAATCTGCGGAAGTGACTCGGCGACGAAGCGCGCCTCTTGCGCGGTGACACAGAGCGAGGCGAGATCGGTGAGGTCTCGCTCGCGGCCCGCGATGAGCTTCAGCGAAATGAGGTCGATCCGCGCGACTGCTCGCACCGCGAGCGGCCCGAACTGCCCAACGGGCACCGTCCGCTCGCGCCAGCCGTCGAGCATCGTGTGTCGGATCGTGTGCGGTGTCGCATCAAACCACTGCGGACTGATCGCGCACTCTTCGGCGATGCTCGGCGCGTGGTAGCAGCAGAGGTCGAAGATCTCTGGCGGAGTGACCTCCATGACATCCACATCGACGGTGTGCCGCCCTTCAGGCAGCAGCCCCGACAGCATCCCCGCACCACCGCCGATCAGCGTCATCTCGGCAGAGGTCTCCTGCGGAAGTCGTGCAGCCAGCGCGGTTAGCGCGCGGCGGAGTTGGATGGCGGTGAGCGGGGGCCCTCGCATGTTGTAGGCTTAGAGAATACAACAGTTCAAAGGGAATCCCCTCGCAGCTGCCGATTTCCCAGGAGTTTACCCCGCACCTATCCGCTGGGTTCCCACGCGTCGCCTTGGTAGCCTTTCCACTGCCTGCGCTCTGCGGGCGACAACTTGGTTCCTGAGAATGGATGTGTCCCATGACGAAGCGATTGGCTCTGTCGGTGTTCGGGTTCGCGCTCTCCCTGTCGATGGTCTTGACGGGCTCTGCATGGGCGCAGGACGCCGACGGCGACGGTTTCCCTGACGGCTCGGACAACTGTCCGTTGGTCGCCAACCCCACGCAATCGGATTGTGACGGCGACGGCGTTGGTGACGCCTGTGAGACTTCCGTCACTCGCACGACGGGCAACATGGGCGCGATTGGTTCCGGCGTGACGACCTCGGGCACGCTGAGTGCGGTCGAGCAAAGCCTCTGGCCTGTGGTCATCACGGTGCGCGCCGTGGGCGACTTCAATCTCCTGACGGAGTACGCGACCCTGCAACTTGCGGGCACCACGATCACGACGACGCTCTTTCAGACGGGCGCGAGTGATTGCCCAGCGACGCCCGACTCCGCGGTGTTCGTCATTCAACCCAAGCAGTGGAACACGCTGGTGGCGGCGAGCGCGGGCGGAAACATGACGGTCACGATTGTTGGCAACGCACTGGTGAGTGCCGCGCAGTGTGCAAGCGCGTCGAGTGAAGTGACGGCGACCCTCACGGTGTCGCCTGATTGCAACGACAACGGCACGATCGATTCCTGCGACATCGCCACAGGTTCCGCGCAGGATTGCAACGCGAACGGCATTCCTGATTCGTGCGACATCGCTGCGGGAACCTCGACCGACGCCGACCAGAACGGCGTGCCTGACTCCTGCCAGCCTGACTGTAACGGGAACGGCCTGCCCGACACCTACGACATCGCCACGGGCAGCAGCGCCGACTGCGATCTCAACCAGATTCCTGATAGCTGCGACATCGCCAACGGCGCGCCCGATTGCAACAACAACGGCACCTTTGATTCGTGCGACATCGCCACGGGTACGGCAAACGATTGCAACGCCAACGGAGTGCCCGACTCCTGCGATCTGTCCAATGGCGCGGCTGCCGATTGCAACGCCAACGCGATTCCCGATTCCTGCGATATCGCCACGGGCTACTCGAACGACATTGACAGCGACGGCACGCCCGACAGTTGTGAAGACTGCAACGGCAACGGTCTGCCCGACGACTACGAGCTCGCGCAGGGCACAGTGCCTGACTGCAACACCAACGGCATCCCTGACACCTGCGACATCGCGAGTGGGCTTGACCACGACTGCGACGGCAACGGTGTCTTGGATCGGTGCGATGTGTTCCTGCAGGGCGTCGTCGACGACAACGCCAATTGCACGCCCGACTCCTGCGAGTATCGGTTGGGCGACTTCGGACTCAGTGGCGATGTCGGAGGCAAGGATCTCGCTTACCTCTTGAGCATTTGGGGTTCGAACGATCCGCTCGCGGACTTGTCGGGCGATGGGCTCGTCGCAGGCGCGGATCTCGCGATCCTGCTGTCGAACTGGGGTCCGACGCCGTATGCGGGGGGGCATTGCAATGTGCCGTCGTGGGCGACGGTGCTGACCTACTTCCCCGACCCGACGGTGGTGACGAGCGCATCACTGCGCAGCGCGATCATCGCAACGGGCTATCCGTGGCGGGTGCGCGACAATGGAACGGGCATCGAAATGCTGCTGGTTCCGCCAGGCATTTTCCAGATGGGCTGCATCATGGGTTCGGACAGTTACGGCTGCTACGGACAGGAACAACCCGTCCACTCCGTGACGCTCACCAACGCGTAC
>CANLHK010000015.1 GCA_947490615.1 Planctomycetaceae bacterium | reverse complement strand
TTCCGATGGTTATCCCTGACTCCGGGGTACGTAGGAATCTATTCCTCGCCCTTTCGCCACTCGTGTATTGCTACACGCGTTCGACTTGCATGTTTTAGCCATGCCGCCAGCGTTCAATCTGAGCCAGGATCAAACTCTTCAATAAGTTTATAGCAGCTTGCGCTGCGTACCGTTGAAGGTTTGCCCGGCCAAACCGACACGACCCTGTGGGCGTGTCGGCCGGTCGTCTCTCAGTTCCATACTGAGAGTGGTGGACGGCAAATCCACCGTCTTTGATGAACATCACTACCAGTGAGAACACAACTTGCGTCGCGTCTCATCTGACAGAGATCTTGGAATTGATCATTGTCTTTGGCATCACGAAGGATGTTCATCGACCGCCACTTAGTGGCGGGGAATTGCGCTTGGGATGCTGGCCGTGACCAACATCCTGCGCGAAACATCCTCGCGGCATTCCAACTGCTGACTTGTCAAAGAAAGGCACGGCTCGCGCCGTGACCCGCGACCAAATCAGTCACGGGTCGGGGATCTTAGCGAAAGCCAAAGCGGTGTCAACCCCCTCGGACGGCTCCGCGTCGGTGATTCTGCTTGGTTTTCAGGAGCGTTCCGCCACGCGCCCGAGAACCTGCCAACCAGCCTGACACGAGTCCGAGGAAGTCGGTTATTAGAGCCGATGGGTCGGCAAACCGCGCACAGATAGCGTAGTCATACCAAATTCTCGGACGATATGCGATCTGGTTCAGAACTTACCCACATTTCGGAGCGGCTCGGAGGCGTGGATCGAGTTCCGGCGCGGCGGATCGACGACGGCGCAGACGGCCAAGGTCATCGATCGAGCCCCGCAGGCCAGCAGCGCTCGCGCGGCAGCGCGCGATGTACTTCCTGTCGTGCGCACATCGTCTACGAGCAGGACGTGCTTGCCGCTGATTTCTGCGGCGGCCCGCGTCGGAAGGAAGCGGTCGGAGTTTCCCACACGCGCATCACGCGACGAGCCCGTTTGCCGCAGCGCGATCGTCGCTTTCAATGGTGTGCTGCGCGAAACGCCGACGATGCGCGCAATCTCCTCGGCGAGCATCGCCGAGTGATCGATGCCTCGAAGGAGCCGTCGCGTCCAGTGAATTGGAATCGACACCACCACTTCCGGTGGTGGGATCCGCTCCGCCGCAACTGCCTCTGCGACCTGCTCGCCAAGTTCGCGTCCGAGCGTGATTCCCATCGATTTCCAGAGGCGTTGCTTGACGGCTGGCACCCATTGTGAGAGCGGCGGCGCATAGCGACCGAGTCGAATTGTCCCGTGGTGGGTGAGCCGACCGACCGACATTTTTGAGCCTCTGCACTCGCCGCATCCTCCATCGCACGATTCAAAGGGGCTGCGCGTTGCGCCGCAGCGACAACAGAATGCGTCGAGGGAGTCACGAGACCAGTCCGCAGCCTCAATGAGCGCGAATGGGCACGGCATGCGATAGCCAAAGACCGAATCTTCGAGCCACCGCAGTGAAGACGCGTGACGGCGTTGGCGTGTTTGGGTGCGCGCTGCTCGCGCGAGCTGTTGGACTTGGCGCATGGCCTTCGCCAGACCCCGCGACTCTCCGCTGCCGCTCGCAGGCGTTGGGTGATTTTGCATCTTTTCCTCCTTGTGCTCACCCAACGACAGTACTGCGCATGCTCCGCTTCGAGGGAACAGCCGCCTAATTCCCACACTCACGTCTCGCGGCATCAATGCGTCGCGGACTGGTTCGAGCTTCGAACGCCGCCTCCCACGGGCTACTTCATCATCTTTCGCAACACCGTGTTCAGAATGCCGCCGTTGCGGTAGTACTCCACCTCGACTGGAGTATCGACGCGGCACAGCGTGTTGAACTCCACGGTCGTGCCGTCGGCTCGCTGCGCAACCACGCGGATTTGCTGGCGCGCCGTCAGATTCGTCGGGATGTGGACGCCAAATGTCTCGTCACCCTTGAGACCAAGAGTATTGCGCGTTTGCCCAACCTCGAAGGTCAACGGCATGACACCCATTCCAACGAGGTTCGAGCGATGGATGCGCTCGAAACTCTCCGCGATGACGACGCGAACTCCAAGAAGAAATGTCCCCTTCGCAGCCCAATCGCGTGACGACCCCATTCCGTAGTCCTTTCCTGCGAGAACCACCAGCGGAATGCCCTTCGCCTTGTAACTCATGCTCGCGTCGTAGATCGACTTCACGGTGCCATCGGTGAAATCGGTGGTCAGCCCGCCGGTAGTCCCCGGCGCCAGCTCATTCTTGATGCGCGTGTTGGCGAAGGTTCCGCGGGTCATGACGCGATCGTTGCCGCGCCTCGATCCATAGCTGTTGAACATCGCAGGCTGCACGCCCTGCTCGATGAGGAACTTCCCTGCCGGCCCATCCTTCTTGATGTCGCCCGCGGGCGAGATGTGATCCGTGGTCACGGAGTCGCCGAGCTTCGCCAAACAGCGTGCTCCCGACACCGAGTTGATCGTTCCCGCCTCCTTGCTCATGTCGACGAAAAACGGTGGCTCCTGGATGTACGTCGACTTCGCGTTCCAACCGTACATCTCGCCGCCGCCGACGGCGATCTCCTGCCAGGCGGAAGATCCCTTGAAGACATCGGCGTACTCCTTCTCGAACTGCGCGCGGGTCACGAAACGATGGACCGCGTCCTCAACCTCGGCGGCCGTCGGCCAGATATCCCTGAGAAACACGGGCTTTCCGTCTTTCGTCGTAGCCAGTGCGTCGCGCTGCAAATCAATGTCGACTGTTCCCGCAATGGCGTAGGCGACGCAAAGTGGAGGTGAAGCGAGGTAGTTCGCCTTGACATCCTGGTGCACGCGCGCTTCGAAGTTGCGATTCCCCGACAGGACGCTCGCCACCGCGAGATCGCCTTCCTTGATTGCCGCAGCGATATGTTCTGGAAGCGGTCCAGAGTTTCCGATGCAGGTCGTGCATCCATAGCCCACAGTCTGGAAGCCCAAGGCATCGAGTGCGGGCGTGAGTCCCGCCGCGTTGAGATACTCCGTGACCACCTTGGAACCAGGAGCGAGCGAAGTCTTCACCCACGGCTTTCGGGTGAGCCCGAGTGCTGCGGCCTTTCGGGCCACCAAACCTGCCGCGATCATGACGCTGGGATTCGAAGTGTTGGTGCAGCTCGTGAGCGCTGCGATGACCACCGAGCCATGCTTCAGTTGGTACTCGTGGCCGTCTGGATCGCGCAAGCTCACGCCAGCCGCCGCAGTCATCGTGGTGGCATTGGGAGTCGCCGCCGATGCGCCCTTGTTGTAGAGCGCGCCGAGATCGCGGCGCCATCCTGCCTGCATGCCCGAGAGCGGCACGCGATCCTGCGGTCGAGCAGGACCCGCCAACGCGGGCTCGATCGTGGAGAGATCGAGCGTCAATTCGCTGGAGTAGACGACGCGGGAATCGTCTTCGCGCCAGAAGCCGTTGGCTTTCGTGTAGGCCTCGACGGTCTTGACCAAACCCTCGGGACGCCCCGAAAGTCGGAGGTACGCGAGCGTCTGCTCGTCGACGGGGAAGAAGCCAATCGTCGCACCGTATTCAGGCGCCATGTTGGCGATCGTCGCGCGATTGGCCAACGGCATCGCGGCGAGACCTGGGCCGAAGAACTCGACAAACTTGTTCACGACACCGTGCTTGCGAAGGAGCTCGGTCGCGCGCAACACGAGGTCGGTGGCAGTGACGCCTTCAGGGAGCGCCCCCACGAGCCGCACCCCGACAACCTCAGGAATCAGCATGTAAACAGGCTGTCCGAGCATCACCGCTTCGGCCTCGATACCTCCGACACCCCAGCCGACGACGCCGAGACCGTTGATCATGGTGGTGTGCGAATCGGTGCCCACGAGTGAGTCGGGATAGAGCACGCCATCCTTCTCCCACACGACTTTGGCGAGGTACTCGAGATTGACTTGGTGCACAATGCCCGTCGCGGGCGGAACCACTGAGAAGTTCGAGAACGCGCCCTGTCCCCACTTGAGGAACTCGTAGCGCTCCATGTTGCGCTCGAATTCCTTCTCGCCATTGACTGTGAGCGCGATGCCCGAGGCGAAGGCATCCACCTGCACCGAGTGATCGATCACGAGATCGCAGGGAACCAACGGATTCACCTTGCTTGGATCGCCGCCGAGCCGCTTCATCGCTGCACGCATCGCGGCGAGATCCACCACGCAGGGAACTCCCGTGAAGTCCTGCAACACCACGCGACCAGGCATGAAGGGAATCTCGTGCTCGCCGACCTTCCGCGCGTCGTAACTCATGAGCGCCTTGAGGTGCTCCTCGGTCACGATGTAGTCGTCGTAGTTGCGCAGGCAGCTCTCGAGAAGCACGCGGATCGAAATCGGCAGCGTGCGGAAGTCACCGAACTTCGACAGCGCGTCGAGGCGGTAATAGTGCTTGGTTCCGTAGGCGGTTTCGAGCGCGGTGCGCGCTCCGTAGCGGTCGTTGTTGGTCATGGTCGCGGGTCCTGTACTGGCGAAGCGCCGAGTATAGAGCCGTCGACCACCTCCGCTCAGGCCGGCGATTCAGGGCGAGATTCCGGCATCGCCCACGGAAGCGCGAGGAGTGGCGGCAGACCCACAATGATGGAAAAGATAAAGAACCCCGCGTATCCAAGTTGCTCGACGAGCTCACCGCTCGCCGCACCGACGATGGCACTCGCGAGGTACATGAGCCCCGAGAGAATCGCGTACTGCGCCGCGGCAAACTTCGGCTCACACAGCGTCATGAAGTACGCGACAAAGGCAGCGCTCACGAGTCCGTTGCAGAGATTCTCGATGAGCACCACCGCCGCGAACGCGGGCAGCGATTTCCCAGTGAGGACAAGTACGAGGTAGCCCGCGTTGGAAGCCACTTGCAGCACGCCGAACACGATGAGCGCGCGGAACAAACCCCACCGCTTCACGCACACTCCTCCGACGAGCGCGCCCACGATCGTCATGGCAAATCCGAGTCCCTGGCGGATCGCGCCGACCTCCGCGAGATCAAACGAGAGCTCTTGCAGCAGGAACGGCATCGTCATGCGATTGCCTAAGAGATCGGGAAGCCGAAAGAACAGCGCTACGAACAGGACCACCAGCAGTCGGGATCCCATGCGCCGTTCGAAACTCCAAAACGGAGCCACCAGCGAGGTCTGCAACGACTCCGTGGAAACGCGCGTCGGCTGCGCTGGCGCGAGGAACGCTGCCGCCACGCCGAAGAGCATCGCGCCCCCGCCGCCCGCGATTGCCACGCGCCAAGCGAGTGCCTTCGCGGCGGGGTCGCCCTCGGGTCCGAACATCAGCGCGATCTTGGAGTGCAGCATGAGTAATGCGGCGCCAATGACCACGAAGGCGACGCGATATCCCAGCACAAACGCGCTCGCCGCAGGACCCTCTTCTCCGACGGCGCTGTCGGTGCGATGCGCGTCGACTGAGGCGTCGAGCGACGCGGAAAGCACCGCGATCACGAGTCCGACGATGGCCACGGCCGCCGTCGAAGCAGCCGCCGAACTCGGTCCTGCCCACGCGAGCACGAGGAATCCAAGAAAGAGCAGCGTGCAAAAGAATGCGATCCAACTTCGGCGAAGTCCGAGCCGTCGAAAAAACGGCGCGGGATAGATGTCCAGCAACGGTGCCCAAAGCAGTTTGAGCCCGTAGGGCAGCGTGAGCAGCGCGAGCAGACCGATCTGCCCAGGCTTGAATCCAACGCTCGACAGCCACGCCGAGAGTGTGTCGTTCAACAGCACATTGGGAAGCCCACTCGCGAAGCCGAAGACGCCGATCGAGAGCACCAAGCGGTCGCGCGCCCATGCCACGCTAGATCGTCCCACCCATGGAAATCATGCGCAGTTCGACCTTGGTTCCGGTGACGACATGTCCAGGCGGCACGCTCTTGGTGAGGAAGACTCCGCCCGCGACGACCGAACCTTTTCCGATCACGGTGTCGCCGCCAAGAATCGTCGCCGCGGCGTACACCACGACATCATCCTCAAGCGTTGGATGACGCTTGTAGCCGCGGCGCATCGCGCCATCGGGCTCACGGTCGAAACTGCGTGCGCCGAGCGTCACACCTTGGTAGAGACGACAGCGGTTGCCAATGGTGGCGGTCTCACCAACGACGACGCCGGTCCCGTGATCGATGAAGAGCGCGTCGCCGATGGTCGCGCGTGGATGAATGTCGATGCCCGTCTCGCGGTGCGCGTGTTCCGACATCATTCGCGGCAGGAGTGGAACTCCCAGCGCGTCGAGTTCGTGAGCGAAGCGATGCACCGCGAGGGCGCGAATGCCTGGATAGCACACCACGACCTCAAGCTCGTTGCGCGCCGCGGGATCGCCGTCGTACGCGGACTTGATGTCGGCACCCAAGCGCGCGGAAATGCCTTGAATCCTCGAGAAGAACGCGTCGGCCGCCTGCCCATCGTCGGCTTGACCGCACGCCGCGAACGCCTGGCCAATGAGGACAGAGAATCCTTCCGCCACCTGCCGCGCAGCGGCATCACCAGAGATCCGATCGCCACGCAATTGAGGAAAGACCAGCAGCCGCAGCGCGTCAAGCGTGGCGACCAGCGTTTGCTCACTCGGAGGCGCGACACCCGCGCGCGTGGCGGCGAGGCTCGCGAGATGCTGAAGGCGCGCGTCCTGCATTGCTGCGTTCATTGGCTGCAGGATAACGGGCTGCAAAAACAACGGCGCGCGCGGAATCCGCGCGCGCCGTGAGTCGATTCATGGAGTTGGAGGGCTCAGACTTCGTTGCCCGCGGCGCCGCCGCGACCACCTTGACGCCCGCCCTGTCCACCACCTTGTCCACCGCGCATGCCACCGAACTGCTGACGCATGTACTCACGCACGCCGTCACGCTCGTCCTCGTCGATGGTGCCGTTCTTGTTCTTGTCGACCGCATCGAGGAATTGCTTGCGCTGCTCTTCGGGCAGACGATCGATCAGGGCTTGGGGATCAAAGTTCCCACCCTGACCGCCCTGACCGCGTTGCCCGCCGTTGCCACCGTTGCCTCGACCACCACGGCCGCGCGGCAACTTCTCGAATTGCTCGGGGGTCAAGAGTGCCTTGAGGCGCTCCTCGTAGCGCGTGCCAAGCTCGGAGCGCTCGTCGAATGCCTTGCGCATCGGGTCTTCGCGCTGCTGGTCGGCGCCTCCACCCATGTTGCGGGCCATGCCAGCGATGCCTTGGCTGATCATGGAGACGAAGCGCTCGCCTTCACGCACGATCTGCTCAGGCTCCTCGGTGCGCGAGAGGTTCTTCAGGCGCTCGTTGACAGGCGTGAGCTCGACTCGATACGAAGTGTAGAGATCGGTCACCGCCTGCAAGACCGCGGGATCGAGCCCCTCGATCTTGAGAGCGGCTTCGAACATGCTCGCGGTTCCCGTCGGACGGAAGATGCGATCCCAACCGCTCTCGTGGATCGCGGCATCGAGGGACTTCGCCCAAGTCGACTCGCCGAGTGCGGCGATCATCGTCTTGCGGAACTCTTCGTTCACATCGCGCACACTCGCACGCAGTTCGACCTGACGCTTGAAGATACGCGTGGCGTCGCTTGGATCCGCGCTCTGCATCGCCTTGAAGACGCGCGGCATCGACTCTTCGAGATAAGTGTTGCGCGCGCGCAGCGCGGAATCAAGACGAGTCTCGTAGTCGTTGAAGATCGGCTCGACCTTGGCGAACTCCGCGGGCGGCATGCGGAGCTCGTCGACGACGAAGAAGAGGTTCACGTTCTCGCCCGAGATTCGTCCGCGCGGCAGCGTCTTCTCGCGCACGAGGAAACGCTCGAAGGCAGGCCATTGGGTGAGTTGGTCGTCGTCGAGGACCGCCTTGAGTCCTTCGGTGAAATTGGTGCGCAGCAGCGCCTTTCGCGTGGTCCACGCCTCGATCTTCTCAAGGAGCGCGCCCATCGCGGCCTTCACCTCAGCGTCGAGACCCGAGTCCTTGGTCTGCTGGGCAAACGCTTCGGTGGCCTTCTGCATGCGCTCGCGGAAGAACGCGCGACGCGCGTCCTCGTCCATCGCGCCATTGGCGGCCTCGGCGGCCTCCATCTCCTTCTGCATCTTGTCCCAGGTGTCGCGCATCTGCGTCTGACGCTCGGGAGTCATGAAGGACTGCATCATGTTGCGACCGATCTCGGTCATCGATGCGGTGATCGCTTCGCTCTCGGGCTGGTAGGTCGATTCATAATCGACGAAGAGGTTCTCAAGGACGACGCTCTGGTCTTCGGTGAGGCTCAGTTGGCGCACGAAGATCGGAACATCGCGGCGCTGGAAGTCTGCTTCGAGCACTTCGCGAAGATCCTGCATGCCGCGGCCCATGCCTCCCATGCCTCCGCGCTGACCGCCGCCGCCGCCGAACATGCGGCCCATCGCACCGCCCGCACCACCGCCACCGCCGCGTTGACCACCACCACGCTGGCCACCGCCGCGCTGCTGACCACCCTCTTGTTGCCCCGCTGGCGGCTCGGCTTGAGCGAGAACGATCGACTCGCTCGCAAGCAGCGTTGCAGCTGCCAGCAGTGCGGAGCGGAGAGTGACGGCGGTGTAGTGAGTCAACATGATCGGATTCCTGATCGCGCACTGGCGGTGCTCTTGCGTCGCGGCGTTCGCTGCGCATCCAAGCACCTTGTCGAACTGCTGGCTGCGCTTCGCACCCAGCGTGGCACCGCTCGGTCGGAACGGGACGCGCCCAACGGCGCACGCGCGGGAGTATGACGGCTACTCCGCGTGAATTCGTGCAACTCTCTGCGACCTTGTGAAGCTCCGTCTCGGCAGACTGTGCGGGTTGGGTGGCCTGCGTCCGTCTTCATAACCATTTCTACGCTGCACAGCGCAGTCAGCACTTGCTAGGCCACCGTGTCGAACCGATGGAAGCGGCAGAACTTGGGAGTCCCACCTTTGGCCAGCGAACGGTTTCCCCACGCCAACACCCCCGCGGCCGACGAGTCGGTGCGCGTTTTCGTGTTGGATCCCGATCCGTATGCCGCGGCAGCCGTTCGCAGCTCGCTTGGCGCGTTGGGCTACCCCTGCGAGATCGTCGCCACGGTCTCCGAGGCGATGGTGGCGCTGCGAAGCGCTGACGGCGGGGTCCTCGTGGCCGATCTTGGTGGACGCGACCGCGATTTCAGTGACCTCCTCAGGTCAGTCCGCGCCGCCACTCCACGCGCGAGCGTGATCGCCAGCGGTACCGACATTACAGCCTCTCGAGCCATCGAATGGATCCGCGCGGGCGCGGCGGATGTGCTCATGAAACCCTTTGGCGGCACCGAACTCGCGCAAGCCGTCGCGCGCGCGACCAACCGCGCCGTACTCGAAGCAAGCGCAACTCCACATGCCGCTCACGCCCCTGGTGGCGGACTCGACGCGATGGTCGGCAGCGACCCGATGCTGGCGCGAGCCTTGGAGTTGGCGCGCGCAGCGAGCCGCGTGCGCTCAACCGTGCTCATTCACGGAGAGTCGGGAACGGGCAAGAGCCTCTTGGCGCGCGCGATTCACCGCGCAGGACCACGAGCGTCGATGCCTTTTGTCGAACTCGCGTGCGGCTCGATCCCTGAAACACTATTGGAGAGCGAGCTCTTTGGACATATCAAGGGCGCGTTTACGGGCGCCATCGCCGACAAGAAGGGCCGCTTTCTCGCGGCGGATGGCGGCACGCTCTTCCTCGACGAGATCAACTCGGCCTCGCCCACGATGCAGCTCAAATTGCTGCGAGTTCTTCAAGAGCGCAAGTTCGAAGCTGTCGGCAGCGACGCGACGATTGAAGTCGATGTGCGCGTGATTGTCGCGTCGAACCAGCCGCTCGAGCGGTTGGTCGAAGAGGGTCGATTTCGTCAAGACCTCTTCTATCGCGTGCATGTTCTGCCCATCGAGTTGCCGCCGTTGCGTGAGCGTCCTGACGACACCATGGCCTTGGCGAGCCACTTTCTAGCGGAAAAAACCGCTGAACTCGGGCGCACCATCCTTGGCTTCACCCACGCTGCGATCGCCGCGATGCGTCGCTACCCGTGGCCCGGCAATGTGCGCGAACTCGAGAACGCCATAGAACGCGCGACAATCGTGTGTGACGATGCCTACATCGATGCACGCCATCTTCCTGAGCGCGTCGTGTCGGCGGAGAAGCGGACTGCGACGGGAACCCCAAGCGTGACCGCCAACGCCCCAACCCGCACCGACGATGCGGCGCCGATTCCGATCTCGCGAGCGCCGCTCACTCCAGACGACAAGTCTGTGAAGACGCTCTCGGACGCAATGCGCGATCCAGAGCGCGCGGCGCTCTTGGCGGCGCTCGCTCAGCACGGCTGGAACCGATCGCGCGCCGCGGCGAGTCTCGGCATCAACCGCACCACGCTTTATCGGAAGATGCGCGATCTTGGACTGCATGCTGTGGGCGAAGTCGGCTGACCGAAGGTGGATCTGTAGGGTTTAGTCCGACTGTCCGAACACCCCAGATACTGCAATTCGCCCCCGCAGGATGGACAGTCGCATCATCGGTGCCACACTCGAATTGCGAGATCTTCCGAGCGAGCCACAACGGCTTCGCTTAGCATCACGACAGAGGGAACTCCTGTGTCGAGGTCAAGGAAGACTTCGCGTTGCTCAGCGCGCACGCCAACAGCGTCGCCAACAGCAACGGACTGTCGTGGCCTGTTCTCCGCGGAGGGAGTGCAGGCTTGAAATCCGGGTCTTGGAAGAGGAGTACACAGATGAAAACTTGGAATCTCAGTGCGAACGCTGTTCGTCACGCCGGCCTTGCTGCTGCAGGCCTTGCGTGCTCACTCGCGGCATCTGCCGCCCTCGCTGGCGGCGCCGGCGGGGCCATTTGGACTGAAGTGATTGGCTACGGCGCTCTGCCGGATAGCACCTTCCCCAACGCCACGCTGCTGGTCGATGACTTCGAAGGCCTCACGCCCATCGGCATGACGCTCACGGGTCCGACCGCCGTCGTTGCTGGAAACTCTGTCGATGCTGATGATGCGTCGGTGGACGGAAACGGCGCCCAGGGCAAGAGCTTGATGCTCGGCACCTTGGACCCGTTCAATCCAGGCTTCGTGTCAGTTTCCTTCTCGGCGGCGGACCTCGGCGGCGCACCAACGCGCGTCGGTTTCGTCGTGACGGACTCCTCTGGAATGGGCGTTCCTGCTCCGGTGACCGTCACCGTGTACTACTCGGATTCGACGACCGAAGCGATGGTCTTCGACATCTACAGCGAGGCGAATGTCACCACCGATGATGTGTTCATCGGTCTCGAGAACGCCATCGGCGTCGACACGATCGCCATCTCCTCGATCATCCCAATCAACATCGACCATGTGCAGTACGACGCGCCGCAGGCAGCGGCTGCCTCGTTCGTGCGCGACGACTTCAACCTCGACGGCAAGTCGGATGTGGCGTGGTTCAACTCTGGCGCCGCGAAGTCGACCCTGTGGACGATGGACGGACTCGTCCGCGTCGCGGGCGGCTACACCTCGCTCGATCCGAGTGGACTTTCTCCGCGCGGAACCGGCGACCTCAATGCCGATCGCCGCTCGGACCTCGTCTGGCGCGAAGCGTCCACCGGCCGCTTCGTGGCGTGGGTCATGAACAATCTCAGCGTTGCGCAGCAGGGTTACATCTCTGGCAATGTCGAGGCAGCATGGGACATCATCGCGCTCGGCGACCTCAATGGTGATCGTCGCGCCGACTGCATCCTCCGCAACAGCTCCACGGGCGAAGTCCGCGGTTGGCTCATGGACGGACTGGTCAAGCTCGCGGGCGGCTCCATCGGAGCGTCGAGCGGACTCAAGTTCCTCGGCGTCGGCGACTTCAACGCCGACGGTAAGGACGACCTCCTCTGGCAGGGCGCGGGCACCGCGGTCTACGGCTGGCAGATGGACGGTTTGGCGATCGCTACGCAGAGCCCCATCGGCAACGCCTGCGCTCCAGGCAACGGCTGGAAGGTCGCTGGCGTCGGAGATCTCGACGCAGACGGCCGCGCCGATGTGGTCTGGCACCATGAAGCACTCGGACTCGTCTCGGGCTGGCTGATGGACGGCCTGAACCGTCGCACCGGCGGCTACATCTCGACGACCGTCGGCGCAGGCTGGAAGATCATCGCGACCCCCGATCTCAACGGAGACGGCAAGCGTGACCTCCTCTGGCGCAACAATGCCAACGGTGATGTCAACGGCTGGCTGATGAACGGCCTCCTCAAGGACTCGGGCGGGTTCATCCGCTCCGCAGCGACCTCCTGGACCAACATCCGCTGACCGACCTCAACAGACTCTTCTAGACCCATGCCGCCCTTCGTCTCCGCGACGAAGGGCGGCTTTGTTTTTGCCGATTCGCTACGGCTGCGGACCCCAATCTGAACCGACCGCGCGAAATCAGCGTCCACCCCCTGTCCGGGTGTGGCAAACCTCGGGGTCGGGCCGATACAGAAACCCTGCGCACTCGCGCACGGCACTGGAAATCAACATGACGAATCAACCGAATCTCCGCCCGAACCAGCCCGCCTCGGTGCGTGTGGCCTTGGCCGCACTTCTGGCTGGCGCTGCATCAGCCTCGGCCTCGGCCGACAACATTTCGCCGATCCTCGGTTGGGGCCTCAGCACCTCGAGCGCAGAGGACGGACTCGATCCGGCCTACACCGAGTTCTTCAGCGCGTTTGCGCTCGGCGACAACCATGGCGTGGCGATTGTCGCACCAGGCCTCACGGTGCGCGGTTGGGGCCTGAACACCTCAGGCCAAGCGACGGTGCCGCCGCTCGCAGGAGCGTTGCGCTACCTCTCGGTTGCAGCGGGTTCAGACCACACGGCGCTCGTGCGCAGTGGCGGCGTCATCGTCTGCGTTGGCTCGAACACCTTTGGTCAGTGTGATGTGCCTGTCCACATCCTGCCCTACGACGCTGTCACTTGCGGCGCGAACTTCACGATCGCGCGCGACATCAACGGTGATCTCTTGGCGTGGGGTGACAACGCCGCGGGCCAGACCACGATCCCCGTTCTCGGTGGGCGCGCGGAAGACTTCGCGGGCGGGCTTGACCATGCCGCAGCACTGCGGGGCGACTCGACGGTGTTTCTGTGGGGCGACAACACCGAGGGCGAGCTCACGCAGCCGACTCCCGTGGGCGCGGAGTTCGTGATCAACATCAAGTGCGGCTGGAACACCACGGCGTTCCTGATGTCCGATGGCACCGTGCAAGTTGTCGGTGACAACTCGCTCTTGCAGCAGGTTGTCCCGCCGCTCGCGGGTGCCGAGGTCTATTCCTCGCTGCGCGCGCATGGCTACACGCTCGGCGCGCGTCGTTCCGATGGTGAGACCGTCCTGTGGGGCAACACTTCGAATGACCTTGATACTCCGCCAGCTACGCCAGCCGCGTCGCTCTTTGCGGACTTCCAAATCGGCCTGAATTTCGCGGGTCAGATGTTCGCGCTCGACTGCGATCGCAACGATGAACCCGACACCGTGCAGATCGCGGTCGATCCCGCACTCGACTGCAACTCTGACAATCGCATCGACACCTGCGAAGTGGGCACCGTCATCGAGGAGAGCTCGACGGTTGCGCCGTTCTCGTCCGCGAGCACCGTGACCGTGACGGGCACGGATCTCCCCGACGCCGTCGGTGATGTCACGGTCGAAGTCGAGGTCAAGGCCGACATCGGTTCGCCCGGCGAGTATCTCACGCTGACCTTCAATGGTCAGGTGATCGACTATGTCTTCCTGCAAGGCGGCGTGAACTGCCCCGCGAGTTTCCAGAAGTCGACGATGTTCATCCCCTCGGCGCTCTTCAACGCGATGCTCGACAACGGCAGCGCGACCTTTGAACTCACCGCCAGCACGCTGGTCTCGAGTGTGGAGTGCCCAACTTCGGCCGCGAAGGTGACCTTCCAGTACTACGACGACTCGGCCGACTGCAACGGCAACGAGATTCCTGACTCCTGCGAACTCGCCGACGGCGACATCGCGGACATCAACGGCGACGGCATTCCTGACACTTGCCAACTCGCGCCGATTGGCGACCTTGATGGCGACCGCAAGGGCGACATCGTGTGGATCAATCCCGGCTCGCGGCAGTTTGCCGTGTGGTTCATGGATGGCCTGACGCGCACCGCGGGTGGCTACCTCGCTGAAGGACTGACCGCGGGCTACGACTTTGGTGGAATCGGCGATCTCGACGGTGATGGTCGCTCGGACATCGTGATGCGCAATCTCACGACTGGTGCCGTGCGCGCCCTGCTGCTCACGGGAACGGCCGTCGCCGAGAGCGGCGACATCACGGGCGTCGTCCCCTCCGAATACCGCATGCTTGGCGTGGTTGACCTCGATGGCGATGGCAACGACGACATCCTCTGGAAGAGCGCCACGACGGGCAAGGTCTTCGGCTGGCTCATGCATGGGCTGATCAAACTCGACAGCGGTGAGATTGGGCCGACGACGGGACTGACCTACCTCGGCTCTGCCGACCTTGACGCTGATGGTGATGCCGATCTCCTCTGGCGCAACACGACCAATGTGGTGAGCGGCTGGCTCATGAATGGACTGACCATCCAAACGCAGGCCGATGTCACGGGCGCTGGCCCCGTGTTCAGTGACTGGGCGCCATCGGGGATGGCAGACATGAACGGCGATGGCAAGGCGGATCTGCTCTGGCGCAACACCACGACGGGGCAGCTCAACGGCTGGCTCATGGATGGCCTCACGAAGCTTTCGGGAGCGACGATTACGAGCTCGGTTGGGCTTGGCTACACGATGGCCGCGCTGGTCGACCTCGACGGCGACAGCATGTCGGATCTGGTTTGGCGCAACAATGCCTCGGGCGATGTGAACGCGTGGCTGATGAACGGCCTCGTGAAGCGCTCAGGGGCCTTTGTTCGCAGCGCGACGCTGGACTGGCGCATCGCCAATCCCTGACCGATTCCTCCGGAGACTGGAACGCATAACTGCAGTCAATCGCACGATTTACACGACGCGCCCCATGAACATGCGGCGCGTCGTTTTTTTTCGAGCATGGTGGTATCCAGAGTCGACCTCGATGCTCCTTTGCCCCGACGGAGTTCTTGGTCACGTGGCCTGAACTCGCTCTGAAGGAGCCCCCATGAACAACCAGAATCACTTGAGTCGTGCAGTTGTCCTGTCTCTTCTTGTCGCAGCCCCGGTGTTTGCGCGACAAGAAACCGTAACGCGCAACGAGCGCCTTCTCCTCTTACCAACCTCGACCGCCTCAAGCCAGTTGTTCGGCTCTGCGGTGGCCTCTGACAGCGGCCTCGCTGCCTTCGGTGCGCCGAGCGCGCAGTCGGGCGCGGGCGCGGTCACCCTCTTCGAACGCGGCTCAGGAAACACCTGGGCGATCGTTGCGACGCTGAGTGCGGGCGACGCCGCTGCAAGCGATGGCTTCGGCAGCGGAGTCTCGCTCGATGGCAGCCTCGTTGTCGTCGGTGCTCCCGCCGCAAGTGGAACGAGCAGCGCCGATCAAGGCGCCGCCTATGTCTTTCGCAAGGTTGGCGCGAGTTGGACGCAGGTCGCGAAGCTCACCGCCAGTGACGGTGTTGCTGGTGACGAGTTTGGCGCTGCGATTTCCATGAAGGGTGACACCGTCGTCGTCGGCGCTCCTGGCGCGGACGGCATCGGCGCCGCGAATCGTGGTGCTGCGTATGTGTTTCGAAACACCTCAGCCGACACCTGGAGCGAACAGGCAAAGCTCACCGCCGCTGGTGGAAGCGCTGGCGATCGATTCGGCGCGGCCGTGGCGACTCGTTCGTCGCGTGCGTTGATCGGCGCACCTGCGCGCCAAGCAGGCGCAGGATCGGCGTACCTCTTCCGGAACACGGGTGGATCCTGGCCGCAAGCGGTCGCCTTTGGTTCGGGCGAAGCGGGAGCACTTGGCTTTGGAACTTCGGTGGCGCTCTCGAGCACCCTTGCGGGTGATTGGGCGTTTGTCGGAGCACCGCACGCGTTGAACGCGAGCGTCGACTCGGGTGCTGCGTTTGTCTATCAGCGCGCGACGGATACGAGTTGGCCCTTCGCGGCACGACTCAATGCGAGTGACGGCGCTGTTGGGGACGCGTTTGGCGCTGCACTGGCTGCAGCCGACGACCGCGTGGCCATTGGTGCGCCACTCAGTTCTGTGCGTGGCGTCTCGGATGCGGGCAGCGCTCGCGTCTTCCGCCGTCTCAGCACTGGAACTTGGCAAGAAGGTGCGAAACTCGCGGCGACGACGGGTTCCACACTCGGCGGTTTCGGCAGCGCGATCGCGCTCGCTGGTGAGCGCGTCATGCTTGGCGCGCCGACGACGAACAACAACGCCGCCAATCGCGGCGCTGGCTACCACTACAAACTCGACTACAGCCACACCAGCATCGACGACAACAGTCGCAGCGATGTGCTGTGGTTCAGTCCTGGATCGGGAAACATCGCAGCGTGGAGCATGAATGGACTCGTCCGTGAGTCGGGCGGCATCATGCCTGGCTCGGTCGGGACCAGCTACGAGTACGACGGCGCGGGCGACTTCTACGGCGATGGCCGCAGTGCAGTGCTCTTCCGTCACAAGACCACGGGCGTCTTCCGCCTCTGGCGCCTCAGTGGCTTGAGCGTGCTCGAAGACCGCGCGATCTCCAACGGTGTCGCGGCCGAGTGGCAGTACCTCGCGCTCGGAGACATCTCAGGCGATGGCAAGGCCGATGTCCTTCTGCGCAACACCCTCACAGGTCAGATCAACGGCTGGCTCATGAGCGGCGGCACCAAGACCACGGGTGGAGCGATCGGCAACTCGATCGGACTCACCTTCGCAGGCCTCGGTGATCTCGATGGCGACGGACGCTCAGACATTCTCTGGCGCACCGACGCTGGCCAGATGCGCGCATGGATGATGAACGGCCTTGCGCTCGTCACCGACACCGCGATCGCCAATGCGGCCGCTGTGCTCCCAGCGTGGCGCATCGCAGCGATGGCGGATCTCGATGGCGACGGCGACGACGACATCGTCTGGCGTCATGTCACTTCGGGCGCTGTCTCGGGCTGGATCATGGCTGGTGCAGCGATGGAATCCAGTGGATCGATGCACGCAGGAATCGGCCTGAACTGGCGCATCGAATCCGCTGGCGATCTCAACGCTGACGGCACCGACGACATCCTCTGGCGCAACATGACCAACGGCGATGTCAATGGCTGGCTCATGACTGGCCTGATCAAGACCAGCGGCTCGTTCATCAAGAATGTCGCCTTCGGTTGGTCGATGCTCAACGACGACGACTACAACGATGACCACGGTCGCGATGGCAACGGCAACGATGACAACCGCGATGACTCGAACGACGACGACTACGACGACAACAGTTCGGGTGGCGGCGGTGGCAGCAGCGGTGGCAATGGCGGCAACGGCGGCGGTGGCAACGAAACCTCTTCGGGAAGCGCCTTCAACTCCGCGATCAACGCAGCACTCGCCGTGAGCAACCTCCCGATCCTTGAAGCCGAAGTCGAATTCGAAGGCGGCACGACCTTTGTCGCGGTGCTCCAGTGGCGCGCGAGTGACAGCAAGTTCGTGCGCATCGCGGTCAATGCGAGCACGCTGGCGGTCATCAGCAACACCTCCTGGACACCCACAGCGGTGCAACTGGACAAGTACAGCGACGCGCTGAGCGTCTACACCCTTGTCACGATTCCCGCGACCAGCGCCGTGTCACAGGTGCTCGCGGCCAACGCGGGCGCGCAGCCGCACTCCGTTGAACTTGACGAGCAAGCGGGCTCGCCGAAGTGGGAAGTCGAGATCGTCTCGACCGCGGGAGTGGTGAGCAAGATCCAGGTCGCGGCGCGCTAAGCGATCGCGGAAACAGCACGACACATCCAACGGGCGTCGCCACACGGCGACGCCCGTTTCGTTTTCGTCAGCGCTCCTGTTGCTGCTGCGTCGCGCTATCGGGCTCGCCCGCATAGATCAAACACCCCGAACGCCCGTTGCCACCCCGCGATTTGAGTGGCATCCGCGATCTCGCGATCAAACGGCCTCCGCGATGGGCCGATCCATTCTCGCGCCTTGCGTCCGCTTGGCGCGCTGGATGCCCATCATGATGTCGACTCGTACTCGCGCCGCGCTTTCGTTGCTCTCGCTCATCGCCCTGCCCGCGTCCACCGCCGTGGCTGAATTCACGGGCTTTGGGAGCGCTCGGTATGTCGTTGCTGGTGAGTTGCACACCTACCACGTGGTCGAGGTCTACGCGACCTTCGACAATCCACTCGATCGCATCCTCACCGTCTTCAATGTCGCTGCGTCGCTCTCCAATCCAGTGGTGAGTGAGCCTGTCCCCGTGTTCTTCCAGGCCGACAGCGTCGACGATGAGATCCCCGCGAGCTTTCTCCCGCTGGGCTTTCTTCCGCCAGGAGAGGCGTGGCGCTACGACACCTATGTCACGATTGGTGCTGAGCAAGGCGACATGTTCAATGGCACGCTGGAAGACCCCTCGTTCGTCGACGCGAAGTTCACCAGCGCCAGCGCGATTGGCGACGGAGCGGGTTGGTACAACATGCCGCCGACCAATGGCTATGGCACCGCGGGAAGCGACCTCAAGGTTCTGCTTGGCGTGTTCGTCGTAACCGAAGAGAGTTTCCAAGCGGGACTCCAACTCAACTTCGACGCGACACTCGGCTACGCCCGCGATGGCGCAGTCGCCTTTGCCTCGCAAGCGCGCGACATGCGTTACCCCACGGGCGCTGCCACTCCGTATGTCGTCGATCGTCTCGATGACGACGGCAACTCGGACATCGTCTTCTACAACCCTGTTTCGCGCCAAGTCGCCATGTGGTTGATGGAGGGACTCGGCCGCAAGTACGGCGCGGTGCTTCCTGATGCTGTTCCCGTCGGCTACACCGTCGCAGGACTCGGTGATCTCGACGGCAACGCCTCGACCGACATCGTCTGGCGCGACGCACAAGGTCGCATGCAGGCGTGGTTCACCGACGGCGTTGAGATTGTCGAAGAAGCACCGCTCTCCGTCGGACTCCCCGCAAGCAACCAGTGCCTTGGCATCGGTGATCTTTCGGGTGACGGCTGCGGCGATCTGCTCTTTCGCAGCAGCTCCACAGGCGAAGTCACTGGCTGGCTCATGCAGGGATTCGTGCGCATGAGCGAGGGAACGATCGGAAACGCCAGCGGTCGCGTCTGCGAAGCGATCGCCGACTTCAACGGCGATGGCATGCAGGACATTCTGTGGCGCGCGTCAAGCGGCGTCATGAGCGTGTGGCTGATGGATGGCCTTCAGATCCTCGAGCAAAGTGCCGTCACGAATGTCGCGGGCGCCGTGGCGTCAAGTTGGATGGTCGCTGGCGTTGCGGACCTCTCGGGCGATGGCAAAGCCGACATCGTGTGGCGTCACCAGACGCTCGGCATCGTGACGGGCTGGCTCATGGATGGAACCATGCGCGCGTCGGGTGGCGTCATGCACCAAGGCATTGCGCTCTCGTGGCGCATCGAAGCGGTGCGCGATGTGAACAACGATGGCAAGTCGGATCTGCTCTGGCGCAACACCGCCAACGGCGACATGAACGGCTGGATCATGAACGGGCTCAGCAAGACCAACGGCGGATTCATCCGCAACGCCCACACCCAGTGGTCGGTCGTCGTTCCCTGAGTCTCGTCATCACTCAGAGTCGTGCACCAAGACGCCGCCAGAAGTGGTGGCGACCGAGGTGGACACGCCAGTCCAGCATGTGTTGAAGCCGCGAAGAGACGCTGGCCAACTGCTCTTCGCGTTCACGCAAGAGTGGACCGTCGCGCTGCGCGAGTTCGAGCGCTGAACGCAACGCCGTCGCATCAGCGTTGGTGCGCTGCAGCAGCGCGTCACACTGGGCGAGACTGTCGGACGACGCCGCAAGGTCGGCGCGAAATCGCCCGAGCATGGCGCGATCATGCACGCGTTGCGTGCGAGCATCTTCCAAGCGACGCGCGTCGGTGATTCGCACTTGGTCGCGCGACGCACACTGTTGCCACGCGCGAGTTCCTCGGCGCACTGCCACCAGTGTGGTGCTGAGAAAGGTGGTGCTGCACGGCAGGACACATCCACTTCCGAGTGCGTATGAAAACGGTTCGAGAAACGGCGCGACGACATCAAACGCGTCGAAGCCCAGCGCTTCGATCGCTGCCACGCGCGCGGCCAACGGTCGCGACCAAGTTCCTGCAGCGTGCGCCTCGCCAGGCGGCGTCAATCCCAACACAAGGACATCGGCTGAGGAGGCGACGGCCACGAGCTTCGCATGCGAGGCGTCGGGCATCAGCTCGTCGAGTGTGCCGAGCAGGACGGCGCAGCGCGCACCACCATCCTTGGTGTGGAGCCGTGCGACCAATGGTGCAGAGAACTCATCGTGCGCCTGAGCTTCAAGCGGTCCAAAGGTCTCCGTGAGCGCGCGCGCCGTGTACTCGTAGAAGTTTGGCAATGCCGCGCCGTAGGAACGCTCGGCGCGCAGCGCGACCGCGTCACTCTCTGCAGGCCGTGTCGTGAGCCGCCCGATGCTGCGGTACAGGTCTGCGTAGGGAGCGTGCGAGAAACTGAACGCGGGACGCTCTTCAAGAAAGCGACACACCGCGCGGCGCACGCACGATCCCCAGTAGCCGATCGTGTCGTGCAACAGAATCGGCGCGCCCTCACGCACCGCGGTCGCAGCAAGGCGAAGATCCGCGAGCACCGCCTCTTCGAAGTGCAGTCCATCGAGAAACACCGCGTCAAACGGCCCATGCTGCGCGATGACCGCTTCGCCGATGGCCACGGCGCGCGCGTTCTCTCCCGCGAAGGTCGCTTCGGTCGCGAACCCACCTTGGTGCAGGTGCAACCGCGCTCGCACACCGAGAAGTTCCGCAGCACGCGCCGCGACTTCTTGCGTGCGCGTCGTGAGGTCAGCGCTGCGGAAGCCGCAGTGCATCGCGTCAAACTCGATCTCGAGTGGAAAGTTTGGATCAACCGTGTGCACTTCGAGGTCAGGCCGCGTCAGCAACATGAAGAGCGCGCTGGTTCCGACAAAGGTGCCGATCTCGAGGACACGCGCGCCGAGCTGCGCGGGAAGTGCGTCAGCGAGATCACACGCGTCACGCGCGGGCACTGACCATTGTGTGACGACGGAACGCGGGAAACCAAGCGACTCGAATGCCTCAAGCACCTCTTCGATGCGGCGATTGTGCGCGGGACCTGCTAGCATCGCGATTCAGTCTAGCGTGCGCGGACAAACCCACTCGTCCGTCGCGGGTCTCCTCCATGGGTTGCTACTCGGACGAACTTGACAAGCTCCGCATGCCCCACGGATCGAGGGTCTTCTCGCCGATGAAGTGGCAGCGCGCGCCGCACCTTCTTGGCCGTGCCGCATGGATCGGCTCGACCCGCGCGCTCGGCGTCCTCGGTGTTCGCGCCCAAACTCTCCAGCAGTTTCGCCAGCGTTTTTGGACGGCGACGGCGGCCATGCAGGACGACGATGGCCTCGCGCAGGAACTCTTCACGATTCCTGTCGTCACCAACCCGCCGCGCGCACAACT
The DNA here is from genome assembly GCA_947490615.1 of Planctomycetaceae bacterium. Taxonomy (GTDB): domain Bacteria; phylum Planctomycetota; class Phycisphaerae; order Phycisphaerales; family SM1A02; genus QWPT01. Next base: position 31,058 of record CANLHK010000015.1, on the reverse strand, counting down.
CCGCGTCGTGCATGTGATCGGATCGCTCGCCGCAGGCGGTGCGGAGCGGCAACTCGTCTACCTCGCGCGCGAAACTGTTCGCAGCGGAAAAGCTGAAGCGCGCATCCTGCTGACCAATCCACTGGTTGGCGCCTCAGCGCACTACCTGCCGCTTGCCTTGGAAGGCGGCGTGACCGTCGAAGTGGCTGGTGCAACGCACGATCCACAGGCGATTCAAGCGTTGCGCAACGATCGCGCGCTCCAGAAGCGCTTGACGCAAGTCGACCCGCGCTACCGCCCGTGGGTGACTGAACTCACAGGCGAGTTCTTGCGGCTCCGACCTGATGTCGTCCATGCATGGCTCGACCACGCCAACATCTGGAGTGCGATTGCGGCGCTTCTCGCAGGCGTGCCGCACATCGTCCTCTCGACGCGCAATGTGAACCCGTCGAACTTTCCCATGATCGACGCGCCCTACTTCCGCGCGTGGTACCAACGGCTCGCAACATCGCCACGCGTGCGGTTCATCGGCAACTCTCGCGTCGGCGCCGAGGACTACGCCCAATGGATGGGCGTTTCCCGTGATCGCTTCACGATCATCCCCAACGGATTCGATCCTCGCGCGATGCAAGTCCCCGATGAGGGCGCGCTGCACACGCTGCGCGCCGAACTTGGGTTGGACGGGCGACGCCTCGTCCTTGGGGTGTTTCGCATCGCTGAAGAGAAAGAGCCGATGGACTTCGCACAGGCCGCGAAGGAAATCTTGCGCGCGCGTGAAGACGCGTGCGTGTTGGTCGCGGGTGATGGGCCGATGCGCGCGGCACTCGAAGCGCATGCTGCGTCGATTGATCCCACGCGGTTTCGACTCCTCGGTCGTCGCAACGATGTCGCTGCGCTCCTCTCGATCGCCGAGGTTGTGGTGCACGCATCACGCAAAGAGGGAACGCCCAATGCGCTGCTTGAAGCGCAAGCACTCGGTTGCCCTGTCGTCGCGACGCGTGGCGGTGGAACTGTTGATGCCGTGGACGATGGCGCGAGCGGTTACCTCTGCCCCGTTGGAGATACCGCACTCCTCGCGCAGCGCACCCTCGAACTCTTGAACGACGACACGCTGCGAGCACGGATGTCCCTGCGTGCGCGTGCCTTTGTCGCGGAGCGCTTCGGGCTCGATCGCATGGTGGCCGAATCGCTGGCGTGCTATCCCGCGGCCCACGGTGGTCGTCGATGAGCGCTGATTCGACACGCGCGATCGTTCCACCGTACTCGGAAGCGATCGTGCAGGACCGTTCTCCCGCAGCGCACGCCTTGCGCGGCATCGGTCATCGACTTGCCAAGTTTGCTGGACCTGCAGCGGTCGCGGCGTACGACCGAACGATGTATCCCGCGCGCGTTGAACGACCCGCGATGGAAGCGATCAGGCACATCGACACCGCAGTCGCTGATTCCTCGCGTCCCGCACCGACCAAGCCACGCGTCGTCCACATCATCGGAAGCCTCGCCGCTGGTGGTGCGGAGCGACAATTGGCCACCTATGTTGCCGCAGCGCACGCGCGCGGCCTTGCGACACACTCCGTCGTCACCTTCAGTCCCTCTGTCGGTGAGGCCGCGCACTTTCGACCAGTCCTCGAAGCTGCTGGCGTTTCGGTGCGCGCACTGGGCGATGCGGCGTCTTCCACGGCGCTCACCAGAGTTCGCACCGACGCGGCGCTGCGCTCGCGACTGCTGGCAATCCCACCTGAACTCGGCATCGAAGCGATGGAGTGCGCGGGTGAAATCCTCGCAGCCGATGCCGACATCGTGCACGCGTGGCTCGACCACACCAACATTGTCGGCGGCATAGCGGGATTGGCGGCAGGCGCGCCGCGGGTCATTCTCTCGCTGCGATCGCTTTCCCCACCACACTTCCCCGCGTGGCATCGCCCGTGGATGTTGCCTTGGTACCAAGCACTCGCGACGAGTCTGCGCGTGCGCATCGCTGCGAACTCGAAGATGGGAGCGCTCGACTACGCGCAATGGATGGGCGTGGAGAGCTCACGCATCGAGGTCGTACACAACGGGCTTGATCCTGCGCAGTTCGCCGCGACCGATGCAGTCAGCGTGGCTCGGCTGCGCACGGAACTCGGCGCCACGGGTCGACGGTTGGTCGTTGGAGTCTTTCGTATCGGCGACGAGAAGATGCCGCACCACTTCGCGCACATCGCGCGTCGGGTGTTGCGCGAACTTCCCGACACGCTCTTTGTCATCGCTGGTGATGGACCGATGCGCGAAGAACTCGCTCGGGCGACGGAGGATCTCGGCGCGTCCTTCCAACTGTTGGGACGCCGCAGCGATGTGGCGACGCTCTTTGCAGCAGCGCAGGCGACGCTTCTCTGCTCGCGCGTCGAGGGGCTCCCCAATGTGCTGATTGAGGCGCAGTTTCTCGGTTGCCCTGTGGTGGCGACCGATGCGGGCGGCGCACCCGAGACCTTTGTCGACGGCGCCACGGGGTTTCTCCATCCCATTGGTGCCGTCAGCGCGATGGCCGACAGTCTCGTGCGCTTACTGCGCGACGACTCCTTACATGCGAAGTTTTCCGCCGAGGCGCGCGCGTTTGCGACCGATCGCTTCGGGCTCGACGCCGTGGTGCGTTCGACGCACGCGCTCTATGCGTGAGTGCTCACGGCCGCGGGTGCGCGTCGCCCGAGCATGTGCAGTCCGCACGCATTGGGCTCGTTTCGGTTGAGCAGTACCACTTCGTCAAAGCCGTTGACTCGGAACCACTCGGCGCAGACGGCGCGCGGAATCGTCCAGTTGTAGAAGGTGTTCAGCATGTCGAGCAAGTTGATCGCGTTCTCGGGGCGATCCGCCACCGAGTAGGCGAACTGCAACTTCTCTTCGAAGGTTCTGCACTCGCGGTGGTAACGCGCGCGCCACTCCAACACTTGAGGAGAAGTGTGGTAGGTCGGCGCGTAGACCATCAAGTAGAGCGAGCCGCCAGGCTTCACCGTGGCAGCCACAGCGTCAAACGCAGCGCGAGGATCGTGGGTGCACATGACGACACCCCAACAGAGCGTGAAGTCGAAGGCGCGCTGAAACTCGGCTCGCGTGGGAAGTTCGAAGATGCTGCACTTCTCGACATCGTTGTTGAAGCGCTTGGTCGACTCAAGACCGTGGCGGGAAACATCGATCGACTTCATGCGCGCGCCAAGAGACGCGAGCGTCTTGGTCCAACGACCTGCGCCACATCCAGCGTCAAGGCAACGCTTGTTCTGAAAGAAGTCGACGGGAAACTTCGGCTCGAGCCAAAGACGACCGCCCACGCCGCGTCGCTCCTGTCGCGCAAGGCGACCCGAGAGTCGCGCAAGCAACGGCGCCAACACGCTCCCCCACTTCTTGCGCCAGAGAACATCGCGCACGCCCGTGAGTTCGAGGATGCGATCGTCGATGTACTCGTCGCTGGTCTCAACGCCCGTGTGATCGCAGAAGCCCGTCTTGCGCTCAAGAAAGAGCCGCCACTGGTCATCAAACTGTTGGTCGTAGGCGACGGGCTGGTACTGCCCCGCGAACTCGTCGCTCCACACCACGCGACCATCATCGAAGTGCGGATTGCGTGGAAGTGCGGGCACGGTGGTGGTCACGGTGGTGGTCACGGATTTCACGAGGTTCACAGTCTGCACAGGGCGCGAGAGTATCACGCGCAGGTGTAACCGAGCGCAGCCAACGGGAGACCGCTTCGCGCAGCAAGCCGCGCATTGCCCGCAGCGCACTCCGCACGCACGCGCGCGGCAATCGTTGGATCGAGCTCCGCGTCGGCGGCAGGGCCTCCCGCAAGCCAACGACGAACGGCGCCGCGCTCGCGGTGTTCGAGAAAGTTCGCGCGGACGCCGAAGCGCCCGAGCAGTCGACCCGCAAACACCTCGCGCGCCGAGAGCCCGCGATTCTCATGGGCGTTGGTTAAGCGCGCCGCACACTCCGAGGGCGCAACCTCGAGCACGGCCGCGAGTCGCGCTGCATACTCCTTCGAATCCGTCGAGAGGAGCTCGAGCGGCAGCAGTGTGACGCCGCGCGCGAAGCGTTGCGTGTAGCACTCGACCAGACGGTCATAGTCGAGCATCGCCAAGAGCCCCGCCCGCGGCTCACGCGCGACGAGATCCCACCACGCGCGTTGCGTCAGCGAACCGTCGAGGCGCTCCGACTCACTCTTGTGGGTGAACAGGTATTGCGCAAAGCGTCCGTGCGAGCGATACCAACTCAGCACGAGCGACTCCTGGGCGCGCAGCGTGATCAGGATGCGCGCATCAGGAACCGCTGCGGCTAAGCGCGCTGCAACCAATCCAAGATCGCGCGCGGCAGGATGCGCCAAGGACTCAGTCGACACCACGAGCGTGCTGACTCCGCAGGGAGCGCGCAGTCGCTCGATCGCCTCGCGCAGCGCGGGAACTGGATCAACGAGCGCGCTGTCGGCGGAGATCACCGACGAGAGCGCGGCGCCAAGTTCCTGCGTGGCGAAGCCGTATCCGGGGATGCGCTTGCCCGCATAGGCGACGCCTGACAGCGCAGGAAACACTGCCTTCTGCAGCGTCGTCGTGCCAGTCTTGGGAAGTCCGACATGAAAGACCACGCCGCTCATCGCGCCACTTCCTTCTCAACGAAGCGGTACTCCGCCTCAAGATCGACAAGCGACTGCTGCAGCGCACCGATCTCACCCACGACTTGCAGTTGCAACACATCGACGCGGCGATCGTGGTGCGCGTCCTCGCCGAGTCCCCACGCTCCGACGGTGAGGAAGTACTCGCCAGGAGCGAGGTGATTGAGGAAGTGGACCTCCGCCACCACCGACTCGCCGGGCGCGAGCACCACAGGCGCGACGCGCTGTGGACGCGGATTGATCGAGAAGACTTCGACACCGCGAATCGTGCGAATCGAGAAGCCGACATGGAGATCGTCAAGCGGTTGCGTCGCGCGCACGCGAGCACGAAGCTTGTAGCGCTGCCGCGGACGGAGCAACGCAGCCCCGCTACCGGACTCTTCGAGCACTTCAACACTCTCAATCACTGCAGCACCCGAGCCGTAGCGCATCTCAGGCGCGACACCGCCGCCGAGCGGCGACGGCTGCGCGCTCGCAAGCGGCGACTGGCTGCCTGCGAGCATCGCGCGCAGATACTGCTCGGCGACCTCTTTCGCGCCGCCGACCGCGACGACCTTTCCGCGCTCCAGCCAGATCGCTCGATCGCAAATCTGCGCCACGGCGTTCATGTCATGCGAGACCAAGAGGATGGTGGTGCCGCGCGCGCGCAGCGCCTCGAAGTGCGCGAAACACTTGCGTTGGAAGCGCACATCGCCCACCGAGAGCGCCTCATCGACGATGAGAATCGTTGGATCGCACGCCAGCGCCGTGGCGAAACAGAGTCGTGCGTGCATCCCGCTTGAATAGGTCCGCAATGGTCGATCGATGAACTCACCGAGCTCACTGAACGCGACCACCTCTTCTTGCTTGGCCAGAATCTCGCGACGCGTCATCCCGAGGCAGAGCCCGCCCATGATGATGTTCTCACGGCCCGAATACTCGGGATGAAACCCCGTGCCGAGTTCGAGGATCGCTGAAATGCGGCCTCCGACGGCGACAGAACCGCAATCCGCTGCGAGCGTGCCCGCGACGATCTTCAACAGCGTTGATTTGCCCGCGCCGTTGCGTCCGACGATGCCGACAACTTCGCCGCGCGCTACTTCAAAGGTGACATCGGTGAGCGCCGCAAACCGCTCGTGCCGCGTGCCAAAGCCGATGAGCTCAAGAAGCATCTGCGCGGGATTGGCGTAGATCTCAAACTGCTTCGAGACGCCTTGCACGGTCAACGATGGAGTCGGCGTACTCACAGCGCCTCCCCCATCGCAGGCTTGAGTCGAGCAAACAAGCGCGCGCCGACGACGAGCACGACTGCAGCAACGCACGGGAAGACCAGCCACGACCACGGATGCGCGAACCGCTGATGCACCGTCGCATCATGGAAGCACCAGACCATGTGACTGAAGGGATTCGCTGCGATCGCCCAAAGTGCTGCACGCGGCAAGACCTCGAGAACGGGCGGAAGTAAGAGAATCGGCGCGATGTAGAGTCCGATGTTGGCTAAGAACGCGACGATCTCGCGCAAGTCGCGCAACCAGATTCCGAGCGTCGAGAGCAGCAACATCAACCCAAACATCAGCGCGAGCTGCGTCAACCAAAGTGCTGGAAGCAGCAAGAGCATCGGGGACAGGCCCACCGTCCACAGCGCGATCGGCAGCGCGACCACGGTGCCCACAATCTGCGGCACCAACCCTGCGAGCGTCGACTTTGCGGGCAACACTTCAACAGGAAACACCACTTGCCGCACCAACGCGCGGTGCGAGAGCAAGGTCGATGGTGCGCGCACCGCGCACTCGGCGACGGCAATCCACGGGACAAGCCCCGAAAGAATCAACGCCGCGCCAAGCCACGGAGTCCCGTCGGCACCAAAACGCGCTGGGAAAACGAATCCAAACAGACCCACATAGATCGCCATGGTGAGCAATGGTGTGAGGACTGCCCACACCGAACCGAGCGCGGTGCCCGCGTATCGCTCATGGATCTCGCGGCGCGCTAAGACCAAGACGAGCTCGCGGTGTCGCGAGACGATCGATCGGAGGAGTTCGGTGGTCGCGCGCATCGGTAAGGCGCTGCTAGTAGTCCGCGACATAGGTGTAGCGCGATGGGTCGGCGTTGGGGTCGCTGCCATCGGGCGTCGCGAAGATCACATGATCACGCCAGTGACCGAAGCGTCCCTGTCCGTAGCGACCGATGTGGGCGTGCAGAAAGTGTGGGAGCCCGAACGGGCGATCGCCGTCATAGAGCATCAAGCGTGAACCGCGCGGAGTCAACGCTTCGTCACACGCACCGATCTGTGCGGGGATGTAACTCGTCCAAGAGATCCCCGCGTTCTTCTCAAAGGGCGCGGGCAACGGCTTGCGCGCGGCGAGGCGACGACGCTCCTCTGCGGCCCAGACTTGGTGGTGCTGCAGATCCGCGAGGACATACTCCGTGCAGCCTTCACCGAGCACAGCGTTGACGATGGTGAGGCCGTGCCGTGCGGCCCACTGCTCGACCTCGACATAAGAAGCGAACTCAATCGGCCAACCTCCGAGCCAATCGCGAATGTCAGTCCAGAAGTTCATGCCGCGCACACCCGCGTTGCGCATGACCGTCCACGGCATCACTCCTGAGCGCAATCCGCCGACAAAGAGCCGTGATGCGTGCTTCCACTCCATGATCCGCTTGCCCAGCGCGCCGCGTTGGTTGTAGCTCTTCTTGATGCGAACCCAGTGGTTGGCGGGTGGCTCGACATACTGATCGCTCGAATAGAGCGCGAGGTAGACGACGCCATCGGGCTTGCGAGGAATGATCGCGTTGTCCATCGCAGTCCAGAGATCACCCGTGTGATGCAGGACGCCCCAGGAGTAGACGATGTCCGCAGGCTCCAACTGCTTCATACACGCTGCGTCGAGTACCGAGCCGCGCTCGACCGTCCATGGCGCCGTCGCGCCGACCGTCATGTCGCGAACCTTGATACTGGTCGCGACCGAATCGGGGTCGAAGTCGAATCCGTACACGCGATTCGCGCCCGCGCGCAGCGCCGCGAGTGAGTGCAGTCCGCTGCCGCAACCAATGTCGAGAAACGAAAGCTCCGCAAGAGTTTTGAGGCGCAGCGCCTTCAGGAGATGCGCGCGACTCGACTCAACGCGGTCGTCGGAGAAGTGCTGGGCGATGAAGTCCGACCAGTTGCGTCCGAAGCCGAAGCGCAGCGATTCGTCGGTTCCCTTCACGGCTGCATCGTGCTTGGGCGCGGTGATTCCCTTGCTGGCGGACATGAGCCGAGTTTACGGCATTTCCAACCATGCCGCGCGTTTCCGCACTGCCATCGGAACGCTGCTATTCTCGCCGCGCGTCACGCCGAAGCATCACGCCAACGCATCACGCCAACGCATGTGTGGAATCGCAGGCATCATCGACACGGGCCGCGGCATTGGCCGCGACGAATTGCTTCGCCTCGTCACGGTGATGCGCGACACGATGATCCATCGCGGACCTGACGATGGCGCAAGCTGGGTCTCCGAGGATGGACGCGTGGCACTCGCGCATCGTCGACTTTCCATCATCGACCTTCGCCCCGAAGCGCGACAGCCGATGGGCAACGAAGATGGCTCGGTCCAAGTCGTCTTCAACGGCGAGATCTACAACCACCACGACCTGCGGAGCGCACTCGAGTCGGCGGGCCACGCGTTTCGCTCGCGCAGCGACACCGAAGTCCTCTGCCACCTGTTCGAGGAGGTCGACCTCGCCAAGGTTGAACAGCTCGATGGGATGTTCGCGTTCGCAGCGTGGAACGAACGCGAACGCACGCTGATCCTCGCGCGCGACCCCTTCGGGAAGAAGCCGCTCTACATCGCCGAGGGCGACGGATTTCTCGCGTTTGCCAGCGAATTGCGCGCGATCGAAGCGCTCCCCTTCTTTGAGCGACGCATCGCCCGGGACGCCATCGCGGCCTACCTCTTGGTGCAGTACATCCCGACTGAACTCTGCATCTACGAGGATGTCGTGAAGCTCGATCCAGGCGAAGCCGTCGCGATCGACTTCGCCAACGACTCCTGGCAGCGACGCCGCTGTTTCGAGTTTCAACCCCGACGGGCCATCGAGTCGCATCTCACGCCCGCAGAGGCGAAATCGCAACTGCGCCAGCTTGTCCAGCGCGCCGTCGAGAAGCGGCTTGAGAGCGATGTACCGCTCGGTGCGTTTCTCTCGGGTGGCGTCGACAGCTCGCTCGTGGTCGCGGTGATGGCAAAGGACTTTGGCAAGAAGGTCGAGACCTTCTCCATTGGCTTTGATGATCCTGATGCGACTGAGCATCTCTTTGCACGCGAGACCGCGCAGCTTCTTGGCACCAACCACCACGACGCCGTGCTGTCGCCCGACGCGATGGACATGCTTCCTGAGATTGCGGCGCGCCTCGACGAACCCAACGGCGACTCGTCGTGTCTGCCGACGCTCCTGCTCTCGCGCTTCACGCGTCAGTTTGTGACGGTCGCGCTCTCGGGTGATGGCGGCGATGAACTCTTCGGCGGCTACGGTCGCTACAAAGACACCTTGATCGAAGGCGCGTCCGATGCGCGCGGTTTCGTAGCGCGCATGAAATCACGGCTGCGCGGACAACGCAGCTCGTCTGTGGCCGAGCGCTACCTCTCGCCACGCTGGTTGATGTTCCAACCTGAGCGTGTCGAGGAGCTCCTCGGCACGCCCCTGCCTCCCCGCGCGGCGCATGAACTCATTCGTTGGCGTGCGATGCTGGGCGATCGTGCGCGCACGCCGCTGCAGCGCATGCGCGCGCTCGACGCCGCGACCTACATGCCTGGTGCGGTGTTGGCGAAGGTCGATCGCATGAGCATGCAGTGCTCACTCGAGGTGCGCTGCCCGCTGCTCGATCGTGATCTCGGTTCGTTTGCCGCCACGCTTCCTGACGCACTCTTGTGGCAGCCGCCCGCAGGAACCAAGCAGATCTTGAAAGAGGTCGCGATGGAGTATCTGCCGCAACAGTGGATGGAGCGGCGCAAGATGGGGTTTGGACTTCCCGCCAAATGCTGGTCGCAGGGCGCACTGTTGCGACTTGCCGAAGAGTCGCTTGGTGGCGATGCGATCTTGCGCGATCACCTCGATGGCGACGCGTTGACAGCGTTTGTTGAGGAGCAGCGCCATCCCGCGCACTTCTCGATCTATCGGTTATGGCCAATGCTGATCTTGGAGCGCTGGCTGCGCGAACGGCGCACGAGCCACCATGAACTGCTCACGGCGACGCATTGAGTCGGGTGGCGGCGGCGCGTATGCTCCGCGCCCTTAGGTTCGATCGCCGTGCGCATCACCCACTTCATCACCACCCTGGCTGTCGGCGGCGCGGAGCAGATGCTGATCAAACTCTTGCGCGCGATGGATCGCAGCGAGTTTGAGCCGACCGTCGTCACGCTGGTGAACGACGGCGCGCTCATCGAGGTCGTGCGTGATCTCGGCATTGAAGTGGTCAGCCTTGATCTGCGACGCGGCGAAGTGAGTCCGCGTGCGCTGCGCCGACTCATCACCATTCTCTGCGGAACGCGACCTGACATCGTCCAGTCGTGGATGTACCACTCGAATGTCGCGGCGAGCCTCGCGCGCCCATGGCTGCCGCGCAAGACGGGCATCGTCTGGAACATTCGCCAATCGCTCTACGACATCAGTAAGGAGCGCTACCTCACGCAGGCAGTCATCCGCTCGGGTCGCCTGTTGGCTCCCCACGCGGATGCGTTGGTGAACAACTCACGCGTGAGCAGCGAGCAGCATGCGCGCATCGGATACCTGAATCGCCGAAGTCTGGTCATCCACAACGGATTCGAGGTCGAGAGCTTCCGCCCTGATCCAGTGGCGCGCGCGCTGTTTCGCGCCGAACTCGGACTCCAGGACGACGAGGTCGCGGTCGGCATCGTCGCCCGCGTCCATCCAAGCAAGGACCACCCGAACTTCTTCCGCGCTGCGCAGATTGCCGCCGCGCACGATCCGCGCCTTCGCTTTGTCTGCGTCGGTCACGGCACGAACACCCACGAGCGTTGCCGGTCTGCCGCGCGCGGGCCATTGGCGGGCCGACTCCATCTCTTGGGTGAACGCCCCGATGTGCAGCGAGTCATGGCAGGACTCGATCTCTTGGTTTCTTCGAGCGCCACCGAGGGATGCCCCAACGCCGTCGGTGAGGCGATGGCCTGCGCACTGCCCGTCATCGGCACTGATTCGGGCGACACCGCCGATGTCATCGGTGACGCGGGCCGCGTGATTCCCTGTGGGGACGCGCAACGACTTGCTGCAGAGATCCTCGGGCTCACCGCGATGGGTTCGACCGCGCGCATGCTCCTTGGTGAAGGCGCGCGCGAGCGGATTCGCCAGAACTTCTCGATCGAGAAGACCGCTGCGCGCTATGCCCAACTTTACCGCGAAATCGCGCATGAACGACGCGAGTCGGGTCGGCGCGTGGGCGTTCCGTCGCTCGCCCTGAGCGCCGATGCCTCCACCGCTCTCCCACGCTGAACGCGTTCACGGATCGCGATCGGATTCGTACAGTGCGCCGCATGGAGTCCACGGGCAAGCGCTTCGTCATCGTGAACGGTATTGGCGACAGCGTCGTGGCCTTTCGTGGCGCGTTGGTGCGCGATCTCGTCGGACGCGGACATGAAGTCATCGTCTCGACGCCGTTCCCCATCGAGCGCGACAGCGACACCGTCCGACGCGAAGTTGAGGCGCTTGGCGCGACCTGCGTCTTCTCGCCGCTGCGCCGCAGCAGTCTCAATCCGCTGAGTGAGTGGCGGACCCGCTGGCACTACCGCGCATTGTTCAAGCGCCTCAGACCTGATGGCGTGCTGGCAACCAATCCAAAGCCCGTCTTCCACGCCATGCGCGCAGCGCGTGCGGCTGGTGTGCCCAAGCGCGTGGCGCTCATCACGGGGCTTGGTTACGCGTTCATCGGCGAGTCGATGCGGGCGCGACTGCTGCGCCTGATCGCGGTGCGTCTCTATCGCCGAGCGATGCGCGACTCCACGACGGTGCTCTTCCAGAACAAGAGCGATCGCTACGAGTTCGAGGAGCGCAAGCTGCTCGTGCGCGGACTCGCCGTCGCGCAAGTTGGAGGATCAGGCGTCGACCTCGCACACTTCCCGCAGGTCGCGGTTCCGAAGGACCACATATTCTTGATGGTCGCGCGGCTTCTCGGCGACAAAGGTGTTCGTGAATACGCCGCGGCCGCGCGCGCTGTCCGCGAACACCGCAGCGACTGTCGCTTTCGACTCGTGGGATGGATCGACGAGAATCCCTCGGCCATTCGCCAAGAAGAACTCGATGCGTGGGTGCAGGAGGGAACGATTGAGTACGCGGGGCGGCTGGACGATGTCCGTGAGGAACTCGCGCAGTGCAGCGTCTTCGTGCTGCCGTCGTACCGCGAAGGAACGCCCAAGAGCACGCTTGAAGCTCTCGCCACTGGCCGCGCCATCATCACCACCGATGCACCAGGCTGCCGCGAAACGGTTGAGCGCGGCGTGAACGGCACGCTGGTTCCTGCGCGCGACGCCGACGCCCTCGCGGCGGCCTGTATGAAGTTTGCCGATGACCAACATCTGCGCGAGAAGATGGGAGCCGCGTCACGCGAGTTGGCGGAGCGCCGCTTCGATGTGCATCTGGTGAATGCCACCATCGCCGAGGCGTTGGGCGCATGAAGCTCCCCTGCAGGCCTTGGTTCAACTGCACCATTCCAAGCCCGCGCGCCTGGCCGCCTCCCGCGGCCTTTGATCTTGCCGCCACTTTGCGCGACATCCGAACGCGCGATCGCTATGGACACACGATCCATCTCGTGGCGGCACTGCTCTTCGCGTTTCTCGCGCCGCTCGACCATGGACCAAACAGCGTCTCCTCGGCGATCTTGCTCGGCGTCTTCATCACGCGCGCGCTGGTGCACCCTGCGTTGTTCACGCCGCTCCTGCTCTGGCCACCCTTCTGGCTTGCGTTGGCGTGGGTGGGATGGATGGGACTCTCGGCGTCGTGGTCGACGGCGGAACATCCTGCACGACTCGTTGGTGGACAGCGACTGTTACTCGGCGTGATGTCGCTCTTTCCAATGTTGGAATACTCGAGAGCGATCGCGTGGGCGCTCATCGCTTCAGCGTCGACCAATGCGTCGGTGCAGATTGCGCAGAAGTTTGGCGTGATGCCTCTTCCTGATGGCGATTCGTGGCGACCCTCAGGAATCGTCGCACTTCCCGCGGTCGCAGCGATGAACGCGGGCAGCGCGATCTTGCTCACGCTGGCGTTGTGGACCAAGGAGCGGTTGGCGGGACGCGTCGTCGCCACGCTCACTCTGGCGCTGTGCGCGACAGGCATGGCACTCGCGGCGTCGCGGCAACCCGTCTTGGCTCTGGTTCCCGCTCTTGCGTTGTTGGCGTTCCTGCTCGTGCGATGGGGTCATGCCTCGTGGCGCACGGTCGCGTCAGGATTCGTGGCACTCTTCCTGTTGAGCGCGCTGGCCATTCCACTGGTTGGCGAGGGACTGCTGCGCTACCTCGCCTCAGCACAAAGCGAAACCGCTGCGGCACTGCGCGGCGAAGTCGGCTTCTCGTCGCTCCACTTGCGCTTGTTCTGGTGGAAGCTCGCGATCGAGCAGTGGCTGACGCACCCTTGGATCGGCGGCGGCGTTGGAAGCTTCACCGACTTTGTGGCCGCGCACCCGCAGACCTCGGTGTTTCTCAGCGAGAGCGGCATCAGCCGTGAGGAAGTCCTGCAGATTCACCCGCACTCGACCTTTGTGCGCGCGCTTGCCGAAACCGGCCTCGTGGGAATTGGATTGCTCGGCGCACTGCTCATGACTGTCCTGCGCGCTGGTTGGCGCAACGCCGCACAGGGAGGCGTCGTCGTCGCGGGAGCATGCGCCTCGTTCTGTTACTTCCTCATGACGACGACGACTGAGTGCGTCGAACTCATGAACATTGCCTACGCGCACCTTGTGGTGATCATCGCGCTGTGCGCGGTTCCGCGGGCAACGACGCGCGTGTGATACGCTCAGCCCATGTGCGGTATCGCTGGCTTTGTGGACCTCGGCTCCTGCGTCGGCGATCCCTCGTCGGCGTTGGTGGCGATGGCACGATGCCTCGTGCATCGCGGTCCTGACGACGAAGGCGTGTGGTTCGATGCGCCGACGCGCACGGGACTGGCCTTTCGCCGACTCTCGATCTTGGATCTCTCTGCGGCAGGCCACCAACCGATGCGCTCGGCGAGCGGCCGCTTCGAGATCGCCTTCAACGGCGAGATCTACAACCACGAAGAGTTGCGTGCTGAGTTGTCGGCGCTCGGTCACACTTCATTTCGCGGACGATCGGACAGCGAGACGATGCTCGCTGCCTTCGAACAGTGGGGCGTCGAAGCGGCGATCGCGCGCTTCACCGGCATGTTTGCCATCGCGGCGCTCGATCGCTTTGAGCGCGCGCTCTGGCTGGTGCGCGACCGTTTCGGCGTGAAGCCGCTCTACTTTGGACTGACGCATGGTCGGACAGTTCCTGCGGTGACCTTTGAACTTCCCGAGCACGGCGCCTTTGGATTTGCCAGCGAATTGAAGGCATTGCGCGCGATGCCGTCGATGTCGCTCTCGGTCGATCGTGGTGCGCTCACGCTGTTCATGCGCCACGGCTATGTGCCAGGGCCGCTGTCGATCCATCCTGAGGTGCGCAAACTTCGCTCTGGGCGATTGCTTCGCATCGATCTCACTCGGCGCGTCGTGGAAGAGCGGTGTTGGTGGCACTCGCGCGATCTGGTTCGGCGCGCGCAGGCGCAACAGTTTGATGAGGGCGATACCACAGGTGCCGTCGAAGCGGTCGATGCGGCGCTTCTGCGAAGCGTGCGATCGCGCAAGATCGCCGATGTGCCGCTGGGCGCGTTTCTTTCGGGCGGCATCGACTCAAGCGCCGTGGTCGCGGCGATGCAGGCGCAATCGACGCGGCCGATTCAGACCTTCACCATCGGCTTTGAGACGCCGGCCTACGACGAAGCGCCCTTTGCGCGGGCCATCGCTCAACATCTCGGCACCGAGCACACCGAGCTCTACACCACAGGGAACGATGCGCGCGCGCTGGTTCCTCGACTTGCTGAGATCTGGGATGAGCCCTTCGCGGACAGCTCACAACTTCCGACGCTCTTACTCTGCGCCTTGGCGCGCAAGAGCGTGACCGTCGCGCTCTCGGGTGATGGCGGCGACGAGTTGTTCGGTGGCTACTACCGCTACAGCTGGACGCGGACCATCGCAGCGCGCACGCGCCATTTGCCAGCTGCGGCGCGTGCGGCCATCGCGGTGCTCTTGCGCGCGACGCCGCGCCACGCCGTGAACTCGATTGGGCGCGTACTCTCACGCGCGCTGCCGAGCCGCTTGAGTATGGATCGCGCGGGAGATCGCGCCCACAAACTCGCGGCGGTGCTGCACAGCAACGATCCGTGGAGCATCTACCTCGCGCTGGTCGCAACGATTCCCGACGCCGCAAGCCTCGTGCTCGGCGGAGGCACGATCCCGCTCACGGCGCTCACCGATCCTTCCGAACTCGTCGAGGAGCTCAACCTTGAGACGCGCATGATGCAGGCGGACCTTGCGAGTTACCTCGTCGAT
The DNA here is from genome assembly GCA_947490615.1 of Planctomycetaceae bacterium. Classification (GTDB taxonomy): domain Bacteria; phylum Planctomycetota; class Phycisphaerae; order Phycisphaerales; family SM1A02; genus QWPT01. Next base: position 15,882 of record CANLHK010000015.1, on the reverse strand, counting down.
GATCTCTTGGTCAAAGTCGATCGCGCGAGCATGTCCGTTGGGCTCGAAGCGCGCGAACCGATGCTCGATCATCACCTTGCCGAGGTCGCGTTTCGATTGCCGCTCTCGATGAAGATCCGCGGCGGCGAGCGCAAGTGGGCGCTGCGAAGGGTGCTTGAGCGCCGCGTGCCGCGCGAACTGTTTGAGCGCCCCAAGATGGGCTTTGGCGTGCCGCTGACCGAGTGGCTGCGCGGACCGCTTCGCCCGTGGGCCGAGGCGCTCCTCGACGAGCGACGCATCGCCGCCGCGGGCTACCTCGACCCTGGGGCCGTGCGCGCCATTTGGACGCGCACCCTCGATCCTCGCGCCTCCACCAACGGGTACGAAGCGTGGAACCTATTGATGTTTGAGTCGTGGCGCGATCGTTGGGGGCACTGATGTACACGCCCGACTTGAAACGCAGGCAGGGACCCGATGGACAGGGAAGGCGAAACAACCGATAGATGTGCTGCCTACGAGGGTTCTCCACTCATGTCCGACTTCAACGACAACCTCGCGCCAATCCTCCTTTCTCCACCGCACCTGACTGGTGACGAGAAGCGATTCGTCGATGACGCGTTCCGCACCAATTGGATTGCGCCGCTCGGGCCCAATGTCGATGCCTTTGAAGCGGAGATGTGCGCCTACCTCCAAGGTGGCCTCGCCACGGCTGCCTCGACCGACGAAGAGACGGTCGGTGGACTGCACGCCTGCGCGACGAGTTCAGGAACGGCGGCGATCCATCTCGGACTGCTCTTGCTTGGCGTGATGCCTGGCGACACTGTGCTCTGCTCGAGTTTCACCTTCGTCGCGACTGCGAACCCGATTCGTCTCATCGGCGCCGAGCCCGTCTTCATCGACAGCGAGCCTGAGAGTTGGAACATGTCCTCGGCTGCACTGGCGCGCGCACTTGATGCCTTGGCGCGCGAAGGACGCACGCCGCGTGCGTGCATCACCGTCGACCTCTACGGGCAAGGTTGCGAGTACGCCGCCATCGCGCCGCTCTGCGCCCACCATGGCGTGCCGATTCTTGAAGACGCCGCCGAAGCACTCGGCGCGACGGTCGATGGTCGGCCCTGCGGGACCTTTGGAAGCATCGGTGCCTTCAGCTTCAACGGCAACAAGATCATCACCACTTCGGGTGGTGGCATGTTGGTCTCGTCGGATCCGCGCCACGCACAGCGCGCGCGCTTTCTCGCCACGCAAGCGCGCGATCAGGCGCCGCACTACGAGCACTCCGTCGCGGGCTTCAACTACCGACTGTCGAATCTCTGCGCGGGCGTTGGACGCGGGCAATTGCTCACGCTCGACGAACGCGTCAACCGTCGTCGCGCCATCTTCGATCGCTACCACGCTGCGCTTTCACGCCTCCCTGGCGTGCAGTTCATGCCCGAACCATCGTGGAGCCGCTCGACGCATTGGTTGACGGTGCTCACGATCGATCCCGCGCACGCTGGATGCACCCGCGATGAACTCATCGCCGCCCTTGGGCGCGAGCACATCGAATCGCGACCGACTTGGAAGCCGATGCATCTCCAACCGCTCTACGAACACGCGCGGCTCTTTGCGCACGATCGCAGCGCGGCGCCCTTCTGTGAGAAGCTCTTTGAGGATGGCCTCTGCCTTCCGAGCGGTTCGTCGATGAGCGATGCCATGGTTGATCGCGTCATTCACGCTGCGACGCGCGCGCTTACCCGTGCTCCCGTCCACGCTCCCACGCCTGCCCGAGGCTAAGCGGCTCGGATACGATCGCGCGGGCATGTCTGAAGAATCCTCTGTCCTTGTCACGGGTGCCGCGGGCTTCATTGGCTCGCATGTCTGCCATCGTCTGCTTGATCGCGGCGAGCGCGTCGTCGGACTCGACGATCTCAACAACTACTACGACCCGACGCTCAAAGAGGCGCGGCTCGCGCAGCTGCTGCCCAAGAGCAACTTCTCGTTCGTGAAACTTGATGTCGCGGAGCGCGCGCCGATGGAAGCGCTCTTTGCTACGCACCGCTTTGCCCGCGTCGTGCACCTCGCCGCGCAAGCAGGTGTGCGCTACTCGATCACCAATCCCCACGCGTATGTGCAGTCGAACATCGTGGGCTTCCAGAACATCCTCGAGGGCTGCCGTCACCACGGTTGCGCGCACTTGGTCTACGCCAGTTCGAGCTCCGTCTACGGCGGCAACACCAAGCTCCCCTTCTCGGTGCGCGACAGCGTGGATCATCCGCTCTCGCTCTACGCCGCGAGTAAGAAGGCCAACGAACTCTTCGCGCACACCTACTCGCACCTCTTCGGATTGCCCACGACGGGGCTGCGCTTCTTCACGGTCTACGGTCCGTGGGGACGCCCCGACATGGCACTCTTTCTCTTCACCAAGAACATCTTGCAGGGTCTGCCGATTGATGTCTTCAATCACGGCAAGCATCGACGCGACTTCACCTACATCGACGACATCGTCGAAGGGATTCTCCGCACGCTCGATCGACCTGCGGCGCCCAATCCAGCGTTCGATCCTGCCGAGCCCGATCCAGGAAGTTCGAGCGCGCCGTGGCGGGTCTACAACATCGGGAACTCCCAACCTGTCGAGTTGCTCGACTACATCGCGGCCATCGAGCGCTGCACGGGGCGCACCGCGACGCTGAATCTGCTTCCACTGCAACCTGGCGATGTGCCCGACACCATGGCCGATGTGCAAGCCTTGCTCGAGGACACGGGCTATCGCCCATCGACGACGGTCGAGACGGGTGTGGCGCGCTTCGTCGAGTGGTATCGGTCGTATCACCGCGTCTGACGCGAAGGCATGCACGGTGCAAGGCTCGGGTACGCTGCGACGATGGCGAGCGTCTGTTTCTACTTCGAGCTGCACCAACCGTGGCGTCTCCGTCGGTACTCGGTGTTTTCCAACGACCCGTTCTACTTCGACAACGAGGCGAACGAGCGGATCATGCGCAAGGTCGCGGACAAGTGCTATCGCCCTGCCACGCGCAAGATGCTCGACCTCGTGCGTCGGCACGACAAGCGCTTTCGTTGCGCCTACTCGATCACGGGAACCGCGCTCGACCAATTGCAGTTGTGGGCGCCTGATGTCGTGGACACGCTGAAGGAGCTCGTCGACACGGGCGCGTGCGAACTCATCGGTGAGACCAGCCATCACTCGCTCTCGTTCCTCTTCTCGCGCGCGGAGTTCGATGCGCAGATCGACGCCCACAACCGCAAGATGCAGGCGGTGTTTGGCGTGACGCCGCGCATCTTCCGCAACACCGAGCTCATCTACTCCAACGCCCTTGCCGAGCACATCGCCGCACGCGGACAGCACAAGGCGATCCTCTGCGAAGGCGTCGATCGGCTGCTGGGATTCCGCTCGCCGAACTACCTCTACACACCGCCAGGCAGTGGCGACCTAGCCGAACGACCCGTCAAGCTCCTCCTGAAGAACTACCGCCTCTCCGACGACATCGCCTTCCGCTTCTCCAACCGCGGTTGGAAGGAGTGGCCGCTTTCGGCCGAGCGGTTTTCCCAGTGGATCAACCAGATCAATGGCGATGGTTGCTGCTGCAACCTCTTCATGGACTACGAGACTTTCGGCGAGCACCAGTGGGCCGACACGGGAATCTTCGAATTCCTCGACGCGCTTCCTGGTGCCGTCTACGACACCAACCACGGGCACAACAACTTCCTCACACCGAGTCAATTGCTCGACTGCTACGAACCCGTGGGTGAGTACGACGTGGCCACGCCGATTTCGTGGGCCGACAGCGAGCGCGATTTGTCGGCGTGGCTCGGCAACCCGATCCAGGATGGCGCCGCGAAGGAGCTCTACGCGCTCGAAGCTCCCGTGAAGGCGCGTGCCGCGGCGGGCGATCCGTACATTCTGGAAGACTGGCGCAAGCTCACCACGAGCGATCACCTCTACTACATGTGCACCAAGTACTGGTCGGACGGCGATGTGCACAAGTACTTCTCGCCCTACGACTCGCCGTACGACGCGTACATCAACTTCATGAATGTGCTCGACAACCTGCGCAGTCGCGCGGGAGTTCGAAGCCATGCGCGCGCGCGGCCCGACCCTGTCTCCTGACCCGATGGTCGTTCAGCGCTCGGCGAGCGCGCGGGCGCGGTTGTGACGGACCAGCACGACGATCGCGGCGATCCCGATGGGCGTCATCACCACGAGTTCGGCCACACGATGCACGAGTTCGGCGCAGATCGCCTGACTCGTTGAGACCGCCTCGTGGGAGATCAGCGGTGCGAGCAAGCCGATGACCCACTCACGAATGCCCAGACCGTTGGACACGATGGGAAGCAGTGTGGCGATCACGCTGATGCTGCCTAACGCAATAGCGGTATCGAGATCGATCGGCGCGCCGACGAGTTGAAAGACCGCCCAATAGCGCAGCGTCCACAACGCGAGCTCGACTTGCCGCACCAACAACGCTTGCGCGAGTGTGCGCAGTCGTGGCGTGCGCAGACCAATCGCAAGAACCGCTGGCGCGAGCAGCGACCACTCGCCTTCGATGCCAATGGTTCGAAAGAGGAATTGCGAGAACAGAAAGAGCGAGGCAACCGTGCCGCTCAGACCAATCGCTTCCACGATCGTGCGCACCGTGTGCGCGGCGCGAATGTCGTGGCGAAGTCGGTGGTAGGCCACGCGTCCGACAAATCCTGGCTTCAGCGGCAGGTAGTTGGCAAACGCCGTCGCAGCGATGAGTGCCTGCATCTCCCAGAACGGCACGCGCCCGAAGCGCTTCATGAGGATGTGAAAGAGCAGCGCCGTCAACACCACGCCGACGGCGATCGAACCAAGCACGAGGAGGACGGCGATCGGTGGCGGATCGCGCAGCGCGTCGAGTGCGCTGGCAAAGGCGGTGCGCTCATGGATCGCGGTGTAGATCGCGCCCGCGAAACACAAGAGCCCAAACGCGAGCCCCGCCAACCGAAGCCAGAGCTTCCCTGTTCCAATGCCCTTTCCATTGGAGAGCGACAGCCTAAAACGCGAGAGCAGCGAGCTTGGCGGGGACGGAACTGGAGCGCGTTGCTTGGCCAATGGCTGCTCCGAGTGCCCAACGCTACTTCTTGAGATTGAGTTGCTTGGCGCGAGCGTCGCGCGCTTCGATCATCCACGCGGTGCACTGCTGTGCGAACTCCAACACCGCGGGGTCCTTCGATTCCATGGAGGCCACGAGCACGGCGTCCTCAGGTCTTCGCGTGCGCGCCGCGATCCAAGCGATGCGCACCAACGGGGACTCATCGCTGCTCAACACCGCATCGAGCGCCGCCAATTCGGGCACGGCGGCGACCTCTTCCGAGGCACCCGTCGCGGCGACATTGACCAGTTCCTGCGCCTCGTCGCCTCCTTCGAGGCGCTTGCCCTTTGGCGTCGCAAAAACCAGCCACGCGCGCGCCTCGGGCCAGAGACGCTTGGCTGCCTCGGCGAGCGTGGCGCCCGAACCGACGAGCAGTTCCGCGGCGTCCGCGGGCACCATCGCGGGCGACACGCCGTGACGAAGCAACGCGCCGCTGAGGAGTGCGATGTATTCAGGATCGGGCACTTGCGTGGTGTCACGCAATTGCGTGAGCGCACGCTCCACCCAGACGCGCGTGACGCGCTCGCCGCTGACATGGACGACGGGGCTTTCGACTTCCAATCCCAGTTGCGACGGCTCGAACCCCACCGAGGTCGTGCGCCAGTTGATGATCGAGTGCAAGGAGATGAACGCTCCCGACAACGCATCCTCGCGCAGTGCAGCGCTCGCGTCGGTGATGGAGAGATCGACAGGAACCCGCAGCGTTTCGCCAGGTTCGATGAGGTAACTGCGATCGATCGAGACCATCACAATCTGCGGTGGCCGGGGCATTTCGCCCGGAACATTCAGGGACGCTGTGATCGTGGTGCTGTCCTTGATCGGTCCTTCGGGTCCAACCGCCAACGGCCACGCGCTGCGGTTAGTGAGTTCGATATCAAAGAGCAGCGGGTCCCAGGGCCGCGCATCCAATTGCCGCGGTGAGACGCGCAACAACATCGATGCGCTGCCATCGCGCACCAACTTCACGAATCCAGGAGGAACTTCCGCGGCCGCTTCGACGGCCGCAGCGTTGGGCATGATTTCGGGCGTCGCACCAAGGATGGCGTAGAGCCGCGCGCGTGACCAGAGTCCGATCGCCGTTGAGGGAGACTCGCGCGCCAACTCGAGGAGGAGTCGCGCAGCGTCCTTCGTCTCACCCAACTCCTGGTGTGCGAGCGCGAGGCCGAGCTTCGCAGTCAAGTCCGTGACGGCCAGCGGCGCGAGGAGTCCCTTGGCCACTTCCGCTTTCTTCTCACGCAGCGCGATCCAACCATCAAACTTGGCCCGCGCTCCATCGGAGAGTGGAGCAACCGCGGCGGCCTTCGTGATCATCGCCCGCGCCTTCAAGAGCGACTTGTCCGCGAGCGTGAGCGCTGGAGGATCTTGCGACGCTGGCGTTGAGACACCCGCAGTAGGTGGCACAGCCGACGCAGTGGAAGGCGCAACGCTTTCGGGCGTTGCCTCAGGCTTCTTGACGACAGGCAGGTTCTCACCAAGCCACAATTGGACGAACGCCGATTGCAACGCGAGTTCTGCTGCCGACGCGGGCGGCCCGTTGCGCTTGGCGATTTGATCGATCAGCGTGTCGAACGAGAACGCGGCATTGGAAACCGCGGTTTCCAACGCAAGATCGCGCGTCGCACTCGACATCGCAGCCACCGCGGTGGAGAGTGGCGGCGTCGGTGGGAGATGCGCGTTGGCGCGCTCCTCCATGGTGATGAGCATGCCCTGCGCGTCAACTTCGCGCAGGAGCGCTTGATCGAGTTGCTCCTGCCGCTTCTTCATGTGAGCAAACGCGAGACCCGTGCGGTCGCTCCCCCACAACGCGAGAACGAAGTCCGAGAGAAGCCCGTCGTAGTCTTCGTCAGGTCCACGCGCCTCGCGCAGCCGTACCTCGACTTCGAGCATGCTTGCCGCCGAGCGATACGCGCCTTGCTCCATGCAGAGTTGTACGAGCCCGAGCGCGAGCGAACCATGCGTGGGATTCGCCAACGCCGCGCCGCGCAGCGCGCGAACCTCGTCGACGACGGTGGGCGCACTCATGCGAAAATAGCCCGCTGCGACTTCGGCGGCCTCAGGAAAGAACGGATCAAGGTCGAGTGCGAGCAGCAGATTGTGTTCAAACGCAGCGACATCACCGGTGCGACGCATGAGCATCGCAAGATCAAACGCCACGCGCGCTGCGACGCGCGGTCCAAGCTTGGCCACCGCCGCAGGCGTGAGCATCGCTTGGCATGCCGCCGCGCGCGCCTCCGCGGTTTGGCGCTTGTCGACGGTGTCAAGAATGCGACGCAAGCGCAGCACCTCGTCCTCAGGCTCGAGCCTCGAGAGATTGGTCAGCGCTTCGGTCAGCCACGCTTCGGCACCAGGATCCCCGTCCTCCAACACCGCCGCGAGATCGAGGGCCAGACGCCAGATATGCGGGTTGTCGGGCGCGAGCGCCAAGGCAATCTTGAGGAGCGACTGCGAGTTGCGCAGCACGCCAAGGAAGACCAATTCGCGCTGCAAGACCACGCGGGCGCGACCCGCGAAACTCCGCGCGAGTCGATCGCGCACTAGAGCGCGCATCGCCTCGGTCGGCTCGGGGGCCACCGTCGTTTCCTGCCCGACCGTCGGCAAGACCGCCACGGGGGCGTCGCCGAGAGAGTCAGGGAACAGGGGGAGGGGCGCCGCCGCCAGCAAGCCGGCCATCAAGCCAGTGAACAAGCGAGCGGAGGAGCAAGAAACTGCAAAGAACGGTGCAAGGCGCAGCGCAGGCATGAGGCTCCTTCATCGGCTCGGTATGACCCATCGGACGAACACGAGTCGGGGTTGGAAGAGGCAGAGACGGTAGGAAGGACGACCTGAGTGCAGTTGAGGCCGATTGGGACGGTCTGGAGCGCGCGGGAGCGGGAAGGTGCGCAGGGCAGACCTTGCCGCAGACCTTGCCGCAGATTTGCGGCGCGGACCCTGCGGTTCTCGGTGATCTCGACCGCCAACCGCAACAGCCACGGCGTCTGCGCGGACAGCCCAACGCCACGCTGCAACGGGCAGTTCGTTGACAGTCTGGCCTCGTTGGATTAGCGTCCAACGCCCTGACAGTCCCCGACTGGCTCGGGCATCCGCGGCGCCGTCGGCGTCCTAGATGCGACGGCGTGACCGCGCCACGGTCGCCTGACCAATGCCCCTGAACCGGGAAGCAGCCTGCTTCGCCGATCGAGAACAGCCATGATCCCGCGAATCCTGCTCGCCGCCCTCCTCCTCTCTGCCAGTGTCGGAACCTCCGCGGTGGCGCAATCGTCGCTCGATCGGGCCATTGTCAGTGCCACCACCCCGCTCTCGGCGGCGCAGAAGGCCACCCTTGGCGAGTTCCTCTCCAAGCACACCGACGCCATCAAGAACAGCACGGTCGCCGCCGAAGTCGAAGAGTCGCGCTGGGCGCTGGTCTCAGCCGCGCGCGACCCCGCGGCCACGCCAACCTTCCGAAAGGCCTACGCGCAAGCGTTGATCGCAGACCTCGCTGGAACCGTGAAGAGCCGCGATCTGCGTCGCTCGATCCACGCGATGCAAGTGCTTCGCTTTACGCGAACCCCTGAAGGCCTCGACCTTGTCGTCGAGCGCACCGTTCCCGCTTCCGAGTCGGATGCGGGAAAGCGCATCGCCGCGGCGAGCCTTGTTGCCGACGCCTTTGAGGATCTCGACGCCAGCAATGGCTACTACGAGACGATCACCCGCAAGCTCAAGGATGCGACGACGGGCGAGACCGATGTGCTCGCGCTTCAGCAGAAGTTTGCAGCGATCGCCTCCGCAGCGCATCGCAAGGATTTGCCCGCCGAAAACGCCCGCGCGGTGCGAAAGAACCTCATCGACGCCATCGCGCTTCTTGCCAAGTCGATCCGCTCGGGCAGCACCGCTGATCCACGCGTTCAGGCCGTCCAACGCGTCCTTGTTGGAGTCCGCAACGACCTCCTCGAGATGCCGCAGACGGAACGCGCCGCGGTCGCCAAGACCCTCGCCGCGGCACTCACCGATCTCGTGAGCGCTGCCAATACACAGTGGTCCTCCGCGCATGCGGCGGCGGGACTCTCCGCGAGTTACGGCAGCACGATGAACTCCTGCGAAGTGCTCTTGCGACTCATCGATCGCGCCGAGCGCCCTGCCGCCTACACCTCCGCCAAGCCCGACGCCGATCAGCGCGTGCTGACCCCAGCGTGGGAGGCGAAGGAGAAGGCGAAGTTTGAAGCCGAGAGCAAGCGCTGGTCGGACATCATCGCCGCTGCGCCGTACAAGGCGTGAACGACGAGCTTGAGCGACGAGCTTGAGCGAAGAGCTTGAGCGACGAACTTGAGCCGCGCCGCGACGCAGCGCGTGCTCTCCTGATCCGACTATCCTCCGTCGGTGCGCGTTCTCGCTCCAGTGCTCCTGTTGATCCTCGCGCTCTTGGCGTCGATCTCGCTTGACGCACCCCTGCCGCCCGCCGACCTCGTACTCATCGAGCGCTCCGATTGCTACACGCTTGATCCGCAGCGGATGAGCTACCAACACGAGCTTCGCCGCGCGCGGGTCATCTATGAAACGCTGGTGAACCTTCGCGCGAGCGACTGCGCCATCGTTCCTGGCGTTGCCGAGCGTTGGGAAGTTTCGCCTGACGCGAAGACCTACACCTTTCACCTGCGTCACGATGCGCGTTGGAGTAACGGCGACAGCGTGACGAGCAGCGACTTTACCTACGCGTGGCGACGCGCGATTCTTCCCGACACCGCGGCCGACTACTCGGCGCTCTACTTCTCGATCCGCGGTGCGCGCGGTTTTTACGACCGTCGCACAGAGGCGCTCAAGCAGTTCGTGACGCGACCCAAGGACGCGCAGGAACTCTGGCGTACCACTGCGAGCGACTTCGCCACGACCGTGGGCATTGAAACACCCGATGCGCACACGCTCATCGTGCATCTCGATGTGCCGCTGGCCTATTTTCTTGATCTCTGTGCATTCCCCTGCTTCGCGCCCGTGCATCCACCCACCGTCGAACAGTTCGTGACCATCGATCCGACAACGGCTCGAATCGTGCAGCGTCACGACTGGACCAAGCCAGGCAAGATCGTCACCAACGGTGCCTATGTCCCAACCGTGTGGCGCTACAAGCGCGACATGCGTCTCGAGGCCAATCCCTATTACTGGGATCGCGCAGGTGTGTTGGCCAAGACGGTCGAGTGCCGCACGATTGAGAACCCCAACACGGGCGTGCTGAGCTTTCAGTCGGGTGCCGCCGACTGGCTCACCGATCTTGGGCCTGAATACAAGACGGAGATGCTCGCGCAACGGAAGGCCTACCTCGCGCGCTTCTCAGAAGAGATGAACGCAGGACTCGCGCGCGGTGAACTCAGCGACGAAATCGTCGCGCAACTTCCTGTGCCCGGTCCTGGTGAGCGCCGCGATGTCCGCGCCTTTGACGCCTTCGGGACCGACTTCTTCAGCTTCAACTGTCGCCCCACGCTCGCGGGCGGCAAGCCCAATCCGTTTCATGACGCGCGCGTGCGCCGCGCGTTTGCGCTTGCCGTGAACAAGGACGAGCTCATCGAGCGCGTCACGCGATTGGGTGAGCGCGTTGCGAGCACGCTGGTGCCGCCTGGCTCGATTCCCGACTATCCCGTGGTGACGGGCTTGGGCTTCGACACCGCGCGCGCGCGCGACGAACTTGCCGCGGCTGGCTTTGTCGACCGTGATGGCGATGGCATCGTCGAAGATGCGTCGGGCGCGCGCTTTCCCACGGTCGACATCCTCTATTCGACGGCGAGCCCTCGCTACCAGAACCTCGCGCTGGCCATGCGCGACATGTGGAAGCGCGAACTTCGTGTCGATGCGGAGTGCCGCGGCAAAGATTCGAAGCTCTACAAGGAAGACCTCAAGAAGGGGTACTTCATGATCGCGCGCGGTGGTTGGTACGGCGACTACGGCGATCCGACGACTTGGCTCGAACTGCAACGCACGGGCGATGGCAACAACGACCGTGGCTACTCCAACGCCGCGTATGACGCGAGGCTCGATGCCGCGCGGGCAGAGACCGATCCGACCGTGCGCCTCGCGAAACTCGCCGAGGTGGAACGCTGGCTCTTCACCGAAGAAATGCCGCTGATTCCGCTGTGTAACTATGTAACCGTCTACATGTACGACCCGTCGCGTTTGCGCGGCATCGGTGAGCATCCGCGGCTTGAGCAGGACATCTCAGCGCTGAGACGACGAGGCGTGAAGCCATGAATGCGGCGCCCAACTCAGTCGCGAGCCTCATCGCGCGGCGCTTGCTGCAGCTCCCCTTCATCGTGATGGCGGTCTACACGCTGACCTTCATGCTTGCGTGGAGCGTGCCTGGAAACCCGCTGGAAAATCCCGAAGGCCGCCGACCTCCCGCCGAGATCGTTGAGGCGATGAAGAAGCAGTACAAGCTCGACGATCCCGTCGGGTTCTACTTTGACTATCTCGGCAAAGCGTCGGGCGTCTCGTGGGCGCTGGGTTGGCACGATCGTCCGTTTGACCTCGGGCCATCGCTCAAGCAGCCCGACTGGAGTGTGAACGAAATCATCGCGACAGGCTTGCCAGTGTCGATGACGCTCGGACTCTCCGCGATGATCCTCGCCGTCCTGATCGGCATCACAGCGGGAGTCGTCGGAGGACTGCGACCTGGTTCGCCGCTCGATGCGCTGACGCAAGTCTTAGCCATCATCGGCATCAGTTTGCCGAGCTTCGTGATCGGCAGTGCGATTCTCATGCTGTTTGCGGTGAAGCTCGGAGCGTTTCCCGTTGGAGGATGGGGCGGCTTGCGCTACATCGCGCTGCCCGCCCTCACGCTCTCGCTTCCGTTTGCGGCCTACATCTCTCGCCTGATTCGTTTCGGCATGATTGAAGAGATGGGCGCCGATCACATTCGCACGGCGCGCGCCAAGGGACTTCCGCGCTGGAAAGTCGCCTACAAGCACGCGCTCAAGAACGCGTTTCTTCCCGTGCTCTCGTATCTCGGTCCCGCGACGGCCGTCGCGCTGACTGGTTCATTCGTCGTCGAGAAGGTCTTTGCGGTGCCTGGGATTGGTCAGAACTTCGTCGACGGCGTGCTCGGAAAAGACATCACGCTGGTGATGGGCGTCGTGCTCGTCTACGCCACGCTCATGGTGGTCTTCAATCTCGCGGTCGATGTGCTCTACCGCTTCATTGATCCACGGATTGGGTGAGGAGTTCTGCAATGCGCGCGATCAAGACGCGCTCCAACCGTTCATCACGCGCGATGGGTGTCCAAGTCGAGCGATCGCGTGGCGCGGGAGTTTGCTTCGCATCCGCGTCGTTCACCATCGCATCACGGGAGAAGCCACCGAGCGCGCGGGTGTACGGCGAACTCTGGTAGCCAGGACGAAACCTGCGCTCGACCGAAACGGTCACGCGCAGCTCCAACTCGCCTGTCGAGGAGGGAAGGTCCGCGCCGCGCGCGCGCTCTGAACCTGGCAACACAGGACCCGCGAGCGGCGCGGAGCCTTCGGGCGCGATCGGCTTGAAGCCCACGGGGACGAATTCAAAGTGCGCGCGTCGACGCTCGGCACTGAGCGTGCCTGCGGCGAGGTCGTCCTCGGTGAGGTCGCTCCAAGTCCACGGCTCCATGATTGAGCCTGCTGCGCGCGGCTCGGTGTCGATCGTGCCCGATTGCCGATCAGCGATCTCGGGCACCAATCCCTCGCTGCGAGCGGCTTGGGCAGCGGCTGCAAACGCAGCTTCGTAACGCCCCCGCGCGACGGTCACATAGGCGGGACCTGTTGCGCTGGCCGCGCAACCCGCAAGGCAGGTCAACGCGGCTAAAAGGGCTGTGATTCTCGGCAAAGTCGACGGCCTCGGCATGGCGCGAGTGTAACCAAGGCCGTCCGATACCGCGTCAAACCCGAGAGGGCGCTGTCTCTACATCGAGACCTTTTCGAGCAGAGTTGCGAGCCCCTTCGGACTCGGCCTTCGAGTCCTTACTCTCCCAAACTCGCGAGTCCTCGAGAATCTCGGTACGGTTGCCCCCGACCCGCGAACCTGCTGCCCGAAGTGACCGATTACAAACCTGCGGACTCAGACGGACTGTCCCTCGGTCCGGACAACCGCGTCGCAAGCGAGTCGCCGCCCCGCGCCTCTCCTGCGAAAGAGAATTGTGATGAGTTTCACACCGATGCCCACCACCACGACTCGTCGCCTGCTTCCTGTCACTGGTCGCATCGCCCGCCGCACGCTTTTGGCGTTGGCAGTGCTGGCCACCACTGGTTCGGTCGCGACTGTGCTCGCGCGCGGCGGCGGCGGACAAGTGAAGGTGCCATCCACGAGTGCCGACTTCCTGCAACCCGGCACGCAGCCTGATCCGCTCAATCCTGCTGTCTCTCCGATGGAGACTGCGACGAGTTGCACCTACTGCCACTCGGGGTACGGCGACCAAGTTGCTCCCTACGACACTTGGGCCACGACGATGATGGCGCAAGCCGCACGCGATCCCATCTGGCACGCCGCCGTCAGCATCGCCAACCAAGACGCGAACATCGGCGGCGAGACCTGCATTCGCTGTCACTCCCCTGGCGGCTGGCTCGGCGGACATTCGACCAACGGCAATCCCGCGGACCTCGTCGGTGAAGACCTCGAAGGCGTGAACTGCAACTTCTGCCATCGCGTGGTGAATCCGCAACTCGGCGCCAACAGCGCCATCGCGTATCCAGGCGATCCTGCGAATCCCGACACACCGATCATCAGTGCGCTCGTCGCCAGCGGTCAACTTCCCACGGGCAACGGCAACGCGCGCTATGTCGTCGATCCCGTGTCGGTGCGCCGTGGACCGTTTGATGATGTTCCACAGAATCTCCACGGCTTCGAAGCGCGGCTCATCACTTCGCCGTTTCACCGCATGAGTGAGTTCTGCGGCACCTGCCACGATGTTTCGAATCCGCTCTTCTCCAAGACCGCCAAGACTGGCAAGACGGGCGAGTACGCGCTCAACGCGCTCGGCGCGCCGCATCCAACCCAGAATCCGCAGGAGATGTTTCCTGAGCAGCGCACCTACAGCGAGTGGGCCAACAGCGACTTCGTGAACGGCGTCGCCTACGCGGATCATCGCTTCGGCGGCAACGACGCGGACGGCGTGGTGTCGAGTTGCCAGGACTGCCACATGCCCAAGGTCATCGCGGGCGGTTGTCGCTTCTATGAGTTTGGCGAGCCATGGTTCGAGCGCACCGACATGCCGCAACATTCCTTCGCGGGCGCCAACACTTGGGTCGTGCAAGCCGTGCGCAACGGCATGCTGCCTGACGATGCAGACTCGATCGGACTCACGCAGCCCGCGATTGACCAGGCCAGCGCGCGCGTCATTTCGATGCTGCAAAACGGCTCGGACATGACGCTCACGCAGTTGGGTTCGAGCGTCAAAGTGCGCGTGACCAACGAGAGCGGACACAAGTTGCCGACGGGCTATCCCGAAGGTCGTCGACTCTGGCTCAATGTGAAGTTCACGAACGCCGCGAACAAGGTCATCGCCGAGCGCGGCGCCTACGACAGCAGCACGGCGAGCCTCGTGACCGCGGACACCAAGGTCTACCAAGCGAAGGCAGGGATCACCCAAGCCATCGCCAAGGTCACGGGACTTCCCGCTGGGCCGAGTTTCCATCTGGCGTTAGCAAACAAGTTCTACGCCGACAATCGCATCCCACCGCGCGGCTTCACCAACGCCGCCTACCAAGCGATCGGCGCTGCACCTGTGGGTTACAGCTACGCCGACGGTCAGCACTGGGACGAGACGCTCTTTGACATCCCCGCTGGCGCTGTCAGCGCGACGGTGACGCTCTACTACCAGACGACTTCGCGCGAGTACATCGAGTTCCTGCGCGACACCAACACGACCAACGACACGGGCCTCACCGCCTACAACGCGTGGGCCGCCACGGGCAAGAGCGCACCTGTGGCGATGGACAGCGCCGTGATCGCGCTTTCGGCGGCCAATCCTGCGGACCTCAACAGCGATGGTCTGGTGAACGCGAGCGATCTCGCGCTGCTCCTCAACAACTGGGGCGGATCGGGCACGGGCGACATCAACGGCAGTGGCGCCGTCGATGCGTCGGACCTCGCGTTGCTGTTGAACGCATGGAGCTAACGCAGCGCACCGGTGACTGCGCCACCGCTCCGCACTTTCCCGCGTGCTTTCCCGTAGGCTCTCGCAGCGATGCAGACCCTGACGGACATCCGCGCGATTCTCACGGCACGCGGACTCTCCCCGAAGCATCGCTTTGGACAGAACTTTCTCGTTGATCACAATCTGCTGCGTCGCTTGGTGGACGCGAGCGGCATCGGCGCGGACTCACTGGTCGTTGAGATTGGGCCTGGCACTGGCACGATGAGCGAGGAGATTCTCGCGCGCGGTGCGGAACTTCTCGCCATCGAACTCGACCGCGATCTGTCGGCGCACCTGCGCGAACACTTTGCGGCCAATCCCCGCTTCACGCTCATTGAAGGTGATTGCCTTGACGGGAAGCGCGCGCTCAATGCCGAAGCGCTCACGCGACTCGCTGGTCGACCCTTCACACTCGTGGCCAATCTTCCTTACCAAGCAGCGAGTCCCGTCATTGCGATTTGCGCGACGACCGCGCAATGCCAAGGGCAGTTCGTCACCATCCAGCGCGAGGTCGGCGATCGACTGCGCGCGTCGGCCGGCGGCGGCGAGTACGGGCCGCTCACGATCATCGTGCAAGCGTTCGCCGAGGTCGAGCAAGTCGCCGTGCTTTCGTCGGGCTGCTTCTGGCCGCCGCCGGAAGTGACCAGCGCAATGATCGCGATCCGCCCGCGC
>CANLHK010000014.1 GCA_947490615.1 Planctomycetaceae bacterium | reverse complement strand
GTGAGCTCCGTGAGCTCGATGAGCTCGATGAGCTCGATGAGCTCGGTGAGCTCGATGAGCTCGGTGAGCTCGGTGAGCTCGGTGAGCTCGGTGAGCTCGGTGAGCTCGGTGAGCTCGGTGAGCTCGGTGAGCTCGATGAGCTCGATGAGCTCGGTGAGCTCGATGAGCTCGATGAGCTCGATGAGCTTGGTGAGCTCGATGAGCTCGATGAGCTCCGCATCACCGCACAGCATGAACCCCCGGCTGCGCACGCGCCCCCTAGCGCAACGACGCCCGCTCGCCCCCACTCTCCCTGTGATCGCTAGGCCATCGCTAGTTCGCAGCGGCGCCCTCCGCAGAGACGGCAGCGCGAAACCCGAGTTCCTCAGCTGAAAGTGGAAGATCGATTGCGCCGTGCACTCGCAGCACCCCATCCCCGTTCTCGAGAAGCACTTTCGAGTCCAGAGCTCGACGAGCAATACGGACCGAATCAAGCGGCTCCCCCGCAAATCCAACAAAGGTCACCGTCCCGATCGACTCAGCTGATGGATAGGCAGAAACCTCGACACTCCCCGCACGTGTCTCAGTCAGAGCCTTCAGGAGGCGGTCCACCGCATCAGACTCCACCATGCCCGAAATCCCCTTCCCCGATCCAGGACCAAACAGCACGGCAGACCATCCCGAAGTCTCTCGTCGGAGTGTCAAGCGCTGCAGGGTTGAGCTCGCGGGGGTCTCGCCCTGCGCGGGAGATGGCGACGCTGAAGGGATCGACAATTCGATCCCCGCCACATCGCGTGCTCGAATGCCACTGGCCACGGCATCGAGCAGCCGCTCAATCCGCGGGAGCGACACTGCGAGCATCGCAGCAGGTAGGCGGACCACGGTGCTCGTTCCGTCGATCATGCCGAATCGGTCTTGCGCGCCGATTGAAACAGCATCCCCAATCAGCAGCGTTCGACGCGTTCCAGCGGAATCAAGCTCGAGCGTCGCCATCGCTGGACTGAGCCCGTACGCGGAGAGCTCCGCGGGTCGATCTGAGACGAAACCAGCACTCTTCGCGCGTCGAAGCGCGTCGAGGAGCTCTTCCACTTGCACACGGTCCGCGCGCGACTTCACGGGCGACTCAAGCCGATAGGCCCGAGCTTGTCGTGCGAGGACGAGCTCACCCGCCGCAGTTCGGAATGTGACGCGATCAACGTCGCCGAGCTCCACGAACAAGTCGCGCCGCCGAAACTCCTTCGGATCGCGACCAAGTGCGAACTCATGAAGCGCAGCATCGACGACCTCGTACGAGTTCGTGTCGCCTGCAAGCCGCGCATAAGCGCGCCCGGCGAGACTTCGGCGACCAAGCTCAACCGTCACGGCACGCGCTGGAACCCCGCTTGTTCCCGACTCGGCGAGCTCGATTCGCGCGGCCGCGGGTGAGAGCCCGGCAGCCGCAAGCAACGCCTCTCGTGCCGCGTCGTCCGAGGTCGGGAGCTCGACCTGCCTGACGGTCTCGAGCTTGAGGACGCGACTAATGAGCTGCCTCATGCTCCACCCATCGACCGCGTGCGGCACGGGCTCAGTCTGCTGCCAGAGGTTGTTTCGGCGTTCGAACCGATAGCGCGTCCCGTCACGCTCCAGCGTCACGAGGTCGATGCGGTCGATGTCAATCGAAGCAGGGTCGACAACAGGCTGGCGCTGCGCGAGGCTCGAGGTGGGCTTCTCCTCAAGGCGTATCGCCGCGAAGGTGCATCCAGCGGCGCAGCCGAATGCGACGAGGCTTCGCAGCCAGCGCCATCGAACACCGCCTGTGGAAGGAACCGTTCGGGTCATCCGCGTCGCCTCCGTTGCCCGACGATGAGACCGCCGAGCGCGATGGGGCCAAGGGTGAGGAGCCCGCCGAGCCCCACCATCCATATTCGGCGCGCCGCGTCGGAGAGATCTTCGATCCGCGAGACTTCACGACCGCTCAATCCTGCGTCGAGCAAGTCTGATCGGCCTGCGAGCCACGAAACGGTCGACAGCAAGAGCTCTCGATTGCCAGGATTCACTAGCGCCGTTCGACCACCACCGAGGCTGTCAGAAAGATCAGCCACGCTCGTGAGCAGCCATCCTCCACTCGCGACCAACGCCACGCGCTGTGAACCACCCGCAACTTTTCGTTCTCCGAACACCGCAACGGGTACGGCGGTCGTCAGCGCTTGGCCAGAGGGAACTTCGCGAGCGCCGTCGCCATCACCACGCCAGTCGTCCGCGAGCCAACGGTTGGTCGATGGCTCCACCTCAACGACGGTTGTGACGCGAACGCCCTCGGGCAGCGCCTTGGCAACATCGATCTGCATCGCCTGAGCCATCAATATCGCGCGGCCTCGCATCCGCGACGCCACTGGCGAATCCGCTGGAACACGCTCAATCAACTGCCACGGCCGAACCTCTGGCGTGCCGTCTTCCTTGGCGACCAGCTCAAGCACGATCTTTGCCGCGGATGGCGCGATTCCGAATGGCGCAAGAGTCTGCTGCCACGGGTCAGGTTGGCCAAGCACCGCGAGCATGCTGCGACCAGCTGTCAGGAGAACCGCATCGCCATCGGCAACAAGGTGTGCTGCTTCCTCCGCGAGCAGTCGCTCCTCGCGCGAGAGCTCAAGTTGAGCTCGCTTGAGAGCTGGAACGACCACGAAAACCTGCGTGCGCTCCTTTGATTTTGTCGGACGCTCGCCACGGCCCGGAGTCCACTCGCGCACGCCAAACCCCGCGCTCTTCAGCGCGTCAGCAACCGCCGCGAGGTCATTGTGATCTTGGTGCACTCGGAGCAGTGAATCTCGTTCGCAATGGACGAAGACCACCTCTGGCATGGAGCCAGTCGCGATACTGCGAATTGCTCCAGAGAGAACTTCCTCGCCACGAAAGCTCCAACTGTACGAGACGCGATCGGCACCTTCGGTCACGGTGTCGCGCGGGAAGATCCGCCACGCTGGGATCACTGCCATCCGACCTGCACCCGCGACGACCGCGGCCTCACCATTGACAAGCTCTCGACCGAGCGCATCAAGCTCGAGTGCTGGAAGCGCCTCGAGAACTTGGCGCGAGGCAAGTAGTTGCGTCGCCAATTGCTCGAATCGCTCAATCCGAGATCCCGCCACATTGCGCACTGACTGTGGAAGCGACTCCTGTGTGCGCCACTGCGTGAACAACGCCGCAGCGGACGAGAGCTGATCTCCCCACACGCGGAATCCTTGTGCCAGCGCGGACCGCGCGCCCTCAATATCCGGGAGTGGTCGTGTCGCGCTTGTTCGGGCGAGCTCGGTGACCTGCACTTTGAACTTCTCACCATCGGTGGCAATCTGCGCAAACAGCGCCGCGAGCTGCTCGAGCGTCCTGCGCACCACGCTGTCTGAGGGAAGTTGCTGTGCGGCAGCGCGGAGTCCTGCGGGCTGTGCCGCACTCTCACCGCGCAAGAGGTCATACACCGCCACGCCATCAGCGATCGCCGCTTCTGCAGTCGCGAGGTCACTTGCGCGACTCGCAGCCAGTGACGCGAGCGCCTCCTCAAACGCACCACTCGCAGCGGGATCCGATGGATCAATGCGCCGCGCGTCGACGGATGGATTCGTTTCACGGAACCGCTCGAGCACCTCGTCGATCTGTCGCAACACCGCGGGGTCGGCCTGCCGTGCATCCGCAAAGATCAGCACCTGCCACGCGCCCTTGAGCTCTCGAAGCAGGTCGCTGGTTGCGGGAGCGAGGCTGTAGGCCCGAGTCTTCGTAGCATCGAGCTCGAGGCGCATCGCCGGCTGAGAAAGCAACGCGACCGCCGCAGTGCACGCCGCAACAACACCGACGACAAAGACGCCTCGCTCAAGCAGCGTCATCAGGCGCGAGAACAGCGAGCCAGCCGAACTCCCCCGGATCCGTTCAAGCGACACCGTCGCAAATGCCAGCGCCACGATTGAAATCGCTCCGAAGTACGCGATGGCACCTGTGTCAAACAGCCCAAGTGCGAATCCCTCAAGTCGCCGAATCGGATCGGCTGCGGCAGCGATCGGCGCGTACTCGAGCGGCAACACCGAGACCAGCAGCCGCGATCCAGCGACGAGCCCGAGCCACAAGAAGAACGCGCCAAGAAACGCAACCGCCTGGCTCGAGGTCGTGCTCGACACAGCGACCCCAAGGCAACTGGCCGCGAAACCCGCGAGAAACAAACCGAGTAGGCCACATCCGATCTCCCCAAAATCGGGAGAGGCATACACCTCGAGCGGGATCGCGAGAAACAGAATCGGCAGCAAGCTCGTCGCGAGGATGGCTCCGCATGCGAGTGCCTTTCCCACGACCATGTCCACGGTCGAGAGCGGACTCGCGAAGAGCGTCTCCCAGGTCTTGAGTCTGAATTCGTCGCTGAATGCGCGCATGGAAAGCGCAGGGGCTGTGGCCAGCAACGCCCATCCACAAGCAAGCAGGACCGTTCGGAGTGACGCTGGATGCGACTCGATGAAGGGTCCACTGAAGAACGACGACGCCGCAACGATCCCAACGATGGCCAACACGATCCACCCCGTCGGCGCAACAAAAGCGCTTCGCCACTCGCGCCCCGCGACACACAGAATCGAGTGCATGCGGCGGGTCATGTCGATCCCCCGCCTACGAGCTCGACAACCGCGCGTGCAGATTCGTCGCTCGCGGCCGCATCCTTGACGAGCGCAACGAAGACCTGCTCAAGTGACCGATCCACGCTCCCCATGGCGCGCACGGCGATGCGCTCATGGGCGAGTAGCCTCCCGATGGCTTCACGCGGATCCTCAGTTCCGTCACAGCGGAAGTCCGTGCGCAACCAACCGTCCAAGAGCGGAGTTTCGACTGCACTCGCGCACGCGCGAGACCGAAGCGCCAGCTCGGCGATGCTCTGTTGCGTTTCGGCAAAGACAGTGCCTTGTCCCGCACCGCGGGCGCGAAATCGTTCCATCGGTTCATGCGCGACCACCCGACCGTGCGCGATCACCATGAGCTCGCTGCACACGCTTTCGACTTCCGCCAAGAGGTGAGAGCTCAGGAGCACCAACTTGAGCTCACCGAGCTCACGAACGAGCTGTCGGAAGGCGATGGTTTGCGCGGGATCAAGCCCGACCGATGGCTCGTCCAAGATGATCACCTTGGGATCGCCGAGAATGGTCGCCGCGAGACCAACCCGTTGCTGCATGCCCTTCGAGAGGAGGCCGCACAGGCGATCGGCAAAGCGCGCGACATCGCAACGGTCCATCGCGTGCCCAACCTCTCCGCTGCGACCCCGACGCGGTAGCGACGCAATCCCTGCCCGATACTCGAGATACTCGCGAACCGTGAGTTCTGGATAGAGCGGCGCCGACTCTGGCAGGTAGCCGACCTGGGCGCGAAGCGCTGCCGGGTCGCGCGCGCCTGCGACACCTGCCACGAACAACTCCCCCTGATCCGGTGCGAGCACCCCCGCGATCATCCGGATCGTGGTGGTCTTTCCTGCGCCATTGGGTCCGAGCAATCCACACACGCCGATCCGCGGGAGGGCAAAGGATGCGTCACGAACCGCGATGGCGCGCCCGAATCGTTTGCTGATGTTGCACGCAACCACGCCGACATCCGCGCGGGCCGTTCCAAGATCGCTCATCGCGCGGGTTCCAGCGTTGCATGTTGAGGCGTCCAAGATCGCGTCACGGGGACGGAGTGTATCGACGCTCAACTGCTTTGGACTACACCCAACACGACATGCAGCACAGGGTTGGATACACTCCGCCGCCGCACGGACGGATCCATGCCGACAGAAGACCAACAGCCCAATTCTGGCGCGCGCTGCTACGAGCTCCGCGGCTCACAGCCTCTCAACGAGAGCGAACGCGCAGCTCTTGCGCGGTTCACCATTACCGATCGGTCCGCAGAGCTCACGCCAATCCAGCGTTCGGACGAGAACCCGTCTGCATCTGCTGAGATTCGGAGCTCTGATCGAGCTGCGCGAGCTCTTGAGCTGCTCGGTCAGGGCGTCGGAATCGTCGAGACCAACGGTGAGATCGTTTGGATGAACCAAGGCCTCGCTCGGCAAGCACCCGAGACCATGCGGCGGTTCGCCGATTGCTGCGTCGACGCCATCGCCGCATGGCGTAGATCCAAGGCAACCGCCGCCACTCTGCGTGCGAGCTTCCGTGCTGCGGGAGCCTGGTTTGAGGCGGTGATGACGCCACTGCGCCGCGACGGCGAAGGCCCGATCGAAGGCGCAGTCGCCCTCTTAGTCGATGCGACGGCGACGCGACGACTCCAGGACCGCCTTGACGCCATCGATCAGGTCGGAGTCGAGCTCTTGCAGTTCGATGCCGACGCCATCCGATCCCTCAACGCCGCAGAACGCCTCCGCGCGCTCGAAGGGAGAGTCATTGCCGCGACTCGAAGCGTGTTGGGCTTTGATCACTTCGAATACCGACTCACCGATCGCCGCACAGGACAGCTCGAACTTGTCTTCTGCAGCGGACTCGTCCCGCTCGGCATCGGCGAGCGCATCTTTGCCCGCGGTGAGGGCAACGGATTTAGCGGAATCGTCGCCACGACAGGCGACAGTGTGTTGTGCGCGGAAACCGATTCCGACCCGCGCTACATCAAAGGTCTCCCTGGCGCCCACAGCTCACTCACCGTCCCGCTCCGACTGCACGATCGCGTCATTGGCGTGCTCAATACCGAAAGCACCGAGACGGACAGTTTCGATGATGAAGATCGAATCGGCGCAGAGCTCCTTGGACGCTATGTCGCACTTTCGCTCAACATCCTCGACATGCTGGTCGCCGAGCGCTGTGAGACGCACCGGACGCTCCTGGCAAACCTCGGCCGCGAAGCGACGACCCCCCTCGAGCAAATCGCTGACGACGCCCGTCTCCTCCGATCGCTCGAAGATCAGGGTCTCGCGCAAGCTATGGCGGCACGATTGCTCGGCAATGTCGCCAAGGTTGATGAGCTCTTGCGAAGCTCCACTGCTGGGCCGCGTGGCATCCTCGGAGCTGATGACTACCTGCGCGAAGGCGTCCGTGATCCCGTGTTCGAAGGACGAACCGTCTTGGTTGCTGACGACGAAGACTCCATCCGACGCACGGTCCGCGCCGTGCTCGAACAGCAAGGCTGTGTCGTGAGTGAGCTCGACAACGGCACATCAGCAATCACAGCGATCCGAGAGGCTGCGCATGCGGGCAAGCCGTTTGATCTGGTCATCTCCGATGTGCGCATGCCCGATGCCAACGGCTACGAGGTCTTCCGCGCAACCAAAGATGCTCATCCAGCGACGCCTGTCATGCTGATGACCGCATTTGGATACGACCCAAACCACTCGATCGTCCGGTCGAGCCAAGAAGGCTTGCACTGTTTCTTGTTCAAGCCGTTTCAGGTCTCTCAGCTGCTCGAAGAGTCACGCAAGGCGCTGACGGAGCACGCTTCCCGCAAGGAATGACCTGCGAAGCGGAGGATCCGTCATCGGGCACGGCGGCGCGCTGGCAGTCAAGTCGAGGTCATGGCACGTTGGTTCGCGTTGCGCACAGCACGCGCTGAATTCCATCACCGTCCGTCAACATGTTGACGGCGCGCCACTGAGGATTCGAAACCAACCCACGGACCGACTGCTCGTGCTTCCATCCAACCTCGACGAGTAGAAGCCCTCCCGCTCGAAGGTGTTCAACCGCACCCAAGATGAGACGGCGAACGACATCGAGCCCATCTTCGCCGCCGAACAACGCCGTCCGCGGTTCATAGTCGCGGACATTGCGATCGAGCACCGCGTACTCCGCTGCGGTGACGTACGGCGGATTCCCGACGACAAGGTCAAACCGTTCGGTGCGCGCAATGGGTTCCCAGAGATCTCCGACGCGCACTTCAATCGAAGCACCTAGGCGCGCTGCGTTCTGCCGCGCGAGTTCTGCTGCTTCAGGAACGATGTCAGTGGCGACCACGGAGATGACCGTGTTCATCGGCGCGGGTTCGTGCTGTGGATTCGCTGGTGCAGCTGCGTCTCCTCCACCAGAAAGCGGCCTGCAGCCCGCGCCACTCGGTCGCGCGATGGCGCGCATTCCCAGAGCGAGCGAGACCGCGATGCAACCCGTTCCCGTGCAGAGATCGAGCACTGCCACCGCGCTCTCGCCCTCTCGCGCGCGATACCAATCCAGCGCCTGCGTCACCAGCGTTTCAGTGCAGGGCCGTGGAATCATCGTGCACGGAGAAACTACGAAATCGTGCCCAAAGAACGGCCACCGCCCCACGAGATACTGCACGGGCTCGTGTTGTCCCGCGCGCGAAACTAACGCGCGCAGCGTCTCAAGTTCCTTCGGCGAGAGCTCCCGAGTGGGCTCCATGTAGAGTTGAATCCGATCGACCTCGAGAACCTCGGCCAACAGAATCGCGGCCGCGACCCGCGCGTCGTCCACTTCGCGCTCGGTCAAGTACGACGCGATCCACGCCATCAACCGCTTGACCGTCCACGGGCCGCTCGCTGCGCGTGACGCCGCGCGCTCCGTCGAACTCGGGAGTTCCGCGTTTCCGTCGAGATCACTTGATGCACCGTGCGCTTGAGAATCCATCCTGTCTCCTTGGTCCATCGCGACGTTGCATCGTACGGTTCTCGGAGCCGCAGAAATTGCACTCGCGCACTTTCACCAAGGCTGACTGCTCAAGGTTGAGCGGACAAACGCAGCACCGCCTCTGCGTGAGCCCCTCGCTATCATGGCGCCCCGCGCGTGGAGCGCGCACGAGGCCACGCCGACTTGAACTCTGTACTGCTGTCCGTTCTCCCCCACGCCAACGCGCGCGGCGTCTTCCGCTCTGTGGAAGTCTTGCCCGACCGTTTGCGTTGCCACGCCAAGGACTGCCCAGAGCCCGCTTGGTATGAGCTCGCGTCCTCCGACAATCAGCTCGTGGTGAGGTTCGCGACCCCAGACCGCTGGCTGAGTGAGTCGATCGAGTCCGACCTCATGCACTTCGGCGATCCACTGGAAGAGCTTGTCGAAGAAGAGCTCGCAGAGCTCGGATGGAAGGGAAAGCTCCCGACCATCAAGCACTTCCGCGACGACGCGAAGCTCTACACCTTTGAGAATCGACTCCCCGCGGACGCGAGTGAAAGCGCAGAGCTCGCCGCGAAGTTTCTGTTCGCCTACGAAGCTGCCTTTCGAGCTCTCGGCGATGTCGGCGGCGGTGAGGACGAGTAACACAGGGTCGCGCCTCGGCCGACTAGGACGGAGAGCAAGAGCGGCAGAGAGCACACGCGAAACACGCTGTGCAAACCAGAGCAGCAGTGCTCGGCAATCAACGGAATCGGGATGGCACTACGCATACTCATGCTCGGCTGGGAGTTCCCCCCGTTCATCACGGGCGGCTTGGGCACAGCCTGCTATGGGTTGACTCGTGCACTCGACCGTCAGCATGTCGAGGTCACTTTCGTCCTTCCGAAGTCGGTTCCACCCGATAGCGCGTCACATGTCCGCCTCGTAAGCCCTGGGTCGGTCCTCGAGCGCGCCGGCAGTCGGCTCCCCGCACCGCCGAACTCTGCTGGAGGGCTCGTCAGCTCGCCATCGGTCAGTGAGCCCGTGCGAAACCCGCCCGAGTGGAAGCCCGAAGCCGACCCCACCGAACCGATGACGGTCGACGAGCGCGCTGCGTGGACGAGCGTCGTGAAGGAATTCACGACGACGAACTTCATTGAGATCCCTGGGATCTACCCCTCGGTCTACGACGATCAGTGCGCGTCGCTCGACACCGCTTCGTTTTCGCCGAGTCCGGCGAGCGTGGCTGAAGGCGTGCGGCTGATGCGCGAAGCTGGATGGAGCATCGAGCGAATTCGAACGCTCGCGCGTGCGGGGGCGTTTCCAGAAGTGATGCGCGACCCTGTGGAACGCGCCATTGCCACGGCGCTCCCCGAAACCGCTGGACGCTCGAAAGACCACGCCTCCGCGCGAACTGCCGACGCAGCCGACTACTCGGGTGACCTCATGGGTATGGCGGAGCGGTACGCGCGCTTTGCAGCCGACGCGACGCGAGGGATGCAGTTTGACGCGATCCACGCGCACGATTGGCTCACCTATCCCGCGGGCATCGCATTGGCGCGGCTCAGCGGAAAGCCGCTCATCGTGCATGTCCACTCCACCGAGTTCGACCGCTCTGGTGAGCACCCGAACCAGCAGATCTACAACATCGAACGGCGCGGCATGCACGCGGCAACGCGCGCCATCGCCGTCAGCATGCTGACCAAAAACGTGTGCGTGAACCGTTACGGCGTGAGCGCTGGGAAAATCGATGTCGTCTACAACGGCGTTGATCTCAATCCTTCCGAGGCGGGCGTCCAACCGATTCACTCCAAGGACAAGATCGTCCTTTACTTCGGCCGCATCACCATGCAGAAGGGTCCCGAGTACTTCATCCAGGCCGCGAAGCGCGTGCTCGAGTACATGGATGATGTGAAGTTTGTCGTTGCTGGTTCGGGCGATCAGGCCCAACGCATGATCGAGATGGCCGCGCAGATGGGGATCGGGAACAAGGTCCTCTTCACCGGGTTCTTGCGCGGACGCGACATCTCGCGTGTCTTCGCGATGGCGGATCTCTATGTGATGCCGAGCGTGAGCGAACCATTTGGGATCGCCCCACTCGAGGCGCTGAGCCATAATGTTCCAGTGCTCATCTCGAAGTCTTCGGGCGTGAGTGAGGTGCTGATGCACGCGCTCAAAGTGGATTTCTGGGACATCGAGGACATGGCTGACAAGATCATTGCGGTCTTGCGCTACCCCCCGCTCTCACGCCAACTCGTCGAGCACGGCGCGTTTGAGATCCGCGGCATCAACTGGGATGGCGCCGCGACGCGCACCGCGCGTGTCTATGAGCGCGCCATCGCAGCGGCGCACTCCCGCCAGGCCTTCTGATCTCTCCGCCACGGCCGCGCGAACCCGCGCTTTGCTGCGCGTGCACACACCTTGTCCGAATCTATACTGCGCGCCCCCATGGCGCTGTTTTTCAAGTCTAAAAAGTCTCCTGCCGCTGCGTTCCCCTCCGCACCTTCAGCACCGACTGGCCAAGCGGTTCTGCGTGATCCCGCCGTGGAGGCGCGAGCTCTCGCGATCGGGACCGACTTCCTGACGCGCGCGCGGAGCTCCCGCTCCAACCTGCTGGCCGTTTGGTCGGATGGGTTGATGGAGTGGGCGATGCAGGACGAAGCGTTCAAGGTCCAGCTCTTTCGTTTTGTCGACTGCTTTCCGACACTGAAGGACAACGACGCGGTCTACGACCACCTCACCGATTACCTCTCGCAGCCTGGCGTCACGCCGCCACCATTCGTCGCGACGATGTTGAAGGCCGGCGCGCTGATGAAAGGCGTCGTCACAAAGACGATGTCGGGGCAGATCACCTCGATGGCATCGAAGTTCATCGCAGGAACCGATGCTGCATCGGCGCTCCCCACGCTCAAGACCATTTGGGATTCAGGGCTGTGCTTCTCTGTGGACCTGCTGGGCGAAGCATGTGTGAGCGATGAAGAGGCGACGGCGTACCGCCGAAAGTACCTCGATCTCATCGAGAATCTCCCGAAGTCGGTGGCGTCATGGGGCTCGAATGTGCGCCTCGAGACTGACCACCTCGGCGCGATTCCGCGCACCAATGTCTCGATCAAGATCAGCTCCCTCAGCGCGAGAGTCGATCCGATCGACACCGAGGGCTCCATCCGCGGACTCCTTGAGAGCATCGCCCCAATCCTCAAAGCTGCCGAGCGCCACGGAGTGCTCGTCAACTTCGACATGGAGCAGTTCGCGCTGAAGGACCTCACGCTTGAGCTCTTCATGCGTGCGTGTGAGCAACACCAGTTCCACGCAGGCCTCGCGATGCAGGCGTATCTCCGCAGCGGTGATACCGATGCGCAGCGCATCATTGATTGGTCGCGCAAGAGTGGTCGCCAAGTGACCGTCCGGCTCGTCAAGGGCGCGTACTGGGACTACGAGACCATTCACGCTGAGCAGCAGGGTTGGCCTGTTCCCGTGTGGAGCCGCAAGGTCGACACCGATGCGAGCTTTGAGCGGATGGCTGCTGCGTTTGTCGCCGCGACACCGACGAGAGCTGGAGAAGGTGGCGTCAAGCTCGCGCTGGGCAGCCACAACGCGCGTTCGATTGCCTCGGCGCTCGCGGCACTTGAGAAGCGCAACCTCCCGAAGTCCGCCCTTGAGCTCCAGATGCTCTACGGAATGGGCGACCAGCTCAAGAGTGCAGCGATCGCGATGGATCTTCGGCTGCGCGAGTACGCCCCGATCGGCGAGCTCATCCCCGGAATGGCGTATCTGGTTCGGCGACTCCTCGAGAACAGCTCGAACGAGAGCTGGCTGAAAGCAGGATTCAAAGACAACGCTTCAACCGAGAAGCTGCTTGCGAGTCCGCATCGCGCCTTCGACACTGACCCTGGAACGGAACGGATCGAGCGCGCGCCTGAACGGCACGCCTTGAGCGCAGCGCCCTCGGGGATCTCAACTGGCCGTCCTTTCTATACCGAACCGATGCGCGACTTTGCCAACGCCGCGCAACGCCAGGGTTTCGCTCGTGCGATGTCAGCCGCGGCCGTCCCCGTGGTGCAGAATTCGGGTACTGCCGACGACGCCAAGCGTGCCGTCGATGTGGCCGACCGTGCATTCGCCGCGTGGCGGGACACCGCGTACTCCGCGCGTGCGGCGGTGCTCGTCGGTGCCGCTTCCCGAATGCGCGCACGCCGTGACGAGCTCTCAGCACTCATCGTGCGTGAATCGGGCAAGGTGTGGCGCGAAGCAGATGCCGATGTGTGCGAGGCGATCGACTTTTGTGAGTACTACGCGCGCGAAGGAGCCCGACTGTTCGAAGCGGAACGGCTGGGACACTTTGTCGGCGAGCTCGACGAACAGTGGTATCAAGCCCGCGGCGTCGCTGCGGTGATCGCTCCGTGGAACTTCCCGCTGGCGATTTGCTGCGGCATGACCGTTGCCGCGCTCGTCACGGGCAACACGGTCATCGTGAAACCCGCAGAACAGACTCCAGCAATCGCGCGCGTGATGTGCGAGCTGCTCTGGCAGGCTGGTGCACCAAAGGACGCGTTGCAATTCCTTGCTGGGCCCGGCGAAACCGTCGGCGCGACCTTGGTTCGGGATCCTCGCGTCGCGATCATCGCGTTTACGGGATCGAAGACGGTCGGGCTCGACATCATCGGCGCAGCGGGTCAGGTCGCACCTGGCCAGGAGTTCGTCAAGAAGGTTGTGTGCGAGATGGGTGGGAAAAACGCCATCATCGTCGACACCTCCGCGGACCTCGACGAAGCTGTGCTCGGAGTCCGACAGAGCGCCTTTGGATTCTGCGGACAGAAGTGCTCCGCGTGCAGCCGCGTCATTGTCGTCGGCAGCGCGCATGAGCAGTTCCTCCACCGTCTCATCGGCGCGACGCGTGCGCTCGTCGTCGGAGACCCATCAAGCGCTTCGACGGACATTGGTCCGGTGATCGATCAGGAGGCCGCAAGCAAGATCCGCTCCTACATCGAGATCGGTCGGCGCGAAGGTCAGCACGAGCTCACGCTCGATGTGCCGGCAGGACTCGAGGCCAAGGTCGGCAAGCCCTATGTGGGTCCAACGATTTTCAGCGGCATCAAGCCCGAGCATCGGCTCGCGCGCGAAGAGATCTTCGGGCCAGTGCTCGCAGTGCTCCACGCACGGACATTTGAAGAAGCGCTGACCATGGCCAACGCGTCGGAGTACAAACTGACCGGCGGTGTCTACAGCCGAAAGCCAGCAAACCTCCTTCGCGCGCGTCGCGAGTTCCGAGTGGGCAACCTCTACCTGAACCGTTCGATCACGGGCGCTCTTGTGGGACGACAGCCATTTGGTGGGTTCGGCCTCTCGGGGATCGGATCGAAAGCGGGCGGCCGTGACTACCTGTTGCAGTTCGTCGAACCACGCGCCGTGTGCGAGAACACGATGCGCCGCGGCTTCGCACCCGGACTCGATTGAGAAGCCACGGGGTGACAAACTTCTGCGTGGTCGCGAAAACTGCCGCTTTTTGCGGGTAGAAACGCGGCATGCAACGAATCCAAAGTTTCTCACTGCGTGGCATTGATGCCGTCCCCGTCGAGATCGAGTGCGATGAGCGCCCGCGGCGTGAAGGATCGAACGATGGTGGACCGAGGACCACCGTCGTCGGACTTCCAGACGCGAGCATTCGCGAATCGCACCAACGCGTGCGTGCCGCGCTCTCGGCGTGTCGATTTCCATCGCCGCGCGGAGACTGCGTCATCAACCTCGCGCCTGCTGATCTTCGCAAAGAAGGTCCCGTCTACGATCTCCCTATCGCGATCGCCATTCTGCGCATGCAGGGAATCATTGGTGAACGCGCGGATGATCGACTCGATCGCTTTGCGATCGCTGGTGAACTCGCACTCGACGGACTCGTGCGTCCTATCCGCGGAGCAACGAGTCTCGCCGTACTCGCGCGCGATCGTGGTCTGCGCGGCGTCATCCTTCCAACACTGAACGCACCAGAGGCCGCGGCCGTCGCAGGCATTGAGGTCTACGGAGTTTCACGACTCGACGAGACTGTCGGCTTTCTCAACGGCATGTATGACATTCCGCGCGAGCCGCCGCCGAGTGAGTGTCCGCCGCCCTTTGGCGCAGCGATGGATTTTGCCGATGTCCGCGGACAGGAAGCCGCCAAGCGCGCGCTCGCACTCGCCGCAGCAGGTGGACACAACGCGCTCTTGATCGGACCCGCAGGAAGCGGTAAGACCATGATGGCGCGCGCGCTTCCAGGAATTCTCCCGCCACTCACACTCGATGAGTCGCTCGATGTGACTCGTATCTACTCGTCGATCGGTGCGGTG
Source organism: Planctomycetaceae bacterium (assembly GCA_947490615.1). Taxonomy (GTDB): domain Bacteria; phylum Planctomycetota; class Phycisphaerae; order Phycisphaerales; family SM1A02; genus QWPT01. The sequence goes on along the minus strand of CANLHK010000014.1, from coordinate 43,580 downwards.
CCACGCGGGACTGGACTCATTCGCGAGCGCCCATTTCGTGCGCCGCATCATTCGGCCAGCGCGGCTGCGATTGTCGGCGGCGGCTCGACGCCGCGGCCGGGCGAGGTGAGCCTCTCGCACCATGGCGTGCTCTTCCTTGACGAGCTTCCCGAGTTTCCTCGCGTCGCACTCGAGTGTCTGCGCGAGCCACTTGAGGACGGATTCGTCACGATCTCACGCGCCAACGGCACGCTGCGCTTTCCCGCGCGAGTCATGCTCGTCGCGGCAATGAACCCAACGCACGCGGGCGGATTCGCGCAGACCGCGACCGAGACTCGTGCACAAGAGAAGTACATCGGCAAGCTCTCGGGGCCGCTGCTCGATCGCATTGACATGCATGTCGAAGTTCGCGCCGTGCCCTTCGCATCACTTCGTTCATCGCGTGTCGGTCTCTCGAGTGCAGAACTGCGCACGAAAGTCCTTGATGCGCGAGGGCGGATGGAAGCGCGTCAAGGACCCGCGCGAACCAACGCGCGCCTTCCTGGCCGTGACCTCGATCGATGGTGTGCGATCGACGGTTCAGCCCAGAGGCTGCTCGAAACGGCGATGCGTGATCTCGGCCTGTCCGCGCGCGCCTATGACCGCGTGCGCCGTGTCGCACGCACAATTGCCGACTTCGACGGGATCAACGATGTCTGCGAAGCGCAAATCGCAGAGGCCATCCACTATCGCATTCTCGATCGCATCCGATCTGGAGCTGCAGCATGAACCCTGAACCAACCCAAGCAGGCCAGAGTGCAACCCATGCATCGACGGTGACGGCCTCTCGCGAGGACGTCGATCTCAAGAAGTTGAGAACGAGCCTGCCGCTGCGTGATCGATTCGTTCGCGCGATTCAAGTCTTGCTCGACGTCGAGGGACGCGCAGCGATGGAGTCACCGCGATGGGCGCCGGAGCCGCCGAAAGCCGTGCGGTTTCCCATCTGCATACTCCCAAAGCTCGACAACGACTTCTTGAACTCCCCAGCGCATCGCGACCTCGTGCGTCGCATAGAGCACATCGAGGCGATTTCCCTTAATCGCGCCACCAGTGTCGAGCACAGGCACGACAGCGCCCCCGTCGTACCCGGGGACACTCACGAGGGAGCCGAGCGGAAGGACGTGCGGATCGGCAGCGACGAGACACCCGCCGTTGGTGAGAACCGAGTAGCCGCTGGCGGTGATCCCATCGGCACTCGCACCACAACTGCGAAAGTCCGGGCTGTACGCGGTGACAACCATCCGCATGGTTCGAGCGACCCGAATCGGACGACTGTTGTAAAGAGCCATGTTCGGCGCGTCGGAAAGAAGCGCGGGACGATCCTCGATCCGAGAAGTGCCACTGTCGGCGAGACCGAGCGCAGAGAGGACGCTGAGTCCGCTGACACTGGAGTCCCCAAGCTCTCTGACGCTGCCCGAAAGACCACTCTCAAGGCTCGCTCCAAGCGAACTGCTACTCGTGGCGCCGACCAGAGGGTCCGCAAGTCCAGAAAACTCGGAGCTCGTTGCGTCGCGCCGGGTACCGATTCCCAGTCCGACAAGAGCAGCGGCCGCAGCAGCAGCAACGATCGTCGCGAGGTGGGCGCGACCAACAGTGCGCCAACCGAGAGTGTTCGAAGTTCGAAGGCTCATGATTGCATCTCAGTCATCGTGACGATCGGACCGAATCCACTCTCCAGGCTCGACGCAGACAGGTCCGTGCGGGTCGTCGCGAATGCTAGCGTGTGCGCCAGTCAGTTCCAGGAGATTCGTGTTCGCCTGATCGTCACTCCTCACGGCAAACTTCCGCCGGACACCGAAGATGGCAGTTCCTGCGCGCGCGTGGAGTGGCCGCCTCGTGGCGGCGGGCCGCAGCCACTTCGGGCGCGCGCGCGACGCGTGAGTGTCCCGCGCTCTGCTGTGGATCGGAAGCGATCATGCCGAGTGCGCCGTGGCTGTGATAGGCTGCGGCAAGATGAACTGGACCTTCACCCAGATGCAACTCATCGTGGTGATCGGCCTCGTCGGGGGAACCCTCGGCGGCCTGCTCGGGCTCGGCGGTTCCGTATTCATCATTCCCGCGCTGACTCTCCTGTTCGGGACAAACCAACACCTGTATCAAGCCGGCGCGTTGGTCGCGAATGTCTTCGTGGCGACCGCTGCGACTCTGCGGCATCGACACCGCGGCACGATTCGCAAGGACATCGTTCCGACGATGGCGGCGGCTGCGGCGGTCTCGGCGGTTTGCGGAGTGTGGCTGAGCAATCAAATCGCCCCAAAACCGCTTGCCGCGGTGTTCGGGCTATTCCTGAGCTACGCCTCGATCGCGGAGTTCATTGGAATCGTCCGCCGCCGTGAAGATCCCGAACCACCACCAGTCGCTGGGCGGCGCACCGCGCTTGGGGTCTCCGTCGGCTTGGTTGGAGGGTTCGCGTCTGGTCTGTTAGGGATCGGCGGCGGAGCGCTCATGGTCCCTCTCCTGAGGCGATTCGGAAAGCTCTCCATTCGGCAGGCAGTTGCGAGCTCCGCCGCTGCGATGATCGTGGCTTGCTCGATCGGTGCGATCGCCAAAAATGTGTCAGTCAATGATCTCTTGGACGCGGACGGAACACCGCTCTCCATCGCGTCTTCCATTTATCTCGCTGCACTGCTCTCCCCCAGCGCCATGCTCGGGGGAGCCATCGGGGCTTCGCTCGTCTATCGACTACCTGTCGTTGCGATACGAGCCGTGCTCTCGATGCTCTTGGCATTCGCCGGGGTGCGCATGATCTTGACTGGCGGAGGCGAGCTCTGGATTCAAGTGCGCGCCCTTGTCGGATTTGAGTGATCCAGCAGACGGTGCCGAGCTCACGGCATCGCGCCAGAACGCCAAAGCGCGAACCTCGAGGAACTCGTGGTACATGCGGAGCACTGCGCGAAGACTGGAGTTGCTTGCGAGCTCTCTTCGAGCTTGATTCCGACTGTGAGCTCAGTGACCGTAGCAGCCTGAGTGACCCTTCGGAACGTACTGACCCCACACCGCCTGCTCAGCCTGTCGGCCTGCCGAGGTGTAGACCGTGAATGGCACCCAGGTGAGCCCGAGCGCCTCGGCCGTCGGCACCACGCGGAGCGAGACGCGCGTGATGTCACCCTCTACCTCGGATCCGACCAGCTCGACCTTCGCAGCGCTCGAGGAGCTCGCAGCGGCGACGATTTTCTCATCTCGTTCCATCTTCGAGAGCTCGAGCACGAAGTCGTAGGTCGCCCCTTGCTCTTGCCGACCGAAGGTATGCCGATACTCCGTTGGCGCGGGCCCGCGCGGCAGGACCACAGTGGTTTCGTGCCGAACGAAGATGTCCACGAGCGGGCAGTCTGCACGATCGGTCTCGATCAACCAGTACCGCTTTGCCTCTCCTGGCGCAAAGTCCCGCTCAAAATTCCAGTCGAGCAAGTACTGAGACCGCGGTGCGTCCTTCGAAGGATCGAACCCGATCAGGTTGGGGGTCTTACCCCCGACCGCGCAAATCGTGAAGGGCTGCTTGTCGATCGACTCCACCACGATCCGCCCAGTGGTTGGCTGTCCCTTCACAACATTCATGTACGCGGGGCTGATGCGGACAGGAAGCGAAACCTCTTGCTTGAGCTGCAGCGGAATGACCTGGCTGTACCCGTCGACCAGAATCTTGATCTCCGCCGTCTTCTTGCCAGGCGCCGACTGCGCCTTCATCGTCGCCTTGAGCTCGATCGACCCCCCGACAGGGATCTTCTGCCCAGAGATGTCTTCGATCGTTGTGCACTTGCAACTTGGTTGGACCGTGAGGATCTCGAGCTCTCGAGATCCCTTGTTGACGAGTCGGACGCTTCCCTCTCTCACGACTGCGGGAGGCAGAATTCCAAAGTCGAGCAGCGCGGGTTGGAGCTCGATGGGTGGCGGTCCATCGACATCCTCGGCAGCTGCAGCGACCACTGGAATTGGAGCTGCCGTCCCTGCTCCGGCTCCCGTATCCGGCGGAGCAGTGCTTGGCGCCTGGGTGCCTGCGGTACCCCCAACGGTTTCCGTGGGCCGCTGCGGCTGAGTGACTGCGCCAGTGGAATCACCTGCGGGGCCACGGTCGCACGCGGCGATCGAGAGCGACATCAAGAGGCAGACCAGTAAGGTCTTCGACGGGCCGATCGAGGAAAGTCGGGGGCGCAGATTGGAGACGGCGTGATCGAGCATTCTGGTTCCTTTGAGGTGGCGCTGGATACGCTCCTCTCTACCTTCCGTTGCGGACAACTCCCCGCTCTCGCGGGTACTTGCAGAGGGGGAACAGTCTAACTGCGGGTGGTGCCGGTCCGTCGGCAGATGGCTCCGTCCTGGCACACTTCTGAGCGGCGGGTCGTGCGGGCTAGGACGGTTCTCGGCTTCAGGCGGATGAGTCGGGCAATTCCAAGAAAAATTGACTCAGGCAGTTGCAGCAGTCGGAAGTGGAGGCATCTTGTTGAGCGAGTCGAGTCGCAAGACTCCTCCTAACAAGCCCTTTTCCCTCCCTCCGCCCCCGGCCATGTGCCGGGGGTCTTTCATTTTGCCTAAGTCATCCATCATGAGCGGATTCCCACGCACGAGAGCCTTCGGGCTAGGCGCAGCGGCGCGGGCGTTTAGGACTGCAAGTCCTGTTACAGTCTCCGACTTCGCCTAGATTCCCTGAGGACTGACCCCGTGAATAGCACTGACCTGAGCCCTGGCATGGCCATCAAGATGGATGGCAAGCTCTTCCTGATCCTTGAGACCGAGCACCGCACGCCGGGAAACCTCAGGGCATTCGTTCAGATCAAGATCCGCGACCTTAAGTCTGGCTCCTTGATCGAGAAGCGGCTCCGTTCGGGCGAGGATGTCGAAAATGTTGACCTCGATCGACGCCAGATGGAATACCTCTATGACCAGGCTGGCAAGTCGGTGTTCATGGATCTTGAGAGCTATGACCAAGTCGAGCTCTCGAAGGAGGTCGTGGGCGAGCTCGCGCTCTTCGTGCTCCCGAACAACCAAATCATCGTGCTCTGGTGCGACGGCAAGGCGATCTCGGTTGAGCTCCCACTGACGGTCGTCCTTCAAGTCACCGACACCCCTCCCGGCATTAAGGGTGCGACAGCGACGAACCAGCTCAAAGAGGCGACCTGCGAGACTGGACTGAAAACGCGCGTGCCACCCTTCATCACCACTGGTGAGAAGATCATCGTGAGCACCAGCGATGGCGCCTATCGCAGCCGCGCGTAAGTGCGCGAGTTGCCGCGGCCAACCGCTCGGTGCGCGAGTCGTCTGCGTCTCGGCGGCGGAGTCACGCCAGTGGATGGCGAGCTCGTCATCGACCTCAGGACCGACACCCTCTGGCACCGTGGATCTGCGGTGCTCACGCGCGCCGCTGGATTTGTCCGAGACCCCTCGACAGTACCGATCGACTTCGACCCCGCCTCCCTCCCGCGCGCGGCGGAGTGCGTCGAGAGTCTGCCAGTCCCGCCTTGCGCCAAAAATCGAAAAGCGATGTGCTCGCGAGTTCTCGGCCGAGGCTCACCGACCTCCTAGGCACCGCGTCTGCGTTCCGACCGCACTGGGAAGGCGTCCGTCGACGTCTGCGCAATTGAGATGAGATTCGCTGGTGCTTGAGGTGAACTTGTGGTGAGCTTCCTCGGAGCTCCCCGAAAGTAACTCCGAGTTGCAGCCGATCGGCGGTTCGCTCAGACGCAGCTCTGCAGGAGTGAGGGGAGCTCACCGACCTCATCGAGCTGATCGAGCTCATCGAGCTCATCGAGTTGACCGAGCTCATCGAGCTGATCGAGCTCATCGAGCTCATCGAGCTCATCGAGTCGATCGAGCTCATGGAGCTCACCGAGCTGATCGAGCTCGTCGAGCTGATCGAGCTCATCGAGCTCATCCGAGCTCACCGAGCTCACCGAACTCACCGAACTCACCGAACTCATCCGAGCTCACCCGAGTCCTACCCGCATCCACGGGTTCGCCCGCTGGGCGTCCTCGTGTTGCCGCCGGCGAGCTCTTGCGAGCTCCCTCAGTGCACGGGCTTCCGTGAGGTCGCTATCGACACCACGATGAGAGTCAAGAAGCCAATCGGAACGGTGACAATCGCTGGTTGGCTGAAGGGAACCAGTGCGTGCCTCACCGAATCAACCGCCGAATACCCGTACACCTTTTCGAGCGTGTCGGCGGAGCTCAAGATCCACCCGAGGCTTGTGATCAGTCCGACCGCCATCGCGGCGATGATCCCTTCCTTCGTGGTGCGCCTCCAGAAGAGCAGCATCACGAGCGCGGGCAGATTGGCGCTCGCCGCGACATTGAACGCCCAGCCGACGAGAAAGGTGACATTCATCTGCTCGAACAGGATCCCGAGCACAATCGCCACGAGTCCAAGGCCGATCGACGCGAGCTTTCCGACGCGGACTACTTCATGATCAGAGAGCTCGATTCTGAAGACTCCAGTGCACAGGTCGTGGGCGACCGCTCCCGCTCCCGCGAGGATCAATCCGCTCACGGTGCCCAAGACGGTCGTGAACGCCACTGCGCTGATCACGGCAAACATCCCATCCCCGAAGGTCTTCGCCAGCAACGGCGCCGACATGTTCGAGTCGGTCGGATCCAACGCACCGCTCGTCATCGCGCCGAGTCCGAGATACAGCGTCAGCACATAGAACGCCCCGATCGCGCCGATACCGACCACCGTGCTCTTGCGCGCGGACGCTGCATCCTTCACGGTGTAGTAACGAATCAGGATGTGCGGCAAGCTTGCAGTGCCAAGAAACAACGCGAGCATGAGTGAGAGGAAGTCGAGCTTCGACCCAACGCGATCGTCGCGCACGCCGCGAAATGTTGGATTCGCGCCAGGCAGGAGCAGGTCCGCTCCACTGCGCTCCGTTGGTGTCAACACTGTCGTGCCATCGGACTCGACGGACTTCTTCCAGACCGTGATGGTCGAGTTCGAGAAGGTCTTGAGGTAGTCGATTGGTCCCAGCGGTCCCGTCGCCCGCGCGCCAGCAGGAAGTTGCGCCACCGATCCAAAGCCGACTCCATGCTCGGCCCGGAGTCGAGTATCGAGCTGGTTCTCTCGTGAAAGAGGCGCGCCGTTCACGACGATGCCTTCGGGAGTCTTGGCGAGACGCTGGACCTCCGACGAGCCAATCGCGGTGGAAGGAATGCTCAGTCCTCGATCGAGGATCAGCCCCACGAGGACGGCACAGACCAGCACCAGCAGCGATCCCTTGATGAGCTGCACCCAAGTGGTGCCCACCATTCCCGCGGTCGCCACGATGACCGTCACAGCAACGCCGACCATCGTGACGCCTGCCCAATGCGGCAGTCCAAGCAGCGGCTTCACGAGCGCGCCCGCACCGACCATCTGCGGCACGAGATAGAACAACGAAATCACCAAGGTCGAGATGGCTGCAACGAGCTTGATCCCTCGCGAGTTGAACTTCGAGTTCAGCGCGTCAGCGAGCGTGTATCGACCGAGGCGCTTGACCGGCTCCGCGATCACGAAGAGCGCGACGATCCAACCCGCGAGATAGCCGATCGAGTACAGGAACCCGTCGTACCCATAGAACGCGATCATCCCGCAGATGCCAAGGAAACTCGCTGCCGACAGATAGTCGCCCGCGAATGCAATGCCGTTGACGAACCAACCGACGCGTCCATCCGCGGCGTAGTACCCACGCGAGCTCTTCGCGCGCGAGCCGAGCCAGAAACTCAGCGAGAGTACCGCCACGACAAAGATCCCGAACACCGTGATCGAAAGAGCACTTGCCTCGTAGATCACCGCGTCATCCCCTCGTCAGACACCCGTCCAAAAATCGCGTAGATCAAGGCGAGCACGAACGCGCCTGCGATCAACCCAAAGCCCGCGACGATGCCCCACGGGAGTCCACCAAACGCCTCCGTCGCCAACCCGCCCGCGGGCTTTCCTTCTCGGAATGTCGCGAACGCTGCCACGACTACAAACGCGGCGTATGCCACGCAATACAGCGTGAACAACGTCATGCCGAACCATGGCGCCTCGCCCCGATGCGGTTCTGTATTGCTGCTCATCGCGTGGAAACCCCGACCATACTGTCCAATGCTCGATTGGCAAGATGCCCAATCGCGGCGATGACCGCGATCGAGACCACGATGCCCGTCACGAGCACCCACTTCGGCGTGTCGTTGTACACGCCGAGAATGTCGGTCGCGCCACCTTCTCGCGCCGCCGAGGCTAAGAAACAGACAATGGCTGTCCGCGGCAGCATTCCGATCGGCGTTGCGAGCATCACGATCCAGAATGGAATCCGCGTTGCTCCCAACGCGTAGTTGGTCAGGGCAAACGGTGAGCTCGGAGGAAGGCGCAACAGCGTGACCACGGCGAGTGTTCTCCGCACCGATCCCCGCGCCAACGCATCGCGAATGACGCGGCCTCGCGAATGGCGGTCGATCCATCCATCCACGCTCCGTCCCGTCACCAATCGGGCAAACATGTAGCCGATGGCCGCACCACCACTGAACCCGAGGATCGCGCCACCGAGTCCCGTCTGCATGCCGAACACCCACCCGCCGAGAAACGCCTGCGAGTAGGTCGGCAACAGACCCATCCCTGCCGAGATCGCAAACACGGCGACATACGCCCAGAAGCCGCGACTGGTGTCGGTGCTCAGAAACGCTGCGATATCAGCGAGGTCATAGAAGATGTAGAAGCCCGCGAGCGGGGGAAACACGACCCACGCGATGCCGAGCGCGCCGCTGGCGAGCAGCCGAGCGTCCCTCTTGGGCGGCGGTGCAAGGTCCGATGTGGAACTCATGGCGGCAATCTAGCCGCAATCGAACCTTTCACCGTCCAAGAGCCCTTGCTTCTGGCCATCGACTCCCCCATTTGCCGATAGCGGGAGACCCTCCTGGTTCCACCAAGGAGCGGAGGATTCCTATGCGCGCATCGACCACACTGCCCTCCCGTTCCTCCAGCCTCCTCACCAGCGCACTGCTGGGTACGAGCTTGTTGACATCGATTGGCTGCTCCTCGCTCTGCACCACGCGCTCGCAGGTCTTTGAGGGCTACAGCGACGATCAACTGTGGACGGCCATGGTCGCGTCGGCGACCACGCCCGTGTACGACGATTGGCGTGTCCTGGACAACCATGTGCACTCCGATCCGACCACCCATCGCATTGAGATCTCCCGAGTCCTCAAGCGAACACTCGTGAATCCCGAAGCGCCGCCTCTCGAGCAAGAGCGCGAGTGGAAGTTTCAAGTCGTGCTCACACACGACCCAGAGTTGAACGCCCCGCTCATCGACTTCACAGCGCGACAGCTGGCAGTCCCCGCGTATGTGTGGAGCGAGTCGGATCGCTTCTTCCTTCAGATGCGCACGCTGCTCGGAGCTCCCGCAGCGAAGATCGAATCAACTTCAGCGCAAGAGCCGACGACGCCCGCGCAGCCCTAACCCTCTCGTCAACACGAGTTCACACCACCGCGCTCATCGGATGGTGATTGTCTATTTCCAACATGGACCGCGGTGCTACGCAAGACTCGTGTACACGCGCTGCACATCATCGTGGTCTTCGAGGATCTCGACGAGCTTCTCTACAAGCGCGAGCGTCTCAGGGTCGACACCGACGGTCTGAAGCGGAATCCACACGATCTCCGCGCTCTCGACTTGCAGACGCGCGGATTCGATGGCCGCACGCACTGCCATGAGATCACCCGCCGCGCAGAGGACCCGAACGATGTCGCTCTCTTCATCGCCCTCGATGTCCTGTGCTCCTGCGTCGAGGCAGCAGTTCATCAGCTGCTCTTCGGTCGCGCCCTCCACGACGATCTGCCCGCGCTGCGCGAAACCAAAGGCGACCGATCCAGGCACTCCAATCTTGCCGCCGTTCTTATCGAGAAGCACGCGAAGGTCAGCTGCGGCACGATTGGCGTTGGAGATCAGGCACTCGATGATGAGTGCGACGCCACCAGGGGCGTAGCCCTCGTAGCGCGCATGTTCGTAGCGCTCGTCGCCACCTTCGCCAGTTCCCTTACGAATCGCCTTCTCAATGGTGTCGCGCGGCATGTTCGCAGCACGCGCCGCATCGACGGCGAACCGCAGCGAAGGATTGAACGACGGATCGCCTCCACCCTTCTGCGCAGCGACGATGATCTGACGCGAGACCTTGCTCCAGGTCTTTCCGCGCTTCTTGTCGACGGCGGCCTTCCGATGCTTGATGTTCTTCCAAGCGCTGTGTCCGGCCATCTCGATTCCAATCTTGGATCCGACACTCGGATCACGCAAGCTCGCGGCAGAGAACATGCACGCGCCGATGTCTCGCTCGACTCACTTGCGGTGGCGCGCCTTGGTCTTTGCGCCTCCGCCGCGCGTCGCTTTCTTCGCGCCGGTCTTTGAGCGACGAGCCTTGGAAGTGCTCTGCTTCGGCGCGGACGCCTTGCGCTTGGCCTTCCCAGCTGGGCGTTTCGACGTGGAATTCGACGTGGACTTCGACGTGGACCTCGCCGTGGACTTCGATTTCGACCCAGCCTTCGCGGCTGACGAGGACTTCATCTTCTTCTTCTTCTCTGCGGCGCGAAGCTTCGCGAGTTTGGCCTTCGCTTCGGCCGCGCTCTTGCGGGCCTTCAGTGCCACCTTCGCGAGTTTCGTGCGTCGCGCCAACGCCGCCTTCTTGTCGGCAGCGCGCTGAGCCGCGACCTTTCGGGCGTCGGCCTTCTTCTTTGCGGCTGCAGCCTTCTTCTCGCGTCGCGCGCGGACGATCGCGGCTTTGCGCGCGGCGATCTCCGCTTTCTTGGCGGCGATGGCTTGGCGCGCGGCCTTCTTTTTCGCCTGTGCTACGCGCTTCTCGGCGAGCTTCACTTGCCGTTTCTCGCGCGCCACACGCTCAAGTTCGCGTTCACGAATCCGTCGTTCCTTCGCGGCGATGGCTTCGATGCGCGCTGCCTCGCGCTCGGCTCGAGCGCGAACGCGTGCATCTTCGTCCTCACGCTTCTGGCGCAGGCGAGCCTCTTCGCGCGCGACTTCCGCGAGGCGCTTCTCTTCGACGAGGCGCTCGGCATCGCGCACCTTGGCGAGTCGTTCATCCTCCGCGCGTCGACGCTGGTCCGCCTCGACGGCGCGGAAACCCGCATGGCGCGCGAGGTACGCGCTGCGAATCTTGCTGCCGTTTTTGCCCGCCGCCGCCCACGCCTCAGCCACGACCTGGGAGAGCGCATGATGGATCGTCGGCAGCTCTTCGGCGCGATGCGCCTTGGCAATCCAATGCACGACATCCTGCGTCGTCGCCGTCGGCTCGACGATGCCTTGTTGGTGCAGCAACTCGACGGTGGTGTCGTCGGCGATCGATGCTGGAAGTTCGAAGGCGACAAGCAGTGTGCGCCCCGAGACAAAGGGCGGAATCTCCGCGAGTCCTTCGAGGTACGCGCGCTGGTCCTTGCGCGAGGCATTGCGCAAGTGGTCAATCGAAACGCGATGCTGTCGGCGATAGATGTCGTTCAGCGTCGCGCGCAGTCGCAGCGCGCGTTCCTGCACGAAGGGATACTTCTCACCGATCGTCTCGACGACTTCGCTCTCGAGCATCACGCGCAGATCATTCACATCGACGACAACTCGCGCGATGCGAGCAAGCGCATCCGCCGCCAATGCAGGAGTGCTCTCCCACAAAAGGTAGTTCGAGAGCATGATCGCGAGCGGGTCGTTGGGCTCAGCCCCTTGCAGGAGCGGCGTGGCGAAGTTCGGTGTGCCTTTGCCGAACTTCTTGACGAGGGCTGCGAACTTGGGACCGCGGACGGGTTCAACCTTCATCGGGTCTGGCTCTCCGAGTTTCCATCGTGACCTTCATCCACAGCGCCACCCGCCTGTTCGTCGGCTGGATCGCTGAGGCCCTCACGGACCGCGGCGTCCAACTTCGCCTGTCGCTTCAATCGATCGTCGAGTTCAAACAGGATGCGCGGCACTCGCCCAATGCGCGTCGTGTCCATGACGCGGCGTCGCAAAAAGCCCGCCGCAGCGCGAAGCCCTGACAGCGTGAGTGACGCTCGATCCTCGGGGATCACCGAGACCTGCACCCGCGCCTCGGCGAGATCAGGCGTCAGCAGAACCTCCGTGATCGACACCATGCCCTGCACGCGCGGATCGTTGACGCCGCGCGCGAGTTCGGCCTGCAACGCGCGGCGAATCTCGCCGCCAATCTGCATGGGCCGATCGGATGGCGTGAGCGCGGGTCCAAGCGGACCAACAGCGCGCACCTTCGGAGAGTCCTTCTTCGATCGCGTAGGGCGACCCGTGCTCGGTGTATCCGCGCGGCCTTCCGCGCGGCCTTCCGCGCGGCCTTCCGATCGACTATCCACGCGGCCACTCGAGCGGACCTTCTGGTCTGGCTCGCGCGAATTGGAGTCCTGGTCGAATCGCTTCATGCGCTGTTGTGGCTCCAAGGAACGGTCGAATGCAACACCCACGCTCAAGTGCCTCGCCGAACTTCAACGGTTCGGTAGCACTCCAGCACATCGCCGACCTTGATGTCGTCGTAGCCAACGATCTTCATGCCGCACTCCTGACCAGCGCGAACTTCCTTCGCGTCGTCCTTGAAGCGCTTGAGCTGTTCGAGTCGGCGATCCTTCTCGATGACGATGCCGTTGCGCGTGACACGGATCTGCGCATTGCGCTCGAGCACGCCGTCGGTCGCGTAGCAACCAGCGATGGCTCCAACCTTGGAGATCTTGAACACCTGCCGCACTTCGGCGTGTCCGAGCACTTCGAGCTTGAGCTCGGGTGCAAGCATGCCTTGCGCAGCCTTGAGCACATCGTCGATGAGGTCGTAGATGACTTCGTAGAGTCGGATCTCGACGCCCTTGCTCTCGGCGACCTGTCGTGCCTTGGCACTCGAGGTGACATTGAAGCCCACGACAATCGCGTTGGTCGCTGCCGCGAGCGTGACATCGCCTTCGTTGATGCCACCCGCGCTCGCGCTCTTGACCGAGATCGCAACTTCTTCGGCGGGGAGCTTTGCCAGCATGCCCTTGAGTGCTTCGACGGAGCCCTGCACATCGCCCTTGACGACGAGCGCGAGTTCCTTCTTGCCCTGCTTCTCGAGGTGCTTGAAGATGTTGTCGAGCGTGATCTTCGGCGCAGCGAGCTCGCGCTCGCGGTCGATGCGACGACGCTCTTCTGCGGCCTCTTCGGCTGCGCGCAGCGAAGCGACGACATACGCCTTGTCGCCCGCGTCGGGCAGTTCGTCGATGCCTGAGATCGCCACGGGTGTCGAGGGCAACGCCTCGATCACACGAGCGCCGCGATCGTTCACGATGTCACGCACGCGACCGTAGCCGCGTCCGATGACGATGAAGTCACCCTTCTTCAAGCAGCCTTCTTGGATGAGCACGCGCGCCACTGGACCGCGTCCTTCTTCCACCGATGCTTCGAGCACGGTTCCGCGCGCGCTGCCCTTGAAGTCCGCCTTCATACCGAGCAATTCCGAGTGGTAATCAAGGGTTTCCAGCAGCTGCTGGATGCCGTCGCCACGCGTCGCGCTGGTGCGAATGACTTCGGTGGTGCCGCCCCACTCGACGGGATTGAGCTCATGCTCGGCGAGCTGACCGAGCACACGACGAATCGTGGCTTCGTTTGCTTCGGGTCGGTCGATCTTGTTGAGCGCGACGACCACGGGCACTCCCGCGGCCTTGGCATGGTTGATCGACTCGATCGTCTGCGGCATCACGCCGTCGACGGCCGAAATGACCAAGACCACAATGTCGGTGACACGCGCGCCGCGCGCGCGCATCGCGGTGAACGCCTCGTGACCAGGGGTATCGATGAAGGTCACGACGCGATCAACATCGCCCGCCTTGACCGGCACGGTAAACGCGCGCGTCGACTGGGTAATGCCGCCCGCTTCGCCCGCAGCGATGTTGGTGTTGCGGATGCGATCGAGCAGACTCGTCTTACCGTGATCGACATGCCCGAGGATGGTGACAATCGGAGCGCGACGACGCTCATCGAGCTTCTCGCGATCCTTGAAGCGCGCCTCGATGATGTCCGCGGCCGAGACCGCTTCATCGACGATGAGGTCGATGTCGAGTTCCATCATCATGTCGATCGCCACTTCGCGCTCAATCGCGCTGTTGATCGTGGCCATCTTCCCGTTGAGGAAGAGCTTCTTGATGATGTCGACAGCCTTCACACCCGTTGCCGCGGAGAGCTCCTTGATGGTGAGCGGTTCAGCAACATGAATCTGCTGCACTTCGCCCGGCTTGCGGTCGACGCGCGTCGTGCCGCCGCCGTGGCCACCCATCGACCGACCCATCGCTGGCTTATGCCGACCAAGCCAGCCCTTCGCGCCTGCAATCGCGGCGGCCCGGTCCTTCTGATCGGTTGGGTTGAGTCCGACGCGCGCGGTGTCGCCTGCGCGACCAGTGCGCGAACTTCCAATTCCACCTCGACCTCGCGCGTCGGGGCGACCTGCGCCACCGCCTGCACCCGTGCCAGTTCGGCCGGTGCGTCCAGCGATGCCACCACTGCCTGTTCCCGTCGTGAGGCGACGCATCGGAGGTGGCGTCGGGAGATTGTCTGGAGTCTCCACGCGAATGACTTGCGGGCCAGACAACTTGGTCTTGCTCGGCGAGACGATTTGTGGTCCGACTGGTCCCGTCGCTGTTGGGCGCGTGGGGACATTCATCACTGGTGGTGCATCGCCAAGCCTCACCATCGACGCTGGCGGCGGCGGCGGAGAAGTGATGACGCGGCGCGGGGCCGCTGGCGTTGCGGGTGCCGACCTGCCTGCTGAACCTGCTGCGCCCGCTGTCGGGGCGCCCGTGCGAGGTGCACCAAGCGGTGGACGCGTCGTGCTGCCCGTCGCGCCGCTCATGGGAGCGCGTGGTGATGAGGTCGAGGCCGAACCTCCCTCGCTCCGACGATCGGGTTCACGCGGTGCCAAGCGTGCCGACAATCCAGCGGGCATGCGCGGGAGCGCGGGTTTCAAGGGAGCAGCAGGTGCGCTCGGGGCGTGATGAACGACGGCGGCTGGAGCTACCGGCTTTGGTTCTGCCGGGGCGGACGATCCTGCTACTTTCTCGATCGCTGCGGAGTGCGCGGCAGCTGCTGGGGCGGCGGGCGCCTTGGCTGCCTCTTCGGCAACTGGCTTGCGCGCCGCATGAGGCGCTTCGGATGCTGGTTCCAACTCCGCGACATCTGGGGCACGCTTGGCAACCAGCTGTGAACTCGCGGTGCTTGTGGCACTCGCGGCACTCGCGGTGCTCGTGGCACTCGCGGCACTCGCGGCACTCGCGGCGCTCGTGGCGCTCGTGGCGGCGGCGGGCGTTTCGTGATCTGCGGAGGTCGCAGGAGTCAAGATCGCGGGGGGAGCTTTCGCTGCCGCGGGCTTGGCGGGCGCCTTCACTGGTTCTGGCGCAGCGACCTTCTTGGTCGCGCGTTTGGCGACGGCGCGCGGAGCTTCGTCGCCGCCCTCTTCGCCGCTGTCGGCATCAACCTTGGTTGGTGACGCATCGGGTCCGTCGAGCGTCGCCGTCGCGGTCGTTGCACTCGAAGCCGCGTTGGCAAACCACTCACGCACCGTCAGGGCGAGACCCAACGAGACAGGTGAGAGGTGGTTGACAATGTCGGGGATTTCCTCGACCTGGCAACGCGCGACGATCTCCTTGGAACTCACATTGAGTTCCTTGGCGAGTTGATGGACCTTCAGCGACACAGGTTTCTTCGACAAGCAATCCTCCAGACCCACACACCCGCTCCGGCTGCGGGAATCGCAGCGGCAACGATCTCTTCCTCCCCGCCCACTCAGCCGTCCGCACGAGCGGTACGACCGAAGCCGAGGATCGAATCCGCGGCGCTCTCTGCCACTGCATCTGGCTCGGCGCTCACCGATGCCTCAGACCCAATTCCTTCTCCACCACCACCACCGCCGCCAAGAATGGCGTCGGTTGCGGCAGCATCTTCGGCGGCGCGCGCCGCAGCTTCTGCTGCCTCGCGCTCGCGATCGACTTCCACTTCACGCGCGCGGTTGCTCGACGCTGCAACCATGACATCCGCGACCTCGTCGGAGATGCCGAGTTCCTCGACGAGGATCTGCGGCCCAATCTCTTCGATGTCGAAGACGCTGATCATGCCCAGCGCGCCAACCTTGTCGAGCATCTCGTCGGTCACACCCTCGAGTGGACGCAGCGTCTCGCCGAGGATCTCGAGACCCTTGGCAAACTCGGTCGGCGTGAGGATGTCGATGTCCCAACCAGTCAGACGCGCAGCGAGGCGCACATTCTGGCCGCGCTTACCGATGGCCAGCGAAAGTTGATCCTCGCGCACGATGATCGTGGCCCGGCCGAGTTCGAAGCAGAGGCTCACTTCATCGACCGCAGCAGGACGCACGGCGTTGGAGATGAGCACTTGGCTTGACTCGTTCCAGAGCACGATGTCGATCTTCTCGCCGTTCACTTCGTCGACGATGTTGCGAATGCGACTGCCGCGCACACCGATGCAGGCGCCCTTGGCGTCGACCTTCGAATCAACGCTGGCGACGGCGACCTTGCAACGCTGGCCTGGTTCACGCGCGAGCGCCTTGATCTCGATGACGCGCTCGGCGACCTCGGGGACCTCAGCCTCGAAGAGGCGACGAATGAAATCAGGATTCGCACGCGAGAGCACGATCTTGATCTGACTTCCGCCCTCGCGCACTTCATGCACAAGGCAACGAATGCGATCGCCCGGCTTGAACATCTCACCGGGAATCTGCTCAGACTTCGGCATGAACGCCTCGGCGCGGTCAACCTGCACGATGAGCGCGGGACCTTCCTGGCGAATGACCGTGCCGGTCGCGATCTCGCCCTGGCGCTTCGCGAACTCTTCCATGAGCGAGTTGCGCTCGTCCTCGCGGAACTTCTGAATCATCACCTGCTTGGCGGTTTGCGCGGGGATTCGACCGAGGCTCTCGATCGGGATGGCCTCACGGCCAAGGTCCGCGCCCTCGTCGTCGACGAGATTGCGCCAGATGGAGATCTTGCCGCTCAGGCGATCCATCTCGCATCCAAACTCTTCGGTATCGAGCGCGTCAAAGTGCTTGCGCGCAGCGCTAATCATCGCCATCTCGATGTCGCGAATGAGATGCTCACGATCGATGCTGCGATCGCGGGCGATGGAATCGAGAATGCGGAGAGTTTCAGAATTCATGAACAGTGCCTCTTCTACTGATGCCGACGGTGCGGCTTGAGTTGTCGCCATCGCGTTGCATGGCGTTGGGATGTGACGCAGGCACGAATGCCTGCGCGTGGAAACGAAAACGACCACGGAAGATCTCCGTGGCCGGCCTGCGCGAGAATCCTGAAGCGCCTCAGTACAACAGAGGCGCCTCCCGACTCAAGACCAACACCAGCAGCAACGCCGAAGGCTCTGTTGCAGCGAAGCCGCTCTGCGTGCGTGCCCTGCGGCAACGCCGCAACACACGCGCCACAGCGCGCTCACATGCACCACGCTCAGACCGAACACCAAGATGAGAGCGAACCGCCCTCATCGCCTGGTTCCGACCCGAACGGTCCTGCAGCTTGACGGATCAAGGGATTGTGACATTGGTGACACACCTTGGATCAGAAGCATCGGACTCACCACTTGGTTGCTGCTTGGTCGCAGACCGGTGAACAAACACGCCCCACGCAACGGTCGCGTCGGACGAACTTTGGAAGATATCGAACCTGAGCACAACGGTCAACGCGACGACGCGTCAGAGGCGACTGCAGAAGAGGTCCGCGGCGCGGCTTCGCTCCCAATCAAAAACCGAACATCACCGCCCTGGCAAGGCTCGAGTCTTCACGGAGTCGTGATGGCGA
The DNA here is from genome assembly GCA_947490615.1 of Planctomycetaceae bacterium. GTDB lineage: Bacteria > Planctomycetota > Phycisphaerae > Phycisphaerales > SM1A02 > QWPT01. The sequence continues at coordinate 25,784 of CANLHK010000014.1, read as the reverse complement.
CGACGCTCAAGTCCGCCATGAATCGCTGGTTAGGCGGACTAGCCAAGCACGAGATCGCCGCAAGAACGCCTCAAGATCACCCTGAGGCGGTCCCACTTCCGAGATCGAGCCGCTCGCTCGCAGCGACCGACCGCACGATTTTGAGCGCACGATTCCCGCGCAGCTGTCCAAGTTCTGCGAGGAACTTCGGCTTCCCCTCGACTCCGAGAACCGCAGGCGCTGAGGCAGGACGATTGGTCACGATGAGGTCGCCAATCTCGAGTCCGCGGAGTTCGCGGATTGAAATCGTGGTGGTGGCGAGCGTCGCTTCGAGCTCTACCGAGGCGCCGGCGAGTCCACCAGCGATGCGCTCGGCCGCGTCCGATTCCGACGCGCCCTTGCCCGACACAAACCAACTCTGCGCCGAGAGGTCCTCAACGAGTGGCTCGATCGAGTTGTACGGAATGCACAGGCGCATGCGCCCGCCGCGATTCATGAGCTTGACCTCAAACTCGACCACGACGACGACTTCGTTGGGAGGAACAATTTGGACCAACTGCGCGTTGGACTCCATTTCGCCCAGCGTGAACTCGATCTTTCGAATGCCTGCCCACGCCTCGGTCAGCGCGGCCATCGCGCGATGGAGGATGCGCTGGATGAGTCGCGCTTCGATCAAGGTCATCGGTCGACGCGGCACAAACAGGTCTTTGTTGGAGCCTCCCAACAAACGATCAATGATCGGAAAGATGACCAGCGGCGAGAGCTCAAGACAGATTTGGCCCTCGAGCGGCGGACAGCGGATGAGGTTGAAACTCGTGGGATTCTCGCTCTCAGCCACGAATTCCTGATAGGTCTTCTGCGACGCATCGCGAATGGAGACCTCAACGATGGTGCGGAGATTGCCCGAGAGTGTCGCGCCAAAGTTTCGCGCGAAGGTCTCGTGCAGCATCTGCAACGCGCGCATCTGGTCCTTGGAAATGCGCTCAGGTCGCTTGAAGTCGTACTTGGCGATCTCGATCTTTTCACGGTCGCGGCGCGAGCGCGAGAAGATCTGGGTCGGCGGTGCCTCGACGGCTGCAGCTGGCGCGCTGGCTGCGTTGAGCAGCGCGTCGATATCGGATTGGTTGAGTACCTCAGTGCCCATCGTGTGATCCCGCTGGCTCTGGACGCTTCACTCCGGTTCCACCGGACGGCCCTTGTTCTTGACCGCAGTCGCCTTCCATCGGCCTCGACGCGCACACTCCTGCAAGGATTGCCACCCCCAATGCCCGATCCGCGTCGTGCGATGGAGGCAACCTGTCCTTCCTGCTCCCGTAGGATGCGCGCCATGAGAACCCTCGGCCGCGCTGCGGTCTTTCCCTGCTTGACGCTCTTGATCGCGCTTCTCTGCGTGTGGATCGCCCCTTCGGCCGCGTTCGCACAATCACCGCCCAAGATTCCTGGGCTCCCAGGCTTTGGCCGACCGCCGGCGGAGCCAGCGGTGGTCTTCGGTGATTCGCGCGATCAGGTCGATGTCACCGTCTCCGCGAGTCGAGATCGGGTCGAGCCTGGCGAGGATCTCCCCATCGCGCTGCGTTTCAAGGTCGCTCGGGGCTATCACATCTGGACCGCACCGAGCACTCCTGCGGCGGGCTTCGCGCAGTTTGAGTCGGCGATTCGGACGGAGATCACTCTGAATCCCGATGCAAGCGGCAAATCGGCTCCGCTCGCGGGCGTCGCCTTTCACGAGGCCTTCCTGCAGTGGCCCACTCCGCATTCCGTCGAAGCGGACCTCGGCGAAGGTCTAGGAAAATATGAAGTCTACGAAGGCGAGTTCTATGCCTTCCTGCCCGCCTCGATCGCCGCGGATGCCGCAGTCGGCGCGCGCGAACTCCCCCTCGAAGTCTCCTTCCAAGCGTGTAACGACAAGGGTTGCAGCGCTCCCGCGAGCGTGACAGTCGTCGTGAAGTTCGAAGTCGTCGCAGCAGGCAGCGCGCCAAGCGCCGCGCTCGGATCGGCGTTCAAGACCTTCGATCCGTCGGTCTACGCGCGCATCGGCGCTGGCGCTGCACCAAGCAAGATCGTCAAGTTCAGCTTCTTCTGGCTGCACTTCACGCTCGACCCAAGTGGCAACGGCATCGTGCTCCTCCTCTTCGTTGCTGCGGTCGGTGGACTCCTTCTGAATCTCACCCCCTGCGTCCTTCCTGTGATCCCGCTCAAGATCATTGGACTCTCGCGGGCAGCGCAAGGAAGTCGCGCCAAGTGTTTCCTCCTCGGCTGCATCATGTCGCTCGGCGTGATCGGATTCTGGATGGGACTCGGGTTGGCGATCGCATCGGTGAAGTCGTTCACAAGCACGAACCAACTCTTCCAGACTCCGTGGTTCACCATCGGCGTCGGAACCGTCATCGGCATCATGGCGATCGGCATGGCTGGCTTCTTCTCGCTGCAGTTGCCGAACTGGGTGCACTCGATCGAGGCGAAGCACGACTCGTATCTTGGTTCTGCCCTCTTCGGCGTCATGACTGCAGTGCTCTCGACGCCTTGCACCGCCCCACTCATGGGAACCGCCGTCGCGTGGGCGACCACCGAAGGCCCGACCATGATTCTCCTGGTGTTTGGAGCGGTCGGCGTCGGCATGGCCTTCCCGTTTGTCGTGCTCTCAGCGAGTCCGAAACTCATTGATCACATGCCGCGCACTGGTCCCGCGAGTGATCTCATCAAGCAAGTCATGGGCCTGCTCCTTCTTGGCGCGGCGGCGTACTTCGTCGGTGCTGGTGTGTCAGGCTTGATGGTGACGCCACCAGAACCGCCGAGTCACATCTATTGGTGGATCGTCGCAGCGTTGGGCACCGCAGCAGGAGTCTGGCTCCTCGTGCGCACCGTCCGAATCACCAAGAAAACCGGTCATCGCGTGGTCTTTGGCGGCGTCGGCGCGTTCGTCGCAGCGATCAGCGTTCTCATCGGCGTCACGCAAACCGCCACGGGCCCCATCGATTGGATCTACTACACGCCTGAGCGACTCGCTGCTGCGCAAGCCGATGGCCAGGTCGTCGTCGTTGATTTCACCGCGGAATGGTGCGCCAATTGCAAGACCCTCGAGGCGCTCGTCCTCAACACGAGTGCTGTCGCGGAGGTGTTGAACTCCGACGGCGTCGCTGCGATCAAGGTTGACCTCACGGGCAACAACGAAGCGGGCAACGCGCTGCTCAAGGCATCGAATCGCGTGACGATCCCGTTGCTTCTCGTCTATGGTCGCGATGGCACGCTGGTGCTGAACGCCTCGGAGTACACCGCAGCACAGGTGCTCGAGGCGATCGCGGCGGCGCGTCGCGGAGGCGGCGCCGTTGGCGAGTGAGTTCGCCAAGCTCGATCAGCTCGAGGACGAGCGTGCCGACCAGTTCGTGTACTTCGTGCGCGTGACCTTCTCGAATGCAGCGGTCCGCGCGAAGTTCGTGGAGTGGTTGCGCGGCGGACATCTCGCTGAGGTCGTGCGCGCTGGGGCGTTGGACGCCGAACTCGTGGAACTTGAGCTCGCGACCGACGCACCACCGGGTGCGCTACGACCCATCGAAGCGCGGTACCACTTCGCGTCGCACGCCGCATTTGAAACCTACGCCAACGGCCCCGCCGTCGCGTTGCGCGCACAGGGCGCAGCGCTCTTCCCACCAACCTCTGGGGTGGTCATGACGCGCGGACAGGCACGCTCGCTGCTGCGGATTCCGCGGTGACGCGCGATGCGCAGCGCCCTCGTCGCAGTGCGATCGTGCCTGCGAGCGTCATCAGCACTCCGCAACCGAGCGCACTCGAGACGATGAGTCTTTCTTCGCCGCGCCGCCGTCCGATCGTCGATCCTACATAGGTAGCGTCGCTGCTCGCTCGGTAGATCCCCACCACCATCTCGACTTGCGCAGGGCCGTATTTTCCCGCTGCATAGATCGAGCGAACCGCCTCCGCATCCTCGCGGGCGCGCTGCAGTGAAAACGGTAAGACCACTCCGTAGTCGGGATCGAGAATCCACTCGCCCGCCTCGCGCTGCGCCGCCACGACGACATGTCCACCAAGTGCTGCGACCCGCGCCTCCACGCCGTTCTCCTGTAAGAAGTGCGCGAGGACGAGCGACTGTTGTGAGCAATACCCAACGCCAAGGCGCAACGCGGTTCGCCAGTCGTCGCGCTCGTACCGACAGAGCTTGTCGATCTCACCTCGCTCGCGTTCCGACCGCTCGTCGAATCTCAGGCGCCACCAGTGCCTTGGATCCTCGAGCAACCGGCACTCCACATCCTTGTCGCGCGTGCCTGGCCCGACCCAGTATTTCACCATGCCCGCGGCCACGATTGCGCTCGCACGCGTGAGCAGCGCATCACGCCCGATGCCGCGCTCTGTACTCAACTCCTCGAGCTGCGCCATCGCGATGAGCGGGTCGATGCAGGTCACCCGCGGTTTCACCCATCGGATCGTCGAACGACTCGGATGGGCGTCGATCGTGAGTCGAGTCAGCGTCGGTCCTGCGAGCCAGAGTGTGCTCACTGTTGTCATCGCGCAGCCAGCACCAACGACGACAAAACAGACGAGTCGCGCGAGACGCTTCATGGCGATCCCGTTGGCGAGAGTTCGCGAAGTCGCAGGATCGCCGCTTCGACAAACTGCACTTCGCGTGTCGACAACTGTGCGAGTGGATCGAGCGACATCCGCGCATTGACCTCGAGAGCGCGCGTGTAGTCGGCAACTGGATCGCCATCCTCGACGCGCCAACCTCCAGGACGCACGCCCAGCGCTTCACGGCGCAGGATCTCCCGCGCGACGGCGAGATCAATCCATCGCCGCGGACTGTTGGGGAACTTCAAGGCCGCACGCTCGATCACTTCGACCGCCTTTCGAATCTCCTTCACGCCTCCCGCGGCGTGACGAAGGCGGACCATCTCCACATCCGCCCGTAACGCGTCGGTCCGCGCGCTGAGCAACTGACGCCGCGACGCCAGCTCCGTGGCGAGTGCGAGCGCTTCCTCGGCGCGGTTCGGTGCGAGAACGACCACAGTCAGCGCTTGGCGCACTGCGGCATCCGCAGTTGCACGCGACCAAGACCAATCGGTCTGCGAAAGCATGCGCACAGCGGTGAGTCGCAACTCGACCTCGCGTGCGATCTTCGCTGCGTCGGGCATTGGATTGGCGGCACGCTCGAGAGCCAGCGGCGTCAGCAACCGCGCGACGGTGTCCAAGCGATCTTCGCGTGATCGATCACCCATCCACGAGAGCGTCATGCTGCCCGCAGCCAACAGGCCAAGTGGCACCGCGAGTACCCAAAGCGCAACGGATCGACGCGCGCGTGAACCCTCCGAAACTGAACTTCCCACAGCCACAAGGCCAAGTGCCAACACGCACGAACTCGGCATCCACGCGACGGTTTCGATCTGCGCATGCACCAGCACCAAGAGTGCACACGCGAAAGCAACCGCGCCCAGTGCGCGCGCTGAGATCGTCTGCGCAGCCTGCGCGACCACGACCGCAGTCCCCGCCATCGCGACGACTCCGAGGATTCGCGTGACGAACCAGAAGAGATCCACCGTCGGCGCCTCGACGCGTGCCTGCAGAAGCAGCGTGAGCACTCCAATGACAAGCGCCGTCCACAACGCGATCCGATCGGCACGCGTGCTCTCGAGCGATTCGCCGTTCACCGTGGGCGTGGGCTCGTCGACGATCGGTCTCCACAACGCGCAAGTGATCAGCGCGATCCACGCCAAGGCACTCCCGCCCAGTGTGGCCAACCAGTCGACGAAGATGTTGTGCAGACTCTTGACATCTTCAGGGCACTCAGGCGCCTTGGCCGCGTTGAAGAGTTCTTGCACGCCATCGGGTCCAACGCCAGTCAAGAGCGCGCTTGGCTCACTGAGCATCGTCCAGGCAGCGTCGAAGTAGTAACCGCGCAGAAGCAGGCTCAATTCGCCGAGTCGCGAGCCGACGACCCACCGCGCGCCGACAGCTCCGATCACGGCGACGCAACTCACGAGGATCCAACGACCACTCGGCGCTCGTGAACTTCGCAACGCGAACACCAACGCAGCGACGGCAAGGAGTGTCGCCGCGATCGCGCCCTTTCCGCCGTTGATCACCAAGAGTGCCGCGCACGCGAAACACCCGAGCCACGCAGCAAGCGTGTTGCCACTCTGTTGCGTGCGCCGCGCCAAGATCGCGAGAGCTCCCAACGCCACCGCGCCAACGCCCATCATCGTGGAGAAGGGATTCGACAGTCCAAACCAACCCGTCGCTTCGGCCTGCATGAGTCGCCGCTCATAGGTCCGCGCAGCGCTCGAGTCGACCGCCCACCCGCGCTCAGCCAAGAACGCCTCGCGTGTCTCTTCATAGAGGTGCACGGTTGCTGGGTGTTCAACCAACACTTGGACCGCGCCACGCACCGCCAACAACACCATGAACGAAACGAAGACGGAGAGCGCGATCACGCGCAGTCGTCGTTCACGCACGAGATGCGCGAGCGCCACAAAGGCCACCATCGCAACGAGCCAGGTGTGACCGCGAAATCCGTGCACCGACTCGACGCCAGTGTTGGAGTACATCGCAATCACAAGGGCGGGAAAGAGCGCGAGGAAGACCAGTCCGACGCGCAGGACGCGCCCGCTGCGAACCTCACCAACCAGCGCGATCGTCGACGCCGCGAGGAGAACCAAGTCCAACCCGTGCGATCCAGCGCTTCCCAGTGCCAGGAGCGGCATCGCATCGAGTGCGGGATCCACATCAAACCAAACTTGCGGCACGATCGGTACACCCGCGCGCAACGCCGCGACGGTGAGGATGCCGATCAGGCCCGCGAGACGCAGCGCCTGCGCGTTCACCGCGGATGCTCCTCGCGCGGCGTCGATGCGCCGTTCTCAATGCGCGCCACGCTGGTCTCAAGCACCAGCATCACGAGGAAGATCCCGAAGAGTTGCAGTCCCACAAGAGCTGCTTGCCACGGCCGCATGAGCCCGAGTCCGATGCCGCTCATCGCCGTCACCGCCGTGAGCAGCCAGAGCACCGCGACCGCGCGTCGCTTGGACAAGCCGAGTTGCACCAAGCGATGAGAGATGTGCTCATGACCGCCGACAAAGGGGCTCTTCCCGCGCCGCACGCGCCACACCGTGACATAGACGCCGTCATAGAGCGGAATCGCTAACACCAGGAGCGGCATCAGGAAGCCGTACCACGCAGTTCCCAGTGCGTAATCAGGATGCGCCGCGTCGACAAAGGTCGTGCGCGCCGACAAGCACGCGAGGATGTAGCCCACGAAGAGCGAACCACCATCGCCCATGAAGATGCTCGCTGGAGGAATGTTCCACACCAAGAATCCCGCGAGGCTTCCAGCCAGGAGTGCCAAGGCGCTCGCAATAAACCACTGTCCGTTGAGAATCGTCGCGACCATAAAGCAGAGCGCAGCGATCAAAGCCACACCACCAGCCAGTCCATCCATGTTGTCGATGAAGTTCACAGCGTTCACGACGACCACGATCCAGGCGACCGTCAGCGCGATGCTCAGAAGTTCGCCGCCTCCGCCGCCGAGACACGACGCCAACAAACGAACATCCGAGAAGAGCACCGTGCCCAGCGCGACGCCCACTTGGAGGAAGAGTTTCGGCCACGCACCGAGCGCGCGCCGATCGTCGTAGAGCCCCATCACATGCAACAGAAGCGAGCCAAGCACGATGACCAGCCAGTCATCCTGGGATTCCTGTGCTCGCATCAGGTGTGGCTCAAAGACTGGCGCCCACTCCACGACGCGCTCTGGAAACAGCCAAAGCACACCCAGCGCGAGCGCGATCGGTCCTATGACCGACCAGAAGATCGCCACGCCGCCGATGTTTGGAATCGGCCGCACGACCTTCTCGTGTCCACGCGCACCAGGCGTGTCCAGCGCGCCGACGCGCGCACCGAGGCGCGTGAGGATGCCCGTCAGCGGTGCCGAGACCGCGAATCCGATGAGGAGAAGCCCGAGGACGATGCCAAGCATGTGCTTGGTAAGGTACACCCGATGCGCGAACTACGATCCATCACTCTCTATTGCTCGAGTTCGCGCAGTCTCGATCCGCACTTTGCTGTGGCCGCGCGCGAGGCAGGTCGATTGCTTGCTCGCCGCGGAATCACGCTGGTCTATGGCGGCGGTGGGCTCGGACTCATGGGCGAAGCCGCGCGCGCCTGTCACGAGGCAGGAGGCCGCGTCGAGGGAATCATCACGCGCAAGTTTGTCGATCTCGAGCAAGCGTGGGATGGATGCGATGAGCTCGTCGTGGTCGAGACGATGCGCGAGCGCAAGCGACTTCTCATCGAGCGGGGTGATGCGTTTCTGGTGTTGCCCGGCGGCATGGGGACCTTCGAAGAGTTCTTCGAGACGCTGGTTGGCCGACAGATCGGCGATCACGAGAAACCGATTGCGGTGCTCGACGACCACGGCTACTACCTGCCATTGCAATCCTTGATCGCCCACTCGATCCGCGAGAAGTTCGTGCGCGAGGCGGTGCGCGAGATCGTGCACTTCGGTGAGCACCTCGAACCGCTCGTCGATTGGCTCGAGGCTTCCGTGCGAGCGCCGATCGCGTCCGATCCCAATCGCTTTCTTCCGATGCATGGCTCGGTTGCTGACGGCGCGCGTGCGCCGGGTGCCACGAAGGGATGAACGGTGCGCAGCCATCTCCCACAGCCAACGCTGCCTCGTCGGCACCGATCGGTTTGATCGCTGGTCAAGGGATGCTCCCGATCATCGTTGCCCAGGGCATGCGCGCCTCGGGTCGGCGCGTGGTGGGCATCGGGCTCGCCAACCAATACTCCCCGGAATTCCCTGCGCTGTGCGATGATTTCGCAGAGGCAGGCATCGTGCAACTCGGCAGGTGGATCCGTCTGGCCAAACGGTTCGGAGCCCACGAAGCCGTCATGGTCGGACGCGTTTCCAAAGCACGGATGCATGAGCCATTCAAGTGGTTTCGTCAGATGCCTGATCTCCGAGCGCTCGACATCTGGTACCGCCGCTTGCGTCACGATCGCCGCAGCGCGACGCTCCTCACTGTCCTGGCCGACGAACTGTCCAAGAGAGGCCTCGCCTTGATCGACTCGACGCATTTCATTCCTGACCATCTCGCCACCGAAGGTCTCATGACGCGCCGAGCGCCGAATGCGCAGCAGGAGAGCGACATCGCCTTTGCGTGGCCGCTTCTGCGCTCACTTGGTGCACTCGACATCGGCCAAGCCATGGCAGTGCGCGACAAGGATGTCATCGCCGTCGAAGCCGTCGAGGGAACCGATCGCATGATTGCCCGCGCGGGCGAACTCTGCCGCGCGCGCGGTTGGACGCTGCTGAAGTCCGCGCGCGCTGGGCATGACATGCGCGCCGATGTGCCGACCATCGGTGTCTCGACGATTGAGGCGATGCACGCCGCGGGCGGAGCCTGCATTGCTGTGGGCGTTGGACGAGTGATTCTTGTCGATCGTCCCGCAGTGCTCGCTGCTGGCGATCGGCTCGGCGTCGCCATCGTCGGCATGCGCGACGAGTAGCCCACCGCCAGTTCCTCCGACCACGCAAAAACCCCTTGCAACGAAGGGGTTTTGCTGCCGCGCGTCACGGCGAGCCTGCGCCAATTCTGCTAGAGTCCGCGCCTCGATTCGATCTCGCGAAAGGACTGCATGTTGATGGCCGACGGCGCGCAACCAAGTGATCCCAAGGACCCCGCTGCACACCCGCAGATCACGGACCAGGTGACAGAGCGTGTCCACGACCGTGTCATCGACCTGGAGATCAACCGCGAGCTCCACGAGAGCTACCTGACCTACGCGATGAGCACGATCATGGATCGTGCGTTGCCTGATGTGCGCGACGGACTCAAGCCATCTCAGCGTCGCATTCTGGTCGCGATGAACGACCTCAAGCTCGCGCCAGGTCGCAAGCAGATCAAGTGCGCGAAGATCTGCGGCGACACCAGCGGCAACTACCACCCGCACGGCGAGAGCGTGATCTATCCGACGCTGGTCAACATGGGCCAGGACTGGAAAGCGCGCGCCATGTTCGTCGACAAGCAAGGCAACTTCGGCTCCATCGAAGGCGATCCCCCAGCAGCGATGCGTTACACCGAAGCGCGCATGACCGCGGCGGCGATGACGATGATGGAGGATCTCGACAAGGAGACCGTCGACTTCAAGGCCAACTACGACGAGCGGCTCATGGAGCCCTGCGTGCTTCCTGGGAAGTTTCCCAATCTCCTCGTCAACGGCTCGAGCGGTATCGCCGTCGGCATGTCGAGCACGATGCCTCCCCACAATCTCAGGGAGATTTGCGGCGCGATCGTGGCAACCATCGATGATCCACTGATCGGCGTCGAACGCCTCATGGAGTTCGTGCCAGGCCCCGATTTTCCTACGGGCGGCATCATCATGGGTCGGCGCGGCATTCTCGAGGCCTACGCCGCGGGGCGTGGCCGCATCGTGGTGCGCGGTCGCGTGCGTCACGAGAAGGTCGGCGGACGCGATGCGATCATCATCGATGAGATCCCCTACCAGGTCAATCAGAGTTCGCTGATCGAAAAGATCGTCGAAGCCTCGAAAGAGGATCGGATCCAGGACATCTCCGCGGTCAGCAACCACTCGGGGCGCGATGCGCGAACCCGCATTCAGATCGTGCTCAAGAAGGGCGCGGACGCAGCGATCGTGGAGAAGCAGCTCTACGAGTTCACTCCGCTCCAGTCGAGCTACTCGATCCAAAACATCGCGCTGGTGAATCACCAACCGCGCACGCTCTCGCTGCGCCAGCTCATCCAGTGCTACATCGATCACCGCTGCGATGTCATTCGCCGACGCACCGAGTTTGAGCTCCGTCAAGCGCGGCAGGCGGCCCACAAGCTTGAGGGTCTGATCTACGCGGTCTGCGACATCGATGAGGTCATCAAACTCATTCGCACCAGCCGAACCCGCGAAGAGGCGCTTGAGCGGCTCATGACGCGCGCCTTTCGAATTCCCGCTGCGTTTCCGCGGCTGGAGATCGTGCCGATCCGTTTGCGCGAACGCGCCGAGGAGCTCTTCGCGCAAGGCAAGGGCGGCGTGCATCTCACCCGCGTGCAGGCCGACGCGATTGGCGCGCTCCGCCTCATCCAACTCGTTGGACTTGAGATCGAGAAGCTCGCCCGCGAGCTCTCCGAGTTGCTCGCGGAGATCGATCGCCTCGAAACGATTCTCGCCGACAGCGCGATCATCCTCTCGATGGTGCGCAGCGACACCATCAATCTCGCCGAGCGCTTTGGCAACGACCGCAAGACCGCGATCGAAGGCAACGAAGCCGAAGACTTCGAGCTCGGCGAACTCGTGCCTGAACATGTCTGCGTGGTGACCGTGAGTCACGCGGGCTATGTGAAGCGCCTTCCACTCGACACCTACCGCACCCAAGGACGCGGCGGCAAGGGCATCAAGGGCGCGGAACAGCGCGACGATGATTACGCCGAGCATGTGATGGTCTGCGGATCGCACAACGATCTGCTGTGCTTCACCGACACGGGTCGCGTCTTCCGCATCAAGGTCTGGCAGATCCCTGAAATGGGGCGTACCACCAAGGGCCGCGCCATCATGAACCTCCTCGAACTGCGCGAAGGCGAGAAGATCAAGACCTTCCTTCCCATCGAAGAGTTTGAGAAGAAGGAGGACTACCTCGTCTTCTGCACTTCGCAGGGCCGCGTGAAGCGCACGAGCCTGAAGGACTACCGCAATGTGAATCGCGGCGGCATCAAGGCGATCTCGCTCAACGAGGGCGACAACCTCATCGGCGTGATCTCCACGACGGGCACCGACCATGTGCTTCTTGCCACCAAGGAAGGCATGGCCATTCGCTTTGAAGAAGATGACGCGCGCGTCATGGGCCGCGATACCGCGGGCGTGAAGGGCATTGAACTCGCCGACACCGATGAGGTCGTCGGCATCGTGCGTTGCCCGCAGAACGATGCCGATCACTTGCACGCGCTGCTCACCATCACGAGTAACGGCTTTGGCAAGCGCACCGCGTTTGGCGAGTACCTCGTGCAATCGGAAGATGGATCGCGTCGCGCTCAATCCCGCGGCGGCAAGGGCCGCATCGATATTCAGACCAACGACAAGAACGGCATCGTCGTTGCGGTGCTTCCCATCGCCACCGCGGACTCGGTGGTGGTCGTAAGTAGCAGCGGCATGCTCGTGCGCACGCCCGCGGCACAGATCCGCGAGATTGGGCGCAACACGCAAGGTGTGCGCGTGGTGCGCTTGAAAGACGGCGATGCGGTCGTGGGAGTCGCAAGTGCGCCCGCCGTTGAGGGCGATGTGGTTGAAGAGAACGGCGCCGAAGGCACGACGGACGATCTCCCACCAACTTCGGCGGCGGAGAACTGATCGTGTTTCGAATCCGCCGCGCCAAGCACGAACCGCGCATCGAGCTGGCGCCGCTGATCGATGTGATGCTCTTTCTCCTCACCTTCTTCATCTACACGGTGATGGTGACGGAGCGCGTCGATCTGGTTCCGATGGAGCTGCGCACCTATCGGTCGGGTCAGGCCGCGAAACCCGCGCCCGCGGCGACCATTTCCATTGATCTTGATGGCTTGCTCTACCTTGATCGCTCGCCAGTCGGACTCGATGAACTCGTCTCACGACTTGAGCCGATGCGCACCGCGGCGCCAAATCTGGTCGTCTACCTCGCGCTTGCAGAAGGCAATTCGAAGATCGACCGCTCCAGTCTTCTCCTTGAAGTGTGGGATCGGCTGCAGCCCGCGAAGTTTGGCGTGAGCATCGTCGGGCGGCGCAACCGCGGCCCTGAAATTCTCCCACCTGCGGAAGTTCCCCCTTCCAACACCGGCGCCGCAACCACGAACATCGTGCCGACCTCCTGACCGTGCCGACCTCATGACGCTCTGGATCCACCGAAACCTTCCCATCGTGCTCGCAGCGACGCTTTCGCTGCTGTTGCACACGGTGGTGTTGTTTCCGCTGATCGAGATCATGGGGCTTGGTCGCTTCAACAGTGACGCAGAGCAGACCTCGCTTGGTCGCGAGAACGAAGGACTCGACGGTCAGACGCGCGATTCTGAACTCGATAAGAAGCGCGAGCGGCGCGCCGAGCGTGAGCGACAGATGCAGCGCAAGCTCAACATGCGCCGCATCGAGCAGGCTCCACGCGAGCGACCGTTGCGCACGCCCGAGCTGCGACCCGAAGATCGCCCCGATCCGCCGATCACTCCAGACGATCCCTTCGAAGAGAAGGTCGAACTCGGCATCGAAGAGTCCGACGCCGTCACCATGAACTGGATCGGCTACGCGGAATACGAGACCCACCTTGCAGCGCTCGCCGAGGTGGAACAAGCAGCGCTGCGACTTGAAATGGCCAGCGGCGCGGAAGGCAACGCTTCGCCGAAGAACGACCCGACTCCGCCCACGACTGCCATCGTCGCAGCCGCAGCCAACACCGATGCGACCACGATGGAGCCCGTCGGACCGCCTGCCCCGAGCGAATCGATCGGCGCCGAAGCTCCCATCGAAACCACGCTGCTGGTTCCCAATGCTCCTGTCGCGAGTTCTCCCGTTGCCGCGTCGGCGCGCGTCGATCCTGCAACCACTCCGAGCGGTGTGCAAGGCAACGACTCCGAATTGGCGCGTCCATTGCCGCCGCCAGAGCACCCTGCCAACTCCACACCTCCGTCTCCAACGCTCCCCAACGAAACGCTGAAGCCCGAAGAGTTCGTCGGTCCTGAACAACCACAACCCGACGACGAAGGTGAAGATCCAAACAACCCGCCAGCGACCGCACCGCGCACTGATCCCGACGCAGCGCTCAAGCCCGCACCCAAGCCGCCTGATCCCAACACGGTTGATCCCAACGCCGATCCGCTGGCGCATCCACTCGAAACGCCTGATCCATCGCTCATCGATCCAAGCAAGCGACTCGATCCTTCCAACGCTGGCGCTGCCGAACACCAACCTCCGCGCGAGAACGCCGATCCTTCGGCAGTCTCACCGATCCCACCGATTGATGCGCCAAAGGCCGACGATCCTCGACTCGATCCATCCGCAACAGGCTCGACACCGACTCCCGCCACCGACAACGCCACGAACTCCACAGGTGGAGCGCCAACCACTCCCGTGCCGCCTTCGCCAGCAGGCGCGCCTGGCGATGCCCGCGCAGAAGACGGCGCGCTCTCCACGCGAGAGAGTGACGCGTCGTCGATCATCGATGTCCCGATGGCGAACTGGCAAAACGGAAAGCCGCTCGCACGCAAGGGAATCACCTTGCAGACCTTCCGCCCCAAGTTCAGCACGCTGAACCTGATTGATGGCATCGCCTACAACCCGATTGTCGAACTCGTGGTGGGACGCGATGGCGTACCGCGCCATGTCGTCCTCTCGCGCGGCAGCGGAAATCCAGGCGTGAACGATGCGATCAGGAACTCGCTCTTCAAGTGGCGCGCCACAGGAAAGCAGATCGAGCGCCTCAAGCCTGGGCAGACGGTGACGATTCGTCTCAAGCTCATCATGCTGAGTGATTGAGCGACGCGATGCGCTCTTGGCGCGCTAGTGACGCGCCCCCGCCGCCGTCAATCGCTCGCGCCATGCGACCAAGCGATGGTGATCGGTGAGGTCGTACTGCAGCGGCGTCACGGTGATGAAGCGCTCATTGAGCGACTCGACATCGGTGCCTTCCTTGGTGTGATAGAACTGCATGCCGTCACCGTTGGGCCAGAAATAGGTCTGTCCTGAGGGCGAAACGCGTCGTTCGTAGTTGTCGATCCCTGCGGAGGTGTTCATCGTCACCACGCGGATCGCAGGCATCGGCGCATCGGCCGTGAGCGTGCGGGGGATGTTGATGTTGATGACCGAGTGCGGATCGATGCGATGACGCAGCACCTCGTCGATCGCGTGGCGAGCGATCTCGGCAGCGCGCCGCCAGTGAGGCGCTCCGCCGCCCATGTGCAGGCTCACGGCAATCGCAGGCACGCCAAGAAACGCGCTCTCGACCGCCGCAGCGACCGTGCCCGAGTAGATCACATTGATGCCGACATTCGCGCCTGAGTTCATGCCTGAGATCACCACATCGGGACGCTCGCCGTCGCCATAGAGGTCAGGCCAGATCCGCCGCAGCCCGAGCTTCACGCAGTCGGCGGGGCGGCCATCGACGGCGTATCCGCGCACATGCGAATTCGTGGTCACCTCTTCGACGAAGAGCGGCGTGTGGAAGGTGATGCCGTGACTCGTCGCGCTTTGCACATCACTCGGCGCAATCGTGAGAACCTCGCCCATGTCACGGATGGCGCCATGAAGCGCGGCAATGCCTGGTGCGTGGATTCCGTCGTCGTTGGTGAGCAGGATGCGCATGGCTGAAGCGTACTCGCTCGCCTGCGCGCGCCGCGGCCACGAACATCCCTTACCATGCGCCGACCAATCGTCCGCGCCTGTGTGTCACGGGGCGAGATCAAGCGTACGGCGTGCGACCAACTGTCCTGTGGCAACCCTCGGTTCCATCCTCGGCACCCTCAGCGTTCTGTCGATCCTCGCATCGCTGATGATCCTCTTGCGCATTGTGCAGTCGCGCCGCAACACGCCGCGGGTCAGTGATGGCGATGCGCTGCCGCCCGCGCCTGGGTTGCTCTCGATCGTGATCCCCGCGCACAACGAAGAACGAGTGATCGAAGCCTCGGTCCGCGGGCTGCGCGCCCAGACCCGACGCAACTTTGAGTTGATCTATGTGCTTGATCGTTGCACCGATCGCACCCGCGAGTTTCTTGTCGCTGCTGCAGAAGGCGATCCGCGGATCCGCTTCATCGAGAACACCTCCTGCCCCGAAGATTGGGCAGGAAAGTGCAACGCGTGTCGCGTCGGTGCGGCCGCAGCGACGGGCGAGTGGCTGCTTTTTACCGACGCCGATTGCCGCTTCGCGCCCGAGCTCGTCGATGCGATGCTCTCGATCGCACAGTCGCGCGGCACCGCACTGCTCTCGGCGATTGGTCGGCTGACCTTTCAACATGGGTTTGAGCGACTGCTGCAGCCTGTGGCGGCGACGGCACTCATTCGCATCTTCCCTATGGACAAGGCCAACCGCGAGAAAGGCCGCTGGCCCTTCGCCAACGGTCAGTTCCTCTTGTTTCGCCACGAGGACTACCGCTCCTTTGGTGGCCACGAAGCGGTCAAGGACGCGCTGCTCGAAGACCTCGCCTTCGCATGGCGCATGCACCAGCGCCAGTATCGGCTTGGAGTCGTCGACGCAACGCGGCGCATGGAGGTCGCGATGTACGACTCGGTGAAAGCCATGCGCGCGGGTTGGACGCGCATCTTCATCGAAGCCTGCGGACGCAAGCCTGGACGCCTCATCCTGACGGCGTTTGAGATCTTGGTGATCTCGGTCTTCTGTCCACTTGGCTCACTCGCGGCGCTGGTCCTCGGCTCCATTGGCGCGGTGAACGGCGACGCGCACGCACTCACCCTCGCGTCACTGGGTGGATGTGCCGTCGTCCTCCTCGTCGGCGCCATCGGCGTCATCCATGAACGGCAACGCGCGCCGCTTCTGGGCAGCGTGCTGCATCCTGCGGCAGCGGCCTATGTCGCGTGGTGGCTCCTCGATGGCGTGCGGATGCTTCGACATCGCGTGCCGATTCGGTGGGGTGGCAAGGAGTATGTGCTTGAGCCGCGCGGCACGCTCTGGCAGATCTAGATCGCGCGCGTCCTTGTTACCCTTCGCACCCGTCGATGTACGCCCCGCTCCTCGCTAACCGCTACCTCACTTCGCGGATCATTCCGTTCATCGCCGTGGCGGCGGTCGCGCTCTGTGTTGCGTTGGTCATCATCGTGGTGAGCGTGATGAGTGGCTTCCTTGAAATGGTGCGAAGTTCAGGCAAGTCACTCACGGGTGATGTCGTCGTGAGCCGTCCCATCACGGGCATCCCTGACTACCTCGAGCTCGTCACGCGGATCGAGGCGTTACCGGAGGCGGCGGCAGCGAGCCCTCTGGTGGAGACCTTTGGACTGCTGCAAATGCAGTACGGAAACTCCGACGGCGGCAAGCAAATCGAGATGGTCGAAGTCTGGGGTATCGATCCTGCGTCACTCGACCGCGTGGCGCAGTATCGAGACAAGCTCTACTGGTGCGCACCATCTGCCTCGGAGTTGTCGACACTGGCAGAGGACGATCCGCGGCGTGACGCGTTCTACCAACGCGACGAAGCGGGCATGTCATTACAGACCGCGGATGGAAAGGACGGCGTCGTGCTCGGCATCGAGCTCTCGCCGTTCAACCATCGTGAGCGCGATGGCAGCTACCGCACGCTGAATCCTGGTTCGCGACAACACGACGCTGGCTACTTCATGCCCAACGCGGGCGCTGTGACGCTGACACTGGTGCCCGTGACTGATGGCGGTTCGCTTGGCGGCGAGAAGAAGCGCCGATTCTCGGTGGTGAACGAGTTCCAGAGCGGGCTCTACCAAATCGATGCGAATCGCATTCTGGTTCCCATCGGTGTCGCGCAGGAGATGCTCCGCCTCAACGAAGCGCCGATTGTTTCGCGCGAACAAGTCGATGCGGAGGGCCGTCCACTCGTCATCGGCACCAGTCCCGCGCGCGCGACCACCATCGTGGTGCGCGCTGAAGATGGTGTCGACTTACTGGTGCTGCGCGAGGCCGTGCGTCGCGTCTACGCGGAGTTCTGGCGCGAACGCGCGATGGATCCCAAGCGGCTCTTTGAAACACCCGAGCCAGACTCCGTCGACATCTCAACCTGGGAAGAGCGACTCGCCGACTTCATCGGACCCGTCGAGAAAGAGCGTGAACTCATGCGCACGCTCTTCTCCATCGTCTACTTGGTCTGCGCGGGATTGGTGTTGGCGATCTTCTGGGCGATCGTGCAGGAGAAGACCCGCGACATCGGCATCCTGCGCGCCGTCGGTGCGTCTCGCACGGGAGTGCTGTGGATCTTCTTGCGCTACGGAGTGCTGATCGGCATCGCTGGCTCACTCGTCGGCGTGCTGCTGGCGTGGATCGTGGTCTCACGCATCAACGACATCCACGAGATGCTCGGCGCCCCCGCGCCGTTGTGGCTCAAGAGTGCGGCTGGGCTCGCGGTGATCTTCTCGATTGGCATGACGGTGCGCGGAGTGCGACGCGCCTCGGCGTTGCATGTGGTGTTGTGGAGCTTTGCGACGATTGGATTCCTTCTCGTCGGCGTGGCGCTCCTCCTGCATCAAGGATTCCTTGTGTGGGATCCAAGCGTCTACTACTTCAGCACCATCCCGAGCAAACTCGATCTCGTCACTGCAGCGACCACGATGCTTGGCGGCGTTGTGTTCAGCGTGGTCGGTGCAGCGATTCCTGCCGCGCGCGCGGCCGACACCGATCCTGTGCAAAGTCTGAGGTACGAGTGACCATGCTGCTCGCTGCCCACCATGTGAAGAAGACCTACGAGCTCGGCCGCGTGCGCGTGCCTGTGCTGCACGACGCCTCTTTGACGGTGCGAGAGGGCGAGTGGGTGGCGATCGTCGGCAGTTCTGGAAGCGGCAAGAGCACGCTCCTGCACCTCCTTGGCGGACTCGATCGCGCCGACAAAGACTCAGGACCAATCTCCTTCGCGGGTGAAGATCTACGGGCCTTTCGCGCGCGACGCGAGAACCTCTACCGCAACCGCGATGTCGGATTTGTCTTTCAGTTCTATCACCTGCTTCCTGAGCTCACGGTGCTGGAAAACGCCATGCTTCCCGCACTCGTCGGTCTCTCGCGGCTGCGCTGGATCTCGGAGCGTTTGGCGTTGCGCACCCGCGCTGCGGAGTTGCTCGAGACTTGCGGACTCTCGCATCGACTCAACCATCGACCTGCGGAACTCTCGGGTGGCGAGCGTCAACGCGTCGCCATCGCGCGAGCGCTCATCAACAAGCCGCGCGTGCTGCTTGCCGATGAACCAACGGGAAATCTCGACATCCACACCGGCGGAGGCATCCTCGACCTCCTCGCCGCGCGTCACGCCGAAGGCCTCACCATGGTGATGGTCACACACGATGCAGCGGTCGCAGCGCGTGCGCAACGGCAAGTGCGCATCGTCGATGGACGCGTGGAGTAGATCCGTGGCGGCGGAGGAACGAACCCGTCACTTCAGTTTCGAACCGAGCTGCGCGCGACTTGAGACACCGAGTTTGCGATAGACACGCCTCGTGAGTTCGCGCACGGTGTGCTCCGAGAGCGAGAGCGCCTTTGCCACCACGGCGATGGTCGAGCCCGAAGAAAGCCGTTTGGCCACATCACGCTCGCGAGGAGAAAGCCCTGCGAGTGGCTTCTGCGCCATCGTTGGGACAAGGTCGGTGGCCAGGTCCATGTCGACGATCTGCATGGTTGGCAGCGGAAGTACGCCAGCGCGCAGTGCTTCTACATCCACGGTCATGTGGCAATTGCAGTACTGCGGCGCGTCTGCCCGCGTGCCGTCAAACTTGAGGTTGCAGCGCTGGAAAAACTTACCCAAGTCGGTCAAGAGGCCGAGGAGTTCGTCGTGCTCGGCTGGAGACAGAGCCGCAGAATGCATGCCGTTGTAACTGAACTCGTGCGGCAACATCTCGGGCTGCGCCTTGGAGTTCCCTTTGATCCCCGCGCGCCGCTCCTTGTCGAACAGTCGGGACATGCGGGCGATATGCGCGCGGTCGTGCTGGTCACCACGACGAAATCCCACAGCGATGGTGTCACGGGTGACCATCCAGCCAGCCTGCTTTGAACGGCGCGGCGCTCGGCTGCTGGTGCTGCTCCGTGCAACAAGGCCAAGACTTTCAAGAGCATCGAGGGCCGCGTGCACGCGCGGAAGGCTGGTGTGTGTTGAACGACCGATCTCAGCAGCGGTCGACGAAGCTCCGCGCCGTCGCAACACCTCCCAAACGCTGAGCACAAGGAGATCCGACAGCGCTTCGGTCGCGCCAGGAGTGCGAATGTCGAGAACAGCGTTCGATGCATGGCTCATGGCGTTGGACTGGTTCGCGTCGCGTTCGCGCCGCTCGCGGTCGGATCGACCGCGGCCGCGAGAGGCACCGAGGGGTCGGATGTTACCGATCCACACGATGCCACACCGCACCGAGAACATGTGCGCAAGAAACATTCTGCGAGTCACCGCGGCTTCGTGTCGCACGATCAACCTACACCGCCGTCCCATGTCGCAAGGCCGCGCCTCGATGTGCTGCCAAAGCTGCCGGCTCGACGCAGACTGTCACGGGGCCATCAGGGCTTGCGGGAGGGTGGTCGCAAGTGGTCTGGGGGCCATACGTCACATCGAAACTATGTCCACGCCACAACTGAGGAGTTTTCCAGTGAGCAGATTTTGTACATCACGCAGCGGTTCGCGTTTTCGCGCTCTCGCCAGCATCGTCCCATCACTCATCGCGCTCGTCGCAGCGCCCTGCGCGTTCGCCGATCTCACGGTGACCAACTTCCAGATTTCGCGATACTCGGTGTCGTTCGACATCTCGGGCACCGTGCCCGTCGGAGTCCCAGGTCCTGGCGAAAACGGCCGCGGCACGCTGCGGCTTACCCGCTCCACCGAGGACTGCACCTGGTTTGACAGCGCGACGGGACGACGCAACGACATCGTCGGACCCTGCTGCACGCCGCTCGATTGGATCGTGGACAACACGGGAAGCGACGGTCAGTGGGGCATGGCCAATGTCGGCACCTGCACCAGTAACGGCGTCGCTTGCTACCGCGTCGATGTCGGATGCCATCCAACCTATCCCAACTACTCCGACTGGGTGAACTTCTTCTTTGGTGAGGTCCCCGCGGCCCTTCAACCAGGCGACACCGTGTCGGGGCATCTCCAGGCGAACTTTGGACCCAATGTCGAGATGATCAACCTCGACACGCAGTCGTTCAGCCTCAGTATCGGCTGCGTGACCATCGCCGACAATCTTCAGGCTCCGCCACCGCCAGGTCCGACGCCAACGCTCTCGCTCTCCACGAGCGACGAGACGCTGCAAGCAGGACAGGCGTTCACTGTGACCGTCGCGATGAATGAGTCGACCTCGGCGCTGACGGGCGTGCAACTCGCGATGCACTTCGATCCCACCAAGCTGCGACTTGACGCCGTGGCACCCGTCTCGGGCGGGCCGTTCGCGCTTGAAATCGCCGAGCAGATCAGTAACGCCAACGGCACGCTGCGCTACGGCTGCGGAGTGAGCGATTCGCAGAGCGCTACTGGAGCGGCGGCGGATCTCGTCACCCTGTCTTTCACAGCGCTCAGCAGCGAGAGCTGCGGCTCGGCGGCGTTGGTCTCCTTCGGCACAGTGTCGAACACCACGACGAAGTTTTCGCTCGCCGACACGACGAGCATCGCGCCCGTCACGACGGACCTTGAGAGCATCAGCATCGACGGCACCGCGCCCGTTCTCAACAACATCCCGAGCAACTCTTCCGTCGCCACCGACGCGGGCTCAACCTACGGCGCGTACTTCGCCAATCCAGGAGTCACCGTCACGGAGAACTGCGGTTCGCTCACCGCGACGCTGCTCATCACCTATCCCAACACTTCGACCGCCTCGGCGTGGCCTTCCAACGGCATGTTCCCGATCGGCACGAGCACGCTGGTCTGGAGCGTGACCGATGCCGCTGGAAACTCGGCGTCCGAGACCCGCACCATCACCGTCGCGAACTACCAGCTCCTCGACGCGGCCATCGCGCTCGACGGACCGTTCACGAACGCGTCGACGCGCTCGATTCGATTCATCGCGGGTAGCAGCAGCCAGTTGCTCAGCGTCTCGTTGTCGGGGAGTCCACTCGCGAGCGGTTCGATTTCCTCCATCGAAGTCCCCGTCGCGAGCGGCTACTCGTGCCTGAGCGCGAAAGATCCGACTCACTCCATCACCGACACTGCAGCGGCGAGCGTCTCGGGCGTGCGTTACGCAGTGTCGTTCGCACTCCTCCAAGGCGATTCGAACGCCGACGATGTGGTCGACATCATCGACTTCGGCGTGTTCGTCGGTGCACGCGGCAGCGGGAAGGCGCTCGACGCCATCTCGAACTTCAACTCGGACACCGTGGTCAACAACGGCGACTTCGCGTACCTCTCCATCAACTTCTTTGAGGTCGGCGAGTCGTGCAGCGGGTTCACGAGTGGCACACCGCAAGCACGGATCCGAGTCAAGGACCTCCGTCGCAGCGGTCGCGGTGACCTCGCCATCGCCGACATCAACGGCGACGGTTGGGTCGACACCGCCGACATTGCGCTCTACATGCAAGGCGTCGAGCCGCGCATCCCCACAGCGCCCGTGAGCACGGGCACCTCCGAGGCGGTCAGCTGGTAAGTCTGAAGCACATCGCGCGCGCCATCGCACGCTGATCGACACGACCCCGGCCTCGCGCCGGGGTCGTGTCACTTTCGTGCGATGCTTGCTGCGCGACGCGCTCGACCTAATCGTTGGTCTGAAACCACTTCGTCGCCTTCGCGGCAGCTTCGTCGAGCGTCATGGCGAAGCACCGCTGGAATCGGGCACTTTCGCTTTCGGCCTGTTTCGAAGACTTCGCGTAACGGAGGAGTTGCACGGGAGCGTTCTCCTCGAGCCAACGGACGAACATGTAGGAAAGCGAGTAGGCCAGCGCGGAATCGTCACGCCAGATCGCGTCGCTGTAGGGCGCGCTGAGTACCGCGCCGAAACCGCTTCCGCCGCGCACGGCGACAAGTCCGCGCTCGCGCAAGACGAGGTCCATTCCAGCAGCAGGCACTTGGAGTGTTGCCATCACCCGCGGCAGTCCCTCGTTCATCCATGCGGGTCCGCGCTCGGCGGTTCCCGCGAGATGCAGCATCGCCCGCGCGACGCCGACGCATTGGTTGTACTGCGCACGGGAGGGATCGCTGTCGGGAGTGATCAGCGCGATCGGACGGCGTGTTGGAGGTTCACCCGTCGGTGGATAGATCGTCACGGCATCGCGATGCTGCGCAGCTTCCCCTTCAAAGGCCACAGCAAGGAGGAGCCGCCAACGATCGCGGTCCGCCACGAAAATCACGGGGATCGCCCCCTGCTCGGCCACGACAATCCTGGCACTCTCAAAACGCGCGACCCACACGCGGTAGAACCCCTCGAGCCGTGCAGCATCTTTCAGGCGCTCGGCGTCCCCGCTTTCGGCAAGAAAGGAGATGTGCGCGGTCTGGTGAAGCGTGGCGCTTCCGCCAGCTCGCGAGAGAAGCGCGCGCGCCTCTTCAAGCATCGTGGACGCAACAATGGCGGACTCTTCTGGGGTGAGGAGACCCCACGGTCCTGGCGCGAAGACCCCTGCTTCTGGCGTCAGGCGCGCGAGGCGCTGGGATGCCTCAAGCCGCGCGCGTTCCGCTCGTGCCACGGAGAGGTCGGAAGCGTCGCGCCGCACTCGTTCGAGTCGTGCTGCATCCGCTCCCGCCTTGCGCGCCCATTCGAGCGCCGTTCGCGCGGCAGGTCCTGACGGTTCAAGAGAGACCACGACGGCAGCAGCGTCTGAACATCCCTCGGAGTCCCGATCAGAAACGATGGATCGAAGCGCATTCAGCGCGGGTCCAGCCTTGATCCGCTCCCAACCCACCAAACCGCACGACCCTTGCAGACCCACCCCATCCCAGCGCCTGACCGTGCAAGGGAGTGCGGTTCCGTCAGCGAGTTCAAGGCGGATCGCTCGAGGAAGATCGAGCTCTCTCGGCTGAATATCCGCAGCAACTCCTGCATAGATTGCCAGAGCGGCAGTGAGCGGAAAGACGATCGCGAATCTCGTCATGACGGTTTGGGAGAATACCTTGCGAATCATCCACCCCCGCGACCCCATCGACCGAAAAAAGCGTTGGTGGCTAGGCATGGGAGTTGCCCAAAGCCTCGATCACCCGTACGGAACCCCACGTCCGCATGTTGCGTCGGAGATAGCATGGTTGTCGTGAGGAAGTCCGGCGCCGCCGGAATGAACCAGCAAGGAGTACCCGCATGTTCGAGCGACTGACTGACCGCGCCCGCAAAGTGATGGCTCTGGCTAACCAGGAAGCCCAGCGGCTGAACCACGAGTACATCGGCACAGAGCACATCCTGCTCGGTCTCGTCAAGGAAGGGTCAGGTGTCGGCGCGAATGTGCTGAAGAACCTCGACATCGACCTCCGCAAGGTTCGACTCGAAGTGGAGAAGCTCGTCAAGAGTGGCCCCGAGATGGTCACCATGGGCAAGCTCCCGCAAACGCCGCGCGCCAAGAAGGTGATTGAATACGCCATCGAGGAAGCGCGCAGCCTCAACCACAACTATGTCGGCACCGAACACTTGCTGCTCGGACTGCTGCGCGAACACGACGGCGTCGCTGCCCAAGTGCTCATGAACCTCGGCCTCAAGCTCGAAGAGGTCCGCGAGGAAGTGCTCAATCTTCTCGGCGCTGGTGTCGAGAGCGAAGAAGCACCTCCATCGAGCGAGCCACAAGAGCCACCATCGATGGGCGCGCCTCCGTCGGGAAGCGATTCCTCGAGCCGCCGCGGCGCCAAGAGTAAGACTCCTGCGCTCGACAGTTTCGGCCGCGACCTCACCGAGCTCGCCAAGAGCGGAGAGCTCGATCCCGTCATTGGTCGCATGAACGAGATCGAGCGACTCGTGCAGATCCTCTGCCGCCGCACCAAGAACAACCCTGTGCTCCTCGGTGAAGCAGGCGTTGGAAAGACCGCGATTGTCGAGGGTCTTGCTCAGCGCATCGTGAACCAGGAGGTTCCCGATCTGCTCCACGAGAAGCGACTCGTTGTCCTTGATCTCGCCGCCATGGTGGCAGGTACCAAGTACCGCGGTCAGTTCGAAGAGCGCATCAAGGCGGTCATGAACGAAGTGCGCCGCGCCAAGAACATCATTCTGTTCATCGATGAGCTGCACACGCTCGTCGGCGCAGGTGGAGCTGAAGGCGCCATCGACGCGTCCAATGTGCTCAAGCCCGCGCTCGCGCGTGGCGAGATCCAGTGCATCGGCGCGACGACCTTCGACGAGTACCGCAAGTATGTCGAGAAGGATGCCGCGCTTGAGCGCCGCTTCCAGTCGATCTCGGTCGAGCCACCCAACGCCGAGCAGACCTACGAGATCCTCAAGGGCATCCGCCCAAAGTACGAAGCGCACCACCGTGTGAAGTTCACCGACGCTGCGCTGCGCATCGCCATCGAACTCTCAGGCCGCTACATCCCAGGCCGCGTGCAGCCCGACAAGTCGATCGATGTGATCGACGAAGCAGGCGCGCGCCTTCGTCTGCGCTCGATGGCCAAGCCACCGAATCTCGCGGAGATCGAAGAGAAGATCGAACGCCTCGCCATCGAGAAGGACGAGTCGGTCAAGAACGCTGACTACGAGCGCGCCGCGCAAATCCGCGACCAGATGGACAAGCACCGTCGCGAGCGCGAGCGGCTGCAGGTCGAGTGGAAAGAGCGCATGAGCGAGTCGGTCGGCACCGTCGACGACGAGATCATCGCGGAAGTCGTCTCCAAGATGACGGGCGTGCCATTGACCCGTCTCGAGAAGGCGGAATCCGAGCGCCTCATGCAGCTCGAAGCCGAACTGCACAAGACCGTCGTCAGCCAGGACGACGCCGTCAAGGTGGTCGCCCGTTCGATCCGCAAGGCTCGCTCGGGACTCAAGGATCCCAAGCGTCCGATGGGCTGCTTTATCTTCGTCGGCCCCTCGGGCGTCGGCAAGACGCTGCTCGCCAAGGCTCTCGCTGAATTCATGTTCGGTGACGCCGACGCGCTCCTCTACCTCGACATGTCGGAGTACATGGAGAAGCACAATGTCAGCCGCCTCGTCGGCGCGCCTCCCGGATATGTCGGATACGAAGAAGGTGGCCAGCTCACCGAGCGCATCCGTCGCCGCCC
>CANLHK010000013.1 GCA_947490615.1 Planctomycetaceae bacterium | reverse complement strand
TCAGTTGGTCTCAAGTTGAGGTGGTGGATCTGGTTACGAAGGCGACCAGACCGCAAGGGAATCTGCTCGTCGCGCGTCGCAGCTCGCGCATCTCGCCGAGCAGCGCCAAAAACAATCCCGACCGCGGGGTTACCGCGGTCGGGATGAAGAGTGCATTGATTGCGAGTCAGCGATCAGCGGCGACGACGGCCAGCGAGGCCAGCGAGTCCGAGGAGCGCGATCGCGCCTGGGGCTGGGACTGGGACGCCGATCGTGAAGGTGCCGTCGGCGAACTGGACTGGGGTACCTGGGATACCCGAGTTGTAGCCGATGCTGATCGAGTAGGTGCCACCCGTGGAATCACGGGCGATCGAGAACTGGCCGAGGACGACCGAGTCAGCGGTGTTGCCGGCCTGGCCGACGCGACCCATGATCGATCCACCTGGGGCGAACCAACCGCAAGCGTGGGCGGTTGGCACGTCAGGACGGTGCCACGAGAGCGGGTTACCCCACGACGGATCGGCGGAGACGCCGTTGGTCGCGTTGGGGATACCACCAACGGTGAGGTACGAGTCGTACGGACGGTTCAGTGTCGCGCTGCCGGTGAGGGCGGGCGACCACGAACCAGCAGTCGTCGACAGCGCATCGGCGTAGTCGGAGAGGTCGAGGTGGTAGAAGCTATTCAAGCTGCTCCCCGCGTTGGCGCGGTCGAGGTTGAACGCGTTCAGGACGGTGTCGGTCGGACCGTTGAAGCGAGCGTAGAGCTTGTAGACATCCAACTGGATGCCACTGACGCCCTCGGTCACTTGGGTCTTGACGGTGTAGAACTCGGTCCAGGTGGCCGAAGCCATGCCAGACACAGCGAGGCCAGCGATGGCCGCAATCATTCCAGTCTTCATGATAAAACTCCCTATTCCTTTTTTGGCGAGCTCGGTGAGGTCAAGCCCAGCACTCTCCCGTGAGAACAACGCCCCTTTAGCGTTGACCCCTCCCTCGAGAAGGAACATAGTCCACGATCGAAGGCAGTCAAGCAAGTCGATGGAAGTTGTGAGCGGCGGTGGGGTTCGCTGCGGGTGTGCACCCCACACAGATCCACCACTCGCGCGTCACGGAGTTCGGCTTGTGGTTTTCTCGACCACTACTTGAGTTGCGCTTGGAGCAACATGGGAGAGCAGTTCGTGATCTCGACCTCAACGACGGTTCCGATCAAGCCTTGGAGATCGAGTTTCGCTTGCTCGGCCGTAAGGTTGATCGCCGTAACCAAATCCCCCGCAGTGCGGCCAACGGCCTGAACTCCGGTTCGCGGGGAGCCTTGGCGGCGATCCCAGAGCAGCTGAATCTTTTTTGACTCGGGATGGGTGAGGATCGCGGAGTTTTTTGCGCGCGCATTCTCGAGAGATCGCTCCGTGGCCTCCGCCGCACGCTCCTCCCTCGCGCCATGATCGCGCAGCTCTTCGACGAGCACGCTGACGCGCTTGCCAACCCACTGCTCGTGGGCTGCGCGGCTGACCTCAGACTGCACATTGAGGAGCAGGTTGTTGCGGAGCTTCTTGACCTCGTTGGGGACATCGTCCTTGAAGCGATCGATCGCGACCGTTCCTGGCCGCGGCGAGTACTTGAAGATGTAGTTGTTCTTGAAGGGGACGGCTCGTAGTAAGGAGACGGTCTCCTCGAACTCGGCGTCGGTCTCGGTCGGGAATCCCACGATGATGTCGCCCGCGATGGTGCAGTCGGGGAGCTTCTTGAAGACGCGATCGACGAAGGCGAGGTACTCCTCACGGGTGTAGCCGCGGTTCATCGCCTTGAGAATGCGATTCGACCCAGACTGGGCTGGGGCGTGGATGTAGCGGCAGATCCGCGGGCACGCCGCCATGACCTCAAGGATGTCGTCGCCGAAGTCGCGCGGATAACTCGTGACGAATCGAAGTCGTTGCAGACTAGGCACTTCCTCGTGGATGCGCTCGAGGAGGCGCGCAAAGCTCGTGACATTGACTCCCTCGGCGGGAGCGGCGCGGAACCCAGCGAGGCCCGGGCCCACTTGCGGCTGCTCACGGCCCGCGTCATCCACGGCGAGACCGTGGGTGTAGCGGTAGTGGTTCACGGTCTGGCCGAGCAGGGTGATCTCCACCACGCCCGCGTCGACGAGTCGGCGGCACTCGTCGACGATCGATCCTGGCGGGCGGTGGACTTCGGCGCCTCGGGTGTTGGGGACGACGCAGTAGGTGCAGAACTTGTTGCAGCCGCGGGTGATTCGGACATAGGCCGACTTGCGGTGCGCGTCGGGTCCAGTCGGATCGAACGCGCGGGAGAGATCGAGCAGCTCGAGGTTGTCGGCCGCGGCAGCAAGCGTGCTCGAGCGCCGACTCTTGTCTCCTGCGAGTGCGAGGCGTTCCGCGCGTTGTGCGCCGCCCGTCCGCCGCGCGTTGTCGATCAATGCGGGCAAACGATCGAGCTCACCAGGACCGCAGAGGAGATCGACCTGGGGGAAACGCTTGAGCATGTCCGCGCCGTCGCGCTCTGCCATGCAGCCGAGGACGCCGAGGATGACCTCTTGGCCTGCCTTCTTGCGGAGTCCCACGAGGCCGAGGCGCGTGTACGCCTTATTTTCGGCCTGTTCCCGCACGGAACAGGTGTTGTAGAGCACGACATCGGCCGTGGTGAAGTCGTCGACGAAGCGATAGCCGAGCGAGCGCAGGTGGCCGCGCACGAGCTCGCTGTCGAGCTCGTTCATCTGACAGCCGAAGGTCTCGAGGTAGACCGTCGGGGCATCGGTGGTTCCGCTGGACATCGCCGCGCAGAGTACCGCATCAACTCCACCAACCGCGAGATTTCACGGGCAGGACTTCTCCATCGTCGGCGCGCGCCTTGCCGATAAGCCCGCATGCTTCGGATGTCGCATGGCGTGATTCTGTCGATGCTCGCGCTCCTTGTCATAGGAGTGGTGATGATCAACTCCGCGGGCCTTGATGTACCGCCCGACGAGGCGTTGGTGAAGTCGGGCGCGCTGAGTCATGAGGCCTTTGAACGGTTGAGCGCGCGCTACACGCCCATCGAGTTCAACACCATCTTCTTCGGGAGGCCCGCCATCCTCGCAGCGGTCGCGCTGTTGGCGTTGTGGCTTGGCTCGCGCTTCGATGTCGAACGGTTCATGACCGCGCGCGGCGCTCGCTCGTGGATTCCGTGGCTCCTTGGCGGCATGGTGGTCACGCTCGGCCTCACGCAAGTTCCTGGAGTCGGACGAGAAGTGAACGGCAGCGCGCGGTGGATCGGTCCCGCGGCACTTGGTTTCCAACCGAGCGAGTTTGCCAAGTGGGGCATGCTCATCGTGGTCTCGTGGTATTGCGTGCGTCACGCCGATCGACTGCGGAGTTTCAAGCGCGGCTTTCTTCCTGCGTTGGCGGTCCTGGTCTTCATCTGCGCGTTGATCGGCAAAGAAGACCTTGGCACGGCGGCACTCGTCTTCATGAGCTGCGCAGCGTTGCTCACCATCGGTGGAATGCGCTGGTGGTATGTCGCAGGACTCGTTCCCATCGGTGCGATCGGCGCGGTCGTTGCGGTGAAGCTCGAGCCGTATCGCATGGCGCGACTCGCGTCGTACATGGATCCGTGGGCCGATGCGCAAGGCGCGGGCTACCACACGATTCAGGCGTTGAGCGCGATCGCGGGCGGCGGATTCTGGGGACGCGGCATCGGCAACAGCCTGCAGAAGTTCGGCTACTTGCCTGAAGACACCACCGACTTTGTCTTTGCGATCATCTGCGAGGAACTCGGCGTGATGGGCGCGATGCTCATCGTGCTGCTCTTTGCGGCGCTCTTGTTGTGCGGACTGGCGATCGTCATGCGCGGCTCGAAGTTGCGCGACGCTGAACAGATCGTTCCGTCCTTCTCGCGACTCTTCGGGACTGGCGTGCTCATCACGGTTGGCTTGCAGGTGCTCATCAATCTGCTTGTCGTGACGGGACTCGCACCAACCAAAGGCATCGCGCTTCCGTTCATCAGCTCGGGTGGTTCGGGTTGGGTGACGACGGGCCTTGCGCTCGGTTTGTTGCTTTCGATTGAGCGCCACGCGATTCTTCGTGAGCGAGCGCTGGGCATCAACGAGGATGGAACGCCGTGCGGCGAACTGCCCGCGGACGCGCAGGCCATGCCGACGATCGAAGGCGTCGCGACGGCATGAACCGCAGCACGAGTGAAGGCAGCATCGTGCTCGCAGGAGGCGGCACTGGCGGACACATCGCGCCAGGAATCGCCATCGCGGAGCGCCTCGCAGAACTTGCGCCACAGTTGGACCGCGTGTTTGCCTGTTCGACGCGCGCGGTCGACGCCCGCATGCTTGAGCATGTCGGTGCCGACTACATGCCGATTCAAGCGGAAGGACTCTCACCGCGACCGTTGAAACTCGTGCGGTTCGTGCGCGCGTTCATGGCGGGTCGCGCCGAAGCGCGTGAGCTTCTCGCCGAACGCGGCGCGCGTGTGGTGGTCGCACTTGGTGGTTATGTCACGGGCCCCGTTGTCCTCGCGGCCAGTGCGATGCGAGTGCCGGTGCTGTTGGTGAATCTCGACGCCACGCCTGGGAAAGCCAATCGATTGGTCGCGCGCCGCGCGCGTCGCGTGCTGAGTGCGTGTGCGACGCCATCCATGCCCGCGTTTGCCGAGAAGATCGTGGGCATGCCCGTGCGTCAGGCCGCGTTGGCGTCACTTCCGCGTGAGGAATGCGCTGCACGACTCGGACTCGAGCGCGGTTTCCGAACGCTCTTGATTACAGGTGCCTCGCAAGGCGCCACGAGTCTCAACGAGCTGATGCAGCTTCTCTTGACGCGGGAGCGCGCTGCCTTTGGTGAGTGGCAAGTGTTGCACCTCATCGGCAACGCTGACCGCACACCGATCGAGCGGAGCTACCGCGACGCCGGGGTGCGTGCACAGGTGATTCCATTCCTCCATGAGATGGGCTTGGCGTGGGGCGCTGCCGATCTCGCGCTCTCTCGTGCAGGTGCGAACTCGGTGGCCGAAGCGATTCTCAACGCGGTGCCGACGGTGTTCGCGCCCTATCCCTACCACGCGGATCTTCACCAGAAGTGGAACGCGAAGCCGTACCACGACGAGGGTGTCTGCGTGCTCTGCGAGGACGCGATCGACGCGCAGCGCAATGCGTTGCCTGGTGGCAGTTCGCTGGGCGCCACGCTCATTGATCTCCTCTGCGATCACGCGCGTCGTGAGACCATGCGTGCTGCGTTGCTGGCACGACCGCGCCAAGATGCCGCGACCGAGATTGCCAAGGCCGCCATCGAACTCGCGCGTTGACGCGCGGATCAAGCGTGCATCACGCGTCTCTCACTCGAGACTCGCCAACCATTCCGCGAGAAGTTCGACCGTCGCGTTGAGGTCGTCCTTGTCGACCATCTCGGTGCAGGTGTGGATGTAGCGCGTACCCGTCACGATGGCGACACAACGCGCACCGATGCCAGCGCGCTGAATCGCAGCGCCATCTTGTCCACCGCGCGGCAGAATGCACTTCTGGTAGGCGATGTGGTGCTTCTTGGCGACCTTCACGACATCCTCAACCAGTCCAGCGTCTGAAATCATCGAGCTGTCTTGGATCATGATGGCGGCGCCGAGACCTTGCTTGGTGACGCGCTGGGTGTCTGGCACTCCAGGCGTGTCGCAGGCGAGCGTCACATCGAGACCAACGCCGATGTCGGCCTTCGCTGCATACGCCGCGGTTTGCGCGCCGCGCAGTCCGACCTCTTCCTGCGTGGTGAAGGCGCAGATGATCTCGCAAGCGTGTCCGCCTTTGCGCTTGGCAAGTGCGCGGCAGGCTTCGATGGCGATGTAGCAGGCGAGCCGATTGTCGACGGCCTTCGACACGAGCTTCTTCGGCGTCTCGAGAAACGGCGTGTCCATCACCACATAGTCGCCGATCTCAACGCTCTTGCGAACCTCGGCGGCGTCGCGGCCGAGATCGATGAAGAACTCTTCCACGCCGGGGACCTTGGCGCGATCGGCCTCGCTGGAGATGTGAATCGGCTTGCCACCAGGATTCATCACGCCCTTGAAGTCGCCCTTGGCGGTGCAGACAAGGACGCGTGAGGCAAAGAGATTGCGCGGGTCGAATCCGCCAGCGGGGTTCACCCAGATCATGCCTTGCTCATCGATATGCCGCACGAAGAAACCAATCTCATCCATGTGCGCTGCGAGCATGACGCGCGTGGCCTTGCTCGAGCCCTTCTTGCCCGCAGGCTTGCGCGTGGGCTTGCGAACGCAGAGGTACGAACCCATCGCATCGGTTTCGCAGGCGTCGAAGAGTCCCTTGGTTTCCTTGGCGATCAGCGCGCGCACGCGCTCCTCGCGGCCGGGTATTCCTGGGGTTTCGCAGAGACGACGGAAGAGTTCGATGTCCATGTTGGTTCCTTGACTCAAGCAGTTGAAGGGTGCGCGATGGTATAGGATCGCGACCATGCTGTTCGACAGTCAACTTCGTGCGGAGCATCGTGCGTTTGCCGCGCAGGATGCGGCGCGGCGCACCGAGCGCGCTCGCGAAGCGCGTGCGGCGATGGCCACGCGCGGCACGGTTGAGATCGAGTATCTCCCGTTTGGCCCTGCGGACGCGAGTGGTGCGCCGACCTGTGAAGTCGTTGCGGCGTATGCAGAGGTCGAGCTCGAATACGCGGCGATTCGCAACGGCGTTGCGCTGGTCGATTGTCCGCAGCGCACCACGGTTGCCGTGCGCGGCAAGGACCGCGTCGACTTCGTGAATCGCTTGCTGACACAAGAGATCGGCAAGTTGCCCGACGCGGGAGTGACCCGCGCGTTTCTGACGAATCGAAAGGGACGAATCGAAGCCGACCTGGTGGTCTGCAAAATCGGTGAGCTGCTGCTTCTTGACACGCTCGTGCATGATGGTGTCGGAGTGCAGAGTGCATTGGAGAAGTTGCTCTTCTCGGAAGAGGTCGTCATTGCCTCGCGACAGGAAACCCACGCGCGTCTGGCGTTGCACGGCCCGAAAGCGGAGGCCGCGTTGCGCGCTGTGGATCTCGCGTCACCCAACGCATGCGATGAAGCTTGGAGCGCGCCATTGGGGAGTGCACACGCCGAGTGTTGGCGCGTGAACGAGCTCGGCGTGGCGGGCGTGGAGCTCAGTATTCCTCTCGCGCATGCGGCGACGATCTGGCGAAGTCTCACGACCTTTGGCGCGCGCCCTGCAGGTTGGTTCGCGGTGAACACCGCCCGAGTGGAAGCAGGAACGCCGTACTTCCGCATCGACTTTGGGCCGACGAATCTCCCGCAGGAGTCGGGCGTGCTTGCGTCGCGGGTCTCGTTTACCAAGGGTTGCTATCCAGGACAGGAAGTGGTGGCGCGACTGCAGCATCTCGGCAAGCCCAAGCAGAAACTCGTTGGACTGCGCATTGAGGAAGATCTCCTTCCTGTCGCTGATGCGCAAGTGTTTGCCAAGCTGAACACCGAGGGTGCCGAGAGTCGTTTTGGCGATCAAGTCGGCGTCGTCACATCAAGCGCACTGGCTCCGATGCTTGGCGCGGTACCCGTGGCGTTTGCGATGATCGCTTCGAGTTCGTACGCCGACGGCACCACCGTGCTCGTCAACGCTGAAGGCGCGCAGGCAACCGCCACCGTCGGATCGCTTTCGTTTCTCGCGTCGTCCGATGCGGCCGACAGCCAATCCCAACGCGGAGGATCTTCATGAATCCGTCGACCCCCGAGGGAGTGTTCGATTTCCGCGGCGCAGAACTCGCGCTCCTGCTTGGCGGCGCGATTCTCACCTTCTCGGTGCTCGTCATCTCAGTCCTGCTCTATCGCCACGCCGACAAGGAGCATCGCGCGCAACTCGCGCGTGAGCAACAGGAGCGCGAGAGTCGGAAGGGCGGAGCATGAGTCACGGCGTGCACCGCTCCGCGCAGAACTTCGTCTCGCTCTGCGAGGTCGGGCCGCGTGATGGGCTGCAGAACGAGAAGCGCATCATCGGTGTCGACGAAAAGGTGCGGTACATCGAGTTGCTGGTCGCTGCAGGATTCCGCGAGATCGAAGTCACGAGCTTCGTGAGCCCAAAGTGGGTTCCGCAACTCGCCGACGCTGAGCAAGTCTTGGCGCGGCTTCCCGCGAAACACGGCGTGCTCTACAGCGCGTTGGTTCCAAACGAGCAAGGCCTCGACCGTGCCCTCGCTGCAGGGCTGAAGAAGATCGCGGTGTTCACCGCAGCAAGCGAAGGGTTCGCGCGCAAGAACATCAACGCGACGATTGCCGAGTCCATCGAACGCTTTCGACCCGTGGTCGTGCGCGCGCATGAGGCGAGTGTGAGCGTCCGCGGCTATGTGAGTTGCATCGTGGCTTGTCCCATCGATGGCGCGATCGCGCCCGAGGCGGTCGCGAAGGTCTGTCAGCAACTCAAGGATCTTGGAGTCGATGAGTTTGACCTTGGCGACACCATCGGCGTGGCGCATCCTGATGAGTTGGCGCGCGTGATCGAGGCCTGTGCGTGCGTGGTGCCGATGGAGACGCTGACGGTGCACTTGCACGACACCTTTGGTCGCGCGATGGCGTGCGCCGAGCGTGCGCTTTCGATGGGCGTGCGGCGCTTCGATGGTTCGACGGGTGGGATTGGCGGTTGTCCGTACGCGCTAGGTGCGACGGGCAATGTGGCGTCGGAGCGCCTCGCTGCGTTGTGTGCGTCGCGCGGCTACTGCACATCCATCGATCGCGAGGGGATCGATGCTGCGGCGCGGTTCATCACGGGCGTGTTGACCGCCCCGTTGTCGGCGTCCTGACTGAGTTTCGCTCGAGGTGCCGCGCTGGTCTGCGTCGCGCGCGCGTGGGCAGTCGCGTGAAACTGAATCGGCCATGCCGACTTCGGATTCGTCGCGAGTGCGAAGAGTTGTCCGCGCTTGGTCAGCGCGTGCAGGCGCACCGTCGAACCTTCTACCACCACGCCGTGCGGACGCCCAGGAAATCCAAAGGCGCCCGTGTTGACGACGCGCCTGCCACCAATGAGACGGAGGAACGCGTGGTGACTATGTCCGACGATGACGGTGCCTGCGACGGGTGCGAACTTCGCGGCCCATGCCGCAGCGAGCGCGGGGTAGCGCATCCAATAGGCCAAGACCGAGAGTGCAAGACGCGGATGGAGTGCGATGTTGCGCGCTGTGGAAACATGGGCGCCATGACCCATGACGCGCCACTCGGCAATGGAGCCTTCGCGCGCGGCGCGGAATCGCGCTTGATCCTCCGCAAGATCCTGCGGTGCTGCAGCGAGTGCCGCGTCAAAGGCACTGCGCATCGACGCAGCAAACGGCGACCACGGTGCGACCGCTGGATGCAGCGCGTCGCCATGGGTGATGTAGATGGCGCCATCGGCGAGGGTGATCGCGCGGGTCTCACTCACGAACGGATCGTGGTTGCCCGCAATGAGATCGAGCTTGATGCCGCGCGTGACGCAGATGTCCTTGAAGCGCTCGAGCTCGAAGTTGGCATCGGCTTGATAGGCAGCGTGGTGGAGTTCGGCGATGTCGCCATTGACGATCACGCGGTCGAAGTCAGAGAGCAGCGACTCGAACGCATCCGCGCGGCCGGCGCCGCCAGGTCTGCCAAGGTGCAGGTCGCTCAGGATCAGGGTTCGTGGTACGCGGGAAGGACTCATGAACTTCGAAACTTAGAGAGGCATTCGGCGGCCTGCGGTCTGCTCAAAGCCTCGAGTGAATCGAGTGTCGTGAGCGGTGGGAATCAGTGCAGGCGACGAATCATCGGCGCTTCGGGGGCCTCGCATCAGCAGGAGCCTTGCGCCCGTGCTCCGATACGGCGCTGCGAGAGAATGACCTCCATCCCAGGGACGAACGCCGGCAGTGGACCTCAAGTCGGTGTTTCCTCGGGGGCGCCCATTCCAGGGCCAAAGGTAATGCGGTTCTTCCCCGCGCGCTTGGACTCGAGGCAGAATCCGTCGGCCGCTCGATAGAGCGCGACAGGATCGAGCCCGTGCCATGGAAAGGCTGCGAAACCTGTCGAGACCGACACCGTCCCAGGTCCAGCCAGTCCGATATGCGACAGGTTGAGCTCTTCAACGGCGCGTTGGAATCGCTTGGCGATCATCGCAGCGGCGTCACGATCGAGCGTGCCACCGCGACGCGGTCCATCGGGATCGCAGAAGAGCACCGCGAACTCATCGCCACCAATACGGAAGCAGCGATCGCCGCGACGAATGCAGGCGTGCAGCAACACCACGATCTCGCGGAGCACTTCGTCGCCGACATCGTGACCGTGGTGGTCGTTGTAGCGCTTGAAGTCGTCGATGTCGAAGAGCATGAGCCCGAAGTAGCGCCAGCCTTGCTGCGCGGACTTGATCGTCTCGAAGAGCAACTTGTCGAAGGCGCGGCGATTGCCTGCCCCCGTGAGCTCGTCGGCCCAGGTGAGGCGACGCAACTCCTGATGACTCTCGTCAAGATCGAGCCACGCGCTCAGCCAGGTTGCCCACGCGCGCAGGCAAGTCTCATCGATGGTGCGCGAGAGCAGCACGCCGTAGAGTCGACCATCGCTTCGCGCCACGGGAATCTGCAGGAGTCCGCGGCGATCGGGTTCGATGGCTGCTTCCTCACCAGGGCGAGTCTCCGGGACAAAGCGCACATCGGTGCTGCCGATGCCATGTCGCAGGACGCGCATCGCCGCACCGAGCGCATCGTGTCCCGTCATCACAGCCCGCACGAGATCGAGGTCGCTCGGCGGCGCGTCAGTAGCGTGATCGTTGGCGCGCTTGGAAGGCGCGGGCATCTGAAACATCGGGCGCGAGGCGGTGCGAGTCGGCGTGAGTGGCGATGGACTCGTCGGGTGCGCGACGGAAGCAGGAGTGGATGGAGCCGAACTGCTGATGCTCGCGTGTTTCGCTGCAGGCGTCTCGTGGGTGTTGTGGGCGATTTGCCGGGCGGACTCTTGCGCGCGCTCAATCGTCGCATCGATGAGGATTTCAGGCGGCTCACGCTCGAGCGGAGGAATCGTCTGGCGGGTCGCCGCGCTGGGCTCGAGCAGCCCGAGGTCGTCGAGCACGCGGGCGAGTTCTTCGTCGCGCGGTGGAATGCGCACCGAGCACTCGAAGAGCTCGACAGCTGCGTCTGCCGTGAGCTCATCTTCCGCCGCCGTGACGGCGAGGATGAGTGGCACGCTCGGGTCGACGCGCTCAAACGCGTCGGCGAATCGCGCGGGGTCGTAGTGCTCACACTCGGGTGAGAGCATCACGGCGGCGATCGGTTCGCGCGCGGCGGCCTTCTGGCACTCATCGACAGCGTCGAAGGCCGTTGCGACTTCTGTCACATTGATGAACTTGCGGCGCAATGCTGCAGCGAGTTCGCGCATGCCGTCGCCGCTGCTCACCACCACGATGCGCCCGCGGCGCGTGCGGGACGAGGTCGAAGGTCGCGCGTTACTCATCGACGACCTCCGTCTTTGGGCTGCGTCTCTTCGTCGTCCCAACCAAGAAGCATGTCGAGTTCCGCGGCGGTCAACGCGGTCGACTTCCGATCGGTGGACGGTGGCTCTGGATCGTCGTCCTCAACCGGAGGCTTCTCGCGCGGCGGCGCGTCGGAGGCTGGTTCGACGGCGCGCAACGGTGTCTCATCGAGATCGATGGAGCCATCGGCGATGCGCAGCGGCGGAACCGAGCGTGGGAATTGGTGCGTCGACGCGGGCCGATGCGCGCCGGTGCTACCCGCAGCAGGAGACCGGCCGACGGGAGCGTGCGAGTTCGTCTCGGGCTTTCCATCCGAAGTCGGCTGCGAGGCGCGTTGGACTTGGACCGCGAACTCGCCGGCCACGACCCAGATGGCCACGCGGGGAAGTCGCACGCGCACAGCGTGAAAGAGCGAGTCGAGCTGGTCGATCCGCTCATCGTCGGCCACGACGAGCGCGGTCCGCTCGTGGGCACCGTGATGGTTGTCTTGTTCGAGTCGCACGAGTTCAGCCATCGCCACCAGCGGGTGCCCGATAAGTTCGCAGGGGACCTCAGAGTCACGGATGGCGTCGAGCAGCAGGGGCGAGGCATCGTCTTGGGCCGAAATCAGGACGACGGCTCGGGTGTGCTGACGCAGCGCGTCGACAGGTTTCGGGGCAGGCAAAGGCAACCGAGGCGCACTCCTCGCACCGAATCTAGCACGGGTTTTTGGAGGATCCTCTCGGACCCTCGAACTGCCGCGCATTCGCTCGGAACTTCTCCTGCCTCACGCAAGGTTGGCGGCAGCGCCAAGAGTTGCTATCTTTCGCGACCCGTCGCCCACCAAGTGTGGTGGGCACACCCTCTCGGTGCTCCGCATCGACAGGCATCCATGACAGCGCGCGCTCGCAACCTCTCGCCCTTGGCGTGGTTGGGGCTCGCCGACAACGGCCCTCGGGCCTCGAAGGATCAGCATGAGCCAGTTCCAAGCAGCCCCTCCAGCCTTCCGCCTCAAAGAGGGCGTCGCAGGCCGTCTCTATGTCGACTATCGCTCGACCGACGATCTTCGTCGCCTCATGACGCCGAACGGCAAGATTTACTCGCGCAAGCGCACGAGCCTCTCGGCTCAGCAGCAGGCGAAGGTCGCGCAGGCGATCAAGCGCGCGCGTTTCATGGCGCTTCTGCCGTACACCTCGGCGACGATGTGAGTGACACGCTCGCGAGTGCCTTGCGCTCTCGGCAGGTTTCAAATCCAACACAGACAACACGACCGACGCTTGCGTCGGTCGTGTTTCTTTTTGGAGGTCGAGAGCGACTCAGGCGCGCCCGCGAAACGGCGTGACCGTCCGCCACAGGCGCGACCAGAACCAAAGCGTGCGCAGTTTGCGCATGCCCGAGTCCGCGGGTGCCATCGCACGGCCGCGCTTGATCCAAGCCCAAGCCAGGCCGAAGTTGCCGCGCTTGAGAGCGATGAGCGCGAGGTTGTGCACGGCAATGATCGAATCAGGCTCAAGGCGCAGCAAACGCCGCGAAATTGCCCGTCCGCGCGAGAGATCGCCACGCGCCAAGGCAATGTGCGCAGCAAGGCGAAGCACGACGGTGTCGTTGGAATGCGTGCGCAGGACGCGCTCGCCGAAGCGCTCGAGCAACGCCTTCTCTGCCTGCTCATCAAGACCAACAGCCAAGAGCGCGCCAAGGTACTCGAGGACATCCACGCGATCCATTGCTGCGGCGCGTGCTTCCATGACGCTGACCGATTCGCGTTCTTTGGCGAGTTGCTTGACCAAGAGCGCGCGGGCGTCGTCAACGAAACCGCGCGCGAGTCCGATGAGTGCAGCCTCGGTCGAAAGTCCTGGCATGTCGCTCGCGAGTCGGCTGGCGACTTCGAGATGCCGGATCGCGCGTGGAAGATCGTTGCGACGACGCATCGCGCGGGCAAGCAAGAGATGCATGCGCGCGTTGGATGGCTCAACACGCGCGAGTTGCTCAAGCACCTGCACGGCTTCGGTGTTTCGACCGCACGCGAGGTGGATTCGAACCGCTTCAAGCGCGATGCCTGTGGGCACTCCGCCGCGCTTGAACTCTTCTTGCAACAAGATCGCGGTATCGGCAGGCCGGCCCGAAAGCAGCACGACGCGCGCGAGCTCGGTGCGCGCGCCACCAAGCGAAGGACCTTCGGTGATGGCGCGGCGGTAGCAGATCTCGGCGCGCTTGAGATCGCCGCGCGCGAGGAGGCTGCGCGCGATTTCAAGGTGCGCCGTCGCGGGACGACCAATCGCGTCGAGCGCCATGTAGTAGGCGGTTTCAGCTTCTTCGTGGCGACCGAGCTGTGCCAGCGATCGAATCAAGAGTGACGCGGCCGTCTCGCAGGCGGGATCGATGCGCAGCGCGCTTTCGAGTGCGGGGATGGCATCGGCAGGGCGATTGATCTTGGAGAGCAGCACGCCCTCAGAGAGCGCAGGATCGCGGGCGTTTTTCAGCAACGCAGCGGACTGGCGGTACTGCGTGAGCGCTTCGTCGTGTCGGCCAATCGCTTCGAGCGTCCAGCCGAATTGCAGCGTCCAGTCGCCACGCGAGGGATCGATCGCGACCGCCGCGCGCAGTTCGCGTTCGGCGTCCTTGAGCCTGCCCTGTCGGAGCATCTCGCGTGCGCGGTGCGCGTGCTGTTCGCCTTTACTTTGACTTGCCATGATGGCGCTCCCGATCCGCCGAAGATAGGCGCTTTCGTCGGCAAGGAAGGGAAGAAAAGCGGAGGAATCCCTCGAAGCGGCGAGCGAGAGGGGCGGGAACCGTGGGAGGCGTCCCCATGCTTGAACTCCTCGGATTGGATTCCTCGTGTCTCGAGGTCCAGTGGCCGATGTGGTGAGGACTTCCGTGATTCGCACGACGGCTTTCATGCTCCTTCCGCTGTTGCTACCCGCGCACGCTGGCGCGTCGTCCATTGCCGACGACTGCGCGCGCGTCGAGGCGCGCGTGGCCGATCTTGCGGGACGATGGCTGTCGAGTCTCCCAATGCAGGCGCGGGCGGGCGCGGTCGCCGAACTCTTGCGCGATGATGTGGCGGTGGTGCGACTGGCCGCAGTCGAAGAGATTGAGCGACTCCTTCGCGATGGCATGCAGCCCGATCAAGAGCTCGCGACCGCGGCGGCCCAACTTCTCGGAGACAGCGACGCGCGGGTCCGTAGGCGAGTCGGGCGACTGGTGATCGACCTTGGAGTGCCGAGCGCGGGCGAGAGACTCGCTGCCGGTCTCGCTCGTGAGGCGGAAGATTCGGTGGTCGAAGCGTGGCTCGAAGCGCTCTTAGCAGCGCCGACTCCTTCGGCGTTCACTCCCGCTGCGGCGCGGCTCGATGACGCAGTGCACGGTGAGGGCAGTGCGAAACTGCTCGCGGAACTCGTGCGGCTCGGGCGCGCTCCTCTGAGTTGGAAGGCGACGCTGGCGCCATCGCTGCGGACCATCGCCAACGGGCGGGCCACGCCCTCGGTCGCACTGCTCGTGGCGCAACTTGGTGAGGCCGCGGATGTCGCGCTCGCGGCGCGGCTCCTGGCCAACGCTGCGCCAGCGGTTCGTCGCGGCGCCGCGGAGGGATTCTTGCGCGCAGGCGAGAGTGCGCGGGTGTTCGCGCGCGCCAACGATCCTGCGATTGCCGTGGTGGTGATGGCGGCGATCGCCCGCGAGCGACCGACACGCGCGGGGTTCGATGAACTTCTGGTGTTTCAGGTGTCGGGCGAGGCCCGCGATCAGCGGCACGATCGTCTGGCAGAAGTCGCGACGAAGCTCAGCGCGTCCGATCTCCTCGAGGCGGACGCGGGTCTTCTCGCAGCGCGCACCGTGGATGCGCGCACGCGGTTGCGCATCTTTGACGCAGGCGCCCGTCGATTCACGGGAACCGAAGACGCCCACGCTGCGGCGGTGGTGGTCCGACTTGCGGAGCAACTGGTCGCCATGGGTCGGCGCGGTGACGCGGTCAGTCGATTGGAAGCGTCGAAACCCACGGCAGGCACGAGTCTCGATGAGGCGCTCTTTCAGGCGCGGTTGAGCGCGGGGCGTTTTGAGGACGCTGCGCGGCAGGATCCGTCGCCCGCGCGATGGGTCCTCGTGGCAGGACGCCTCGCTAGCAGCGGCGACAGTTCGGCGCGAGCACTCATCGACGAGATGAAGCTCCGCTTCGGACCACGGCTCAGCGTTGAAGAACGCCGCCAACTTGGAAGTGTTGAAGGCGTGCTTCTCGCAGCGCCCGCGCGCGCGGATTGAGCGCACCGCTATATTCCATGGTCCGGCGGCGGAGTCCTCACCATGAAGTCAAACGCGAGCACCATGAAACCGAGCAAGAAGTCGGGCACGCCTTCCACGGCACCATCGAAGAACACGAGCAGCAAGCCCGCAGCCTTCGTTGGTCCGCGACGCGAGACCGACTCGATGGGGGACATGTATGTCCCCGTCAACGCGCTCTACGGCGCGACCACGCAACGCGCGGTCCTCAACTTTCCCGTGTCATTCCGCACGATTCCGCAAGCGCAGATCGAAGCGCACATTCTCCTCAAGAAGTGCTGCGCGCAAGCGAACCTCGAGCTCGGTGAACTCGGCAAGGACAAGGTTGCTGCGATCGTCGGCGCTTGCGATGAACTTCTCGCGCGCTTCAAGCAGCCCGCGCTTCCAGGATTGCCCCATCCGTTGATGGAGCACTTCCCGATCGATGTCTTCCAGACGGGCTCGGGCACTTCAACCAACATGAATGTGAACGAGGTCGTCGGCAACATCGCGAGTCAGCGGGCAGGCAAGCCGATCGGTTCCAAGGATCCGATTCATCCCAACGATCATGTGAACTGCAGCCAGAGCTCGAACGACACATTCCCCTCGTCGATGCAAATCGCAGGCGCGCTGCGGATCACCAACCGCCTTCTGCCAGCCCTTGAGCGGCTCGCCGCCATGCTCGACGCCAAGGCGAAGGAGTGGGACAAGGTCGTGAAGATCGGCCGCACCCACCTCATGGATGCCACGCCGATTCGCGTGGGCCAGGAGTTCAGCGGGTACGCGGCGGCGGTGCATTACTCCGTACTGCGCGCCAAGGAAGCCTGCGCGACGCTCGCGCTCAACATGCCCATCGGCGGCACTGCGGTCGGCACTGGTATCAACGCGAATGTGAAGTTCGGACGGACCGTCTGCACGCGTCTCACCAAAGAGACGGGCGTGAAGTTCGCGGAGGCTGCGAACCACTTCGAGGCGCAGTCGACGCGCGATTGCGTCGTTGACGCGCATGCGCGACTCAAGACCATTGCCGTGAGCCTGACCAAGATCGCCAACGACATTCGTTGGCTTGGATCGGGTCCCCGTTGCGGGCTCTTCGAACTCTCGCTGCCCGCGACGCAGCCAGGCTCGTCGATCATGCCTGGCAAAGTGAATCCCGTCATCTGCGAGAGCGTGATGATGGTCGCCTGTCAGGTCGTGGGCAATGATGCAGCGATCACCATGGGTGGTCTTGGCGGCATCGGTTCGCTGCTCGAACTCAATGTGGCGATGCCTGTGCTGTCTGAGCGACTCGTCGAGTCGATCGATCTGCTGGCCAACGCCTGCACCATGTTCTGCGATCGATGCCTCGAAGGTCTCAAGCTCAACGAGGCCGAAGCGACGGGCACCGTCGAGAAGAGCTTGATGATGTGCACGAGTCTCGCTCCTGTGCTCGGCTACGACGCAGCGGCCAAGGTCGCGAAGGAAGCGTTCAAGACTGGCGAGACCGTCCGCGAGTATGTGCTGCGCAACAAACTCGTCGAGCCCAAGCAGCTTGCGAAGTTGCTCGATGCGACTTCGATGACCAAGCCAGGCGGCAAGGGTCCCGGCGGCGGCTAAACCGAGCGGCTCAATCTAGTAGACCTCAAGCATGCAACGATGGGTCGGGCGCACGCGGCGCTTGAGATCCTCGGTGGTCCATTCTGGAACAGGCTTGTCCGCGAGCTCGGGCCCGATCTTGGTGTAGCCGGTGATCCCGTGGCGCGCGAAGAGCTCGAAGACGCCGAGTTGCATGCCCGCGAGGCCGCAGACATAGACGAGCGTGCGCGGACTGCGGACCAGTTGCGTGAGCGGCGAGTTGGCCAGCAGCTGTCGGTCGAGGTAGTGGTGCACATACTCCCCTCGCGTTGCGGCGCTGCCGATGTTGGGACCAGCTTCCGCGTTCCGTTCGCGAGACACCGCGATGTGGTAGTGGAAGTTCGGATGCGCGCTGGCGAGTTCACGCAGCCAACCGTCGTAGAGCAGGTCGCTGGTGTAGGGCGTACCCATCACGAGATGGATCGGCGACTCGCAACGCTTCCAGTTGGCAGAAGCAGGGGAGCCCGCGGGCGGACCGACGAGGAGCTCCATCAAGAATCCGCGAAATGGCGCGATGCCCGTGCCCGTTGCGAGGAAGAGGTACTCGTGCTTCGAGGTGTCCACGGGAAGCAGAAAACGCTTCCCGTTGGGTCCCGACAGGTCGACAGCGTCACCAGCGTTGCGGTCGCACAACCAGTTGGAGCAGACGCCAAGGAAGAGCGAGTGGTCGTTGGGATCGTCGGTTGGGCGCTGCGCTTCCCGTTCAGCGATCGCGCGCTTGGGGGTCGTGGCGATGATCCGTCCAAAGCCGTCCTCACCCCACGAGGGGCTCGCGAGTGAGTAGAGGCGAACCTTGTGCGGCTTGCCGTTTCGGTCGGTGCCTGACGGGATGACTCCGAAGCTCTGGCCCGCGCGAAACGACCCTTCTAACGGCGTGCCCGTGATGTCGATCTCAACATGGCGTACGAAGGAGGCGCTCTTCCCCTTCATGCAAAGACTCGTGGCATGGATCACCCCTGTCACGGGTGCGTTAGGCATGACGAGATGCATCGACGCCTCAGGAAGGACGGGGTCGTTGGCGT
Organism: Planctomycetaceae bacterium; assembly: GCA_947490615.1. Lineage (GTDB taxonomy): Bacteria > Planctomycetota > Phycisphaerae > Phycisphaerales > SM1A02 > QWPT01. Next base: position 41,785 of record CANLHK010000013.1, on the reverse strand, counting down.
GCTCCTGAGTCGAATCGCGTTCGAGAGCTGGCGAAGGTGACGGCGCAGAGTCGGGCATCGCCGCGACTGTACGACGCGCCGCGGTCGGGCGCAAAAAATAGACCGGCGCGCGTAGGCGCGCCGGTCGATGCCACGGTGTCGTCGTCCACCCCTCGGCGGGAGCCGAAGGGCCTGCGAGGACTTCGTCTGGTCCATCGCGCGTGGCGGGTTCAGAGTCCCTCTGGCGGAGCGTTCGATCAGTCGAACGCGTGGGAGACGGTCGGCAACTCCACGTTCATCAGGTTGATGTTCGTGGTGATCTTGAAGTTCGACTCGGTGCGGTGCCGTTCGGCAAAGAAGAAGTCGAGCGTGTACTTCTCGCCGTCGACAAGGCCGAGGCGATTGAGTCCGACTTCCTGCTCGATCTTGCCGTGCACGCCGCCGAGGTCGATCACCAGCTGGCCGTTGATGAAGACGAAGACATCGTCGTCACCGCTGAACGCGAACTGCTGGTTCGCGTCAGCGTCGTAGTTGAACTCGGTGTGGAGCTCAAAGGTGAAGTGGTAGTTGTGGTGCGGGCTTCCGCTGGTGTAGCCAAACAACTGGCCGTCGATCGGGAAGAACTGACCGTTGTAGGTCGCGTTGTTGTAGGCGGGATCGGTCGACGAGTTGTAGACATAGGTGCCGTTGGTCTGGCGCACCAGCGTCATGTTCAGGGGCGCCGAGACATTGACGAGCATGTCATCGTTGAACCACTTGTCAAAGGTCGCGGCACTGGTGATGCCGCCGGCGTCGATGTACGACTCCTTTGAACCCTTCACATCGCCGAGCGACTGGTTGTACAGCCTCCAGCAGATGTTCTTGCCAGCGGAGTTCTTCCACTGGGTCTTGAGCTTGAATCCGCCGCCCTTGAAGACGGGCTTGTGGTCGGCGCCGAGGGTCGGCTGGATGTTGTCGCAGTACTGACCGAAGCCGTGCGAGGGCACAGCTTCCATGTCGTTCAGACCACCCGGGGTGCCGCGCTCCTTGAAGTCGCGCACGACGCCCGTGAGTGTCACGGTCGCTGGCGGGTCCACCATCGAAGCGGTTGGCGAGCGGCTGAGCGAGTAGGCAGAGATGGCCAACGGGGCGGCAGTCACGAAGAGCAGAGTGCGGGCGATGAGTTGCTTGCGGTTGCACATGATGTTGGTTCCTTCCAGAGGGGACGACCTCTTGATCTCCCATGGACAACCTTCCAATGCGTGGTCGCCATGGTCAAGGAGTTGGAGCGATCTCCCCGCACCCTCAAGACCTCTGTGCCGACTGTGCGGAGCAGGGCCGTCTGCGCCTGTTGGGAGCGTCCGCAAGAAACGGGCAGAAGGTGTTGCGGCGCGCCTCCACAAGCCGATGCAGTCGCCATAATCCGCGCACTCGATACGACCGCGCCGATCGAACTCCCTCCACGCTCCCGACTTTTCCCACTCCTCATCTCTCTGGGCACCTGGCATGAAGCCGAGACCTCTCGCCGAGGTCTGAATCGCCCGCAAAGGACTGCAGCAGACCATGGACTCATTTCGTATTCAGGGTGGACGCCGCCTCGCCGGCAGGATTCAGATTGAAGGCTCCAAGAACGCGACGCTGCCGCTCATGGCCGCCGCACTCTGCACCGACGGCGAGTTGGTGCTGCGCAATGTGCCGTGTCTCGTGGACATCTCCAACATGGCGCGCCTGCTGCGCGAACTTGGAGTGCAGGTCGACGGCGAGTGTGGCACCGTCAAGATGCGCGTGATGGACCAGAACAAGGTCCACGCCCACTACGACATCGTCAAGACGATGCGTGCCTCGATCTGCGTGCTTGGCCCACTCCTGGCGCGTCGGCGCCGCGCGGTGATCGCCATGCCCGGCGGTTGCGCGTTTGGTTCGCGGCCGATTGACCTCCATCTTCGCGGCATGCAGGCGCTCGGTGCCAAGGTTGAACTCGATGGTGGCGACATCATCGTGACCGCGCCCGATGGCCTCAAAGGCACGACGGTCTTCCTCGGTGGCCCGTTTGGTTCGACCGTGCTCGGCACCGCGAATGTCATGTGCGCTGCCGCTCTGGCCAAAGGTCGCACCGTGATCGAGTGCGCGGCGTGCGAACCCGAAGTCGTCGACCTCGCCGACCTCCTAAACAAGATGGGTGCGAAGATCCAAGGCGCCGGTGGACCTCGTTTGGTCATCGATGGCGTGGAGCAACTCGGCAAGGCCGATCACACGATCATTCCTGACCGCATCGTTGCGGGAACCTATGCCGTCGCTGCAGCCGTGACCAACGGCGATGTCATCCTCGAAGAGTTCCCCTACGACGGCATGCTCGCGGTGATCGATCGCTTCAATGAGATCGGTGTCCATGTCGAGCTCGTCGAAGGTGCGGACAATCCGATGCACGCGACGGTCCGTGTGACGAGTGAGCGCATGCTGCGCCCAACGCACATCACGACGCAGCCCCATCCAGGATTCCCCACCGATCTGCAGGCACAGTTCATGACCCTGCTCTGCCTCGCGGGTGGCAACTCGATCATCACCGAGAAGATCTATCCTGAGCGCTTCATGCATGTCGCGGAGCTGTCGCGCATGGGTGCGCAGATCTACCGCCAAGGTCCAACCTGCGTCGTCGCTGGTGGTGCGCCACTCAAGGGCGCGCCCGTCATGGCGAGTGATCTTCGTGCGAGCGCGAGCCTCGTTCTTGCTGGTCTCGCGGCCGAAGGCGAGACCAATGTCTCGCGCATTTACCACCTTGATCGCGGCTACACGCGGATGGAAGAGCAGTTGAACATCCTTGGTGCACGGATTGAACGCGTCCGCGATGAAGTCGCATCGAAGTCGGCGGCCGAGAGTCCTGCCGAGTCGAACACGGGCACTGCCGTCACGGCGTAACAGCCTCGAGCGTGATCAATCCGCCATCAAGCCGTGCAGGATCACGGCGCTGGCGATCGACACATTCAAGCTTGGCGGATCGTCCGCGAGTGCGGTCGCATGGTCCGACATTGGAATGCGAACCACAGCGTCGGCGAGATCGAGGACCGCGCGTGAGACACCATCTTGTTCCGCGCCAAAGATGACGATCGTCTTGGCCGCGGGTTGAATCGTCGTGAGGTTCACCGCACTCGGGGTGTCTTCGGCGGCGAGAATGCGATAGCCGCGCTCGGAACGCAGTCGTTCAAGGCACGAGGGCCACTCGTCCTCTCGTGCTCGTGCAAAGGGCACATTCACCGCGCGCCCCATGCTGACGCGCAGCGCCTTGCGAAGTAACGGATCACTCGTGCGCGGAGAGAGCAGCACGCCACGCGCACCGAAACTCGCTGCGTTGCGAAAGATCGCGCCGACATTGTCGGTCTGCGTCACGCCGTCAAGCGCGACAAGAACTTCGCGCATCGGTTGCTCGCCGCGCGCGAGGCACGCCGCGAGTTCGCTGATCGAGCCGTCGCCGTGTCTGCGTCCGAGCGCGATCGCACCAGAGTGCATGGTGTAACCCGTGATGGTGTGGAGCGCCTGCTCGTTGGCGCAGCGATAGATCACCAACGCGGGAAACATCGCGATCGCCTCGACGATCACATCCGCGAGTCGCTCGATCGATGGCGTCGTGGCCAGCAACGCCAGCGGTTCAAGTCTCGGTGGCATCGGTTGCGAACCACGGCGAACCGCGGCCACCAGAAATCGGCGCACCACGCGCTCGCTCTCGACGGCGTGCAACCCAAGCGTGCCGCGAAGGTCGCGGTCGCGCACGCTGCGAAAGGCGTCGAGTCGCGCATCCGCGATCTCGACATCAATGCACGGCGGGATGCACGGCGGGATGCACGGCATGGGCAAAACTAGCTCGCGCCGCCAACCATGAGCTCATTGTTCTCAAAGCGCTGGCAGGCCGCGAGCAACTGCTCGATCTGCGCGTGCGGCGGAACGGAAAGCAATCGCCGACGCAACGCCGTCACGGTCTTGAGCTCGCGCTCAGGAATGAGCAACTGCTCCTTGCGCGTTCCACTGGCCGCGAGGTTGATCGCGGGGAAGATTCGCTTCTCGGAGATGGACCGATCGAGGATCAGCTCCATGTTGCCCGTGCCCTTGAACTCCTCAAAGATCATCTGGTCCGCGCGCGAACCAGTGTCCACGAGGCAGGTGGCGATGATGGTGAGCGAGCCACCTTCTTCACACTTGCGGGCAGCGCCGAAGAGTTGCTTGGGCACTTCGAGGGCGCGTGAATCCAAGCCGCCCGACATGGTGCGTCCCGACGAACCGTACTTGCGGCTGTTGTTGAAAGCACGACCGAGACGCGTGAGCGAGTCGAGCAACACCACGACATCGCGGCCAGCTTCGACCATGCGCTTGGCGCGTTCGATGGCGAGGATGCCCAGTGAGAGGTGACGATCAAGATCCTGATCGTTGGAACTCGCCAACACATGCGCAGGAACATTGCGCTTGAAGTCGGTGACTTCTTCGGGGCGCTCGTCGATGAGAAGCGCGACAAGCTCAATGTGCGGATGGTTGCGCTTGATGCCGTAGGCGATGTTCTGCAGCAGGATCGTCTTGCCCGCTTTCGGCGGAGCAACAATGAGCCCGCGGGTGCCGAAACCAATCGGGCAGAACAGATCGATCAGGCGACAGGCTGGCGGGCAGCCCTTGTATTCAAGCGAAATGCGCGGCTGCGGATCGAGCGCCGTGCACTCGGCGAAGACCTTGCGGCGCGCGTACTCCTCAGGAGGAATGCCCTCAATCGAGAGGACGCGCGTCACGGTTGGACGCGCATTGCGCGGCCCGCGACGCTTGCGTTTGGTGCGCTTGACGACGCCTTCCACGACGACGCGTTGCGCATGGCGCAGCGGATATTCGTTCTGCAGTGATGCAGGAACAAAGAGATCTTCGCTCGACTCGATGAAGCCGTCACCAAGTTGGCGGATGCGGCCATCGCCGTTGCCCGACCATTCGAGATAGCCCTCGCACTCGAAGGTGGGCAGCGGTTGCGGGACGCCGTTCTGGTCGAGCGTCGTGTCGCCGTCGTCGAGTCCATCGTCTGGACCGTCGAAGTCGTCGCCCTCATCGGCATTCAACTCGGGTGCTGGACCACGATGCTGCTGCTGACGCTGCTGTTGGTGCTGGCGCTGCTGTTGTTGCTGTTGTTGATTCTGACGCTGCTGCTGATGCGGATGCTGACCTTTGTGGTGTCCTTGCTTCTGACCTTGTCCTTGTCCTTGGCCTTGACCTTGGCCTTGACCTTGTCCTTGACCTTGTCCTTGACCTTGACCTTGGCCTTGACGCTGGCCTTGGTGTTGTCCTTGGTTCTGGCCTTGCTGTTGTCCTTGGTTCTGTCGCTGCTGCTGACCTTGCTGTTGTTGCTGTTGTCCCTGCTGTTGCGGCGCGTTGGGATTGTTGGGGTCGCCGCCGCCACCGCCGCGCCTCCTCCGACGCCTGCGTCGGCGGCGCTTGCCTCCGCCTTCACCGTCGCCTGGCGCGCCGTCGGTCGAGGGCGCGCCTGTGCCGCCCTCACCGTTCGCGCCCGCATCACCCTGCTGAGGAGCGTGACCGTGATGGTGTGGACGGTTTTGCTGATGATGTTGTTGCTGCTGCGGCGGCTGCGCGTGCCCGTGCGATGCCGAGGCAGGCTTCACTTCCACCACAATCGGGCGCGAGGGAGCTGGCGCGGCGACGGAAGTTGGAGCGGGAGCAGCCTCAACGCGCGGAGCCTTCGGCGCCGCGGAAGCGCTCGCTTTCGGTGCGCGCTTGGCGGTGGTCTTCGTTTCGGTCTTCGTTTCAGGCTTCAGCGCCGACTTCGGCGCAGGCTTCGTTTCGGGCTTCGGCGCGGCGGTCGCCGCAATCTTCGCAGAAGGCTTCGGCTCAGCGGCCTTGGTCACCTTCTTCGTTGTGGCAGCGGGCTTCTTGACCGCGGCCTTCACGGGCGCGGCCTTGGGAAGCTCAGCCTTCTTGGTTGGCGTCGGCTTCTTCTTGACTGCCGCGGGCTTCTTCACCTCGGCCTTGTCGGTCGAGGGCTTCTTCGATGCAGTCTTCTTTGCGGCCATCGTGGGAACCAAGATTCGACTCCGCTCGTGGGCGTGGAGGCCAATGAGTGTCCGCACGCGCAGGGCGACACGGGATGCAGTCGAGGATTTGCAGGGCTTGAGCGCGGATTCCCCAACGGGAAAGAACTGCGTCGGCAGGGGCCACCATGGCATGGGTGCGCATGGGCGGCTTCCCTCGGCGTCGCGGCATCTCTACGGCGTGGGCATCGGCGTCGGGGCGAAGGCCCGCGACACCGATAGTCAAACAGAGTGGCGCGGAGGTGTCAAGTCAGCGCTCGGTCAGTCTTCGGTCAGCGATCACTCAGCCACCGGTCGCAGCGGATTCGGCAAGATTCGCCGCCACGCGCGCCGCGACGCGGGCGTTGTTCAGGAGCACGGCGAGATTCGCAGCAAGCGATCGACCCTCGGTGGCCTTCGCGACCGCGGCAAGGAGCACCGGCGTCACTTCAGGTCCGCGCGTTGCGAGGCGGCGGCACTCAGCGAGCCCCTCGCCGATGGCGCGCTCCATCGTCGCCGAGTCGAGCGCGAACTCTTTCGGCGGCGGAACACAGAGCAACATGCCACGATGCGGTTGCAGGGTTCGATGCGCCGCAAAGAGCGCGGCAGCGTGGCGTTCGTCTTGAACCTCGCAGTTCACCAGCAGGTCTGCATCGCCTTCGCAGAGGAAGCGGGGGAAGTAGGGCGTCTGCAGTCCGACGAGTGGCACGCCGAGCGTGTCGAGCATCTCAACGGTGGCGGGAAGATCGAGAATCGACTTCGCGCCCGCCGAAACGATGAGTACGCCCGAGTCGCGGATCGCGTGGAGATCCGCGGAAATGTCAGGGCGTTGCGCGAAGTCGCGGTGCACACCACCGATGCCACCCGTGGCAAACACGCGAATCGGTGACGGCGAAGCAAGCGCGCAACCAAGAAGCGTGCCCGCCACGGTGGTGCCGCCGCTTCCGCCGCGAGCTGCGACGAGTGCTGCGTCCCGCGCTGCGATCTTGCTGACCTCGCGCAGCTCCGCGAGTTCGTCGAGTTCGCTCACCGTCAGTCCAACGACGAGTTGCCCGCGCAAGACGCCGATGGTTGCGGGGACCGCACCCTCCGCGCGAACCGCCGCAGCCAACGCATGGCCAAGCGCGCGATGCACAGGAACACTCGCGCCGAAGCAGGCACGAATCGCTGCAGGAGTTCGCGGATCACTGAGATACGGTGGAAGACTCGTCAGTGGTGCGCGCGGAAGTCCGTGCGTCACCGCCGCCGTCTCTAACGCGACGACCGCGCGGCCCGAAGCCAGCGCGTCCGTGACCTCAGGAGCGGTGCGGACAAGAGGCGTCATAGAAGAGGAGTTCACACGCGCACTCAGCGACGATTCGTGCGCGAGCGACCACCCATGCGCCGCCCGTGCAGCGCCGTCGGCACGATGCCGTCGGGGAACATCGTCGTGTCCACAGTCTCGGCGACGACGGGAACTTCAGGACCAGCGTTGCGATTGCGCGCGTTCTGCGCGGTCTCCTTGCGCTTGGCCTCATGCTCACGCATCGCCGTCACATCCGATGGCACTGGTCCTGGCTTGAAGTCGGTGTAGGTCGTCGTGGGGATCTCGACGTTGGCGAGCATCTCCACGCTGGTCAGGAGTTCGCCTTGATCGGGGGCGACGAAACTCCAGGCAACTCCCTTGCGTCCCGCGCGCGCCGTGCGGCCGATGCGGTGGACATAGACCTCGGGATCCTCGGGCATGTCGTAGTTCACGACATGGGAAATGTCGGTGACATCGAGTCCGCGTGCAGCAAGATCGCTCGCGACGAGGACCGAGAGATTCCCTTGGCGCAGGTTGCCCATCACTTGATCGCGCTTCTTCTGATACATGTCGCCATGCATCGCTTCCGCGGGGATCTTGTGCTTGTTGAGGTACTCGGTGATCTCATCCACCGCGCGCTTGGTGCGGCAGAACACGACCGCGAGCGTCGGTGACTCCTTCTTCAGGAGGTGAAGCAGCAGCCGCTTCTTGTCCCAGCGCTCGACGGCGAAGTAGCTCTGCTCAACCTGCGAGACCGTGAGGCTCTTCTCGAAGGTGACGATCTTCTCCGGGTTCTTCATGTAGCTGCGCGCGAGCTTCTCGATCTCTGCCGAGATCGTCGCGCTGACGAAGATGGTCTGGGGAGTCTTCTTGAGCTTGCCGAGGATCTTGCGGATGTCGTCGCGGAAGCCGATGTCGAGCATGCGGTCGACTTCATCGAGGATGGCAAAGCGGAACTCACCAAACGGGAGGATGTTCCGCTCGGCGAGATCCATGACGCGCCCTGGGGTGCCCACGATGATCGAGGGCCGCTTCTCCAGCATGGGGATCTGCTTGGTGATCGGTTGTCCGCCGTAGACGGCGACCGTATGGACCTTGGCGAAGCTTCCAAGTTCCTGAAGTTCCTTCGCGACTTGGATGGCGAGCTCTCGGGTGGGCACCAAGACCAGCGCGGCAAATCCAGCGTGGGGATCGAGCATCTGCAGGAGCGGGAGTCCAAACGCAGCGGTCTTGCCCGTTCCCGTTTTTGCCTGGCCAAGCACATCGTGACCCTTGAGGGCCATGGGGATGAGCGCCGCTTGAATCCTGGTCGGATGAACGAAACCGCGCTTGGTCAGACCCTCAAGCACCTCTGAACGGAGGCCGAGGTCTGCGAAGGTCTTTGTGGTGTCGAAGGTATCGAGGGCTGAATTGTCCATTGACTCTTTCTGCAACACACCGCCCTTCCGAGGGCGTTGTCGCACGCGTTTCTGAATGTGAGGAACGGTGATGGTAGAGGGTTTCAGAAGTCGATACAAATGCAGCCTCCAGAAGGTGTCCGGTCAGGATGGCCAGCCTTCGACGCATGACGCGCGGACAGGAGCATGCCTTTGGGCTGCTCGCGCCAGAGTGCGGGAAGGTGCAATTGAGTTGAGTGCGCAGGCAAGACGCCATGCAAGACACCAGCACCATCGACATCGACCTCTCGGCCATTGATCACAACATGCTGTGTATTCGGCGGGTTGTCGGCGACGGGTGCGCACTCTGTCCCATCGTGAAAGCCGACGCGTACGGTCTTGGTGTCACGCGCGTGGCGCGTCGCTTGGTCGGCGCGGGCGCACAGATGCTTGCGGTGTATTCCCTTCGGCAAGCCATCGAAACCGCCGCCGCCGTCAACGGTGCCGTGCCGATTCTCGTGCTGATGCCCGTCACCTCGATCGCTCGTGAGGACGAACTCGTCCGACTCATGCTCGCGGGGCAACTGCATCTTGTCGTGCACGATGAAGAGAATCTCGCGGCGCTTGAAGCCTGCGCTGCGTCGCTGGGAATCGAACTTCCTGTCCATGTTGAAGTCGATGTGGGAATGAGCCGCGGTGGCGCGCTGCCTGATGAAGCGGTGCGCATCATTGCGCGCATTGCCCACTCCTCGCGCCTCACCTTACGCGGCGTGTTTGCGCACTTCTCTCATGCGCGCACCGATGCTGCGCTGACGGCGCGGCAGATGGAGTGTTACGAGTATGTGATCGCGGCCAGTCGCGCCGACATGCCCAGCGATGTGCTTGAGCATGTCGCAAGTACCTATGCGTTGGCTCGCGACGCGCGTTACCACCGCACCATGGTGCGCTTTGGTGTGGCGTGGCTCGGCTATGGACTCGATGAACTCGAGGCGCCCGATGCGGTCATCGCGCGCGAAGAGCTCCGACCTGTGGTGCGTTGGTCGACGGCCGTGGTGCAAGCGAAGGCGATTCCTGCGGGGACTGCCGTTGGCTACGGCGGTCGATGGATCGCGCAGCGTCCGTCGACGATCGCGCTGATTCCTGTTGGCTACTCCGACGGCTACCCGCTGCCGCGCACGCCTGACGCTTCGGGCCGCGCCTGCGTGCGCTTGTTCACGCCCGATGGCCGCATGGTGCATGCACCCGTGGTTGGTGTCGTGAATATGGATCAACTCACGGTCGATGTCACCGGACTCCACACGGGCGACATCCACGACTGGATCGGCTGCTCGGTCGAGCTCATTTCCCGCGACATTCACGCGCCGACGCATCTCCCACGGCTTGCCGCCGAAGCGGGACTGATCCCGCACGAGTTGCTCACCCGCCTCAATCCGCGGATCGCGCGCACCACCTCGATCTCGGCCAATGTTCTCACGCCTGAGGCCGCTCAAGCGCTTGGAAACGCTGCGCCAACGGCGGCCTCGCGGGTGAATTCCGCCGCGGGCTGAGGGGTGGGGATCCGAGAACGGCCCAGCAAATCGCGTGAATCGGCGAACTTGGTGAGGCACAGAGCGCCGCGGCGCGAACGAGAAGTACCCGCTTCTGTGGCGCCATGGTCGAACCCGGCGCGACGGACTGCGTGCTCTGACGCTGTAAACTTCGCCGACCTCTGACCATTCGCCGCAGACCCTGCGCCATGCCTCGACGAGCCAGCTACAGCCTCAAGACGATCCAAGCGCTTCCAGCGCAGACGGCCTACGCGTCGGAAGCCGCGACGCGCCGACAGATCGACGCAGCCGAGGCGATCATCGCCGCGACCGACGCGTCGACGCAGTATGCGTTGGAGGAAACGCTGCAGCGCATCTTTGGTGCTGAGGTGGCGGCGGCGCGAGGCGAAGTCGTCACTGGCCGCGCGTTGCGCGCGGATCTCTCGACGCTGGTCCTCGACCTTTCCGCGCGAATCGCCATGAGTCCAGAGGAGCGTGCTGGCGGCGCGTCCACTCCTGAGAATCTCGCGCGTGAACTAGGGATCGCCTCCAAGACCTTGCAACGCTGGCGTCGCGCGGGACTCTGCGCGCACTGGGTGTTGGACGGTGGTCGGCAGCGCGTCGAGATCTATCGCGCCAGTCTCGAGCGTTTCGCGGAGCAACATCCAGCGGAAGTCGCCCGCGCGCGGAACTTCCGCCGCATCGATGCCAGTGAGCGCTGCGGCATCTTGGATGAGGCGCGCAGACTTCTGGAGAGCGGCAGCTCGCTCAATCTCGCCGCGAAAGAACTCTCGGCGCGCTTCCATCGCTCCCACGAAGGCGTCCGACTGCTGCTGCTGCGCGAGTTTGGCGTGCGCGCGTCGACGGGTCGAGGCGTCATTGAGCACTCGGGCCGTTTGGCGGAGCGCGCGTGGAGGCTTGGCGTGGATCCCGCCAAGATCGCAGCCCGTGTTGGCCGCACCGAACCACTGTTGCGCGCACTCGTGGATCGTCGGCGCGGAGAATTGCTGCGCGGCGTGCAACCGTCGTGGGTCGATCTTCCGACCTTTGATCTTCCGGGCGCAGCAGAAACGATTCCCTCTGCGCCCTCGGTGCGCAAGTTGCATCCGCTTGGCCTCGTCGACGGCGAACTCCTGGCGATGGTGGAGTCGGCGCGGGCGATCCGAAGGCTGTACTCCACGGATGCGCGCGCGGCCAACGAGCGCGATGAAACCCGCGGCGCAGCGATGCACTACTTGCTTCGTCGCGCCTCACGCGCGATCGATGCCTTGCCGCGTTGGCCCGATCGCACGGCGCTCGACCAGATCGAGACCGACCTCCGCACCGCGTTGCGCCTTCGTGCGCTGTTGATTGAACGCGCCATGGTGATCGCACTTGGCCGCGCGGATCAGGCGATTGACACAGGGACCGAGCGCTTGCCTGCCGATGAGTTGCGCACGCTCGTGCGCGAACTCTCGTGGACCGCGCAGGGCGTCGTCGCGGGATTTGATCCGTCGCGTCAGCGCTTTGACCGCGCGGCCTCGCTCGCAGCCGATTACGCCATTGCCAAGCTCATCCCCGCACGACGGACGCCTCGAGCTTCCGCGCGGCACGCGGCGGGTGTTGCCATGCACGCGCTCAAGGAAGTCGCGCAATGGCAGGCGATCGTCGATCCGATGGGACATCATGCTGCGCGTGTCGCGGCGGCGATGTCCGAGCCGAAACTTCGTGACGCAGCGCGCCTTGTCGCGCGCCGCCACGGCTTCTGCGGCCTTCCGCCGCGAACCATGGAAACGCTCGCCGGCGAAGATCGCACCACCGTCGCGTTGATGACGCGGCGCATGCGGGCCGCCGAAAACCAGATTCGCGGCGTGTGACGCTCGCGCAAGAGACCGAAAAAGAAGAACGCCAAGCTGTGAGGCTTGGCGTTCTTGATTTCGGGGTTGGACTTGGCTTCGAGCCGCGTCTCCAACTCCCAGATCAGCGCTTGCTGAACTGGTAGCGGCGGCGGGCGCCGGACTGGCCGTACTTCTTGCGCTCGACCTTACGCGCGTCGCGGGTGAGGAAGTCGTTCTCGCGCAGAATGGGTTCGAGCGTCGCGTCAAAGCTCATGATCGCGCGGCCGATGCCGAGCAGGGTGGCGCCGCACTGGCCGGTCGTTCCACCGCCGTGTGCATTGACCTTCACATCGACCTTGCCCTTGAGGCCCGTCTTCTCGAGCACCGCAAGGATCGCTCCGCGGTCACGCTCTTCGACGAAGAACTCGGCGAACTCCTTGTCGTTCACCTCGATCGCACCCGTGCCGCTCTTGATGCGGACGCGCGCGACGGCGGTCTTGCGACGGCCCGTTCCCCAGTACCAGCCCTTCTGATCGGGGCCGCGGAGGATGCGCGTCGTGGTCGAGGCGGTGGGAGTCGTGGTCTCTTCGGTCATGGCGTCTTTCGTTCGGTCGGCGCAGCACTCAGTGTGCGCGGTGGCTTCGAGGGGAGTTCAAGGTGCTTGCGGATTCGGATCGGTGCGTCAGCCGTGACGGCTGCGTCATTACTTGGCGATGGTGCGCGAGTGAGCGCGGCGTGGCGCGCTCTTGAGGCGCGCCGACTTCTGCGTGGCAGCCGTTGGCTTGCGCTCAGGCATGGTGTGCGCCTCAGACTTCGTGTCGAACTCAACGGGCGACTGCGAAGTGTGGGTGTGGGCGGCTCCCGCAAAGACGCGAAGGCGCGCGTGGAGCGAGCGACCGTAGCGACCCTTGGGGATCATGCGGAAGATCGCCTCGCTGACGAGGCGCATCGGATTCGACTCGATTTCCTGGCGGTACGAGCGGACCTTGAGTCCACCTGGGTAGCCAGACCAACGGCGACGAGTCTTCTGATCGAGCTTGCGGCCCGTGAGAACGATCTTCGAAGCGTTGGTGATGATCACGGCGTCGCCCGAGAGCACGCCAGGAGTGAATTCGGGGCGGTGCTTGCCCATGAGAACGAGCGCCACTTCGGTCGCGAGGCGGCCGAGCGTCTTGCCTTCGGCATCAACATGCCTCCAGACAGTCTTGATCTCACCGGGCTTTGCAATGTAGGTCTGACGAGGCATGGTCTGTCCAAATCGTTCAGTCCACGGCACCTCGCGGCGCGGGACAGTCAAGGTAAGCACGGGACTCCGTGCGGAGAATCGGCGAGGATACCACTCCCTCTGTTGCTGTCAACTTCATGGGGAGTTCAGCTTCGCGCGCCTGCCGCGCTGACGGGTCGCATCGCGGCGCAGTCACGGCTCGAGTGGACCGACTATGGTGCGCGCCATCCATGCACGAGACGACTCGTGCGCTGATTTCGCGCCCGATAAACCCTCAGGACCCCCGCATGCTTCCTAGTGATCGCTCTCACACCAACTTCGGCCGCGTGGTGGTCTGGCTTCTGATCGCCGCGACCGCGGGGCTGGCGGTGTATCTCCAGAAGGCGCGGAGCGAATCGGACGACGCGCCGCCGCCGACGGCTGAGGCGCTCCACGCCGCGGACGAGGGGCTGGGCGAACTCGATTCGATTCCCACCCAGTCGCAACTCGTCGGGAAGTTGACGATCGCCATGCATGGGCTTGCTCCCACGGTCGACTCGAAGCAAGTCCTCGCGCAGGCAGAGTCGTTGAAGCAGGGCGGATTCAAAGAGCAGCTTGGGTACTCCGTACTCGTTGGATCGATTGACGGTTGGAGCGCAGGAGTCGAGTACGCCAACGGGCTCGCGCTACCGTCCAAGGCCTCCGTCGCAGCAAAAGAACTGCGCGACGAAGTTGTCGCAGCCATGGCCAAGCGCATCGAACTCGCCGCCGACGGCGATGAAGAGGGAAAGGGCGCTGTCGCGGAGGTCGCGGCGCTGAAGCCGAAGCTCGGGTTCTTTGCCGAGGCGCTCGGACCTGATGCCGTGACGAGTTCCGCAGCAACGATGGTGGTGCTTCTTGCGGTGGGAGGTTGGTATCTCCTGGTCTTCCTTGGCGGCGTCATCGCACTCGTCGTTCTCCTCGTGCTTGCGATGCGAGGCACGGTGCGTCCCGCGATTCGACTGGCCGACAACGCTCGCACCGCACTCGTCCTCGGCGAGACCTTTGCACTCTGGCTCGCCACATACCTCGCCGTCAATCTGCTTTCGGCGCTGTTCATTCTGCCTGCGCTTGCGGATGCAGGCGAAAACGCGCAGCTCTGCGTTTCGATTGGCATGATGCTGAGTTCGCTCGTTGTGTTGGTGTACCCCGCCTACCGCGGCGTCGGTTGGACGGAGTTGCGCGCACTCGTCGGTTTGCATTGCGGCAAGGGCGTTCCGATGGAGGTGTTGCAGGGATTGCTCTGCTACATCAGCGCCGTGCCGATTCTTCTGCTCGGCGTCATCGTGTACGCGATTCTGAGCGCCATCGACGCTGCGATCAACGGACAAGGAAAGCCGCCGTCGCATCCTGTGGTCGATCTCCTCGCGCATGCGACTGGATGGCAAATCGTGCTGCTCTTGCTGCTCGCGAGTGTGGTGGCGCCGATTGTCGAAGAGATCATGTTCCGCGGATTCCTCTACGGACATCTGCGCGGGTCGATCTTGCCGCAGGCGCGCGTGGTGTCGATGCTGATCTCAGCAGTCGCGTCGAGCACGGTCTTTGCCATCGTGCATCCGCAGGGAGTGCTGTTTGTTCCTGCGCTTGGCGGACTCGCGGTTGGGTTCTGCCTCTATCGGGAGATGCGCGGCAGCTTGATCGCACCGATGGTGGCCCACGGCGTGAACAACGCCGTGACGCTCACGATTGGACTCACCCTGTTGTCGTGAGTGGCGCAGTCATCGAGCGCTCAGAGCGCCTTCATGAACTGCTCGCGGATGATGCGGCCATCTTCGACGGTGTAGACGCCGCACTCATGCGCGTCGCTCTCGGTGCCGTCAGGCATGCGCACGCGTCCGGTGTAGATCACCGTGAATCCCACAGTGCAAATGTAGGGACCCTTTGCGTGCATCGAGAGGACGGTGAAGTTCGACTTCCACCACGCGCCTTTCTCCTGCACGCCTTTCCAACCCTCAAACACCGTGCCGTCGTCCTCGATCGATTCGATCTTGCGGTGATACCAAGTCGACTCCGCTTCCTCGCTCTTGCCTGCGTTGAACAGCGCCACGAGTGACTCGCCGATTTCCTGAGGCGTTGGACCCTTGCCGCTGCGGAGTTTCTTCTTGCGGACATGCTTGAACTCGGGTCCGCGTGCTGCGGCCTTCGCTGCTGCACGCGCGGCTTTGACCGCCTTCGCACCTTCTTTGGCCGCGAGCTTGGCGGCCTTCTTCGCCGCCTTGGTGGCCGCGGCATCCACCACGATGATTGCACCGTCGCCTTCGCTCGAGTCGGACTTGCGCTTCTTCTTCGTCTCTTGCTTGGGCATTGGAGGACCTCGACAGTTTCAGGTGCGGGAGGCGCCGAATGTAGACGGAGCGTGGCGAGGCCGCGGCACGCTGGGTGCGGCCTGCACAATCTTCATGTGAGATGCGGACCTGCGCGAGGAACTCTCCCTGCGCGCGTTCAGGCGACGCGAGACAGTCGCGGCATCAATCGTCGCACAGTTCGACTGTCCAGTACGCCTCATCGAGGAAAGCCTTCCACGACTCGTACTTGGGACTGCCGAGGCGCAGCGAGATCGCTGGGTTGCGCTTGGGCTTCACTGCGGGACGAATGAGCCGAATGCCAGCTTGTTCAGGTGTGCGTCCACCCTTGCGGGCGTTGCACTTCACGCACGCACAGACGAGGTTGGTCCACGAGTTTCCGCCGCCTTGCACGCGGGGCTTCACATGGTCGAGCGTGAGTTCACGCGTCGGGAAGCCCTTGCCGCAGTACTGGCAGCGATTGGAATCGCGCGCGTAGATGTTGCGGCGATTGAGCTTGACTTGTTCGCGCGGCAATCGGTCGTAGCCAAGCACGCGCACGATCTTGGGCACGGCGATGGAGATGCGCGCGGTGCGCACCCAGTCATGCTGCGTCGCTTCAAAGCGGCTGCGAAACTCCGAGAGCTCGGTCCAAGTCGTAAATGGATACGAGACATAGGAGCCATCTTCGACGGCGATGACTTCGGCGATCTCTTTGGCCAAAAGCAGGAAAGCGCGACGAGCGTCAATGACGCGAATCGCGCTGTAGTATCGATTCAGGACGAGGACTTTGGCGTCGAGACCGCCAGCGAGCATGTTCGAAGGACCGTGCGAGAACGCCGTCATCGACACTCCATGTCGCGGATTCCGTTCCGCAGACCTGAAAAGTCTACCTCTTCCGCGGCCTCGCGCAAACCGAACATTCGGAATCGGCGGCCGACCTCATCGGGACGACTCCTACAAACCACGCGCTGCGAGCCTACAGAGCAAGCACCGCGCGCTGCGCATCGAGGCCTTGCGGCAGCAGAATCACCGGGGTTGTCACAGGGACGCACTCATGCAGGAGCCGTGCGAGAAGCGGCGTGCCGAGCACACCTTGGCCCAAGGGACAGGGTGCGAGCAAGCCGGTTTCCTCGGCAGAATCGTCGGGCAGCGCGACATCAGAGATCATGATCGCCGCAGCGACTGGTCCAAGGTGCGTGAACATGCGCGCGAGGTGTTCTTCAAGACGCGGCAGCATCGAGGGAGCCAGCAAGTCGCTCGGTGAGAGCAAGACTTCGAAGGGCTCACCAGCGCGATCGCGCAGCAGTTTCACCGCGCTGTGCACATCGCCTAAGACATGGCGGTGGTGTGGTCGAAAGCAGACGGTGCGTTGGTGTCGGTGGAGCGCGGGGCTCACCTCATCGAGGAAGTCGCGAAAGCAATCCTGTCCCGACCTCATCCAAGTGCGCGGCTCATCGCCAAAGAGTTCCGCCGCGAGCGTTCCGCTCCACGACACGGTGCGTCGTGAGGGCGATTCGACATCGACGATCCAACCACCCGAGAGCGGATTGCCTTCGACGAACGCTCCCCACGCAACGGGCTGCCCCGCCGTCGACATGGCAAGCTGCGCGCAGCACGGCGTCTCGACACCAAGCAGGCGCGCCAACACCGCGGCGTCGTGGAGCACATGCACAGGACGCAATTCAGCGGCCCTCATAGACGCAGCGGCTGGTGCAGGTCTCAAAGACGATGACCTGCGAAAGCAGAGGCAGGGTGGGCTTCAATCGATCCCAGATCCACTTGGCGAGCATCTCGGCGGTGGGGTTGGTGAGGCCAGCGATCTCGTTGAGGCAGCGGTGATCGAGCGCGTCATAGACGGGTGAGATCGCCTTCTTGATGTCGCCGTAATCAACGAGGTAGCCCTTCGCTTCATCCATCTCGCCTTCGACGACGACCTCGATACGAAACGAGTGACCATGCATGCGACGGCACTTGTGTCCGTCAGGAAAGCACGGCAGATAGTGCGCTGCTTCAAAGCTGAAACTCTTGGCGAGTCGAACCTGCATGGCGCGGATTGTAGGAAATGAAACAGGCCGCCTTGCGGCGGCCTGTGGGAAGACGATGAAACCTGCGGTCTCAGCTGACGTGCTTGAGGCCACGACGACGATCGCGCAGACGGCGGCTCTTGCCGAACCGATCGCGGAGGAAGTAGAGCTTGGCGCGGCGAGCGTCGCCGCGGCGCAGCACATCGATCTTGGCGATACGCGGCGAATTGAAGGGGAACGAACGCTCGACACCTTCGTTGGCGACAATGCGACGAACGGTGATCATGCGGTGAATGCCGCGACCAGTGTCGGCGAGCAACACGCCTTGGAAGACCTGGATGCGCTCCTTGTCACCTTCGACGATCTTGTAGTGGACATCGATGGTGTCGCCGACGCTGAGCTTCGGCAGTTCGTTGGCGGGCTTCATCTGGGAGGCAACGACGCCTTCCATGATCTGTGTGCGATTCAAACGGGCCATAGAGATTCCTTACTTGGCGCCTTCAGGCGCGGTGTGACCGTGCAGTGGAGCGTCGCCGTTGGATGACGCGCCTGACCGAGTGGTGCGAGCAACTTGCCGAGCGGACTTGTGTGTGTTGGCCGACGGCAGGGGTTGCGGATGAGCGAGTGGAGAGTTCTGCAGCAAATCAGGGCGGCGCGTGCGCGTCCGCTCGAGTCGCTGCGCATCCCGCCAACGGTCGACCGCTTCATGGTCGCCCGAGAGCAGGATGTCCGGCACTTCCCTCCCGTTCCACTCGCGAGGACGGGTGTAGTGCGGACAATCAAGGAGATGCGCGCCATCAGGAGTGCGCACACTGAACGAATCCTCCGCAGCGGAATCCTCGTGACCGAGGACTCCTGACTGCAGGCGCGCCACGGCGTCGATGAGAACCATCGCGCCGAGTTCGCCTCCCGAGAGGACATAGTCGCCAAGCGAGAGTTCGAGGGGATTGAGCTCCTCGACCACGCGCTCGTCGATGCCTTCGTAATGACCACAAAGGAGAAGCAGGCGTGGTTGTGCGGCCAACCATTCGACGCGCGACTGCGTGAGCCGCTCGCCTTGCGGCGTGAGCAGCACGCGCAGTGGCGCAGCAGTCTCAGCAGCAGTGTCCTGCGACTCTGCTGCCTTGACGGCGTCGAAGATGGGCTGGCACATCATGACCATGCCTGGACCTCCACCAAACGGTCTGTCGTCCGTCTTGCGATGACGGTTCGCTGCGTAGGCGCGGATGTCATGCACATGGCAGGACAGTGCGCCCGACTCGATCGCGTTCGCGGGAATGCTCGTGGCGAGAAAACCCGTGAAGAGATCAGGGAAGATGGTCAGCACATCGATTCGCATGGTGCCCACGCGCGTCGCCAAGCCATCGACCCGCAGCGCCGTCAGCAATGCCGACAGCGTTTTTCACAACTCGGTTCGATTAGCCCTTCTTGCCTGGAGTCGGATCGATGCCAACCTTCTTGAGCAAGTTCGCAGCGGTTTCCGAGGGCTGCGCGCCAACGGAGAGCCAGTGCTTCACGCGCTCAACATGGAATTGGTATTGCTCGCCCGCCTTCGCGGTTGGGCTGTACCAGCCAAGGTTTTCGATCACGGCACCGTCGCGGGGATTGCGCTTGTCCATAGCGGACAGACGGTAGAACGGGGAATGGGTGCGACCCATTCGCTTCATGCGCAGAACGACCATGTGGTCAGTCTTTCGGAAAGGCGAACCTCGGTCCCGTCCGTCTCATGACGGACTCATCAGGACTCTGACGCAGTGTGGAGCGGGAGTGACCGCCGTGCGCTGCGCCTTCAGTTCGCGGATGCGAGTTGGGAAAGGTAGAGGAAAGCCGCGGGCGACGCAACGCGCTGGCGCTGCAGTGAATCAGTGTGATAACCGGCTCAGCGGGGGAGCTGCGCGGTCCAAGCTGAGAGGTGAAGCCCGACGGAACTCGCGAACTCCGCCAGCACTCCACCCACGCCGCTCACCATGGCGACGATCACGATGAAGACGCCCGCATTGGCGATCTGCGGATTGTGCATCCATCGGTAGTAGGTGCGCGAGAAGCCCGCCAACACGCTTGCGCCATCAAAGGGCGGCAGCGGCAGCATGTTGAACAGCGCGAGCATGCCGTTGAGGTTGCCACCGATGAAGAGGAAGATCGCCAACTGCCGCGCGTTCCCGTCGGGCAATCTGCGAAACGCTCCTACGACGCCGCTCGCGTCGTCAAGGTACGGAGCGAGCACCAGGCCCAATCCTCCCCAACAGAGCGCCCAGAGCAACACATTCATCATCGGACCAGCGCCCGACACGACGATGCGGCCGCGACGACCCCAGCGATACTTTCCTGGATCGGTCGGCATCATGCCCCACGCGATTCCCGTGACGACGAGCAGCGTGAGCGACATCCAACCCATGTGGACCACGGGGTTCATCGTGAGTCGTCCGTAGATCCGCGGCGTGTCGTCACCTTGCGAGAGCGCAGCCCAACCGTGCGCGAGCTCGTGCAGCGTGATCGAGAAGATCCCCCAGAAGAGAAACGCACCAGCCGCCACAGGGCCGAGGTCGTTGTAGATACCGAAGATGCCGATGTCCATGCGTCGCGCAGGATAGACGCGCCTCGCGTCAGTTGCCCAGCCCGATGTTCTTCGGGGGATACTGCTTGAAGGTCGCGCGGTGTCCGTTCACTTCGGCGCCCATCGATGCGAGCCACGCGTTCATGCGATGACCCACGGGATACTCCTCTTTCGGATCGATGTAGAGGTTGAACAGCCACGGCGAGAGCCCCGTGTCGTGCTCTGTCGTGGCGTCGATGTCGAGCCACTGCGCGTCGGTGGTGATGATCTTCATGTACAGCTTGTACTCGTACATCCGCATCGCGATGAAGTCGGCGACATTCCAGATGTAGACCTTTTCGCGGCGCGAATGGCCCTCGTCGGCGATCAGGAACGAGGTCTGGTCGATGCCGTCGATGTAGCGATCGGTGGGGATCGACGCGGTGGCGCCCGCCAGCGCCAGTGAGGTGTTGAAGAGATCCATCAAGTCGAAGAGCTCATCACTCTCGCGACCTGCCGTGATGACGCCGCGCCAGTAGGCAATGCCAGGAACGCGCACGCCGCCTTCCCACGCGGAACCTTTGGCGCCGCGAAACGGCGTGTAGCCCGTGTCAGGCCATGAGTCACGCTGCGGACCATTGTCGCTGGTGAGGAAGATGAAGGTGTTGTCGAGGACGCCAGCCTTCTCGATGGCAGCGACGATCTCACCGATGTAGGCATCGACTTCGACGACCGCGTCCTTGTACGGGTACTTGCTCGCGCTCTTGCCTTCGAAGGCCTTGGATGCGAAGTTGTCGGCGTGCACCTTCATGAAGGCATGCTCAAGGAAGAACGGCTTGCCTGCCTTGGCGAGTTCGGCGATCTTCTTGACGGTGAACTCCTTCAGCATCCCATCGGCTTCGGCCATGTCGTCGGTGCTGTCGATCTCCATGATGTCCGTTGTGGCGCCGCCCTTGAATCCGTGCACGAGCGCTTCACTGCCACCGGTGCGATCAAGCATTGCCAACCGCTCGGGATTGAGCACGAGATCGGGATAGCGCCGCTTGTCGACATGTTGTGTGAGTTCCTTTTGCGCGGGATAGAAGCCGTAGAACTCGTCAAAGCCAATGTCCTGCGGGCGCATGCCGACGGCTTCGCCGACATGCCACTTGCCACTCAAGACCGTCGCATAGCCAGCTTTTCCAAGCAGCGTCGGCAGGGAGAGTTCATCGGCCCATGGATTCACCGCGAGCTTGTCGCCCGCGAGAATCGGTCGAGTGAGGCCCGTGCGCACAGGGAGACGACCCGTGAGAATCGCTGAGCGCGTCGGTGTGCAGGTCGGTTGTGAGTAGCAGGAAGTGAGGCGCAGTCCCGCACGCGCGAGGCGATCCATGTTGGGAGTCGCAGCGCCAACCGCGATGCCGCCGCCGTAACAGCCAGGATCACCAAAGCCCATGTCATCCACAAGGAGCCAGACGATGTTGGGCTTCTTGCCAAACTTGGTCGCAAGCGCAGCGAGTTCTGCAGTGGCGGCCGCTTCTTGCGCGGGTTGCAACACTGCGGGTTCAGAACTCGGCGAAGTCCGCGTGGCCTTACTGAGCACGGAACTCTGCGCGTGTGCCGTCGAAGGGAACAACTGCGTGGCCACGAGAAGCGCAAGCGCGCAGGCGGTGAGGGCGGAAGTGGTCTGCTGTGGATGCATGGTTGATTCCAATCAGAACTCAAGGCGGAGGCGAGCGCCGAGCACCGTCGCGGTGTCGTTGGTCGAGAGCAGCGAGTCTGCGATCTGCACATCCAAGGTGAGATCCGCGGCAGGCGTCAACGCGAAGTCGTAGTAGGCCTCGAAGCGACTGCTTGTCTCGTTGAGGATGAGCGAAGTCACGAAGGGCAGCTCGCTTGTTTGCGAGTACGCGTAGCCAACACCGATGGTGTCGCGATCGCGGCCAGGAAGAAGTCCCTTGGCAGCGACGCCACCACTCACGATCCACTTGATCGGATTGGTGTCGGGATCAGCGATACCTCCGCGCAAGAACACACCGATGCCTTGCAAGTCGGTTTGTCCATCCGCGACATTGATCGGTTTCGTCGCGGCTTCTTCCACCCAGAGATATTGCCACGCGTTGGCGAAGGCACACCAACTGCTGCCGTCGACGGGGATCGACACGCCGTCGGGCGTGATGAACTGTCCCGTGAACTCCACGAAGTTTCGATCAAACGCGAACTGGTAGGTGGCGCGCACGCCGCCAGGAAGTTCACCGAGGCGGTATTGCCACGCGAGCGCCGTCGACCAGATGAGTCCTTCGTCGAGCGTGTCAAAGCCCGCACTCGTCGAAGAATCGGTCGAGGTGTAGACCGAGCTCGAAAGGGTGACCTCGGGCGTCGGCATGAAGAACGCGCCCGTGCCGAGTGCGGAGTAGGGGTTGAAGAGCGAAGTCACCGACGCACTCGTGAACTGGTGACCGAGGAACTGCGTGTCGCCGCGCCCGCCTGCGAACTCGTTGGTGTCGGCGCCAAGGATGGTGAACTTGCCGACGAACACTCCGAGTTCCTTCGAGAAAAACTGGGTGTAGAGCAGTTCGGTGACCGTCGCAACGATCGCGTCATCGTGCGGACTCGTCAGCGGGAAGTACATCGTGTCCGAGACTGGAAGGATCGTGCCCGCGATCTCGTTGGCCGATTCACCGTAGCGCGATTCGATGCGCATGGTCACGAGTCCGCCTGCCACCGCGCCCATGCGATCGAGGTCGAGATTCAGCAGCGTGTCAAACTTGCCGCCGTAGCGCGTGCCCGTTTCGGCACCGCCATTCGTGACATCTTGCACGAGTTGCGTGTACGAGAGATCGAGCGTCACACCCTTGTTGGCCAGCGCGGTGCGGTGGCCATCCCAATCACCCGAAAGATGGGAGCGCGTTGCGAAGTCACCGGTGTACTCAGGGATCGGCACGATGCCGTGCGAAGGAGTCGCGTCGTCGGCGCGGCCGAGTGCAGTCGGGACGATCGCGGCGATGAGGAGCGTGGGCAGAGCGGAAGTCGTGAACATGGACATCTTTCAAGCGTGAACGGTCGATGGCACTCGGAGAGTGCCAGTCGCGCACCATAATCGAACCGTGCGCTTACTCCGCCGTTTGCAGGGCATTCGCAGCGCACGATCGATGCACGCTTCGTCCAGCGACGATGGTCTCGAGCACGCGTGGTGTCTCCGTGGACCAGTCGACCTCAAACGGTGAACGATCGAGGACCACCAGATCCGCCACGCGCCCTTGCGCGAGCACGCCGCTTGGAAGTTGCAGCATTTCTGCAGCAGTCCGCGTGTAGGCAACGAGCGCATCGTGCACCGAGATCGAATGCGCCGTTGCAAAGGGACGACCATCGAGGTCGAGTCCCGTCACAGCGGCCTTGATCCCAAGGAGCGGATCAGCCGAGACGATCGGCCAATCGCTGCCAAAGGCGAGTCGTGCGCCATGGGCCACGAGCGCGCGAAACGGGAAGAATCGTTCGAGTCGCTCTGCCCCAAGTCGCGCGAGTGCTTGTCGCGCGTCGTCGGCTTTGTGCAGCGGTTGCATGCTCGCGAAGCGTCCTGCGAGTCGCGGGAGGTCACGCGGATGAAGCGTCTGCGCGTGCTCGAAGCGCGGCGCGGGATCATCGGCACACGCGTCCAACGCATCGAGCAGCGTGCGTGCGGCGTGGTCGCCGATGGCGTGGATACTCGGCGAGAGTCCCAGCGTTTGGACCGCGCGCATCCAGGCTGCGAGCTTGCCCTGCAGTGTGTGCTCCATCGCCAACCCGCAGGTTTCAGGCTTGTCGGCGTAGGGATCGAGCATCCACGCGGTGCGCGAACCCAGCGTGCCGTCGGCGAAACTCTTCATCCCAACGATGCGGAAGAACGCGCTGGAATCCTTCGGCAGCGTTGGTGGAGTTTCGAGCGGCCAATCTCGATCGAGCACCGTGGCGTGCACGCGCAACGACAGCGCTTCACGCATCGCAAGATCGATTTCGCCGAGATCCGTCAGGTACTCCATCGAGCCGACACTGCCGATTCCGAGCGCGTGCAGGTGCTGGCAGGCTCTCGCGAGATTGGCGCGTTTCGCAGCGGGGGACAGCGCGGGAATCGCGGGAAGCACGCGCTTCCACGCCGCTTGTTCGCGAAAGAGCCCGTGCTCGAGTTCGATCTCGCCGCCGTCGATGGGTGAGGTGTCGAGGTGCGCGAGCGCGGCGCTGTTCACGACGCACGCGTGTTGGTCCATGCGCCAGGCCACGGTCGGACGGGCGCCAACGCCATCGAGCCACGCCTTCGTGGGCGCTTCACCGTGCCAATCGGATTCGTTCCAACCAAACGCGATCAGCCACGCGTCAGGTTCGCCTTGTGCATCGAGCGCGCGCGCGTGCTTGGCAAGCCTCACTTCGAATTCCGCACGCGACGCGCAGCGCGTGAGATCACACTGCGAAAGCGTCGCTGCACCAAGCGTGAGATGAAGGTGTGCATCAATGAACGCAGGGCCAATCCAATGGCCCTGCATGTCGAGGCATTCGCCTGTGGGAGTCTCATCGATCGCGGTGATGAGGCCATCGCGCAGCGTGAGTGTGTGGGCGTGGGGACGCGCGGGATCCGCTGTCCAGATCCGTGCGTTGACCAGCGTGATCGTGCGGGGCGTCGCCTCCATCGAGCCCGTTATGCTACGGATCTCATGCCCTCGCTGCGTCTCACTTCGTGTTCCTCCTTTGGTGTTTCCCCTGCGCCCATCGCCTTCGTCGTCGCGGCGCTCTGCCTGAGCTCGTGTGATGATGTGGCCCCGCCCAAGCCGCCAGCGCCCGTGAAGGAGAGCGGCGACTCATCGCCTGCAATGGCGGGCGCGATTGAGCTACCCAAGATCAGCGGCACCGCCGTCGATCCCGCAACTTGGAAGACTTCCACGAGCGCCGACGATGCGGCAGTGATCGAAGTCGCTGGCCTGCGCGCGCCGAAGCCGGTGTCGTGGGTCTGGACCAAACCCTCGGCGCAGTTTCGCACGCTGCAATACGCCGTCGCTGCAGAAGGCGACTCTTCCAAGTCTGCAGAACTCGTCGTGAGCCTGTTTGTTGGTGGCGACGGTGGACCGATCGACGCCAACATAAGGCGTTGGAGCGGGATGTTTCGGCAGGGCGACGCGAGCGCCGAGCCAAAGGTCTCCGAGAAGAACATCGGTCCGCTGCAGGTGAGCCTTGTCGAACTCGAAGGCGACTACATGGCCATGGGCGCGGCAGCACCCAAGAAGGACAGTCTCCAACTCGGTGCCATCGTGCAAGCGCCAGGCCGCACCGTGTACTTCCGCCTCAACGGTCCGAAAGCGACCGTCGAGGCCAACCGCGACGCGTTCATGAAGATGATCGACGGGCTGATGCCCGCGGATTGAGCCGCGCAGCACAGCCACTGTCGTAGTCACGATGCGTCAGCTCGGTAGCGTCGTTACTTCGCCTCAAAGCACTTGTTCACTTCGTTCCAGTTCACGACGCTCCACCAGGCCTTCAGATAGTCGGGCCGACGATTCTGGTAGTGGAGGTAGTACGCGTGCTCCCACACATCGCAGCCGAGGATCGGCGTGCCGCTGCAATCGCAGACGCCCTTCATAAGCGGGTTGTCCTGGTTGGGAGTCGAGCCAACCGCGACGGTGCCGTCAGGCATCTTGCAGAGCCACGCCCAACCTGAACCGAAGCGACCAGCGCCAGCGGCCGCAAACTTTTCCTTGAACGCGTCCAGCGAACCAAACGCGGAGTTGATCGCGGCCGTGAGCGCTGCACTCGGCGCGCCACCCGAACCAGCGGGGGCCATCCACTTCCAGAACATCGAGTGGTTCCAGTGTCCGCCGCCATTGTTGCGCACCACAGTGCGAATCGACTCAGGCACACTCGAAAGCGTGCGGCAGAGTTCCTCGACCGACTTTCCTTGCCAATCGGGATGGGCCTCGAGCGCCTTGTTGAGGTTGGTCACATACGCGTTGTGATGCTTGGTGCGATGGATGTTCATCGTGAGCGCGTCAATCGACGGCTCGAGCGCGTTCTCGGCGTAGGGCAGTTCGGGAAGAGTGTGGGCGGTGAGCGTCGTGGTCATGCGTGGTTTCTCCTGCGAAGGAAGGAATGTGTTTGAGCCAAAACTTGTTGCGGCGACGGCGCCGACGGCTCCACACGCGAGCGTGCCGAGGAAGGCGCGACGGTCGTCGTGGCGTGTGAGTTCAATCGGTGTGGACATGAGGTGGTCCGTGCGCGTTGCAACGAGAGACCGACGAATCGTCGGGGCATTGGAGGATACCGCTCGCACGCTACGCTGTGAGCCGTGCACCACGCCTGCCTGCGCATGATCGACGCCAACCTCAACCGCGCGCGCGAAGCCTTGCGCACGCTCGAGGATGTCGCGCGTTTTGCGTGGAACGATGGGGAGATCGCGGCAGAAGCCAAGGCGCTTCGTCACGCGTTGCAGGCTGCTCTTTCGGCAGTAGATCCTGCGGCGCTGGCCGCAACCCGCGATGTTTCAGGGGATGTCGGCACCGCAATCACCGTTGATGGCGAGTACACGCGCGACTCGGTCAACGCCATCGCCCAAGCGGCAGGCAAGCGCCTGACCGAAGCCTTGCGCGTTCTCGAAGAGTCACTCAAGACCATCGAGCCGCGCGCTGGCGCCGCCGTCGAAGCGTTGCGCTATCGCGCCTACACGCTTGACGCGCGGGTGACGCTTCGTGCCTCAAGCGGTGCGCTTCGCCAGTGGCGACTCTGCGTGCTGCTCACGAAAGCGCTCTGCCGACATCCGTGGGAAGAAGTCGTCACGCGCGCCATTGAAGGTGGCGCCGACGCGATTCAAGTGCGCGAGAAGGATGAACGCTCCGCACGCGACTTCGTGGCGCACGCACGAGCGGTCCGAGCGCTCTGCGCCCCGCACGGCGTCTCGCTCATCGTGAACGATCGACTCGATGTGGCACTCGCATCGGGCGCTGACGGTGTCCATCTTGGCGTCGACGATCTATCCGTTCGTGACGCGCGTCGCATCGGGGGACCTGCGTTTCGCATCGGTGCGAGTACCCACTCGCTTGGTGAGGCGCGCGCAGCCATCGAGGCGGGCGCCGATCACTGCGGTGTTGGCGCGATGTATTGCTCTGACCTCAAACCAGGTTTGGCTCCGTCGGGTGAGGCGTACTTGCGCGCGTATTGCGCGGCGTTTTCCCATGTTCCGCACTTGGCCATCGGTGGCATCGCGCCTGGTCGGGTGGCGCCACTCGCGCGCGCGGGTTGTCGCGGGCTTGCGGTGTCGAGTGCAGTTTGCGCTGCCGAAGATCCTGCCGCCGTCGTGCGCGCGTTGCTCGCGGAGCTCACGCCGTGACGGCCGCACTCGTGCGCGATGTGCGACTGGTGCTGCTTGGAACAGGCACCTCTGCGGGTGTGCCGATCATTGGATGCTCCTGTGCGGTCTGCACCAGCGACGATCCGCGCGATCGACGCACCCGTTCAGGAGCCGCGTTGCTGTTCACCGATGAGTCAGGCCACGAGCGCGTCATTCTGCTCGATTGCGGACCCGATCATCGTCAACAGAGTCTGCGACTTGGGCTCAAGCGTGTCGATGCGATCTTCTTTACCCATGACCATGTCGACCACACCTTCGGGCTCGACGATGTGCGCCGCTACAACGCCATCATGCAGGCGCCGATCGAAGTCTTTGCCGATCTGCGCACCCGCGAGTTTCTCGAGCGCGTGTTCCGCCACATCTTCAGTCGCCACGAGAATGTGAACGACTCCTTCGTCGCGGATCTGTTCGTGCGCACCGTGGTCGCAGGGACGCCGATTGATTTCCGCGGGCTGCGCCTCACGCCGTTTGAAGTGCTCCATGGGCGACTGCCCGTCCTCGCCTATCGGATCGACGCACTCGACGCCGCGGGTCGTGTCGCGGAGACCCAGCCTGGCCCGTTGCCGTTGGCCTATTGCACCGATCTCTCCGCGATGCCGCCGAGTGCGTGGCCGCGTTTGCGGGGACTGCGCTCGCTGGTGCTTGATCTCCTGCGTTACCGCGCCCACCCGACGCATCTCACCGTCGATCAGGCGACGGCCATCGCTGCGCAAGCGGGCGCGACGCGGACCTGTTTCGTCCACATGACCCACGACATCCGCCACGCCACGCTCGCGGCTGAACTCCCCGACGGCATGGAACTTGGTTACGACGGGCTTGTCCTCGACGGCGCCTGATCGCGTGGCCTGAAGACAGCGTTCAAGCCGCCCAAGCGCGGCTGCGACTTTGCTATCATCGCCGCCCCTATGGCACAGATTCGCGAGCTCAAGAAGCGCATGGTCGCGGTGCGAACCATCCAGCGCATCACCAAGACCATGCAGATGATTGCGACCGCGAAGTTCACCGCGGCGCTGACTCGTGCCAAGGCCACGCGGCCCTACACCGACCGCATTCGCGACCTCGTTGGTGAGGTCGCTGCGGCTGCGGGGAGCGACTTCGTGCACCCGCTCATGGCTGCGCCCGCGACACCCGCCAACCGCGTCCTCGTGTTGGTGATCGGTTCCGACCGTGGCCTCTGCGGCGCCTACAACGGCAATGTGCTTCGTAAGGGCGCCCAGACCATCAAGACGCTCAAGGCTGCAGGCAAGCAGGTCGTGCTTGAAACCGTCGGCAAGAAGGCGGTCGCGTACTTCCGCTTTGCCAAGGTCGACATCGCCGAGCGTCATACCTTTGGTGACAAGCCGCAATTTGCGCAGGTTCAAGCGCTCGCTCAGCGCATCATGGGTGAGTTTGAAGCGGGCAAGTACGACAGCGTGCATGTCGTCTACATGCGCTTCATCACCACTTCCCGCCAATCCGCTGAGAGCATGCAGCTCCTGCCGTTGGCTGCGCCGCAGGCTTCTCGTTCGAGCGCGAACTATGAGTTCAGCCCGTCGGGCGCCGAGATTCTCGCAGATCTCCTTCCCAAGTCGGTCGAGGTCTCGATCTTCCAGGCGTTCAACGATGCGGCCGTCAGCGAGCATGTCATGCGCATGGTCTCGATGAAGTCCGCGACCGACAACGCCGCCGGACTCGTGCGCACCATTCGCCGCAACTACAACCGAGCACGCCAGGCGCGCATCACCACCGAACTCACCGAGATCGTGGCGGGCGCAGCGGCGCTCGAGTGAGCACCTTCAGCGACTTCATGCCACCCGCATCGACTCCGTGACTTCACTTCGAAGTCACGACAGGATTGCCGTCGGCTTTCCATGCCTTGAGTCCGCCCACGATGCAGTAAACCTTCTTGTAGCGCAACTCCAACAAGCGCTTGGCGGCGGCCTTGGCCATGACATCGTCGTAGTCGGAGTCGTACACGACGAAGAAATCGAAGCCCTTGCAGGAGACTTCGTGGGTGCGCTCAATCTCGGGGAAGGGAATGCTCGTCGCCTGCGGAAGGTGTTCGGCCGCGAACTCGGCGGGTGTTCGTGGATCAAGCCAAAGCACCTTGGGAAGTTCGCCGCCACCGAATGGTCCCCTGGCAGTGTTCGCCAACTCGATGAGCTCACTCGGTGTGCGGTAGACGAGGTCGCGATCGCTCGTGGTGTTCTGGCATCCACCGCAGACGGTGCACGCGGCAAGGACCAAGAAGGCAACGAGAACTGTTCGAATGCTGCAGAAGGTCATGGTGGGCCATCGGGCTCTGGAATAGGATCGCGACCCTCGCGTCACGCAGGAATGCGTGCAGCGGGCGGCGTCCGAGTTTCCCGTATTCCTCCGCGAAGTGGGGGCGTGACGAGGGAAGAATCCCGAGTTCGCGCCTTTGCGTCTGCAAGCGAAACCACCACGATGATCTCTCTCTTGAACGCGCTGTTGACCCGAGCCATCGTCCCTTGCGCACTCTTGATGCTCGCGCCGACAACGCCGTTGCTCGCGCAGGGAATCCCAGGAGCGCCCAAGCAGCGCGAGCCACAGTCGGGCGAAGACGCCGTCAAGGTCTCGGTCGCCGTGGTGGGGACGGTCGCGCCGAATGCCACCGTGCGCATCGTCGCGACCTTCGACATCATTCCGTCGTGGCACATCTACTGGACCAACCCAGGCCAGTCGGGCGCGCCCACGCGACTCAAGTTCACGCTTCCTGACGGTTGCGTCCTCGCCACCAACCCCGATGGAACTCCCGCCATCGACTTTCCCCTTCCCACGATCTTCACCCATGGCGAGACCACCTTCGGCTACGAGAAGTCGGTCACGATTTCCGCGGCCGTGAAGCTGCCCGCGACGATTCCAAGCGGGGGACTTCCTGCGACGGTTCGATCGAGTTGGCTGGTCTGTAAGGAGATCTGTTTGATGGGCCGCGGTGAGAGTTCGATCGACTTGTCGAAGCCTGTCGCGGCCGACTCGAAGGCTGCCGTCGCGCTCAAAGCGAGCCTCGCGCACACCCCAATTCCGCTTCCCGCGTCGTGGAAGATGGCTTACTCGCAGGCGAAGGAACTCAGCGCAGTGCTCGTCATCGAGGCGCCCACCTCCGTGGGAGCCGATTCGCAATGGCAGTTCATTCCAAACGATACGCCAGGGGTCTCGCTGGAAACTGGCTACCTCGCTGCAGGGACGGGCCGCACCTTGGTCCTTCCACTCTCCATTTCTCGACCGAGCGCGGGTGACCGCCCGTTGGCCCTCGCGGGATTGCTCATTCTCGGCAAGAATGGCCCCGCGTACTCGTTCACGATTCCTGTTCCGGCACCGTGAGCGGTGTCGTCCTCGCTTGCGCGGACTGATCCAACACCGTCTGACCGCGTGTCACCATTTGGAGTTCTCATCATGAAGCCAGCTCTTCGCATCGTCCTCGCCTCCGCACTTCTGACCTGCTGCACCGCGATGGTGTCCGCGCAAGACGCCCCTTCACAGGACAGCGGCGCCAAGAAGGATGCACCGAAGTCCCAGCGCGCCGCCCGAGGTGGAGCGAAGGCCGAGTCTGGTGGCGCCAAGATTGGTGAGCCCGCGCCGTCCTTCACGCTCAAGACCTCGGACGGCAAGGACTGGGTCCTCGCCGACAGCCTCGGTAAGGTCGTGGTCTTGGAGTGGGTCAACCCAGGTTGCCCAGTCTGCCGCCGCGTGATGAGCGATGGCACGGTCGCCAATTCGATCAAGGGTGCGAAAGAGCAGTTCGCTGATGTGGTCTATGTGGCGATCAACTCGAGCGTGTCAGACACGAAGAGTTTCGACGATACCGCAGCGCACCTCAAGGACAACAAGATCGAGATCCCCGCGCTCTTTGATCGTGATGGCAAGGTCGGCAAGATGTTTGGTGCGCGCACCACGCCGCATTGCTTCGTGATCGACGCCAAGGGCGTGCTCGTCTACAAGGGCGCGATTGACAACAGCCAGTCGGGCGATGGCAAGACGAACTATGTCGTGCAGGCTGTGACCCAACTCAAGAAGGGTGAGTCTGTCGCCCCAAGCGAGACCAAGCCCTTCGGTTGCGGCATCAAGTATTGAGCGCGAACGCGGACTGACGCGAACGCGCGGACGGCTCCAACACGCTGCTTACTGCAGCGAAACCGGCATCACCACATAGGTGAAGTCCGAACCGACCTTGATGACGCCCGGCTTGTTGGGGGCCTTCATCTCGATCATGACCTGCTCGCTGTCGATGACCTTGAGGACATCGACGATGAAAGTCGGGTTGAACGCAATCTCGATGGGCTCGCCTTGAAAGGCGATGCCGTCGATGCGGATTTCCGACTCGCCCATCTCGGGCGCGCGGCTGGTCAGAGTGAGCACTTGCTGGGAAAAGCTCAGGCGCACGCCCTTGGACTCTTCGTTCGTGAGCAGGCTCGCGCGTCGAATGGCGCCGCTGAGTTCCGCTGCATCGCAGGTGGCGCGACGATCGTGCTCCTTGGGGATGACATCCTCGAAGGGCGGGAAATTGCGCTCATCAACGCTCGACACCAAGGTCGCGCCGCTGACGACATCGCCCACTTGGAAGACGACCTGGTTGCCATCGCGGTGGATGCGCACGGCCGCGTCAGGATCGGACATCAGACGCATGAGTGCGTTGAGCGCCTTGGTCGGAACGATGAACGTCGAGTCGGTGTCGCCACCCTTACAGGTGCCGCGCGCGAGCGCGAGTCGGCGACCGTCGGTAGCAACGAGGCGCAGTTGCGTCTTCTTGCGATCAACGAGTACGCCCGAGATCGCGTAGCGCGAATCGTCGCGCGCTGTGGCGAAAGTGGTGCGCTGAATCAGGCGACGAAGCGTGCCCGCGTCGACCTCGAAGTCGCAGCGATCGCTCGGTCGACGCACACCAGGGAACTCGCGGGGCTCATGACCAAAGACCTTGAAGGTCGAGCTCTCGGTGGTGATGGTCGCCAAGGTGCGATCGACCGAGATGGCGACCGTCGAGTCGTCGCAGCTGCGGATGATCTGGTTGAGCTTGTCGGCGGGGATCAGTGCCTCGCCCGGCTCCTTCACATCCACATTGGGGACGGTGATGACGATGCCGATCTCCGAGTCGGTCGCGCTGATTTGCAGCACTCCCGCCTTGGCGACGAGCTTGAGGCAAGTCAGTGCTGGAGTCGGGGTGCGCGCAGCCACCACGCCACTGGCCATGGCGAGGGCGTCGGACAACGAGAGGCGATCGCAGATGAGTTTCATGATGGTCCACTCGACGCCGATTGGCGTTGTATTCGCAGCCTTCGCGACACGCTCGTCGGCTCAGCCGATGGTGGTCGCGGATTGGCAGTGTACAGCCCGTCGTGCGGTCCGTCGGACTCTCGTGGCGAAGAAGCCGCGCGTGAGACTCAGCGCGCGAGGCCGAAATTGTCGCCGAATTGCGCCGCAGGACAATCTCCCACGACCGTCCGCAGCGCGCTCCTCGTACCCTTGGACCATGCTCTATCGCGTGCTCCGCGGCATCAACGAGATCTACCCCCAAGCCTGCCTTGGGCTGTTCATCGTGCTGTTCATCGTGGCGTTTGTCTGCACCATGGCCTATCCGATGGTGCCGATCATCTTGGTGATTAGTTCGGTCTATCTGGTGATCATCGCGCGCTGCGGCTACCTCATCCTGCGGGCGCTTGAGCGCAAGGTCGCTCGACGAGCCTGCGCACGCGGAGTCTGTCCGATGTGCGACCACGCCAACGCTGCGGTGGTTGGCGTGCAGTTCGAAGGAGTCTTCTCTTGCACGGGTTGCGCGCGCGTGTTCACCGCCAAGGGTGATCTTCAGTTGCCGCAAGAAACCAGCAGCGCACCGGCTGATGGGCGATCGGACGCGTCCGCGCGAACGAGCCCCACAACGCCCGTGGGACTCGCCTGAGATGCGTGGCGGATTCGAACAAGAGCCACGACCGACCGCAGCCGAGGCCGCTGCATCAGAGATGGTGGAACTCACGCGAACCAGCGACGAGACCTCCGCGAGCATCTTGGTGGCGCGGCTCGCTGAAGAGGGAATTCCCGCGGTCATCACAGGACAGAACGCCGCGCGGCTCTTTTCTGGCGTGTTTGGCCTTCCAAGCGTTGAAGTGCGGCGGGGCGATCTTGCGCGTGCTCAAGAGTTCTTGCAGGCGTCTGCGCCGCCTCCAGGTTGGGAAGACCAAGCCGAGGCCGCGTCCAACGACGAAGAGACCGAGTCCTAGGAAGACCGCCCGCCGACGGACGACGCTCGCGGGTGAGATTTCGCTAACATTTCCCCATGCGCACGGTCCTGTTCGTCTGCACAGGAAACACTTGTCGATCGCCGATGGCGGAAGGGATCGCGCAGATGCTCGCCGATGGCGGCAAACTTCCCTCTGGGCTCGGCGCACTGTTCTTCGCTTCAGCGGGCGTGAGTGCTTTCGACGGTGCATCGACCAGCGCCGAAGCGGTCGAGGTCCTCGAGCGCATGAGCGCGCCCGTTCCTGAGCATGCCAAGCGGCTCACCGCGGAGATGGTCCGTAAGGCGGATCTTGTCCTCGGGATGACCTCGCTTCATGTCGCACGGGCGCGCGCGTTGGTCGGCAACGACCCATCGGCAGCCTCGCGCGTGCAGTTACTCGATCCCTCGGGCGATGTCGCCGATCCGATCGGGCTCGGTCAGCGCGCCTACGACGAGCTTGGCGCCTACTTTGCCGAGTTGATTCCGCAGCGCGTCGCGGGGATGCTAGCGCCATGAAGATTGCACTCGGCTGCGACCATCGCGGGGCCATCGCTACTCAAGCGCTGATTGCTCATCTCAAGGCCGATGGGCACGAGGTCGAACTCGTTTCCGACATGCAGGGCGCGATGACCGACTATCCCGACAGCGCGTACGCCGCGTGTAGTCGCGTTGCCAAGGGCGGAACCGATCGCGCCATTCTCATCTGCGGAACTGGAATCGGCATGTGCATCGCCGCGAACAAGTTCCGCGGCATTCGCGCGGCACTCGCGCAAGATGAGCTTTCCGCACAGCTCTCGCGCACGCACAACGACGCGAATGTCCTCTGCCTTTCTGCCGATCTCCTCGGGCACACACTGGTGAAGCGCATCGTCGACACTTGGGTGCGCACGCCCTTCGATGGAGGTCGTCACCTTCGTCGCCTCCACAAGATCGAAGCGATCGAGCGTGGCGAAGATCCCTCGATTCTGCGCAGTTAGCGCACCTGACTCGCGGGTGATCCACGCAAGCACTTCCTCAACGATCGTTCCTTGGTATCCCCAGCTCTTGGAGTCCTGATGTTTCATCGTCTGTCCATCGTCCGCGCGCCAAAGTCCGTCCCCGTGCTTGCGGTCTATTCCGATGAGGCCACGCTCACCAAGGGCGAGGCCAATGCAGCGCGCAACGCTGCGATCAGTGCCGCGAGCTTTCGCGCCGATCTCGGCGAGATCACCAGCGCCGCTGATGGAGCAGTGATCCTCGGGCTCGGCAAGAAGGCGGACTTCACCGCGAAAGAGGCGCGCATCGCTGGCGCTCGTTGCGTGCGCGCGCTTGAGCGGATGAAGTTCGCGAAGGTCCGCCTCGCGTTCGGCGGCTTGTTCGATGCCAAGCAGCAGCGTGAGTTCGGTCAGGCGTTTGGTGAAGGCGTCACGGTCGGAAACTGGCGCGTCGACTCCTTTGATGGAAAATCGACGCAGCGCGCGCCACGCGCCTCGAGCCTCTCGATCGACGCGGGTTCGGGCGCTTTTGCCGACGGATTCACACGCGGCCTCTCGATCGGCGCGAGCGTGAACGAAGCGCGTCGCATCGCAGCGACTCCACCCAACATCTGCACGCCCAATTGGTTTGCCAGCGAGGCGAAGAAGCTCGCGCGCTCCATGGGCATGCGCTTCAAGCTCATTTCCTTTGCCGATGCGAAACGGCTCGGCATGGGCGGCATCGTCGCGGTTGGGCAAGGAAGCGCGGAGCGGAGTCTCTTAGCGATTCTCGAGTACACACCCAAGCGCATCAGCAGCAAAGCGCGCGGCAAGACGCTCGCCCTCGTCGGTAAGACGCTGACCTACGACACTGGCGGCTACTCGCTCAAGGTGAACAACGGCATGAAGGGGATGAAGTACGACAAGTGCGGTGGCGCGGCGGTCTTTGGCGCGATGCACGCCATCGCCAGCGCGAAGTTGCCGATGCGCGTGGTGGCGCTCTTCCCTGCGGCGGAGAACATGGTGAGCTCCAACGCCTATCGCCCTGATGACATCATCACCATGTACAACGGCACGACCGTCGAGGTCACCAACACCGACGCCGAAGGCCGACTCGTGCTCGCCGACGCGATTTCGTACGGCTGCGAGAAGTACGCGCCGACGACGATGATCGAGCTCTCGACCCTCACGGGTGGCGTGGTCACGGCGCTTGGTCCGTGGAGCGCGGGCTACTTCTGCGACGACGCCACGCTGCGCGAAGTCATCGAATCGAGTTCCTCACGCACCGGCGAAAAAGTGTGGCGCTTGCCGCTCTGGAAGGAGCACAAGGACCACATGAAGAGCCAGCACGCCGACATCATCAACTCGAATCCGTCGCGCCTCGCGCATCCGATTCAGGGTGCTGCGTTCCTTGACTTCTTCGTCGACAAGAAGGTGCCGTTCGCGCACATCGATATCGCAGGGGTCGCGAACTCCGAGACGCCAAGCGATCTCTGTGTCGCGGGACCCAACGGCTACGGCGTGCGGATGCTGGTGGATGTGGTTGAGAGTCTGTGTTGAGGCGGCGCCGCGGCCTCACGCCGAGCGCGTCGTGCGTCGCACCCACATCGCCACGACCGTCACATCTGCAGGAGAAATCCCAGCAATGCGACTGGCCTGCCCAAGCGTGCACGGCTTGAAGCGCGCGAGCATCTCGACGGCCTCGTTGCGCAGTCCAAGGAGCGCGTGCGGATCGAACGACGACGGAATCGACACCGCGTCGTACTCGCGCTTGCGGCGAATCTCCGCGTTCTGCAGAACGATGTATCCCTCATAGCGCGCATCGGTCACGACGCGTTCGACCATCGACACGCGGAGTGCAGCGCTCACCCCGTCGAGCGTCGGTGCCACACGCTCCGCAAGCCAGTTGAGATCGATGTCAGGTCGCTTGGCAAGATCGATGAGTCGCAGGCCACCTTCGCGCATCTCAGAAAGCGCGCGATGGATCGCAGCCTTCGCTTCCATGCGCGATTCAAACTGCGCGCGTTGCGTCGCGTCGACGAGGCCCCACGACGCACCGAGAAGCGCAAGTCGTTCATCAGCGTTGTCGGCGCGCAAGAGCAGGCGATGTTCCGCGCGCGAGGTGAACATGCGGTACGGCTCACGCGGCGTGCGCGTGACGAGATCGTCCATGAGTACGCCAAGGTACGCGGCGTCGCGCGCGAGCCGCACGGGCTCCAATCTGCGCGCGCGCCGTGCAGCGTTCAGTCCCGCGAGCAATCCCTGCGCTGCAGCTTCTTCGTATCCGCTCGTGCCGTTGATCTGCCCAGCCAGAAAGAGCCGCGGGACGCGCTTGGTTTCGGTGGTGGAGTCGATCTGGTGCGGCCAGACCATGTCGTACTCGACGGCGTACCCGAAGCGCTGCACCTCGGCGTGTTCGAGTCCGCGCAGTCCGCGCACCAATGGAAGTTGCACATCACTCGGCAGCGAAGTCGAGACGCCGTTCAGGTAGATCTCGTCGGTGAAGAGCGACTCGGGTTCGAGAAAGACATGATGCGCGTCGCGATCGGCAAAGCGCACGACCTTGTCTTCGATTGACGGGCAATAGCGGGGGCCGCACTCGGCTTCGATCTGCCCCGAGTACATCGGAGCGCGCGAGAGATTCTCGCGGATCAGCGCATGGATCGCGGGAGTCGTCGCGGTTTCGCGGCAGTCGATTTGCGCGAGGTGCGGAAAGCGCCCGAGAGGAAGCGCTTCAGGCGAGCGGTCGCTGAACGGAACAGGGACGACATCGCCAAGCGCGGGCTCCAGCACTTCCCAGTCAATCGAGGCGCGCGCGATGCGTGGCGGAGTTCCCGTCTTCAAACGGCCGAGTTCAAATCCCAGCGTCTGCAGCGTGCGACTGATGCCCTTGGCGCTTCCTTCGCCGACGCGGCCGCCCTCTTGGGTGTGTTGGCCCGTGTGCATGAGCGCACGCATGAAGGTTCCCGTGGTCAGCACGACGGCACTGGCCGTGAGCACACGCGGCGCGGTCGACGGCGGCTCCAACGCGACAGTGAAGACGGGTTCTGCCAAGGCGTCGCCGCGAGCATTCAGTTCGATGGCATTGCGACTCGCACCAACGCGATGCGCGCCAGGCGGCATGCGCACTCCACACGCTGCGCCATCTGAGTCGAGCAGGATCTCCTCCGCGGTGGCAGCGAACACATCGATCTGCTCGTAGCCAGCAAGGAGTCGCTGCACTTCGGCGCGATAGGCATACTTGTCACACTGCGCGCGCGGACCGCGGACCGCGGGACCCTTACTCGAGTTCAAGACCTTGAACTGGATGCCCGACGCGTCGGCCGCGAGACCCATGAGTCCGCCAAGCGCGTCGAGCTCGCGGACCATCTGACCCTTGGCGAGTCCGCCGATGGCGGGATTGCAACTCATCTGCCCAAGCCGCGCGGGCTCCATCGAGAGGAGCGCGACGCGGCCGCCTTCACCCAGCGCGGACGCAGCAGCGCGAGCGGCCTCAGTACCCGCATGGCCGCCACCGACGACGATGACATCGAAGTGATCGCGGGCCTCAGCAAGGGGAGTGGGGGAGGAGTTGGTCATCACGCGAATTCGAGGGGCCGCAATGGTAATCGCTGCTCCGCTACACTTCGCACCCTCCGCCGCCATAGCTCAATTGGCAGAGCACCTGATTTGTAATCTGGAGGTTGCCGGTTCGATTCCGGTTGGCGGCTTTGCCCTGTGATTCGTGGTGTTTCTCATGATGATTTCGATGGTTCGCTCCTCGCAACGACTGCTCGTCCCTCTTCTCGCGCTGCTGGTTCTGATTCCCGTCGCCTCGGCCACTGCGGCTCCGCAGCTCGAGGCGGTGCGCGAACTGCTCCACGAGCCCAAGGCGCAGGCAGAGGGTGAGACGGCGGCGGACGCGAAGCCTGTGCATCCACGACAGGTCGGTCGGACCGAGAAGGAAGAGGTTGGGCCTAGAGGCGTGGCTGGAGCGAAGCCCACCGAGCCAGCCATCGTGCACTCGCCTGCAGAGCGCGCCGCGCTTGACCTCGTGGACGCGCTGCAGCGCACGGCGTTTGGCAAGTGGCTTCGCGCCAATTCGGTCGCGTGGAACATGATGGCGATC
Organism: Planctomycetaceae bacterium; assembly: GCA_947490615.1. Lineage (GTDB taxonomy): Bacteria > Planctomycetota > Phycisphaerae > Phycisphaerales > SM1A02 > QWPT01. Next base: position 3,077 of record CANLHK010000013.1, on the reverse strand, counting down.
CTCGCGTTGGTGGCGCTGGGCTTTGTGGTTCGACTCGTGCTCCAGGCGGCGCTGGCGCCGATTCTCGCGCGCGCCCTCGAGCGCGCGCACAAGAAGCGGTTGTCGGATGCGATCGCGCAGTCGCGCGTGATCGTGCCGATCAGCGCGATCGCACCGTTACTCTTGGTGGCACGACTGGTGGATCTCCTCGGTGATGCAGCGGTGCTCAATCCGCTGCTCGCCTTCAATGTGGCGAACCTGCTCGTCGCGTATGCGATTGTCAAGAGTGTCTTCATCGCAGCGACGCTCATGAAAGTCGCGGACGAGCTCTACTCAGCGCGACCCGAAGTCAATCGGCCCGACGCGCTGCGCGGCTATCGACAGGTGTTGCTCGTGGCGCTGCTCCTCGCGGGCGGAATTTCCGCGGCGGCGATTGCCGTCGGAAAGAACCCATCGGTCTTCCTCGCCGCACTCGGTGCGACAGCGGCCGTGCTTGGAGTGGTGTTCAAGGACATTCTTTACTCGCTGGTCTCGAACATGTTGCTGACCGCCAACGATGCGATTCGCGTCGGTGATTGGGTGGAGTTGAAGCAGCACTCGATCGATGGGCGCATCGCCGAGATCAAGACGCTCACCGTGCGCGTGCAGAATGCGGACGGAACCGTGCACACCGTTCCAATCGCGCGCTTTGTGCAAGAGCCGTATCTGAACTACCGCTCGAAGTACGCCTCGCCAGGACGGCGCGTCCGACGCGGCTTCCGCGTCGACCTCCGAACAGTGCGCGCACTCACGCAAGCTGAGGTCGACTCGCTCACCGCCAACGAATCAATCGCAGGAGCGCTGGTCCGAGCGCGACGCGCGATGGGCGACGGGACGATGACGAACCTCTGCATCTACCGAGCGTTCGCAGAGCGCCTGCTCGCAGAGCATCCGTCGGTTGACCCAACGCTGCCGATTGTCGTGTCGCAACAAGAGGCCACTGCGCTCGGGCAACCCGTCGAAGTGCTCTGCTTCATCAAGCCTGGTTCAGCGCCAGACCTCGCCAGTGTCGAGGGCGCGCTCATCGACCGACTCGCCGTGGCGATGTCGTGCTTCAGCTTGCGCGGCTACCAACAGGGAGGCGATCTCGGACCACTGACCGCGCCGTTGCCCTGGCTTTCACCGAGCGATCTCGCTGCAGCAGGCCTCGCAGCCCGCTGAATTCTCGCGGTGGTTGCCCAACCGAAGGTCGTGCGGTAGGATCACGACCCCGCTCCAACAAGCGGGTTTCTCACAGGGCGGATACTCAAGCGGCCAACGAGGGCAGACTGTAAATCTGCTGGTTTCACCTACGGGGGTTCGAATCCCTCTCCGCCCACTTCTGCAAATCGCACGAGGTTGCACGGTCTCGCAAGGACTGGCGCAACCTCGCTGCGCTTCTGGAGTTAGTGGAGAGGAGTTCCACTCGGTGCGAGAGCGTGCGGCAGCCTGCTACGCCATCGGGTACGCCACGCGTACGCCACCTAGTACGCCACGTTCGGAGTCGTTCGTGTCTTTAATCCATGGGCCCTCGCCAGCCACGGCTCTGAAGTTGTGGTCTGAAGGCTGTAGGTAGTGCGACGCGGCAATGAGCGGACTGTGGCCAAGGAAGCGAGCAGCCTCGTGGTTAGGTAGGCTCTGGGCGAAGTCGGTGGCGCAACTTGCGCGGAGGTTTTGGAGGAGTCGAGGCCATGCCTGCAAGCCGGCACGCTCGATGATTTTCTTGAAGCGAGTGCGCAGGTTGTAGGCCTCACATTGGACGAGCTTCACGATGCGCTCAGCGTGGGAATCAGACTCCTGGCGCAACTGCCAGAGGAGCGGCTGAAGCGCAGGGCAGACGGGCACGGAGCGGACTGCGTGGGCTGCTTTCCCTGCAGTCTTCGGGCTGCGTACGACAAGCAGCTTGCGGTTCCAGTCCACGTCCGCCCACTGCTTCCGCAGCGGGCTTTGGTGCTACCTAAGTAGTTTCGGGTGCTTGCATTAGGGTCCGTGGTCTTTCGGCGTGGTGAGCCTCAAACGACGGTCCCAATCGAGGGGGACAAGCCGGCGCCGCGCAACTTCCGACCATCGTCATCAACTTAGTGGGGTTGTTTGTGGCGCGCAGCGATGATAACTGCCGAGACATTCATTACGGCGAACGCATCGTGCGATTCGCGTCGGTCAGAATCCTCAGGAGAGATCACATGCAAGCATTCACCTTCGTCAAAAGCTGGGCTCGCGAATTGATGGACATTCTGCTGCTCTTCATCGGTCTTGGCGTGCTCGTGCAGATCATCTTCGGCTCGGCCAGCGTCGGTTTCTTCGGCGGAATCACGGCAAATCTCATGAGCTTCGTCACGCAGTTGGGCGAGGGCGGATTCGTTGGTTTGATCGCGCTCTTTGTCATCATTGCTGTGATGACGAAGAAGGCAGCACCAGCCTGATTCTGGTTTGCAGCGAGTTGTGGAGCGCTCGATCTTGGTCTGTTTGATCGATTCGAGAGCCACGCAAAACTAACGGAGCGCTCGGCGTAAGTCGGGCGCTCCGTTTCTTTGTGCTCGTTGTTCGGAGTGACTGGACCACACTCCTCGGTCCGCGCTGTGCCGAGTTCGTGCGTGGTCGCCTCTTCTCCCTGTACTCTTCCCCTTCATCGCCGCCACGCGGCAGGAGCTCTCATGCAACGCGTTCTTGGTGTCGGCGGCATCTTCTTCAAGTCAGCGGACCCCAAGGCGCTTGGCGCGTGGTATCGCGACAACCTCGGCATCGAACTCGAGCCTTGGGGCGGCGCGGTGTTCAAGTGGAGCGGCCCGCACAATCCTGCGTGCGTCGGCACCACCGTGTGGAGTCCGTTCAAGGCGGACACGAAGTACTTCGAACCAAGCACTGCGTCGTTCATGGTGAACTATCGCGTTGCCGATGTGCGCGCGATGGTCGAAGAGTTGCGCGCCAAGGGATGCACCGTTGACGAGCGCGTCGACGAATCCGAGTACGGCATCTTTGGTTGGGTGATGGATCCCGAGGGGAACCGCATCGAGTTGTGGCAGCCGCCGGAGGGGCGGTAGCGCATGCCATGGTGCGTGGGGGCGAAGTAGAGCTGAGCG
>CANLHK010000012.1 GCA_947490615.1 Planctomycetaceae bacterium | reverse complement strand
GGCGGAGACGCCGTTGGTCGCGTTGGGGATACCACCAACGGTGAGGTACGAGTCGTACGGACGATTCAGCGTCGCGCTACCGGTCAGGGACGGAGCCCACGAACCAGCGGTGGTCGACAGCAGATTGGCGTAGTCAGAAAGATCGATGTGGTAGAAGTTGTTCAGTGGGCTCACCGCGTTGGCGGCGTCGAGGTTGAACGCGTAGGAAACTGTGTCGGTCGGCCCGTTGAAGCGAGCGTAGACCTTATAGACATCGAGCGCGATCCCAGTGACGGGCTCGGTCACCTGCGTCTTCACCGTATAGAACTCAACCCACGTCGCCTCCACCACCCCCGTCGCGCTCGCAGCCAACAGGGAACCAGCAAGGAACGAAGTGAGTGTCGTTGGAAATTGCATCATGAAGTCCTATTCAGTCCTGTTCGGTGCACCACGGTTCACCACGGGGTCACCACGGGGTCTACCGCGTGGCCGCGGCTGATCCGAGTTCAAACTTGCCTTGCGCGATCTGATTGGGAGTGATCTTGGTGGGGTCCGCGGCCGCGCCGTCGTTCCACGCGACTTGCAGCGTGAACGCTCGGGGCGCGTGGCCGCGGGTGAGGACAAACTGCGCGAGCCGCACATCGGTGGCTGCGTTCTCGAGCGTTGGTTTGCCGTTGATCTCGTAGTTGGGCGAGGCGCCCGCGCGGCCGATCCCGTCACTTGGTGGTGCGACGAGAAACCAGCCTGTGGTTCCAATCGCAGGAAGATCGGGGCGCGCCCATCCGCGGCTGTCCGTGCGGCCTTCTTGACGATCGGCCTTGGTCCACGAGCCGTCGGCGTTGGTTGGATTGCGCAGGCCTGCCTCGCCGCCGATGGTGAGATAGGAATCAAACGCGCGATTGATCTTTGGCTTGAGGACCAGCGACGGATTCCAACTGCCAGCACTTTGTGAGAGAGGCGAGAGCGGAACGGGCGGCGGCGCAGCTGGAACTGCAGCCGACTCGTCTTCAGGATCGGCCGAGGAGACGGCATCCAGATGCCAGAAGCCCTTCAGGTGTTCGGGGTTCTCACTGTTGAGTCCAAAGGCCAAGAGCACCGCGTCGTTGGGTGCGTCGAAGCGCGCTGCGACGGTGTAGACCGTGAGCTGCTGACCTTGATGCTCGACATCAATCGCGGTGACGACATAGCGCACGAACGCTGCGTCAGCGCTGGCGTGGACTCCCGCCATCGCGCACGCCACAACGACGGGCAGCCTTGCGGCGCATCCATTCATCTTGCTCGCGAGAGCGGTCAATCGTTCTTTCGTCCAACCCATAAATGCCGATCCGTCGAAAACTGCCGTCAAGCGCCGCCGCCGCGCGAGTGAGATCGCGCATCCGTCGAACTCTCATCACCATGATCATGCTGCCGAACATGCTGCTCGTCTCTCAACCCGTCCGCGGTCCAACAACTCGCCGGCTCTCTGGTCTACCCACTCATCGTCTGCGGGGGCGGTGCCATGGCATCGCCGCGTCGAGATAGACCCTGAGTACTCCACCATGCGACGAAACTGCACTCACCCGCACGAGAAAGTCCGTGGATCTTGCAAACCGCGCGCCTGCATCGGATCGGTGATCCTCGTGTCAAAGCGTCGTCGAGCGCGGAACCTCCCGCCTCACGCTGACTTCGGTGCTTGACGGCGTGCGCGCGCGCTGCTCCGATAGAGCAATGACCTCGCAGAAAAAAGATTCGTCGCGCTTGAGTTCCGTCCGCGCGTCGTGCGCGCTCGCGCTAGCGGGACTCCTCGTCGGTTGCGCTGCGGCGCCTCCGACAACAACGGCCGCCGCGTCGGCGCAGCCAACCACCACTCCGCTCTTTGATGCGATTCCGTATTCCTCGTGGCGGGTCGTCGGCGCTCCCGCGCGTTTTCATCTCGTCAACGGCAGCGACGGGCCAGTCGTCCTCGTGGGCGAAGGCCCCATCCCCTCGAACGGATTTCTCACGAGTCCGCGCGAGCTCGGCGACTTTCGGTTGTCGGTCGATGTGCGCATCGGTTCGACGGCGTTGCCGCTCGGCGACAAGATGAACTCGGGCATTCAGGTTCGTTCGCGCGAACTCGGCGGCGCCATCGGCGGCCTGCAGGTTGAGATCGATCCGACGCCGCGCGCTTGGTCGGGCGGCATCTACGACGAGCGTGGTCGCGCGTGGCTCGCGTCACTCGTCGACAACGAGCCTGCGCGCGCGGCGTTCAAACTCGGCGAGTGGAACCGCTACGAGATCGAGTGCCTCGGCCCGCGCATTCGCACTCGTATCAATGGCGTGCCGTGCGCGGAGTGGTACGACGGCATCGTCTCGGGCTTGATGGCATTTCAGGTGCACGGCGGACCTTCCTGCGAAGTCGCGTTTCGCGGCGCGATGTTGGAAGAACTCGGCACGCATGTCTGGGGCGCGCTGCCCGACGAGGCCTCGGGCTCAAGCGGTGAACGGTGCGCGTGGTCGCACTCGGTCGATCCTCTGATGCGCGGCGCGCGGGTCGCGGTTTCAGGCAGCGGCCATGTGGTTGTGCTCGATGCTCTTGGTGCACGGCTGATCGATGTGTCGTTTCTGGCCAGCGCTGCCTCGGACGGCAAGACGCCTGCGTCGCACACACTCGAGATCGTCTGGCTCGACGACGCGGGCGCCGTGCTTCTTGATGGCGCTCGCGTTGCCAAGCTTGCGCTGACGACGCCACCAGCACATCTTCGCGTGCTCGGTGACGATTGCCTCGTGCTCGATGCGCAGCGACTCACGCGTGGCGTTCCCGCCGTGAAGCCCTGAATCGTGCGGTAGGAACTTCTCACCGCTGTTGCCAACTTCGCGGGAAAACCGCGTGACTTGCTCACGCGCACTTCGCAGCGGTGATGCTGTCGTCGTTGCACACTCGGTGAGATCGCCGCACGGATCAGCGGCGCACCGCGAGTGCACAGTTTTGGAACCAATTGGAGTGGAGGAAACGACGATGGCTCTTGAATCTCTTGGACGCTCGACGATCGAGCACCTTGTCAGCGACGCGCCCAGTAAGTCCTTTGCAGAACTCGACGCTCGCGCGCAGGGCGAACATCGCGAAGGCTCGTTTGAGGCGATGGGACAGACTGCGCGAGCGTTGCGCGGTGCGGCTACCACGGCGCGCGAGCGTGCGATTGCCGCCAATCGACTCGCTGGTGCCTACGACGGCGTGGGCCGATCGTTGCGTGTGCTTGACGCGGTGCGCGAAGGTCTCGCCGAGCGACACATTGGCGCCGATGTGCGCACGATGCTCACGATCAACCTCGCCAACGCCCACTACGCGCTTTGGAACTTGCACGAGTCCCGCGCCATTGCGCAGAGTGTGCTTGAGCGACTGATCGAGTCGCCCGCGCGCACCCGTCTTGAGCGCGTGGCTGAGGCGTTTGCCCGTGCGTTGCGTGGACACACGCAGCGACGGCTCTTGAACGCCTGCGAGAGCAACGCCGAGCGCACCGAACTCGCGCAACGCGCCTGGCGCGATTTGCAGAGCGCGGAGGATCTCTACACGCGCCTCTATCGCGAGTTTGACGACGCGCAGTACCACACGCTCGCGCACACCGCACGCGGTGGCGCCCTCGAGGCGCGTGTCGCAGCGGGGAACCTGGCGTTCGAGGAGGCGTTGGCGGAGGTCGTCGAGGAGGTCGAAACTTCGCAGGATGCGACGGCTCCGCGCGCGCCCGCCATGCTCGAATGTCGAGGATGGTGGTCGGTCTTCGGTGCCAACATCGCGTTGCGGGCGCGTGAAGATCCCGTGCAGAGCAGTTCGCGGCACGACATCCTCGAACGCGTGATCACCCAGTGCATCCACACCACCGCCGAGGTCGGCGCACAACTCGAACACTGGCCGATGCGCGAACGCGCGCTCACGCTGCAATGGATTCGCGATCAACCAGAGGACAGCGACGAACGCGAGGCCTGTCGCGACTGGTCGCTTGACCCTGAGGAACTCCGCGTCGTGGTCGGCGCGATGGGACGCTTCCCGTTCTTTCGCCGCACGGGTCACGCGATTCTTGAGCGCGCGCAACGCGTCGGCTTGAGTGCGTGAGATCGCCTTGTGTCGGCGCTTGGTGCGTGAACGCGATCACGCGCATCCGCTACCTTTCCCGCATGGTCACTCGGGCACCCGATCCAAGCAGCGCGCGCCGCGTCAAGAACGCTGCGCGGTGGGCGATCGCTGTCGGAGTCGTCGGGTTTGGCCTGAAACTGTCGGGTTGGTTGATGACGGGTTCCGACGCGGTCTTCTCTGATGCCTTGGAGAGCATCGTGAACATCGTGGCGTCGGTGGGTGCGCTCCTGGCGTTGACCTACGCCGAGCGCCCGCCTGACCGCGAGCATCCCTATGGCCACGGGCCGATCGAGTTCGTAAGCGCGCTCTTTGAAGGTGCGCTCGTTGCCGTCGCCGGTTTGGTGATCCTCACCCACTGCGCCGAGAGCATGTATCGCGGCCGCGCGCCGATTCAGGAGATTGACGCGGGGCTTGTCCTTGTTGGGATCAGTGCGGTCCTCAACGGACTAGCGGGTGTGGCGTTGCTGCGCGTGGGGCGTGCGACGGGTTCCGCTGCACTCGAAGGGGACGGCAAGCATCTTCTGGCCGATCTCGTGACGACCGCCGCGGTGCTTGGCGGACTTGTGGCCGTTCGCGTGACGGAGCTCGCGTGGATCGATACCGCCGTCGCCATCGCGGTTGGAGTGCTGCTGGCCATCGTGGGTTCGCGCGTGGCCTACAAGGGCGTGTCGGCGATCATCGGGTACTCCGATGCGCAGGATCACAGCACGATTGTCGCGGTGCTCGAACGACATCGCCAAGGCGATGAGCCGTGTATCTGTTCGTTTGCCTCGGTGCGTCACCGCCATCATGGGCGCGCGCATTTCATCGACATGCATCTGCGCGTGCCGCGGACGCTCTCCATCGTCGAGTCGCACGACATTGCCTCGCGTCTTGAGCGCGAAGTGCTTGACGCCATCGGTGAAGGCACTGCGACGGCACACATGGAACCTTGCGGCGACGCGCAGTGCTCGCGCTGCCAAGCTTCCAACGATCGTTCTTAGTGGCGTGAACTAACTGCGCAACGCGATCGCCGCCGCGACGCACGCCGTCTCCACGCGCATCACACACGGACCAAGTGAAACCACCGCAGCGCCAAGCGCGCGCAGCGCCCTGAGTTCACTCGGTTCGAAGCCGCCTTCAGGACCGATGAAGATCGTGCGCGGCGTGTTGGCGGGGAGTGTCGAGCGCCAAGACGCGAGGTCGATCGCGTCAGCGGTGTGCGCCACGGCGATGGCTGCGCCGCGCGCGCGCTCGGCGTGCGCAACCTCAAGGAGCGCGCCGCCGCTGAGGAGTTCAGGTGTCCACGCGCGCTTGGAGACTTTGGTCGCTTCGGCCAGGATCCGTTGCCAGCGCGCCGAGCGATCGAGCTTCTCAGCGTCGACGACACTGCGCGCGCAGACGACAGGAATCAGCCGCGAAACGCCCGCTTGTGTCGTCATGTCGAGGAGCGTCGAGAGTCGGTCGCCCTTGGGTACCGCAAACGCGATCGTCGTGACGGGCAGAAGCGGGGGAGCGAGGCGCGTCTCGATGACCTCAACAAGAAAGTCGCCCGAACGCGAGCGTTCCTCGGTGAGCCGCGCGTGGGCGAGGCTTCCAGCGCCATCAAAGAGCACCACCGAATCACCCGCGGAAAGCCTGCGTGCACCGAAGGCGTGGCGCGCTTCGTCGCGGCCGATTTCCGCCTTGGTTCCCGTCGAGGGGACAACTTCCACATGCAACCAAAGGGACGACCAGCCGTCGCGCGAACTCGCGATGGCATCTGCAGATGGAGTGTGGGAAGCGTCGGAAGACATCGGGGTGGTTCGTGGCCGTGGCGGGAAGCGGCGCGAGCTTCAGCATTCGAACAAGGCCTGCCGAGTTGGACTCGACAGGCCTTGTTGCAGTGGAGCGTACCGGGATCGAACCGGTAACCTATGCCTTGCAAAGGCATCGCTCTCCCAGTTGAGCTAACGCCCCGACGAGCGCGAGTATAGCGAATGCCGCAACGATTGCAGACGCGCGCGCGACCAGAGTAGAGGTCGATGAAAAGCAACAGGCTCCGCATGCGGAGCCTGTCGTGTGTTGGTGTGGTCGTGGAGAGTTACTTGCCGCTGTTGTCGCTGCCGTCGTTGCTGCCACTGTTGCGAGTCTCAGCCTTGACGGGCGAAGCGATCTCGACTTCCTTGCCCGCCTGAATCACGGCGACGCGTTGCGCAGTGATCAGATTGCGACGAAGGCTCTCATCGAAATGCACTGGTCCCTTCACGCCGACCATGAGTCCGAGCATCGAGCTCAGCTCGTGCGCTGGATCCTCTTGCAGGTACGCCGTGGTGAATCCGCTGGTTGGATCCTGCAGACGATAGAGACGCGGCAAGCGCACACCGTCATAGACGAGTGACGCGTTGAGCACGCCCACGGCGTCGTAGCGCGGACGCGCATCGACCCACGCCTTGAGGTCCGCGAGTTCCTGCGTCTTGTCGACTTGCTTGACTTCAACATCTTGCATGCGCGCCTTGAGTGCGCGCAATTCGAGGATCGAAGCAATCTGCGTGGAACGCGTCAGCGCATTGCGGCGCGTCGCGGCCATCGCCGTCGTGTCTTGAGTGATGGCGACGAAACCCGTGTGGAGTTCCTGCAGGTCAGCGACCGAGCAGTTCTCCTTGGTGAGCTTCTGCCAGGTGTTCTCAAGCTCGGTGAACTTCGCGCGCGCCATCTGCGCGGCCGTCGGCACGGCAGGCACGGCGGGCTTGGTGGGCGTGATGATCGCCTTGGTGATCTTCTTGATATTCGAGTCGTCGTCTGCTGCGGGCTCGGTCGATTCGGGCTTCGCCTCGTCAGTCTGGACGACCACGGGCTTCACGATTTCCGTCGTCACGCCTTCGGGCTTCGGGGTCTCAACATTGAGGCGCGTGATCGCGCTCTCGGCGATCCAACCAGAAGTCTTCGCACTCAGTGGCACGGCGTAGTAGGTGTCGTGCTCGCCCTTGAGAACCTCGAGGACGGGAAGCGTGTCGCCGTCAGTCAGGTAGCCGATCGCCTTCGAGCTGCGATCGGGATTGAAGTCGGCCGAATCATTGGGCGCGTTGATCGGCGCGGTCTTGCTGATGGTGATCGTCTTGCCGTCAGCCGAAAGCGTCACGCCAGGAAGCGCGGGCACATAGCCGCCCCAACCCGAGAACGCATTGCCTTCGGTGCGCACGCGCACCCAACCAGTTTGTGTTTCAACGACGGTGACGGTCTGGCCCGCAGAGAGCGAACCAAAGGCGTAGCCGCTCTCAGCGTTGGGCGCGCAACGCACGACGGTGGCGTCAGCGTTGATGGTCGCGGCGAAAGTGCTCGGGCGCGCGGGCGCTGGAGTCGTCTGTGCAAACGCGCCTTGCGCAACAAAGAATGCGGGCGCTGCGGCAAGGGCTGCCAGCATCACGCCGCGGGCGATGGAAAATGTTCGGAGGCTCGTGCTGGTGTTCATGCGCGGGATCGTACCGAGTGCATGGTGCGCCGTCAGCCATCGCGCGAGCAGCTTTTTCGCGGCCGTTCGCACGGCGCGCGTCGCTCTCGCGCCTCCGCCGATTGACTACCATCCGCGCCCCATGACGCATCACTGGCAGCCGCGAACGCAGTCTCGAATCGCCACATATGCACGACGCCTCTTCATCGCGTCCATCGCGGGTGGATTTCCCGTCGCCTGTCAGACTCCCTACGGTTCCTCGCGTGACGCCATCCTGAGTGAGGACGCGCTCGCGGCGCGACTGGACGCAGCCGCGCGTACTCCCGCCGAGCGTAAGCTCACCCAAACTCCTGCAACGGCAGGTGCTGTGTACGGCGCGCCGCGCGGCGAGGGCCAGGAGGCGCAGAGCGCTGTCGAAGCGATGCTTGCGGCGCGTCGCGCGGAGCTTGACGCCATCGGGCCGCAATCGGCGTCCTTGGGACAGACCATCAACGGCGTCGTGCCACTGGGAAACGAGACGCCCAAGCGCGTCACGCTCACGCTGCAGGCCGCCGTCGAGTGCGCGGTCGCCAACAACCTTGACGCCGACATCGCCCGCCTGCAGCAGGCGATCCGTGCCGACGATCTGATCCGCGCCGAGGCTGCGTTTGACTGGGTGGTCGGCGCTGGCGTCGGCTACGACCGCGTCGATCGCCCTTCGGTTGGCATCATCTTGCCAGGCTCGGGCGGCGCGACGGTCATTCCCAATGTCACCGACCAGCACGACTACAACTTCGGTGCTTCGATCGGGCAGGCGCTGACCTCGGGCGGCGCGATCAAGCTCGCGGGCCGAACCGATCGCATCGACAACAACAAGGATGGGCTCTACACCCCCGATCCAGCGTGGTCGAGCGCGCTCGAACTTGGTCTGACGCAGCCGTTGCTGCGCGGGTTTGGTGAGGATGTGGCGCTCTCGAAGGTCAAGCTCGCCACCAACAGCTCGATGCAGGCCACGGAAGCGTTGCGCGCGCGGCTGTTGTCGGTCGTCGCCCAAACCGAGCAGGCGTATTGGAATCTCGTCTCAGCGCGCGCGCGACTTGTGAGCGCCGAGTGGCTTGTCGCAGTCGGTGAGGAAGTCCGCGATGTGCTGGCCAAGCGCCGCGAGTTTGACGCAACTCTCGCGCAGTATGCCAACGCCGTCGCCACGGTCGAGCAGCGCAAGGCGCTGGTCATCGAGGGGCGCCGCCGGCTGTCCGAAGCGGGGAGCACCTTGAAGGCGCTCATGAACAATCATGAACTTCCCGTGGGCGGCGAAGCGGATGTCGTTCCTGCCGACGCACCGAGTGAGGCTCCGTTTCAGTCGGATCTGCGTGCGTCGCTCACGCAAGCTTTCGCCAAGAACCCGCACATCGCGCAGGCGTTCATCGCCATCGACAGTGCGGAGATCGATGTGGTGGTCGCCGACAACGGCACGCTCCCGCAACTCGATCTCGCCACCAATGTCACCTGGTTTGGACTCGAAGGAGACTTCAGCGACTCAATGAGCGGGCTCGCCGATGGCGACTTCGTGAACTACGCAGCGGGTCTTCAGTTCAGTTACGCCTTGGGCAATCGCGCCGCGGACGCTGCGTATCGTCAGGCGCGCCTGCGCCGCACTCAGAGTTTCCTCGCCTACGAGCAAGCGGTGCAGAGCACCGTGCTCGCAGTGAAGAACGCGCTGACCGATTGCGTCTCCTTCCGACAGCTCGTCGAGCAGAATCGCACCTATCGACTCGCGCAGGCGGAGAATCTTCGCGCGCTGCAAGTGGATGAGAAGACGCAGGCGGCACTCACGCCTGAGTTCCTCCAGTTGAAGTTCCAGCTGCAGAACGGCCTTGCTGCTGCAGAAGACGCGTACTTTGCTTCGCTCGTGGGCTACCAGAACGCGATCGCTGCACTGCAACAAGCAACAGGTGCGGGACTCGAAGCGCATCGCATCGTCTTCGATGCAGGCGCAGCAACCAGCAAGAAGTGATCGAGCTCGTTACTTGCGCGGCGCATAGGCGGTGGCGCGTCGGATGCGATCGTGGGCAGCGTCCCACAGTCCGCCATGTTCGCTCGGTGGAACGATGATGATCGTGGTAACGCCCGCTGCGTCGGCGCGTCGAAGGGTCGCGTAGAGAAGTTGCGCGTAGGCACCAGCGTGGCGCGGCATCGCGAACAGCTCGTGGTGCGATGGCACGCGAGTTCCTGCAAACGCGACGACCGCGACGCGTTCGGTCAGCAGATCGAGTCGTGATGCGAGGTTCTTCTCATCGACGAGTTCCGAGAGCGTCTCGGGCGCGTAGTGTTGCGCGCTCGTGCCCGGACTCGTGCCCTGATGGCCGATCTCCGACACCGCGACAGGACCGATGAGCGGCTCAAGATCTTTGCGCGTGATGGCACCAGGACGCAGGATCATCGGCCGCGCGCGGGAGAGATCGAGCACGGTCGATTCGAGGCCGACCTCGCACGGTCCACCCTCGAGAATGGGAAGGTCGGCGAACGCCGCGAACTCTTCAGCGACATGCGCCGCGCTCGTTGGCGAGAGTCGCCCCGAACGGTTGGCGCTCGGGGCTGAGATCGGCCGACCAAACGCCTCGAGCAGCGCGCGCGCGACGGGATGCGCGGGGGCGCGCACCGCAACGCTCGACCTTCCGCCAACTGAGAGCGCGCAAATTTCGGCGCGACGCGGAAGCACGATCGCCAAGGGTCCCGGCCAGAACGCATCGGCGAGTCGTTGTGCGCGCACATCCCAACCCACGACCGCCTTCTTCGCCATCGCGATGTCGAGCACATGCGCGATGAGCGGATTGCTCTGTGGCCGCGACTTCATCGCGTAGACCTCGGCCACCGCCGCTTCGCTGGAAGAATCACACCCGAGTCCGTAGACCGTCTCCGTCGGCACGCCGACGGACAACCCGCGCCGAAGCCGCTCCGCGCACAGCGCGATGTTCTCCGAGGTCGGTGCGAGGATCACAGGCATACGCGCAATCTAACGCAGCGCGCCAACAGGCGCGCGCCACGCTGCCCTAGCACCAGAGGAAGCGGCCGCAGCCGCGAGGTTTCAACACAAGCACCAAAGTGAGCGGCCGCAGCCGCGACCGCTCAGATACGCCGCGACCGCTCAAACTCGCCGGCAGGGAATCTTGACCGCTTCCCGTTCTGCGCACTGCTTCGCAAGCTCGTAGCCCGCATCGACATGTCGAAAGACGCCCATCATTGGGTCGTTGGTCAGCACGCGTTCGATGCGCGCGGCGGCATCGTCGGTGCCGTCGGCCACGATCACTTGTCCAGCGTGTTGCGAGAAGCCGATGCCGACGCCACCACCGTGGTGGAAGCTCGTCCAGCTTGCGCCGCTGGCAGTATTGACCGCGAAGTTCAGGATCGCCCAGTCGCTCACAGCGTCGCTGCCATCGAGCATGGCTTCGGTCTCGCGGTTGGGACTCGCGACGCTGCCGCAATCGAGGTGATCGCGGCCGATGACGATCGGCGCCTTCACTTTGCCGCTGCGAACCAGTTCGTTGAAGAGCAATCCCGCCTGATGTCGCTGGCCAAGTCCAAGCCAGCAGATGCGCGCGGGCAGTCCTTGGAAGGCGACGCGCTCGCCCGCCATGGTGATCCAACGCGCCAGTGAGGCGTCGTTGGGGAAGAGCTTGAGGATCGCCTCGTCGGTCGTCTTGATGTCGGCAGGATCACCCGAGAGTGCGACCCAACGGAACGGACCGCGACCCACGCAGAACTGCGGTCGGATGTACGCGGGCACGAAGCCAGGAAACGCGAAGGCGTTGGCAAATCCATGATCGAGCGCGCGTTGGCGAATGTTGTTGCCGTAGTCAAAGACCTTGGCGCCGAGCGCTTGGAAATCAACCATCAAACGCACATGCTCATCCATCGACGCACTGGAAAGTGCGACATAGCGCGAGGGATCGCTCGCGCGCAACGCATCGGCGTCGCTGCGCGAAAGGTCCGCGGGGTAGTAGCCTTCGAGTGGATCGTGCGCACTGGTTTGATCGGTGAGTGTGTCGGGCACGATGCCGCGCTCTTTGAGCCTGCGCAACAGTTCCACGATGTTGCCTGCCCAACCAACGGAGATTCCTGAGCGCGCCGCCTTGAGCGCGAGGGCGCGATCGATCGCTGCGTCGAGGTCGTCGACGACTTCATCGAGGTAGCGATCATGGACGCGCTTGGCCAGCCGCTCCTGGCAGACATCCGCGATCAAGCAAGTGCCTTCGTTCATCGTGATCGCCAACGGCTGCGCGCCGCCCATGCCGCCGCAACCGCCTGTCACATTGAGTGTGCCGCAGAGCGAGCCGCCAAAGTGCTGTCGTGCGCATTCGGCGTAGGTTTCGTAGGTTCCTTGCAGGATCCCTTGCGTGCCGATGTAGATCCACGAGCCCGCGGTCATCTGACCGAACATCATCAGCCCTTTGGCTGCGAGCGCGTCGAACGACGCTTGCGTTGCCCAGTGCGGCACGAGGTTGGAGTTCGCGATAAGGACACGCGGCGCGTCGCAATGCGTGCGGACGATGCCGACGGGCTTGCCGCTCTGCACCAACAGCGTCTCATCGGGCGCGAGCGATTGCAGGCTGGCGATGATCGCGTCAAAGCACTCCCAATTGCGCGCTGCTTGCCCGCGGCCGCCATAGACCACGAGGTCCGCTGGCCTCTCGGCAACCTCGGGATCGAGGTTGTTCATGAGCATGCGCATCGCCGCTTCGGCAGCCCACGAGGAGCAGGTGCGCACATTGCCTCGTGGCGCGCGAATGACGCGCATCGAGGCAGGCACTATGGCAGGCACGGTGGCAGGCACGGTGGCGGCAGCAGAAATCGAAGTCATGCCAGCGAGTCTACCAACGGCGCGAAGCGCGCTGTGTCGTGCGCCGTCGTGATCAGGCGCGAAACGCAGCAGCTGCAATCAGCGCTTCAAGCGCGCGAATGTCAGGCGCTGGCGAGCGATCACCCTGCAGTGCCGTCACGCGCGAGCGAACCACAGCGTGCGCCTTCTCGACGCCACTGCCTGATCGAAGCGGACGGTGCGCCTCGAGCGCTTCGGCCATCACAAGGAGTTCGATGGCGATCACGCTGCGCAACAAGGACACACACCGCATGGCCTTGAGCGCACTCGTCGAGCCGAAGCTGTTGTAGTCCTCGATACCCGCACTCGTAGGAATGTTGGTCACGCTCGCGGGGTTACTCAGCGTGGCGATCTCATTCACGCAGGCTGCGGCGGAATACTGCACGATCATCAGGCCTGAGTTGACTCCAGGTTCCGTCGCGAGGTAGGGCTTGAGCGCGAGGTAGGAGTCGGCGCCCGAGACCACCCAGTAGGTGCGTCGCTCGGAGATTCCCGCGATGTGCGCGCAGGTGATCGCTAGGAGATCAAGCGGAATCGCCAGCGGCATTCCGTGGAAGTTTCCGCCTGACACGATGTCGCCGCCGCTGCGGGACGCGTCGTTGGCAAAGACCAGCGGATTGTCGGTCACAGCGCCAAGTTCACGAGTGATCGCGCCCTCGATGTAGGTCAACGCGTCAAGTGCGGCACCAAGAACCTGCGGCGTACAGCGCAGCGAGTAGGGGTCCTGCACGCGCGGATCGTTCTGCGCGTGCGACGGAAG
Source organism: Planctomycetaceae bacterium (assembly GCA_947490615.1). Classification (GTDB taxonomy): domain Bacteria; phylum Planctomycetota; class Phycisphaerae; order Phycisphaerales; family SM1A02; genus QWPT01. The sequence goes on along the minus strand of CANLHK010000012.1, from coordinate 58,113 downwards.
AATCGTGCTTCCACTCAGCAAGCCGCGCAAGCGCGCCGCGACTTCAATCTGTCCTGGCTGCTTGCGCCAGTCGTGCAACCGCGCGTCGAGGAATCGATCGGTGGCCTTCGCCGCATCCATCGCCATCGCCGAGGCGACGAGCGCCGCGTCGAAGGCAGCGCGGACATCGTGGCAGAGGATCGCTCCGATGGCGCACATCAAGTGGGTGCCGTTGAGGAGCGCGAGCCCTTCTTTTTCCTGCAATTCCAGCGGCTCGAAGCCTGCGCTGCGGATGAACCATGCAGCGGGTTCGGCGCGGCCGTTGTGCCAAATGTCGCCTTCACCGAGCAGCACCAACGCAGCGTGCGCCAGTGGAGCGAGGTCGCCCGACGCACCCACCGAGCCACGCGAGGGAATCGCGGGATCGATGTGGTTGTTGATGAAGGCCACGATGCGCTCGAGTGTTTCGGCGCGCACACCAGACACTCCACGGGCAAGGCTCGCTGCGAGCACGAGCATGAGTGCGCGGGAAACTTCCCGCGGGAGATGCTCGCCAACACCAGCGGCGTGGGAGCGAATGATGTTTCGTTGCAGTTCGCAGGCGCGCGCATGCTCGATGCGCACGCGCGAGAGACTGCCAAAGCCCGTGTTGAGTCCGTAGATCGCGTCGCCCTTGGCCAGTGCGCTTTCGACGACGGCGCGCGAGGCCGCGACACGCGCGAGCGCAGCGGGCGCGATCTCGACAAGGACGGGCGCGCTCTGCACGGCGCGCGCCACACGAACAACATCGCGGATCGAAAGAGGCGAGCCGTCGAGGACGACGCGCGTGCTGTCGTGGTGTGAGGCGGTGGACTTCATCGGGGAGCGGGAATATAGGGGAGTCCGCTGCTTGCGGCCTGCAACGCTTTCGCGCACACTGCCTTCATGGTTGACACGATGAGCGGCTCTTCCGCGGGCCATGGCGGCTCCAAATCCACCCCAGCGAGTGCGCAGTATGGCGCGCATGCCGAGGTCGATTCGCCGATCCGTCGTCTGTTGGTGCTTCTGGTGTCGATTGCGCTTGCCGCGATCGCCTTTCGCGCCGTGCTGCCCTTCTTCGGAAGCGCGCGAGGAGTCGCTGGACCAACCGTCGGCGACGCCGATCGGCCTATCTTCGCGGCCGTTGCCATCGTGCTTGCGTTTGCGGTCACTACCGCCATCGCTGCGTTGGTTGGAAAACTGGTGAACGCGATCGTCGGGATCTTCGTCCTCGGCACTGGCGTCGCGTACCTCGCGATGCGTTCAGGGGGCAGCGCGGATTTCTGCTTCGGCGACTCTTCGGTGGTCGCGGCGGGTGTTGAGCTCGTGGGTTGGACGGCGCTGGTGGCGGCTGGTTCGCATGTCGTCTTTCGCGTCGGCGGTCCGCTCGTGGACTTCCCGAAGACCAACGAGGATCACATCGACTCGCCCGTTGGTCCGCGCGCGCGGGCTGCATGGCTTGCTGCGTTGGCGGGTCTCGCCATCGCCTGGCTTGCGGCGGTGACCGCGAGTAAGGGCCAAGCACTTGGCGCTGCCACACTCGCAGGATTTGCGACGGGTGCCTTTGGTCGCATGCTGAGTCCGCGCACGCCGCCGATCTACCTTGCGTCCGCTCCGATTGCAGCCTTCGCGTTGGTCTACTTGATCATCGGTCTGACCGGCGCGCTTGATCTTTCGACAGCCTATGTCGAAGGAACGCTGCCGCGCTTTCTGCGCTTGATGCCTGTCGACATCGCTGCAGGCGCCTTGTGCGGCACCGCGCTTGGTTTCGGCTTCACGCGCAGCTTCGCCGCGCCTGCGCACGAGTAGCGCTACTGTGCGCGGCTCGTCCTTTCGTACGCCATCGATCCAGTGAATCCCATGCCTTTGCCATCCGCAGCGCCGCAACCTCGTTCGCTTCTCGTCACAGGCACCATCGGGATCGACACCGTGGAGACGCCCACTGCGCGCGCGGAACTCGTGCTCGGCGGCAGTGCGTCCTACTTTGCTGCAGCGGCCAGTCGACTCGCGCCCGTGCGACTTGTCGGCGTCGTCGGCGAGGATTTTCCTGCGCACCATCGACGACAACTCGAAACGCTCGGCGCGGTCGATCTTCTTGGACTCGAAACGCGTGCGGGCGGCAAGACCTTCGCGTGGGGCGGGAAGTATCTCGCGAACATGAACGAGCGCGAAACGCTCTTCACGGAGCTCGGCGTTGTTGCCGATGCGCCACCCCGCGTGCCGAGCGCGTTTGCCGACAGCGCCTTGGTCTTTCTCGGCAACACTCATCCTGCCGTGCAGATCGGATTGCTTGAGCAGCTGCCCAAGCGCGAGCTCGTCGTGGCTGACACGATGGATCTCTGGATCAACATCGCGCACGACGAGTTGGTGCATCTTCTCTCCAAAGTCGACGGCATCGTGCTGAACGACTCAGAAGCGGCGCACCTCACTGGTGTGCGCAACGCCATCACCGCGGGGCGGCGGATTCTGGGCTACGGCCCGAAGTTCGCGGTCGTGAAGAAGGGCGAGCATGGCGCGGTCCTAGTCCATCGCGACGGCGTGGCGGTGGTTCCTGCGTTTCCTGCGGAAGAATCGATGGTCATCGACCCCACGGGCGCGGGCGATACTTTCGCGGGAGGGTTCATGGCGCATCTTGCGCGCACCGGCAAGACCGACTTCGAAACGCTGCAGACGGCGCTCTCGTGGGGCACGGTGATGGCGAGCTTCACGATCGGCGCGTTCTCACTCGAAGGCGTTGCGCGAGCCAACGCTACCGATCTCGCGTCGCGCTACCAAGCATTCGCCCGCCACGCGCGCGTCTGAGTGTTACGCTGCGGCAATGATCCGCCGCAACCTGCGTATTCTGGCTGCTTTTGCCTTCGTTGGAACCACAGCGCCGCTTGCGGCGCAGACCTACACGCCGCTCAAGGAGATTCCTGGGAGCGCCTTGCAGCGACGCATGCAAAGCGCGATGGAAGGAATCGGCGACGGCGGGAATGTCGACGAACTCAAGTGGAATCCGCTGAGCGGCGAGCTCTGGTTTAAGCACGATGGCTGGAAGACGCTGAATCTCGCGACAGGCACGGTGAAGCCTGGTGATGGCGAGCCGCCCGAGTCTGCGGCCGCCTCGCGTTCGCAGCGTGAAGGCCGCGAACGCCGCCCCGCGCGCGGCAGGCAGTTCACCTCCGCCGCGAGTCCCGATGGCGCGTGGACGGCGATCAGTGAGAACGGCAATGTCGCGCTTCAAGCCAAGATGAAGGAAGGGGAGAAGGAGGGCGAGCGCATCGTCGTCACCACTGATGGAACCGACGACATCAAGTACGGCCAAGCATCGTGGGTCTACGGCGAAGAACTCGACCAGACCACGGCGATGTGGTGGAGCCCCGACTCGCGCTACCTCGCGTTCTATCGCTTCGATGAATCGAAGGTCAAGGACTTCTTTATCGTCGGCGGTTGGACCGACACCAACACCCGCGTGCTGAGTGAGGCCTATCCGAAGCCAGGCGCGCCCAATCCGACTGCCTCCTTGATGGTGTACGACCTCGTTGCGCGCAAGTCCGTCGACATCGATGGCTTCAGCGCGGCCTCGGGCGCAGTCGCGGGGACCGAGTACTACCTCTACAACATTCTCTGGTCGCCCGATGGCAGCGAACTTCTGTTCAGTCGCACGCCGCGAAGACAAGATGTGCTTGATGTGCTCGCTGCGAATCCCGCTTCAGGCGCCGTGCGCGTCGTCGTCACCGAGAAGCAGTCGACCTGGCAGGAAAACCGCCCGTTGATGCGCTTTCTCAAGGATGGTCGCCGCTTCATCTGGGAGACCGAGAAGACGGGATTCAAGCAGTATGAGTTGCGCAACCTCGATGGCACGCTGCTTTCGACCATCACCAACGGTTCGTGGCCAGTTGAATCGATCGTGCTGCTTGACGAAGAGGCGGAAGAGCTCTGGTTTACCGCGTGGAGCGGTCGCGTCGCGGTGCAGCAACAGCTCCATGTCGCGGCACTCGATGGCAGCGCGTGCTCGCGCGTGAGTACGGGAGATTTCCATCACGGCAACTACCGCGTCAGCCCCGACCGCGCGTTTGTCGTGGCCTCGGCGCAGACCACGCAGACTCCTCCCAAGACCGTGCTCTACGCTCGCGATGGCAAGCTCGTCGCGACGCTCGCAGAAGGACAAGTGAAGGGCTTCAAGACCCACGGACTCACGCCGACCGAACTCTTCACCTGTAAGGCAGCGGACGGCGTGACCGACCTCTACGGGCAGATCTCTTTCCCACCCGCCTTCGATCCTGCGAAAAAGTATCCCGTCGTGGTCGACACCTACGGCGGACCGACGATTCGTCTCGTGACCGATCGCTTTGACGCGGGCGATCCGCGCACGGCGTTGGGCTTCCTTCTCGTCACCGTTGACAACCGCGGCACGCCTGGACGCGGAAAGGCCTTTGAAAGTGCGGCCTACCTCCAACTCGGCCAAGCCGACGCGGATGACCAGGCTGCTGCTGTCACGCACTTGGCTGCGACGCGCCCCTATGTCGACGGCACGCGCGTGGGAATCACGGGCCACAGTTACGGTGGCTACATGACGGCGATTTGTCTGGTGCGTCGCGGTGATGTGTTTGCGGCGGGCGTTGCGGGCGCGCCGCCAACGGATTGGCGCAACTACGACACGATCTACACCGAGCGCTACATGCGCACGCCGCAGGAAAACCCTGAAGGCTACGACGCAGGAAGTTGCGTGCGTCACGCGGGCAACCTCAAGGGCAAGTTGCTGCTCCTGCACGGCATGATCGATGACAATGTGCATCCGAACAACACGATGCAGTTGGCCAACGCGTTGCAGGCGCTCGATCGTCCCTTTGCGATGATGGTCTTCCCCAATTCCGATCACGGCATCTGGAGTCCATCGGTTGAAAGCGTGAAGTGGTCGTTCTTCGTCGACGCGCTGCGACCCGAGGCACCCGCGTGGGGACCGACCGCGTCGGCACACGCGGTGAAGGCGACGGAGCGCGCGGCGCCGTGACGCTGCCTCCCGATCGTTCGCATGTCGCGACCGAGCAACGCCACGAAGATTCGGTGGCACTCGATGCGATGTCGACGGTGGAGATCGTGCAACTGCTCGCGCGCGATCAGCGTCGCGCTGTTGACGCCGTGGAAATGGCGTCCGTCGAGATCGCGCGATTTGCAGAAGCCGCCGCGCAGGCACTTTCGGTTGGTGGACGACTGGTCTACGCAGGTGCAGGAACCAGCGGGCGACTTGGCGTGCTCGACGCGAGTGAATGCCCGCCGACATTTCGCAGTGATCCGAGTCAAGTGGTTGGCCTCATCGCGGGCGGCGATGGTTCATTGCGCCGTTCGAGTGAAGGCCGCGAAGACGAAGAGCAGGGGATCGAGCAGGAATTCGAGCGCCTCGCACTCGACGCGCGCGATTGCTTTCTCGGTATCGCAGCAGGCGGCACGACACCGTATGTGCTGGGCGCTCTGCGATTGGCCAAGAAACGAGGCGCCACCACGGGATTTCTCACCTGCGCGCCGCACGCGGATCCGCCCCATTGCGATCATCGCATCGTGCTGCTGACAGGCGCGGAGATCCTCACGGGTTCGACGCGACTCAAGGCAGGCACCGCGACGAAGGTTGCGCTGAATGCGATCACCACCGCGCTCTTCGTGCGTCGCGGGAAGACCTACGGCAATCTCATGGTGGATCTCGCAGCAACCAACGACAAGCTCGTCGATCGCGCGCTGCGGATCTATCGCGCGTTCTTTCCCGATGACACGCGTGAGGCAGCGCATGCGCAACTGGTCGCAGCAGGAGGAATGCTCAAGGTCGCGCTGGTGATGCGCGCTCGCAGTGCATCGCGCGCCGAGGCCGAGCGCACGCTCGAAGCCTGCGGTGGATCGCTGCGCAGCGCGATCGGCTGACGAGCGCACGAACAAAAAAACAACACGCGCCGCAGTACGGCGCGTGTTGTTTGGTCTTGTGTTCCTGCGAGAGGAACGAGTGCCGTCGATTAGACGCTCTCGTTCAGGCCCTTCATGGCGCGGATGCGGACCTTGCGGCTCGCTGGCTTCGCCTTGATGGTGATCTCTTCGCCGGTGAAGGGGTTCTTGCCCTTGCGCGCCTTGGTGGCGGGCTTGTTCACGGTGCGCATCTTTGCGAGACCGAAGAGATTGAAGGTGCCGCAACCCTTCTTGCCGAGGTCAGCCTTCATCATCTCGGTGAGCGTGTCGAACACGCAGACGACCTGCTTGCGGGTCAGGGTGGTGATGGTCGAGATGTCCTTGTAGATCGAACCCTTGGTTCGGACCTTCGCTGCGGCAGTGATCTTGATCTTGGTGGCCATGTGTCGGAGTCCTTTCATGTGCTGAACGGGACAAGCTCCATGCTTGTCGATTTCACGGAAAATAAAGGGGTCGGACCTGCCCTGCAAGGGGCGAACCCCTTGAAAACCTCGAAAAAGACGAGGTTTTTCGCCGTTCGCTCGAAAAGGCCTGCTTTCCCCTAGTTTTTGGCGTTGCCGACGGCGGTTTGCTTACTCGGTCGATTCGGCGTCGTTGAGGAACGCCGACGGTCGCTTGGGAGCGCGGGTCTCGGCGCTGGCAGTCGGAATGATGACTGGCGGGATCGGCGCGGTGGTTCGAACCACGCGCTGCATCGAGAGCCGAAACGCTCCGATCGGGATGGTGATCCCTTCCTCGAGCCGCTTGCGGTACCAGCGCTTGCCATCCCAAAGGATGCCTTCGGTCGAGCCAGCGTCGATGATCGACCAACGCTCGCTGCCCACGGAAAGCACGCAGTGGAGCGGGTCAATCGATGGGTGGCAGATCTGCAGGTCCATCGTGTTGGCGCGGCCAATGGTGATGCGCGGCGAACCGCCACCCTTACTTGCGGCGACTCCCGTCAGGTCAGCGCAGAGGTGAATCGCTCCCTGCGCGTCGGCAATCGTCAGCACTTCGCGCACCGGCGCGGGCTCGGCGTCTTCGAGGTCCTCGACGGCCAATCGGACGACGCGGGTCGGGCGGTCGGCAGCCGTCGAATCAGGCCGCGCATCGATCCACTCGGGCGGCTTTCCAGGCGAGCCAGCAAGCCAGAGGAACATGGAGCCGACGCTGACCCAGCTGTCGGCCGAAAGCGGAGCGCAGCGCACCGAGCCTGCCTCGGTGTCGAGACCGCCCGCGGAACCTGCATCGCAGCAGAGCCAGCGGCCGTTGGCGCTAAACACGAAGGCGTGGCGTCGGCTGACCGCCGCGTTGTCGATCACGACATCGCAGTTCCCTTCGCGACCAACCCAGTAGCCTCGCACTGGATTGAGCTTGCGTTGCGCGAGGACCTGACCGTCGGGTTGGGAGATGAGCAGTTCAGCCACAGTCGTCGCAGGATAGAGGATCGTGGGCATGTCGGCACCGTGTGGAGACGGTCGCGTGCCACCCTCAATGAGTGAGCGAGGAAATCGACTAGCCAACGCGCAAGCTTGCCGCGATCAGCCAGCGACCAACGCACCCGCAGCGACTTTGCCGCGGGGATGCACGGGAGCGCGACCCACGGAGTAATACGCAAACCCGCGGGCGTCCATAGCCTGGCGCTTGTAGAGATTGCGTCCATCGAAGATCAGTTTCGACGGCATGAGCTTGGCGACGCGATCGAAGTCGGGCGCGCGAAACTCGTTCCATTCCGTGGCGATGACCAGTGCATCGGCTCCGCTGAGCGCGTCATACATGTCCGACGCACGATTGACTTCAGGGAACTCCCTCGAAAGATTCTCCAGCGCCACGGGATCGAAGGCGCGGACTTGTGCGCCAGCAGCGATGGCCATGCGCATGAGGCTGATTGACGGTGCTTCGCGGATGTCGTCGGTGCGCGGCTTGAACGCCACGCCCCAGAACGCCAGGCGTTTTCCAGCAAGATCGCGCCCAAAGACGCCTTCGACCTTGGCCCAGAAATGCCGACGCTGCATCTGGTTCACGCGATGGACCGCTGCGTTGAGTTCGCAATCGAATCCGATCGCCTTGCCCATGGAGACAACCGCGAGCGTGTCCTTGGGAAAGCACGAGCCGCCGTAGCCAAGGCCCGGATAGAGGAACTGGTTGCCGATGCGCTTGTCCGCGCACATGCCCTCGCGGACGCTGGTGATGTTGGCGCCGTAGCGTTCGCAGAGGTTGGCGATCTCATTGATGAAGGAGATCTTGCAGGCGAGCATCGCGTTCGAGGCGTACTTCACCATCTCTGCCGAGCGCACATCCATGAGGAAGATCGGGTTGCCCTGACGCACGAAGGGCTCATAGAGCTCGCGCATGACCGCCGCCGAGTCTGGGCTCTCAACGCCGCACACGACGCGATCGGGACGCATGAAGTCGCTGATCGCATCGCCTTCCTTGAGGAACTCTGGATTGTCGGCGATGTGGAAAGGATGCCGCGTGCGCGAGGCGATGAGGTCGCGCACTTGATGGCTCGTCCCCACGGGCACGGTGCTCTTCACCACGATGGTCTTGGCGCGCGCAGAGGCTCCGATGGCGTTGATTGCGTCTGCGATGTCAGAGGCGACCTTCAGCACATACTGCAAGTCCGCGCTGCCATCTTCGTCGCTCGGCGTGCCGACGCAGATGAAGATGACTTCGGCGTGGCGATAGGCCTCGAGTTTCTCGGTGGTAAAACGGAGTCGATCCGCCGAAGCGTTGCGCACGATCATCTCGCTGAGACCTGGTTCGTAGATCGGGCTCTCGCCGCGGCGGAGCATCTCGATCTTGGCCTTGTCGACATCGAGGCAGATGACATCGTTGCCTGTTTCGGCAAAACAGGCGCCTGTCACCAGGCCGACATAACCAGTACCAACCATCGTCAACTTCATGGGGTGCTCCATGGGGCGCTGCGCCCCGACTCGCGGAAGACCACGCAATCTAGCACGCGCGGGCCATGGTGTTGCCTCTTCGCCGCGTCGGAGGTGTTGCTTCGGGACGCTTCGTGCGCACCGTGCTGCTCACCTTGCCGCGTCCTCGCGCACTCTTCTCCTCCAACTCGAGTTCCAGCGCGAGCAGCCGCTCTTTGACTTGCGCGAGCGGTCCTGCAGTCGCGCCTGAATAGCCGCCGAGTCCGCTTGCACCAACCACGCGATGGCAGGGGACCACGATGGAGAGTGGGTTTTTGCGCAGCGCTTGACCGACGGCCCGCGCTGCGTGGCCCGACTTTCCGAGCCGTTGGGCGATCCATCCGTAGGTGCGCGTTTCTCCGCGCGGAATGGTGCGGCACGCGTTCCACACTGCGCGCTGAAACTCCGTGCCCTTTCCAGTGGGGATCCCATCGAGCGCGCGCGCGTTGCCCTTCAGCCACCGAGTCAGCGCTGCAATGAGCGCAGCGGCTTCCTTGTCGGCGGCGGGTGCCGAAGGAGCGGTGGTGCTTTCCACTCCCGGCACCGCCCAATCGAGAACGAGTTGCCCCTGGCGACGACCAACCACGAGTCGTCCAGCCTTACTCACGATGGAATGCGGAGGAGTTCGGCGCATGCGCGCAGCGTAGCGAAGTCGCTCTCTCGACTACCATCCGCGCCATGACTTCTGCCGCCGCACCTTCACCCACTTCTCGCACCATGCCCGCGGGTTTCCCAGCAGACATCGCCCTCGACCCGATGTCGACCAGTCTGTTGCAGATGCTCGAGCGATGCGATCCTGCGGCCGCGCGGCTCTACTCCCAAGAGGCAGAGCGGCAAGCCACCACGCTCGAACTCATCGCCAGCGAGAACCATGTTTCGACCGAGGTCATGCACGCAGCGGGCTCATGGCTCACCAACAAGTACGCCGAGGGATATCCAGGTAAGCGCTACTACGGCGGCTGTGAGTTTCATGACGGGATCGAGGATCTCGCTCGTGAGCGCGCCAAGCAACTCTTCGGTTGCGCCTACGCCAATGTGCAGCCGCACTGCGGCGCCAACGCCAACACCGCCGCCTTCATGGCGATCTGCGAGCCGCGCGACACGATTCTCTCGCTGCCGATCAAGTCGGGTGGTCACTTGTCGCACGGTCTCAAGGTGAACTTCTCGGGGACCTTCTACACCATCGCCGAGTACGACCTCGATGCAGCAACCGAACTGTTGGACTACGACGAGATCGCGCGCATCGCTCGTGTGTGTAAGCCCAAGATGATCATCTGCGGCTACTCGGCCTATCCGCGCGTGATTGACTTCGCGCGCTTCCGCGCCATTGCGGACGAAGTCGGCGCCGTGCTGATGGCGGACATCGCGCATATTGCAGGACTCGTCGCGACAGGTGTGCATCCCTCGCCGTTCCCGCACGCGCACATCGTCACGACCACGACGCACAAGACGCTCCGTGGTCCGCGCGGTGGACTGATCCTCACCAACAGCGAAGAGATCGCCAAGAAGGTCGATCGCAAGGTCTTCCCAGGAACGCAGGGCGGTCCACTCATGCACATCATCGGCGCTAAGGCCATTGCGTTTGGCGAAGCGCTCAAGCCCGAGTTCAAGGTCTACTGCCAGCAAGTCGTGAAGAACGCGCAAGCGCTCGCGGCAGGATTGGTGAAGCGCAACTACCGACTCTGCTCGGGCGGAACCGACAACCACTTGATGCTCGTCGACCTGCGCACGCGCTCGGCCGAGTTGACGGGTGCCGATGCGGAAAAGTGGCTCGAGCGCGCGGGAATCATCGTGAACAAGAACGGCATCCCCAACGATCCGCGCTCGCCCGTCCTCACCAGCGGACTTCGCCTTGGCACTCCCGCTCTCACCACGCGCGGACTCAAGGAGCCCGAGATGGAGCTCGTGGCTGCGTGGATCGATCGCGTGCTTGGCTCGTCAGGTGACGCGACGGTGATCACCACGGTGCGCAGTGAAGTGCGTGCGTTCTGCGCGCGGTTTCCACTCTTTCACTGAGACCTCATGCAAGGGACGAGCGCAGAAATTCCTGAGGAATGGCGTTCGCTCTTTGAGGGACGAAGCGTGGCGTTTGCGGATCTTCCGCCGCCGCCCGTGCAATCGGCGCGGGGCGTCGCACGGTTTTCGTTGCGGGCAATTCCGCTGCTGTTGGCGATCGCACTCGCGGTTGGCGCAGGAATTGGGTTTGCCGTGCTCAGTGGCCGCTGGTGGGTTGGGTTGATTGTGTTTGCCTGCGTCGGTTGGGTGGTCGCGTTGCTTGGAATCGGCTTCATTGGAGCGATCAAAGACGAACGCGCGGCAAAGGTTCGTCGCCGCGAACGCGCCCTTGAAGATCCTATTGGGCGCTTGCTTCCTGCACGCGTGCTGACGCGTTTGCAAGCGCAGGACGCCGCCAACTACGCGGGCCTCTTCACGCTCGACCCGCGTCCTGCACTCGTGTTTGATGTGGCGCTCTTCTCCGTCGTGTCGCAGGAGAAACTCGTTCCATCGCTCGCTCCGCGCGGACGGCTGCCTGAACCAGAGATTCTCGAATCCTCATCAATCCCAGCAGGCACCTGCTTCATTGGGTTCATGCTGCTCTTCCAATCGATCAACTTGTGGGTGGGCGTTGGTCGTGCGATGCGCTCGGGTGCACCGATCCACTGGTCGCTCTTCGGCGCCGTGGGACTGGTGGGCATCGGGATCTTCCTCATCGCGCGCGATCCATGGTTGCGGCGCAAACTCCACCTTCCGCGCCTCTTTGGCGCGGACGCCGTCATCGGCGCGGGTTGGATTCGCGATGGCGATGGTGAGATCTGGACCGTCGATGATTCGATCATGCTTGTCACGCTCGCGGGCGGAGCAATGGGAGTTCGACTGATCAAGCGCACCAAGGTTCGCGCGTTCTTTCTGCCGATCATGCTCGGGAAGCCGGGCACTGGTCGGAGTAAGAAGAAGCGCGGAAAGAGCGGGCTGCGCGCGCGCGCTGGCGCTGTCGCGACCGATGCCACGAAAGGTGTCTTGCAGTCGCTCGGCGTGAGTGTTGACGAGGGGGGTTCGGCCAGCCGCGACATGCCTGGCGCGCACGAGCCGTTGAGGTTTCTTCTTTCGAGCTGGACCTATCCCGAGCCGCGCACCGATCTTGCAATGCAGGCGTGAATCTAGCCCGAAGCGGGGCGATCGAGCGTTGGCGTTCAGCGGGGCGTTGCGCCGATATTGCCTTTCCATGAAGCAGTCTTCGAATCCGTCACCCGCACACACGCAGGGCCTCGCAGACTCCGCCATCGACGCGGCGTGGGCCGTCTTGCCGCCCGACGCGGACCTCGACGCGTCGCGTCTCTTACCGATCGTGGTCGGCGCGCATCCGAGGAGCGAAGCAGCGGATCGACCGTTGGGCAATCGACTCGTCGCTGCGATTCGCCAGTGGCAGCGTCACGCGATCACCGAGGAAGCGGATCGACTCATCCCCATGGTGATGACGGACCTCTGGTTTCTCAACGACCAAGAGCTCTTGCTGCAACCCGCCATCGCCATCGGTGAGCCAGGCACCAATGCCGCAAGCGCGTACTACGGAACGCGCTTGCCCAAGGCGTATGTCGTCGATGGCTCGCTGCAGGTCTTCGCCGATCTTGAGTTTCTTGAGCCGAGTGTGACCTTGTGGGGTGTCGATGCTTCCGCGACGCGCACCGCGCTCGACTGGTTCATCTCGCGCCATCTTGGAAACTTCCTCGAGTCTGTCCACGCGTAACTCGAAGCTCACTCGACACTCGGATAGAAGAGCCCTCGTGCAAGCGCCTCTTTGATTCCAGCGAGATTCATCGCGCGAAACGACTCGCCGAGCAACGCTTGGCAGAGTGACGCGCTGACTCCCCCTTGTTGCGCTCGAGGCAGCAGGAACTCCCAGTAGTGTTGGCTCGCGTGCACCGTCGAGAGTTCGCCGCGTTCCACCGCCTGAACCAGCGCAGCGAGGAAGGGAAGCTCCTCGTTCATGCGAAGCGCAAACCGATCGAGATGCGCGCCGAGTGTCTGCTCGGGACCGTGGGTGAGAAAGGCTCGCAACGAAGGCGCTTCGGCGCGCAGTCGACGCATCGACGCCTGCCACGCAGGAATGTCGATGTCCGACGGCGGCACAGGAATCGAGATGAACTCGGAATCGGGCAGGATCATCCCAAGCACATCTCCCGTGAAGACAACATCAGGCGGCTCTCCGACGCGTCCAACGATCCACGCGTGATGATGGCGCGCGTGACCGAGCGTTTCGATCGCGCGGAAGGACAACCCCGCAAGTGCGATGGTTTCGTTGTCTTCGATCGCGCGCACCAGCGATGGATCGATCGGCAGCGGGTCGCCAAAGTACGCGTCGTAACGCGCCCCATGCACGGCGCGCGATCCAGCAATGAGTCGCGCGGGTTCGATCAAGTGGCGGGCCCCGCGCGGATGGACATAGACGGGAACGCCTTCGCGAGCGAAGTGCCCCGCGCTTCCTGCGTGATCGAGGTGGATGTGCGTCACGACGAGTCCTGCGAGTGTGCGCGGCGCGATTCCCATCGCAAAGAGTTGGGCGCAAATCGTGTCGTATGCCACCGCGCATCCGCACTCGACGAGCACGACGCCGTCGCGACCTCGGACCACAAACGATGAGGTGCAGTTCGGGACGCCGAGGTAGTTCGTGTCGAGGCGGGTGATCTCCATGGTCACACGCGCAGCGTACTCCGCGGTGCGCACACGCCGAATTGGGAGTGTGACTCAATACTGTCGACGACAACATCAGTGGTTCACGCCAGCGGGCGGGGAGCAGTCCTCGCATCGGGTGCGGTGTTCGGAGGAGCGATCGATGCAGGTTTGGCGATTTCTCACGCAAAAACTGGGCACATCGGATCATCGCGTGACCTCGGGAGCGTCTTCCGATCCGCGGTGGGGGGCGTTGGGTTTCGTGTTGTGAAATCCCTGTACGGCACAACGACAAGGCCTCGGGCGACTATTCTGCATCGATGCCTCGGCCCGCCGTTCACTTCATGGCATCACCGAAGGACTGGACGGTGCTCGTCGCCCCAGTCCGTCTTGAGATCATCGAAGCCATGCGCATGATCGCGCCGTGTTCGGTTGCTGACATCGCCAGCGCGCTCGATCGACCAGCGGACACGCTCTATCGCCATGTCGAGCAGTTGGTCGAGGCGGGTGCGGTCGTCGAGATAGGACCGCGCCGCCGCGGAAAGCGGTTTGAAAAGGTCTACGATCTTGTCGCCGACGACTTCCGCATTGGGTTCAAGGATGGACGCGATCGCACCGCCAACAAGGCGTACAACGACACGCTCCAGTCGATCCTTCGAATCGCCAGTCGCACCGCGCGCGACTCGTCGGTGGCGAACCAACTGATCGGTACCGGCGACGAGCGCAACATCGTGGGCAAGCTCGAGCACGGGTGGCTCACCCATCGCGAATTCCAAGAAGTGCGCGACCTGATGATGCGCATCAAGTCGGTCATGGATCGCTGCAAGGCGCGCGGTGACGGACGGCTGTATCTAACGGCGTTTCTGGCGATTCCTGTCACTCGACGGCGCGGCTCTGCGCGAGGGGTGAACGGAAACGGCCACGGGAATGGCGCCACTCCACGCGACGACTCGCGCGACGGCGAGCATGACGGCGTCACCAAGAAGAAGCGCGCCAAGCGAACCGCGACCAAAGCTGCTTCACCTGCTTTCGCGTCCTCCGCGGCCAAGGGCTCCGACAAGTCGTCGACCAAGAAGCCTGCGAGGGCGGACTCGAAGCCGACGAGCCGACGCGCCACCAACTAACTGAATCGCAGGATGAAAGCTGGGGCGATGGCCGCCCAAGCAGCGCGCCGCTTTCACGGTACATCTCTCAAGTCACTCTTCAGCACACTTGCTCTCCTGAGTCCAATCATGCCTCATGCGCCACTCTCGATTCGCGGCCTCGTCAAGATTCACCCTGGTCCCGTCTGCGCGCTGCGCGGAGTCGACCTCGAGATTGCCGAAGGCATGTATGGACTGCTCGGTCCCAACGGCGCGGGCAAGTCGACCTTCATGAACATCGTGGCTGGACTCATCGAGCCCACCGCGGGAAGCGTCGTGCTCGATGGCGTTGACATCGTGCAGAACCCACGCTTTGTGCGCGAGCGTCTGGGCTATCTCCCACAGGATTTCGGCTTCTATCCCGACCTTTCGGGCAAGGCGATGCTGGAATTCCTGCTCAAGATGAAGGGCATCACGGGGCCGAAGGGGCGCGGCGCCCTCGCCGACGAGTTACTCGAGCGAGTCAACCTCACTTCCGCCGCCAAGCGCAAGGTCGGCGGCTACTCGGGCGGCATGCGTCAGCGGCTTGGCCTTGCTCAGGCGATCGCGGGCAATCCGCGTGTCCTCATCGTCGACGAGCCGACGGCGGGACTCGATCCTGAAGAGCGTCAGCGTTTCTACCGCTTGCTCGGCGAGATGAGCGCGGGTCGCATCGTGCTCTTGTCAACACACATCGTGGAGGATGTCTCGACGCTCTGCCCGCGACTGGCGGTGATTCGCGCGGGCGAGGTCGTGGCGGATACCACGCCGAGTGTGGCGCGAGAGTCCGTCGACGGGATGATCCACGAAGGCTTCGTGGCCGACGCTGCGCTTCCCGCGTTTGCCAAAGAGCATCGCGTGATCAGCGCGGTGCTCAATGAAGGACGCAACAACCGCGTGCGCGTCTATGTCGGTGAGGGAAGCACCGCACCCGCGGGTTTCCTTCGCAGTCCTAGCACGCTTGAAGATGCGTACCTCGTACTCATGCGCTGCGCGCGGCATGAACTACCGCCAGCGCTTTCGCACGCTGTTCCCGTTGCCGCCGGCTCTGTGGGAGGTGCGGCGTGATTGGTCGGCTGCTGGCCTTCCCGCTCCTGGAGTTGCGGACATTCTGGAAACGCCCGATGAACCTCACCCTGTTCGTGGTGATGGGGTTCATGGCGTTTGGCTTCGTTGCGGGTGGCATTCAGGTCAAAGGCGGAGGAGCCGACACGGGTTCGGCCAAGCTCGCGATGAACGCTGCGTTCAATCTGGCTTTCTGCGGCATGGTGCTTTGCGCGCTGATCCTGCCGTTTTTTGTGGCGGTGGCGTGCGGCATGCCCGTGCTCAGCGACTTCGATCGCAAGATCAATCGGCTCGTGGCGTCGACACCAATCTCGTACGCGGAGTACGCCTTCTCTCGTTTTCTCGGCGCGTTTGGCGTGGTGGCGATCATCCTCGTGGCGTGGCTTGTTGTTGAGATCGGTCTCTATCAGTTCTGGCCGATCGACGAGAACGAGCGGGTGCGCACCGGGTTTGCGCTGTGGAACTATCTCGGTCCGCTCCTGATGTTCGCGCTGCCCGTCACCGTGTTTGTCGGCGGCATTTCAATGTGGCTCGGCGTGCGCACCAAGCAACCCGTGCTTGTCTTCTCGCTGCCTGTGGTCATTCTCGTCAGCGGCGTCTTCTTCGTCTGGTCGTTCAATCCCGAGTGGCTTCCTAGCTGGGCCGATCGCGCGCTGCAGGCGGTCGATGTCACGGGCTTCCGCTGGTTCACGCGAACCTACATGAACGAAGATCGCGGCATCGCCTTCTACAACGCCTCACCGGTGTCGATGGATGCGCTCTTTGTCCTGAGTCGTCTCGGGTTCCTCGTGATGGGAGTCGCGTGCGTGTGGGCAACAGGTCGACGATTGGCTCGCACCGAGCACGACGATCTTCGCGTGGGTGAGATGCAGCGGCTTCTTGCAGAAGCCAGCCGCGAGGCCGCGGCGTCCTTCGACACTGAGCATGCAGCGATCGCAGCGCGCGGAGGCAATCCTGCCGCGATCGTGTCGGTGCCTGGCTTCGTTGGCTCGACGGTGCATGTCCTGCGTCATGAGACGCGCACGCTGTTGCGCTCTCCAGGCGTGTGGCTGTTTGGCCCGATGATTCTGCTGCAAACTTGGGGCGCGACGAGTTTCCGCCAAGGTCCACTCGACACCGAGTTGCTCATCACGACAGGCACGGGCGCAGCGGGCGCGTTCAACACGCTGACGCTCTTGTTGTGCTTGCTCACGCTCTTCTACACCGTCGAGAGTCTGGTGCGCGAGGAACGCTGCGGGCTCAGTGCGATCTTCGCCGCGGCGCCCGTTCCTACGGCGTCGGTCCTCGCGGGCAAGGTGCTCGCCAATGCGGTGATGGCTCTGGTCATCATTGGTTGCGCCGTGCTGGCCATCGCGCTGACGCTGGCGATTCAGGCGTTCAAGACGGGGATTCCAGTTCCGTTGGAGATCCCCACGCTCTTCTTGATCCTCGGGCTCTTGCTTGCTCCGACGCTGGTGGTCTGGTGCGCGTTCACAGCGTTTCTCTACGCGCTGTTGCGCAATCGCTTTCTCGTCTATGGCGTGGCGTTGGCCGCGCTCATCGGCACTGGTTTCGCCACGCAGATGGGCCGCATGAATTGGTTGACCTCGTGGCACCTTTGGAGCGGCGTGCAGTGGAGCGAGCTCGATCGACTGAGCTTCATGTGGGAAGCGATTGTGGTGAATCGTCTCACCGTGCTTGCGTTGGCGGTGTTCTTCATCGTCGCGACGCTTTCCTTGTGGCCGCGACGACTTCCTGATCTGCGCGCGATCGCGGATCGCCTCAGGCCTGCAGCAGTGGGGCGCGCGGCGCTGCTTCCGTTGCTCGCGGCGATTCCTGTGCTCGCGCTCGGCGCCTACGCAGGGCTCGCGGTTCGACACGGCTTTCAAGGCGCCCCGCAGCGCGAGGCGCAGAAGGCCTACTGGAAGCGCAATTCGAAGACTTGGGAAGATGTGCCTGTTCCTGCACTCGACAAGGTCGATGGCGAGGTCAAGCTCTTTCCAGACACCCGCTCGCTTGAGGTCTCCGCGAGCTATGTCCTGCGCAATCCGCACCTGAAGTCGATGGCGGAGATCCCCATCTCTGTTGGTGCGCACTTCGAGACTTCGGGCTGGACGGTCAACGGAGTCGAGACCGATCCGACCAAGAAGGACCAGTCACTTCCGTGTATCGAGAATCGCAACAACCTCTATGTCATTCGACCAGAGCAACCGCTCAAGCGCGATGAAACCGTCACCGTCACCTTCAAGCTCTCTGGCGCGTTCCCCAAGGGTTGGACGCGTTCGGGTGGAGGCACGGGTGAGTTCATCTTGCCGTCGGGCGTGGTCCTCACCAGTTTCAGCGCGAGCTTTCTGCCGATTCCTGGATTCGCTGATGGTGTCGGCATCGACGAGCGCAATACCCGCGACGCGCGAGAGTTTCCCCGCGACCACTGGAAGAGTCGCGTTGATCCTGGCTTTGGTCCTGCGTGGGCCACGCATGTGAGGCTCGCCGTGGAAGGCCCCGCCGATTGGGTGCTCAATGTCGTGGGAGTCGAACGCGAGTCGACGGTCATCGATGGTCGTCGCCGCACGGTGTGGGAGACCGAACATCCTGTGCGCTTCTTCAACATCGTCGGTGGGCCTCTCGAAGCCGCCAAGGGTGAGACGACTACTGTCTACCACTCTTCGCGCACGCCCCACAATGTGCAGACGATGGTGAAGGCGCTCGACGCGGCGCGCAAGAACTACAGCGCGTGGTTCGGTCCGTATCCGTGGGAGAACTTGCGAGTGACGCAGTTCCCAGGACTCGCGGGCTATGCCCAAGGGTTCCCAGGAAACATCTCCTTTTCCGAGGGAATCGGCTACATGTCGCGGCCCGTGCCTGAAGGCGAAGAAGAGACAGGGACACTCGATGTCGCCTACTACATCGTCGCGCACGAGTCGGGACATCAATGGTGGGGCAACATCGTGATGCCAGGCCTTGGGCCGGGCGGCAACATCATCAGCGAAGGTCTTGCTGAGTTCAGCGCGCTCATGCTCGTTCATCATGAACTCGGTGAAGAACAGGGCAAGACCCTGCGTCGACGCTGGGAGCAGCAGTATGTCTTTGGTCGCAGCGCCGACAACGAGCGTTCGATCAATCGCATCGACGGCTCGCGCCCTGGCGACCAGGTTGTGACCTACCAGCGTGCGGGTCTCGTCTTCTGGATGCTGCGCGACCTCATGGGTCAAGAGGCGATGCTCGAAGGCATGCGTGCCTTTGTCACCAAGTGGAAGAACGGAGTCGAGACGCCTGAGGGTCTTGACTTCCCGCTCATCGAGGACTTTGTCGAAAGCCTGCGGGCCTTCGCGCCGGACGAAGTGTCGTTTGATCTCTTCGTCAACGCATGGATCTTCGGCACCGTGCTGCCAGAACTCGAAGTGAACGACGCGTTGGTCGACGGCACGGAAGGCGCGTACACCACGACGGCGACGCTCTCGAACATCGCGCGCGGCACCGTTGAGGTCACGGTGCGCGTCGAAGGCGCGAAGCCAACAGAAGAAGACGCGAAGAACGGCGCAGTCGCGCCGTTTGAGGATCTGGTCTTGCGCGTGTCACCTGAGTTGCCCACGCCGATTGTGATCCCGTCGGCGTTCAAGCCAGTGAAGATCGTGGTCGACCCCGAAGTCAGGCTTCTGTTTGCTGGTCGGAAGCGCTGCGAAAAGACGCTTTGAGCTCGAGGAGCGCTTCCTCACAGGCGCGCGGTTCGGGCACGCCATAGAAACCCTCGCTCGTGGTGCGCGCGCCACCTTTGTTGCCGTAGGTGATGCTCTTGGCAAAGAGCACGGTGCCGAGTCCGTCGGAGTAGAGCTCCTTGGAAATCTCGCTCAACTCTTCCACGCCCCACGACTGCGTCTTGATGGTTCGTCCGAGCCGCACTTGCATGGCGCGCTGACTGGTCACACAGCAGGCGGTGCGTCGCGCGCTTCGTGCCACCCACCACGGTGAACAGATCATCGCGAGACCGATGGCAAGAAAGGGCAGGCCGAACAACGGGAAGAGCACAAGCGGCGCGGGTCCGTTCAGCGGCTTGCCAGTGCCGCCGCCAAACCACACTCCCCACGCGGCAGCCGAAATCCAGAACGCAGCAAAGCCGCCGAACAGCAGTCCGAAGGCTGCGATCGGCCACATCTTTCGCGCCGTGTACTTCGGCGCCGGCATTCCCGCGTAGCGAATCTCTTCGCCACTGCGCAGTTCTGCACGCACGGCGTTGTCGAGTTCGGGGGTGAGGTTGGAGAGCGATCGCATCGTGGTGTGTGGAAGGGAGCGACGGCGCGCTAGGCCTTCTTCACAAAGCAGGTCTTGAGCACCCACACTTGTTTGCCTTCGCGAACTTCGATCTCTTCGGCGCTCGAAGTGGTGCGGATGCTCTTGTAGGTGGTGCCACGCTTGATCGTGGTCTTGGCGCCCTTCACATCAAGATCTTTGATGACCACGACCGAGTCGCCGTCCTTGAGGACATTCCCGTTCGAGTCCTTGGTGATGACTGTCCATTCGTCTTCGTCGAAGCTCATGGGCGGAGTGTCTCCAATTCAGCGCGCAGACACAAGCGCGCGGATCGCTGCTTCGCACGCCTCAGGTGCGGGCACTTGCATGAGCGCATTGCCCTGATGCGAAGTGAGCCCGTGGAGAAATCGCACATGCCCGCAGTCGGGCGCGATGTCTCGGCGGATTGGTGCAACGATGTCAGGGGTGCTCCAACTCGCGACCGCGAGTTTCGGCGCGGTGGCGATCATGAGGACGCGTTGGTTGGTGACCGCGTAGATCGAGCCGCGATTGGCGCGGCGCTCGCGGATGGAAGTGCGGACATCGCTGAGCAGGAGCAGGAGCATCCACGGGCCAAAGATGGCACCACTGAGTCCGCGGAAAGCAGCTTCACCGTGGAGCCCACGCACTTCGTCGACGACCCAGCTGATCGTGAAGCCCAAGGCGCAGAGTGCTCCAAACAGCGGGATCGCCGTCGGGGTGTCGAGGCAACCGAGGCGACCGAATCGATGGAGGTCGCGCGGCATGCGCGGCGTGCGCGCGTAGAGGACTTCCTCGCCAACGCGGAGCTGCGCGCGCAGCGCGGCGTCGAGTTCCGGCGAGAGTTCAACGGCTGCACTCATGCACGCAGAATAGCGGAGTTCACTTTGCCCTTGACATCGGTGAGGCGGAAGTTGCGGCCCGCGTGACGGTAGGTGAGTCGCTCATGATCGAGCCCGCCGAGGTGAAGCACCGTCGCGTGCCAGTCGTGAATGTCCATGACGCCGTCGACTGCCTCGGCACCGATCTCGTCGGTGGAGCCGTAACTCAGGCCACCTTGCACGCCACCACCTGCCATCCACATGGTGAACCCCTTGGCGTTGTGGTCGCGACCGTCACCGTTCTGTGCATAGGGAGTGCGGCCGAATTCGCCGCCCCAGAGGACGAGCGTGTCGTCGAGCATGCCGCGCTGCTTGAGATCCGCCAGCAATGCAGCGATCGGCTTGTCGATCTCGCCGCATTGCTTCGTGAGTTCTTCGCGCAGATTCCGATGGGTGTCCCAACCGCCGTGGCTGACCTCGATGAAGCGCACGCCCTTCTCGGCGAGACGACGCGCCAACAGACACTGTCGCGCGAAACTGTCGGTGGGCTGCTCGCCGACGCCGTACATCTCGAGCGTCTTCTTGTCTTCACCTTCAAAGCTCACGAGGTCGGGGACTTCAGCTTGCATGCGGAAGGCGAGTTCGTAGCTCTCGATGACGCCCTCGAGTTGCGCGTCGCTTTGCTCGCGTTTGAGGCGCTCACGGTTGAGTCGCTGCACGAGGTCAAGTTGCTCGCGCTGCATGTTGGCGCCGAGGCGGTCGTTGTCGATGTGGGGGATTGCGTCGGCAGATCCATTGTTTCCGCCGCGATTGCCGCGTCCGCCGCCACCGCCAGCGATGCGCACGGGAGTCGCTTGGTAGGAGGCTGGCAAGAAGCCACTGCCATAGAGCTGCGCGCCGCCGTTGTCGCCGCGCGGATTGATCGCGACGAAACCAGGGAGATTCTCATTCTCGGTGCCGAGCCCGTAGAGCGACCATGCGCCCATCGAGGGACGGACGAACTGGAATGATCCCGTGTGCAACTGGATCGACGCCTGCGCGTGTGCAGGAATCGACGCCTTCATGCCGCGCAGCAAGCAGAGGTTGTCCGCTTGCTTCTGAAGGTTTGGAAAGAGGTCGCTGATCCAGAGGCCTGACTTTCCTGACTGCTTGAACTTCCACGGGCTCGCGAGCAACTTCGAGTTGCCGCGGTAGTTCGTGCCATCGTTCATCGCCAACTCAGGCTTGTAGTCAAAGGTGTCGATGTGGCTCGGCGCGCCCGCCATGCAGAGGAAGATGATTCGCTTGGCTTTCGCGGCAAAGTGCGGTTTCTTCGCAGCGAGTGGATTGGTTTCATCGTCGGCGCCCGACAAGAGAGTGGCACCAGCACCCTGCGCGGCCATCGACGCGAACGCCACAGAGCCGAAGCCGCAGGCCGCAAGACGAAGCATCTCGCGTCGTGAGCAGGAAAGGGGAAGTCGATTGCAGCAGAGGTCGCTCATGATGTGGCTCGTGTTGCTCGCGGGGTTCGCGTGGCTCGACTGGATGATCCTCGAAAGATCGCGTCGCCGTGCGTGGTTCAGACTCGATCAGTCGACGGTGCGGAATTCGCCCGAGAGGAAGATCGCTTGGCAGAGGGACGAGTACGCGAGAAGTTCACCGCTGGCTGTGGCAGCGGCAGCTGAACCGACTTTGCCGTTGCGCATGGCTTCGAGTCGCGCTCGGGCACGGGCGCGCTGACCACTGGGTTGCTGTTGCTTGTTGGCCTTGTCGTCCGTCGCGGCGCGCGTCGTCGATCGCCCATCTTTGCGCGCGGCCTTCTCAAAGTCATCGAGGAAGCTGCGACATGCAGCGATCTCACTCGACGACGGCCTGCGTCCGAGGGCAATGCGGAACACCGCGTTGATGCGCTCGATCTCCGTCGATCCCGCCGCGAGCACACGCTTGGCAAAGAGGTCACTCAGGCGGATGATCTCGCCGCTGTTCATGAGGAAGAGCGCTTGGGTTGGCACATTGGTGACATCGCGCGCTCCCATGACATACGCCGACTCCGCAAAGTCAAAGACTTCGAGCGACTCAGGGATCTTGTCGCGCACGATCGGCAGATAGATGCTCCGATGGTCTTCGCTCTCGCCATTGAGCGAACCAACCAGTCGTTCCTGTGCTGGACCGCGCGCAGCACCTTCCGCGAAGGCCACGGGTGATCCGAGCCGAGGTCCCGCGATCAACGCGCCAGCGGCGGCGAGCATCGAGTCCCGAATCGCTTCGGCTTCGAGTCGCTTCTGTGGCATGCGCCAGAGGTAGGTGTTGTCAGGGTCGATCTCGGCGTTGCCCGAGTTGAAGGTGCTCGACATCGCGTAGGCGCGGGTCAGCATGATCTCGCGGATCAACTGCTTGGTGCTCCAATCGTGAGCAACGAGTCGCGCAGCAAGATGATCGAGCAACGCGGGATGCGACGGTTGCTGTCCACTCATGCCGAAGTTGTCGGGCGTGGGCACGAGTCCTTCACCAAAGAGATGCAGCCACACGCGGTTGGCCCAGACGCGCGCCGTGAGCGGATTGTCTTCGTCGGTGATCCACTGGGCGAGTTCGAGACGACCGCTTCCCTTGGCGATCGTTGGCTGATCGCTGAGGGCGAGAAGTTCCACGAATCCGCGGCGGACGACTTCGCCTGGCTTATCGAGTTCGCCGCGATCAAGGACGCGGGCATTGAGCGCGCGATCGCGATCGGCTGCACCCATGGCCACGAGATTCATCGCCGTCGGTGCGCCGTCTTCGCCGTAGCGCTTGGTCAGACTCTCGATGTTGTTGGAAGTTCCCTGCGCGGCGCGGGCGCGCTGAATCTGCTGCTGCAGGTTCTCAGGAATCTGTCCACCGGCCGCGCGAGCAGCGCGAGCCTTGTCGATGGTTTCCTGCGCGCCTGTTGCCATCTCTTCGGCGCGCGTGGCCGCCGTCGAGAGCAGTGCCCGCTGCGCGCGCGGCATCGACGGACCAAGCGGAAGTCCAGAAGCGCTCGCGAGCGTCAGGAGGTCAGCGGGGTGGTTGTTGTTCTGCGCCGCGAAGGTTCCGTAGCGCGTGTCGGTGGAGAGAAAGATCCCCGCCATGGCGTAGTAGTCGCGCTGCGTGATTGGATCAAACTTGTGATCGTGGCAGCGCGCGCAGGCGACGGTGAGTCCAAGCATGCCTTGCGTGGCTGCGTCGAGTTGTTCGTCCGCGAGATCCATCTGAAACTGCGGCTTTCCGCGGGCGTTGTGGCTCTTGGTGCCAATCGCGAGATATCCAGTGGCCACGAGGTTCTCGCCGCGCTCTGCGTCGTTGCTCGCAGGAAGGAGATCACCCGCGAGTTGCTCAGTCAAGAAGCGGTCGTAGGGCTTGTCGTCGTTGAACGACTTCACCACATAGTCGCGGTAGCGCCAGGCGTGCGGGTAGTAGACATTCGACTCCTTGCCACTCGACTCCGCGTAACGCGCGACATCGAGCCAATGCCTGCCCCAACGCTCGCCAAACGCGTTGCTCTCCAGCATCGCATCGATGGCGACTGCAAAGGCCGCGGGCGATGGATCCGCTTCGAAGGCTGCAAGCGCAGCATCGCTTGGCGGCAAACCCGTGAGATCGAAACTCGCGCGACGCAGGAGCGTTCGTGGATCAGCGGGCGCTGCAGGAGTGAGCGCGTGCTCCTCCATTCCTGAGCGCACGAACGCATCAATCGCACTGCGCGACCATGCCGCATCGACCTTCGGTGGCGCGGTCTCCGTCACAGGTTGGTAGGCCCAGTGCCGCTCTCGTCCCTCGGCGATGTCCGTCTTCGACCAACGGTGCGCGGTGCCAGGCGATGCGTCGGCAGCATTGGCCGCCACAGGTTTCTCCATGCGTGGATCGGGCGCGCCCATCGCTACCCAGCGCTCGAGTGCTTTCACATCGTCGGCGGAGAGTTGCTCCTCAGGCGGCATCTGAATGTCGGGGTCGTTGCCGCGCACGGCGCGGATGAGGAGGCTGCTGTCGACATCGCCCGGCACAACGGCTGGTCCAGTTTTTCCGCCTCTGCGCACGGCGTCCCGGGTGTCGAGGCGGAGCCGACCCTTGGCAAGGCTCGCCGACTTCGAGTGACAGCCGTAGCAGTTGGAGATCAGGATCGGTCGGATCTCCGCCTCGAAGAACTTGAGTTCCTCAGCGGTTGGCGCGCGCTCATCCACAGAGGCGATCACGGGATCGTCGACGAAATCTTCCATACCGCGCCGTGGTTGCGCTCCCTCCTGCATCATTTGGGCGCAGGCGGAAGAGCTGGCGAAGCCGAGGGTGAGCAGCAGGACTGGAGTTCGCATGGCGGGATCTCTAGAGGTCGCAGGCAGCGAACCATGAACGGCACTTCATCGGCCGAATTGCGGGGCGAACCGCCAAAGCAAAGAATTTGCGTGCGCGTGGATTGGACAGCTGCCCCGCCTGCGGGATCTCGAGGTGAGACTGCTTGACTCGGCCGATTTACGGTGGATCTTGCAGGACCGAGATCCTCGGTTCCCATCCCACTCAAGAGGCCCAATGAACACCCGATCGCTCGCAGCTGCCGCCCTCGCCTTCGTCCTGACTCCTGCTGGAGTGCTCTGCGCCCAAGGCGCCAATGACTGCCTTTCGGCGCAGCCGATCAAGGGGTACGGCCCCCAATCGTTCACCACGGTTGGCGCGACCACCGACGGCCTCGCGGATGTGCTCTGCAACTTCTTCAGTGTCTCGCAGATCTACAACGATGTGTGGTTCCGCTTCACCGCGCCTGAGACGACCGTGCTCGACATCGCCAACTGCGGCGCGACCACGCTCGATACCAAGATCGCAATCTATGGCGGAGCCGATTGCTCTGCTCCCGTGATCGCCTGCTCCGATGACAGCTGCGGCACGCAATCGAAGGTCACCTTCGGCGTGACGGCAGGAAGCACCTACCTCATCCGCGTCGGCGCCTACGCCGCGACGGGATTTGGAACGGGCACCATCACGATCTCGCCGTTCGTGGCGCTCGGCGAGTTCACCGACAAGACCACAGGCACACGCTATGTCGCGACGACCGCTGCGGGTTGGAACTCCGCTGAAGCGTTCGCACAACTCCTCGGTGGGCACTTGGTCTCGATCAACAGTCAGGCCGAACAGGATTTCGTTCACGCGAACTTTGGTTCGCTCTTGGGCGTCGACCGTCGCATCTGGATCGGCTTCTCCGACACCGCGAGCGAGGGCACCTTCGCGTGGTCGGATGGATCGGCTGCGAAGTACACCAACTGGAATCCAGGCGAGCCCAACAACTCGAGCGGTCTCGAGCACTATGCCGAGTTGCTTGGTTCCAACGGTCAGTGGAACGACCTTGTCGAAGCAGGCTCAGGCCTCGTCCACATTGCCGTCGTCGAAATTCCTGGCGGTGGCGGCGGCAACACCTGCCCCGCGGACCTCGATGGCGATCTCTTCGTCGACGCTGCGGATCTTGCGATCCTGCTCTCCAACTGGGGCGATGTCGCGGGCGATCTCAACGACGACGGCGTCACCAACGCGCAGGACCTCGGCATCATGCTGAGCACTTGGGGCGCGTGCCCGTAAGCGCGCCTTCGTTCGCGTGATCGACTTTGACGCGCGCTGTGCGTTAGGCAAACACAGCCGTACCAAGCCGCGCGATCTGTGCATCGCGGAGGTCGGCGATCTCGTCGCGCACCGTCGCCTCTTCACCGCCATCCGCGAGGGCAAAACCTACGCGCAACACTTCTGCGTGGGTCACACTCGCAGGCGGGCGTGACGGCGCGAAGCGGCTGCTGCTGCCTTCGATTCGATGCGCGAGGCCGCGTCTTTCAAAGAGCGAGAGAAGATCGCGCGCAATGGCAGGTGTGACGCCGCAGTTGCGCACCAGCGTGTCGACGGACACGCCGCGGCCCGTGGCAAAGCGCACGCAGAGTGCTCGGTAGCAGGGGATCGCCTGCGCGGGTTCGAAGAGGTCGTGCGCCGTGACACTGCTCACGAGACTGCGTCCACCGCGGGAGAGTCCTTGCAAGATCGCCGCCGTTTGCAGGCCAAACAGCACCGCGAGCCAGACGAGGTAGACCCACATCATGAAGAGCGGCACCAACCCAAGCGAACCGTAGAGTCGGCTTGCGGAGAACGATCCAGCGAGCGAGGCGCCGAGGAATTGCTTGCCGAGTTCGATGAGCACCGTCGCGACAAACGCACCCAACGCCGCAGCGCGCAGATCGACTTTGGTGTTGGGGACAGTCGCGTAGGCCACGCCGAGTAAGACCCACAATGAGACGAACCCCGCGACGATGGAGAATCCGTTGACGATCAGGAGCAGGATGCCATCGTCGGCGCTGACGAGCTTGGTGAGTTCGCGCAGTCCCAGCGGCAGTGCAGCGAGCAAGACGGGACCCGCTGTGATCACAAACCAGTAGATCAAGACGCGCCGAACAAACGGTCGTCCTTCGGGCGCTCTGCAAATCGTGTTGAAGCTCGTCTCAATCGCGACCATGGTCCACACCGCACTGAAGACGACCGCGAGTGCGCCGACCGCGCCGATGGCTGAGAGGTCGACATTGCCCGCATCGCGTGCGAGTGATTCGAGCCACGCGCCGAGGGTGTTGTCGGTCGTGCCACTGGCGGCGGCGTTTGGCGTCGCAGCATCGATGCGCACGGTGTCGAGGCCAGTCTGCGCGATGGTGCGGCGCACGAGATCCATGAACGCATCACCAAGGACCGCACGCGTCACGATGGTGGCGACCACGAACACGGGCAGCAAACCGAACAGCGTTCGAAACGCGAGGTTCGCGGCCATCGCGGGGGCGTGCGATTGCTGAATCTGGCTGAAGGCGAAACGCATCGCTAACGCGAGATCCCGCGGGCGCGGCCGCGGAGCTTCGGTCAGGGGCGCTGGGGCGGGTTCGGTCATGGTGGGATTCTCGCAACGGCGGCCGCGTCGAGCCGCGCGGCGGGGTCCCTTTCAAGATAACTCCAGAAGTCCCTTGTCCGCCATGGTTTAGGCGGCATGCTCGGGTGTCGGTCCGTGCGCTTGCCGTGACCGCAGCCGAGGTTGATCGTCTTGCCGGCGTTGGCGCCGTGCCCTCGTGCTTCTGAAGCGTCTTGAACCATCGCTGTTTCTCAGGGGTCACCATGAACATCGTTCGCACGATTCGCGCGCTCGCCGCGCTGTGCCTGTCGGTCACGACAACCGCGTCGGCGCAGTACATCTCGTTCGACAACGCCGTCGCGATCGCACATTCCTTCGTTCCCGAACTGCGGGTCACGCATGTGGGTTACGAAATCGATCCACTCACGCTGCGCATGATGTGCGTGGTCTTTGGTCCGAGCAACAAGCCTGACTTCGGTTGGCATGTTGAGATCGACGCCTTGACGGGAGCTCCCGCCGCGGTTGCTGGAGACGCGCTCACCGAACTGCAGCGCCTTGAATTGATTCCTGTTCTGCCGCGGCTGCACCTCTGCACCGTGACCGCGGGGCAAGCAGCGCAACTTGCGGCGACGGCTCTCGCGCGACCGCTCAGCCATGTGACTTCGGTCGCGCTCACTTCCACGAACACAGTCCTCGTGCAGACCGCTGCATTCAACGATCTCGCGGTGCTCGCCATCGATGGGATTGCGGGCGTTCGACTCTCCGATGGATTTGAAGGCGAACCAGTGGCGCGCGCTACGGCGGTGCAGATGTCCGCAGCGATTCAATCGGCAGAGATTGCGCTCGGACCAGGCTGGCGCTTTCTGCGCGCGCGCGCTGCGCGTCAGGCACCATCGCTCATCCTCGACATCGTCATGCTCGAGCCTGTCAAAGGCATGCTGCGTACGGTGCGCGTCGTGGTCGGTGTCACGAACACCGTGACGATCTCCGCGGCCTACGCGCCGCGCGGCACGCTTGCTGCCGATGCGCAGTTTCTCCGTAAGAGTCCGCCACCGATCGGCTCGACGCCGCACACCGCACTGGCGCGCATGAACAACAGCGCTGCGGTGATTCGGCTCTACGACTTCCGCTGGCAGGCCAACAACGGCGCGCCGCAATGGTCAGGCTCGTGCGACACGACCGCAGCGTTCTTCAATGCAGAGTTCACGATGTTCCTCGAAGCAGCCGTGCCTTCGCAGAGCGGCTTGATCTACGGGCGGCGCGAGTTGGCCATCTTTGCTGCGGACTTTGATCGCGATGGACATATCAACGGCGCGGATCTCGCGGAGATCCTCGCCACATGGGGCGTGCACTATCCGCCGTATGACCTTGACGAGAGTGGACTGGTCGATGGTGGCGATCTCGCCATCATTCTGAACAGTTGGCGTTGAGCGAGGTCTGAGCACCATCATCGAGAGACACGGAGGCCCTGCGCGGACGCGAATTCGTCTGCGCGGGGCCGCTGTTCATTTGGCGCGCCGCGGCAGAGCGCGAGTTCTTGCCCAAGTCGCTACCGAGCCCACACGCGTTCTACACAGCATCCAAACAATCGACCTCTAGCCTGCCACTCGCCTGATCCAAGAGAGCGATTCGTTTCTGAACCGAATCTGCGCCCGAGGATCACGCAGCGCACACGGGCGATGAACGCTCGGGTGCGAGGATTCGATGGCGATGAGACCGCACCACGATCGTGTCGTTGGTGACGCTGCGAAGAACCGCAGCAGGTTTGATCGCTTCTCGAAGTGTCTTGCGTGCCGTACCCCTTGAGACCCCATTCCCATGAAGACCAATCTTGCCATCGTCGTTGCGTTTGCGGGAGCCACTGTGCTCTCCACCACTGTGCTCTCCACCCACGCGCTCGCCGCCGAAGTCCTTGTTTCGGCCAACATCACCAGCTCCACCACCTGGACCAAGGGCAACACCTACAACCTGCAGACGCAGATCTATGTGCTCCCTGGCGCCACGCTCACCATCGAACCAGGCACGATCATCGCTTCCACCAGCGGACTCGGTGGTTCGCTTGCGGTGACTCGCGGCGCGCAGATCAACGCCGTCGGCACCCAAGAGGAGCCGATCATCTTCACCTCGACCAACGACACCGCGACTTGGACTGCGGGCAACCCGAAGTCGGGCACCTGGCGCCCCGTCTGCAATGAATGGGGCAACCTGACGATCATGGGTCGCGCGTACATCAGCGAGAACGCCGTCGTCACCAATACGGCCGCTCCAAACGCGAACAACATCGCGACCATGGAAGGTCTCACTGCTGCGGTTCCCGGCGACACCAATGTTCTCTACGGCGGTGGCAACGATCTCGACGACAGCGGCACGCTCGCGTTCTGCTCGTTCCGCTACGGCGGCAAGGTCATCGGCCTCAACAACGAGCTCAACGGTCTCTCGCTCGGCGGCGTTGGCAAAGAGACGATCATCGATCACATGGAGATCATGAACAACGTCGACGACGGCATCGAGATCTGGGGCGGCACGGTCAACCTTCAGTACATCTCGATCTGGAACATCGGCGACGACAGCCTTGACATCGATCAGGGTTGGCGCGGCAAGGTGCAGTTCGGTCTCATCGTGCAGGGCTACGCGGCCAACGCTGCGCAAGGCTCGGGCGTTGGCGACAACTGCATCGAGATGGACGGCGCTGAGCAGTCCGACTACCAGCCTGTCAGCACCAGCGTCATGTACAACATGACCGTCATCGGCAACAACGGATCGAACGCAACGGGTTCGAACGGTGGCGACCACGGCGTCGCCTACCGCGACAACGCGCGCTCGCAGATCCGCCAGTCGATCTTCATGGACCTCGGCGAGAGGCTCGTGGCCAACGACAACATCGACGGCGACGGTGGCGCTGGTTACGGCTTCAACGGCACCCATACTTGGGCTGCCACTTGGACCACGCCGTTCAACACCTATCCGACCGTGAACGCGCCTGCCAACACTGCGTCGTTCTACCAGTCGCAGACGAGCGGCAATCTCAACGAGATCAAGGACTCGGTCTTCTACAACAACATCAACACCGCGGCCTACACCGAGGCTGACCTCCGCGGCGTGCGCGCCAAGGGCAACTCCAATGTCACGGCCACGACGCTCCCAATCGCGGCGATCACCCGTGGTCCAGTGGTGAATCCAACCATCACGCTCGCAGTCAAGCCCGTCATTGCGCTTGATCCGCGCGCAGCCAACGATGCGGTGCAGTCCAACGGTACTGCGCCCAACGACGGCTTCTTCAGCCCCGTCTCCTATCGCGGCGCCTTCGGCCCGACGGAGAACTGGCTCTGCGGTTGGACTGCTGCTGATGCGTACGGCATGAATGTCGCTCCTCCAGGTGGCTGCGTCATCGCGGCTCCTTGCATCGGTGACCTCAACGGCGACGGCGCGGTCAGCGCGACCGACCTCGCGCAGATCCTCTCTGAGTGGGGCGCCGGCAACACCACGGCCGACCTGAACGCCGACGGCATCGTCGGTGCACCCGACCTCGCTCTCCTCCTCAACGGCTGGGGCACCTGCCCGTAAGCACTCGACTGCAGGCGAGAGTACGGAACTCGCATGCTTGAACACCTGGCGCTCGGCGGTTGCATTGGCACCGCCGAGCGCCTTGAGTGTTCTCTCTCTTACTCACGACTCACCATGCAACTGATCTCACTTCTCGTTCTTGCCCAGGTCGCCGTTCTTCAGAGTGGTTGTCCGCAGCCGCTCGCACCGGCGGTACAGGCATCAACCGCGACGCAAGCAGCCGTGGTGGAAGCGCCTTGGCGTGAAACGCTCTTGGACTTCGCCTTTGAATCCGCCGATCGCATGCAGAGCGCTGCCCACGCGCGAGATCGCGCGCGGCTGCAGGAAGCGGTGGGGCTCGCCTTGCTTGACGCGGACCTTCCGTCCCGCGCTGCAGAACGCGCGCGGAGTATTGAAGGCTGGCGTCGCGGTGCCTTGCTGGCGGCCGTGGCACTCGAAGAAGCGAAAGCTGGCAGAGTTGATGACGCACGAGTGCTCGCAAAGCAGGCGTTGGCTCTTGCTCAAACGCAGCTCGATTGGCAGCGCGAGAGAATCCAAGTGATGGTGGCCCGCGCCTACGCCTGGATCGGCGACGAGAGTGAAGCCGCGCGGCTCGAGCAAGGCGTCGGCGAACCTGAAATGGGCAAGGTCGCGGCCGCACGCGCTGCCCGCGCACCTGAGGTCGGATTCGACGCGCAGATGACTGCGCTCGACGACTGGCTCAAGACTAAGAACTTCGATCTCGTGCGCAACGCCGTGGAGATCTGCCTTGAGTTCTATCCAGCGACCTTCAAGGAACCCGCGCGGCGAGCGCGCGTCGAAGCGGCCGTCGCCCTCGCCAACGCGCAATTGCCGTTGGAAGTGCGCATCGACATTCTGCTGCGCATGGCCGACATCGCGCGGCGGCAAAGTGACCTCGACGCCGCGCGCGCGTTCATCAGCCAGGCGGAGTCCCAGCTGGCTGCAGGCACCTGGATGGCTGACGACCAAGTCGTGCAAGTCGCCTTGATCGCGACGACGCAAGCGCGTCTCGCAAGTACGGCTGATCTCGATGCAGCTACGAAGAGCCTCCTGCATGGAGAAGAGATCTTCGCGGCTGCGCGAGATCGCATCGTCGACATCGCTCGCGCTCGACCTCTGCGCGCGCTGGCCGAGGGCTACGCCGCAGTCGGTGACAAGACGAGTGCGCGTCGCGTGTACGCGCAAGCGCTGCGCGAGGGCATCGTCAATCCGAATGCGCGACCACGCACTGACGACCTCGTGCAGACGGCCATCTCCATATCGCGCTCAGGCGTCGAGCCTGACGCGGCGACGCGCGATGCGCTTGCGGCGATTCGTGAAGGTCTTGTTGCGCCTTGGTGAACCTGAGGACGCGGCGCGTGCCTCTTGACACGATCCACACATCGTCTTCACGCAACGCTGTTCAGATGTTTGCCAAGGGCAAAGTGAGCATTCCTACTGTGCGCCTTCTGAATAATCGGAGCGCGACACACCATGATTGCCAAGCCGACCCCACGCCACTCTTCAACGATCAGTCATCCCTCCTCGCGCCACTTTGTCTCGGCGTTCCAGTGCCAACTTGGAAGTGCCTCGCGTCTCGGCGCGCTCGCGGTGGCGATCGGCCTTCCGCTCGTCGCGCTGGCACCGAACCAAGACGGAGGCTCCGAGCCGACGCTCGAAGAGACGCGCGTGACGATGGGGAAGTGGATCGAAACCCAGCAACTCATCGGTCGTGAGCGACACGAGTGGACGCAGGGCAAGGAGATCCTCAACGGCCGCATCGAGCTCATCGGTAAGGAGGTGACGGGGCTGCAGGAGCGCGTCGCGCAAGCGCAGGCGAATGTCGGTGAGTCAAGTAAGACTCTCGCGGGGCTCGCCGCTGAGCGCGAACAGCTTCAAGCAACCGCCAGCCAACTCATTGCTGCCGTTGGTTCGATGGAGGCGCAGATCAAGACCATCGCGCCGATGATTCCTGAGCCGGTGCGCCTCAAGCTCGCGCCGCTCTTCTCGCGTCTGCCCGACGATTCAGCCACGACCAAAGTTTCGGTCGCCGAGCGCTTCCAGAATGTCCTTGGCATTCTGAACGAGATCAACAAGGCCAACAGCGAGCTCAGCGTCGTGTACGAAGTTCGTGCACTGCCCGACGGCACCAACGCCGAAGTCCAATGTCTCTATGTCGGACTCGCGCAGGCCTACTACATCTCGCCGCGTGGCGTGGCGGGCATCGGTCGTCCAACGGCGGAGGGCTGGAAGTGGGAAGCCGCACCAGGTGCGGCCAACGCGATTCTCACCGCACTCGAAATCATCCAAGGCAAGCAGGTCCCCGACTTCGTTCCGCTTCCCGTGAACATCAAGTGAATCTCCCATGAACACGATGCATCGCCTCTCACTTCTTGCCGCGTTGGTCACCGCGACCGCTCTCACGAGCGGCGTGCGCGCGCAGTCTCCTGATCCGACGACCACCAAGGTGCTGACCAAGGTTGCGCAAAGCGCCGACGAGCGACTCAGCAAGAGCATCGCGGAGCTCAATGCGCTTCGCGAGCAGGTCGCCGCCGAAAAGCTTCCGCTCTCCCAGCAACTCACGACGCTCGAAGAGAGCGTGACCGAGCTTCGCAAGGAGAACGATCGAACCACCCGCGTGGTCGACGAGGGCGCGTTAGAGATGGCGCGTATTCGCCTTGAACTCAAGGCGCGCCAGGATGAGCTCACCTATGTGGGCAATCTGCTCGACGAGTACGCGCGCAACTTCGAGACCAAGATCAACCCCGTCGAACTCCAAGTTGTCGGCGCGGCCATCACCTCGGCCAAAGACGCGTTGCAGAACACCACGCTCACGCTGCCGCAGCGGTTTGAGCGGCAGACGACTTTCGTCGACGGCTCGATCAAGCGCGCCTTCGATGTCGTCGGCGGCACGCGCTTCGCGGGTGTCGGCGTTGACATGCTCGGCACGGTTGCTGAAGGTCAGTTCGCGATGATCGGTCCCGTGGCGCTCTTTCGCGCGACCAGCGGCGCGGCTGGCCTGGCGATTCCACAGGCAGGTTCCGACAAGCCACTCATTCGCCCGCTCGAGGGTTCGCTGGAACCAACCGTCGGCGCGCTCATCGCTTCAGGCGAAGGAACGCTCGCACTCGATCCGTCACGCGGTGGCGCGCTCAAGGCGCTGGTGCAGAAGACCAACCTCGTGCACATCTTCATCAAGGGCGGCCCAATCATGTGGCCGATTCTCTTGGCGTCGATTCTCGCGCTGGCGGTGGTGTTGGAGCGCGTGTTCTTCCTTCTCAATGAACAGCGACAGCGAGATCGCAAGGCGCAGAGCCGATTCTTTGGCGCGATCGAGAAGAAGGATCTCAACGCCGCGATCGACATCGCACGCAAGTCCAAGGACTGCATCGTCACCACGCTCGGCTACGCACTCGAGCACCGCGACCAGTCGCTCACTGATGCGTTGGCGTTTGCTCAAGCGCGCGCGCTCAAGCGTTTCCGTCGAGGGATCGCGGTGTTGGACACGGTCATCACGCTTGCTCCGCTCCTCGGTTTGCTTGGCACCGTGACGGGCATGATGGGTTCGTTCGCAGTCATCGGCGGCGACCTGAGTTCGCCAGGCGCCATCACGGGTGGTATCGCCGAAGCGCTCATCGCGACCGCCGCGGGGCTGGGTGTGGCCATCACCTGTCTCTTGCCGTTCAACTACCTCAACGCCAAGATCGAAGAGATCGAGAACGAAATCGGCGCGGCGTCGGCGCAGCTTCGCTTGCTCGTCGATCCTGACAACGGCAAGGCAAGTCACAGTCATCGCGAGCACGCGCCTGCGCGCTCGCATGGATCTCCCGAACCAAGCGTCGCGGTCGCCGCAACCGCTGGGGGGGCCTGAGCCATGGCTGGTGGATCCTCTGGTGGCGGAGGCAAACGCAAGAAGGCGCGCCTCGAGATCATCCCGCTCATTGACATCATCTTCTTCTTGCTCGCCACCTTCGTCATGGTGTCGCTCTCGATGACGAAGAACCAAGGTGTGCAAGTCGCATTGCCCACCGCGTCGACTTCGACCTCGCTTGGCGATCAATCGGAGATGGATAAGACGGTGACGCTCAGCGTGAACGACAAGGGTGAGGTCTTCTTCAACAAGGAGAAGATCACGCCCGCGCAACTCGCACTCAAGCTTCAAACCTACAAGACCCAGGCCAAAGACCCCAAGTGCGTCATCAACGCCGATGCGGGTGCGGACTTCAAACATGTCGTCGTCGTGCTCGATGAGGTTCGCCGAATCGGCATCGCCAAAGTCGGCATCAACACGGACAAGAAGTGAACGAGGCGCATCGATGAACTTCGCAACCATCCTCGGCATCGCAGGCGCCGTGATCCTTCATGTTCTCCTCCTGACTTTCGGCGGCATTCTCTTTACGCACGACGATTCAGGCAACGGCGCGGCGCGCGATGTTGAATTGCTCAGCGAGACCGAGCAAGAGAAGCCCAAGGATGAGCAGACGCCCGACGAAGAGAAGGTTGTCGAGGAACTGAAGGAAGAGCCCGAAGAGATTCCCGACGCCGCCGAAATCGTGCGAACGCTCGAAGCCGCGCCCGTCAACAGCGCACCTGCGCTCGCCGAGGCGAGCCTTGCCGCGATTGAACAGGCGCTGAACGGCGTGGGTGGTGGAGGCGGCGACTTCGCGGCCGTGATGGACTTCAACTCGGGCGGCGTCATCGGCGGCAGCGGGAAAAGAGGTGGAATCAGCGAAGAGAAACTCGAAGAGGCGTTCAGCCTGAGCGAGATCGATCAAGGCCCACGCGCCGTCTACCAGACCGCGGGCAACTACCCCGCTGAACTCCGCGGCAAGAAGGTCGAAGGCGTCGCGACGGTGATCTTCATCGTCGACAGCGCGGGCCGCGTGCAGAGCCCGCGCATCGAGAAGTCCGCGCATCCCGCGTTTGAGAAGCCAGCTCTCGAAGCGGTGCGGCAGTGGAAGTTTGAGCCTGGTGTGAAGGGCGGCCAGCGCGTCGCTTGCCGCATGCGCGTTGGCGTGCGCTTTCAGTCACGGTGAACAGGCAGTTCGCAGTCCA
The DNA here is from genome assembly GCA_947490615.1 of Planctomycetaceae bacterium. GTDB lineage: Bacteria > Planctomycetota > Phycisphaerae > Phycisphaerales > SM1A02 > QWPT01. Next base: position 21,917 of record CANLHK010000012.1, on the reverse strand, counting down.
AGGTTGCAACCCTATGAATCTCCGCACCATCGTCCTCGTCGGCACACTCTTGAACGGTTCATTCCTCTGCGCGGCAACGGCCGCGGTCGACGACGCTGCGAACCGTTCGGCTATCGCGTTTCGCAGCGAGGAGCTCACCAAGATCTGGAACGATCCGACTTTTCAGAAGCAGTTTGTCGCTGGCTATGGCGTGAACGCCGAGATCGAGCCGCGCGTCACCAAGGAAGAGGTCGCCGTGCTCGAGCGCGTGCGCCCCTTGATGGCGGAGAGCTTGCCGACGGCGGAAGCGGAGCTTCGCAAGGCGATGAAGCCCGACTGCTCGCCGATTCTCGACTACACGCTTGGTGGCATTCTGTTTCAGCAGGACAAGCTGGTGGACGCGCTGGTGTCGTTTCGCAAGGCGGTTGAGAAGTTCCCCACCTTCCGACGCGCGTTTCGAAACATTGGCCTCATCAGTGTGCGCAACAACGATTTCGAGGGAGCGATCGCGGGATTCAATCGCATGATCGAACTCGGCGGCGCCGATCCCTACTCCTACGGATTGCTGGGTTTCTCCCACGCTTCGCGGCAGGACTTTCAGCCCGCCGAAAGCGCGTATCGCAACGCGTTGCTCTTGCAGCCCGACAATGTGGAGTGGCGACTTGGCCTCACGCGCTGCGTGTTCAAGCAGGGCAAGTTTGATGACGCCGCGGCGCTCCTTGATGTACTCATCACCAACTATCCAACGAAGGCTGAGTTCTGGATGCTGCAAGCGCACACCTTCCTCGGCATGCGCCAGCCGCTCAAGGCAGCGATGAACCTTGAGGCCATGGATGAACTCGGCCAGTCGACCCTCGACAGTCTCTACACCCTTGGCGACATCTACCTCACCGAGAGTTTGCCTGACCTCGCCTACGCCGCGTACGCGCGGGCAATGGCGCTGAATCGGGAGCAGCCGATCGCGCGTCCGATGCGCTCAGCTGAGCAACTTGCCGCTCGCAGCGGCATGACGCAGGCGCGCGCACTGGTCAGTGCGATTCGCGCTGCAAAGAAAGACACGATCGAACCTGCGGACCTTCGCGCGATACTCAAACTCGACTCGCGGCTTGCCATGGCGACTGGTCAAGGAGGCGATGAGAGCGCCGCGATGCTCGAAGAGATCATCAAGCTTGATCCACTCGACGGCGAGGCGCTCATGTTGCTTGCTCAGCATTACTCCTCGACGGGCAAGGATGGCGATGTCGAGAAGGCGATGCTCGCCTACGAGCGCGCGGCGGGCATCGAGAAATTCGCGGCGAGCGCGAAGGTGCGCCAAGCGCAGATCGCCGTGCGCCAGTCGCGCTTTGCTGACGCGATTCCACTGCTTCGCCAAGCACAAGAACTCAAGCCGCGTGAAGACGTGGCGCGCTACCTCGAGCAAGTGGAGCGCATCGCGAAGTCGCGGCGCTGAGCCTGAACGCATCGCGTCCTCGACACACCACGCACCAACCCGACGCCGACACTTTCCGACGCCGAGTCCACTATGAACCTCACCCGCGCCCTTTGGACGACTCCCTGTGTTGTCTTCATCCTGACCTCGACCGCCTTGGCGCAACAGGCGGGTTCGCTGCGCGGCGTCATCCTTGATCGCGAGTTTTCCGCTCCGATCACGGGTGCCACGATCACGATTGTGGAGAACGGTCTCAAGGTCACCACGAACGACCAAGGCAACTTCGTCTTCAATGATCTCTTGCCTGGCCGCTACACCGTCACGATCGTGAAGGACGGATTCGTTCGGCAAGTCAAGCAGGATGTGCTGATCGGCGAAGGTCGTCTGACGGATCTTGATGCGCAGCTCGCGGGTGAGTTCCAAGACATGGACGAAGTCGTGGTGCAGGAGCTTGAGCTCGGTGGCTCAGAGGCGTCGCTCCTCGAGCTTCGCCTTGAGAGTCCGCAACTCCTCGATTCCATCGGCGCTGACATGATGGCCAAGGCTGGTGCAGGTGATGCCGCCGCAGCGCTGTTGCTCGTGTCTGGCGCAACGGTGCAGGACGGCAAGTTTGCCGTCGTGCGCGGACTTCCCGATCGGTATGTGAGCGCGCAACTCGACGGCGTGCGCCTGCCGACCTCGGATGCCAAGCGTCGCGCTGTGCAGCTCGATCAGTTTCCATCGGCGATCATCCAGTCGGTGCAGGTGAGTAAGACCTTCACGCCCGACCAACAAGGTGACGCGTCGGGCGGCGCGGTCAACATTGATCTCAAGGACATCCCTGACGAGAGTTCGCTGCAGTTCAAGTTTCAGACGGGCTACAACTCGCAGGTCAAGAGCGCGGGCAACGACTTTCTCTCCTACCAAGGCTCGAGCCTCGGGCAGTGGGGACAGTACGAAGGCGCGGGCATTCCGCTCGATCTCATCGGCAGCAGTTGGTCGAATCCTGTCGGCGCCTCGCGCGGTGACGCGCCTGGGCTGGAGTACAAGTGGTCGGTCTCGGGCGGCGGCAAGTGGGAGCTTGATGAAGGCGTCAAGGTTGGCGGGTTCGCGAGCTTGTTCTACGAGCGCGACAGCTCCTACTTCAACAACGGCAAGAACGACTCGTGGTGGATCACGCCAACCGAAGGTGTTGTTCCGCAATTCGGACAAGGCACACCGAGCCAAGGTCAGTTTCAGTCGAGTTTGCTCGATGTCGAGCAAGGCTCCGAGAGCGTGCAGTGGGGCGGACTCGCCAGCGGAGGACTTGAGACGGAGACGACACGCATTGGGCTCACCTATCTCTACACCGATCTCTCGCAGTCGACGACGACGCTCGCCACCAACACGCGCGGCAAGGAGTACTTCTGCGGGCCGACCTTCGATTGGTCGTTCTTCGGCCTCGGTCCGCTGCCTCCGTACGATGTGAACAATCCGAGCAGCACGGCGAACAACGAGCTGCTCTTTGCGTCGCCGTACCAGCGCCTCGAGACGCTCGACTACACCGAGACCACCACCGAGTCGATCATCCTCAAGGGTGAGCACACGCTGGCCGCGGACACAGGATTCGGTGCATTTGAGGCGCCGATCCTTGATTGGACGCTCTCGTCGAACACCGCCACTTGGAGCCAGCCCGACAAGACGCAGTTTGCTTCGATCTGGCTGCCGCCCTCCGATGCGATCGATCCGTCGCTGCCAGGCATTTGGTTGCCGTACACGCCTGCAGAAAACATCAATCTCGGCTGGGTGCAGCACATCACGCAGTCGATCGAGGAGACCAGCGAGCAGATCTCAGTCAACATGAAGCTCCCGTTCAAGACGGCTTCCGAGCGCTTGGGTTACCTCAAGACAGGCATCTTTCACGACGAGGTGAACCGCTCGTACCACCAGGACACCTACAGCAATCGCGCGAGCGACCCCAACACTTTCTACATCGGTGGCTGGGACGATCCGTGGAGCGCGCACTTTCCGCAGGAAGATCATCCGATCTACGACTCGACCTTCGATGTCGATTACGACGGCGAGCAGCGCATCAGCGCGCTCTATGTCATGGCGGATCTCCCGATCGGCGAGGACTGGAACCTCATTCCTGGTGTGCGACTCGAGTCGACTTCGCTCTCGACCACCGTGCACGGCGAAGAGGACGCGGTGTGGTTTCCGCCTGGAGCCTTGGTTCCCGTGGATTTCGCGGGCAACCCTGATGCGGCCAATGTCGACTTCAACGAAGAACGCGCGCTGCCGTCGTTGTCGACGCAGTGGCAGATGACCGAGGAGATCGTTCTGCGCACGGCCGTCGCGCAGACGGTGGCGCGTCAGACCTTCCGCGAGCTCACGCCCGTCTTGCAACAGGAGTATCTCGGCGGGCCGATCTTCATCGGGAATCCTGAGCTGCGTATGGCCGAGCTCGACAACTTTGATGTGCGGCTCGACTACACGCCGCATCCAGGTTGGCTGGTTTCTGGCTCTCTGTTCTACAAGTCGGTTGTCGACACCATCGAGTACGCGCAGTTTGAGGCGCCACAGGGCTTCGTCTACACCTCGGCGATCAACTACCCGCGCGGCGAATTGCTCGGGTTTGAGTTTGAGGTCCGTGTGCAAGGTCGCGAGCTGCACGAAGATCTCGCGGGACTTTCTGCGGGATTCAACGCGACTTCGATCGCCTCGGAGGTCACGCTTCCTGAGTCCGAGCAGGCGGTCTTTGAGCAGGCTGGCTTTGAGGTGACGACCCGTGACATGACGGGCGCACCGCAGTATTTGCTCAACGCGAACATCTCCTACGAGTGGGAGCCACTCGGTACGCAGGCGTCCATCTTCTACACCGTCGTCGGTGACACACTGCAGACTGGCGCGGGCATGGACACGGGAAACTTCGTTCCGAGCATCTATGCGCTGCCGTTTGGCACGCTGAACTTCACGCTGCAGCAGAAGATTGGCGAGCAGTTCAGTGTGTTCTTCCAGGCCAAAAACCTGCTGAATCCCGAGATTCAGACGGTCTATCGCTCCGACTACTTGCCCAACGGCGACATCGTGAACACTTCTTACACGGCGGGTGTCGACTACGCAGTCGGACTTCGTTGGCAAGTGAACTTCTAAGCGCGCGATCGTGAGAATCGGCTTCACGGCGTGCAGGAGTTGCGCGGTGCAGCATCGTTCCTGCGCGATGGTTCCGTGATGCGCACGCGAGCCACGCACCACACGCGAGCGTGTGGTCGCAGATGTCCCCAACATGCGTTCGAATCATCGATGAACTGAAAGGCCACGCGCCATCGCGCATCGTCCGCAAGGTTGCGACGTGCGTCGCAGCGAAGGCGTGGCGATGACAGGTAGCACCGCGTTGTCCAAGGTGCGCTGGCACTCGCAGGCATCAATCGGTCGTTGCATCGGAGTTTCCATATGGTGGGCTTTGCCTCACTCGCCGTCATCGTGGCGAGTTTCGTTGTCGCATCGGCTGCGGCCAACGCGAACAACATCCTCGGTCTATCAGGCGAAACCCTGGAGTTTGATCCTGCGGCGTTCACCGCGCTTGGTCCATCCGCACCGATGCCGCGCGAACTTCTCAGCATCGAGCGCCTCGGCGTATGCGGCGGATCGATGCGGGGAATGCTCCTTACTTCGCGCAGCAGCCATGACGGAGGCGTCCTCTATGTCTTTGCGGAACCTGGCAACGAAGCTGCTCGCGCCACGCTCTTTCTGCGAAACGATCGACTGACAGGAACCATCGAGAGCGGGGCGGGGATGCGCGTGGTCGTGTCCAGTGAGGCGCCAGCGCTCAGTGCCTTGCGCGTTGAAGACGAGGCGCACGATCTTCCGTGTCTGACGACGGGGCGCGACATGCTCGGGCAACCTGCAATCCCCGCGGGCGACGGTGGCGTTGCAGGTGCGTGCGACGACGGCACCGTCGTTGATGTCCTCGTCGTGTACACCGACGCGGCGGTGGCTCAGATTGGTGACGAAGCGGCGTTGCGCGACTCGATCTCCTGGCTCATCGCCTACTCCAACGAGATCTACGCGGGTAGTGGGATCGCGCTCACCGCGCGGTTGGTTGGCGCGCTTCCCGTGCACGGCTACCACGAGAGCAATGACACGATGGCGATCGACCTCATGCTGCTCACGGAGCGCACCGATGGACGCCTTGATGAGGTGCACGCGCTGCGCGACACCGTCGGAGCCGATCTCGTGGCGCTGATTCGAAGCGGAAACAGCGACGCCTGCGGGATCGCGTGGATTCTTGAGGACAACACAGCGGGCGCGGCTGCGAACGGCTTCTCAGTGGTGTCCGCCGATTGCATTGGCAACACGACCTTCACCCACGAATTGGGACACAACATGGGCTGCTGTCACGCGCCTGAAGATGGTGGAGGCTGCGCCGCAGGCGGAGTCTTTCCCTACGCGACGGGCCATCGTTTCTACGAGCAGGGCGGGACGCTCTGTCGAACCGTGATGGCCTACACGCCTGGCACGAGTTCGCCGCGTTTCAGTTCGCCAAGCGTTTTGTGGATGGGTGCCGCAACGGGTTCGGCCACGCGCGACAACGCGCGGGCGATCAGCGAAACCAAACTCGCGTTTACCAACTTTCGTTGCGCGATTGACGGTCCACTTTCCTGTGGCGGAAGCGGATCCTGCCTTGAGTCCCGCGAAACTCCTGGTTGTGGCGATGGCGCCTGCTGCGCGGCGGTCTGCGCGATCGACGCGCATTGCTGTACCAGCGCTTGGGACGCGCCCTGTGTCGAAGCGGCACTGGCACTCTGTTCAGGGTGCGGCGAACCCGCTGCGGGATCTTGCCTGATGCACCACACTCATCGAGGATGCAGCGACGCAGTCTGCTGCGTGGAGGTCTGCGCCATCGATGCCTTTTGCTGCGACGCGAGCTGGGATGGGCTTTGCGCATCGCTGGCACGCACGGCGTGCCTTTCCTGCGGGTCGGAAGGAACCGACTCCTGCTTCGTGACCCACGGCACCGCCTACTGCAACGAACCAACTTGCTGCGCGACGGTTTGCGCGGTCGATCCAAGCTGCTGCGAAACCGGCTGGGACGCTGACTGTGTTGCAAGCGCTTCGACACTCTGTGCGGTGTGCGGAAACCCGCAGTCGGGCTTGTGTCTTGAGGCCCACACCATGCCTGCCTGTAACGATGCAGCGTGTTGCTCTGCGGTGTGTGTGAGTGATCCCGCGTGTTGCAGCGCGGCATGGGACCTTTCCTGCGCAGCGGCCGCGACACAGCTGTGCGTCGAAACCTGCGGTGGCGCACTGGCAGGAAGTTGCTGCGCTGAACACACCAACCCGGGCTGCAACGACAGTGTCTGTTGCGCACTGGTCTGCGCGAGCGATGCGCGCTGCTGCGAAGTTGCATGGGACGCGAAGTGCGTCGCGGCGGCGCAGGAAGCGTGCACCGCGTGTTGCCCGTCCGATCTGAATCAAGATCGGTCCGTCAGTGCGATTGATCTTGCGTTGCTGCTGCAAGCATGGGGATCGGAGTGGGGCGATCTGAACGGCGACGGGTTCGTGAATGCGATGGATGCTGCGCAGATGCTCAGCGAGTGGGGGCCGTGTCCGTGAGCCCTGGCAACTCACACCGCGCCACCGAAGGTAGATGCCCCACTTGGGCTTGCTCGGTGAGCGAGGCAGCAACAGCGTGGCGTTGTCACGGCGAGTCCGCGGTGATGCGTCCGTGCATCGCGGAGTCGTAGGAGCAGGCGGAGGGGCGCCAGATCCTGGAGTTTCCAACTTGGAACCACTGGTCTTCCTCACGAAGCGCGCTGCGCTCGTCGGCGTTGTCATGGGTCTGTTACTCGGAGTCACTCCCGTTCTCGCGGAGTGCAGTCCCGATGCAGGCGAGGATCGAGATCGGGTCGTGCGTTTCGATCCCGCATCCTTCCAACAGTTGAAGTTCGGCGCGGCACTCCCTGCCGCCATTGCAGGCGCAAGCAAGGATCGAGATCCGTTGGTCCTGACGCACCGCAGTCTGCTGCAGGGCGGCGTGTTCATGCAGTTCATCCATCCCTCGTCGCCCGCCCTGCACGCGTCGCTCTTTCTGCGTGATGGGCGTTTGACTGGCGCGCTCTACAACGACAGTTCGTTACGCACGGTGTTGCGCAGTCGGGAGCGCGGCGTCTCGATCGCTCGCGTCGAGGACGCGAATCTCGATCTTCCCTGCGGCTGTGACGCGCTTGATCTCGTGGCGCCGCCGCTGCCAGCGTCTGCTGAAGGTTCGATTGCCGGCGCTCCGTGCGATGACGGCACCGTGGTCGACATCCTCGTGGTCTACACCGACGCGGCCGTCGCGCAAGCGGGTTTGGAGAGTGCGCTGCAAGACGAAATCGCTTGGGCGATTGGTGATGCCAACGCCACCTACGCAGGATCGAACATCGCGCTTACCGCGCGGATGGTGGGATGCAGTCGTCTCGTTGGTTTCGCAGAAGACAGCAGCGATCTCTCGGTTGATCTCGTCAGGCTCTCCAACACAGCCGATGGCGTGATCGACGAGGTCCACGCGCTGCGCGACGCCGCGGGTGCCGATCTCGTGGCGATGGTGCGCGCCGACAGCCCGCTTTCCTGCGGAGTGGCGTGGATCCTGCAGGAAGTCGATGTTGCACAGGCACCGAGCGGCTTCAGCGTCACCGCACTTGGTTGCTTCGCCAACCGCACCTTCACTCACGAACTCGCACACAACATGGGTTGCTGTCATGCCATTGGTGATGGCGGCGGATGCGCGCACCAAGGCGGGATCTTCCCTGACGCGATGGGTCATCGGTTTGTTGGAAGTGACGGCGTCGACTACCGCACCATCATGGCCTACCCGCCGGGCGCGCGTGTGCCGCGCTTCTCATCGCCGCAACAGACTTGGGCAGGGACACCCACTGGCATCGTCGATGTCTGTGACAATGTTCGTGCGCTTGATCTCACGCGCTCGGCGTTCACGAACTTCCGCTGCACCACGATCGCGCTTGGCTGCGAGTTCCCTGCCGCGATCGGCTGCTGCACCACCGATCTCGACGGCGATGGCGCGACGGGCGCGTCGGACCTTGCAGAACTCCTCGGCGCCTGGGGCTCACCGAACGCAGACGCGAACGGCGATGGCATCACCAACGGCGAGGATCTCGCTGCGGTGCTTGCTGCTTGGGGTCCCTGTGGTTGATCGATCGCGGTTGATCAAACCTCGCGTTGACTCAGCCCCACGCTCCAAGGAGGAGCGCGAGGTCGGTCGCACCAACCGAGCCGTCGCCATCGATGTCACCGACGCCCGTGCCGCCCCAGTTGCTCAGGATCAGCGCGAGGTCGCTCGCATCCACAGCGCCATCGTTGTTGAGATCGGCGGGATTGCCTTGCGGAGCCGCTGGAACCAGCGTCGCGAAGGTCGTCGAGTTTGGATCGCCCGCGCTGCCCGGACGGAAGAGTCCGAGCGTGGCGAGTCCCTTGGTCGGCGCAGCGTTCGCGTCGAACGAGAAGTTGTAGAGCGTCGAGAAGCGCAGTGCGTTGCCGTTGGCGTTCGTGGCGAAGGTTCCGCCAGTCCAAGTCACCGCGCCACCAGCGGTCGAGCTTGACCAGTTGGTGAGGTCGTACGCATCGCCCGAGTGGTAGTCAATATCGTGGAAGGCAAGGTTGGTCGCCGTCACACCCGCAGGCAGTGGCACGGAGAACGAACGGCCCGAGCGGTGCGAGTTCAGATTCTGCACGGCGAACTCGTAGTGCCAAGTTCCGTTGCCGTTGTTGGTGACCTTGTAGCCGAGGATGAAGCGTCCATCGTTCACGACATCGGCGTTGACCAAGGTGACGGTCGCGTCGGCGGCGAGCCAGGCGCTGATCGCCGACTGCTGCTGGATCGTGCCTCCCGAAAATGTCATCCCGTAGGCGCCAGAGGTGAGCGTTCCGATGATGACGGTGCGCCACGAGGCGTTGTTGTCGTCGTTGCTGCTCGCAGCGTCACCAGGGTGGATGTACTGACCCTCGACGAGATAGGTCGCGCCAGCGTTGAGCGCTGGATTGAGATCGTTGGCGTTCACTTGAATGCGGCGGCCGATGGTGGCGGGCGCAGCGGGCATGCCAGCGTTGGGGGTTCCGGGGAAGATGCCCGTCGCCGCGTTGACCTCAGTGCGCGTTCCGAGTGAAGATTGGCTTCCATTCAGGCCCGAGCTGTAAGGATCGGAGCAACCGACGCCAAGCCAAGTGCCGCTTGAGCTTGGAGTGCAGGTTCCGCAAAGGCCGCCTTGCAGCGCCGTGAAACCGTGCTTGCCCCAACCGAGACCGATGTGCTCGATGCGTCCACCCTTGATGCGGTAGATGTTCTGGGTGATGAAGGGGTGTCGATTGTCGGGTGCCGCGAACCAATCGAGGAGCGCGTCGCCGATGTTGCAGCTCGTCGTGCCAATCGCGTAGGCCATGATGGTTTGGCCTGCGACAACAACCGAGCCGTACTTCGAGATGTCTGGAATCGCGCCGACGATCACATCGGGGCCATTCCCGCCGCCGCCACCGCCGCCACTCAGCGCGACATTGACGACTCCCGCGCCACCGTTGGTCGATCCGAATCCGCCGACAACCACGCGATACGCCGTGCCTGCAGTGAGAGGCGCGGTGACCGAACTCTGCAAGCCGCACGAATCATCGTTGCAACCGAGGACACCACTCGCGGGCGAACAAGTCGTCATCACCAAAAGGCGCGAGTCCCAGGTCGTCCCCGTGCAGGTCGTGAAGGCATAGTTGCCAGTCTCGGCGGGCGTGAAGGTGAAGTAGTTCACCTTGAACATCGTGTGGGCGGTGCATCCTGTGACCGCACCAACCGTGAGGCTGACCGACGACGCGCTCGTATTGAACGCGTTGTCGCCAAGGAGAAGTGCTGGGGCGGTGTTGCAGTCGGTCGAGCCGCCCGCGACGCCACCGTCACCCTTGCCTCCTGCCACGGCGGACATCTGGCCGAGCATGATGGCGGCACTGGCGAAAGCGATCGTGGCGAGAGTGATGCTGGTCTTCAAGGGGATCTCCGATGCACAGGGGAAACATGGGGCCCGACAGATACAGGGCAAGTTCTGAATGTAGCGCATGGTCCGCGCAGAGCGCCTACTTGGTTTCCCAATTTGGACCGATAGGTGGACCTGGGTTGAGGTGGCGTCATCCGAACATGGACCGCAAGACTCGCGGGAAGAGAAGTCAGGGAGGAGCACCTTGGTGGCTTCCGAGACCAACGCGGACAGGGATCCTTCGTGTGAGCAGGGCCCCCTCGATTCCATCCGCCGCCTCTTCAGCCCAGGTGCCGGTTCGTTCGCTTTCCCTCAGGCGTTCCCCTGAGGAGTGGGTCTTGGTGATCGACGACGACCCCGACTTTGGCGCACTGGCGCAAGCGCTCCTTCGGCGGCACGGGTACCACTCCGATCACAGCTTGACGATTCCGACCGTGCTCGCGCGCGAGTACTCCGCGGTCCTTCTCGATCGAAATCTAGGAAGCGTTGACGGAATTGAGAAGATCCCCGAACTCCGCGCGATGGCCCCCGCGGTTCCGATCGTGCTGCTCACGGCGGAGCAATCGATTGACCTCGTGGTGCGCGCGATCAAAGCAGGGGCGTTCGACTACATCGCCAAACCTCCCGCGGAAGAGCGACTCTTCGCGACGCTTCATCGTGCGTGCGAGTTCAATCGGATCGCGAGCGCGCTGTACACGGATGGACAAGACGAGAACGGGTTTGGCAAAGTGGTGGGCGCGTCCAACGCGATGCGCGCCGTCTATCGCGTCATCACCAATGTCGCGCCCACCGATGTGAGTGTGCTCATTTGCGGATCCACGGGAACGGGCAAGGAGCTCATTGCTTCGACCATCCACGAGCGAAGCAAGCGAGCGAAGGGACCGTTTGTCGCCCTCAACATGGCGGGCGTTCCCACTGAGCTCGTGGAGTCCACGCTCTTCGGGCACGAGAAAGGCTCATTTTCTGGCGCGGACAAGCGACGCATCGGCGCCTGTGAAGAGGCCGAAGGCGGCACGCTCTTCCTCGACGAGATCACCGAGATGCCGCTCGACCTGCAGTCCAAACTCCTGCGTTTCCTGCAGGAGCGCACGATTCGGCGCGTCGGTGGCACGGGTGACCTCAAGACCGATTTGCGTGTCCTCAGCGCGACCAACCGTGATCCGATGGAAGCGGTGCGCGAAGGAAAGCTGCGTCTCGATCTCTACTACCGACTCAATGTCGTGCCACTCTCACTCCCTGATCTCTGCGAGCGCGAAGGCGATGTCGAGTTGCTTGCACGCCGTTTTCTGCAAACGATGTCCACGCGCCACGGTCGCGACTTCGACTCGATCGACGACGACGCGCTTCAAGCTCTCGCCGAGTACGACTGGCCAGGCAATGTGCGGCAGTTGGGTCATGTGATCGAACGGATCGTTGTCACGAATCGTGGGCCAGTCGTGCGCGGGCATATGGTGCCTGCGGAATGCCGCCGCGTCGAAAGACCTGGTCGTGGCGAAAGTAGTGCGAGCCAGACGGCTGCTCCTTCGCCGAAGGGCGGAGTCGCTCCATTGGTCGGAGAGACCAAGATGCTCGCATCGATGGAGGCTGACGCCATTCGTGCGGCGCTTGCAGAGAACAACGGGTCTCCTGCGGCTGCTGCCCGTGCGCTGGGAGTCTCCACCGCCACGATCTACCGCAGATTGAAGGCCCTCTAGCAAGGCTGAGCTTGAGAAGCACCGGCGTGTGAGAGTCGCGACACGACGGTCTATCCGTCGTGACCGCCAGCCTGCTCGTCACTCCCGCTCGTCACTCTCGCTCGCGCTGTGCGCTGCAGTCCCAAGATGTGGGCCTGCCGCGCTTGCCGAACCTGGCGCAGTGTCCTCAGGGGTCGCTGGGTTTGGCGTCACATGCCCCGGCGTCGCCACCGCGGGCGCTGGCTTGGGCGTGTACGGCACGGGCTTGGGCTCGTCCTTCTGGTACTTCACGAGCTGCGCCTCGAAGGTCAGCTTGAGCTTCGCGTTGTCCTGTAAACGGATCGCGCGCTCCTGATGCACGACCGCCTGCTCGCGATCGCCCTTCGAGAAGTACGCCAACGCCATGATCTCGGCGGCGCGCGCGTCCTCGCCCTTACCCAGCGCATCGGCGGCGCGGGCAATCGAGAAGGCGAAGTCCAGGTCGCGCACCTGCACCCGCGGTGAGTGCAGCGTCGTACGCGCGAGTGTGCGCAGCGAGGGAAGATCGGTTGCGTATCGAAGCGCGAGTTCCTTGCCGTAGGCGTAGCCCTCAGCAGACATGTTCGCAGGGCCGATCATGGTGCCGAACCTCTGCAGCTCGAAGGTCGACGCGCGATCAGGAATCGCCGCTGCGATCGACTCGAAGAGTTCGAGCAGATCGTTCCACTTGCCGTCCTTCTCGCATTGCGTGAGGAGTCCGTTGGTCTGATTCTTCGCGCGCGCGACGAGAGCATTGGTGAGGAACTCAGCCTTCACCGAATCGGGATTCCAAGTTCCCGCTGCGATCTGCGCGAACGGTTCCGCGGCGACATCGGGGTGGCCGTACCAAAGCACGGTTCCATCGCGCACCACAAAGAAGCGGGGGTTGAGGACCTGGTAGGTCGCATCCTGCAGCGCCTTCTGCGCCTTCGATCCTGGATCAAGCGCGACGGAGTGTTTCACCATCTCGCCGTGCTCAGGATTGGCAAGCCACTCGCGCACCTTCGCGTCTTCTTCGGCGGTGACGGAGATGAACTCGAAGCCCTTGGCGGAGAAGTCAGTGACCAGCGACTCGACGACTGGCGCTGCCTCTTCGCAGTGCCCGCAGGTGGTGCTGAAGAACTCAAACACGATGACCTTGCCAGCCGTGAAGGCGTGGCGCTCTTTTCCTTGGACAAAACCGCCCAGCGGAGGGAAGTTCACCGTCGCGCCTGGATAGACGCCTGGAAGCACGATCTTGTACTCGCGTGGCTTGCGCACCGCGGGGACTTGCGCGCTTTGCGGGGGCGCGCGACGAACCATGACCATGAGGTCGGGAGTCTTGGGATGGTCGGTGGTGATCGAAAGTTTGTTCGGTCGCTTGGCGTCACGCCACTTCGCCCAATCAACTTGAAGCGTGTGGGTGAGCGCGGACTGGTCGGTGTCGGCGGTCGCGACGGGAGGATCAATCGCGAGCACGCGAAACGCCGTTCCATCCGCGCCACGGAGTGTGAGCGCCATCGCAGGTGGAGCCGCGATCTCGTCGGCAGGCGCGCGCAGCATCTCTTGCGAGATCTCGATGAACAGTCCGACCTTGCCCACGACATTCAGGAAGAGAAGTTCGCCACCTTCGATGCTGAAGGTCACGCGCTTGGTGAGCGTGACGCCTTGCTTGGGACCAGGCTTCATCGTGATGTCTGTCTCGACCGACGCGCCAGGCGCGATCGGATCAACGGGCCAAGTCGGCGTGGTGCAGGCGCAGTCCGCGATCGCGGAGGTGATGGTGACGGGCTTGTTGGAGCGATTGGTCAGCGTGACACGCTTGACCACAGCGACATCGGGAACGAGGTCGCCCATGTCGAGCGTGGTGGGCTCCACGGTGAGCGACGGCTCTGCAGTTTGCAGCGCAACGACGGGTGAGGCGTTCGACGCGTCGCAGCCGCCGAGGGTGTGGAGTGCCCCAACGGTGGAGATCGACGCGACGAGGAGGGTTGCGAAACCAGAGCGAATGTTCAGCGTGGGACCCACAGGGAAGTTCATCGTTTGCGGCTCCAAGGTTGAGGCCGACGCGATCAGGCGTCGGAGCCGTTTCATCGGCAGAACAGTGGAAGAAGTCCATCGGTTCAGGGGTGCCGCGCGCCCGAACGCGGGGGCCCTCAGTCGATTCGCAGGCGCCGTTGCGGGATATCGGGCGAGCGCGGGCCTTTGTGTCATGTGAAGATGTGAATTCGATCCATGAGCGTTTGCATTGACAGGTTCTTGGAGCAAGTTTTCGGATCGGCAGGCGCGATTCGTCCCGCGCCTGACTGGTGACCGCGACTCGTCCTCGCGAGATCTTCAGATCCAATTCGTGCTTCTTCGTGATGGCTTCACGGAGATAAGAGGTGCCCATCCGCAGCGGGTTGCTGCGTGAGGTGCTTCAGCATGGTGCATGAGAGTTTCGGGGTAGTGGGCAACGACGGAAGGCAAGGAACCAGTGTCCTGCCTGCCGTGGTCCTTGTGCGAGCGCAGAGGTCGGTTGCGGAAAGACCGATGGCTGCGCCCACTCTCGGGCCTGCTCAATCAGCGTCTCAGTTGTGCGTGACTCCTTTCGCGGCCCTGAGCACAGTTGCGTTTGGCAGTGTCACCACTGACTCGCAACTGTGCTTCGGGCCCGTTTCTGCGGTGGAGCTCTCGTCGACACGCTCTGAACGGTCATCGGGTGTGGGAACCCTCGAAGACGGTGAGGCGCGTCCGAATTTCTTCCCAGCACGCGGCGGTGTATGGGTGGCCCCACGCGCGATTCGACCACAGCCGTTCAACGCGGCGGCTGTGGTCAGATCGCGGGGTTTGTGTCACGCCGCGCGGTGACCCGCATTCACCAAGGCTTCTTCTCTCCTGGGCTTCTTCTCTCCTGCCAGCTCGGACTTCGGTTCGGGCTGGTTTTTTGGGGTCGGTTGAGGGCGAGTCGTTGAACTCCCGCTACAGAGCCCGCGCGCGAGCAGGGCGGGGGCAAGTGCTGCTCGTGCGCTGCGGATGGTTGTGCTGTGGACGCCACCAGGAAGCTCAAACGCAGCGGCGTCGCGCGGTCACGGGCCGACCTGCTTCAGCAACAGCGGGAAGCGGTAGGTCGCCAAGAGTGCTGGGTCGGGCAGACCTTTGCCTTGGTCGCCGCCGACCGTCTGCGAAGCGGTGCATGTGGGGCACGGCAGGATTGATGGCGGGGCGTCGCCGGGTTGCGGCGCATAGATGCGGAAGATCGGCGAGATGTCCGAGTTCACCGCGGTGGCGGAACCGTAGAGCGAGTGCAGGTACTCCTGTGAGGGCGTTGGGATCCAGTTCTCGATGAACGCGCCTGCCTTCAGCGCAGCCTCTCGGCTTGGCGCGAGCCAGATTGTGTATGTGCCGTTCGGGTTGCCCGACGCATCCACATTCTGCTTGAGCAGGCCCTTGTTGATCTCGGATGAACCCAACTGCGACACCGGCTGCACCATGCCGTAGGTGAGCGGTGTGGCGCCCTGCGTCAACTGGACCACTGGGCCAGCCGCGCCCGAGTACTGCACCGGCGTGCCGGGGTCGCCTGGGTCCGTCGAGAGATGCTGAAGCCATGTGGCCGAGATCTGGAAGGTGACCGATTGATCGGCGTGGACTGTCGGGGCAGCGACCAAGAAGTACGCGACATCGGGTTGGAGCCCGTACTCGCTTGCCGCGGCGCCGAAGAGCACAGGGCTACTGGCGATGAGCGTGGAGCCGAAGGGAACCTTCGCCGTGATGGTGTTGGTGCTCGCGTTCACCGAGAGGACCTCGGTCTTCGTTTCGGAGTAATGCGTGTTCAGCACGCTCGCCTGGCTCAGGCAGGGGCACACGGCTTCGCCGAGGCCTGGCTGGTAGAGGGTGATCGACCAGAATCCCACTTGTGAACCGTCGTCGTTCAGCATGAGCGGCGGCAGGATGCTGTCAGCTGGCAGCGTGACGTTGTCCCAAGGGCCGAAGGTCACCGAGTACACGTTGCCGCCATCGAGCGGTACGGCGGTGTCAGGCTCGTAGTCCTGCACGGCATACATGCCATCTGCGACGAGGCTAGGGAAGCCACCGAGGATCACGCCGACGGCGCGGGTGGTGTAGCCCGCGAGGGTGTTCTCGTAGGTGCCCCACTTGGCGTTCGTGTAGACCCACCAGTTGGTGTCGGCGGTGGCTGACTGAGTCGACTGAGTTTGAATGAATTTTCTGCCGTCCTCCCAACCTAGTTCGAGGGCGGCCAGCTGCTCAGTGCCCCAGTTGCACGGCACGCGGAAGCCCG
Organism: Planctomycetaceae bacterium; assembly: GCA_947490615.1. GTDB lineage: Bacteria > Planctomycetota > Phycisphaerae > Phycisphaerales > SM1A02 > QWPT01. The sequence goes on along the minus strand of CANLHK010000012.1, from coordinate 5,588 downwards.
ACTGAGTGAGACCAAGCGGCTCGAAGAGTGCCAACGCGCCCGCTTGGCCGGCGGACGGTGTGTAGTAGGTCTTGGTCGCGCCGGGCTGCGGCACCACCCACGAGGGCAGCTTGGAAATCGGCGTGCCGCCCAAGCAGGTGGCCTGCGTAGGCAGTTCGTTGAGTTGCAGCGAGGCGCCCACCTGCGCGAAGAAGTCGATCGCGTTGTCCGGAGTGTTCTGGTAGTTCGCGGCCTCCGCGCGCTCACGAGCGGTGGGAATCTTGCCGGCGTAGGTGTCTGGCGCAACAGGTCCGCCGTTGGCGAGGAATTCCTCGAGCGTGTTCAGCTTGATGCCATGCGAGACATTGAGGAGCGTGTTGTACGCCGAGTCACTTTCGGTGGCGGGCACGAGCGTCGGCGCGAGCACGCGGGCGAGGACTTGCGCGCGGTTGGTGTCGGAGGCCATCACGGGGAAGGTGAACCCGCCGATCGTGACAGTCCTGCTGCTCGCGTACGGCGAGTCGGGGCCGACGAGCAGGTACGAGGTGGGGTCTGCCGCGCCAGGGGTCGTGCGGGATCCTGGGTCGGCGAAAGTGTTGACGAACGCATCGAGGAACTGCGACACCGTGAAGTTCGTGGACGGGTTGGGCAGCGTGTAGACCAGCGCGGTGTCGCCGGTGAGATCGAGGATGCCATTGATGTAGAGCACCGACGAGTTGCCGCCATTGGTGGACGCGTTGTTCCATGCGGCGGGCTGCGCCGCGTAGGCCAGCGAGTTGACATCAGCCGTCATCAGCGCGTTGTAGATGCCGAAGCGGTAGGTGAACTCGAGCGGCAAGCTCCAGACATAGGCGGCCTTCGCGAGCTCTTGGATGATCGTGGGGTCGGTCACGGTCGACGGTCGGCCCGGACACTCGCCCCACGCGTCGAAGAGCAGGGCAAGGTCGTCGGCATCCACGGTGCCGTCCTGGTTGATGTCGGCGCCGGGATTCGCCGGCGACGCCGGTCCCCAGCCCGAGAGCAACATGGAGAGATCTCGGCCGTCGACGACTGCATTGCCGCTGATGTCGGCGGCGCATCCGCAGTCGGCGGCGACGGGTCCCGCGAGCACGGCGATGGTGATGGCGATGGCGCAGGAGGCGAGGGCTGCTTTGCCGTGTGCGGGAATCATCATGGGATCAGAACTTTCGATTCGGAGTTGCGGCGTCGGTTCGCCGTGGGTTCGGTTCCAACATGTTGCGCGAGTGCCCCGCGCGTTGGATGCAATCGAGTACCGCGACTGTCGGGACGCGACGATCAGCGGCGATCATCGAACATAACTGGAGATTCCGACGGGGCAATAAAAAACTAATCCCACGGAACAAAAAGAGTCCGCGTGGAGCGCGAACGAGCGACTTCCATCGCCCGATGCCAACGGTGTTGGACACCTCGCCGACGAGATCGTCGTCAACAAGAGGAGTGCATCGAATTGGTTCGGCACGAAACTGGTGGCTCGGCTCAACACTCAGCGAGTCGACACGCTGATCATCACCAGTTGCACCGCGAGCGGCTAGCTGCAAGCGACGGCGGTCGATGCATGGAAGCCAAAGCGGGAGACGGGATTCGAACCCGCGACATTCAGCTTGGGAAGCCTGTGGGCTCTCAACGAAAACGCCTAAAAAACAAGGGGTTTCTGAGGGCAGGCTCATGTTTACACAACGAAGTTTTGTGTAGAGATGTTTTTTCGCCCCCTTGAGATTGCGTTCAAGTGTCTGAACTCGCGCGGGTGAGATGCTGATTGATGGGTACCCGAATCATGTGCATCGATGGCTCTCGACGCCCCCGGTCGCTAGTTTCTCACACCTATGTCTTCAGGAGCGCAATGGGCTCTCCACCTTTATCAAGGTTCACCAACGAGCAAGATCGATGGCAAGTAAACAAGGAATCAAGCAACGGGTCAATGCTGCAGCCGCACTGGAGGAAGTATGTGACCAGGCTGAAGCAGCGCGAGGAGCGCCTAGTGGTGGATCGATATTGCTGCACTACGCCGTTCTTTGCGCAGTCGTCCCACCGAAGCGACGATTTGAACTGCAGTGCGCATCGCGCGTGTCTCGCACTCACTTCGCACGTAGCATGTACGCAATCTCAAACGCAAACGCACCGCGCGAACCCGTGGGCAACATAGGTACGCCGTCGACATCGAGATCGAAGTACGGCTGCGCATTGGGCGAGGGAGTGACCAGAAGCCAGCCGCGCACGATGACTTGATGCGCGCCCGCGTCAGTGAGCGTGACGATTCGTCCTCGCTGATCGACCAGTTCACTCATCTGTGGCTGACGCGTGAGATACTCGTCGCGTTGCTTCCGCTGAAATGCGCGCATCCCAGAACGCCATGTTTCCTGCGGGTTTTCGCCAAACGGAAACCAACCCGTGAGTTCGTCCATCGAGATGACTTCGGCAAACGGTCCGCCACCACCAGGCGTGTCGCCGTCGACGGAGATGTCGCGCAACATCACACTGATCACGCCAAGCGACGGCGCCCAATAGGGTTCTCCAGTGAGACCGATGGCGAGTTGCAGCGGCGTGCCGGTGGCCACATCTTTGATCGCGTCGGGCGCAACGATGACGCCGTCGACTGTCGCGTGCGCGCGCACGATCGCGCGTGCGAATCTCTCACACAAATCTGCGGGCAGCGTTCCATTGGCGATGCTTCCGCTGATGTAGGTCACTTCGCGCCCGAGTCGGTGATCAAGCGGAGTTTCTTCGAGCGCCGTAAGCATCGCTTCTGCGGCGAGCAACTGATCGCTGTCGCTCAATGCGCGACCGCGCAGTTCTTCGAAGACATCCGTGCGGAACGAAGGGAATCGTTGCGCGGCTTCGAGCAATGACTGCGGCCGCATCAAGCCCAGCGTTTGCGTGAACACCGTCATTGGCAACCACACGGCAGTCGCGAGCAGCACGCCGCCGAGAATCCAATCGCGCAGCGGGTTCCGTCGCGCCGTCGCGGTGAACGCGCCATCGCGCGAGAGATCACAGGCACACGAGGGGCACGTGTGCGCGCAGTCACTCTCTAGCAGCGCGCTGGTGCACGATGCGCAGCGCAAGTCACGCGTGTTTCCTGCGGCCAATTCGAGTGCATTGGCCTTGGCGTTTGCCCCCAAGAGGTAGGCCGCGCCCATGGAAATCCAGACCCATGCGACTGTGAGAGCGAAAACTCCGGCGAATACGGAGAGCACCAAGCACAGCGCGAGCACGACGACGATGAGCGCAGTCAGTCGCCGACGCAGTGCAAGCGTGGACGCGAAATAGCGCTGCCAACACTGGTGGACTGGGCGTAGTGCGCGTCGAAACAGTGTCGGCGCATGCGCATGCGTGGGCGTCTGTGACTCGCGCCGCGCAGCGTTCTGGCGCAATCGGTGGAGAACGGCGGTTGCGGCGCTCTGATCGCGCGAGGCCAGCGACTCGAAATAGCGCACCAACTGCGGCTGATCTGCGTGCGTGAAGCCGTGCGTGCACGCGTGCGGCGTCGCACCGATCAACGCAATGGTGCGGCGAGGTTCTGGCAACGGAAGCAAGCATGTCGCACACACGCAGGCGTTCGCATCCCAAATCGCGCCGGCGCGCTGCCGCCAAATGCGCGACCTCTTGATAAGGGACGCTGGAAGCATGTATGTCACGGCCGCCATCATCACCGTCACCAGCGCAAGAATGATCGCGGGCGTGCACAGCACTCCGCCGTTGCCCGCGATGAAGTACCACGCAAACCCGCTCACCAGCGTGAGCACCAACAGCATGATTCCGGGCATGAGCGCCGCCACAATCATCGTGGGTGATTGGCACGACGCGACAAACGCATCCCACTTGCTCTTCTCGATACTCCACGGCTCGAGCGCGGTCGGTGTGGATCGATGCGATGTGTTTGATCCCATCAACAAACCATATCACACAGCGCCTTGCCATCACTTCACAAATGCTGTCACTGCGAGCAGCAACCACACCGACAATGCCACGGGCAGTTTCGCCAGCGTGCCGACAACGCGATGCTTGGCGCACCGTGGAATTCCACCAGTGGATACATGCACGAGGAGAATCCAAGGGAGTGCAATTGCAATGAGCCACAGACGAGGGCCATCATCGTGGGGACGAAAAGTTTGGTCGCATGAAGCGGCTCCATCCTCATCATTCAGACGATTTGATGTGCGCACACTTTTGCACACAACCGTGTCTCGCCGAGTCAATTGGTGTCCATAATTGTCACCCTCGTCGTTCAGTCTCCCGCTTCAGAATGTCTGTTTATTGCCAGCGGTAAAGTCTGTTAAATGCCTTGAAACAAAGGACATTCAGCGACAGCGGTGGACTCAGCACGTCACACACCGCCACGCACGCAGAAAGCGGACAAAGGGAATCGAACCCTCGACATTCAGCTTGGGAAGCTGACGCTCTACCAACTGAGCTATGTCCGCGCTGCGCGTGAGTGTATCGGGTCGATGGCGGCTCAAGGCAGTTGGGCGCGGTGTTGCTCAGCGCAGTGTTTGCCCATCGCGGCTTCGAGCATCGAGGCGGGGGTGGGGGATTGGCGAACTTGGGTTGGGCGCGTATCGATTCGCGTGAGCGCTTAGTCAGTTGCGGGCATTGCACTCTGCCCGACAACTCGCTTTCCGCGACTGTCTTAGGCCAAGTCGCGCGGTGAGATGGATTTCTTTATGGAGTGCCGCCCGAGTGATCATCGAACACGATGCCGCCGCTTTCAACCATGAACGATGGTTGATCGCCCGTGTTTCCTGTCAGATCGTGCATGTTGGCTGGCGGACTCGTCAGTGACGCCTCAATGAATGGACGGTCGCATTAGAAAATCGTCCAAATCGTCTATTCTTTCTACTTGACGTGGCTGATCATTGACTATGCTGAAGTAGTTGAACGGTTTTGATCTAAAAAGCGTTCAATCCAAGGAGCAACTCTCATGTGTCTAAACAGTCTTCCGAATGGGCTTCGTCAGGATAGTGGTGCAGAGATGGTCGGCCAACTCGAGCGAAACGAATTGCTTAATGGCTTGCATGGTGTGTCAGCTCACGTTCCGTCAAATCGAGAGGTTGAGCCAACACCTGCGACTGTAGATCGGACGCGGATCGAACGAGCCGTTCGCGAGATCCTGCTGGCCATCGGCGAAGACCCGGACCGCGAAGGCCTGCGTGAAACTCCGAAGCGCGTGGCACGGGCCTACGGCGAGATCTTCGCAGGCCTGCGCCAAGATCCGGCGGCGCATCTTCAGTGCACCTTCGCCCAGACCTGCGATGAGGTCATCACCGTTTCTGGCATCAAGTTTTACAGCGTTTGTGAACATCATCTGCTTCCCTTCACCGGCAAGGTGCACATCGCCTACCTGCCCGCCAACGGGCGCGTCGTCGGTTTGTCGAAATTGGCGCGAACCGTAGAAGTGTTCGCGCGTCGGCCTCAGATCCAAGAGCGATTCACCGACCAGATCGCAGAGGCGCTCACGACGCATTTGCAAGCGCGGGGGGTGATTGTTGTCGTCGAGGCTGAGCACATGTGCATGAAGATGCGCGGCGTGCGGTCGGTCGATGCGTCAATGACTACATACGCGCGCCGCGGTGTCTTCCAAAGCGATGCAG
>CANLHK010000011.1 GCA_947490615.1 Planctomycetaceae bacterium | reverse complement strand
TGTGGCACGCAGGTGTGCATGTGGGCGTGACGACGCGTGCCGACGCGCCAATCGAGCGGCATGAGAGCGGCATGAGAGCGGCACGAGAGCGGCACGAGAGCGGCACGAGAAAGGAGTCAGCAATGTTGGTGCAAGAGGTGGTGGGTGGTGCGACGAGTGATGTGACGAGTGACGCGACGAGTGATGTGACGAGTGATGCGACGAGTGATGTGACGAGTGATGCGACGAGTGATGTGACGAGTGATGTGACGAGTGATGCGACGAGTGATGTGACGAGTGATGCGTGGTTGACGGGTCTGCGCCAAGCGCGTCTTCATCACGCTGCGCAGGCGTTGCGCGCGATGGCATCGCGTGGTGGTGGAGTTGTGTTGGATGGTCTTGCGACCACATCCACAGTCAAATCCAAACCAACGAGGGCAAGTCGCACCATTGAGACAGTTCGCTCCATTCGAGAGCAACTGGCGACCTCGGATCGCCAGAGCGGCTGGGAGGTCGGTGGTGTTGATGGTTCTGACGGCGTTGCAGCGGAGGTGACGCGTGGGCGCGCGCCCGCGCGCCTGTTGTCGGTCCCGTTAGGTGACACATCTTGTGATGCAGCCTCTGGTGGCCTGCGCTGTGGTGTCGTTCATGAACTCTGCGGCCTCTATCCATGTGACGCAGCGGTGGATGCTGGGCATGTCGAGGCCACGGACGATGCTTGGCTCGTTCCGTTTGGATGCCTGTTGCACATCCTTCGTTGCGTCGAGCGTGGTGGCGATTCATCGCCTGCGCTCGCAGAACTGCTGCAGCGCGGCATCGTGTGGATCGGTGACAAGGTGCATCCCAACCTCGAGGCGTTGCGTGACGATGTTGGTGATCACGCCTTGCTGCAACGCTCCATCTTCATTCGTGACTCGTCGGATGGGTGCACCGTGGCCCAACAACGCGCGATGGGCGCGGCCGCGAAGCACAGCAACCACGCCTTTGGACGCATCTGCAATCGCGTGTGGTGTGCAGAGCAAGCGCTTCGCCTTGGTGCGGCGGGAGTCGTGATCGTCGACGGCTCTGGTTTCAACTCCATCGCCAACGCGATTGCATGGCGGCGGCTGCAGTTGGCTGCGTCCGAGTCGCCCAATGACGCCATGGTCGATTCGAGCAGTGTTGTAGGGAACGGATCATGGAACGGATCATGGAACGGATCATGGAACGGATCATGGAACGGATCATGGAACGGCAGACCTCTCGTGCTCGTGGTCACGCCGCCTCAGTTGGAGGGTGAGCTTCGTCGGCGCGGTTGTGCTGCGAGCACGCGATGGAGCGTCCACTGCGCGCGCGGATCGGACTTTCGTTGGAGGATGAAGCTGGAATCCATGCGCGGAGAATCAATGTTTGAAGCATCGAGGCAAGCATCAAGCGCAGCGACGGCGCGCGCCTTGCTCGAATCAGGCATGCTCGCCGTCGATATCACGCGATCACGCACGGCGCGTTTCACAGCGGCATGGGCTGCACTGCGCGATCGTCGTCCGCGTGACAGCACGCGTGTGCAGGACGAGCAGGGCGTTCAGTTTCCAACGCACTTCGAGGATGCCGCTGCTTTAGGAGGCGCATGGCGTTGGCAGGCGCGATCGGCATGAGTGTCTCCACGATCACGACAGCCCAGATTTCCAGCGCGACCAGCGCGGCCAGTACGCTCCACATGGACCTGTTCAGCATGGAGCCGCTGCCTTTGCAGCGATTCCTTGCGGTGTACTTTCCGCACTGGCTTGTCGATCTCGAGCACGCGTTGTTGCGGCGCGCACTTGCGCAGAATGGAGCGGCCGACCGTGTCGCCCGCGACGCCCACGTCGCCCACGTCGCCCACGTCGCCCACGACGCCCGCGACTCGGCGTCTTTTGGTTCGTGCTTTCCACTCCCATTGCTGGTCGTGGAGGAGCGCAATCGCGTGCACCATGTGCTTGGTTGCTGTGCGCGCGCACTGGCTGCAGGTGTGCGTGTCGGCATGTCGACGAGCCAGGCCGAAGCGATCTGCCCGAAGCAGGAGACGCCCGAGGCGTTGGAGATGCGTGCGTGGATCGATCGCTGGCGCGCAGGGCAACGATCCCGTGTCATCGCTTGCAGCGATCGATTGATCGCCGTGCACTGGGATGCAGCGGTCGCCGCGCGCGCGCAGAAACGCCTCGCACTCGCTCTTGGGCGATGGATTCCAGTCGTCGCGCTCGATGCAGACGACTGCTCGCGAGGCGGTGTGGGCCGCGAAGGAGTGAAGGTCCCCATGCAGGAACTTGGAAGTGAATCGGGTCATGAATCGTGTCATGAACCGGGTCATGACCCGTGTCATGACCCGTGTCATGAACTTGGGAGAGCGAGCTGCCTCATCCTTGGCGACTTCACGGGTTGTGCGGAGCTCTTTCGCGGCAAGCATCGAACCGAGCGAGGGCTGATGACCAGCATCGCCGCAAGCTTTGCGCGCAGAGGGTTGCGCACGAGGATCGCCTCCGCCTCCACCATTGGCGCTGCAGCAGCTATGGCGCGCTGGATGCCTTCGTCTTCGCTTTCGTCTTCGCTTTCGCGTTCGAAATCCCCATCGCCCTGTGTGGCGATTCCTCGGGGGCACGAGTTGCAGTACCTCGATCCATTGCCTGTGGAAGCGTTGCGTTTGACAGCCGCATCGGCCACGGCGCTTCGCTCCGTCGAGGTCGAGTGCATCGGGCAACTCGCACGACTTGGACGACAAGGCGCTGCGGCGCGTCTCTCGGGGCGGCAGGAGCATCTTGATGAGGCACCCAAGCAGCGCGGGCGTCCCCGGGTGCGGCATGACACGCCATCACTCTTCGAGTCCGCGGCGGTTTCCGCGCGCTCACCTTCGTCGCGCAGGTCATCGCGATCAACCGAACGATCAACCGAACGATCAACCGAACGATCAACCGACGACGCACTGCTTCGGCTTGATCAAGCGCTCGGCCATGTCGGTGAGACGCTTGTCCCGTTGCGCACACGCGAACCAGTCGTGCTCTTGAAATCCTTCGACGGCCCGTGCAGTCAGTTGGAATCGATCTTCGCGGCGTGTGGTGAGCTCATTGATCGCCTAGCCGCCGTGCTCTGGACGCGTCGTGAGGGTTTGCGATCGGCGCTGTGGACATTCAGGCATGCGTCCTTACCTGCTGATCTCTCTACCGATGCTGCTGGCGCCTTGGCAGGAGCGCGCGCAGGTCCGTTCGAATCTCGCATCAATCTTCGGTTAGCGCGACCAAGTGTCCGACGCACCCATCTCTGGGCCATCTTGCGGACGCGGTTGGAGCGGATCTCGCTCGATCATGGCATCGAAGAAATCCAGTGCACCGTCGAGCAGACGGTGCGTCTGCGCTTTCGTCAGGTGCAGATGCTGAGTGCGCCGTCCCGTGGATCCTCCAGTGGATCATCCAGTGGATCATCCAGTGCGTCATCGAGCAAGGACTCAGCAGGGATGGTCGCAAGCACCCAAGCTGTCGCTCCATCTGCCGCAAGACCGAACAAGAGATCGAACTTCGCAGCACGGGCAACATCTTGCGGAGCCGCACAGCGGGCGGAATGGATCGACTTGGTGGCGTCGCGGATCGGCGCGTCAAATGTCGTCGACGCGAGCCATGACACGCCTCATGACACGCCCCGTGCTGTGCGAGACGATGCGGACAGCAAGAAGGCCGTCGGTGTCACCATCACGAACTTGGCGCGACGCCCTCATGTGTACTTCGCGCGTGAGGAGCCCGCGCGTCTTGTTGGCGAAGCTGCCTCAACGGGGATCGCGTCAGCCATCGCGACGCGCGCGGCTTGGTTCGCGAGTGAGAGCACAGACACCACACTCGATGAAGCGCGTGCGCGAGGCGACGAACGCTCTTGTCCTTCGTGGCTGCCATGGTTGCAATGGCGCGGGATGCGTTGGCCGTTGCATGCCATTGATGGATGGGAACGGTTGGTCTCGCCGTGGTGGGAGCAGGGGGAGCACACGCGCGGTCCGCCTCGTTCTTCCGAGCACACATGCGCGTCCGCTTCTTCATCTGCTTCCCCATCGGGCCGCGTCCATTCGCGCGTGCAGATCGGTGACGGTCTGTGGCTCTTCGTGCGTTGGCCTGCACAGTTGTCAAGACGGCCGAAAGAGTTGGCCCTTGCTGTGGCACACGACCAGCATGTCTCGGCGTGCATCGAGAGCGTTGTCGCGCCTGTGCACGATCGCGTGACAGACGACTGGCTCATCGGAAGCGCCGCCGCGGTGGCGTGTGGTGTGGACTTGGTTGTCCTTGGAGCGTGGGGGTGATGCGCGATGCCTGAGCTTCCTCGCCCCAAACATGCCGAGCATCCTGCGCGCCAAGGCTCTTCACAGGCGCCTGTCGCAGCGGCCTCCCTATCGCATGAGTCGTCGCATGAATCGTCGCATGAATCGTCGCATGAATCGTCGCATGGAACATCGCATGGAACATCGCATGGAACATCGCACGCGCCGTCGCGGACTTCAACCGCGCGTGCCACCACGCGCCCCATCACGCGTGCATGGGGCGAGGTTCTAGTCCAGAGCAACCACACCTTCCTCGGCGGAGCGAGTCATCCTGAGGAGTTGGTCCAAGAGGCGTCACGGCTCGGTCATGCGGGTCTTGCGCTCACCGATGGAGAGACCGTTGGCGGTGCGGTCCGTGCGCATGTGGCGGCGAAAGAAGGCGGCGGACTGCGATTGGCCCATGGCAGCCGTCTGCGGCTCGACATCCTGCAGGCAGACGAGGTGTTGGACAAAGAGAGCGTTCGTGGCGCTTCATCCTCAAGCGCTGCGACGCGGCGGTTGCAGCAACCTCAGATCGAGCTCGCGCTGTACGCCAGCGATCGCGCGTCATGGGGTGCACTCTGTCGACTATTGAGTCATCGTCTTGACGGCAGCGATCCTGCCGTCGCCGCTGCTGCTGCATCATCGACCACATCATCGGCCACATCATCCGCTGCTTCTGCTTCCTCAAACCATCGTCGCTCTCGCGCGCGGCCCGTGCATGACCTCGTCGAGATGTTGCACAACCATCCAGGAGGCCAGGGGCTGCTCGCGGTGCTCATCCCGCCTCGCGTGCCATCGCAGCCGTTTCTTGAAGCCGCGGAAGGACTCTCTCGCTTGATGCCTGATCGCATGGCGGTCGCGCTGCGTCGAACCGACGATCCCGATGGGGTGGTCGATGCCGAGCGGGCGCGTCTTCTCGCCGACGCGCTGGGATTGCCCGTGGCTGCGTCGAGCGATGTTCGCATGCATCGTGCGTCGCGTCGGCCGTTGCTTGACACGCTCGCGTGTATCGGCGCGGGCGTGACGATTCAGCGCGCGGGGCGGCTCATCGCGCCCAATGCGGAGCGGCGATTGCGCACACCGGAAGAGATCTTTCGTCGCTACGCCGATTGTCCGCAGGCGCTTGAGACGGCATGGCGGTTCATCGATCGAGCGTCGCAGTTCTCACTTGCGGAGTTGCGCTACGAGTATCCCGAAGAAGTCGTGCCCAACGGGACGACCGCGCTTGAGCACCTCAAGGCCGTCACGTGGAAGGGAGCGCGCGAGCGCTATCCGCGCGGAGTTCCGCCAAAGGTCGCGCGACAGTTCGAGCACGAGTTTGCGATCATCGCCGACCTCGGTTTCGCGCCGTACTTCCTCACCGTCCATGAGATCGTGGCCTTTGCGCGTTCCCGCGGCATTCTCTGCCAAGGTCGCGGTGCTGCCGCCAACAGCGCGGTCTGCTTCGCACTCGGTGTGACGGCGGTGGACCCCGATCGCATTGATGTGCTCTTCGAGCGGTTCGTCAGCCGCGAACGCAACGAGCCGCCCGACATCGACATCGACTTCGAGCATGAGCGCCGCGAGGAAGTCATCCAGCACATCTACGCCAAGTACGGGCGTGAGCGCGCGGCGTTGGTTTGCGAGATCATCAGCTATCGCGGACGCAGCGCGGTGCGTGATGTGGGGAAGGCGCTCGGCTTCGCGCCCGATGCCATCGAGCGTCTCGCACACGAGGTGGAGCGTTGGGGCGGTGGCGGGATGGCCACGCGCGACGACATCAGCGAACAAGCAGGTGAACTGGCGGTCGATCGCAGCGAGCGCGTGGCGGATGACGCACTCGGGCACGCTGCCACTCTTGCCCCACGCGCGGCGGAACGCATGCGCAGCGCGGGCCTCGATCCAACCGCGCCTTTGGTGGTTCGGTACTCCAACCTCGTCGACGAGATCCTCGGCTTTCCTCGCCATCGATCGCAGCATGTCGGTGGGTTTGTCATCTCCCGCGGACCGCTGATCGAGACGGTGCCCATTGAGAACGCCGCGATGCAGGATCGCACCATCATCGAATGGGACAAAGACGACATCGACGCCCTAGGGATGCTCAAGATCGATGTGCTTTCACTGGGGATGCTCACGGCGATCCGCAAGACCATTGATCTGGTGAACGGCGATCGCGCCGCCGTCGCCGCGGGCGCCTCCGCATGGCGCGCACCCGACGCGCCAGCAGTGCGCGCGGATCTTCGAATCGTGAGTCCGAGTTCACGCGAGGTCTCGCCGGATGTTTCGCACGACGCGTTGCGCGAGTCCGCCCCCGTGGATTCCGCACCTTTCGAACCACTGCGTTTCCACACAATCCCTGCGGAGGATCCGCTGACCTACGACATGGCGTGCAAAGCGGACACCGTCGGTGTTTTTCAGATCGAGTCACGCGCGCAGATGTCGATGCTTCCTCGACTGCGCCCGCGCTGCTTCTACGACCTCGTCATCGAGGTCGCGTTGGTTCGTCCTGGACCGATCCAAGGCGACATGGTGCATCCCTATTTGCGCCGCCGAAACGGCGAGGAACCGATTGAGTATCCCGACGATGCCATTGCCAAGGTGCTCGGTAGGACGCTTGGCGTTCCACTTTTTCAGGAGCAGGCGATGGCCCTCGCCGTCGTCGCCGCTGGATTCACTCCTGGTCAAGCCGACGATCTTCGTCGGGCCATTGCGGCATGGAAGCGGCAGGGCAATCGCATCGCGCAGTTCGGGGAAGCGCTCGAAAACGGCATGGCGGCGCGCGGCTATCCGCGCAAGTTCGCAGCGCAGGTCTTCCAGCAGATCAAGGGGTTCTCTGGCTATGGGTTCCCCGAGTCGCATGCTGCGAGCTTCGCACTTCTGGTCTACGCCAGCGCGTGGCTCAAGCGTCATCATCCCGCTGCCTTTGCGACGGCGCTGCTCAACAGTCAGCCGATGGGCTTCTATGCGCCCGCGCAGATTCTCCGCGACGCGGGAGATCACGGTGTCGCGGTGCGCGCCGTCGATGTCCACTGCTCCAAGTGGGACGCCACGCTTGAGCGCGGGATTGATCTCGCGCGCGACCTTGCGCATCGGTCTTCGAACGCCACGATCGTTGGGCAACCTCCATCCCTTCGTTCAGGCTTCAGTTCTTGCCGTCGAACCCAGCAGCAGATGGATGAGTGCCTCCAACGCACGCGGGTTGCGCATCCGCATGTTCGCCACGCTGGTGTTGGCGCGTTGGAACGGTGGGACACGCGCTGGGTTTCGCTGCAGTGGCCTGCTGCCGAGTCGGGAGCGGAAGCGTTGCCGCAGTGCTCAACTCTGGAACGAGAACCCGTGCCTGACGCGTCGGCGCCCGAGAGGTTCGCACGACTGCACTCGCGCGGACGCAGCGTTGTGGGCGTCTCGTCGCGTGAGGTGAGTCCTGAACAGCAGCCGCTGTGCACGCCCGCGTCTGCACGAGAGGACACCACAGAAGATCCCGCGTCGACTTTCTTCGTTCCCTCGCAGCCAGCGATCCGTCTTGGACTTCGCATGGTGCGCGGGCTTGATGTCGAGGAGGCGCATCGTGTCATCAGTGCCGTCCAGCTTCACGGGGCGTTCGCACGGGTGTGTGATCTGCAGGAGGCGTCGGGTGTCAGTGTCGCGACGCTGCGTCGTTTGGCAGCAGCCGATGCGTTCACCTCGATGGGACTTGATCGTCAACAGGCGTCGTGGCAGATCCTCGCGTTGCGTGATCGAGAGCGTCCACTCTGGTCGTTCGCATCCGAGGCAGAATCCGCTGTCGCTGCGCAACCCGTCGACATCGAACCGCGCCTTCCTCCTGTTGCGGAACTCTCTGCTCTCACCAAAGACTTCGATGCCACAGGCGTGACGCTGCGTGGGCATCCGATCGCCACGATCCGCACGCGTTTGGCACGCGCACGCATCGTGCCGTGTGGGTGGCTGCGTGACGAGCGGCGCACTCCAGCGGGGCGCATCCTCACCGTGGCGGGTCTTGTGCTGGTTCGTCAGCGTCCTTCGACGGCCAAAGGCATCGTCTTCATGACCATCGAAGACGAGACGGGTATTGCCAACCTCATTTTTCGCCCCAAGGTCTATGAGAGGCTGCGCCCAGCGGTTCGTCACGCGGTGGCGGTCTGTGTGCGCGGGAAGGTCGAGCGGCGCGACGGAGTCACGCACATGCTGGTGTCGCAGGGACGAGACATCGGCGCCTCCTTGGTCTCAGCGCATGGAGGCGTCCGCGACTTCCACTAAAAAACCAGCGCCAACCGTAGCGGAAAGTGCGGTCGGCGCTGGAACAAAATGCAGAAGTGTGTGGCGGGTCGATCAGTGTCAGATACGCGGATGCTCAGCGTCGGCGGATGAGCCCGACGAAACCGGCGAGCGACAGAAGCGTGAGCGAGCCAAGGTTGGTGTGCGCAGCGAGAGGAACGCGAAGCTCGTTTGAGAGGTCCGCGGCGTCAGGGATCGGCATCACAGGAATCGCGCCGACACCCGATTGTGAGAGGCAGGCAGCGAAGAGCGAGAAGTCCTGACGGAGCCCCGCATCAAGCGCAGCGGACGGCGTCATGAGTCCAACATCGTTGGAGAGCGCGTGCGAGTTGCTCAGAGGGATCGAACGTGTTGGTGACTTGGTCGCGGGATGATGGAGAGGCCGAAGGGCCTGCGAGCCATCATGCATCCCCGCTTGGGCACCTGACGCAACCGTCAAGAGCGCACAGCAAGTGAGCGCAGGGGTGAGCGTGCGGGTACGGCCAGCCAACAACGAATGAACAGCGATAAAGCCCACGTCATCCTCCTCAATGATCCCAACTCAGTTCGTGAGCGGTTGGACCGATTCAGGTCGGTTCCAGCACTTCCCATCCACCGATTCCAGAGGGAAAGTGCGCCTTCACGAATGACTTCACGCGCCGCGTCGGGGAACGCAGCACTTGAGAAGAGGCGTGCTCTAGGGCGTCTCTGCGCCAGGGTTGGAGAAAAATCGAAAGATCATCCCAGCGCTGTGGCTGAGAACGGCGCCAAGGCGGCAGGCGCCCAACGACTTGCAGGGCAGGACTTTCAGCCGCGCTGCGATCTGAAACTCCGCTGCGCAATCCGAGATTCGGTCGTCTCACTCAACGGCGGCGGCGAGCGACACCAAGACCCGCGAGCGCTAGGAGCCCGACGGCACTCGGGGCTGGAACAGCACCGAGCGTGAAGGTCGAGGTCGCAGAGTACTCATCGTCGCTGAGCGAATGCTCATGCCCGTAGCGGATCGTGAGGTCGAAGGTCCGTGCGGCGTGCCCCGCGCTCAGGACGAACTGCCCGAGTCGGACATCGGTCGGCGCAACGCCAGGGGAGTGGCCGACGGTCCCTTGGCTGTTCTCATCCTCGGAGTTGAACCAGCCCAGCATGCCGTTGTCGGGCAGATCCGGACGCGACCAACCACGAGAACTCTGGTGCCCACCATCAAGCCAGTCTGAAATCGGCTCCGTGGAATTGTCCGCCTGAGCGATGCCGCCAATCGTGAGGTACGAATCGAAGGGGCGGTTCAGCGCCGCCGAGCCAGTCTTGGTCGGATCCCAAGTGCCGTAGCGCTGCGAGAGGAGCCCGTTGGTCGCGGGGTCACCGTGCAAGTCTTTATGCCAGAAGCCGAGGAGATTGTCGGGGTCCGCGGTCGTGAGGTTGAACGCGCGGGAGACCGCGTCATGCGAACCAGTGAACCGAGCGGTCAGCGTGTACACCACGAGCGCGGGTCCACCGAGGGCTGGATCGGCCGTGACATTCGTCGAAGAGACGAAGTAGCCAACAAATCCAGCGTGCGCGGAAGTCGAGAGCGCCATCAGTCCAAAGCCCAGACCAATGGCGAGGCCGTCAAAGCCTGCGAGCGAGTTCGGCGAGAGAAGACGAGTCGAAGTGTGCAGCATGGCAGTGTGGATCGCGCAGCGGAAGAGCACATAGTTCGCGTGGGGATGGCACGCGAACACGCCCTCGGACCGTTTGAATGAACTCAACAAGGCAATGCACCACCGCGCGCTACAACGCGCGCGGGCCATCCGGATAGAACGTGACTGCCTCGTGGCTGTGACAACACCAGCCGTGCGAGAAGAGAGCGTCGGCTCAGAACCTCGCGCGCAATACGGACAAATTCGCGGTGATCTTTTCTCTGCAGTCGTGCGCAGTGTTGAGCGCGCGAACAGCGCTACCCCTGCGTGCCAAGCCCGCGGTGTTCTTCTTCTTCCGCCTCGGCTTGTCGCACATCGTCCTTGGTCTCCTGCAGACGCTTCATGCGTCGCAGCGCAGGGAAGGCAAAGGCCACAATGCCGACGACCGCGAGCGTTCCAAAGCCACCGCTCACCACCGAGACCACGGGTCCAAGCCACGCCGCGACGAGGCCCGACTCGAAGGCTCCAAGTTCATTCGAGCATTCGATGAACACGGAGTTCACGGCGGAGGTGCGTCCGCGCAGATGGTCAGGAGTGCGCGTCTGCACCAGCACATGGCGAATGACCACAGAGATGTTGTCGACGGCGCCGCTGACCGCGAGCGCGATGAGGGACAGCCACAGCGTCGTGCTGAACCCAAACACGATCATGCACACGCCGAAGATCGCGACACTCCACAGAAGTGCGCGGCCCGCGTGTCCAAACGATGGCCGCGCTGCAAGCCAGATCGCCATGAGGAAGGCGCCGACGAAGGGCGCTGCCCGCAGCGCACCGAGACCAACTGGGCCACAATGGAGAATCTCGCTGGCGTAGACGGGGAGCAGCGCCGTTGCGCCACCAAACAGCACTGCAAGGAGGTCAAGCGTGAGTGCCCCGAGGATGGTCTTCTCGCGTCGGATGTGCTGCGCGCCATCGAACATGTCTCGCAGCCGTGGCGGCGCAGTCGTGCGCTGTACTGCACGAGGCCGAAGGAAGAGCGCCGCAACACCAGCTCCGCAGCAGAGCGCGGCGGTGACCAAGTAGACCACCCACGCGTGTCCTGCTGCTGCAATCATGGCACCCGCGAGGAGCGGTCCCGCCACCGCGGCGAACTGGAAGAACCCCGACTGCCAGGCGATCGCGTTCTCGAAGCGGTCGGGCGGAAGAAGTGATGGAAGCAGCGCGCCGCGGGAGGGAGCGTTGAAGCTCCGCACACAACCCGAGACGATCAGCAGCGCGAAGAAGACCCAGATCGGTGCCTGCTCGTGGCTCGCCAGCGCGAGTCCCAGGGCGACGAACCCAAAGCCGATCTGCGTGATCGCGAGGATCTTCTTGCGATTGCCGCGGTCAACCAGCGTGCCCGCAACGAGTGTGAGTGCGATGAGGGGAAGCGCGCGCGCCAGTCCCATCAATCCGAGCATGAAGGCGGCACCCGTGCGCTCGTACATCTCCCAGCCGATCGCCGTCGAGAGCATCTGCAGCCCCATGCTCGAAGCGACAAACGCAAACGCAAAAAAGCGGTAGTTCGGCTCCCGCATCGCCGCAAAGGGATCGTGCGGCGTCGGAGTGGGATCGGAAGTGGAGGGGGGAGGCAAGAGCGCAGTCTACGACATCATGCGCGTCGTCAGAATCCAACACTCGCGCGCTCGCCTTGCTTGACGACCTGCGCCTCGCCTTCCCACATCGAACGGCCCGAGGTGGTGTTGGTCAGGCTCATCTGCAACACATAGGCCACTTGACGCGTGTTGCCTGCGCGCGCGCGATCTTCGATGAGCTTCGCAGTGATCGTGATGTCAGGGACATTCTTGTTGCTCGCGTCGGTGTCGACGCCAGCCGCGCGGTCCTTGCGACGCTGTGCCTCACGCGCGATGCGGTCTTCCGCGCCACCGAAGAGGTCGTCCGACATGATGACCTCGACACGCCCCGTGTTCATGAGCGCAATGCGGATCTTCTTCATGATCGCATCGGTGTCGAACTGCTGGGTCGTCGTGTTGATCACGGGATTGAGCAGCAATCCAGCGGGTTGGTTGGGAAGACGCGCCAGCGTGCCCGAGGCCACCATCGACTGAATGGTCTGGTCTGCAAGCAGGCTCCAGTCCTGGATGTTCATGCGATCCGCATTGACGATGAGCTCATTGCCCTTCGGGTCAACATAGACGGCCTTCTGGCAGCCCGAGGTGAGCAGGCCCAGCGTGGTCGAGGCGAGAGTGAGCGTGAAGACGAAGCCGCGAGACAGGGAAAGTGTGGTGCGCATGGAAGGGCTCGAAGTGAGAAGTCCGTGAAGTGCGGAAGTGGAGGCGTGTCAGTGCTGTTGATCGATGAAGGTCAGGCGCCATTGGCTTGCCGCGGTGGTGCCCGCAATCGAGGTCAGCGTAATCGTCTCCTTCGGATGGATCGACACGCTCGTGAGTGAGCCCGTGGGGCTGATCACGGGAATGCCCGCTGCATCGAACCACTCGAACTTGTAGCTGAAGCGCTGCAGCGTCGATTGATCGCTGTAGACATCAACCGCAACCCGCTTGAGGTTGTCGTTCACCGTGCTCTCACGCACGCCAACGATGTTCGCCTTGTGATTGAGCCAGCCGTTGGTCACGATCCGATCGATCGAAGTGTTTGAGCCGAGTCCTGCAGGGCCAGCGTGAGCCGAGCTTGCGGTGTTTGCGGTGTTGCAGCCGACGAGAACGAGGACCGCAGTTGTGCCGACAAGAACGACGGCGCGGCGCAGAGAAGAGGTGAGTGGCGTGGCAGTCATGATGGTTGGAGCTCGTGAGAGGCCGTGGATGGGAAGCGCATGGTACGGATCGCGGCCGTGGCGCCGCTGCTCGGAACGCGCAGATGGACGATGGTCGCACCGCCTGATTCCTCAGATTCAACCGCGATCGGTCCGATGCGCTGGCCGTCGCCGAGATCAAGGTGGATCAACCCGTCTGCTGGAGCAGGGAATCGTGCGTAGAGCACTTCTTTGGGGAGCGTCCGCCAGATGCGCAGATCGGCGCTGTTGGTGGCGGCTTGGAAGACGGCACCCGCGATCGCCACAACGATCGCTGCGTCGCTGTCGTGACCACCAGCCGCTTCCTGCGCGAAATAGGTACCGACGGCTTTGCCTGCACTTGACACGAGAGTGAGCGCGATGATCGCGGGGAGCCGTCGGTTGAAATCTCCCGCCACGACCTGATCCATGTCCGTCAGCAGACTCGACTGAAAACTCGCGCTGCCCGCACGCGCGGTGAATCCACTCGGTCCGCCGGGCTCAAAGTGCAGCACCGGAAAGGACGCGCCGACATACGGCACCGTGCGCAGGGGCAGCGGAATGGAGATCTTGAACTCTTTGAGCGCGGGCCCCATGCCACTCTCAAGGAGTACATAGACCATCGCAGGTGGGCGTTTGCCGATGGATGCTTCTTCAGCCGCGAGCGCGTCCGCCTCGGCGTAGGCGCGATCGGCGTCACGAAGCATGCCTGCAGCCTTGCGGAAACCAACCGTTGCCTGAGCCGCAGCATCGGCGCGGCCCGTGAGCATCTGCTGCAGCGACTGCAGATAGGTGGAGTAGGGGACCGCGAATTCGGCGTAGCCACGCATCTCCCGAATCGCACCATACGCGGAGTCCAGACTGCCCTTGACTTGCGGATCGCGCAGCGTGCTCTCTGTGTCGTAGCCCTGTTTCCTGCCAGCCGCGTCCGCCTTGTCTTCGAGGGTCTCAATCTCTTTGGCGTTCTTCTCGACAGCATCGCGCTGCCACTCGTAGGCGCGGCGGAGCGAAACGCCCGCGCGCTCAAGATCATGGCGCGCGAGGTGATTGAGCGCTTGGTAGGTGTTACAGAGAATGCGGTCGTAACTCGTCCCGCGATACTCCACGATGGTCTGGTTCAGGAGGAGCGCTGCGGCCTGCTCCGACACGCGCACATCGGGCGCCTCATCGAGAAAGCGCCAGGAGTGTTCGTCCGCGAACGCGAAGGCATCAAGCGAACGCTGGTCATCGCCTGCGGTGGCGAAGATCATCCCTGCCTCGAGCTCATAGAGCAGCCGATCCTTCGCACTCTCGCGCCGTTGCTCGAGGAGAGGTTCGAATGTCTCCTCGGCCTTGGCGTAGGCCCCGCGTGAGAACGCTTCGACGGTGGGCCGCATCCGCGCGTCGTGCGAG
The DNA here is from genome assembly GCA_947490615.1 of Planctomycetaceae bacterium. Classification (GTDB taxonomy): domain Bacteria; phylum Planctomycetota; class Phycisphaerae; order Phycisphaerales; family SM1A02; genus QWPT01. The sequence continues at coordinate 105,266 of CANLHK010000011.1, read as the reverse complement.
CAGCCAACCAATCCGAGGATCACAACGATCAGCGCTGCGTGCATGCCTGCGCCAAATCCACGACGCGTCGCAATGGTTCGCCGCGCGTGTGAAGGAGGATGAACGAAACCCAGAAGCATGATTTGGAGCGTCGGCGCCGATGCGTCGCAGCCTGATGGCGGCGCACTGTACTCATCATCAGCTCGACTCGCGGTGTCGGAGAGTTGGGAAGAGCGTGCGTTGGCTGCGCGTTTCGCATGAGATCTGCAGAAGGCGCGATGGAGCAGGATCGGTCATAATCGACGCTTCGCTGCGGATCCCATTCCCAGCTCGGAGCACTCATGCACTCGGCCCGCCTTCTTCTTGACTCCATCCTTGATTACGCGGGACTCTTCCCGCCTGCGAAGCTCGATATGCCTGCCACCGTGGCGAACTTTGCGCGGTACCGCAAGGGTCCTGACGCGTGGATGCTCGGACGACTGATCGTTCCCGTCACGCGCTTCCCTGAGTTTGTCGCGAGTGCGGATCCGCTGCTTCCTAAGACTGCGGACATCGAAGGTGATAGCCCGTGGCCGCTCTCGGTGATCGTCGCCAACGCTTCGGATGATCAAGTCGTCGAAGACATCGAGCGCATCGAGCGGTTCAATGAGCGGATGGAAGATCGCGACTTCAGCCGCATTCACGGCCGCGCCATGATCGACACCATCGAAACGCGCGCGAACGATCCCCATGAGATTGACGAGGTGCTCGAGTATGTCCCCGACGACATATTTGCCTACTTTGAGATTCCAGTCGATGCCGATCCGCGCGGCCTGGTCACGGTGTTGGCAGGTCTCGATGCGGGCGCCAAGATTCGAATGGGCGGACTCACCGCGGAGGCGCACCCGAGCCCTGAGCATGTCGCGCGGTTTCTCAAGACCTGTCGCGCTGCCGAAGTTCCCTTCAAGGCCACGGCGGGCCTCCATCATCCCTGCCGACACCTCGCGAGCGATGTTGGCTGCATGCAGTATGGGTTCCTCAACATGTTCGTGGCGGGCTGTCTGCTGTGGCACTTCCCTGATATCTCGGAGCGCGAGATCGAAGAGTTGCTTGTCGAAGAGAACCATCGCGTCTTTGAGTTTGGCCCCAACGGCCTCACTTGGCGCAAGTTCACGCTGCGCTTCGACGAGATCGCCACGGCGCGACTGCGGTTTGCCCACAGCTTTGGTTCGTGTTCGTTCAACGAACCGCTCGCCGACATGCGCGCGCTTGGTCTGCTGCCTGAAGCTGAGGAAGTGAACTCATGAGTGGCAACGCGCTCGTGGATCCGAGCAATCCGTCGCTGCGATCGTGGGTTTCAGGCGCGAGCGATGCCGATGGTGACTTCCCGATCCAGAATCTTCCGTACGGCACGCTCGACGGTGGTCCTGCGGTCCGCATCGGCAATCGCGCGCTCTGCCTGCGCGATGCGCTCGATGCTGGTCTCTTCGTGAAGAAGCTCTCTTCGAACGATGACTTCCTGATGGCGCTCGATGTCGCGTGGCTGAACGGTCTTGCCGAACTCGAGCCTGAGCAACTCAAGATGTTGCGCTGGAACCTCGCGCACTTCTTTGCCGAAGGCTCGCCGCTGCGCAAGCAAGTTGAGCCGCTCTTGCGTGACGCCGACGCTGCCGCCGAGGACGCGCCGTTTGTCGTGGGTGACTACACCGACTTCTACGCGTCGCTGCATCACGCCACCAATGTCGGCTCGATGTTCCGGCCTACCAATCCGCTCTTACCGAACTGGAAGCATGTTCCCATCGGTTACCACGGGCGCGGCAGCTCCATCGTTCCGTCGGGAACAGGCGTGACTCGACCGCACGGCCAGACGGTCACAAGCGATGACGGTCCGCCATCGTTCGGTCCAACCAAGTTGCTCGACTATGAGTTGGAAGTCGGCTTCTTCGTGGGCCGAGGCAACGAACTCGGCACGACGATTCCTGTCGCGGATGCATGGAACCACATCTTCGGCTTCGTACTGGTCAACGACTGGTCGGCGCGCGATGTGCAGAAGTGGGAGTACCAACCGCTCGGTCCGTTTCTCGCGAAGAATTTTGCCACGACGGTGAGTCCGTGGGTCGTGACCCGCGAAGCGCTCGAACCCTATCGCGTGCCAGGACCGCCGCGCACCGTCGACGATCCCAAGGTCCTCGCGTACCTCGACGATCCCAACGGATGCAATCTCGATGTGACGCTCGAAGTGTTCATCAGCAGCGCCACGATGCGCGCGCAGGGCTTGGCTTCAACGCTGATCTCACGCGCCTCTTTCCGCGACATGTTCTGGACTCCCGCGCAGATGCTCGCGCACCACGCGAGTAACGGCTGCAACATGCAAGCGGGTGACCTTCTCGCGTCGGGAACGGTGTCAGGAACCACGAAGGACTCGCGTGGATGTCTGCTCGAACGGACTTGGCGCGGCGCAGAACCGATCACACTTGGTGATGGTTCGGAGCGCAAGTTCCTGCTCGATGGCGATGAGGTCATCATGCGCGGGTACTGCGTGAAAGCAGGGCTTCCCCGCATCGGCTTTGGCGAATGCCGAGGCATCGTCTTACCCGCGAAGTCCTAGGTGTTCGATGGCGCGAGCTACTTCGCGCGCTTATCCAGCGCAGCCCAATCGATGGCGATCTTGTCGCCGAGCGCGGGCGCTTTGACTGTTGGCGTCGCTGCGGGCGTTCCTGGCGCAGGAGTCGGATTCGCGGCGGGTTTCTCGGCAGCCTTCAGCGCTGCAAGGGTGCCAGCTGGAAGTTCGATCACATACTTGGCCCTGCGATTCGAGCCGTAGCGCTTGAGGCCCGCTTCATAGGAAACGAGCGTCTGCGTCTGTCGGCGCAGCGTCTGCAGCTTGGCTTCGTGCATCGCGGAGATCGTGCCGGTTGCATCGACGAAGACCATGTCCATGTCCACGAGGCAGTCCTTCATCCAGAAGGAGAGCACGGAGGAGTTTGGATGCACAAAGATCATCGCAGTCTTCGGCGGGAAGCTCTCTCGTGCGCCCATGCCGATGCTGCGCGACATCGGTTCGAGGCAGAGTTCGCACTCCCATTCCGAGCCAAAAAACACGAGTTTCTCGCGCGGTAGTCCGGTCTGCGGCTGGCAGTGCAGCATGGTTTGCGTCGCGGGAATTGGTACACGCGGTGGAGCGACGGGCGGAACCGCGTTCGCAGTGGCGAGGTGGAGAGTCAGCAGCAGTGCAAGGGGCGCGATGAAAGAGAGCATGGTTCGGGCCTCACCAGGTGTTGGCAGCGTTGGACTTCGCAGACTTCTTCGGCGCACTGGTCATCGCAGTGGTCTTCGCACTTGCTTTCGAACTCTTGCTCGCGCGGGCCGTGGTCTTGCCCTTCTTCGCAGCGGCGCTTGGCGCGGGTTCTTCCGCATCCCAGCCCTTCTCCCAGCTGCGCGGATACTCGAGGTCATCGAAATCCAGCGCTGCTTTCGTCGGATAGAGCGGTGCAAAGGTGTCGCACATCACCGCGAGTTCATTGGTGTGCGTGGCGCCGATGGTCGCTTCGGGCGTGCCTGGGTGCGGTCCATGCGCGATGCCTTGCGGATGGAGCGAGAGCGAGCCAACCTCAATGCCCTTGCGCGCCTTGTAGTTGCCTTCGACGTAATAGAGGACTTCATCGGAGTCGAGGTTCGAATGGTTGTAGGGAACCACGATCGCCTGTGGATGGAAGTCCAAGGGGCGCGGGCAGAACGAGCAGATGACGAAATTGTGCGCCTCGAAAGTCTGGTGCGTCGGCGGCGGCATGTGATGCTTGCCGACGATCGGACTGAAGTCATCGATGTGGAAGCAGTAGGGGTAGTAGCAACCGTCCCAGCCCACGACATCGAGCGGATGGTGGCTGTACTGATACGAGTGCACTTGATCGCGGCTCTTGATGCGCACCTCGAACGAACCCTTCTTGTCGAAGGTCATCGGCATCTGCGGGAGCCGCAGATCGCGTTCGCAGTACGGCGCGTGCTCGAGGAACTGCGCGGTCTTCTTGGAGAGGTAGCGCGGTGGCGGAAGGATGTGCGATCCGTTCACGCTTTCCATGAGCAGGAATCGTGGCCCTGGTTCACCTTTCGACTTCGGCTTGTCAAACACGAACTGGTAGATCGTGCCCTTGGGGATCACGATGTAATCCTTGGGTCCAAACTTCAGCGCGCCAAACATGGTGAAGACCGTGCCCGAACCGAAGTGGATGAAGAAGCACTCGTCCGCCATCGCGTTCTTGAAGTGGTACTTCATCGTCTCAGCAGGCGCGCAGACGCTGATCTCGACATCGTTGTTGCCGAAGAGCACTTCGCGCCCCGTCACGGCATCGCCCTGAGTTGGCATCGGCATGCTCTTCACATGGCGCATGCGCATGACTTCGCGCTCGAGGTACTGAACCTTCGTCGAATAGAGCGACTTCCATCCGATGACCTGGGTCGGCGGATGGATGTGATAGAGCGTCGAAGTCGGGCCAGAGAACCCCTCGGTACCGAAGACCTCTTCCGCGTAGAGCCTGCCGTCGGGGCGGCGAAACTGAATGTGCCGCTTGGAGGGAATCGTGCCGAGCTTGGTGTAGTAGGGCATTGGGTAGATCCTGAAGCGACGAGTGTAACCCGCGCGACAGGCGAATTCACCGCGGTGAAAGCGGGGAGAATGGAGCGGCACGGATCGCCGCGCGCTCTGCGTCCGCCAGGTTCTGCGCACGCGACGAGGCCCAGGCGATCATCTGCGACACCAGCACGCGGACCTCGGGGTCGGCGAGATCATCAGGGACCAGCGTCGTGCAGGCGATGCGCTGCCCAGCGGCCTTCGCGTCCCGCGCCACTTCGCGCACCCAGAGAAGGGGCTGCTTCTGCGCCGCGTCGCTTCGGGTGCTCTCGATCGCTTCACCCCAGAGGAGAACCGTGCAGTCGGCTGTCAACGGCTCCACGAGACCGAGTGGACTCGGGATGCAGATGCCAGGCTGTTGGATGGTGACGCCGAGGAGAATCGGATGGCGCGCTGCTTCGTCCGAGGGAGGAAGGACGCGCGTCGTGCTCGAAGGGTCGTGGCGTCCATTGGCGGCAGCTCCAAAGTACTGCTTGCTGATGCCGTCCGTCCCGCTTGGGTGGACCATGCCCGTCGGAGAGGCGAAGGGAGCGGTCGACGCGCCGAACACGACGAGCGGAATGCCTCGTTCCAACGGCTCGAGGAGATGCCGCCTTGCCGATTCGTCGAGTTGCGCAGACTGCAAACTGGTGACGATGAGATCGGCGCGAAGCAGCGCGTCACTTGCGGTGAGTTTGATCTTTGCTTCAGCCGCGGGATTCGAATCGTCCTTGACGGCGTGGTGTTGGGTCGCGGCGATGCAGAGAGGCTTCTCCAAGAACTCAACAAGAGTGGGCAAGGTGATCTCGCTCTGGCCGTGGATGTCGGCGGCAACGAACGAAACCTGCTTCTCGATCGGCTGCCAACCATTGGTGAAGTGAGGCTGAAGCGTCTTGGCGGTTCCCGAGGCGAAGAGTCGGGCGCGATCACCCTTGACGGGAAGTCCATTGGGACCACGCCAAGCACCGAAGTGCCCACTGGTCCCCGTCGTGCCAGGCGAGTTGTTGTAGACGCGGGAGACCACCGCAGTCTCGCCTCCGATTTCGAGTCCATCTCCACGATCGACTTGGTCGATGCGCACGCGATGCCAGACGCTCAGACCTGAGTGTGGTCCGTTCTTCTCTTCGACGGACAGCACCGTGACCTCGAGGATGAACGGCTCCTGCCGTAGGACAAACTTCGGCGACGGCATCTTCTCCGCCTGACCGATCGCCGTGCAGGAGAGTCCGGCCACGAGTGCAAGGAGCAGGAGTACGAGCCGCATGTCGGGTACAGTCGCGGTTGAACCATGACCACGCAAGGACCGACCAGTGAAATCTTGGTGTTGCACGAGCACCCGACTTGGTTGGTGGTTGCCAAGCCAGCTTCCATCCATTCTCTGTCCCAACTTGGGAGCGAGGGGGACAGCGTGGAATCATGGCTGCGCACGGCGCGCCCTGAACTTGCCGCGCTTGAAGAGTGTGGCATCTGCCATCGCCTCGACTTCGACACCTCAGGCTGCTTGTTGGTGGCCAAGGACGCTGCGACGCGCGACCGTTTGCGCGACGCGTTCACGGGACATCGCGGCGAAATCAAGAAGGTCTACCTCGCGCGCGTCGAAGGGCACTTCGCCAACCGCGTGATGGCGGGCGCGTTCACGCTTTCGTTCGCGAGCCGACACAAGGGCAGCGCCAAGGTCACTGCGCATTCTCGCGGCGAGCCTGCGACGATCGGTCGCTGTCAATGGCGGGTTCGCTCGACCAACGACAGCACCACGCTGGTCGAGGTTGAGCTGGTTGGTCCTGGCCGCCGTCACCAGATCCGCGCGGGCTTCGCCTACGAGGGGCATCCGCTTCTCGGCGACACGCTCTACGGCGCGCGCGCCTCGTCGACCTCACTCGGACTCCATGCATGGCGGGTTGAAGTGGACGGGGTCACCGTCGACGCGCCCACGCCTGAGTGGGTGTAGGGCGGGCAGGCGTCTGCCGTAGAACGCACGAATCATCCGAACCGCAGAGTCCGAGTTGCGCCACGACGCTTTAGGCATAGTTTGGAGTCTTGGAGGCGGCCTTCATGGTGGATGCTCTGGGCAGCGCAATCACCCTCTGTCTCATCGGCATGCACGGCGCAATCGCGGTGGCGGATGTCCCACAGTTTGATGAGGAAGCTGTCCAGCGCGGACTTGTTCACCATGTTGTCGACGGTGCGTTTGGAGGCGCGGGTCAATACGGCTGCGGCGTCGCGCTTTGCGATCTCGACAACGATGGAGACGACGATGTGGTCGCGATGGGCGCCGCGGGTGATCAGCTGCGCATCTTTGAGAACAACGGCAGCGGGCAGTTCATCGATCGAACCGTCGGCTCAGGACTCCCCGTGACGATCCGCGCTTCGGGCCTTGTCGCGGGCGATTACGACGGCGATGGTGATCTCGATCTCTTTCTCACGCGTTGGTTGCAGAGTGCGATGATGCTTCGAAACGAAGGCGGCTTGAACTTCGTCAACGCGACAGCGCAGACGCTGCTCACTGGCATCACTGGACCAGGCACGGGTTGCGCCTTTGGTGATTACGACGCCGACGGCGATCTCGACCTCGCGGTGGGCATGCGCACCAACACGCTCGCCAACCAGATGCGCAATCGCCTCTATCGCAACAACGGCAACGCCACCTTTACCGATGTCGCTGCAACGATGGGCGTTGACGACGCGTTTCCGACCTTCCAAGTGCTCCTGCATGATCTCGATCGCGATGGCGATTGCGATATGTATGTCTCAAACGACAAGGGCCTGCCTGGGCTCTCGTGGAATCGCCTCTTTCGAAATGACGCAGGAGTGTTGGTTGAGGACTGCGCGTCCGAGGCGTGCCTCGTGATCGATTCGATGGGTGTGTGCGTGGGAGACCTCGACCTCAACGGCCTGCCCGACATCTACTGCACCAACATCGCTACAGGCCATGTACTCCTGATGAGTGACGGACCGCTGCACTTCGAACAGCGCGACGCCGAGGCGGATGTGCAAGGAAACGCCACGGGTTGGGGAGCGCTGATTTTTGACGCCGACAACGACATCGATCAGGATCTCTTCGCTTGTTCCATGATGGGCGCGCCTGACTATCTGTGGGTTACCGAGAACGGGTTTCCCATGGTGGATCGCAGTAAGGCGAGCGGCCTCGGCGATGCACAAGACTCCTATTGCTTGGCCGCGGGCGATGTCGACCTCGACGGTGATGTCGACCTCCTGATGCAGAGTCGTCTGGCCAACCTCCGCCTGTACATCAACAGTGCACCGAAGAATCACTCGTCGGTTTCGATTCGCATCGTTGGTGTCGGACGCAACACCCACGCCGTCGGGGCGCTCGCGGACTTCGAGGTACACGGCTCAACCGTGGTGCGCGAGGTCATCGCTGGCTCTTGTTACAAGAGCCAGAGTTCATATGTCCTGCATTGCGGTATCGGGACCGAACCGAACGCGGAGCGCGTGACCATCCACTGGCCACGCGTCGGCGCGCTGCGCGAAGAGCGCGTCTTGACCGATGTGCCCACGGGGTTCGTGCTTCCCGTCTATCCGCCGTCGCGGCTCGGCGACGCGCTGAATGATGGACGCGTCGATCCCGCTGATCGTGCAGCCTGCGATGCATGCGCGAGTACCGAGTTTGGCCCCGCGTGTGCCGTCTTCGATATGGACGGCGACTGTCGGATCACGGAGCTCGACCGCGCAGCAGTGCTTGCGCGCCTGCTTGATGTCGCGCGCGACGGACCCGTTGGCGCACGCGATCTCGCGCACCTTCTCGATGGTTGGGGAAGACCGACACTTGACCTCACGGGCGACAAGACGGTCAACGCCGCGGATGTGGCGTTCCTCTTGGCAAACTGGTGATCGGCCCCGCCGTGCGACTTACTTCTTCGCCGCGAAAGCCGCTTGCATGGCTGCAGCGTCAAAGCCCGCTGGAGCCGCGCCTTCAGTGGCGTAGCGGTAGAGCGCCACTTGCACGATGGAGCGCAGCGTCGAGGCGACGATCCCCCAAGTGACCAGGAGCAGCGCGCCGAAAGCGACGATGAACCCGCTCAGCACGAGGGACTTCGTCGTGGCGCCAATGAGGACTCCACCGACGACGATGCCGAGGGCAAGAAGTGTGATCACGAATCCCACGAGACCGAGGCCAATCGCGACGACGAGTCCCTCGCCCCAAGTCTTCTTGATGACAGCAACGGAGCGCTTGAGCGCAGCGATCGGGCCGAGACCCTCGAGCACCAACGCGGGAAGGACGAAGTAACTCGCAATCGCCCAGGCGGCGCCGACGAGCAGGATGGCGATCTTGCCGAGGAACCCCACGCGCTCTTCGAGCGCGCGAAGAATGGTTCCGATTACAGCGCTGACGAGCGACCAACCCAGAATCTGCGGAAGGCGACTCATCGCGATGGAGAGACCAACGGAAACCCCGCCAGGCTCACCACGAAACTTCCGATCCGCAGCGCCGAGCAGCGCTGCGTTGAAGAAGATGGTGACGAAGTTCATGACGAAGTAGAAGGCGAACGCGATGCCGAACAGGATCAGCTCCCCCGAGCTCGACGCAGTGCCGTTGGCGGCGTCTGTTTCGCCGCCCTTGGGGTCCGTCGACGCGAGAAGCTCGTCGAACGCCACGCGCAGATCTTCGCTGACGAACAGCGGCAGAACGAAACTCGCGATGACCGCCAGCGTCGCCGCGGCGCTCAAGATCGGAAACAACATGAGCGCGGGATCGTCCTTGAGGACAACCCACGATTGCTTGAAGAGCTCCGACGAACGCTTGATCTTTCCGAAGGCAATGGTGGTTGGTGATCCATTCTGCGGCTGGTGCCGCGCGTTGCGAGTGGCGAAAGCCTACCACGGCCGCGTGCATGGTTCACCCGATCAGAGGTTTCCGCGGCGCTCTTGTTCAATCTCGAGGCTCTCAAAGAGCGCCTTGAAGTTGCCCTTGCCGAAGCTCTGCGAGCCGCGGCGGCAGATGATCTCAAAGAACAGCGTGGGGCGATCTTGCAGCGGCTTGGTGAAGAGCTGCAGGAGGTAGCCCTCGTCGTCGGCGTCCACGAGGATCCCGAGGTCCTTCACCCGCGTGTGATCTTCCTTGACGATGGAGTGGCCGTGCTCGGTGAGCATCTTGTTCACGCGGTTCCACACCGACTGGTAGTAGGCGTCAGGAATGGTGAGGAAGTCGACGCCGCGACGGCGCAACTCGGTGATGGAGTGGAGCTCATCATCGGTGCGCAACGCGAGGTGCTGCACGCCTGGAGTCTGATCGTGCCAATCGAGGTACTCCTGAATCTGGCTCTTCTTCTTGCCATCAGCGGGCTCATTGATCGGCATCTTGATGAGATGGTTGCCGCTGGCCATGACCTTGGACATGAGTGCGGAATACTCGGTGCCAATGTCCTTGTCGTCGAAGTGCTTGAACATGGCAAAGCCGAGGACTTCCTCGTACCACTTGACCCAGTGGTTCATCTTGCCGAGCTCCACATTGCCCACCGCGTGGTCGACATACTTGAGCCCGCAGGGGTTCGCCTTGTTGTAGGCGTTGAGCGGAAAGCCTTCGACCTTCTTGAATCCAGGCATGAACACGCCGCCGTTCTTCAAGGCGGGCAGCGCGTAGGCGCCCGTGCGTGAGACGAAGGTGTGCTGCGCGCGTCCGTAGGTCTGGATGGTCGCAAAGGTGACGGAGCCGTCGGCATCCGACCAGGTCTTGGGCTCAGCAGCGCTCACGCCACCGTTCTGGATTGCTTGTTTCCATGCTTTTTCAGCGTCGAAGACGGTGAGCGCGAGGTCCTTCACGCCGTCACCAAACTGCATGGCCTCGCGCGCGGCGGTTCCATCCTTGGTGAGCGAACTCTCGAGGATGATGCGGATGTTCCCTTGCGTGAGCAGGTACATCGCGCGATCGCGGCTGCCCGTCGTGAGGTCAGCAATCTGATCGACCTGGAAGCCGAAGGCGCTCGCATAGAAGAAGGCCGCCTGCTTGGCGTTGCCGACATAGAAGCGCACATGGTCGACATCGATGAGTTGCAGCGGATCGGTCGAAGTCGAGAGTCCCGTGGACGGTCGAAGCGTGGTCATGCCGCGATTCTAATACGCTCGCGCCTGCTACGCTCCGAGCGTGACGACACCGACGCCGATCTCGCAGGAACGCCCCTCGTACGCGCCCGAGAATCGCTCTCCCAGTGCAGGAAAGTGGGTTGCGATCGGCACCTTCGCCTTGCTCATGCTTGGCGTCCTTGCAGCACTCATCGTGGTCTTGAACCGCGGCAGCGCGGGGATCGTGACGCCGAAACCGATCATCCCGTCCGCGCGCGACCAGATGGCGCGGTAGCGCTTAGTAGCGCAGAATCGACTCGGTGTGCACGCCGTTGAGCGCCGCGCGGCCCTTGAGAAACTCCAACTCGATGAGAACGCTCGCGCCAACGATGGTCGCGCCGAGGCCGTTTGGACCAAGAAGTGCGATGCTCGCAGCGAGGGTTCCGCCAGTGGCGAGAAGATCATCGACGAGTAAGACCCGCATGCCAGGCTTGACCGCGTCCACATGGACATGGAGTTGGTCCGTGCCGTACTCCAGCGCATACTCCATCGAGCGCGTTTGGTAGGGGAGTTTGCCCGGCTTGCGCACGGGCACAAAGCCCGCGCTGAGTGCCGTCGCTACCGCGGTACCGAAGATGAACCCGCGGCTCTCAGGTCCGACGACGACATCGATGCGCTCGTTTCGAAACGGGTTGGCCATGAGCTCGATCGCCAGCGCCAGACCTGCGGGATTGGCCAAGAGCGGCGTCACATCCTTGAACACGATGCCCTTGCGAGGGAAGTCGGGGACATCGCGAATGAGCTTGGCTAAGCGAGCATGCATCGCAACAAGGTAACGCAAGATCGTGACGCAAGCCGCGCGGCGTCGTCGATATGATGACCCCTATGGCCGAGCAGGAAGACAGCACCAAGCGCAAGAGCACGATCGAGGTCGTTGAACCCGTCGGCAAGCGAGTCCTCATTCGGAAGGATGAGGACAAGAAGGTCACCAAGGCTGGGTTGCACCTCCCTGACAAGATCGAGATTCCGACCATCACGGGTCGCGTCGTCACCGTGAGCGCCGAAGTCGAGCGCGACGAGAACTATCCGATCAAGCAGTACGACCGCGTGCTCTTCAACCCCAAGCACGCCATCCCTGTGGACTTCGAAGGGGACAATCGTCTCTTCGTGATTCCTGTGGAGGATGTCGTGGCTGTCTTTCGACGGGAGCATGGTTGAGCGAGGACGCGGCGCTGCCTGAATTGATGAGTGTCGCGCCCGTCACGCGGCCAATCAACGCGTCGATGCGGGTGCCCGGATCGAAGAGCCTCTCCAATCGGCATCTGCTGCTTGCCGCGGTGCGTGCGGGCAGGCCCAGAGGCGCGGCGACGACCCTCAAGGGTTTTCTGCGGTGCGACGACACCGAGCATCTCATCGCGGCGCTCGCGTCGCTTGGCACGCGTGCGCGCTGGAGCGGCGAAGACTTGATGGTGGACGCGACGCCCGCGGGCAGCGGGAAGATCCTCAACCTCGGTGATGGCGGAACGCCGACGCGCTTCATGCTCGCCTACGCAGCGTCCTGCGCGCACAGTTGCCGCGATTGGATCACTGTCGACGGAAGTGCTCGCATGCGCGAGCGGCCTATCGCAGAAGGCGTCGCGATGTTGCAGGCACTTGGCGCGCGTGTCGAGTGGATTGAGGCCGAGGGCCGACTTCCTGTGCGTGTGCTTGGCGGAAGTCTGTTGGGCGGGGCTCTCGAAGTTGGCCGCACGGCGTCGAGCCAGTTCGTGAGTGCGCTGTTGTTGGTGGCGCCGACCTTGGAGCGTGGGCTCGAGCTCAAGTTTGTCGGTGAACCGACGAGCGCAACCTATCTCGAGCTCTCACTCGCTGCGTTGGTGCAAGCAGGGTTCGGCGCTCCTCTCACTGTTGAACGCGACGGTTCTGCAAACGGCGGAACTCTGCGCGCGATTCGATTCAGGCGCGACGCGAGTTCGAACGGTGCGACCGAGGACTCAGCGCTCGTCCTCTCCATCGAGCCTGATGCGTCGAGCGCGGTCTATCCCGCAGCGGCCGCTGTGCTCACGGGCGGAAGCGTCGTGCTTGAGGGACTCCCGCGCCTGAGCGCGCAGCCCGATCGGATCTTTCTCGAAGACCTCGCGTTCCGAGGCGCGCGCCTTGAAACGCAGACCGAGGTTCGCCCGAGCGCCGGACACGCCGAGTCGACGCGCGTCGTCGCGCAGGGCGCGCTGCGCGGACGCGACAGCGACTACTCCAAGGCGCCCGATGCTGCCGTCATGGCGATGGTGCTTGCAGCCTGTGGCAGTGAGCCGAGTCTCTTCACGGGACTGGGCACGCTTCGGGTCAAGGAGAGCGACCGCATTGCGGCAGTGGCTGCGGGGCTGCGCGCTCTTGGAGGCACCGTCGAAACGGGCGACGACTGGGCACGCGTCCATCCACTGGGTCAGGCGCCTGTTGCGGCGGCGATTGAAACCGTGCAAGATCATCGCATCGCCATGGCGTTTGCCGTTCTTGGACTGGTTCGGCCTGGAGTGTCGATCAGGAATCCATCGTGCGTAGCCAAGAGTTGGCCTCGGTTCTGGACCGCGCTGCAGCAATTGCGAACTCATCCGTGACTCGATCCTCGCCCAACATGAAGTCTGGACTCTTCTGGCAGTTCGCGCGCCGCATGCTGCGACGCCGACGGCTCGCGTGTGGCACGATTCTGTTTTCCGCGCTCTCTGCGGGTGGTCTTGCAGCTGGTCTCGTCGCGGTTGGCCCGATGATGCGGATGATCCTCGACGATGGCCCGCAATCAAACTTGCGCACCGCTCTCGAGGAGCAAGTTGCCAACAACGGATTTCTCGCACCGTGGATTCCGACGGTCCTCATCGAGCTCATGCCGACAGGCCGACTCGAAGGAGTCGCCTTGATCCTCGCCGCGCTGTGCGCGCTCACGATCTTTGGCGCAGTCTGCAACTTCTTGCACCAGTACTGCTCGCTCTCACTTTCGATGGCGACGATCGCGGAGATTCGACTCGAATCGTTCCGCCACGCGCTGCGACTTCCGCTTGGCACGGTGTTGCGGCGCGGTCCGACGGAAATCGTCTCGCGTATCACTCGCGATGCGGCTGAACTCGAGCGCGGATTCAGCGCTCTGACAAGTAAAGCGCTCGCGCAAGTGAGTAAAGGGATCGCCGCGTTTGCCGCGGCGGTGTGGTTTGACTGGCGACTCACGATCGTCGCCGTGATCGCTGCACCCGCGATGGCTTTCGTGTTGCGGAAGTTCGGCAAGCGCATCAGCCGCAGCAGTCGCAACACGCTCGTCGCCTACGAAGAGTTGCTGCGGACCTCCAACGAATCGATGCAAGGTCTGCGCGGCATCAAGACCGCGACGGCCGAGCGCGAGGCGCGCCGTCGTTTCGGACGCGCCAATCGCAGAGTCGTGCGTGAAGATCGTCACGCGCGCGTCGCCAAGGCGATCTCCGCGCCGCTCGTCGAGGTCATGGCGATCTTTGCCATCGCAGCTCTCGCGCTTCTTGCCGCGCAAGAGATCATCGCAGGCCGCATGTTGTTTGACCGCTTTGTGATGACGCTCGGATCGCTCGCGGTCGCGGGCGCGAGCTTCCGTCCCTTGACAGGATTGTTGAATGAGATCCAATCCGCGCGCGCACCTGCGGAGCGTCTCGCTGAGATCTTCTCGGTTCCTGCCGAAGGGTTGCGCGAGCGCGACTTGCCTGCCTTGGCGCGTCACTCCCAATCGATCGAGTTTGATCGCGTGCGCTTCCGCTACGAGGGCGCCGAGCGCGATGCGTTGCGTGGAGTTTCACTCTCGATTCGTCACGGCGAGTTCGTTGCCATCGTTGGACCCAACGGATGTGGCAAGACGACGCTCGCGAGCCTCCTGGTGCGACTCTTCGATCCCTCCGAGGGCTCAGTGCGCATCGACGGCATCGATGTGCTGGGCGCGAGCTTGCTCTCGCTGCGCAAACAGATTGGTGTGGTGGCGCAGGACCCGCTTCTCGTGCGCGGCACGATTCGGCAGAACATCCTGCTCGGTATGGATTTCATGCCAGGCAGCGAGGCGGAGAAAGCCATCGCGCGCGCCCTGAAACTCGCGCACGCCGCGGGATTCGTTGGGGCGCTCTCCAAGGGCGTCGAGCACACGCTTGGTGAAGGTGGAACAGGACTCTCAGGTGGACAACGGCAGCGACTGGCCATCGCGCGCGCGCTGCTGCGCGATCCTGCGGTGTTGATCCTTGACGAAGCGACCAGCCAGATCGACGCCGAGAGCGAGGCGCAAATCTCCGCCGCGATTGACGAGTTTCGCAGCGGTCGCACCGTGCTGGCGATCGCGCATCGCCTCTCGACCGTGCGCAGTGCCGACCGCATTGTGGTGATGGATGACGGCGCGATCATCGACCACGGCACACACGCGCAACTGCTCCTGCGCTGCGAGCTCTACCAGCGTCTGGTCTCAACGCAACTGGTCGGCTGATCGAATCCTCGTTGTGATACAGTCCGCGAGCGATGTCTTCGTGTCATCGCCGCCGTCATCGTGACCATCGCAAGCGCCGTCGTCAGCTTGGGAGCCGACTGTGGGATTCGCAGGATTCCTTCGCAACTTCATCGGAGCCGCTCCCCAAGCGGAAGTCGACGGCGCGCGCGCTGCGCAGGAAAGCGCCGCGCAGGCGCGGGAGATCGCGCAGTCGCTCACGACGCTCGTTGATGAGATTCGCAGCGGCCATGTGAACGGCGTCAGTGCACTGCGCAGCGAGCTCGATCGGCTCTCATCGCGCGTCGAGGCGATGCCTGAGATGCGCGCCCAACTCGAGACCTTCGTGCAGGCGCTCGGTCGGACCATGACTGGAGCCGCCGATCGCTTGGAAACCGTCGACGATCGCATCGAGCGTCTTGAGCAACAGGCGCGGGCGCAAACCGAGATCATCGCGCTCACGCGCGGCGAGTTTGATCGGCAGGGGCGCGTCATCGCCACCCTTGATACCCAGATGAAGTCACTCGAGGAAGCGGTGGTGCGCCTCTCTTCGGTGGCCGAACACTCGAGTTCACTCATGCGCGAGATCGATCAGCGTCGAACCCGCGCCGATCGAACCGACCGCACGAATCGCATCCTCATTGTTGCGCTGGTGACCATTCTCGTCGTCGCGCTCCTGCGATGAACGAGGGCCCGTACAAGTTTCCGTCGCCGCCAGCGCACGACCCGGCGCCGGACGAGGTCGCCTTCGATGAGGCGCCACCGAAACCACCGCGCATCCGCGCCTCGGGGCTGCAGCAACTCTTCGGCCTTTCACTTTCGCTCCTGCTGATCTGGGCGATCTTTGGCCGAGGCGGCACGCCACCGACGCCCGCGCCGATCATCGTCGTGCCAACGCCACGCGTGGCGTCGACGAGTCCCGCCATCACCGATTCACTCGTCGAGCTTGGGCTCGCGGCGCATCTTGTCGGACGCAGCCCGTACTGCAGCGGAGTGTCGAAAGACCTTCCAGTCGTGGGCGATCTGCGCGACTTTGATGCCGAACGCTTGGCGTTGGCCAAACCAGAAGTCCTCTTCGTGCAGCCGCCCTTGGCTGGTGTCGACCCTGCGCTTCAAGCGTATTGCACCGACCAATCGATCCGACTCGTCGAGCGACGACTCGACACGCTCGAAGATCTTGCACTGCTCGCGGACGATTTCGAGAGTGTCTTCGGTGCTGCGATCGCGCCGAAGTTGGAGCCCGCGCGTCGCTATCTCAGCACGATCGCTACTCCCCGCGCCGATGCACCGCGCGTGCTGCTCATCGTGTCGGCCGATCCGTTTCTTGCAGTCGGCCGTGGCAACTACCTGAACTCGATGCTCGAGCGATGCGGCTTTGTGAACGCCGTTGAATCGAAGGGATGGGTCGAACTCTCCGTCGAGGCCGTGGTCGCACTGGCGCCCGCGCGCATCGTTGGACTCGCACAAACCGAGTCTTCCGCCTTGGCCATCGAGGGCTTTGCCGAAGTCTTGCCGTGGCCCGCCGCGCCGCCACCGATTGCTTCGGGTGCGTTGCCTGCCCTTTTGTCGCCGAGTTTCGCAGCCATCGCGCGTCAGCATGAGTTCGCCAAGTTGCTTGGCGTGACCGATGTGGATCACGAGTCGGCGCCTGCGGCGGAGCGCCCGTGATGCGCGCACGCGGTTGCGTCCTTCTCGCGATCACGATGTTGCTGGCAGCGTGTTTGCGTGTGGCGATCGGTCCGATTGGTGACGAGGGCGGCATTCGACTCGCCTTAGGCATTCCTTCATCAGAGATCTTCGCGCTGCGCCTGCAAGGGACGGTGTCGGCTGCGCTCTTGGGCGCTGCGCTCGGGTTGTCGGGCTTGGCGTTGCAGGCGCTCTTGCGCAATCCGCTCGCGTCGCCGTTTGTGCTCGGCGTTTCAAGCGGCGCGGGTTTCGGCGTGGCGGCGGTCTTGGCACTGGCCTACACGCTCTCGATTCCTGCTGTGACTTTCGGTGGGGAAGTTTTTGGCGCTGTCGTCGGCGCGTTGGTCACACTGACCTTGGTGGCGTGGCTTGGGCGCGCGCGCGAAGGGCACGATCCAACTTCACTCGTGTTGTCTGGAGTCATCATCGGAGCGATCTTCAGCGCGGGAACGATGTTGCTTGAGCAGCTGGTTCCGCACGGTTTGCGCGGAGATCTCTTGGCGTGGATGGCTGGCCGATTGCCCGAGCTTCCCTCGCGTGCAGCATTCTGGACGGTCGCGGCGAGTGTTGCCGTGGGCTGGTCTGTCCTGCGCATGCAGGCCTTGGCGCTTGATGTGGCAAGTCTCTCGGATGAAGAGTCACGCAGCAGTGGCGTGAATCTCGGCGCGCTGCGACGCCATCTGTTTCTTGTCGGCGGTCTCTTGGCAGCAGTCGCGGTCGCGTACGCGGGGCCGATTGGATTCGTGGGTCTCATCGGTCCTCACCTGGCCCGACGGCTTGTGGGTCCATCACACGCGACGCTGGTTCCTGCGACGGCACTCGCGGGCGCAACGCTTCTTGTGACTGCCGATGCTGCGCGACAAGTGATCGACCTCGGCACTGGACGGCTCCCCGTCGGCGTCGTGACCGCGCTCGCGGGCGGACCTGCGTTTCTTTGGTTGCTCCGAAGTGGACGGTGGAACCGATGAGCCAAGCGCACGCAACGAAGCCGCTCCTCACGGGAGTTGGACTGCGACTCAACTATGGTTCCGTCGAGGCGTTGGCGGGCGTTGATCTCACCGTCGAGGTCGGCTCGATCATCGCGGTGGTCGGAGCCAACGGCTGTGGGAAGAGCTCGCTTCTTCGTGTGCTCGCGTGTGTCACACCCGATGGTGTTTCTTCGGGCCGCGTCGAGTACGCGGGGCTGAACGCGTCAAGTCACGGTGATCGCGGTCGGGCGCTCGCCGCGGTTCGCGCGCTGGTTCCGCAGCGTCCTGAAGTCGGCGCAGCGTTCAGCGCCCGCGAGGTGGTGCGACTCGGGCGCTATGCCGTCGGACCTGATGAACACGCCGTCGATCGCGCGCTGGCCGATGTCGGACTCTCGGCTCGGGCGAGCGTGGCCTACACGGCACTCTCGGGCGGCGAACGACAACGGGTCGCCATCGCGCGGGCCTTGGCGCAACTTGATCATGGCGGCGTGCTGCTGCTCGATGAACCGTTTGGCGGCATCGATCCTGGCGAGGTCGTCCGCATCGCCCGTGCACTGCACGCGCGCGCGCAGAAGGGCGCCGTCGTGATGAGTTTGCATGATCCAGGCTTGGCACGCGCGATCGCGACCCACGCCTTGGTGCTGCAGGCTGGTCGAGCCATGGTTTTCGGCTTGGCCGATCAAGTCCTCACCGCCGCGCACTTGACCAAGGCCTACGGGTCGCCGATGCGCGAAGCATCGGGTTGGATCATGCCGCAACTTGACGCGCCGTCGTTCTCAAGCCAAGGTAGGATGCAGCCGTGAAGTCGCTCATCTGGATCATCGCCATCTTCGTGCTGCAAGCCGTGATCGCTGCGATTGCCAAGCGCGCGCAAGAGACGGCGAAGATTGCCAAGGCAGCGGCAGAGAATGTTCGCGGCATGCCGTTTCCGCCACCAGCACAGCCGCGCGCGCCGCGGGCGCCCAATGTGAAGCGTGGTGCAGCCACCCGACCATCCGCGCCACCAACGCGCGCGCCGCAGCCGCCAGCCGTCAAGTCGGCCAACACGCGCTTCGCCGCTGTTGGACCTCGATCGAAAGCACGCCTGGGCTTGAAGCCCACCCCGCCAGCCACGGGGAACCGTGCGGGCGACTCCGCGAGTGCGCTCTTGAGCCGTCAACATGTCGCGGACTCGGTCGCCAAGGTGCGCGCTGCAGAGGTCAAAGCCGCGACGGGCCTCGCGTCGGTCGAAATTGCTCGGACGGAAGCGAGCGCTGATCCGCGACCAGCGGTGACGGCTGCCGATGTGCGAGCCGTCCTCAAGGACCGAGCGCGGATTCGCCAAGCCTTCGTGCTCGGTGAACTCCTCGGCCCACCACGCTGCCAGCGGCCGATCTGACCCCTTCAGGCAACAGCCACGAACAGCAGGGGCGTGGGAGAGCGGGTGAGGTTTTCTCCTCGATCCAACTGGCGCTCTGCGCTCATCCTCGGTGATCTGCGCCACTTCGCGCGTTGATCGGTGACGATCCTCATCGATTCCCAGTTGGCGGACGGTTGTGGTATGGTTCGCGGCCCGCGGCCTTCCGTCGCGGCACCATCACCATGATTGACATCCGCAAACTCAAAGAACTCGTCCGCCTGATGGTCGAAAACGACCTGACCGAACTCGATCTTCGAGACGAGCAGGAAACCGTGACCGTCAAGCGCCCAGGCGTCCACGCCGTTCCGCAGGTCTATGCGCCAGCTCTGGCTCCTGCCCCCATGGCGATGGCCGCCCCGCACGCGGCTCCTGCTGCGCCCGCCGCTGCCGCCGCCGAGGTCCTTCCAGCCATCGAAAGCCCCATGGTCGGCACCTACTACGCCTCGCCAGGACCCGACAAGAGCGCCTTTGTCTCGATCGGCTCCCGGGTTGGCCCAGAAACCACGGTCTGCCTCATCGAAGCGATGAAGATCTTCAACGAGATCAAGGCCGAAACCACGGGTGTCGTCGAGGAAATCTTGGTCAAGAGCGGCCAACCCGTCGAGTTCGGCCAGCCCCTCTTCCGCATCCGTCCCAGCTGATCGGAACCCATGTTCAAGCGAATCCTGATTGCCAACCGCGGCGAAATCGCGCTGCGCGTCATTCGTGCGGCTAAGGCCCTCGGCATCGAGACGGTCTGTGTCTACTCGACGGCCGACAAGGCTGGCCCGTGGATCGAGCAGGCCGACCGTGCCGTCTGCATCGGTCCTGGTCCGAGTCCCGAGAGCTACCTTCGCATCGATCGCATCATCGCTGCGGCCGAGGTCACCCACGCCGACGCGATCCATCCTGGTTACGGCTTCCTCTCCGAGAACGCGCACTTTGCCGAAGTCTGCCGCGACTCGGGCTTCGAGTTCATCGGTCCCTCGCCCGAAGCGATGGCGCTTCTTGGCGACAAGGTGAGCTGCAAGAAGTTGGCGCGCAGCGTCGGCACGCCTGTCTTTCCTGGCACGGAGAACGCGATCGACGACATCGAAGACGCGGTCAAGGTCGCTGAGGAAATCGGCTACCCCGTCATCGTCAAGGCGACGGCTGGTGGCGGCGGACGCGGCATGCGCGTGGCGCGCGACGCTGCGCAATTGCGCACGGGTATCGAGAGCGCGCGACAAGAAGCCGCGGCTGCGTTTGGCAACGGCGCCGTCTACATCGAGAAGTTCCTGGAGAACGCGCGGCACTTTGAAGTGCAAACCATCGGCGACAAGCACGGCAATGCGGTGCATCTCTTTGAGCGCGATTGCTCGAGCCAGCGTCGCCATCAGAAGCTCGTCGAAGAAGCGCCAGCGCCAGGAGTCGACCCCGCCAAGCGCATGAAGGTCTGCGAGAGCGCGGCCTCTTTGATCGCCAGCGCGAAGTACTCGGGCGCTGCGACCGTCGAATTCCTGATGGACGCGAAGCAGAACTTCTACATGCTCGAGGTGAACACTCGTGTGCAGGTGGAGCATCCCGTCACCGAGATGATCACGGGCGTCGACATCGTGCGTGAGCAGATCATGGTGGCGGCGGGCAAACCGCTGTCGTTCAAGCAAGCGGACATCAAGGTCAACGGCCACGCGATTGAGTGTCGCATCAACGCCGAAGATCCCGATCGCGGCTTCATGCCGCAGGCTGGACTCATCGAGAGTTTCTCGGCGCCAGGTGGTTTGGGTGTGCGACTCGATTCGCACGCGCGCGCGGGCTATCGCATTCCACCCAACTACGACTCGATGATCGGCAAGCTCA
Source organism: Planctomycetaceae bacterium (assembly GCA_947490615.1). Lineage (GTDB taxonomy): Bacteria > Planctomycetota > Phycisphaerae > Phycisphaerales > SM1A02 > QWPT01. The sequence goes on along the minus strand of CANLHK010000011.1, from coordinate 84,339 downwards.
TCGTCCATGGTCCGACGCGAGAGATCGCCATCGCGCGCATGAAGGTGGCGCTCGGCGAGTTCAAGATCGGTCCGCTCAAGACGACGATCCCGCTGCACCTGAAGCTCATGGCCAACCCAGACTTTCAGAACGCGACCTTCGACATCCACTATGTCGAGCGATTGCTCAAGGCGCAGGATGCAGCGCGCGCGAGTGGTTCGACGAGCAAATCGGGCAGCGCTGCGGGCGCGGAGAGCCGCGCATGACCGCGGCGGCCGCGTCGTCGGTGACGCTTGCCGACATCGTGGCTGCGCGCGCTCGCATCGCGGGCGGTGTCGAACGAACACCGTGCGTCTTCTCGCCAGCGTTGTCGCGGGTGACGGGCTGCGAAGTCTTCGTCAAGCTCGAATACCAGCAGCGGACAGGGAGTTTCAAAGAGCGGGGCGCGCGCAACGCGCTGTTGCAACTTCCGGCTGAGGCGCACCAGCGTGGCGTGATCGCAGCCAGCGCGGGGAATCACGCGCTCGCGTTGGCGTGGCATGGTCGCGACCTTGGCGTTCCCGTCTGCGTCGTGATGCCCAAACTCGCACCGTTGGTGAAGCAAGCGCGTTGTCGCGAACTTGGCGCGCGGGTCTTGATCCACGGCGGAAACATCGCAGAGGCTAAGGAACTCGCCGACAAACTCGTGGCCGACGAAGGACTCGTCTACATCCACGGTTTCAACGACGCTGCGATCATCGCCGGTGCTGGCACTGTGGCACTCGAAGTGCTTGAGGAAGTTCCTGCGCTCGATGCCATCATCGTGCCTGTTGGTGGCGCGGGACTCATCGCGGGTGTCGGTATCGCGGTGAAGGCCTCGAATCCAGCCGTCACCGTCGTCGGCGTGGAGCCTCGTCGTGCTGCGAGCTTTGCCGAAGCGCTGCGTCTTGGCACGCCGACGCGCATCACGATGGATCCTACTTTGGCCGACGGCCTCGCGGTTCCTGAAGTCGGCGCGCGCGCGTTTGAATTGGCGCGCACTCGGGTCGATCGCGTGATTGCCGTTGATGAGGAACTGATCTCGCTCGCGATCTTGCGTCTCGTGGAGATGTTGCACGGAGTCGTCGAAGGCGCGGGCGCCACGCCGCTGGCAGCGCTCTTGTCGGGTGAACTCGCGGAACTGCGCGGCAAGCGCGTGGCCCTCATTCTCTGTGGCGGCAACATCGACCCACTGGTGCTTGCGCGCGTCATCGAACACTCGCTCGCAGTGGACGGGCGACTCGTGCAGTTCTCCGCGACCATCAGCGATCGTCCTGGCGGGCTTGCAGAACTTGCGGCCACCATCGCGTCGACGGGTGCGAGTGTGCAGGACATTCGCCACGAGCGGATCTTCGGTGGACCCGATGTCTCACGCGTGCGCGTGAGCTGCATCGTCGAGGTGCGCGACGCACGACACGCCGACGAATTGCAGGAAGCCATGCGCGGCAAGGGGATTCGCGTTCATGAACGGGTGCGGCCCGCGACGCAGGGGTAACCGATGCCTTCAGTCGTGATTCCAGCCTACAACGAAGGCAACGGCATCGAGCGATGTCTGCGCGCGCTACTCGCTGACGGCGTGGCGGACCTCGTGGTCGTGGTGGTCGCCAATGCCTGCACCGATGAGACTGCCGCGCGCGCGCGGGCGGTGGGTGCACCCATCACTGTGGTGGAGACAGAGCAGGGCGGGAAGACCAACGCACTCAATCTTGGTGAGCGCGCGTTGCGCGATCGCGGGCTTGATTGCTATCCGCGGCTCTTCCTCGACGCCGACATCGAACTCGAGCCAGGTGCGCTCCGCGCGCTCTTTGACGCGTCAGCCAAAGCAGGCGAGGCGCCGCACATCGTGGCGGCGCGGCCACGCTTTGAAGCTTCGCGCAGCACCCTGCCGGTCCGTCTCTTCTATTCCTGTGAGCAGTTCAACCCGTATCACCGAATCGGTGCTCCCAACGGAAGCGGCACCTATGTGGTGAATCGCGCAGCGCGGGCGCGCTGGGGTGAGTTTCCCGCGCTGCTTGCCGACGACAGCTTTGTCGAACGACAGTTTGCTCCCTCGGAGCGCGCCACGATCGAGCGCGCCACCGCCGTGGTGCGCGTTCCGCGGACCTTCGCGGCCTTGCGACGAATCTCGGCGCGGACTCGACTTGGCTCCTATGAACTTGATCTCGTGGCGCCTCGGCGCGCGGATGATCGTGGCTCAGCAGGGACCTTCGCGGTGGTGGCGCGCGCCATGCTCACACGGCCTTGGCGATGGCCGGCGTTTCTCGTCTGGGCAACGGTGAAATCGATCGAACGGCTTGAGTCACGCGCCGTCGCACGCAAGCAGGGCAGCGAGCGTTGGCAACACGATGCGAGTTCGCGCTCCTAATGCTCGATGCACATTTCCGCCGCGGATCGCGGTTGTCCGAGAATGCCAAGATCCGCGCGATCGGCCTTCCCCCACCAAGTCCGCAGATCGACAATTTGCTCCTCGACGGCACATTCGGAGCAGTTGTGTGAACTCCTTTCCAACGCACGCCGATGCAGTGGCGTCAGGGTTCCTCGCCGTCGGCCGCCGGTCGACGCCAGTGTGCAACAAGGGAGTACGAAACATGCGTGAAGGATTCGATTTCAACGACAAGGATGTCCTGACCACTGGAGAGGTCGCGCGCATTTGCAATGTCGCGAGCCGCACGGTGAGCAAGTGGTTCGACTCGGGCCAACTCGCGGGCTACCGCATCCCTGGCTCCAAGGATCGCCGGATCCCCGTCTCGAACCTGATGCAGTTCATGAAGAAGCACAACATCCCAATGGATGGGCTGCGCAGTGGCGCGCCTCGTGTGCTCATCGTGGACAGCGACCCAGCCACCGCCGAAACGCTCCGCAAAGTTCTCGCTGAGCAGACGCGCTACGACGTGCATGTTGCGTCGGGTGCCTTTGCAGCGGGCGCTGAGTGTGAGAAGTTTCGTCCCCATGTCATGTTGCTCGATGTGCACATGCCCGAAGCCGAGAGCGGCGCGTTCTGCGCGTTCGTTCGTGGCTCCGACGAGCTGCAGATGACCAAGATCATTGGCATGTCGAACCGTCTCACCGAGGGGCAAATCGCCCAGCTCGTGGGCCGCGGCTACGACACGATCCTTCGCAAGCCCTTCACGGTGCGCCAAGTGATCGAGTCCATTGAACACGCACACGCGCTTGTCGCCTGAGTCCTGCGCTTCGCACAGGAAACTCACGCACGAGCCGACGCGCAACGCTCCATGGAGACATTGGAGCGTTGTGCGTTTTCAGCAATGCAACTGCGGGTGCTCTTGCGACCCACCATCCCGTGTGTCGCCGTCTCTGCAAGAATGCGGCGATGCCAACCAGCACGCTTGCAGCCTTTGAATTCGCGGAGCTCCTGCCGCTTGGGCTTATCGCGGTTGGTGCAGCGCTCGGTTCGGTCGTGCGCGATCTGGTCGTGACGCAGGCAAGAGTGCGCTGCCATCGAGGCGACCTCGGCATTCTTCTCGTGAATCTCCTCGCCTGTGCGGTGGTGGGAACCATGCCGTTCTGGTCGCAGGGGAACGATGAGCTCTTCAAGAAGGTGTGCGTCCTCGGTTTCGCAGGTGGCCTCTCAACTTGGAGCGGGCTCGCCGTCGAGGTCGCGCTTGCCGCACGGAAACGGAAGTGGGGCTTGGTCACGCTGCATCTTGTTGGAGCGCTCGCCGTGGCGCTCGGCATTCTTGCGGCGGCGGGCGCACTTCGGAGTGCTCAAGAGCGAGGCACTGAAAGTGCGTCAGCAGCCGTGCAGGCAGAAGGACACGCATGAGTTCGACCGTGAACACCATGCGGCGCGCACTCCTCGTTGGCTCGGGTGGCGCGTTGGGAGCGCTGGTGCGATTCGTCCTTGTCGAACTTCTTCCTGCGGTCGGTCCCGCGCCTCTGCGCAGCGCGCTCTTCTTGTTGCTCGTCAACCTCTCGGGTGCGTGCTGCGCGGGATTCCTAAGCGGGCTGTCGACGCGAGCGCGCGCGAAGTGCACCGTTTGCATCGAACAGTTTCTTCTCGTTGGAGTCTGTGGCGGCTACACGAGCTACTCGGGATTCATCGCCTTGGCGTACGACGATTGGGCCGACGCGCGATGGCTCACCATGCTCGTCGTAGGCCTCACACTCGTGGGTTGTCCCCTTGCAGCGTGGTTCGGCATGGCGATGAGCGGCGGCTATCCTGCGCGACCTTACGCGCAGCGACAGGAAACCGCCCCTTGAAGATCGCACTGGCCCAAATCAACTCGAAGGTTGGAGATCTCAAGGGCAATGAGGCGCTGCACGCAGACGCCATCGCAGAGGCGACTCGCGGTCACGCGCAACTGGTGATCTTCCCTGAGATGTCGCTCCTGGGATATCCGCCAAGAGATCTCGTTGGTCGCGTGGGTGTGGCGCAAGCGTGCCTCGCTGCGGCTGAGAGGCTTGCTCGGTCGGTTCCTGCGTCGATGCTCGTCCTTGTTGGGCTTCCCATTGTTTCGCAAGGTCGACCCTTTGCCAACGCGATGGCGTTGTTGCGCGGCGGCGTCATCGAGGGCTACGCGCGCAAACAGCTCCTCCCGAGCTACGACGTGTTTGACGAGGACCGCCACTATCAACCAGGCGCGCAGACCACGGTGGTGGAGCATGCGGGTGAGCGCGTGGCAGTCTTACTCTGCGAAGATCTCTGGCAAGCGGGCGATGTGGGAAGCGTGCGCTGCTATGCGCGCGATCCTGTTGCCGACGCGCGTGCACAAGGTGCCAGCCTCATCGCCTGCGCGAGCGCAAGTCCGTTTGTGGCGGGAAAGCACGCGATGCATGTGGCGCTTCTTCGAGCGCGCGCTCGGACAGCGGGAGTTCCCGTGGCGAGCGTGAACGCCGTCGGAGGGCAAGATGATCTCATCTTTGATGGTGGGTCTTGCCTTGTGTCGGCGAGAGGGGAGTTGCTGGGAGTTTGCGGGCGCTTTCATGCGGGACTGCGCTTCGTGGAGAGCGTGCCGACCACGCACGCCATCACCGACGACAGCGCGAACACCAACTTCGACCCCGACCTCGATACCGAGCGCTTTCACGCCTGCGTGCTCGGCACGCGTGATTACCTCTTGAAGTCGGGGCACAGCACCGCGATCGTTGGTTTGTCGGGCGGAATCGATTCGGCGTTGGTGGCGGCCATCGCGGTGGCGGCACTTGGTCCGAGCGCCGTGACGGGAATCCGCATGCCATCGCGCTACTCCTCGCAAGGCTCGCTTGACGACGCTCTTGAATCAGCGCGTCTCCTTGGGATTGGTCGCCTGGCCACGCTGCCCATCGACGCGCTGCACGACGCCATCGAGCGCTCGGTTGACGGCGCGTTCTCCGTGGAAGGTCTCACAGGCGAGAATCTCCAGTCGCGCGCTCGCGGGCTGCTGGTGATGCTTGCCTCGAACGCGACGGGCGCGCTCGTCCTCACCACAGGAAACAAGAGCGAGTACGCCACGGGCTACACCACGCTCTACGGCGACATGAACGGAGGCCTCGCGCCGATTGGCGATCTCTACAAGACCGAGGTCTACGCGATGGCGCGCCTGCTCAACACGCGACACGCCGAGTTTGGCTTCGCGCATCCACCGATTCCCCGCGCGACCATCGAGAAAGCGCCGAGCGCAGAGCTGCGGCCTAACCAGACCGATCAGGATTCGCTGCCTCCCTACGAAACGCTCGATGCGGTCTTGCGCGTGCTTGTCGAGTCCGAGGGATCGATCGATCAGGCTGTCGCTCTCAGCGGTGCATCGCGCGAAGTCGTTCTGCGCGTGGCGACACTGCTCGATCGCTCGCAGTACAAGCGCGATCAAGCGGCGGTCATCCTCAAGCTCACCGCACGCGCCTTTGGTCGGGGTCGCCGACATCCGATCACTGCGGGATGGAGTTGGTGAGATGCCGATTCGCGTCCTTCCACCAGAGCTCGTGAACCAGATCGCTGCAGGCGAAGTGGTTGAGCGTCCCGCGAGCGTGGTGAAGGAACTCGTGGAGAACTCGCTTGACGCGGGTGCGCGCAGCATCGTTGTCGAGATCGAAGGTGGCGGCGCGGAACTCGTGCGCGTGACCGACGACGGCAAGGGCATTCCTTTTGACGAGATGCGCCTCGCGCTCGCCTCGCACGCCACGAGTAAGGTCTCGACAAGCGAAGATCTCGCTGCGATTGCCACGCTGGGATTTCGTGGCGAAGCGCTCGCCTCGATTGCGAGCGTCTCGCGCTTTCGCATGGTCTCTTGTCCGCGCGGTTGCGATGCGGGTGCGGAAATCGCTGCCGACTCGGGTGCACTCACGGGTCCGCGGCCAGCTCCCGCGCGGCCCGGCACGATGACCGAGGTCCGCACGCTTTTTTACAATGTGCCCGCTCGTCGGAAGTTTCTCAAGAGTGATTCCGCGGAGACCGCGCGCATCACCGAGACGCTTGAGTCGATCGCCTTGGCGCATCCTCATGTGGGATTCACGCTGCGCTCAAGTGGTCGCAAGCTTCTCGATCTTGCAGCAACGGACGAGCCAGCGCGACGCACCCTTGATGTGCTCGGCAATGAACTCGAGCCCGAGCTTCTTGAGTTTGAAGAGCGCTTCCCTGAACTCGGTGGTTTGGTGGTCCGAGGCTTCGCAGGAAAGCCAGGCATCGCGCGCGCTTCGTCGCGGGCGATTCGGATTCACCTGAACGGTCGACCCATCATGGATCGTCTCGTGCTGCACGCGGTGCGCGAGGCGTATCGCGGGCTCCTCGATAGTGCGCGCACACCAACGGTCGCGCTCATCCTCGAGATGGATCCGCGCGAAGTCGATGTCAATGTGCACCCCGCCAAGAGTGAGGTTCGCTTCCGTTCTCAGCAGGGAATTCACTCAGCGGTTCGACGGGCGATCGAGCGAGCATTGCGCGCGGCGAATCTCGTTCCACACTTCTTGCCCGATGCGTTTCGCGCGCAGGGTGCGGGTGCACAGAGTGAGCGCTCGGGTTCCGCGCTCCATGCGCCGCTCTACGGCAGTGGTCTTGCTGGGCGCGCCGACTTCTCTGCGTTTGCGGCGCTGGCAACCGAGGCCGCGCGAACGAGGACCACGGAGGGCACGGCGGCAACTGCAACGGCAGCCCCCAATCCGTTGGGCGCGGAGTTCGCCTACATCCAACTCCTCGACGGCTTCCTTGTGACCGAAGACGCCGATGGCATCGTCATCGTTGATCAGCACGCACTCCACGAGCGCGCGATGTTCGCGCTGTTCATGGAGCGCCTCAGTGGTGGCGCGCTTGAATCGCAGCGGCTGCTGGTTCCAATCATCTTGGAGTGCGGCGCAAGCGAGGCGGAGATCGTCGCGTCGATCGAACCGTTGCTCACGCGCCTTGGCGTTGTGGCCCGCGCGTTTGGCCCGCGTTCTGTGGCCGTCGACGCGGTGCCCACGCTGCTCCATTCACGCAACGCCGACGCAGGCTCGTTCGTCTTGGCACTCTTAGAGAAAGCGGTCGAGCACGGCTCGCTTCTCTCGCTCGAGGCGTCGCTCCATGAGATCGTCGACATGATGTCCTGCAAGGCTGCCGTCAAAGCGGGGGACTCACTTGGCGATGCGGAGATTCGCGATCTTCTTCGCATGCGCGATCGGATTGAGCGCGCGAGCGCGTGTCCTCACGGCCGACCGACTTCGATTCGTATCGCACGCGGAGAACTTGAGCGGCGCTTCGGCCGATCGTGAATCGGTGGTCGTGAAGAGTTCGACGGCGTCAGCCGCGCGCGCACTTCTTCGAGTCTTGAGAACCCGTGCAGCGAGGCGCGGGTGGTTCGAGATCTTCGCGGATGAGGATCTCGGTAAACACAGTCTCACCAGTCTTGAGCATCTGCGCGAGGTAGGGTCTGCAGATGCCGCAATCGCCACCGCAACCGAAGCGCTTGGTGATCGCTTCCAAGGTTGTGGTGGATTCAGGCATCGCGGCCTTGATCTCAGCAAAGGTGCGATCAAAGCAGGTGCAGCGGTCAATGACTGGTTGCGGGACCATTAGCGAGGATCGTACGGAGAATCGCCGTCGGCAAGAAATCCGTTCCGTGGAAAATCGGTGACGCCGTCGAGGAGCGACGAACTCGCATGCGGACCTTCGCAGCAGTCGGAGAACGCTCCAACATGTCCATCGAGAAAGCACGCATGCGAGCAGCCGCGGTGGCGGAACGCTTGGGTGCCCGCGTACACGGTCTGAAGGTCATGCTCGATCGTGTTCGACGGCGCGCGCATGAACTTGTTCGCGCCGCCGCGCCATCCGCCGTCGCCGAACAAGGCCGTCGTGGTGGTGCGTCGATGTTGGCCTGACGCTACGCCGTGCCGCACGACCTTCCAACCATCTTGCCACGCGCCGTTCTGGTCGAGTTCTGGGAAGCGCCCTTCGGCTCCGATGAAGCTCGTGTTGTAGTTGTAGCCCGTCGATGGATCGTTGCCGAAGGTCGACGCGCCGACAAACTCAGGGCATTGCTGCACGGGGTTCGTGCCTGAGACGAACGCCCAGAGCGCACCTGCACGGACAGATCCATCGGGATGTTGTTCGAAGTTCCAGGCCTTGGTCACGAGCCCAGCGGTCGAGACCTCAAAGAGAATCGCAGCGGGAAAGCGGTCGCGGTTCTGCAGCGCGTAACAAGTCGCAGCGACGCCAAGCTGCCGCAGATTCGATTGGCATTGCGCAGCGCGGGACGACGCGCGCACGCTCGACACCGCGGGCACAGTGATCGCCAAGAGGACGGAGATCGAAGCGAGCACCGCAAGCGTTTCCACGAGGGTGAAACCGCTGCAGACTCGTGTGCGCACTCCATTCATGGTGCGACTCCGCTCGTCCACTCCGACAAGACAAAGGCGAGATCCGCTGAGGCGACCACGCCATTGCCGTCGAGGTCTGCAATCGGATCCGCTGTGCCCCACGCAGAAAGCAGCAGCGCGAGGTCGGTCGCACCGACGACACCGTTGCCGTCGAGATCAGGATTCGGTGGGAGCGGCGCGACATCGGCAAAGGCGTCGATCTCAGGCGACATGCTCGCCACGCTTGGCCCCGTCACGCGCACAAAACGAATCGCGCGAAGTCCAAGCGCGCCGAGGTCAATGCCCGTGCCACCACCCGAGCCGTCGTAGAGCTCGAGCACTTGGTCGTAGCTGGTTCCCACGAGCGTGCTGATGGTTACGGCAGGATTCACAGGGCGAAGGAAGTCCGTGAGCTGCGCGCCCGCAGAGGTCGAGTGCGCGCTGACATCGGTGTAGCCCATCGTTGGAAACAAGCCATCGGCCTCGAGTCCGACAACGTTTGTCCACGCGACACCGTCGAGGCTCACGGCGATCGTGCCGCCCTCTGACGCGAGACCAGCGACGATCCCAGGACCCTTGCCGCTCTCGGTGAAGAACGCGTTGCCGAACACCAGGAGATCGATGCCAAAGGGATTGCGCGCGTCGTCGGTCACCTCGTGATCGAAGCGCACCACCAACGAGCCTCCGACACCCAACGAGACAATCTCGTCAGGACGAAACGCAGGCTGAAAAGGCGTCACGGCACCAGGGATCAAACCTTCGCCGCTGAAGCGCTCTGGACTCCCGAGTGCCGTCGCAGCGTTGGTGAATCCCGCGGCAGCCCCGACGCCCGCGGCATACGAAACCACCTCGCTCGCGAAAGGGCTCTGTGCGACGGCGACGGGCGCCGTGAACAGTGTCGTGAGGGCAAGAATGGAGATTCCGACGGACGAGTTCGTGCGCGAAAGGCGCATGTCTGACACTCCTCCGGGAGCTCGCGCCCGGTGGCACTTGCGCTCCAAAATCGGGAGCGCGCTGTGGCGTCCGACGGACGCCGATGGTGCCTAGGCAGGTTTTCCGGCTTAGGGTGTCACTGCCTCTAGAGAGGTCGGCGACTCGCGCGACGCCTTCCCAGCGCGAAATCCTTGAGTGGCTCAAAGGGTTCGCCGCCAGTGGCTGCCCGAAGTTTCGGGCCATCGCTCAAGAGTTCCGCGAGGGGTTCCAGCGCTTGAACGCAGGATTCTCGGGGCAACTCATCCCATCACGGCGGCGCGACCACGGCGGAATCTCACCGCCTTCCCTCACTGCAACGCATCGTTCAGCGGTGCAGCGCCGAAGATCCACTTCGAGCGCCATAGGCGGCGCGAGTATACGGACTTCAGCGGTTGACGACCTCCGCATGAAACCGATACATTCCGCGACTCGCGCACTCGTCCCAACTCGGGATTGGTGCGCAGCAATTCACCCGGTTTGGTTCTCCTAGGAGATCTCGATGTCCTCGCATGTGTCCCTCGCTTCGACCGTCCGTTTCCCGTTCACCGCGATGCTTGTCGCCGCTGCCCTTGCGGGTGCGCCGACCGTCTTGGCGAACGCGTCTGCGATGCATGTCGCGCAGGACGGCGGTGCCGCAGAGGGCAAGGACCTTTCGGCGGTCTCGAAGAACTTTCAGGACTTCATCCACTATGTCCTGATCGGCAAGGCCGACCTCGCGCAGGCCGCTGGTGAAGCGGTGCTCTCGGCTTCGGTCTCCGATGCTGATCTCGCGGAAGTCGTCGACAACGCGGAGCTCGGTGATCGCGTCGCGCGCGCCGTGTCGCGTTCGCGTGCGATGGGCGGCGTCTCTGATCTCGCCACGCAGATTGAACACCGCGTTGAGGCTGGCCGCCGCGCACTTTCGCGCGATCCGCAGCGGATCGCGGACGCCATCGCAATGCTCTCGAAGTCGCTTCGCGAGCAGCATCTTGGCGCCGAGCGCCTCGTCGCCGCTGGTGAGCACGCCGTGCCGCAACTCCTCAAGGTGTTGGTGGAGGCGAAGGATCCCGCGACGGAGCTCGCTGCCACGCAGAATCTCATCGCCATCAAGCGCCTCGCGGTCATGCCGCTTGGTCTGGCGCTCAACTCGCTCGATCCAGCTTCGCAGCGCAAAGTTGTCGGAGTCCTCGCTGAAATCGGCTGGCCCACCGCGCTGCCCTTCATTGTCGATCTCGCAGCGCGCCCCTCGACGACCATCGAAGTGAAGGCCGCGTGCGACGCTGCGTTTACCCACCTTGGTGGAAGCACCCGCGATGTCACGGCGCAATACACCGCTCTCGCGCGAAAGTTCTTCGACCGCGAGACCTCGCTGATGCCCTACGCGGACGACGCGGTGAACAACATTTGGAATCACGATGATGCATCGGGCTTCGGTTCGCTTGTGGCTGAGCAAGTAGCCACCACCGTCTACTGCGATGTAATGGCGATGGCGCTTGCGCGCCGCGCGCTCGCTGCAGACGCAGGCAACACGGGCGCGTTGGCGGTCTATGTCGCCTCGGATCTGCGTCGTGAGAACACGCTCGGAAGCGACGCCACCCACGGTCGTTACAGCCCGCAGTTCTTCGCGACCGCCAGCGGCGCGTCGATTTGCAGCGAGGTCCTCGGCATGGCGCTCGATGCGCGCGACACCGCACTGGTGCGCGACGCCATCGCCGTGCTTTCGCAGACCGCTGGTCACGGCCAGTTGGTCCTCACGGGTGGTCGCACTCCAATCCTCGAGGCTCTCGCCTACAGCGACCGCCGCGTGCGCATCGATGCAGCCCTCGTGCTTGCAGGCAGCGGCGCCAAGCAGAGCTTCGCGGGTGATTTCCGCGTTGTTCCAATTCTGGCCAACGCCGTGACTGACAACGGCACGACCCGCGCAGCAATCCTCGGCGGCAATGCGGAAGATCGTCGCGCCATCGGTGAGCAACTCGGCGAGGCTGGCTTCAGCGCCGTCGCGTCGGGCGGCCGCTTTGAAGATCTCGAGAACGATGTGGTCAAGGCTGAAGGTGTCGATCTCGTCATCGTGCGCGGCTCTGGCGATGATCTTGCAGCAGCAGTGGCGCGCGTGCGCGCGAGCGGCCTCACGGCAGCGAGTCCGGTGGTGGCCATCGCGGCTGCACTGGAAGAGGCCGCGGTTCGCCGCACCTTCGACGGCGATCGCAGCGTCATCGTGTGGACTGAAGGCTCGCCCAAGGCAACCTTCCAGAGCGCAGCCGTCACGGCGATGACCATGATGAGCGGAAGCGCCATCGATGAGTCGGAAGCGGTTGAGTACGCAGCAGCTGCTGCGTCAGCGTTGCGTGGCATCGCCTTCAGCGGCAGCAAGGTCCTGCCAATCGCCGATGCGGAGCCAGCGCTCCTTCGCGCGCTCTCGACCAAACAGGGCGGCATCCGCCTGATGGTCGCGGAGGTCCTCGCGCTCTCTGGGTCGGATCAGGCACAGCGCGCGCTGATTGATGCCGCACTCGCTTCCTCAGGCGAAGAGCAAGTCGCGCTCTGTGACTTCGCAGCCCATGCGGTTCGTGCTGCCGGCTCCAAGGCCGATGCTCGTCAACTCAGCGCACTGCGCGAGCTGATCGGCAACAGCGAAGGCGCGAGCGCCGACGCGGCGGGTCGCCTCTACGGCTCGCTCGACGCGGGTTCGGCTGAGGCAGTGAAGCTCATCACGACGCACTAATTCTTCCACGGGGATTCCTCCACGGGGATTCCTCCTCGGGGATTCCTCCTCGGGGATTCCTCCACGGGGCCCTCACCCGAGAGGTCCAATGAAACAACGGTCAAACCGCGCGGTCTCCACCGCGCGGTTTCCGTTTTGAGACTGTTTCATTGCGCCGAACAGGGCTGCGGCCCACGACGCGCGCCGCCTCGGACGCCCCGTTCTTTGGGGTCCGCGCTGCGTGTCGACGGCAAGAGCCACCCATGGGATTTGAACCCACGACCTACGCTTTACGAAAGCGTTGCTCTACCACTGAGCTAGGGTGGCAATGGGCGGAAAGCATAACCGAATTGGCTCGCTTCGTCGTGCGATGGGCTGACTCTGCGGGCCATCGAGAGGGTTATCGCAGGGTGCATGCACCAGAGGGCGAGAGATTGCGAGGCTGAGCGGGTTGAAGTGCCGAAGAGTAGGGCGACGCGCTCGAAACGCTGCGCGCTCCGCGGACGCGTGGAGCGCAGCCGACCTCACTCTCAGGACCAACCATGCCTGCCGCACAGTCCGACGATGTGTTTGTGCCTCCGTCAGTCGCCACGACCTTGTGTGTGGCACTCTTGTCCATCGCGTGTAGTCCAAGTTTGGTCGGAGGCGCTTTGGTGCCATTCGAGCTGAGCTCGCAAGACACAGTGACCATCGTGTCGAGCGCGAACTCCACGGCATCAGACGGACTGGTACGGCGCGGAACGCAAGCGCGCCAACTTCCTCGGGCCATTCGAACCTCGGCGGCGATCATCGAAGTCGACCGTCCCGCACTCACGCGGTTTGCACAGGCAGGTGGAGGATTACTCAGCGACTTCCCGCTCGGACCATCGCTCACCGCGTCGCTCTCGCTGGTTCCGATCACGCCCTTTCAGGACGACGCCGTGCTTGAGATCGCGCACGCGCGTGGCCAGGCGTCGGACCTCCGTCCGTTGCGCACCGATGGTGTCTACCTCCGCGGCGCGATCGCGGGCCTCGCGGACTCGCAGGCGTTTCTGAGCGTTTCGGATGCGGGGACTTTCGGGTTTGTCCGTTGGCAGGGCCGCACTGCCATCATCTCAAGCGGACGAAAGTCGGATGGACTTCCCACCGTGGTCTACGAACTCGCGGCGCTTCCGCCAGGATTCGTCGAGACGCCTCCGTGGGCGTGCGGCACCGCCGATTCGAGTGAACTTCCCTCTGGTGCCGATGGCGCTGGTGAAGGCGGAGTTGCAGGCACGCCGTGTCGACAAGTTCGCATCGCCTTTGAAACCGATTATGAGTTCTTCGTGCTGCTCGACAACGATGTCACTGTCGCGACAGATTATGTCGCGACCGTCTCAGCGGCGCTCAACACGATCTTCGATCGAGACCTCTCGGTTCGGCTGAGCACTTCGTATCTGCGACTCTGGCCTGAGGTCGAAGATGTCTGGACGGCTGGGACGACTTCCGCGCAGCTCGTGGAGTTTCGCAGCGTGTGGGGTTCGCAAGGTGCCGTGGCGCGCGACACCGCGCACATGCTTTCGGGGCGAAACCTCGGTGGCGGAATCGCCTACGCGCCAGGCCTTTGCTCGAGCTTTGGCTATGGCGTCTCAGCCAACCTCGCGGGATTCTTCCCAACGCCGCTCACCAACAATGGCGCCCAGAACTGGGACATCTTCGTTGTCGCGCACGAAGTCGGTCACAACTTCGGCATGCCGCACACGCACGCGATGTCGCCGCCGGTTGATGGATGCGGGAGTACCCCAGCGGATTGCTCTGCGGCCGACGCAGACTCGGGGACTCTGATGTCCTACTGCCACCTCTGCGCTGGTGGGCTCTCAAACATTCGCCTTGAGTTCCATCCTGCGAGTATCGCTCTCGCGCAGTCGTACCTCGATGGTCTTGCCTGCAATTTCACAGGCGCGGCGCTGCCTCCTGTCGGTGTCGCGGACGCGTCGGACGCGTTTGTCGCGGTGCCTGTACTCCTCGATGTCCTGGCTAACGAAGAAGAAGTCAACTGCGACGCGCTGGTCATCTCCGCGTTTGACGCCACGAGCGCGCGCGGCGCGAGCATCACGCGCAGTGTTGGAACTGGTGCAGGTGGACGCGACGAATTGCTCTACACCATGCCAACAGGTGGGCTCCTTGGCAGTGATAGTTTTCAGTACACCGTGCGGGATGGGAGTGGACTCACTGCATCGACGAGCGTGTCGCTGTCGGTGAGTGCACTGCGCGCTCCAGAAAATCCCATGGGCGCAACGAGCCAGATCGATGCGGCGTACTTCAGCATCACCACGGAAGTCGCGCTTCCGAACTACGACCTGCGCACGCCCTACGCCGTCGGCACGGTTGGGCAAGTGAACTTCCTGCAGACTTTCGCGAGCTTTGCGACCAGTGGACGCAGCGATCTCGTCGGCGCGCGATTCCGTGGTTGGCTCTCGATTCCAACGAGTGGAAACTGGACTCTCTTTACCAACAGTGATGAGGGCTCGCGGCTCTCCATCGGCGACACCGTCGTGGTCTCGAACGATGGCGTGCACGGCATGCAAGAGCGCTCAGGAACCATCGCGTTGGCGGCGGGTCTGCACGCGATCACGATTGATTACTTCGAGCGCACGGGCGCGGCGGGCCTCGTGGTGAGTTGGCAGGGAAGTGATGGCGCCAAGCAGGTCATCCCGCCATCGCAGTACTTCCGCGGTGGCAACAACATTCCTGAAGATCTCACCAACGATGGACGCGTCAATGCGCTCGACATCGCGGTCTTGCTCAGCAGTTGGGGGCAGAGCAACTCGCCGTACGATCTCACTGGCGATGGACTGGTGAACGCGCAAGACCTCACCATGATCCTCTTTGCGTGGGGCGACTGAGCGGCGCATCTCCCGAGAAGTGGCCGCGTGCCAGTTTTCCGCAGAATTGGTGGCAATTGCGCCATCGTCGCCGCTGCACCGTTGACTTGTGCCGATGAGTTTGAGGACGATGCGTCGTCGACGATCTTGCTCGCATCGCTATAGGTTTCGCATGCCATTCACTCTCGCCGTTTCTCTCGTTCTTCTCGCACTGACCCCACCCGTGGCTCGTGCGCAATCCGTCACGCCGACCATCACCAAACCAATGGTGCGAAAGCTCGAAAGCACAGCGCGCATTCCCGTTGCCGCGCGCGCGCACACCGCGATCATCGAAGTCGACCGAGCGCGCATCGAGCGGTTCGCGCAGGAGGGTGGCGGGTTCATCCTGATGCCTCTCGGTCAGACTCGGATTGCGACACTCGAGTTGCGCCCGTCGGCGAGTTTCGAAGAAGACGCGCGCATCGAGGTGATTCGCGCGCAAGCTGATGGCGTCTTGAAGACGACTCCGATTGCCATGCGCGGAGCGTTTCTCGCGGGCGTGGTGAGCGGCGAGCCCGACACGCACGCGTTTCTCGCGGTGAGTGATGCGGGAACCTTCGGCTATGTCGAAACGCCGACGAAGACCTACATCATCTCGAGCGGACCCGTTGGTGCGGGACTCCCGACCGTCTCCTACGACCTGACCTCATTGCCGCCAGGGCTCATCGAGACTCCCGCGTGGACCTGCGCGACGCCAGCGCCTGAACACGCGGCCGAAGTTCCCAACGGTGCGTCCGAGGGAGGCATCGCGGGCGCAGAGACTTGCAGGCAGGTGCGCTTAGCGTTTGAAACCGACTACGAGTTCCTTCAGCTCTTCGGTGGCAATGCCGACGCTGCGACGGGTTACATCGGAACCATTGCATCCGCGCTGACGGCGATCTATTCGCGCGATGTGCAGACGCGCATGGCGGGCGTCTACGCGCGACTGTGGGCGACTCCTGCTGATCCGTGGAATGCCACGAGCACCTCGGGCGAACTCGAGGAGTTTGTCGCGTATTGGAGCGGCAACATGACCGCGATCGCGCGCGACCTCGCCCACTTCCTTTCAGGTCGCGGACTTGGGGGTGGCGTTGCGTATCTTCCTGGGCTCTGCAACGGTGCGCCTTACGGCGTGTCGGCCAATCTCGGTGGCTTCTTTCCGACGCCATTGACCGACAACCACGGGCAGAACTGGGACATCTATGTGGTCGCGCATGAGCTCGGCCACAACTTCGGCGCACCGCACACGCACAACTACGCACCGCCACTCGATGGCTGTGGAAGTTCACCGCAAGATTGCGCCGCGGCCGACTTCGATGCGGGAACGATCATGTCGTACTGCCACCTCTGCAATGGCGGCGTCGCGAACATCAAGCTGCAGTTTCATCCTGGGAACATCGCGACGATGCAGCAGCATTTCGCGTCAATCGGATGTCCCTACGCGGGATCCGCGCGGCCTCCCATCGCCTTCCTTGATCGTGTGGACGCGATGGCGACGATTCCTGTACTCATCGATGTGCTCGCCAATGAGATCGAGTTCAACTGCGAAAGCGTCACGATCGAGTTTCCGCAGCCCACGACCAGTCAGGGCGGCGAACTCTCCGTGAGCGTCGGCAGCGGGCCCAACTCAAGAGATCAGGTCCTCTATCGCATGCCCAGCGCAGCGTTCAGTGGCACCGACACCTTCGCCTACCGCTTACGCGACGCCAGCAATATGACGGCGGTGGCAAGCGTGATTCCCACGGTGAGCACCGTGCGCACGCCAGAGAACCCCATCGGCGCCACGCCGCAGCTCAACGCTTCGTACTACGCGCTCGTGGCGCCGACGGTCCTTCCTGACTTCACGCCGCTCACGCCGTACCTCACGACGACGACGCCATCGGTGGATTTCGCATCGACGAGCGGAGTGTTCGCCACCAGTACCCGCGCGGACAATGTTGGCGCCGTGTACAGCGGTTGGGTCGAGGTGCCAACAACGGGTGTCTGGACCTTCTTCGTGAACTCCGACGATGGCTCGCGCTTGAAGATCGGCTCCACGACGGTGGTCGCCAACGATGGGCTCCACGGCATGGTGGAAGCTTCGGGAACGATCGCGCTGGCCGCAGGTCGTCACGCGTTGCGCATCGAGTTCTTTGAGGCGGGCGGCGGTGCGGGAGTCATCGCGTCGTGGCAGGGGCCAAGCGTCGCAAAGGCCGTGATTCCTGCAGTGAATCTCCTGCACGGCGGCGCGCACTCGCCGAGCGATCTCGACAACACGGGTTCGGTGACCGCCGCGGACCTTGCGATTCTCCTCGCTGCGTGGGGCACCGTTGGTGGCCCCGCCGACATCAACCGCGATGGACTTGTCGGCGGCGCGGACCTCGCGATTCTGCTCAGCGCGTGGACCGGCTGAGGCACGCGTCCAAGTGCGTAGCAACAAAATGTGTGGACTTCTGCGTGCTCGTGCGAAAGCGTCTTGGGCAGCACTAGTCTGTCGCCATGCACACACAACACGGGAAAGGAGACGGCGCTGCCTGCGTGCAGCGAAACTGGAGGAGTCGGCGCACAAGGGCGATTGTTCGCATCAGCGCCGTGCTCACGCTCAGTCTGGTCGTAGGCCTCACGCTTCTGCTCACACGCGCATTGGCGTCAGCTGGTGCCACGCCGCTCGGCGAGTCCGAACGCCTCGCCGTCAAACATCGGTTTGCGCCAAGTCGTGAAGTCCTCGATGGGACGGTGGTGCTGCCGCCACCCACGGCGACGCCAACTCGTTCCGAGGTATTGATTCTCACGGGTGCTTTCGAGAGCTTGCGATCTCCCTCATCGGACTCCTCCAGCGCTCGCGGCGCGTCGCGCGCGGAGTTCTCGTTCTGCCACGGAGGTGGGCGCCTGCGCATCACGCCTCTTGGCCCGATGGCGTGGCGCTGGCGCGCCGTGGTGCGGAGCTCTCGCGCAGTCATTCCCCTTGAGAGCTCACCTCGGGTTGGAGTCTCCCGCAATAGTGCGCAAGTGCTTTCGCAATCGGCGCTCGGATGTGCCGACCCCACCCTGAGCTACGACCTTGAGCTCGAAGAGGGATGGACAACGGTGGAGCTCTTCGCCCCGACGAGTGAGGCCGGCCGTCGCGCAGCCGTTCTCATCGATGATGGGGCGCCCGACGGCAGAACCGCGATTGCTGCGGGCAAACGGGACGCGTTGGTTGCGTGTCTCGCGACGCGGCTGCAGCGTCCGGGTGAAACCCTGTCTCTCTTCGTGCGTGGTGCGGGTCCGATCTGCGCGAGTTCTCGAGGCTACGACGCGTCGATGCCGCGCGAGGTCGAACTGCTCACGGCACGCGTGCGCTGGGCGGACGGCTCCGAGGAGGACGCGTCCGAGATCGCTTCATCACCGCCACACGACAACACCGCACGCCGTGTCAGTTTCGCGCACGCCAAACCGGGGGAAGCAACCATCGTGCTACAAGGAAGAGTCAAAGGGCGCGACGGACGATGGCGTCCACGCACGATCCACTCTCTCACGGCGGTTGGGGACGGCACAGCGGTGGACGGCGCGCCTCTTGTCCGTCGTGCGTCACCAAGTGAGGAGTGGCTGACGCTCGAAGTCCCCGTGAAGGTCGGCCTGAGCAACGCCACCGTGCTCTTCTCAGCGTGCGAACTTTGGGCGTGTCGCCGAGAAAGCGCTCGTCCGCTGGGCTGGGTCGGTGGACTCGCGGAAGTAGCAAGCTCTCGCGTGGCGGTGCAGGTCCATCGCGACCATTGCGCACTCCAAGAGGACGAAGTGCTGGAATGTCGCGCCTTGCGCCTGCACTCCCGCGACGGATTTGTCCTGCTCGATCTCGTAGAGCGCGCCACTCCAACCTGTGAGGTCGATCTCTCGCTCCGGCAGGATGGTGGCGAAACCGCTCCAACACAGTCTTGCGGCGATGGTGCCGACCGATCCGTGGCCATCGCCACGATTCCGCATGAGCCTGAGGATGCGACGCACGCCACCTTCACACCGAGCGCTGGCGCGCACGCGCTGGTCCTGACGCATGGGTACTGCGCCGACGAAAACCGCTGGCCCACCGCGCACTTCGGGAGCGACGCATGGTTCTACGAGAACCCGCTGCAGAGTCTCTCGCATGACGCCTTCGCGCGGGACCTTCGTGCGCAAGCTGCACCGTTCAAGAGCTACGGCCTCGTCGCGCACAGTCAAGGTGGGTGCGCTGCACTTCATCTCTACGCGTTCTATTGGAGCGGCTTGGATTGGGCTGGTCCTGGACGCCTGATTCAGACGGTGGGGACGCCGTTTCAGGGGACGGCGCTGGCTGGAAATCTCGCCGCACTCGCGGAAGTGTTCGATGGCCAATGCGGCTCCAACTACGACTTGACCTACGACGGCGCAGCGGCCTGGCTCTCCACTGTTCCGTTGGCCGCGCGGGCGCGCGTCTACACAGCCACCACGACCTTCACCGATCACTGGTGGAGCTACGACGCGTGCAGTGGAGTGACGGACCTCTTCCTGACTGATCCCGAAGATGGCGTGACGGAGAGTTTCTCTGGGCACATCATCGGCGCCACGAGCATGGGTCTCACCGAAGGATGGTGTCACACGACGGGTATGAATGAGCCTGAGCAGTGCAGCGACGGCGCACGCAACGCGTTGTTGAACGCACAGGGGGCACGATGATGCAGCATCGGACCAGTGGTGGAGTCTGCGGGCGGGTGCGCGAAGTCGCGTGCCTCACGATGGTGTGCGTGCTGCTTCACCTTGCTCAGCGCGTGCACGGCGATGAACTGAGCTCTTGGTGCTTCACTCCCTCGTCGATTCCTGACGGCGGCGTTCGAACGACCATGGTCGAAGTCTTCGCCAACGCGTCGCCACAAGTGATCACAGCGGTGCGCGTCTCGCTTCACATCCACCATCCGTGGGTGGGCGATCTCACCGTGCGAATGGTGCATCCGTCAGGAGCCGTCGTGTTGCTGCTGGATCGGCCTGGACTTCCCTCGCTTGGCTATCCAGGACCATGGGGATGCGGCGGCGATGATCTCTCGGTGTGGTTCAGTGATTTCGCTTCGGTGAGCAGCGAAACGCTTTGTCTCTACGCCACCACGCCAACCATGAGCGGATCGGTTCGCCCGACGACTGCACTCGCAGCGTTGGTCGGACGAGCACCACAGGGCGTGTGGACGCTCATCGTGGAAGATGCGGTCGCGGGCGATGCTGGGTCGGTCACGCTCGCTTGTCTCGAACTCACACTCGCCGACGACTGCAACGGGAATGGAATCTCCGATGCGGTGGACCTCGCCAACGGCACGAGCTCCGACGCGAATGCCGATGGCGTTCCAGACGAATGCGCGTGTGTCGCCGATCTCAATGGTGATGGAGTCGTGGGTGCCATCGACCTGGCCACGCTTCTGAGTGCGTGGGGCGAGTGCGCGAACTGTGCTGCCGATCTCACTGGCGATGACCGTGTGTTCGCCGACGACTTGGCGATTCTGCTTTCTGCCTGGACGGGAACCGCTGGCTCGTCAGCGAACGGGTGCGACTCCTCCTGAGCGTGCGGGGACGATGACCTCGTCCTTCGGGAGTTCGCGCGTGAGTTCGACGCGGCGCGCTGCACTTCCAGGAAGGAGCGGGTAGGGCTCACCTTTCTGCCAGAACGAGTGAAGGCTTCGGAAGTGCGGTGAGGTCGGCATGCTCGCTTGGCCACAGGGTGTCACGAGAACGGCGTCAGCAAGATGCGCAGGAGAAATGACCGAGCGTTCGCTCGCGCCAAAGCTCGGGGTCTGCACACGAATGCAAGTCGGATGGCCAGGGAGTTCCGCGCGCGGCATCTCCGCGAGGCGCGCGGCGGGACCAAGCGAGTCCGCAGCGGGGTGGCGAATGCTGCAGACATTCACCGAGCCACGCGTCTTGAACTGGATCGCGCTTGCGAGCACAGTGGAATCAGCGGGCAGGCTCGCGTCGGGCTCGTCACCGGTCCGCGCTGAGGTGCGCTCGCGCGGGGCGGAGGTGGAGGGATCTGCCTTGGGTAGAAGCGAGCGCGTCGCGGACTGCACCAGCATTGAGGCGCTGAACTCGGTCCAGTCGCTGTAGGGCGCTGGCACAAACTGCGGCGCGCGCGATTCGAACATGCGCAGCACAGCCTCATCTTCCAGTCCTTGCGAAGCATTGACGCCGACGGCTCCGCCGACGACTTCTCGCATCGCGCTGCGGAAGGCATCGAGGATGACGGGTGCAGACATCTCCGCGTCGACGCGTCCGTTCCAGGTGCGCAAGATCGAGAGCGCCGCGGTGGCGGCTTCGTCGGCGATTGGTGCCGACAGCGCCGCCATCATCGCGTCGCGCCAGCGAACCAGACGCGCCGAGTAGGTGTCCAGCTGCACCTCCGCGTGCAGCATGGCCTCGGTCCAGTCGCTGCGCGTTGCCAGGAGATCGCGCATCCGCCGCGCGCGGTCGCCAGAAACCTCATCAGTACCGAGGACCGAAGCCAACGCGCCCGATGGTGTGATTGAAAGTTGGTTCGCACTCGTGAGGATTCCTGAAGTCGGATCTCTCACGATCGGCTTAGCGTCGCTGGCAAGAACTCCGTTCCAGGTTGGCGCCGTGCGCCACGAAACTGGCGCGGGGGTCGCGACGCTGCGCGCAGGAAGTGATCCCGCGATGGTCCAACCAATGTGTCCATCGTCCGAGGCGATGAGGATGTTCTGCGGCGGACCATGCCAATCGCGCGCAGCATGGAGCGCTCCGTCGATGGTGGTCGACGCTGCGAGATCGAAGAGTCCCACATCGAGCGCGCCTGGTTCGAGAAAGACCCAGCGCAGCGCGATGGGGTTTCCATCGGGCTGCTCCGCGACGATCGGTCCAAAGCGCGTCGAAGTGATGGTGAGCGATTCATCACGCGGTGCCTTGCCGATTTGCACCGTCTCCGTGGTGAACGGTTCGCTTCCACCAGGCACGAGGTAGCGCGTGGGATCTTTCGGATCGCGCTCGATGAGCACCAGATCCGAGAGATCCGCAGTGAGATTGGTAAACGCCCACGCGATGTGTCCGTTGGTCCCTTGCGCGATGAGCGGCACGCCAGGGAGCGACAGTCCCAGCAGCCGTCCCTCGGGCCACTCCATCGAAATCCGATACCAGATGCCCGGCGCGGTGAGTGCGAGATGCATGTCGTTGCCGACGATCGCGCGTCCATCACGGGTGCGCGAGGCTGCGATCGCAAACGCGTTGGAGCCAGGCGTGAGTTCCTTCGAGTGGTCTGTCGCAGTGGCGGCTCCGCGGCGTGCCTTGTTGCGAAGATCGAGTTGGGCGGCCGTCGGCAGCGCGGGCGGCGTGGGCAACGGCGAACCATCCACCGACATCGAGAGGACTCCCGCGCTGCTCATGAGAAACTGAGCGACTTCGGCGGACGCCACCGCGCGCAAGAGTCCCGCGCGCGCGCCGTCGAAGGCGTTCGAACTGTCGAGGTAGCGCGCCATGCCCAGTTGCACGAGAAGCGTGTCTTCAGGCTTCCACACCTCGGGCTGAGCGTGGAGCATGCGGTACTCCAACGGCGTGTCAGACGCGATCTGAGCGTTGACGCCCTCCGCGTAACGCTCGAGCATCACGCGATGCGCTGGCTTGAGCTGTGCGAGTGCGCGTTGCGCCACGGCGCGCAGCAAGAATGGTCGCATCGCGCGATCACTCGCGATGGCCTGCGGGAAGATCGCCCCAAGTTCACCAGCCGCCTGGCGACGCGCGAGATCCATCTGGAGAAACCGCTCGCGGGCGTGGGCCCATCCTTCAGCTCGAACTGCATCGTCGAGTGATTGAGCGCGGATCGTGGGAATGTCCACGGCGTCGTAGTCAATCGTCACGGGCGCGGTCAGTGAGGCGATGGCAGCTTTCGTCGCATCGACGCGGAGAGTCGCGACGGCTGAGCGCGCGGGTGCGTCTCCCAACCCAGGCGCTCTAGAACTCGTGAGCACAAGCACCGTCAGCAGGATCGAGAGAGAAAGCGCGCGCGTCAGCATGCGCCAAGTATAGTTTTTTCGCAGCCCTTCTCGCAGGCTGCGCGCCTCGTCGCTTCGTGTTTGGGTAGCGTGCGCGGATCCCATGCACCGCCGCGATGCCATTCAACTCCTCGGGCTTGCCTCGCTCACGCCGCTCACATCGCTTCAGTCGATTACGAGCGCAACGCCGAAGCCCTTTCCAAATCCGATCTCTCTCGCGCAGTGGTCGCTCCACCGTCGCTTTGGGCTTTGCAAGCCTGAAGAGCGGCCCGCAAAGGTCGACGATGCGATGGACTTCGCCAAGATTGCGCGTGAGGAGTTTGGCCTCTCGCGCCTCGAGTATGTCAACTCGTTCTATCGCCCACGCATCGGCGAGAAGACGCTTGCTGCAGAGCTCTTGAAGCGTTGCAAGGATCACGGCGTCACCAGCGTGCTCATCATGTGTGACGGCGAAGGGATCTGCGGGGCAGTAGACGAGAGCGCGCGCAAGACTTTCGCGGAGAACCACACCAAGTGGCTCGAGCTCGCCACGGCACTCGGCTGCCATTCGATTCGCGTGAACGCGATCGGCGAAGGTTCGAAAGATGAGCAGGCCAAGCACTGCTCGGATGGACTTTCGAAGTTGGTCGCGCTGGCCAAGCCGTACGGCCTCCAGGTCATCGTCGAGAACCACGGCGGCCTGAGCTCCGACGGCGCGTGGCTCAGGGGCGTCATCGCGGCGGTCAAGGATCCTGCGTGTGGCACGCTTCCAGATTTTGGAAACTGGCGCGACGAGAAGGGTGTTCTGCAGGATCCCGTGCGCAATGTCGAACTGGTGTTGCCCTTTGCCAAGGGCGTGTCCGCCAAGAGCTACGACTTCGATGCTACGGGCAACGAGACGATTCTCAATTACCCCAAGCTCCTTGAACTCGTGCGCGCCGCGAAGTACACGGGACCAATCGGTATCGAGTACGAAGGCAAGCGCCTGAGCGAACACGATGGAATCATCGCGACGCGTGCCTTGCTTGAGCGACTCGGTTGCACGCGCTGACGCGCCAGTCGAATTGGTTTCGATCAGCAGGGAGCGCGTCCGTCAGGCGCGATCTCAAACTTCGAGAACTCAAACGCGGGACTCACGGTGCAACCGACCAGTGTCCACACGCCAAGTGAACGCGCGCGTTGCCAGGCCATCGCTGGAACGATGATCTGCGGACGCTCACCGTCGAGGAGTCCCGTCCCAAGCACCGCTGTCTCGGAAGCACGGCCCGCTGCCGCGATACTGAGCTCGAGCGGCGCACCGGCGTAGAAATGCCAAACCTCTGCGGCGTCCACGCGATGCCAGCGGTTCTCGACGCCGCCTTCAAGGAGAAAGTAGATCGCGGTCCCTGTGCCGCGGGTGCCATCAGTCGGCTGATCACGCCATGTTTCCCGATAGAACCCGCCCTCGGGATGCACCGCAAGGTCGAGGAGTCGGATGATGTCCTGTGCGGATTCGCTGCGCTCAGGGAGCGGGATGGCCTGTGTGCTCATGGCGACAACCTATACTCGCCATTCGCGTCGCGCACCTCCTTTTTCTCCCCTCACGACCAATGACCAACGCCACGATGACCGAGCCGAAGTCGAACCGCACCGCCGCCACCGACACTGGTGCCATCCTTGTTTCTGGAGCTGGAGGCGAGATGGGGCACGCGTTGCTTGCGGCGCTCGCACACCGCTTCAAGGGACAGCGCGAGATCATCGGGATGGATGTGCGTGAGCTCTCGCAAGATCGCGCGGCCCACACCTCTGCGAGTTATGCCTGCGATGTCAGCGATGCAGCGGCGATTGACGCGATCGCGCTCAAGCACGATGTCAGCGAAGTCTGGCATCTTGCGGCGTTGCTCTCAACCCGTGGTGAGAAGAATCCTGAGCTCGCGCTCAAGGTCAATGTCATGGGCAGCGCGAATCTGCTCAAGCTCGCAGCCGACAGCGCGACGCGGCGCGGAAGTGCAGTGAAGTTCCTCTTTCCATCGACGATCGCGGTGTATGGAGTGCCGACGCTCGCGTTGAAGCGCGCAGCGGGTCGCGTGACTGAGGATCAGTGCCTTGAACCGATCACGATGTATGGCGTGAACAAGCGCGCCGTCGAGGAGATGGGCCGCTACTACGCGCGACACTATCGATTGCTTGCAGCCGATCGTGCCGAGTGCACTGTCGACTTCCGCTCGATTCGCTTTCCTGGCATCATTTCTGCAGACACCGTGCCAACGGGCGGAACCAGCGACTACGGCCCCGAGATGCTGCACTCCGCCGCGCAAGGCAAGGCGTACGCCTGCTTCGTGCGTCCCGACGCGCGCATTCCCTTCATGACCATGCCTGATGCCGTGCGTTCACTCATGGAACTTGCCGACGCGCCCCGTGAGAAGCTCTCGCGCCTCGTCTACAACGTGAGCGCGTTTGCTCCGAGTGCGGAAGAGATCGCTGCCAAGGTGCGCGAGTTCTTCCCAACGGCCACGATGAGCTACGCGCCAACCATCGAGCGCCAGCGCATCGTCGACTCGTGGCCCGAAGACTGCGACGACAGCGCCGCGCGCCGCGATTGGAACTGGAAGCCGCAGCACGATTTCAATCGCGCTTTCGCCGAGTACCTCGTGCCGAAGATCCGCGCACGCTACGGCTGCTGACGCATGGAGCGCGCGCCTTCCCATCCACTCGTGGGAACGCCGTACATCCCGAGCCGCTCACTTGGCCGTTGGCAGAGCGCCGCCATGGTCTGTCTGTTCGCCGGGTTGCTCAGCGGACTGCTCTACGCATTTTGCCTCATGAGCTCTCCCGTGCGCTGGTGTTGGACGACAAGGGGCTTTGGCGGCGCGCCAATTGTGGGCACGATTGGAGCCCTCTGCGCGATGCCCGCTGTGGCGCTCGCAGCGATCGCCCTCGCGCGGTTCAGGGTCGCTGCGCCGTGGATGGTGCGACTTCTCACCATCGCCCTCGGCGTGGTTGTGGCATTGACCTGTTTCATCGCGCTCTTGGGACAGGCACCACTTGGAAGCGAGGCGCCGCTCGCGGGACGGCCCGTCCCGTTTCGGGACATCAGTCTCGGCGCGGGGGCGCTCGAGGTCCTGCGTGAGTTGCCCGAGTTCGGCGACCGTTTCACAGGGCTGCGCGCTGTCGCCGCGACTGACAAGCAGCTCTTCGCAGGAGTCTTTTTCGGCGCCCTCATCTGCGCCGCCATCGCCCTCGACTTGTCCTACCGCGCAGCGTCCTATCTCACGAGTGCATTCATGTTGGACGAGCGGTCAGGGTATTGGTTTGACCGGGCCACTCCAGTGATGGACTTGCAGCTGATCGAAGGTCGTGACCCGACCTACGCCGACTTCAGCACGCTCCTGCCTGCCGATCCCGAGCGTGGGGCGGAACAAACGACCCTCGTACTCCTTCACCATGAAAGCGACGAGTCACTCGAGAGCGAGTGCGTGCTCTGTTCCATCACGGAGGTGTCGATCCAGAGGAAGGGTCCTTGGCTCAAGAAGTGGATCGTGTGGCGCGAGGCCATGCCGCCGACCTATGTGGGTGCCGAAGAGTTTCAGGCGCTCCTCGAGAAGGAAGAATGAGGCTGCACTGCTCAGCGCGCTCGAGCGCGCAGCTCTCGCTCTCCAAAGGGAGCAGCCGCCTGTAAACTCTTCGGATGCAGACCATGGCGGCACCGACCTTCCCCTCGCGCACCCAGCAGATTCTCGACAGCCTGAAGCAGAGCGGTCAGCTCAAGCACTTGCAGACCATCGAAGGCCCGATGGATGCCACGGTGAAACTCAAGGGGTACGGCGAAGTCGCCTGTTTCTGCTCGAACAACTACCTCGGACTCGCCAATCATCCCGAGGTCGTCGAAGCGGGCATCGCCGGACTTCGAAAGTACGGCGCGGGGACCGCGAGCGTCCGCTTCATCTGCGGAACCTTCGACTGTCACCACGCGCTCGAGCAGCGCATCGCGGACTTCTACGGCGTTGAGGCCTCCTACACCTTCACGAGTTGCTGGAACGCGAACGAAGCAATCTTTCCGACGCTCTGCGAGCCCGGCGATCTCATCATCTCTGACGAGCTCAACCACGCGTCGATCATCGATGGCATTCGCTTGGCTGCAGTCATCAAGAAGGGCTTGCTCAAGACGGTCTATCGCCACAACGATCTCAGCTCGCTGCGTGCGAAGCTCACCGAGGCGCGCGCGAATCCTGAATTGACGGGCACGATTTGGGTCGTCACCGACGGCGTCTTCTCGATGGAAGGGGACATCGCGGATCTTCCTGCGATGCGCAAGATCTGTGATGAGTTCGGCGCCTACCTCGTGGTCGACGACTCGCACGGCACCGGCGTGATGGGGAAGACGGGTCGCGGCACGCATGAGCACCAAGGGCTCTGCGGCACACAGATCGATTACATCACGGGCACGCTTGGAAAGGCGCTCGGCGGCGGAGCAGGCGGGTACATCGCTGGTTCGCGGCGCGCGATCGACCTGCTCTTGCAGCGTGGCCGCCCGACGCTCTTCTCGAACGCTCTGCCCTGCACGATTGCCTGCAGCGCCGACAAGGCCATCGAAGTGTTGATGCGGGAGCCGCAGCGTGTCGCGAAGCTTCGCGCCAATGTCGAGGCAGCGCGCGCGGGGATCCGCGAAGCAGGCTTTGAGGTCCTCAACAGCCCAACGGCGATCTGCCCGATCATCGTGCACGACACCGCCAAGGCCATCGCGATGTCCAAGCGGCTTCTCGAGCTCGGCGTGTTTGCCATCGGCTTCGGCTTCCCCGTCGTAGCAGAGGGTCACGCGAGATTGCGAGTTCAGATCTCGGCTGCCCACGAGGCTCCTCACATCCGCCAGCTCGTGGACGGGCTCAAGGTGCTGCGGCGCGAGTTCGCCTGAATGCGTCGGGGCATAATTCCAGAAGTCTCATTCGCAGAAGCAGTTACGGCAATCCGTCGCGGTCGGAATCGCGGATCGATCTCGTGTCGCGGTTGCATTGGCTCCTGCCGGAGGTAGTTTCGGCTGTCGCCTCACTGCGGGTCCCCCCCGCGTAGGAAGCGGCAGGGAACATGGGAATCATTGGGTTGGATGGATCAAGCGCTGTGTCGTGTCGCTCTCGGCAATCGAGGCAACGGCAGAGAGCATCGTGACCGATTTCCTATCTCGCCCTTGCCGCGGAGTTTGACCCGAATCCCAACCGATCATCCTGGCTCAATCCTGGGAACCAAGTGGTGCCCTAACGCACTCTGACCCAGTGCTTGATGGAGCCTCGACCCTGATCGAACGCTCCGAGCTCATCAACCGATACACGAGCAGGCCATTGCCCCCCGAGCGGAAACGGGGGGCGTGGCCTGTCTCTTTGTCGAGATGCCACAAGACTTACGTCCAAGAATCTCTCGGATAAATCGGTTGTAAATCAACGGCTGAAAGAGGTTTATGAGAATTGTCCGAACTGGACAGTGCTTGCGCAAACTCTCGCGCCATGATGCTTTCTACCA
This sequence comes from Planctomycetaceae bacterium, assembly GCA_947490615.1. Lineage (GTDB taxonomy): Bacteria > Planctomycetota > Phycisphaerae > Phycisphaerales > SM1A02 > QWPT01. The sequence goes on along the minus strand of CANLHK010000011.1, from coordinate 55,645 downwards.
GTGATCGGTGTCGAGTCCAGTGTGGCTCGGACCACAGTTCGCTGGTGCGAAAGAACAAAAGGGGGGCGTCTCGGCGCCCGGGAGAATCTAGAAATGAATCGTCCACTGATGTTGGGAATCGGGGCAGCGGCCATCGGTCTCGCTGCAGCGTCTTCGTCGGCCAGCTTCACAGCCAACTACCTTGGCTATGGCGAATTCGAATCACACGGCATTGGATACTCGACCGCGCTGGCTTGGAACTCCAACGCCGCCGTCTCGATGTTCAATCTCAAACTCGCCGAGCACAAGTGGGATGTCCAAGGGGAGACCGTGTACACCTGGTGTGCGCAGGTCTACCAAGGCGTGACCGCCGGCAGCTCCTACATCTACACCGCGGTGGCGCTGGAACTAGCACCGCAGACTCCGCCTGCCCCAGGACCAATGGGTGCGACCAAGGCGCTCTTGCTGCGCGACGCAATGTCGCGCTGGCTCGGAGCTGACGGACGCGTCATCGGCCTCGCTGGATCAGCTCCCGCATCGTCGGCCGCGTTCTGCGCGCTGGCGTGGGAAATCATCCACGAGAACCTCGGCACGCATGAAGCGGACATTGCCCGCACTCGAATCTCCGCAACCGCGGGGGCGTTCCGTGCTGGTTTGACCGGCGAAGCAGCCACGATCTTTGCGACGATGGTTGCCTCGCTCGGTCAGGGTGGCTACCAGTCGGTCGATGCGGAGGGTTGGAACAGCCCAACTGCACAGGACCAGTTCCGCGTCGTGCCAGCACCAGGACCGTTGGCGCTCCTCGCCGTGGCTGGGTTCGCTGCGCGCCGGCGCAAGCGCTAACGCGCTGAGAAGTTTGATCCGCTCACAAGCCTGTCCACACGCCGCGATCCGCGTTACCGCGAGGTCGCGGCGTGCTTTTTCCACGCCGCCGTGCGGCGCGGCCGTCGAACTTCCGTGTGAATCGGGTGCGAATATCGTTTATTCGTGGGTTTCAGCAGCCGCTCGCGTTACGGCGGCTGTTGCAGAAGTGACAATGTGCCCTGATGTCCTCGAGCTCGCACCCACGCATCCCTGTCGAGATTTCGCGACCGCGCACGCGCTGGGTTCGCACACTCGTGGATGCGCCGCTGCGTGTGGCCGATCGCGTCATCGGGCTGGATCGGATTGAGGCGCTGGTTCGCGAGGTCGAACTCGGCGACCCGACGATCCCCGTCATGGAGCGCGTCCTCAAGGCCACGGGACTTCAACCGCAGATCGCCGAGGGTGAACTCGAGCGGCTCCCACTCAAGGGCCCCGTCGTCGTTTGCGCGAATCACCCGTATGGCGGTGCCGATGGAACGGTCTTGCTCGCATCGCTGCTCCGACGCCGCAGCGATGTCAAATTGCTCACCAACCGTTTCCTCGAGCGATTTCCCTTTCTTGCAGAGTTCAGTCTCTTCGTCGATCCGTTCGGCGGAGAGGGCGCTTCGCGGCGCAACGCCGCAGCACTGCGTGAGGCGATGAGGTGGCTCAAGGATGGACATGTGCTGGCATGCTTTCCCGCGGGTGAGGTCAGCGCTGCGCAGTGGGGGAAGTTCAGTCCACACGATCCGCCGTGGTCGACGATTCCCGCGCGTCTCGCCTTGGCTTCCGAGGCACGGGTTGTCCCCGCGTGGTTCGATGGAACGAATCGCCCTCGGTTTCACGCAGCGGGATTGATCCACCCATTCCTTCGCACAGCGCTGCTTCCCAAAGAGTTCCTCGCGCGGTGTGGTCAAGAGATGTCGCTGCGCATTGGCCGACCGATTTCTACCTCGGGCGTTGCGATCGATGCGGAATCTCTGACACGCCTCGTTCGTGGTCGCAGCCAGTTGCTCTGTAAGACCAAGCCGCTTCCACGCGCGGAGCAAGTCCTCGAGCCGATCGCTGAAGCGCACTCGACCGGCCCTGAACTCGCCGCAGAACTCGCGGGTCTTGCCGAAGGATCGCTCCTCTTCAGCGAGGCGGCGTTTGATGTGTTCGTCACCCGCGCAGCGTTGATTCCGTTGTCGATGCACGAGATTGGGCGGCTGCGTGAGATTTCGTTCCGCGCGGTCGGCGAAGGCTGCGGGAAGCCGATTGACATTGACGGGTACGACGAGACCTACCACCAGATCATTGTCTGGCATCGTGAGAATCAGGAGATCGTCGGTGGCTACCGAGCAGGTGTGGTGAGCGAGGTCACGGGAGGCGTCGGCGTCCGCGGGCTCTACACCAGCACGCTGTTTGAGTTCTCACCGCGCCTGATCGAGGAACTCGGCGATGCGGTCGAACTCGGCCGTTCCTATGTGCGGCCTGAGTACCAACGACAACCTCTGCCGCTCGCACTCTTGTGGCGCGGCATCGGCATGTTCATGCTTGCCAAGGGGCACCGACGCATGTTCGGCCCCGTGAGCATCTCAAGCGCCTACGACTCGATGTCGCGCGAACTCATCATGGAGTTCCTCGAGCGGCATCGACTCTCGGCGCCGTTCTCGAAACTCGTCGCGCCGCGAAACCCGCCTGAGCGCCACGAGATTCCGTGTTGGACTGAGCAGGAGCGGGCGGAAGCCACCACCGACATTCTCCATGTCGAACGACTCATCGAAGAGATCGAGCGCGGCCAACGCGCCGTCCCCGTGCTCTTGCGCCAATATCTGCGCCTGAACGCGCGGCTTCTCGCCTTCAATGTTGACGCGGACTTCTCTGATGTGCTCGACGCGCTCATGCTCTTTGACATGACGCAAATCGATGAGCGGATCATGCTGCACTATGTTGGAGAAGAAGGTGTGCGCACGCTCAAGGCGCGATACGGCGCAGCGTCGCCGAGTGCGTAAGGCGTCGCCGAGTGCGTAAGGCGTCGCCGAGTGCGCGCTGATCAGCGAACGCTGATCGTCGGCTGCACCAATTGTCCAAGCATCGAAAGCGTGGAGACTCGGGCCGCAACCTGGCGCGCCACGGCATCGAGTTCGCCTCCGAGAACGGGATCGTTCCAGTTGGCCAATGGCCGTCCGCGATCGCTGTTGATGCGCAGGGCAGTTCGAATCGCGATGGCGCCAAGGAAGTGCAATCCCATGGTTTGCGCCATGATCTCAGCACCGCCACGACCAAAGAGGTCGTGCTCGCGCCCCGTGTCGTCCACGAAGTAACTCATATTCTCGACGACACCGAGCACAGGGACGCCGAGTTGCTCAAACATCTTGGCCGCGCGTCGCGCGTCGTCCTGCGCCACTTGTTGCGGTGTGCAAACGATGACCGCGCCAGAAACTGGAAGGAGTTGCGTGAGCGTCAGCGGAACATCGCCCGTGCCTGGAGGAAGATCGACGATCAAGTAATCAAGCTCGCCCCACTCGGTCTGTGTCGCGAGTTGCTTGAAAGCGCCGTGCGCCATCGGTCCGCGCCAGATCAACGGCTTGTCGGCATCGACGAGTTTTCCGATGGTCATCGCTTGGATGCCATGCACCGCGAAGGGGAGCAGCATGTTGCCGCGCGCTTGCGTGGCTTCATTCTCAAGGCCGAGCATCGTGGGTGCGCTCGGTCCGTAGATGTCGCCATCGAGAAGACCCGTCTTGGCTCCGAGACGCGCGAGCGCGACGGCGAGATTGACTGCGACGGTCGACTTGCCAACGCCACCCTTGCCCGCACCAACCGCGATCACATTACGAACACCCGGGAGCGGGTTGGTGCCGTCCTTGGTCTTCTCGTTGGCGCGGCGGACATCGGCGGTGAAGGTGAGATCGACCCCAGCGCAGCGGGCGCCTTTTTGAGAGGCCATCGCCGCAACGGCAGCCTCAATGTCGGCGCGGATCTTGTCCTTCATGGGACAGGCGGGCGTCGTGAGTTCGATGGTGATCGCTGCACGATCGCCAACCATTCGCGTTTCTTTCACCATGCCAAGCGTGACGAGGTCCTTGCGGATATCGGGATCGAGCACGGTGCGGAGCGCGTCAGAGAGGTCACTTGGGGTCAACGACATGAGGGGATCCGAATTCGCGTGGATTGGAAGGGCGGCGATCGTAGCGGGATTCTCCACGCGAAGCCGCAGCGTCGAGCCGAAACATGCGGTACCAACTCCACTCTGGACAGCCCGCTTCTAACTGAAAGGTCTTTCATGCTGAGTTCTGCACTGCTCCTCGCCTCGGTTCTGGCATTCCTTCCCCCGCCCGCTTCGCCGTCTGACCAGGGCGACATCCTTCGCGGTCCCGATGTCCCGCAGGACGCACTCAAGGCCGATCGTCAGCGCAAAGTTGCTGACGACAAGGCCAAGGCGATGGATAAGGAGATGGACAAGCCCTCGAAGCCGATGCTTGAGCAACGCGTGCTCTTCATGACCGTCGAGAAGCTCGAGCTCGATGACGCCACGCGCGCGAAGGTGCGGTCCTTCCAGGATGAGTTCGCGGCTTCGGTTGTTGCCTACGAGAAGTCGTCCGCAACCAAGCGCAAGGAGCTCGCGGAGTCACGCAAGAATGCACCCGCAGGGAAGCCGAGCGAGGAGTACCGCAAAGCGATGGACGAGATGGAAGCCGCGCGTCCGAAGGTCGCAGCGCTGCGAGAGCGGATGGAAGGCGTGATGAGTAAGGAGCAGATCACGGCGCTGCGCACGGGCTACGACGAGAACCTCAAGCGCGCGCGCGCCGAGCTCACCAAGCGCAACGAAGAAGCGCGCAAGGCGCAGGAAGCCGCAGGCAAGAGCGACGCGGCGAAGAAGGGCGGCGATCAAGCGAAGAAGGACAAGTCCAAGGACAAGTCCAAGGACAAGTCCAAGGACAAGTCAGGGGGTCAGAAGAAAGAGAAGGAAATGCCAGCGCCTGACGCACCCAACGAGGCTCCTCCTGAGATGGAGAAGCCGAGCTAACGCGCGAAGAGCCTTGCACCGACCACCATTGCAAAACGACACGGGCCCCGTCATCGCGGGGCCCGTGTTCTCTTTCAAGTGAGTGACCAGAGTGTCGTGCCAGTCCGACTTCGGTTCAGCCGCCGCCGAACACGCGGACATCGTCGTACTCGTTGACGACAAACGGACCAGTCTGGTTGGCGATGGTCACGATGTCGGTCTGCGCCGCACCAGGTGCGCCGCGGCCGTCAAACTTCGAGAAGTAGATGCCGTCGCGTCCAGCGGAGATCGCCACCACCGCGCCGCGGGGCGCGCCATTTTGCGGCTGCTCAGGCTTGCCGTAGGCGACATTGCGGATGATCTGCGCGAGCGTCGCGTTCTGATTCGCAATCGCTGCAGCACGCAGGATGCTGTCAACTTGCGAGGCGCCGAGATCTCCCAACGCGTTCGAGTTCAGATAGAGCTTGATGCCTTGGAAGGCGAACATGCAATCCGAGATCGGATCAGCGGGCTGCGCGCCTGACACCATCACCGAGGCGGTCGGACGAAGTTGGCGCAGGTAGAGCACGGGCTGGCCCCAGGCATCGATGAGATCAGGAATGCGCAGCGGATCTGCCGCATACGGATCGTCCGATGGCACAGCCGTGAGGTTCTGCCCTGGCACGGCGATGATGTCGCTGGCCTTGGGCGAGAAGAACGACTTGTATTGCACACCGCGCACACGCGGGCCTTCGCCGACCTTCGCGGGGTTGACCTTGATCTTGAAGGTGTTCTGCCCCGACCCAAGCGTGAGCTCGGTCCAGTTGTTGTAGGGCGCAACGGCGTAGCTGGGATCGTCTTCTGGAATCGCGCCGCCGCAGAGGTGAAGCAGCGCGTTCTCGGTGGAGGTGATCTCTGGGTTCGGATCCGCAGCGAGGATCGCCTCGGGGACGATGCCTGGATAGAAACCAAACTGCTGCTGGAAGGTCTCGCAGGCCTTGATGAACTCCTGCAGAAGGCTCTCGGTCTGCGTCTTGCGGGCGCGTTCCTGCACGCGGCTGAGCGCGGGGAGGAGAATCCCGATCAAGAGTGCAATGATCCCGATGACGACGAGCATCTCGGTGAGGGTGAAGGCGCGGCGGGTGGTCGAGCGTCCGGTCATAGAGGGGATCCTACTTCGCACACAGTTCTCTTCGCGCGCGCGGAAGGCTGGGCGCGGGATTCATTGCCAAGATCGACTTTGGACTCGTGGTTTTACCCGATCCCACGCGGCAACGCCGCGCGCCTTCGAGCAGGCTAGAGCGCTGCCTCAACCTGTCGAAGCCCTTCGTAGGCCGCGATGGCGACCGTGGTGGCGAGGTTCAGGCTGCGAACGCCGTCGGTCGCGGGCATGGGGATTCGAAGCGCGTGGTCGAGTCCGAAGGTGTTCTCGACCCACGCGTGGATCTCGGGAGCCACGCCGCTCGACTCCTTGCCGAAGAGCAGATAGTCGCCCCTTCGAAAGCTGCCGCTGAAGTGTGGATGCGCCGCTCGGGCGCTGAAGAGCCAGAGGCGCGCGGGAGTTTCGGCCAGCAAAAACGCCTCCCACGAGGCGTGCTCGACGCAATCCACCAGATGCCAGTAGTCCAAGCCAGCGCGTCGGCGCGCCTTCTCGTCCATCTGGAAGCCGATGGGATGGATGATGTGCAGCCTGCAGCCAAGCGCTGCGGCGGTGCGCCCGATGTTCCCAGTGTTGTTGGGGATCTCGGGATGAAGCAGAACGATGTGGAAGAGCGGACGCTCCACCAGTTCAGCGCTCGAGCTCTTCCTTGGACAGCGGGCGCTGGAATCCTGTTCCGTTGGCTCGGTCGGACTTCGCCTGCGCGAGATAGAGGAGGCAGTAGACGGTGCAGGCGGTGATCCAGAGGAGATTCGAAAGAAGAACGAGTTTCATGCTGTGAGTCCTGATCGGGTCTGTGGCACTTGCGAGAGTGGTCCGTCGTCGAGCGCCATCGGATGGTACTTCCTGACTTGCCTTCCATCGGCGTTCTGCAAGCGCCCCCCGCGGGATTCGAACCTGCGACCTGCGCTTTAGGAAAGCGCTGCTCTATCCAGCTGAGCTAGGAGGGCACGAGGCCGCAGTATACGGGTTCACCGAAACGCATCGCGCAGCGTCAGGAACGAGAAGTAGCCGTTCCACGCGATGAAGATGATGAGCAAGAGGGGGCTGGTGAAGCTCGCGTGCACGGGGTCGAGCATGTCCCAGATCAGAATCGCGGCGAGGCCGAATGTTCCAAGGATTCCAGCCGCGCCGTAGACCATGTTGGCAGCGCTTGCCTTGGAGAACGACAACACCAGACTCACGGCGAAGGTCAGCGTGGCGATCCGAAGCATCCACAGCGAGAAGATCCAAAGCGGAACCGTGGCACCCGAATCGTCGGCAGTCTGCAGTCCGAAGACAAACCCGTAGTAGCCGAAGAAGGCCGTCGAAATCAGGGGTCCTAACACATCTCGGTTGCGACTCTCGTCGCGGGAAGTGGAGAGATCGTTGGGGTGCGATGCCTGCATGAGGAGAGCGTACAACGCCTCTACACTGCGCGGAGTGCTTCCGATCCTCAGGCAGCTCTTCTCGGAGTGGCCGATCTCCGCACCGATTCTCTTCGGCGTGGCGATTGCGCTCTCGTTGATCACCGTCATCGTGGTGCTGACCGATCGTCGCTGTCGTTCGCAGACCGCGATTTCTTGGGTGTTACTGGTGTTGGTCGCGCCGATGGTGGGCCCAATCATCTATTGGATCTTCGGGAAAGCGTGGCTGAGTGCGAAGCGTGAGGCGTCGTACCGCGCCGTCGCTGATGAGCGGCGTGAAGTGCGATTGCGCGACGAAGCCAGCGGCGCAGGCTTGGCGCGGCGCGAGTCGCGTGAAGCGGTGTTGAAGGCACTCGACGAAGATCAGCGCCATCTCGCAGTGCAGGCCGCGTCGATCTCAGGCGAGTTTCCACTTGGCGGGAACGAGATTGAGATCTTCGACGAGGCCGACGCGTTGTTTGATCGACTTGCCGCCGACATCGACAAGGCCGTGCAGCATGTGCACATCGAGTTCTACATCGCACTCGACGACGCGACGAGTGCTCGCGTTTTTGCGGCGCTTGAGCGCGCGGCGTTGCGCGGCGTGGAAACGCGACTGCTCCTTGATGGTCTTGGCTCGCGCGGATTTCTCAAGAGCGAGCGGCACTCGCAGTTGCGCGCGGCGGGCGTGCGCGTCGTTGAGTCGCTTCCCGTCGGGATCATCCGCCGTCGCTTTGGCCGCGTCGATCTGCGCAACCATCGCAAAGTCGTGGTGATCGATCGCTCGATTGGCTACATCGGAAGCCACAATCTCGCCGCGAAAGACTTCAAGGTGAAGGAGCGCTACGCGCCGTGGATCGACGCGACCATGCGGGTGTCGGGGCCTGCAGTGAACGACATGCAGAAGATCTTCGTCGAGGATTGGTACCTCGAAACCGACGAAGAACTCTGGCACCTCGTAGGGCAGGGGATTCGCGATGGTCACGAGCCTGCGATCGCGCAGGTCATTGGAACGGGGCCCGCGACCTACGAAAGTGCGATGCCGCACCTGATCCTCTCGATCGTCCACCTTGCGGAAGAGGAAGTCGTCCTTACCACGCCGTACTTTGTGCCAGACGAACCATCGTTGGCCTCGTTGCTGACCGCTGCGCGTCGCGGCGTGCGAACTGTCCTCGTCGTTCCCGAGCACAATGATTCTCTCGCCGTGAAGTTGGCAAGCCGCAAGTACTACCAGCGCTTACTCGATGCTGGTGTGGAGATCTGGCAATACCGCGGCGGACTGCTGCACGCCAAGACGATCGTGGTTGATGGGAAGACCTGTTTGATGACCAGCGCCAACCTCGATCGGCGCAGTTTCGAACTCAATCTTGAGGCGAGTCTGGTCGTCTACGACGCGACCACGAGCCAGCGATTGCGCGCGCTTCAGGAGAGCTATCTCGCGCGTTCGCGGCGCATTGTTCCTTCGGAGTGGTACGCGCGCCCTGCTTGGAAACGCCTCGTGGAGAACGCGGTCGGGCTGCTCTCTGCGCTCCTCTGAAGGCGCACCGCATGGGTTGAGGAGGCCGACGCTTTCTGTATACTCCCCGACCCTCAGCCGATGTAGCTCAGCTGGTTTAGAGCGCTGGATTCATAACCCGGAGGTCGGTGGTTCGAGTCCACCCATCGGCAGTTTTTTCGCATGCGACTGTCGGCGCAGCCCTTCAGGGCTGCGCCTCTTCGCTTGCGGTGTGGTTGAGAGGTGATTGGCGCCGTTCTCGCGCAAACGACTGTCGACCTGCCCGCGTCAGGCCGTGGTCACGGCTCTGGCGTTGGGGCGGACCCAGCGGCGGCCTGTTTCGGTGAGGGCGAATTCGGGTTCGCGGCTGGCGATGCCTGCTGCGACCAGTCCCATGAACATCGGATTGGGACCGAGCGGACGACTGGTGAGTTCGGGATGGAACTGACCGCCCGTGAAGTACGGGTGCATCGACTGCGGCAACTCCAGCAGTTGCATGATGGGGAACTTCGGGTGGCGGCCCGAGAAACGCATGCCCGCTTCCTGCAGCCGTGCCACATACTTGGGCTCAACCTCGAAGCGATGGCGGAAGCGCTCGCGCATGTCGAGTTTGTTCCCGTAGAGGAAGCTCGCCAGCGAACCAGCATCGAGTGCGACATCCTGGCCGCCGAGGCGCATCGTGCCGCCCATGATGCCTTCGAGTTTCTTCTGATCGGGTAGCTCAGCGATCATCGGGTGGGCGCAGTTGGGTTCGAACTCCGTCGAGTTCGCGCCAGCCAGTCCCAGCACATTGCGGCCGAACTCAATGACTGCCATCTGGAATCCCAGACAGATCCCAAGGAACGGGACCTTGTTGGTTCGCGCCCACTTCACGCAGCGGATCTTGCCTTCGACTCCGCGCTGACCAAATCCGCCAGGCACGATGACCGCCTGCACACCTTCGAGGGCTGCAGCAGTCTGCGCGTCGTCGAGCAACTCGCTGGTGTCGATCCAGCGGGTGCGGATCTCGCAGTTCAGCGCGATGGCGCAATGCTCGAGCGCTTTCTCGATCGACGCGTAGGCGTCGCGGAGCGCTGCATACTTTCCAGTGAGCGCGAGTTCGATGCGGTGCTTGCGCGGCGCGAAGATCTTGCGGCTGAACTCGAGCCAAGCTGCGCGCGCCACATCTTCCTTGGCTGGATTGGTGCGGCCGTGCAGATTCAGAATCGTGAGGATCTCGCGGTCGAGTCCTGCAGCGCGCATCTCTTCTGGAATCGCGTAGACGCTCTCTCGATCGTGCATCGAGAAGATCCGCTTGAGCGGCACATTGGAGAACATCGCGATCTTCTCCATGACCTTGTCGGTCACGGGGTTCTTTGCACGACAGGCGACAATGTGCGGCTGGATGCCCGCTTCCATGAGTCGCTTGATGCCGAGTTGCGCGGCCTTGGACTTCTGCTCGCCAAGGATCGATGGCTCGAGGATGTAGGTCAGCGCGACGAAGCACGTCGACTCGGGACCCTCTTCAAACGCGAGCTCGCGCAAGGCCTCGATGTAGAACCCATTCTCGTAGTCGCCTGCAGTGCCACCCACTTCGACGAAGACGATGTCTGCTTGTTTTCCAGAGTTTCCGCTCATCGCCAGTTCACGCAGGCGCATCTTTACGATGCCCGTCACATGCGGAATCATCTGGACATCGCGCCCGAGGTAGCCGCCGCGTCGTTCGCGCTCAAGGACATCGGTGTAGACCTGGCCTGCGGTGATGAAGTTCTTGCGGGTGAGGTCCTGGCTGAGGATGCGCTCGTAGGTGCCGAGATCCATGTCGGTCTCGCAACCGTCCGCGAGCACGAACACCTCGCCGTGCCGATAGGGATTCAGCGTGCCTGAGTCGATATTGAGGTAGCCCTCCATCTTGAGAGGGTCAACCGACAGGCCTTTGTCCTTGATGAGTTTGGCCAACGAGCTCGCAAAGATGCCTTTGCCGAGGCCGCTCATCACCGTGCCGATGACGACGACAAACTTGGTCTTGCCGCGCTGGTAGCCAACGGGCGCGGGAGAGTGCCACTCGGTGCTCTCCTCGCTTTTGCCGAACTGTGAGAGGAAGCCACAGCTGTCAGGCGTTTCGGGGTTGTCGGCGTCCGAGTGGGGCATTCCCGAATGTAGTCACGAATGCCATGGGAATGCAAGGGGGGCTATCGGATTCGCTGCCGCTCAACGAAGGCCTTGTATTGCTCTGGGGTGTCAATCCCTTGGCTGGTCACCCGTCGAACTGCGACGGCGATGCCGTGCCCATGCTCAAGCACCCGCAGTTGCTCGAGGCTTTCCGTCTCTTCGAGGGGTGATGGCGGCCACGAAACAAAGACGGGAAGGAAGGCGCTGCGGTAGGCGTACAGCCCAACATGGCGCAGCGGCGTGGCCCGAGCAGTGGGGCCTTGGAGGGCACGATCGCGATGGTGGGGGATCAGCGCGCGAGAGAAATAGAGCGCCCGCCCCCCCGCGCCAAGCACGACCTTCACAAGGTTGGGGTCCGCAGGATCGTCGCCCGAGCCCTCGAACGGCGTGGCGATGGTGGCAACATCGGCCCACGGAGAGGCCACGAGGAGTTCGACTGCAGCGTCGATCGTTTCGGGCTCGATCTCAGGCTCATCGCCTTGGATGTTGACCACGATATCCGCTTGGAGCTTCTGGGCAACCTCTGCCAGGCGACTGGTGCCATTGGGATGATCGGTTCGGGTCAAGACCGCCATGCCGCCTGCTGCCTCGACCGCTGTGACGATGCGCTGGTCGTCCGCCGCGACGACGACCGAATCGAGAGAGCGCGCCTTTCGCGCCTGCTCAAGAACATGGACCACCAACGGCCGACCCGTGGCAGCAGCGAGGACCTTCTCGGGAAATCGGCTCGAAGCGAGTCGTGCAGGGATGACACCGACACAGCGGAGTCGCCCAGAAGCCACGCTCACGTGGGGATTTCCTTCATGAGCAAGTCGATCTCCTTCCGCTTGGCGCGGATGTCGCGATAGGAGATGTCACGGCGCACGATGGCGGAGCAGATTTCGCCAGCCTCGCGGGAGTACGCGCCATTCTTTTCGGCGCGGGCGAGCTCCATGAGCGCGACCATGAGATCGTACTTGATGGGCAACTCACGATCGGTTTCACCAACGCCGAGTCCTTGGAGTGCCTCGCGGTACTCGCCGACGGCTTCGCTGTGCCAACGCTCGGCCGCAAAGCAGCGGCCAAGCATGTGCGTCGCGAAGATGCGGAGCTTCACTTCATCCTTGCAGGATTGGAAGGCGGCCATCGCTTCTTCGAAGTTGCCGAGCTCAAACTCGATGCGCCCGAGTTCCGCTTTGATGGAGCGATCGGTTGGGTAGTTTCGCTGACGCTCGCGCAGTTCGCGCGCTTCGACATCGAGGAGCTGCGCACGCACCGTCGAGTACGCAGTCTTGAGTTCCGCGTTGTCGGGGCTCGCCTCAGAGAGTTTCAGCGCAGCCGTGGTCTTGCGACGCAGCTGATTGACGCGGATTTCGCCCGCGGCCATCTTGAAGCGGTATTCGTTGGTGCGCTCGAATCCACTGATGTAGATGGTGCACGCCTCTTCCTCACTCGCAGGAGTCGCGAGCTTTCGAAGGAGACCGCCGAGCTTCTGCACCGCGTCGGCCGACATCGGGTTCTCTTCGTAGTCCTTGCGCGCCGCGTCCATGATGCGTGCTTCGGTCTCTTCGCTTTGCACGATGGAGTTCGCGTCAGACAACGCCTGCGCCTTACCAGCGTCACGCACATTGGCGCGGAATCCACCAGGCGTCGACGCGTCGGCGCGGTCGTATCCGCCTTGGCGCAACGCATGTCGCGCCGTCGTGTCTTTGAGGTCGGCAGCAAGTTGCGTGTCGTTGGGATCAGCCTTCACGGCCTCTTCGACGCAGATGAGCGCCTCGCCCGTGGCTTCGACGCCAATGAGCAGGACCTTCGCCTTCATCCACGCCGCCTTGGTCTGCTTTGTCTGCCGTCGCAAAACCTCAAGCGCCTTGGGGGCGAGGAACGCACCGAACTCAAACTGCCCAGCTTTGGCGGTCGCGTCGAGCAAACGGAAGAGCGCGTCGGCGTTGAGCGGATCGCGCATCCAGACATATTCGGCGAGCGCAAACTTGTCGATCGGACCAGGTCCGTCGAGTTCCTTCATTTGATCGCGGCCCGCCGCGGTCCCGCCCGATTGAGCGAACTGCAGCGCGCATTGGTACATCGCCTTGTGCTGTTCAAGCAGGCTCGGATCGAATCGGAAGCCCTTGGCAAAAAGCATCAGCGCGTATTCGTAGTTGCCAGTCGCGGCGATGGTGCGCGCGTGCTCGAAGAACTTGCGCGCCTTGTCGGGCGCTGGAGTGAAGCCGCCGCTGACCGACCCCGCCGAACCCGCAGCCGAGGCTGTGTCCGTGGTGGTGTCTGCTGGCTTCTTTTTGCCGAAGGAAAAAAGACCCAATCCTGGCTCCTGCGCTTTGGGGCGCTGTTCCTGACGACTCACGCGACCGAACCGACGAGCCCGCGCGAAGGTCGCGTGGCGGCCAACGGCAAGATCAACGGAAGGACTCCGCAGAGTACATCCTTCGCGGGCCATCGGTCAAACCTCACAGCGTGCGAGTCAGACCTGATGCCATGGTTCGCGCTGGGAGGCATGCCGCTGTGGAGCACGAAATCCGCAGCTGCAAAGCAATCTCTGCGGCGGGTACCATTCGCGGAATGTCGAGCGGACGAGGCATCGTTTTTCATCCCGATCCGGTTTTGCGCCGAAAGGCGAAGCCGATAGCCAAGATCGACGGGTTCATCGTTGAGCTGGCTCGCGACATGCACCGCCTCGCGCTCGAGCATGAGGGGATCGGTCTGGCAGCCCCACAGGTTGGTGAGAGCGTTCGGCTCTTCGTCACCTGCCCGCTCTACGGCGAGCCGCCGCGCGTCTTCATCAATCCCAAGTTGGTGCTCACGGGAGAGACTGCCTCCGACGACGAGGGTTGCCTGAGTCTCGCTGACATTCGCGGAGAGATCATGCGTCCCCCCAACGCTGTGATCAGCGCGCTGGATCTCGATGGGAACGAGTTCACCATGACGCGCGACGGAATTTGGGCGCGGGTCTGGCAGCACGAGTTTGACCATCTTGAGGGGATTCTGATCATCGATCGGATGCGCCCCTTGGACAAACTGGCCAATCGCCGCGCTCTGCGTGATCTCGAGCGGCATGGTCCCGCGAGCCAACCACGCGGCGGAGGCCACTGACCTCGATGCGCTTGGTCTTCCTTGGTTCTGGAGCGTTCGGCACTCCGACCTTGGAGGCACTGGCTGCTGCGGCAGGGCACGAAGTGGTACTCGTCGTCACGCAACCCGACAAGCCCGCAGGACGCGGCAAGGTGTTGACGCCGACGCCGATCGCACTCTGTGCAGAGCGTCTGGGTATCCGCGTCTTGAAGCCGACGGACATCAATGAGGCCAGCGTCCGTGCTGAACTCCGTGGCATCGCCGCCGACGCCTGGGTGGTCATTGCCTTCGGGCAGAAACTCTCGCGCGAGCTTCTTGAGGGCAACTTTGCGATCAACTTGCATGGATCGCTGCTGCCTGCGTATCGCGGCGCTGCTCCGATTCAACGCGCCGTCATGGATGGCTGCGCCGAAACAGGTGTCAGCGTCATTTCGCTCGCGGAGCGGATGGATGCAGGATTGGTGTACGCGACGCGCGTGCGACCGATCGGACCTCGCGCCACCTCGGATGAGGTTCACGATCTCCTCTCGACCCTTGGGCCTGAAGTGATCGAGGATGTCTTGGCACGGCGTCGCGCAGGAACTCTCGTTGGTGTCGTGCAGGACGAGAGCAAGGCCACGCGCGCGCGCAAACTTTCGAAGGCCGAAGCGACGGTCGATCTCACGCAGCTCGACGCGCCGAGTGTGCGGGCGCGTGTCAACGGACTCAATGCTTGGCCAGGATGCACCGTCCTCATCGGTGAACTCCCTGTGAAGTTGCTTCGCGTCGATGTCTGTGCGACCTCGACGAACGAGCCAGGCGTGCTGCGCGCCGACGGGAAGGTTGATGCTCGCTCGGGCGCGATCGAGATCCTCGAGGTGCAACCGCTCGGTAAGCGCGCGATGTCCATGACGGAGTTTCTCGCGGGTCGATCAAAGTTGGTCGGCGAGCGCCTGCGGCCCATGATGGCAGCCGAAGCCTGACTCTCGAACCGTCGATCAATTCGCCGATAGATCGGCATCGATGCGATGGGTTCAATTGCAGTTTGAGTTTGCGCCTCCGTCAGTGGAACGAACACCACGCGCTCGGCCACCACAGCGCGTCCCGCGCGCCACGCCACCGCGTCCTGAACAAGCGCAACCAGCACCCACCACCGCGCGGCTCATGCCCAAGCCTCCGCGCGGGATTGATCACGGTCGGAATGCGCAAGCGAAGTACGACTCCATCGTCGGCACCTTTCTCACAACGCACGGACTGCGAGTGCGACGCTGGCGCAATTCATTGTCGGGTGTTGCGACGCTGCGCGTGTTCGTCGACGGGCGACAAGAGCGCACCATCGAATCGCCGTATCCGACGAGCCCTCTGCGTCTGGCGATCTTTCTCCACGAGGTCGGCCATCATGTCATCGGTCTCGGTGCATTTCGGCCGCGCTGCCTCGAGGAGTTTCACGCGTGGCGCTACGCGATTGATCGCATGAAGGAACTCGGGCTTCCAACCGAGGGCACGGTGCAGCGTCGCTTTGAGCGTTCGATGCGCTACGCAGTCTCCAAGTCGCGTCGTCGCGGAATCCGCGCACTGCCGCCCGAAGTCGCTGCCTTCTGCGTGGCCTGACGCCAACTACACGATGAGCATCGCGTCGCCGTAGGAGTAGAAGCGGTACTTCTCGCGCCTCGCGCTGCGGTACGCCTCGTGCATGAACTCCATGCCCGCAAACGCTCCGACAAGCGCCAAGAGCGTCGAGCGCGGCAGATGGAAGTTCGTGAGCAGCACATCAGTGAAACGAAACGAGAAACCAGGGCTGATGAGGATGTCGGTGCTGCCCTCGAAGCTCTCGCCGCGCGTGACGGCGTCGAGGGGAAGGCTTTCGAGCGCCCGCACAGTGGTGGTGCCGACGACAACTGTTCGCGCGGAGCCGTGTTGGCGTGGCTCCGCAAGCGTTGCGAGAGTCTGCAGTGCTTCTCGCGACACCGCGTAACTCTCACGGTGCATGGTGTGGTGGCGGAGGTCGTCCACCTCGACGGGCTTGAAGGTTCCCGCGCCGACATGGAGGGTGACAGCTGTGCGGCTGATGCCACGCGCTTGGAGCTCGTTCAAAAGCTCGGCCGTGAAGTGCAGTCCCGCCGTGGGCGCAGCAATGGAGCCCTTCTGCGTCGCGTACACCGTCTCGTACTCAGCGCGATCAAGATCGTCATCGACCTCTTGGCCGCGGTCTTTGCGCGCCTTGAGAATGTAGGGAGGCAACGGCGTGTGGCCTGAGCGTTCGAGGATGGTGGTGAGATCACCGCCAGCGTTTCCAGCGTGGATCAGGCCGATCCACGCTTCCTCATCGCGCTGCAGCAGCTCGACGCTGTCGCCGTGATCGACACCGTGTGGATCTCGCAGCGCAAGTCGCTGTCCACTCTTGAATCGTTTGGCCTGACGCACCAGAAGGCGCCACGCTCCTTGGTGGGCGCTCGGTTCGAGCAGTAATCCCTCGGTGCGCGGCGTCGTGGTCGTTGCTTCGAAGACCAGGCGCGCGCGCAGGACGCTGGTCTCATTCACGACAAGGTGATCGGTGGGCAGCAGAAGCCGCGGAAGATCGCGCACTCGATGATGCTCGATGGCGCGACGCTGACGATCCAACACCATGAGTCGCGCCTCGTCGCGCGGGGTGGCGGGCGCCGTCGCGATCAGCGCGGGATCAAGTGGGTAGTCGAGTTCCTCGGTCCGCATGGTGCGATCGATTGGTGCAGTCGTGCGGAATGCTGCGCGCGTCACTTCTTGCGCTGCTTGAACTTCGCCTTCACCGATTGGGTCGCACTCGAACCCTTGAAGTTCATCCCTGGCATGCCCGACAGTCCAGGCATGCCAGGCATGCCTGGCATGCCACCCGCTTGCGCCATCTGTTTCGCTGCGGCCATGCGGCTGGCCATGCCACCTGAGGCGAGGCTCGCGGTCATCTTCTGCATCATCTCAAACTGCGAAGTGAGTCGGTTCACTTCCGTCGTCGTCGTTCCCGAGCCCGCTGCAATGCGCCGCACGCGACTCTTGTTGAAGAGCTTGGTGTTCTGCCGCTCCTTCGCGGTCATCGAGTGGACCATGCCCTCGAGGCGATCGAACTGCTTGTCGTCGATGTTCACATCCTTGAGCGCGCTGCCGACTCCAGGAAGAAGTCCAAGAAGCTGCTTCATCGGTCCCATGCGACGCAGCGACTTCATCTGCGCGAGGAAGTCATCCATGGTCAGATTGCCCTTGGCGAGTTTTTCCGCAAGCTTCTCGGCTTCGGCGTCGCTGACCTCGTCGCGCGCTTTCTCAACAAGGGCAACGACATCGCCCATGCCGAGGATGCGGCCCGCCATGCGGCTTGGACTGAACTCGTCGAGCGCGTCAAACTTCTCGCCAGTGCCGAGGAACTTGATGGGCGCGCCGGTGACCTTGCGCACCGTGAGCGCAGCGCCGCCGCGGGTATCGCTGTCGAGCTTGGTAAGGATGACGCCGTCGACATTGAGCCGCTCATGAAACGCCTTGGCGCTGCGCACCGCGTCTTGTCCAGTCATCGCGTCGACGACCAGAAGAATCTGGTGTGGCACAACGCTTCGTCGCACGCTCTCGAGTTCCTTCATCAGGTCGTCGTTCACATGGAGTCGGCCCGCGGTGTCGAGGATCACGATGTCGATGCGTTCGGCGCGCGCCTTGTCGACGGCGCGGCGGCAGACTCCGACGGCGGCGTTGACGGCCTTGCCGTACTCCGCGCACTTGTCGGGCTCGCCGTAGAAGCTGATCTTGGCGCTGCCCTTGGCGTGTTGATCGACACCATCGATGACTTGCTGCAATTGCTCGACCGCTGCGGGTCGTTGCAGGTCAGCAGCTGCGACGAGGCAGGATCGTCCCGCCTTCTTGAAGTACGCGGCGAGCTTTCCGCAGGTCGTGGTCTTTCCCGAACCCTGCAATCCGCACATCATGATGATCGTGGGGCCAGGCTCGACGAGGAAGATCTTGCCGTCCTTCGGATCCGCGCCGCCCATGAGCTCGATCAGTTCCTCATGAACGATGCCGACAAGTTCCTGTCCAGGCTTGAGGCTCTTGGTGACGGCGCGGCCTGTGGCCTTGGTCATCACCTCTTCGCAGAAATGGTCGGTGATGCTGAGTTCGACATCCGCCTCAAGGAGCGCGGTGCGGATCCCGTCGAGCGCCTCGCGCACATTGGCTTCGCTGATGGCGCCACGGCCCGACAGCGAACGAAACGCGGAATTGAGACGATCGGTCAGGTTGTCGAACATAAGGGGCGCAGTATACGGCGGCGACACTGCTGCTTTGCGCTTCAACGGCGCGCTCTCTTCAACGCGTCGGAGCCCTTGACCTTAGAGTGGGCGGACCGTGCGCATGTCGTGTTTGCTCTCGAGGATGCTGCGCAGGTTGCAGAGGTACCAACGCCAACTCTCGGCGCTGTCCGCGACGGTCAGGAGCGTGTCGTGATCCTCCGCGAAGGGGCCATGGCGCACGATCACGCGGGCGCCGCCCTCAGGGATCGGCGTGACGGTGATCTCGACGGGCACGGGAGTCTCATCGAGCGGCGACGGAAACCACTCCCACTTCACGCGGGTCTTTCCCGATGCATCACTCGCATGACCACCTTGATCGAACTCGTAGGCGAGGATCTTGAGTTCAGTGGTCCGAGACCAATCTCGATCCCACGAGAGCTCGAGCCTCGCGCCAACCTCTGGCGGATACTCGGCGAGCACGGCGAGCCATCGGCAGAGTCCGCTCGCGGTGGCGACGCAGGAGCCGACCTCTTCGGGCGCCGCGTGAATCACTTCTTTCAGCGTGATCCACACGCCGTCTTGCTCGCGTCCAACCATCAGATCGCTCCCTGCAATGGAGGAAGGATGGTGGGCAGGTGCGCCGAAAGCGAGCCGCGCGAATGCACTTGGCTCTGCTGCGCATCGGCGCCGCGGGCTGCAAGCTTTGCTTGGGCCTTGCGCAGTCGCTCGGTTTGCAGGTGACCAGCGAACACGAAGACGCGCAGATGCGGATGTCCCAGCGCTGCGTCGAGGAGTTCGTCCGCAGACTCGCCTTCAGCGAGTTCCGTCTCAAGATCGAGAAAGAAGTGCGTCGCAGCGGCCGCGTGTTGCGCGAGAGAGGCACGGTTGCGAATGCCTTGCCCACGAAGTCCCGCGTACTTCGCAGCGCCGAGGATCTTGCTGCCAAAGAGGAGATCGCTCGTGAAGAGAATCATCGCGGGAGTTCCGTCGTGGCCGAGGGCGCGAGTTGCAGCGCAATGGGCTTGAGCTCGTGCTCGACGAGTGTCTGAAAATCCTCGCGGCGTCGCACGATTTCCGCGTGGTCGCGCGAGACCAACACCTCAGCAGGAAGCGGCGAAGAGTTGTATCGGCTGGCCATGCTCATGCCGTACGCGCCCGCCGTGAACACCGCCAGCAGATCTCCGCGCTTGATGGAAGCGGGGAGAACTCGATCGAGCGCAAGGAAATCTCCGCTCTCACAAAGTGGGCCAACGACATCGTGGGTGGTCGTTCCTGGCAACTTCGGATCAAGCGTGCGGCGCGCGGGCGTCATCGCACTGCCTGGTTCGACAGGCCAGATGAAGTGGAAACTGCCGTAATGCGAAGGCCGCAGCAGCGCGTTCATGCCTGCGTCGCAGATCACAAAGCGCTTCTCGCCCGAGGTCTTGGTGTAGAGCACACGAAGCACGAGGATGCCCGCGTTACCCGCGATCGTGCGTCCTGGTTCAAGGATGAAGCGAACGCCGCGGTCATAGAGCGGCTTGGCGAGCGGGAGAATCGCAGCGGCGTACTCCTGCAGCGGCGGCGATTGCGCGCTCTCGTAGTCCGCGCCGAATCCGCCACCAAGATCAATCGAGCGGATGGCCATGCCGTCACTCGCGAGCGCTGCAACAAGGTCGACCGTCTTGGTCATCGCCTCGCGGTAGGGATCAACGGTGTAGATCGGCGAGCCGATGTGGAGATGCAGGCCTTCGAGCGTGGCGTGCGGATCGCGGCCATAGGTTGCAAAGAAGCGACGCGCGCGCTCGAGGTCGACGCCGAACTTGGTTTCTTTCTTGCCCGTCGCGGTGTAGCGATGGGTCTGCGGATCGACATCGGGATTGATGCGCAACGCCACGCGCACCGTGGCGCGCAACTTCTTGGCGATCGACGCGATGTTCTCAAACTCCTCTTCGCTCTCACAGTTGAAGAGGCCGAGTCCGTCTTGGATTGCGCCCGTGATCTCATCGTCGGACTTTCCAACTCCCGCGTAGACGCACTTGGACATTGGCACGCCCGCGAGTTTCGCGCGGTACAACTCGCCACCCGAGACCGCGTCCATGCCCGCGCCGCGCGCGGCGAGCACCCGAAGCACACCGAGATTACTGCAGCTCTTCACCGAGTAGCAGATCAGCGGATCGATCGGTTTGAAGGCAGCCTGCAGGCGGTCGTAGTGCTCTTCAAGCGTCGCGCGCGAGTAGATGTAGCAAGGCGTCCCCGCGCTCTCGGCGATGTCGCGCACGCGGGTCTCTTCGGCGTAGAGCTCGCCGTTGCGGTAGGAGAAACAGTCCATGGCTTGATCCTATCAGGTCGTCGTCGCGCTTCGGCTGCGGCGCGTGCGCGCGCGCGCGTCAGTTGCGGAGGCGACCTCTGCGGTGCCGCGCCAGGTCTGAAAGAGCCATCCCAGAAGGGAGAGTGCAAGCCAAAGGAAGAGCCATGCCAACGGATGGACGCCGTCTGCCACGCGATCCATGTGGCGCGCCGCGAACGGCAGTGCGCCAACGAGGGTGAAGATGGAGCCCACCATGCTTGTGAGAAGCGCCGCCGACGAGGCCGTGAGCCATGTTCCTAGCACAAGCCCGATGAATCCGCCGCCCGCAGCGGCCGCACCAAGCAGCGTGCGCACTTGCGGAGGCTCCGCAAGCCAACGACTGTCGGCGAAATGCACCAAAGGATGAAGCAGTGTCGGCGCGCGCGCGAGCATCGCTTCGTGTGCCTCAACCTCACTCGGTGCCAGCGCAGCGGCGGGCGCGTCGGTCGGACTGCGCGCATCAATGAATCCACCATCGACGGCAAGCATCGCGAGAACGCCGCAGGCAAACGCTGCAACGATTCCCGTGGCCATTCCGAGGACGAGTCTCCACGCGATCGCGACAAAGATCAGACCCGTCAAGCCGCCAAGAAAGGCTTGGAAGACGGGACCGATGCGCGGAAAGAGGCCGCCGAGAATCGACGGACCCAGCATTGCGCCGAAGAGCACGACGACGATGACCAAGACGGGGCGCAGGAAATGCCGTCCCGCGATCAGGAGCAGCATGCCGCCGAGCAGCAGAATGAGTGCAGGTGCGAGGCTTGCCACGGGCAACTGCTGAAACTCGCGCGCGAGCGATTCCAGAGTTTCCGTGGGCGAGGCTTGGATGGAAGTGGGTTCGACCAATTCGTCCGTCCGTGGTCCGAGCGTGCGGCGGGGGAGTGGGAGCGCCGAGCCCCTGAATTGCCTGATGCCTGACCGCCCCCGTGCCGATAGCAGCCTACCCCATTCTGCACTGAGCCGCGCCCATGTCTGATCAGCCGCCCATGAATCAACAGTCCCCTCGAACGCTTGCTGCGCTTCGCTTGCTCATCGACGAAGTCGACGAGGAACTCGTCCTCTTGCTTGCCCGCCGCGCGCGGCTCGTCGTTGAGGTCGGACAGGCCAAGCGTGCGGAGAGCGTTCCCGTCTATGCGCCCAATCGCGAGCGCGCCGTCATCGAACGCGCTGTGGCGCGCAATCCTGGTCCACTCGGCGCGCGCACCATCGAGGCGGTCTTTCGCGAGATCATGTCGGGCTCCTTCGCGCTCGAGCGACCTTTGCGCGTCGCAGCGCTTGGACCTGCGGGCAGCTTCAGTCATCTCGCCACGGTGCGTCACTTTGGTTCAAGCGTCGAGACGGCGTTCGTGCCGTCGATTGCGGATGTCGTTGTTGAGGTTGCAGCGGGACGCTGCGATCACGGGTTGGTCCCGTACGAGAATTCGTCAGCGGGATCCATCGACGAAACGCTGGATGCTCTTCTCGCGCATCAGGTCTCGGTGCGCGCTGAAGCCCTCGTGGCGGTGCGGCTCTCGCTTCTTTCCAACAGCGCGCCTGATGCGATTCGAAGGGTCTACAGCAAGCCGCAGGCGTTTGCCCAATGTCGTCAGTGGTTTGCTCGCGTGCTTCCTGGTGTCGAGTTTGTTGGCGACACCAGCACCAGCGCTGCGGTGTTGCGCACGCGCGATGAGCCTGACGCTGCCGCGATTGCCTCAGAATTCGCTGGCCAACTTCATGGCGTGCGCACGCTCTTTGACGGCATCGAAGATCGCGCTGGCAACGTCACGCGCTTCCTCGTCATCGGTCGTGAGCCCGTGGCCCCCACGGGCAACGACAAGACGACGATGTGGTTTGCGCTCGCTGATCGAGCAGGTGCCTTGGTCAGCGTGCTCGATGCGTTTCGCACCGAGGGGATCAATCTCTCGCACATCGAAAAGCGTCCGAGCGGCGATGCGCATTGGGATTACCTGTTCTTCATCGATGCGCTGGCGCACCAAGACGAGGAACCGATGCAGCGCGCGCTCCATCGTGCGCGTGAACACTGCGCGCGGCTCTCGGTGCTGGGCAGCTATCCGCGCGCTGAGCGAGTGATCTAGCGCTGTTACGCTGCGCCTGATGAATCGACTCGCGCGTGAGACCAGTCCTTACTTGCGCCAGCACGCACAGAATCCCGTGGACTGGTTTCCGTGGGGCGATGAAGCGATCGCGCAGGCGCGCGCCCAAGGGAAGCCGCTCTTCGTCTCGATCGGCTATTCGACTTGCTACTGGTGTCATGTGATGGAGCGAGAGAGCTTCGAAGTGGCGGCCATCGGCGCGCAACTCGCCAAGGACTTCGTCGCGGTCAAGGTCGATCGCGAAGAGCGTCCTGATGTCGACGATGTGATGATGGCCGCTTGCCAGGCCTACACAGCGATGACGGAAGGTCGCGCGAGCGGTGGTTGGCCACTGACGGTGTTTCTCGAGCCCGACACGCTGCGGCCGTTCTTTGCGGGGACCTATTTTCCTCCAGCGCCGAGCCATGGGCGACCGTCGTTTTCCATGCTCTTGACCGCGATCGCTACGGCGTGGCGCGAACAGCGTGAGGCGATTCGCGCGCAAGCCGACGCGCTCTTTGCAGCCGTGGCGCGGTCGGTTGATGGCGAGGGCACTGCGGACGGCGTGATGGCAGACGGCACGAAACGCGTGGCGCTTGAGCAACTCGCGATCCACACCGCCGAGGCACTCGTGCAGTTTGAGGATGCTCAAGAGGGCGGCTTCGGTGGCGCGCCAAAGTTTCCGCAGCCCGCGTGGCTCGAACTGCTCGAGTCGGTGCAGGGAGATCTTCCGTCGGCGCGCGCGACGCTCAACCGCGCGCTCCACGCGATGGTTCGCGGTGGTGTCCACGATCACCTCGGCGGCGGCTTTCATCGCTACGCCGTCGATCGCTCCTGGCGCGTGCCGCACTTTGAGAAGATGCTCTACGACAGCGCGTTGCTGATTCCGCTCTTGGCCGCGACTGGAGATCCTTGGTTGCGGCGTGCCGCACGCCGAAGCGCAGAGTGGATGGAACGGGAGATGCTGCGCGCCGATGGTCTCATGCACGCCGCGCAGGATGCAGAGGTTGATGGCCGTGAGGGTTTGAACTTCCTCTGGACTGCCCAAGAGATGATCGACGCGGTCGGCGCGGAGGATGGCGCGTGGGCTGCGACACAGTTTGGACTCGATGCGGGAACGAACTTCCACGATCCGCACCACCCTGAGGCGCCCCCATCGAATGTGCTGTTTCTCGCGGAGATCCCCGAGATTTCGCAGTGGCCGCGGTTGGATCGCGTGAGCGCTGCCTTGCTTCACGCCCGAGGCGCGCGCAAGCAGCCGCGCATCGATGACAAGGCGATCCTTGGTTGGAACGCGCTGGCGATTCGCGCGTTGGCTGAGGCGGGTCGCCTGCTTGCCGAGCCGAAGTTCGTCGCGCGCGCGAGCGCTGCACTCGACGCGGCATGGAGTGCGTTTGTCGAACAAAACTCGCGCCGCGACGCCGTCACCGCTGTCTTTCGCGTGCGGCGAACGGGCCTGCCGTCGTACGCGGCACCGCTTGAAGATGTGGCGCTCCTCGCGCAGGCGACGCTGACGCTGGCCACGACCACGCTCGACACGCTTCAGTTTGATCGCGTGTGGCAGCTGGTCGACTTCGCCACGCGCGTGCACCTCGACGGCGCGCAGCGATGGTGCGAACGCAACGCCACCGACGAGTGGGGGCTTCGTGGTCGCGCACTCCAAGATGGCGCCGTGCCCTCAGGCGCGGGCACGATGGCGGTGGTGCTCGCGACGCTTGCTTCAACGGGTCCGCGCGCCAAGGATGCGGGTGCACTCCTGCGTCAGACGCTCGACGCAAGCCGTGCGGCACTCCTCGATGCTCCAACCGAAGCTGCGCGAACCTTGATCGCAGCCTACTGGGCGTCGCAGTACGCGCTTCCAGAGTCGGTCGAGTCGCTCTGCGTCACTGGAATCGGCACCGAGCGCACGCTCATCCTCACCTTGGCTCGAGGTTGGCATGTCATGGCGGGCGATAGGGCGCATCCGCCCTTCGTTCTCCACGGTGCGGGGCTTTCGATGCGTCTTCCTACGGCCAATGCGACCTGCGACGGAGAGCCCGCCTTCGAGGGTGTCGTGCGTTTGGCCTTGTCGGTGGACCTCGGTGCGCGCGAAGGCGTGCTGCGACTTCAGCCCTGTGACGCGACGCGCTGCCTCGCCTCGCTGCCTCTCCTGTTCCGACTCTGAGGATGCCGATACTCTGCCGCGAGCGCGGCTCTTCGGTTCGCGCTCGCCTTTTCTGCTGATCTCTTCCCGCCATGGCACCGCGCATCTCCAACGCTCCGTACCGCATCGCCCTGATCTCGACGGGCGGCACCATCGAAAAAACCTACGACGAGCTCGGTGGAATGCTGGCCAACAAGGTCAGTGTGCTCGACCTCTTGCTCGCGAGTCTGGAGTTGCGCGGTGTGGTCATCGATCGAGTGCCGCTCCTGAACAAGGACTCGCTCGATATGACCGAGGCTGATCACGACCTGATTGCCGACACCGCTGAGATCATGTCGCGCAACCATGACGGCGTGGTGATCGTGCATGGCACCGATCGACTCGCCAAGACTGGCGCGCGCATTCACGAGCGGCTCGCCACCAAGGGCGGCGCCAAGAAGGCGATCGTGCTCACGGGTGCGATGCGGCCCTATGAGATGCGCCGCACCGATGCGACGCAGAATGTGACTGAGGCGCTCTTGGCCGTTCAAGTCTGCGCGCCTGGCGTCTATGTCGCCATGCACAACCGTGTGCTGCAGTTTCCAGGCGTCGTGAAGGACCTGACCCTCGGGACCTTTGTGCATGACAGCACGGCGACCTGAGCGAACTCCGATCTTGTCTGCACTCCAACATCGAGATTCCACATGGAAGCGAAGCTGAGCACTCCGTCGCAAGGCGCCACTGGCTTGATCGGGCGAGCACTCGCACTCGTGGAGCGAGTAGGAAATCGGCTGCCCGATCCAGCGACGCTCTTCCTGCTGATCGGTTTCTTGGTGTTGGTGATGAGTGCGATAGGCTCGCACTTTGAGTGGTCGGTGCTTGATCCACGCGATGGCACAACGCGGATCATGGTCGACAACTTGCTCGACGCCGAAGGTCTGCGCTGGGTTCTCACCAGCATGGTGCGAAACTTCCTGGACTTCCCGCCACTGGGGATCGTGCTCGTGGCGATGCTCGGCATCGGAGTCGCCGAGAGAACTGGGCTCTTTCCTGCGCTGCTCAAGCTCCTCGTCGCCACGACGCCTGCGCGCTTTTTGACTCCGATGGTCATCTTCATCGGCGTGAACTCGAGTGCAGCGGCGGACTCGGGCTATGTCGTCTTACCACCGTTGGCTGCAGGCGTCTTTGCCATGATGGGTCGCTCGCCCGTGGTGGGAATCGCCGCGGCGACCTTTGGGATCGCTGGCGGGTTCAGCGCGAATGTGCTCATCACCAGTTTGGATCCGTTGCTTTCGACGCTGACCGAACAAGCGGCGCAGCTCGTCGACCCTTCCGCGAAAGTCTCGCCTGCCGCCAACTACTACTTCATGCTGGCGTCCACTTTCCTGCTCACGCTGCTTGGTTGGCTGGTGACGGCGCGCGTGGTGGAACCGCGATTCTCCAAGTCCGAGGTTGCCGCGCAGATCGCCCAAGGCGGTCTCTCGATCGAGAACACGCAGTCATTGACGCGCGCGCAGTGGCGCGGGCTGGTCGTGGCAGGCGTGGCGCTCGTCGTTGTTGTGGGGAGCTACCTCACGATGGCGCTCATGCAGGACGGCCCACTCACTGGACTCGTGCAACCCACAGGCAGTCTGTTTCCTTCGCCAGCGTGGAGTGAAGCGCTGATCCCCTTGATCTTGCTGGCGTTCCTCCTTCCTGGCGTCGCGTATGGCGTGGTGACGGGTGAGATCCGTTCCGATCGCTGCGTGGCCAACCGCATGTCTGACTCGATGGGGACGATGTCGACCTACATCATGCTCGCCTTCTTTGGCGGTCAAGCGCTCGCGTGGTTTCGTCATTCGAATCTTGCGATCGTGCTGGGCGTCGAAGGCGCCGACATCGTGCGATCGATGGATCTCAGTGCGGGCCCGCTCATCGTCGCACTCGTGGCGGTGGTGGCAGTGCTCGATCTCCTCCTAGCCAGCGCCAGCGCCAAGTGGGCGTTCCTCGCACCGATCCTCGTGCCGATTCTCGGGAGCGCTGGACTCAACCCTGCGATGGTGCAGGCTGCCTACCGCGTGGGTGATTCCTGCGTCAATCCGATCGCGCCACTCAATGTCTACCTCATCATCGTGCTCGTGGTGATCAAGCGCTACCAACCCACAGCAGGGTTGGGAACGCTGCTCGCATTGATGTTGCCTTACAGCATCAGCGCGCTCGTGGTGTGGACAGCGTTCCTCATCGCGTGGAACGCGCTAGGGATTCCGCTGGGGTTCTGACGCGGTGCAGCGTCAGGCCTTGTCTTTGAGAATGCGCGAGAAGTAGCGACTCGACGCCAGCGCCACCACGCCCATCAAGACGCTGATGATCACGAAGAGCAGGTAATAGTCGGCCAATCCGCCGACGCGTCCGATGCCGTACCACGGCAACGCCATCTTTCCTTGCTCGATCGCTTCGGTGGTCGCGGCGAGGTATCCGCCGAGCACGCCCGCAAGGAAGCTCGAGAGGAACCAAATTCCCATGATGAGCGACACCATCTTGACTGGCGCAGCCCTGGTCACAAAGGCGAGGCCCGTTGGTGAGAGGCAGAGTTCGCCAAGTGTGTGCAGCACATAGGTCGCCGTGAGCCAGAACATGCTCACACGCACGCCATCGGCTGCGAACTTCGCGCCGAACACCATGAACACATAGCCGATGCCAAGAAAGATGAGTCCAAGGCCGATCTTGGTGGCCTGCTTGGGATCGCGGCCCTTGGCGCCGAGGCGCGACCAGAGAATGGCGAAGATCGGCGCTGCAGTGAAGACGCAGAACGCGTTGATCGACTGGAACCAACTCGCGGGCACTTCGAAACTCCCGACGAGTCGATTGGTGTTTTCGTCGGCAAAGATCGTGAGACTCGATCCCGCCTGCTCAAACGCCATCCAGAAGAAGGTGTTGAACGCGATGAAGACCAGGATGGTCGCGACGACGCCGCGATCGGCCTTCTCTTGGATGCGCAGCAGCCACGCGATCATGAGACCCATGGCGACGAGGACTGTCGCGGGGATCCCATACTTGCCCAGCTCCGTCGTCATCGCCGATTGAACCGCTTGTGCGAGCGCCCCAAAGAACCCTTCGTGGAAGAGGATTCCCACCAAGGTGGCAAGCACTGCGGCGCCTGCGAGGAAGAAGGCTGAAGTATTGGGCTTTCCTTCGGGCGGGAGTCCGATGCCCTTCAGGTACTTCTCGCGGAAGTAGAGGTAGACACCAAGGCCGAGCAACATGCCGACTGCGGCGCTGCCAAAGCCCCAGTGCCAGCCGACCTGCTCACCGAGCGTGCCGCAGACAAAGGCACAGATGAAGGCGCCGATGTTGATGCCCATATAGAAGATGGTGAAGCCACCATCGCGCCGCGGATCATCGGGTCCATAGAGTTGTCCCACCATGACGCTGACGCAGGGCTTGAAGTGGCCCGTGCCCACGACGATGAGCGCCAAGCCCGCGATGAAGAGCGCCTGCCCGTTTGGATCGAGGTCCATCCGACCGAGCCCGGTGAGAGCGAGCACGATGTGGCCGCCAGCGATGAGCAGTCCGCCCACAACCATCGAGCGGTGGGTGCCAAGGAAACGATCGGCCACGAGTCCGCCGAGAATCGGCAGGAGATAGACCAATCCCGTGTACCAGCCGTAGAGCGTGTTCGCGCTGGTCTTGTCCCATCCAGGGCCTGGATTGCCTTCGCCGGTGACAGTCGCCTTCGTGATGTCAGCGACGGCAATCTCGACATTCGACGAGCTGCCATCCTCGGCGCGGAGCTGCATGATCAGGGTGCGAATCGTCGGGTCACCGTCGTTGGCTCCACTCTTGTCAAAGACTCGCCCGACTTCGCCGTCGTACTCCTTACCCGCGCTCGTGGTGACGACGGCGTGCGAACCAGTCCCGAAGTCAACACTGTTGCCATCAGGGAGCTTCGTGGCGTAGACACCCGCGATCAGATAGAGCAGCAGAATCGCCCGCATGCCGTAGTAGGAGAAGCGCTCCCACATCTCAACAATGAAGAGCAGGTAGAGGCCCTTGGGTTGTCCAAGTGGTTTGGCGTTGTTCGACCCGACCGAGCTTGACGCATGTGGAGTGGGACTCATACTCCGTAGCCTAATAGCTCGCGCGCTACCCTGCGGCGCGTGCTCCCTCGAACGATCCAACTTCGCAGGCCTCCCGTGGTCGTGCCCGTCGAGGGACGGTTCGTTCCTGCGTGCGTGTCTCTGGCGGAAGTCGATCGACGATGGGACGCGCTTTGTGCTGCGAATCCGCGGTATTTCGATGGTGCGCTGCTGCATGTCCTCGGTGTGAGCCGCAACGGACATGGCGGCGTGCAGATTCATGTGCAGGAGTGCTCGTATCGCTTCTACGCCGTGCAGACCACGGGCTTGGATTGTTTGGTTCGACCGTTGGGTGTGAAGGCGGTGGCGACCGATGGATCGCGGGTGCTCTTAGGAAAGCGTTCCGAGCGCGTCGCGTTTTTCCCTGGCGCGTGGGAGTTCGTTCCTGGCGGAACCGTCGAGCCTGGCGCGTTGCCTGCGGAGGAAATTCTTCGCGAGCTGCGCGAAGAAGCCAAGATTGAAGCAGCGAAACCGCCCGTCGCGATCGCACTGCTCTTCGATCCTCACGCCTATACCTGGGAAGTCGTGCACCAACTCTCGATCGAAGCGGACGCGCTGCCTGAGATCGGCTGGGAATACGACGAGTTCCGCATGGTTGACCCTGACGCGTTGGATCTATCCATTCGCGCTGCGTTGGCGCCTGTGGCTGAACGCATGCTGTCGATCGCTCGGGCCGTCCTGAAGCGAGACGCGCGCGGAACTACGCCCGAATCTTGAGCGCCGACAACGCCGCGAGTTCGCGGTCGAGCGACTTGAGCGGGAACGGCTTCAGTAAGAAGCGGGTCAGCGGATCAGGGCGTAACGCGATCTCTTCGCCGCTGGCGACGAGCACGGGCACGCCAACGCCTCGCGCGCGCAATCGAGCGAGGGCTTCGATGCCGCCGCCGCCTGCGTCGAGAATCACCACATCAAACGAGGCAAGATCAGGGTGCGCGTCACACGAACCTGGAGTGTTGAGGGTGTCGACCTCGTCGCCGATGGCTTCAAGTGCTGCGACAAGGACCGCGCGCACCGACACATCATCGTCGGCGACGAGGACTCGTCGCGCTGGTGGGACACATGCATCTTCGTCGTCGCAGTGTCCAGGAGCCGTCTGCGTTCCCGCCGCGTCAAGGCGCGCGATGGAGATGGTGCGCGAGACGGGAAAGTGGATCGTCGTACGGAGTCCCGTGGCTGCGCTGCCAACACCAATGGCGCTGCAGGTGATCGATCCACCGAAGTCGCGGATGGCGCGATGCGCCGCGGCGAGGGGAAGTTCCGAAAGGTCAAAACCATCGCCGAGGAGTGAGGGCGCAGTAGGGATCGATCGAGGAGCGCCGCCGTCATCACTCACGGTGATGGTGATCGCCGCATCGTCTCCCGCTGTGGCCGAGATCTCGATCGTGAGTGGTCCGCGCGCGCGAGCACGGTGGAGTGCGAGCGCTTGACGCAGCGCAACAGCCATCTGTGAGGCATCACCTTCGAAGGAGGCGTCAGCGGGGATCGCTCCCACAGTGGCTTCGAGGTCGAGCGGGCGCAGCGAGCTCGGAAGTGTCGCAACGCTCTCACGCAGTGCCGCACCAACAGCAGCGCGCGCGTTGGAACGATCTGCTCCTGCGCCTTCGCGTTGGCATGCTGCGTGCAATCGAACCACTTGGGATTCGAGGAGCCGCGCAGTCTCAAGCAATTTCGCAGCGGCGTCCTTGGTTTCGGCGTCCGCGGCGCGGCGTTGCAGAAGTTGCAGCCGCCCGAGCAACGCAAAGAGCACATTGTTGAGGTCGTGCACCAAGAGTCCGCCGAGTTGGCGGACGCGCTCCGACTCTTCCACATCGCGCTGGGCGTGCACGATTCGAATCGCGTCGTCGATGCTGGTGCGGTCGCTCGCCATGGCTGCATTGGAACCAAAAACAGAAGAAGGCGGAGTCTTCCTCCGCCTTCCAACCATCGTCGTTCTTGCGTTGTCCGACGGTTGAGCCGAATGCCTCGTGTAGGGGTTGAACCTACGACCCGCTGATTAAGAGTCAGCTGCTCTACCAACTGAGCTAACGAGGCTTCAAGGGGGCGGAGTCTAGCGATTTTGCTCAGTGCGTCAAGCGCACCGCGCTCCCACCCAACGACGCAGCCCCGCGCGTGGCGGGGCTGCGTGATTCTCGTTGCAGTCGCGCGCGTGTCACGCCGATGCGTCGGGCTTCTTGCCGTGGCACTGGCGGTACTTCAGTCCGCTGCCGCACGGGCACGGTTCGTTGCGCCCGACGACGGCGATCGTGGAGGGATCGACAGGCGTTTGCGCT
Organism: Planctomycetaceae bacterium; assembly: GCA_947490615.1. GTDB lineage: Bacteria > Planctomycetota > Phycisphaerae > Phycisphaerales > SM1A02 > QWPT01. The sequence goes on along the minus strand of CANLHK010000011.1, from coordinate 24,469 downwards.
GCGAGTGCTGGTGCCGCAGCGCTTGGCGCGGAAGGCGCGGCTGCACTGGCACCGGTGATCGTCGCCGTTCCTGCAGTCGCACCTGCGGCTGCATTGGCTGCGATGGCCTGTTGCGGTCGCGCTTGAGGACGCGGCGCTTGAGGCGCAAGCCGCCCGCGGAAGGCGATGTCGGTGACGCGGTCGCGAATCGTCTCCTGCATCTCATTGAAGGTCCGCGCGCTCTCGCGTTTGAACTCAATACGCGGATCCTTCTGACTGAAGGCACGGAACCCAATCGAGTCGCGAATCTGATCCATCGAGTGGAGGTTGTCCTTCCACGCGTTGTCCAGAATCGACATGAGCACCCAGCGTTCAAACTGGGTGAGTTCAAGTCGCACGAGATCGGCGAGCTTCGCACGGACAAACACCTCGGGGTGCTCTGCAGCGTCGGCGTGCTCACTTTCGGACAAGCGGACGAGGCACTCTTCGGCAAACCAATGGCGAATGGAGTCCGCATCGCGACCGTTGGCCAGGCAGCGCTGCGCGCGGTGACCGATCTGGGTGTCATCGATCGATTGTGCGCGCTCAAGGATGAGGCGACGCAACTCCGACGGATCGTTGGACGGCAAACTGCTCGCGTCCCACTCCAACCCGTAGCGCGCCTTCACAAAGGTGCAGAACTGCGCCAGCGCCGCCGCGGGATCCTGTTGCATCGTCGCGTTGGTGGTTTCGATGGCGAAGTCAATTGGGTAGGCAATCTCACGAGTTCGGTACAGCTCGAGCGCTTTGGCGATGAGCATGGACGCCGCTTCGTCCGGCGTCGTGGCACCGAGGAAGACATTGTCCTCGAGCTGCGCGCCGAACTTGCGATTGGCCCAATGCGCGAGTTGCGTGGCCCCGAAGTTGGGAACCAAGAACGACGCAATCGGCGAGAGGTCCACTTCTGCAAACTTGCTGATCGCAGCCGACTGCACCCGACCGATGGCGCGGTCGCGTCCCATCGCCCGGATCTCATCAGGCAGGATCTCGGCGCCATAGTTGCTGCGCGCCCAAGCCGCGAAGCCTTCAGCATCCCATTCGGAGGGCTCTAGCTCGAGAGGCAGGCACTCGCCCGCCGTCGCGCGAATGGACTCCTGTGCTTCTTCGGCTGCGTCGACACGAATGAGCTTCTCGATCTCCTCGCGATCCTTCTTCAGGAATCGATCAGCCTCGATGGCAACGCCGCAATGTTCGCGCACCCATTCCGCGAGGGTGTTGGGGAGATGCATCTTGCCGAGGTAATCGTCGGCGGCCTTGTCGATCGAGTCTTCGACATAGCGCAGCACGAGTTCCTTGACGCCCTTGGATTCGACGATGGGTTGGCGCAGGCCGTAGAAGGCGCGGCGCTGATGCTCCATGGGCTCGTCGTACTCGAGGATGTTCTTGCGCTGTTGGAAATTGCGCTCTTCGACCTTGCGTTGCGCCTTCTCAATCGAACGCGTGAGCAACGCGTCCTCAAGATCGTCGCCTTCCTTCATGCCGAGTTTCGAGAGCGCGGCGAGCATGACCTTGCCCGCGAAGAGCTTCATCAGATCATCTTCCATCGAGAGGAAGAAGCGGCTCGAACCGTTGTCACCCTGACGACCTGCGCGTCCACGGAGCTGGTTGTCGATGCGTCGGCTCTCGTGGCGCTCGGTGCCGACGATGTGGAGTCCGCCCATCTCTTCGACACCCGACCAGATCGCCAGTCGATGGATCGGAGGGAAGCCCACATCGTCGAGGATCTCCACGAGTTGCTCGGTGTTGAGCGCGTCGGCTCGCTTCTCGCTGATCTTGGCGCGCTCGACGGCCCACTTCCGCAAGAGCAAGAGGCGCAGCGACGCAGGATCCTTGCCAGTGGTGTTGTCCTTGCCTAACGCGCGCTCGGCCAGATGCCGGTAGCAGTGGCCGATGATCTCCTCATCAGCCATCTCAGCCTTGACTTCCTTGGGTGCGATGTTGCGGCGCTTCCAGTGCTCGATGAGGTCGGCACGAGCAAAGAGACGCAGCTTGATGTCGGTTCCACGACCAGCCATGTTGGTGGCGATCATCACGCCGCCGAGTTGGCCCGCACCAAGGACGATTTCCGCTTCGCGCTCGTGATGCTTGGCGTTGAGGACTTCATGCTTGATCTGGTACTTCGAGTGCAGGAGTCGTGCGACCATCTCACTCTTCTCGACGCTGGTGGTTCCCACAAGCACGGGACGGCCGACATCGTGGCAGAGCTTGATCTCTTCGACGATCGCGTTCCACTTGTCCTTCTGCGAGAGATAGACGCGATCCTGTCGGTCGTAGCGGGCGATCGGGACATTGGTCGGGATCGACACCACATCGAGTCGGTAGATCTCGTGGAACTCGGTGGCCTCGGTGTCGGCGGTTCCCGTCATGCCTGAGAGGCGCTTGTAGAGCTTGAAGTAGTTCTGGATGGTGATGGTCGCCATCGTCTGCGTCTCTTCTTTGATGCGCACCTTCTCCTTCGCCTCAACGGCTTGGTGCAGACCATCCGACCACTGACGGCCGACCATCTTGCGGCCCGTGTTCTGATCGACGATCACGACGCCCTCGACACCTTGGTCATCAGGCGCGACGACATAATCGCGATCGCGCATGTACACGGTGTGAGCGCGCACGGACTGTTCGACTAGGTGCGGAAGATCGATGTTGTCGCCGACATAGAAACTGCCGACCGAGGGATCGATCTTTTTGGCGGCCTTCTGGGCTTCTTCGACACCTTGGTGGGTGAGCGCGGCCTGCTTCTTGTCGAGTTCGACTTCATAGAACTGCTGGTGACGATCGCGACGCGCTTGCGCGGTGGCGAGATCCTTGCGCGCCTGCTCCATGCCCGACTTCATGCCAGGGATCGAGCTCTTCTCACGGGCGTTGCGGATGTCGCCTTCAAACGCAGCGACGCGCTCTTCGATGCGGGAGCAGTCGTCGTTGGCGGTGTCCCATTCCCGCTGACGATTGACCAGATGTCGTGCGATCGCGTCGGCGAGGTCGTAGCGCGGCTGCGAGGAGTGCGCGGGACCCGAGATGATGAGCGGCGTGCGCGCTTCATCGATGAGGATGGAGTCCACCTCGTCGACGATGGCAAACCCGCGCTGCTTCTGCAGCTGCTCCTCGGGGCGCGTCTTCATGTTGTCGCGCAGGTAGTCAAAGCCAAACTCGCTCGTGGTGCCGTAGACCACATCGCACTCATAGGCGGTCTTCTTCTCCTCGTGATCCTGCATGTGCTGCGGATGGATCGATCCAACCGTGAGTCCCAAGGCGCGAAAGAAGGGCCAAGTCCAATCGCGGTCGCGTTGCACGAGGTAGTCGTTCACGGTGACGACATGGACTTGCTTGTGCTCGCACGCCGCGAGATAGCAGGCCAGCGGTCCGACGATGGTCTTGCCTTCACCCGTCTTCATCTCGGCGATCTTGCCCTCAGCGAGCACGATGCCGCCGATGAGCTGCACATCAAACGGACGCGCGCGAAACGGCGGACGCGAAGTCGGATAGATCGCGCGGACGGCGTCGTAGAGGTCATTGGGGATATCGACAAACTGCCAGGCTTCGACGGCTGCGGCGTTTCCCTTGAGGTCGCCTTCGGGGAGTCTTGGCTCCGTGGTCCGCATCGTGGCCAGCGTCGACTCGTAGAGCGCGCGCATCTCATTCGAGAGGCGAGACGGATCAAACCGATCGTCGGCGTTGATGAGACCATCGGCGTTGAGATCGGCGCCTCGGGCGGGGTTGAAGATGTTGCGAATGCCAACGCCACGATCCATCGCTTCACGGGCAACCGCGAAGATTTCGGGGATGAGCGCGTAGGGCTTTTCGCCTCCAGCGATACGAGTGCGGAACTCGGCGGTCTTGGCACGCAACAGCGCGTCGGTGAGGCGACGAACCTCAGGCTCGAGCGCATTGGCAGCGTCGACGATCTTGTTGTAGCGCTTCACATCGCGCTGGTTCTTGGTGCCCATGGTGATGCGCACGAACCAGTCGATGACGGGAATGCCCTTAAGGAGCTGACTCATAGGTATCTCTTTCGTTCGCGAATTTCGCGGGTGAATCGGCGACAAGGCACCGATCGCGGTGTGCTATGGGGAGGAAGACCAACCAATCAAGCCTGTGGATCAGGCGATCGGTGGTGGCAGCGCGGTGGTGCGCAAGAGCGCGACACCGGTTGGACGCGACGCATCGAGGCGCGTGCGGCGTGAGGCGCGAAGATCGGCGCGATCGGCTGCGAGCGCTCCGTCGGAAACTCGGCAACGCGCTGCAGTCTGCAACGCAACATGCGCGACACCATGCTGCGCGCAACTAGGAGCGTCATCGTGCACCGAGACGAGACGCAGAGTTCCAAGCAGTCGCTGCGCGTCGTGTCGTCGGGTTCGCTCGAGACCATCGCCATCGACAGACCCAGCCAACGCCGCGAGCATCGCCACGAGGATCGCGGCGGTCAGGCGGAGATGGGGATTGGATCGAACCGAGTGAGGCATGGCGTCTGCTGCGCGAACTCAAGGCGCGAAAGGTAGCAGACCATCGGCGTTTCGAGGCGCACCGTGGGAGAGTTGGGGTGGGTTGGGGTTGGTTCGCCGTCGCCAACGCTCGGGCGGCACTCTCAGCCTCTTCCTGCGCACTTCTTCCCACGCTCGACATCGATCTCGGACGCTCAGTGGCCGCGCGCGGCCGCGTCCGAGGCCTTCGGGCCCAGCAGCCGCATCACTTCGGCAACATCCTTATCACCGCGACCCGAGACATTGATCACGAGGTGCTGATCGCGCGACATCGTCCGCGCCACCACAAGCGCTCCATGAATCGCATGCGAGGTCTCAAGCGCGGGAATGATCCCTTCGAGTCGCGAGAAGGTCTGAAACGCCGCGAGCGCTTCGTCATCGCTTGCAGCCATGTACTCGACGCGCTTCTGTTCTTTCCACCACGCGTGTTCAGGGCCAACGCCTGGATAGTCCAAGCCTGCGCTGCACGAATGCACTTCGGCGGTCTGGCCATCGGCATCCTGCAGGACATAGCTCATGCTGCCGTGCAACACGCCTGGTGCGCCGAGCGTGAGTGTGGCAGCGTGATCACCCGCCGTGGCGCCACGGCCGAGTGCCTCGACACCGATCAAGCGCACGCTCGGATCGTTGGCAAAGGGAGAGAAGATGCCTGCTGCGTTTGATCCGCCGCCGATACACGCCACGACAGCATCGGGCAGTCGACCGAAACGCTCGAAGCATTGGGCGCGACACTCGCGACCGATGACGCTCTGGAAATCACGCACCATCATGGGAAACGGATGCGGTCCCACAACGGACCCGATGATGTAGTGGGTGTTGCCGACGGAGCCCATCCAATCGCGCATCGCTTCGTTGGTCGCGTCTTTCAGCGTGCGCGAGCCCGACTCGACTTCGATGACCGTGGCGCCAAGAAGCTTCATGCGAAAGACATTCATCTGCTGTCGTCGCACATCTTCGCTGCCCATGTAGACGCAGCACTCGAGTCCGAACCGCGCGCACGCGGTGGCCGTGGCGACACCATGCTGGCCTGCGCCTGTCTCGGCGATGATGCGCTTCTTTCCCATGCGCTTGGCTAAGAGCGCTTGCGCGAGGGCGTTGTTGATCTTGTGCGCACCCGTGTGGGCAAGGTCTTCCCGCTTGAGCCAGATGTGTGCGCCTCCTGTGTGCGCGGTGAGTCGCTCGGCAGGTGTGCATTGCGTGGGTCGACCTACGAACTCACCGAGCAGTCGATGGATCTCCGCCTGAAACGAGGGATCGTCGCGTGCGGCGCGGTAGCTCGCATCGAGTTCTTCGAGCGCTGCAAGAAGTGTCTCGGGGACATAGCGCCCGCCAAAACGGCCAAAGCGCCCGAGCGCATCGGGAAGTGACGAGGAGGGCGGTGTGAGAATGGGCGCGGTCATGGTTGGGGCGTTGGGCCGACGGCGCGCGGGCGGCGCGCCAGAGCGGCAATGGGTCCAGAGAGCGCGTAGATCACGAAGCCCGCCGCGAGCATCTCGCGCGGCCACCAGATCGCAGCGAGCACGGGTAAGACCACGCGAACCAATCCAGGGAAGGTGCGGCGTGAGCGAAGGATGTTGTTGGCAAAGTGCGAGTAGCGAATGCTCGACACCATCGCGAATCCGACGATCGCCGTCACCAGCGGAATCCCCAGCGCGGCGATGCGTGCGAATCCCAAGCCCTCTTCGATTCCAGCGTGGCGGTGCAGGAGATACTGATGGAGCACGATGAGACTCGCGACCGTGCCGCCAGCGCCGGGCGAAGGAAGTCCCTTGAAGTAGAGATGATCTTCCGCCTTATCAGAGCGAACTTCGGCGTTGAAGCGCGCGAGCCGCAGGGCCGTGCAGCAGACATAGAACGCGGCGATCGCCCACAAAAGCTTTCCCCACACGCCATCGGCGGGACCAAGAATCGAGTTCCCCTCGGCTGCTCCGTAGTAGTGGCTCACCAACCGCAGCGTCATGAATGCGGGCGCGACGCCGAAGGTGATGACATCGGCCAGGCTATCGAGTTGCGCGCCGAGATCGGAGGTCGAACGGGTGAGTCGCGCGACAGTGCCATCGATCGCGTCAAAGAACATCCCAAGAAAAACCAACGCGCCCGCAAACGACAAAGTGGAGAAGCCAAACGCGCTCTCATCAATTGGCTTGGCCGCGTAGTGAATCGCGGCAAAGCCGCAGATGACATTGCCGAGCGTCAAGAGAGTTGGCAGCACGCTCGCAGCGCGGCGTCGACGCGCGTGGTGACGAGGAGTCGCCTGTCCAAGGGGTTCGGTGGTCGTGTTGGACATGGGTCACTCGTGCGGCGTCGTGGGCAGTTGCGCGTTGGGCGGCAGCATATCCGCCATGGAAGCGGCCACGATGAGCACGGTTGCTCTGCCCGCGATGGGTCGTTCGGCCAACGCGAGTGCAGCAATCGACGGAGGCGCTGGCGCTGCCAATCCATCGAGCGGCGCGTCGTCGGGCACGACAACGGGAGTCTCAAGCACGATGAGCACTTCGTCGGGCGCGAGTTCGACGACGGTGCGACCGCCACCAAGATCGCGCGCCCGCGTTCGTGTGGCTGTTGGATCCAAACTGGCGCGTTCGGTGCGCACGGTTTCCGTGGTGAGTCGCACTTCGATGCGTGCTCGGGCACTGTCGACAGTTGGGAAACACCACCCGCGCAACGAAAGGCGCAGCATCGACTCGGAGAGCGTCTTGGGCCGACCTGCGTAGAACACGGTGCGTTCGCCGCTGAGTCGCAGGGTTTCCATGTCGGCCCAATTGGCGAGAGTGCCCATCGCCGTGGAGCGCACCTGCGGACTGCCGCCGAGCAACTCCATCAACTGCGTGAGCTGTCCGCTTGAGCAGCGATACATCGAGAATCCAGCGTCGGACAGCCCGGTGGTCACGGGGATGAGCACGCCTTTGGTTTGCGCCGTCTCCAGCGCGGTCGATCGCAACGCCGCATCGATTGGAACAAACCACCGTCGCAATTCCAGGCCAGGAAGCGCAGGTTGTGAGGGTGCTGAAACCGAGACAGCTTGCGGCGGCGCCGCGCAACCAGTGGTCACGGAGTTGATGCACGCCAAGAAGAGCGCAATCGCCAATGCATGCGCGCCTGCACTGGTCGGAGCACGACGCGTCAACGCAGCGCGCATGCTTCAGCTCCCATGCCGCTGCGGCATGCCATTGATCGAATCGATGAACGCGCGCAGTCGGCTCCACGCCCTTCGATTGAAGCGCAACGCGATACGGGGCAGCGTGCGGTGTTCCTCTTCGTCAGGGAAGGCTTCGACGCGGCGGAAAGTGGTGTCCTTCTCGCAGAGGTCGTGGCGGAAGTCTCGTTCTGCCGTGGCAAGTTCGGCGTCGGAAAGTTGCGTCTGCAGCCGCAGCACCAGTTCCTTGCCGACAAAGCGCATCGAGTGGTAGCGCTTGTAGAAACCTGCAATCTCCGCCACCGCCGCTACGGGATCGGTGTGAATCGAATAGAGCCCGCGGTCTTCGGGCGAGATCAATTTGCGCCGCGCCAGTGGCAACACGCAACCTTCTTCCCAGCCCTTCCAGTAGTCGCCGCCGTGATGTTCGAGAAGAACCACGGGAACGAGGTTCGACTTTCCAGTCTGGATGAGCGTGAGCGCTTCGAAGAGTTCGTCTTGCGTTCCAAACCCACCAGGGAAGACGGCGACTGCATCCGAGTGCGCCATGAACATGAGTTTGCGCGTGAAGAAGTAGCGGAAGTTGATGAGCTTGGGATCGCCGTCAATCACGCTGTTGGCGCCCGCTTCAAAGGGCAGACGAATGCGCAGTCCAAAGCACTTGTCGATCTCAGGTCCTTCGTGTCCCGCCTTCATGATGCCGTCACCTGCGCCCGTGATGACCATCATGCCTGCCGCAGAAATGCCTCGGCTGAACTCGCGGGCCAGGGCGTAATCAGGATCGGTGGTCGGGGTGCGCGCCGAACCAAAGATGGAGATCTTCCGCGTGCCTTTGTAGGGGTTGAAGATGCGGTAGGCGTGGCGCATCTCTTTGAGAGCGGTGCGCACCAACTTGAGTTGCCCAAGGTCGGCGCCGTCGGCGACGAGCTTGAGTCCCGAGAGCATGAGTTCGGCGACGAGTTCGCGCGCCTCGGCGGAAGGTTGGACTCCCGCAGTCGTGAAGAACCCATCGACGGCGGACTCGATGTGCGAGAGGTCGAGTGCGGCGCGTGCAGCATCGGCGCGCTGAGGATTGGTTGGTTGATTCGTCGTCATGGCGTGGGGGCGTTGGGTGCTGTCTCAGCGGGGATGGGCTTTGGCAGAGCGTTGCTCTTGGGTGCTGCGGTGGCCGACGGCGCAGTGCCGTCCGTCGGCGGAGGCGTCGGGACCTCACTCATACCCGGAAGAGCCGCGATCGCAGCCTTCGGTTCGCGCAGTGTGCCCGAGACATCAATCGCAAAGAGCGTGTTGGTGACTCCGCCGATCACATCACTCACAATCGGTACGGTGCCGCGCGGGAAGAGACGCAGCCCAATGCCAAAGGTGGGAATATCCACGGCGCCCGTACCTGCAAGTTGGATTGTTCCTGCGATGAGTTCGCACTGCGTGACCTTCGCGGTGTTTCCTGCGAGTTCAAACTGAGCAGTCGACGCGGTGATGCGACTCGAGACTGGAAGCATGAACTGGGTCAACTGCAACACATGCATCGCCAGCGGCATCGAAGCGAGCTCTGCATTGCGGATCGCGACTCGACCTGAACCTGTTCGCGTGTCGACAGCACCGCTTGTTGAACCCGCGACTTGAAGCACTGCAGAGAGTCGGCCATCGGATCGAGGAGTCACGCCTGTCGCGGGCGTGTCACGGCGAAGCACTTCAAAGTCCGCGTCGGCGACGCGCACGCGTGCCTTGTAGAGATCCTTGTCGAAGTCGATCGAGCTCAGGAGATCGAACCGTCCATAGGCGACATCACCAGAGCCGTTGAGCGCAAGCACCTTGCCGTTGGCTTCGGTCTTGAAATCGATCGTGGTCGCGCCGAGCGGTCGATCAAAGACACGCGCTCCAGACGCTTTCATCGTGCCCGTGAAATCCGCTTGCTGCGCAGCGCGAGGCTGATAGCGGAACCGCATGGTCAATTCGCCGTCGAGGTCCGTGACCGTTGGACCAGCGTGGAAGGCTCCGCCAGCGAGTTGCACGGTTCCGCGGAGTTGATAGATGTCAGGACTCTCAGCACTTCCTGTCGACGGCCAACGCAACGCGACATCAGGAAGATCCAACGCGAAGCGCTGCGAGGCGGTCAGGCCAATCGCTTCACACGCGGTGTCGAGCGGAGGCGGAAGCTGCACGCGCAAGGCGGGCGTCAGCGTCTTCGCGTCGAGCGTGAGTGCAGCGCTGAGTCGATTGTCGCCACCCGACTCGAAGGAACCCGTCGTGACCAGCGTGCCTTCATGAGCTCCGACCAAAGTGCCATGCAGGTTGAAGCGCACGAGGTTGGCATCGCCCACGATGCTGTCGGTTGGAGCAAAGATGAACTCAACGCGTTGATCGGGTTGTCCAACCGCAAGTGTGCGCGGCACCGCAGAGAAGCGCTCTTGTTCGCCGCTCTGGTAGTGGGCGTCGTAGGTTCCCTTCGCAGCCTTGGCGCGCAGAAGATCGATCACCCCTTTGGCGCGCGTGGAAAGGAGTTCACGCAAGAGCGGACTTTCCACGCGTCCTGCTGTGAGCGTGGCGTCGAGTTGCGTGAGGTCTGTTGGCGGGTTGGGGTTTGCAGCGGCAGGAGGGGCGGCCGCGGGCTCAGGAAGCGTGGGTGTTCCTGCGGGTGAACCCGTGATCGAACCCCCGAGTGGTCCGCTCAAACGCAGAATCCCGTCTTCTTGGTTGCCTTCGCTGAGCCGAAACTCCAGGCTGTCCGCACGGAGGCCATGCTCGTCAACCGCGATGCGCCCTGCGATGCGATCGGCGCGGACGCGCGAACCGTCGAGGGTCAACTCCACAAACTGTGGCGTGAGTGATCCGCGCGTCTGTGCCGTGGTCGCGGTGACATCGCGCCGAATCGAACCATCGATGGCGCCGCTTGGTCCATAGCGCGCAAAGCGGGCAGCGGCTTCATCGGCGTCACTGGAGAGGTAGCCTTCGAACGCGCGACCGACGGGAAGCGCTTGCAGTTCGAGTTCGATGCTGCGGTTGGGGCCTTCGAGCTCGCTGAACCCCTTGGCCGCGATCTTGCCACTCCCGTTGCTTCCAACGCACTGCTCGATGACAACGCGATCGGGCGTGAGCAGCAGTGTGGCGCTGCAGTGTTCGAGCGTGAACTCAGGCGGCCATGGCAGTCCCGACTCGGCGAGCTGCGCGCGTCCTGCTGCATCGGGCGCCGCGGTGCCATCCGCGAAGTCCACCGTGAACTTGAAACGCTCGCGGCCCTCGTCGTCGCTGTCGACAAGTCCGCTGAGTTCCACGCGTCCGTTCAAACCCAACGAAGCCAAGAGCGCGCCTGCTGGTGCGAGATCCAATCCAGGCCAGCGCGCGGGCATCTCATCGCCTGCATGAGGAATCGCGGCAAGGAGCGCAGGATTGAGCGCATCGTTGCGATCAGTGATCTCGATGAGTGGACGCATGCCGCGCGCGGAGTCGTCGCCGACACCAGGCATGCGCGGGATTTGCACGCTGCCCGCGACGGTGAGCTCGCCACCAGTTGGAGTGGTCGCCTTCAATCCATCACCGACGATCTCAATGGCCTCATCGAGGACGCGCAGCGCGCCTTCCTTCAGTCGCAACGGATAGGGGAATCGGCCAAAGAGAAGGCCTGCGTTCTGCACGCGCACATCACCCGTGACGATGACGGGCTTCCCCCAACCTGGCGGCGAATACACGCGAATGTCGAAGCCTGCGGTGCCACCGAGGACGAACGGACCCGCATCGATCGATCGCTGCAATCGCGCGCGTGTGGCCGCGACGGACTCATCGTCACCAAGGCGCGAGAGTTCTTGTCGCTGCGAAACAATCGCGGTTTCATCGGGCAGAAGATTGGCTTCGGCCAGTGAGCGCGCGGCGCGGGCGTCAAAGAGCAACTCGAGCGCCTCGCGCGGCGCTGGCTCAAACGCGTTGAAGAGGCGCTCATCGATGGGGGCGCCGTCGCAGTGAATGCGCAGATCAATCTCGGCGCCCATAGAAAGGCCATCGAGGCGACCAGTGATGGAGGCCTTCGCGCCTCCAGGTGCCACACCGCTCAGACTCTCCACGATCAGCGCGTCATTGGCGAACTTGATGACCGCAGCGACCTCGTCGAGGCGATACGCGAATTGCTCGTACGCGCCCGAGCCTTCGTCAAGAACCAGCGTGCCCTCGCTCTTGAGTGGCGCGGGATTGCCGCTGGCATCGGGTTCTCCACGCTCTGCGTGGGTGTGCAGATCAAGCTTCCACGCCGTGATGTTGAAGTCGGAGAGGATCTTGGTTGCCGCCCGCGGCAGTTGCAGGGTGTCAGGCGCACCATCTTTTTGCTCAGGCAGGCTGAAGTCCTCGATCGCAAGATCGACCGTGAAGGACGCGAGTCGCGCCGCCTCTTCAAACCACGCTTCCCTCGTGTCCCATTCGAAGGGCGGAAGACTCTTCGTCGGCAGTGTCACCGAGCAAGCGCCCACGAAGGGAACGGGAAGCACGCGATTGTTGGCCTCGTCGGCGCCGAGTTCACCCGTGACATGTTCAAAACGCACTTCGTTTCGTTGGAGACGAAGCGTTCCCGAGCGGAGCGTCATGCGCGGCGTCGCTTGCAGCGGAATCGCGTGACCCTGCGCAAACCCGCTCCACTCTTCCTCGAGCCCTTCGATGGGCACATTCATGGCGACGCCTTCGAGATCGATGAGCGCCATCGGCGGTTGATCGGGCGTGTACTCAAACCGCGCTTCGGTAATGCGTCCCTCAAGGCCAAGACGCGTGGTCCACGAGCGCACCGCGATGGGCGCGACGGCGAGTTGCCGTCCGTCGATTTCCAGATCGTCCACCGCAAGGCTCACCGCGCGCGTCGCGCCGTCAAAGCTCCCCGTGATCGAGGCCACCGAGAGTCGGCCCTCTGCATCAGGTCGTCCGCGCAGCGTGAAGTCAAACGCGCTGCTGCTCGTCGAGGAAGGAAGAAGCTCGCCCTGAAAGCGCAGGTCGCCGAGCTTGCGGTACTGGCCGCGCGTTCGGATGCCGTTCTCGAGTACCAACTCCTTGATCGAAACGGCGCTCGGACGCTGCGGAGTGGACGGACCTCCATCGGTGCCCTTGTCAGGCTTCAGCGCAAAGAGCGAGAAAGTTCCTGGCGCCTCCGCTGCTTCAGCGAGTCGCAACTCGACATGGTCCCCTTGCACGGACTTCAATCGCAAGTCGCCGATGAGAAGCGAGAGCAACGAGAAGCGAACCTCGATCCGATCGGCGTAGACCAATTCGCCCGCGACGCCATCCCAGCCTGGAGCGCGGATGCGCAGATCGATCAGTTCAATCGCGTTGAGGCCGCTCATGGCCACGCGTGAGGCGGTGACTTCGCCGCCGATAGCGCTGGTGAGATTGGGCAGAATGATCCGTGCCAGCGTCGAGGGACGAGTGAGGTAGATCAACCCGCCAAGCACGAGGAGCGCGAAGAGCAGCGCGAGACGACGGCGCCGTCCTTTCAAACGCCATTTCCATCGCGAGGCAGGTTGTGATGCGACCTCAGACATGAGTTTCGGATTCTAGTGGAAAGGGCCGAGCCGTCGGCCCACCGGGATCAATGGCGTATCATCGGCGTTTCGTGGTTCGGCCTCCTGCAAGGTGCTTGCATTGCAGGCGCGCACCGAGCTCGCACCGATCCGTCGTTCACCTCTCTCCGCGATGATGGCCGCCATGCAATCTGCAGTCGTTGGACCAACTGGAACCGCTCTGATCACGGGCGCGTCGCATCGAGTTGGCCGCGCCGTGGCTCTGGAACTCGCGCGCGCTGGCTTTGGACTCTGGCTCACCTTTCGCACGCGTGCTTCGGAGTGCGAGGAGACGGCGCGGTTGGCCAAGGACGCTGCGCTCGGAGCAGGTCACGCCATGACGACGCGGATCGACAAGCTCGACCTGAACGACACCGCAGCCGTCGAGGCGTACGCGCAGCTCGTGCGCGGAAGCGGTGCGCTGGACTGCATCGTGCACAACGCGTCGTCGTTCGCGCCGACGGTGCTCGAGGCGATCGACGCTGCCTCTGTCGAATCGATGTATCGCAGTGAAGTTGTCTCGCCGCTGCTCCTGACGACTCGCTTGCGCACGCCACTGGCGTCGTCGCGACTTTCTGGTGGAGCCGCGGTCGTGTTCTTCAGCGACATCCACGCGATCGATCGCGCGCGCGCGGGCTTCACGCCGTATCTCTTGGCCAAGAGCGCAGTGCAGACGCTCGCGCGACAACTCGCCGTGGAACTCGCGCCGCGGGTGCGAGTTCATTGCGTCGCGCCTGGCGTGATCGCGTGGCCCGAGGGCGTTCCAACGGAAACGAAGGACGCGATTCTCGCGCGCACGCCGCTGGCTCGTGCAGGGACCGCCGAAGAAGCGGCGCGTCTAGTGCGATTCCTTGTTCTTGAGGCGTCGTACCTCACGGGCGAAACGATCGCCATCGACGGTGGCCGCGGCCTGCGTTGAGACGCTTCAGCGAAGCCACACGGTGTCAAGGCGCGCGCGCTCTTTGGCGCCTCCGGGCATGAGTACGAGCGCCTCGAGCTCGGCCGCGGCACGCGTGTCATCACCAGCGCGATGAAACGCGAGAGCCGTTTCGGCACGGACCAACACATCGGCTGGATTGGCGCGCAACGCATGATCCCACGCGTTGGCTGCGCCGCGGAGATCTTGGCTCTCGGACAACGCGAGGGCGTACTGCGCAGCAATCGCAGGCTTGGCGCGCGCGTCGGGTTCGAGCGCGCTCAAGAGGCGCGCGGCGTCGGCGGGCTTCTGGTTTTTCCGAAGCGCGCGGGCGAGAAGCAAGCGAAACTCAAGCGTCTCGCCATCGGCAGTGACTGCGCGTCGTGCGGCAGTGACGGCGCCCGAGGCTTCGCCTTGCGCGATGGCGATCTCCGCCTCGAGTCCGTCATTCCACGGATCACTTGGCGCAGCCAAACGACGCTGCGCGAGGAGCGACTTTGCCCGCACCAAATCGCCCGCGCTGATCGCCGTCAAGGTCGCGTTGAGAAGCGTCGAAGGGTGGTTCGGCAGGAGCTCCAGCGCGCGATCAAAGTACGCCGCAGCCTCGGCACTCTCTCCCGCTTGCGAGATCAGCAGAGCCGCGAACGCGAACTTCGCGCCGTCCTTCACGGACTCGTCGATCTTCCCGTTGAGGGTGAGACTCTTCCTAGCGTGTTGCGCGGCGTCTTGGAGAAGGACCTGCCGCTGTGAGGCATCGAGGGTTTCATCGCGCAAACGCGCGCGTGCGAAACAGACGCGCGCCGCGAGCTCGTGCACCGACGAGGCCGACGCGCTGCCCTCTGGGGTGCGCTCGAGGAGTTTGCGCACCACAAGCAGTGCCTCGTTGGTGCGCCCCGCGTTGAGGAACTTCTCGACAGCTTCACTGGCATCGAGGAGCTCTCGTGCGGAAAGTTCCTGAGCGGTGGTGCTGCTTGGCGCAGGCGATGGGGTCGGTGCGTCGCGCTCGCCGTCGCACGATGCTGCTGCAAGGAGACAACAGAGGATCAACGCGCGCGTCGCCGCGGAAAGTGACTGGCTGCGCGTCGGAGCAGTTTGCAGTGTGCGTGGAAGCGCGCGCATGAGCACGCACTATCGCAGAAGTCGGCTGCAAACTGCGCCACGATGGTTGCGGAGGCGAAGTAGAATCGCCTCCCTCATGTCCTCAGGAACGACGCACGGAACCAGCGCTCCCGCCCCGATCCCCGAACTCCCGAAGGCCTATGTGCCCTCGGAAGCCGAGGGAACCGTTCGCGCGCGCTGGGACGAAGCGGGCTGCTTCCACGCCGAGCCGTCGAATCCTGGCCAAGCGTTTGCGATCTTCATTCCGCCGCCGAATGTCACGGCGGCGCTTCACCTCGGCCACGCCTTCAACAACTCGCTGCAGGATCTCCTCACGCGCTACCACCGCATGCGCGGGTGCAACACGCTGTGGATGCCTGGCACCGATCACGCGGGCATCGCGACTCAAGCGGTAGTTGAGAAGCGGCTTCAGTTGCAAGGCAAGAAGCGCACCGACTTCACGCGCGAAGCGTTTGTCGGCAAAGTGCAGGAGTGGAAGGACGAGTACGAGGCGACGATTCTCGCGCAACTCGAACTCATGGGTTGCTCCTGTGACTTCGAGCGCACGCGATTCACCATGGATGAAACCTGCGCCACCGCGGTGCGCGCTGCGTTCTTCCGACTGTTCAGCGATCGACTGATCTATCGCGGCAAGCGACTGGTGAACTGGGATCCTGTTTCGCAGACCGCACTCGCCGACGACGAAGTCGAGATGGAGGAGGTCGACGGAAACTTCTGGTACCTCCAGTATCCGCTGGCCGATGGCTCGGGCCATGTCACTGTCGCGACCACGCGTCCTGAGACGATGCTCGGCGACACCGCGGTGGGCATCAATCCGAAAGACCCACGCGCGGCGGCGTTGCGCGGCAAGTCGGTGCGGCTGCCGATTGTTGGGCGTCTTATCCCCATCATCGAGGACGAGTATGTGGTGATGCCAGCCTCGATGGGCGGCGATCCCGCTGACGGCAAGGCTGCGTTTGCCACGGGATTCCTCAAGGTCACGCCCGCGCACGATCCCAACGACTGGGAAATCGGTCAGCGCCACGGACTCGCCGCGATCAATGTCATGGCGCCTGATGGTTCGATCAGCGATGGTCACGGTTGGACCGATGTTTCGCAGGAAGCGCGCGCGTTTGTCGGACTCAGTCGTGAAGAGGCGCGCAAGCGCATCGTCGCGTGGTTCAAGAGTCAGGGACTGCTCGAAGAGGTTCGCCCGCACCGTCACTCGGTCGGTCATAGCTACCGCTCGCATGTTCCTGTCGAGCCCTACTTGAGCGACCAGTGGTATGTGCGTGTCACCGATGATCGGTTGCGCGGCAGTGCACTGCGGTCGATGGCGCCTGATCAAGTCGAAGGTGCGTTGCCGAGTTCGGTCGCAGCGGGTCCGCGTGCCAAGGGCGATGGCGAGCTGCGCTTCTTCCCAGCGCGCTACGCGAAGAACTTCCAATCGTGGCACGAGAACATCCGCGACTGGTGCATCTCACGCCAACTTTGGTGGGGACATCGCATTCCCGTGTGGAGTAAGCGCGGCGAAGCGTCGGCATTGGCTGCCGAGTTGGGCGCGGTGGCCTCGCTTTCATCGGCGCGTGCCTCGATCCGCGTGGTGCGCGTGAGCGATGGCGCGGAGCTTGCCGTGGGTTCGCTCGCTTCTGCGTCGGGTGAGCATGATCTCCATGTCTGCCTCAGCGACGACGCCGATGCAGTCGTTCTTGAGCGCGTGGGCTTCAAGCGCGACGGTGATGTGCTCGACACTTGGTTTAGTTCGGCGCTCTGGCCGCTCTCAACCCTCGGCTGGCCCGACGCGACGCGTTGGCAGGACATGGAAGGACTGCTTGAGCGCTACAACCCAAGCTCGGTCCTTTGCACCGCGCGCGAGATCATCACACTGTGGGTTTCCCGCATGGTGATGTTCAACCGCTACTTCCTCGGACGGCTTCCGTTTCGGCAGGTGTTCATCCACGCGATGATTCAGGATGGTCACGGACAGAAGATGTCTAAGTCGCTTGGCAACGGCGTTGACCCGCGCGACATCATCCATTCGCACGGTGCTGACGCCATGCGATTCACGCTCGTCTCCATGGCGACCAACACGCAGGATGTTCGGCTTCCTGTCGACATCGTGGACCCACACTCGGGTGAGACCTTTGCGCCCAAGTGGGCCACCGCCAGCGGTGGGTACACCGTGGCCGATGCGATCCAGTCGTCGCCGAAAGACCCGACGAAGAAGATGGTTTCAGGCTTCGGCGCTGCGACAGGTGCTGCGACTCCCACCGCCGAGATGCCGCTCGCGCGCAACACCAGCGCGCGCTTTGATCTTGGCCGAAACTTCGCGAACAAATTGTGGAACGCCACGCGGTTCGCGCTGGCGAATCTCGCGCAAGCGGCGCCGGATCCAACTGCAAACACCAACGCCACGAACAGCGCGTCGGCGCCGCTGGTTCCCACCACGCTCATCGACCGCTGGATGCTTGCGCGTCTTCAGCGCGCGAGTGTCGAACTCGAGAGCGCGATCGCCGACTACGAGTTTCATCGCGTGGCCGAAGTGCTCTATGACCTTGTGTGGCGCGACTTCTGCGATTGGTATCTCGAGGGCATCAAACCGACGATTCGCTCCGATCGCACGCAGCAGGCCGTGCTCGCGACATCACTCGATGCGATGCTGCGCATGCTTCATCCCGTTTGTCCGTTTGTGACCGAGACACTCTGGGCGAGTGTGCAGGCGATGTCGCAACGCGTGGACGACAAGGGCGTGCAAGCAACGATCGCGGGCCTGACGCTTCCGCCGAGTGCGCTCTGCGCGACCGCTGGCTGGCCGACCTTCGCGCAAGCGTTGAAGGATGAGGCCGCGAGTGCCGAGTTTGAGCGGGTCCGCGCGCTGGTTGAAAGCGTGCGCCGTGTCCGTGGTGAGCGTCAGGTCTCACCCAAGAAGCGCATCTCTCTGCTCGCGGGCGACTCGGTTCGCGCGTTGGTCGCTGCTTCAGGCGGCGTCGTCGAGACGCTCGCTGGACTCGAACGCGTGGAGCCACTGGGCACTTCGCGTCCGCAGACCGCCGTCGCGATTCCCTTTGAAGGAAGCGAGATTCTGCTCGACGGACTCGTCGATGCCGTCGATCTTGGCGCCGAGAAGACGCGACTCTTGAAGCTCATTGCAGAGCGCGACAAGCAAGCAAGCGGCATGCGCGGAAAACTCGAGAATGAGGGATACCTCGCCAAAGCCAAGCCTGAACTCGTCGAGGAAACTCGGCGCAAGCTCGCGGAGATCGACGCGGATATCGCAGCAGCCAAGAGCGCACTCACGGCGCTTGGCTGAGCTACTCAACGACCGACTGGAGGCATCGCATGACCGTTTCCATCGAACCGATTTGGCTGATCGTCGGCGCGGTCGCCATGGTGTGCATTGGCGCGATCATCGCGTCGCTGTGGTCGAGCACAGAGCAAACGCCGCCAACAAATTCTCCTGGAACAGCAACGCCGCGACGCGCGCACCACGGTGACGCCGGCGCTGGGATCGGCGTGCCGTACTACCTCGGAACGACACCAAACAGTCACGACCAACACCGCGACACGACGACGCCGCTCGACCAAGGAGACGGCGCCTTTGAGGGCCGAGACATTGGGGCGTCGAGTCTCGACAGCTCTTGGGACTCGTCCGATGGTGGTTCTGGAGACTGCGGCTCGTCCGATGGTGGAGGAGGAGGAGATGGCGGCGGCGGCGGTGGCGACTGAATCGATCATCGCAGCGTGAAAGTGCAACGATGGTTCACGGGTTGTGTCGAAGTAGAGTTAGACTCCACCAAAGCTCGTGAAGCGTTGCCTCCACCACTCTTTCGCGTTCGGTTCGATGCTCGCGCTCATCGCGCTCGCAGTTGGTTGTCGAACCGTCGCCGAGCCTCAGGCGCTGCCCGCTGCGGTCAAGAGCGTCAACCTGCGCACCGATCCGATCATCGAGCCGTGGACTTTCGGTACGGCCGTCGGCGAGTGCATCGATACGGGAACCCATCGACTCCACTCCACGCTGCGCGATCCAGTCATTCGTGATCGCATGCAGGTCTTCCTCCCGACGGCGCTCGACCATTACCGAAAGGCGCTGGTCCCGCTTCCTGAGCCCGATGAACCGATCGATGTCTATCTCTTTGGCACGCGCGCCGAGTGGATGGCCTTCACACGCATTCGCATGCCTTTAGAAGCGGCGATGTACGAAAACATCGGTCGCGGCGGTTACACCATCGAAGGTGACGCGGTGCTCTACGACATCGGGCGTTGGGACACCTTCACCATCGCAGCGCACGAAGGTTGGCACGCGTACTCGCAGCGCGCGTTCCGTCATGCGCTTCCCATGTGGCTCGAGGAAGGCCTCGCCTGTTACATGGAAGGTGTGCGCGGCGGCATCAATGGCGCGCCGCCCGAGTTCATGCCGTGGCGCAACTTCGAACGCTTCGATGAGCTGCGTTTGGTCATGCAACGCGGACGCTTCGTTCCGCTGACCGAGTTCGTGCAGGGCACGCCGCAGGAATACTTGCGTGAAGGGCGTCGCACGCTGCTGACCTACTACGCGCAGGCATGGGCGCTGGTCCACTTCCTCAATGAGGGTGAGGGCGGGCGCTATCGCAAGGGTCTTGAGCGACTGCTCAACGACGCGGTCTACGGGCGCGTCTCAGGAACAATCTGGGAGTCCAACAAGGCAGGCACGCGCAACGAGCGGCGCTTAGCGATTGGTCGACAAGTTGGACCTGCGGTGCTGCGCGAGTATTTCGATGAGGACATCGCGCGGCTCGCCACGGAGTACGAGGCGTTTGTGCGCGCGATCATCGTGCGCGGCAACGGCGAGAAGATCTCCCGCGGAGAGTCGCCCATTGCCGTCGCGCCCGCGCCGACAGTGCCAGCCTTGCTGACGCCCGCGCCCTGACGCGCGCTGTACACTCGCCGCGTGCCCAAGATCATCTCAGGTGATTTCCGTTCGCGCGTGCTGCTCACTCCCGTGGGTGAAGATCGCACGCGCCCCATGACCGCGCGTGTGAAGGAGTCGCTCTTTGCGATGCTCCACGGGTGGTTCAAGGGTGCGCGCGTCCTCGACCTCTTTGCGGGTGTGGGAACGATCGGACTCGAATGTGCTTCGCGTGGCGCCGTGGAAGTCGTGATGATCGAGCGCGACCGCGAGGTCTTTCGCTACCTCGAACACAACATCGCCATGCTGAAGTGCGCTGACCGCGTCATCGCGTTGCAGGCGGATGCGCTGGGACCAACCGCGTTGGCGCGCAGTCCGCGTCCTGTCGATCTCGTGTTCCTGGATCCGCCGTACGCGCTCATGGTGGAACTCCCGACGCGCGCCTTGGTGCTCGCACAGGCTGCGCGAAGTCGCGGGCTCTTCGCCGATGGCAAGGGGTTTCTGATTCTCCGCACGCCGATTGATCTCGAGGAACCCGAACGCACCATCGTTGGCTTCGACGGTCCAGAGGTTCACCGCTACAAGGACGACATGTTCGTCTACCTCTACAAGCCCAACGCCTTCAGTGAAACCTCTGCACCGAGCGCGTCCGATGCCTGAGTTTGGCGACGGACTTCCCGCGATGGTGCGCGAGCGCGCGCGGTTTGAAGTGTTCGCAGGCGTCCCAGCGTTGGTGGTGCATCCCTCGTTTGCTTTGGACGGTGCGCTCCACAGTTCTCTTCCCAGTTCTCTTCC
This sequence comes from Planctomycetaceae bacterium, assembly GCA_947490615.1. Taxonomy (GTDB): domain Bacteria; phylum Planctomycetota; class Phycisphaerae; order Phycisphaerales; family SM1A02; genus QWPT01. Next base: position 3,618 of record CANLHK010000011.1, on the reverse strand, counting down.
CAGTTCACTTCATGGGGCACCCGCACCGGTCCTGCTGTGGATGCACGGCAGAACCGTCACCAAGGAATTGGATCCAGGGCGCTTTCTCCGTTTGGCACGCGCGGGTATCGCGACGGTGTCGGTGGATCTTCCTGGTCATGGCGCGCGATTCGACGCTGCTCTTCAACAGCCTGAGCGCACGCTTGAAGTCGTCGAGACGATGGCGCAAGAGATCGACGGCGTCATGGAGGCGATCCGCGCGACGCCGTGGTTTGATCTGAGTCGCACGGCCATCGGCGGAATGAGTGCTGGAGGTATGGCTGCGTTGGTGCGGCTCTGCCGTACTCATGAGTTTCGCGCAGCGGCGGTCGAGTGCACGACGGGTTCCTTCGCGTGGCAACGACACCGCGCGATGTACGAAGCCGCGCGCGCCGACGCGTTGAATCCCATCGAGCATCTCTCCTCATGGAGATCGATTCCGCTTCTCATCCTGCACAACCAACTCGATGCCTGGGTCGCAGTCGACGGCCAACGCGAGTTTGTCGAAGCTCTTCGGGAGCGCGGCCTGGCCAAGAGTGTCGAGATGCACGAGTACGGCGCCACGGGTGCGCCGCACGAACACGCTGGCTTTGGCTCGTTTTCCGCCGATGCCAAGGATCGGCAGACCGCCTTCCTCGTGAAGCACCTGCGCGGCGGGTGAGGCGATGGATTCCTGCGGTACAGTTCTCTGATGCTCACCGCGTCACTCGCAGCGCTGCTCCTCGTCGTCACTGTCGTCCCGCCTGATCCATCGAGGACTCCCGATGTGACTCCAGCAGCAGCCCCCGAAAAATCGGCGGCGCCTGCGAAGGTCGTGATCCCGACTGATCAAGATGCGATCGCACAGGGCGTTGCCAAGCTCGTCGCCATGCAAGAGCAAGGTCCTGGCACCGAGGTCGCTTCCGAGTGGCCCTATGAAGGGGTCTATCGCGTCGGTGGCAAGATCCCGTTTGGCTACCGCGTTGGTGGCACGGCGATCGTCTCTATGGCGCTCATGGCTGCGCCTGGATTTGCGAAGGACTCGTCCCGACAAGCCGCGGTCACGCGAGCGATCGACTTTGTCGCGGCTGCGCGCAGCGAGTCCTTACTCTCACCAAAGTATGACGGCGGCTACGACGTGCGCGGTTAGGCGCATTGCTACGGATTGCGCTTCCTGCTTGCAGCCAAGAAGGCGAGTGCGGTCAGCGAAACGCAGAACTCTGCGGTCGACGCTGCGATCGCGTTCTACCTCGATGCCTTGAAGGCCACCGAGATCCCCAAGGTCGGCGGTTGGCAATACGCGCGCGGCGCAGGCATCGAAAACGCCTGCGCAACTTCGCCGTTCATGACGGCGCCGTGTCTCCTTGCGTTGGTCGAAGCCAAAGAGGCGGGACTCGAAGTGAGTGCCGAACTCCTCGAGCGCACCATCAAGGCCCTCGAGATCACGCGGGGCGAGTCGGGCTTCGTCGCCTACAACGCCGACAAGCCCGCGCGCGACAACGCTGGTCAGATTCCTGGTGCGGTTGGACGCATGTGCGCACTCGAAGTCGCACTCGCGCGCGCAGGCAAGGCTGATCTAAAGCGACTGCAATTTGCCGTGAAGGAGTTCCTCGAGTTCTGGCCTGAGCTGGAGAAGCGCCGCAAGAAGCAGGGGACGCATCTCGCGCCCTACGGCGTTGCGCCGTACTACTTCTTCTACGCCTTCACCAACGCGGCGGTGGCCATCGAACTGCTTCCCGAAGCCGATCGCCCTGCGCTGCGCGTGCAGTTTCGAGAGATCCTCTTCAAGGTTCGCGACAACGACGGCACCTGGAACGATCGAGTCTTTCCACGAAGCGCGAGCTTCGGTACGGCGATGAGTGTGTTGGCGTTGCTTGAGGCTGCGGCGAGCACCAAGACTCCGTGAGTCCTCACGGCGCGCGCCTCACTCCATCCTTACTCCATCCTCACTCCATCTTCGTCAGCGTCCAAAGCGGCGCGGGGCTGACTTCCTTCGCTTCAGGCATGACGCCAGCGAGCGCAGACGCGGCGTAGACGCGTTGGTCGGTTGGGTCCTCAGTCTTCTGCGTGAAGCCCCAGGAGTTCACAGGATTCAGACTGTTGGTGCGCAGCCACGCACGCAGCTCGTCGCGTGAACCGATGAACCACGCGTAACGCACCGTCGGCCACGAAGGCGGCGCGCCCGTGACATGGTGTGCGCGCAGCTCCCACGCATGCACGGTTTCAGGCTTCATCGGGATGCGCTTCCAATGTCCACTCGGTGTCGCGGTAGCTTCTTCAACGCGCTCGAGGTCGTAGGGCTCGCTGGTCGCACTGATTCTGCGCAGGAGCACGCCGCCAAGAAAGACTCCAGCAGAGGCATCACCGTTGTAGTTGTGAAAGCCGAAGCCGCGCACGCCGCCGATGGTTGTGGGATGCGCGACGGCTCCGTTGGCGTCGGGCGTGGCGCGAGCGCTGAAGTGCACGGTTGGGTCGGTCTTCGAGGACGCGAGCTGCGCGGGCGGAATCCAACCGCTGCTGCTCGCCGCATCGCACGAGAGGACATGCCACGAGAGCGGACCGCGAAATTCTGCGGGCAGTTCAATCGAGAGCCACATGTGCGGCCAGAGCGGCGCGCGGTAACGCCGGACAGATGATGGAGTCGAAACCTCGGTGAATTCGCTGGGGATCTGCGAGAGCCCAACGCCGTCGTAGAAAGGCCCCGACAACTCGGGATCGCACGCCGTGTCCCGAGAGAGTTGCCACCACGAGTCATCGACAAGTCGAATCACCCGCAGATGCGCCACGCCATTGGCGTCGGTGACCGCTTCCTCATGCAGACTGCGCTCAAAGAAGCCAACAGGCGCACCTTGCGAAACCGTGCCGCCAACGATCGGCTCACCACTCAGCGCATCGAACACTTCGACTTCAATGGGCTGCGTGACATGGAGTCGGCTGAAACACCCAGTGAGCGCCGGCAATATCAACAGCGAGCCAGTGAGACGAGCAGCCGTGTGGGGAAGCATGGGAGTAGTAGACCAACGCGGCAGAGCGGGAGTCAAGGAGTTGGCGGGCGGGCGGAAGAAACGGGCGCGTCCGCAGGCGCAAGACCAAGCGGCGGACAAGGTTGTGCTCCGCTGTGGTCATGCAGCGCGGTCAGGTGAGTGCACCATGTGGGGTGGTCAAGGTCACCGCGCACTTGGCCGTGGTGTGTGACAAGCTCTTGGGAGCATTGACTGTTGCTGTTAGTCTGCCGCAAGACTTGTCCGCACATCGAATGTAGGGGTCTTGAAATGCGCTCGTTCCAGTTGATCGGAAGCTTCATCGTCGTGACGCTCGCTTAATTCTGCGCCGTAACGGCGTCCGCAGATATTCGGCAGGTGCCAGAGTCGTATCCAACGATTCAGGGCGCCATCGATGTCTCGTTCGCCGGCGACATCGTGGAGGTGGGTCCTGGTCTCTGGCAGGAGTCGATCAACTTTGGAGGTCGCGCGATCACGGTGCGATCGACTGCTGGCGCGGCGACGACGATCGTGGATCCTGTGAGTGGTCGATGCTTCACGGCGACTGGTCAGAAGGGAGCCGCGGCACGTCTGGAGGGCTTCACATTGCGTGGCGGGAGTGCGTCGCATGGTGGCGGCG
>CANLHK010000010.1 GCA_947490615.1 Planctomycetaceae bacterium | reverse complement strand
GGAGTTGGAGTCGATGTCGGCATCGCACTGGCACGCATCGGGCACGCCGTCAGAGTTGAAGTCGCTCAGCGCGCCCGAGAGGATTTGCCCGTAGTCGATGATGCCGTCGCTGTTGCAGTCGGCGGACCACTCGATGATGGCGCCCTGCATGTGGGGGAACGCGTCGCTATCGTGATAGTCATCCCAGCAGTAGAAATCCGAGTAGTGGATGAGGTACCGATGGACCCCACTGTTGTTCGGCGAGAAACTGCACCACGCCGTGAAATCCCACGGTGTTCCATCGGCCCAAGTCCATCCGTTCGTACCTGTTGCGCCAGCCGGGCTCGATGCGCCGAGCCAGTGCTGGTCGGGGAGCGACTGCTGAACCTCCAGAGTAATGAGTCGCTGGATCAGTTCATACTCGCCCGCCGTGGCAAGCGAGACGAGGTCTGCGCCGACGGCAATGGCCAGCGCACGACACTGCGCCCAAGTTTGATACTGCGCATCGAGGCGGAGATACCAATGCCCGTTCCCACCCTCATCGGTCGCCCACTCCACGGGAAAAGTCCCCGCGACACAGGACAGACCCGACTCGCAGCAATCAGGAATGTTGTTGCTGTCGAAGTCGGCAAGTGTGCCGTCACGGCACTGCCCGTAGTCGATGATGCCGTCGCTGTTGCAGTCGGCGGACCATTCGATGACGGCGGAGGTGCGTGGTCCAAACAATCCCCCGCACTCGAAACTGGGAGCGTTAGGGCTATCTTCCAAGTAACTTTGGGGAACGCCCTGACCGGCGTTCCAGTAGCCCATGCGGTTATTGTTGCCGCCGCAGCCCACCGCGTCATCGGGTTGACCAGTGCTCCAGAGCTCTTGCCCAATCTGATTTCCATCGACCCACACCCATCCACCGGATGGTTCGATCGCGTTCTCAACCTGCGTGCCTCCTACCCAGGGACCGAGGAGATTGTTCCACAGCGCCGTGTCACTCACGATGTTGGCGAAGAGCCACGTCGCGCATGCCGCGGATGGAATGGTGGCTAGATCGCCGCCTCGTGTGACCGCGTGGGATCGCGCGACATCCCACGATGCACCCTTCGACGACACCACGGCACCCGCATACCAATGCCCATTCCCCCCATCCTCCACTTTCCATTGCACTGCGTCCTGCGCGGCGCAGACTCCTGTGAGTGCGCCGACGCTCAGCATTCCTGCCGTCAAGGATTGCATCCGCCTCATCTGTTGAACTCCTGATCTCTTGGTGGTTCCTGTGGCGCCTTCGGAATCGAAGAGCGCGCGCAGAGATCCACTGGCTGCGAGTTCATGGAGGGACAACAGCGAGATCACGAGCAGCAAGAGAAGCACGCTTGCTCGTCTCGTGCAGACGATTGGTTTGGCGCTTGGCGAATCACGCAAAGCCAGCGCGCGCGCGAGGTTTGTGCAGTGGCCGTCACTCAGCGCGTGCGCGCAGAGCGGGCCGAGCCACGGAAGATGTGGGAGTTTGCCGACCGCGCGCATCTTCTTGTCGCCCCGCGCGATGTGCGCGTGTGAGTACGCTACCATGCCGCTTCACGGCTCCATGCTCAGCGATGCTTACTTTGGGCGACATCCGAAAGCGCTTTGGTGCGACGACCGCCGTCGATGGCTTGTCACTTCAAGTCAGTGCGGGCGAAGTCTTTGGACTCCTTGGACCCAACGGCGCGGGCAAGTCGACGAGTCTTGCGATCGCTACAGGATTGCTCGCTGCCGACTCGGGCTCGGTCGATCTCCTTGGCCTCGGCTCCCCGACGAATGCCTCGGTGCGCAGCCACCTTGGACTCGCTCCGCAGGAGATCACGCTCTATGCCGAACTCACGGCCCGGGAAAATCTCCTGTTCTTTGCGCGGCTCTATGGAGTCGCCAACGCGCGGAGGCGTGTCGAGGAACTGCTCGCCATCGTCGAACTTGAGTCTCGCGCCAACGATCGCATCGGTACTTTTTCGGGCGGCATGAAGCGTCGGCTCAATCTCGCAGCGGCGTTGGTGCACGACCCCAAAGTCCTCCTGCTCGATGAGCCAACGGCGGGCGTTGATCCGCAATCGCGCAACCGAATTCTTGAACTGGTGCGCACGCTGGCTCGTGCGGGCAAGACCATCGTCTACACCACGCACTACATGGAAGAGGCGGCCAAGATTTGCGATCGCGTGGGGATCGTCGACCACGGACGGATGCTTGATGTTGGCACGGTTGCGCAACTCGTGACGCGCCATGGCGGACATTCGGCAGTGACGGTTTCGCGCGGAGATCAGGACGAGCGCGTCCTGACCGCCGACCCTGTGGCCGAGGTCACGCGGCAGTTTGCCGTGGGCGGCGTGACGGGCGTGCGCGTCGAAAGTCCTGACCTTGAAGCGGTCTTTCTCGCACTCACGGGAAGGAGCCTGCGCGAATGAACGCGGTGCTGACGCTCGCGCAGAAAGATCTTCGCCTCTTGTTTCGCGACAAGGGAGATGTCTTCTTCACCTTCATCTTCCCGATGCTCCTGGCGATTCTCTTCGGCTTCATCTTTGGTGGTGGCGGAGGAACGAGTGCGATCGATCTCGCCTTGGTGAACGAGAGTTCGTCGTCCTTGGCCAAAGGCATCGCGGGCGATCTCACTCGCGACTCGTCGTTTGCGGTCACGACTTTCGCCACGCGTGAGGAAGCCACGGCCTCGGTGCGCGCTGGGAAAGTCGTCGCTGCGGTGATTCTCCCGAGCACCATGCAGGATGGACTCGATGGGCTCTTTGGTGGGAGCGGCATTCCCATCGAAGCAGTCATCGATCCTTCGCATCGCGCCGAAGCTGGGCTGATTCAGGGCAAGCTCCACGAACTGGCGTTTCGACAGTTCCCGCGGATGTTCACCGACGGCGCGCAAATGTCCAAGCTCTTTGCGGGCGCGCGCAAGACCATCGCCGGCGCCGATGGACTCACGCCAGCGCAGCGACTGGCCGCCACAGGATTCGTTGCTGCGGGAGAACTCTTCACCACCTCGATCGATCGTTCGTCAGTGAAGAGCGACACGCCTGCGACTGCAGCCGCAGAGAGCGACGCCGAAAGCGCATCAAGCGCGGGCGCGTGGTCACCCGTCGCCGTCACCGTTGCCGAGCTTCCGCCACGCACGGGTGGACCGCGTTCGAGTTTCGATCTCTCCTTTCCTCAAGGTCTCGTCTGGGGACTCGCTGGTTGTATCGGCGCCTTTGCAGGGAGTGTCGTGGTGGAGCGCAGCCGCGGGACGCTTGCGCGACTTCGCCTCGCACCGATCACGCAGGCGCACCTTCTTGCGGGCAAGGGGCTCGCGTGTTTTCTCAGCGCGCTCTTGGTCGAGGTGCTGCTCATCTCGATGGCCGTCGTCGCCTTCGGCTCCTCGATCGCGCAACCGTTCATGCTGCTCGTGGCCTTTGTCCTGAGTGCGTTTGCCTTCTCGGGGCTGGCGATGTTGGTGGCGGGGCTCTGTCGAACCGAAGCCGAAGCCAACGGCGCGGGGCGTGGTGGCGTGCTGCTCTTGGCGATGATCGGCGGCGGGACCATTCCGTTGTTCTTCATGCCACCCTTTCTGCGCACCATGAGCTACGCCAGCCCGTTTCGGTGGGTGGTGCAGGCCGTTGAGGGTCCATTCTGGCGTGACACGCCGCTTGGTGAGCAGATCCTTCCGTTGGTCGTCCTCGCAGGAATCGGAGTTCTCGGTTTCGGTGTCGGGGTGCGCTCCATTCGAAGCACGCTTGGACGATGATGAGCGCTTGTGGTCGAGTTTGGCCGACCGCAGGACCGATGTAGGGTGCGCACTGGAGGGTTCTCATGACGAGTCGGATCGTGGCGAGGAAGTTGGAGAAGAGATTCGGGCACATTCACGCGGTGCGAGGCATTGACCTCGAAGTTCCCGCTGGGCAAGTGCTCGGTTTCCTTGGACCTAACGGCGCGGGCAAGAGCACGACCATGCGGATGGTCACGGGGTTTCTCGAGCCGACCGCGGGAACGGTGCACCTTGAAGGGATCGATCTCGCGCAGGACCCGATCGCGGCCAAGCGCACCTTTGGCTACTTGCCCGAGGGCGCGCCGGCCTATCCCGACATGACCGTCGAAGAGTTTCTTGCGTTCATCGCGCACGCCCGCGGCTTTCGCGGTCGCGAAGTCAAGGAACGCGTCGAACGATCGATCGGCCGCGTGAATCTGCAGAGCGTTCGGCGGCAAGCCTTTGAGACACTCAGCAAGGGCTACAAGCGCCGCACTGGTTTGGCGCAGGCACTCCTGCACGACCCGGGCATTCTCATTCTGGACGAACCGACCGACGGTCTCGATCCCAACCAGAAGTTTGAAGTGCGCGAGCTCATCAAGGAGCTCGGCGGTGAGCGCGCCATCGTGCTCTCGACGCACATTCTTGAAGAGGTCGAAGCGGTCTGCACCCGCGCGATCGTCATCAACCAAGGGCAGATCATGTTCGACGGCACGCCAAGCGAAATGGAGTCGCGCGCGCCGCGCTCGGTCACCAAGAACCGCATGGATCATGTGTTTCGCATGATCACCACGGGTGATGTTGCGGCGCACAAGGGAGGACGCTCATGAGTGGCGCGCAACGGATCGGCGTGATCTTCCGCCGCGAGTTCCGCTCGTACTTTCAGACGCCGCTTGCGGCGGTGTTCTTGGTGATCTTCCTCTTCCTCGCGGGGTTCTTCGCCTTCAACATCGGTGGCTTCTACGACCGCAACCAAGCGGATCTGCGGCCGTTCTTCCAGTTCCATCCATGGCTCTATGTGTTTCTGGTTCCCGCAGTGTCGATGCGTTTGTGGGCCGAAGAACGCCGCACCGGAACCATCGAACTCATCATGACGCTGCCCTTTGGCAGTCGCGATCTTGTGCTGGGAAAGTTTCTCGCGGCGTGGGCGTTCACTTCGATCGCGCTCGCCTTGACCTTCCCGATGTGGATCACGGTGTCGTGGTTGGGTGATCCTGATCACGGCACCATCGTGGTGGCGTACTTGGCCAGCGCGCTTCTGGGCGGAGCGTTTCTCGCAGTGGGCGCGTTTCTCTCGGCGCTCACCAAGAACCAAGTCATCGCGTTTGTCTTGTGCGCGGTCGCGTGCTTTGTGTTGCTGCTCGCGGGTTTCCCTGCGGTCATCGACTTCCTGCGCGGCTGGGCTCCGCGCGGAGTGGTCGAAGGGCTCGCTTCCACGAGCGCGCTGACCCACTACGAGTCGATGATGCGCGGCGTGATCGATCTGCGCGATGTGCTCTTCTTCGCGCTGGTGATCACCGCGTTCCTCGTGCTGAATGTCTTTGCGATTGACTGGAAGAAGTCCGACTGACGGACCTGACGGAACCGACGGACTCTTGGGTTTGGAGTTTCACCATGGATGCATCCAACACGCGTCGCAAGACAATTCTCGCCAGTGCAGGCATTCTCGTCGCCTTGGTGGCGGCGAACACCGCAGCGTGGTTCGTCCTCCGCGGCGTACGCATTGATGCCACGCAGGAACAGCTCTACAGCCTCTCTCCTGGCGTGCGCGAGATCATGAAGAGTCTCCCCGAGCCAGTGCGGCTCGACTTCTACTGGACGCGCGAAGAGGGCGCGGACAATCCGCAGATTCGCAGTTACGCCCAGCGCGTGCAGGAGTTTCTTGAGGAGCTTGCCGCCGCAAGCGACGGGAAGATCGAACTGCGCGTCGTCGATCCCGAGCCATTCAGCGAAACCGAAGACATGGCCAAGGCCGCAGGCATCGCGCCGCGCGCGCTTGATACGACAGGCCGCGTGCTCATGCTCGGGCTCTCGGTGCGCAGCTCGACCGACATGCTCGAGTCGATTCCGTTTCTCGATCCATCGCAGGAGCCGTACCTCGAATACGAAATCGCGCGCCGCATCGTCTCGGTTGGTCGCGGCAAGAAGTCGACGATCGCGTATCTCTCGACGCTGCCCGAAGCGACGCCGTTCAACCCGCGCAGTCCGCAGGCAGGCGGCGGAAAGAACATCCTGCTCGCGCAACTCGATTCGCTCTACGAGGTCAAGCGCGTCTCGCCAACCGATGTGCAGATTCCCGCAGAGGCCGCCGCACTCGTCCTTGTGCAACCAAGAAAGCTCGACGAAGCTGCGTTGCGCGCCATTGATGCGTGGGTGGTCTCGGGGAAGCCGACGCTCGTCTTTGCGGATCCGTGGTGTGAGAGTGATCCCGACGCGCGCAACCTCGACATGGGCAAGACCGGCGCAGGAACCACCTACGACCTCGGTCCGCTGATGGCGCAGTGGGGCGTCGACATCAAGAAAGACATGGTGCTCGCCGATCGCGGCAGCGCCACGCGTATCGGCGTGCAGACCCAGGGCGGTCAGTTCATGGAGCTCGACTATCTGCCGTGGCTCACGCTCAAGAAGGCGTCGCTCAATGCGGAAGACACGCTCACTGAGCGTCTGGCCGAGATCCACATCAAGAGTGGCGGCGCCATCATGCAGCGCGCCGACGCGACGACTTCGTTGCGCATGCTCATTCAAAGCACCAAGGACGCACAGGAGATTCAGTCGCTCAAGCTTGGCTTCTTTGGTGAAGCCGATCGACTGGTGCGCGACTTCAAACCAATCGGAACACCGCAAGCGCTCGCGGTGCGCATCACGGGTCCGTTTGAGAGTGCGTTTCCCGCGGCTGACGGCGCGCGTGCCAAAGGTGTGGCCAACATCGTGCTGATCTCGGACGCCGATCTCTTGCAAGACGACACCTGGGTGTCGGCCGATGGGCAGGGCGGATTGCGCGCGATCGCCGACAATGGTCCCTTGGTTGTTGGCGTGCTCGAGCAGGCGACGGGCGATCGATTGCTCTCGGGACTGCGCGCGCGCGGCGGCTATGCGCGTCCCTTCGACAAGGTCGAGGCGATTCGCAAGGACGCCGAGATGCGCTATCTCACTCGTGAACAGGAGCTGCAGGATCAGATCAAGAAGGGCGAGATGCGCATCAACGAATTGCAGCGCGAGCGCGGCGGAGCAGGCGCGGGCGTTGGCGCTGATGGCGTGCTGGTGCTGACCCCTGAGCAGACCGCGGAGTTTGAGAAGATCCAGCAGACCTCAGCCTTGGCGCGCAAGGAACTGCGTGAGGTCCAACGTTCGTTGCGCGCCGATGTCGAGCGCACGGGCTCGTTGCTCATGGTGCTCAATGTCGTGCTCTGGCCCGTCGGGGTTGCGGCGTTGGCGACGGGTTGGATCACGCTGCGCTATCGCAGGCAACACGGCCGATGATCGGGCAACGATCAGGCAACGATAAAGCACGCGATGAATTGGCGATGGAAGCAGGATTGATCTCATGAAGACCAAGACTCTCGGCGTGGTGTTCGCAGTCACAGCTCTCAGCATTGGTGGCGCGTACTTCGCGTTCAATCGCGGCACGAAGACCGCGGAGTTCGTTGTCGGCGCGCCGTTCTTCGCAGAGCTTGCCACCAAGTCAGGCTCCATCGATCGCATCGTGATCGAGCGCGGGGAGAAGCGCATCGAACTCGTGCGCGACTCGGCGGTGTGGAAGCTTGCGAGTAGTGACGGCTATCCAGCGCGCTTCGAAGAGATCAAGTCGATGGTGGGCGGACTCGCCGCGCTGAAGACCGATGGAAAGATGACCGCGCAGAAGGATCGACTCGGTGAACTCGCTCTGGCGTGGCCCGACTCGTCGGGCAGGGCGGCGCGCGTGCGGCTTGAAGCGGCGGGAGTCTCGATCGTCGATGTCATACTGGGCGAAGAGCGCGCCTCGCCGCGCGCGCAGTTTGTCCGACACGAGAACTTGGATCAATCGTGGCGTGTGCTTGGTTCAGTGCTGGCGGAGATCGAGCCGCGCCGCTGGCTCGAGTCGGAGTTGCTGGCGATTCCTGGTGGCGAAGTGCGCGCTGTCTTTCTCAACGGACTGCATCTTGTCGCGACGGACGGCGCGGACGGCAAGACTTCGTACTCCGTCGTCGAGAGTTCTCCACTGGTGATGGCAACCGACTTCGAGTGGAGCGTTGGTCGTACGGCCGTCGCGCTTCGAACGCTTCCGAGTTGGCTCTCGCGGTTGGAGTTTGACGATGTCCGCAAGGCCAAGGGCAGTGCGAGGGAGTCCGCGATCTCACCCGAGTTCGACATGCTGCGCGGTACGCTCAAGGTCAACGCGGTGCGCGACGGCGACGCGGTGTGGATCTCGTTCGACGCCAAGCCAAAGGTCGACGCACCCAGCGCTGCCGAGATCAACGCGAAGCACAAGTATCCAGGGGATCCCTATATCCCCGACTGGGCCGAGTTCGCCACCAAGCACGCGGGTTGGGAATACCGTCTGCCTGCGTGGAAACTCAGTGCGCTCGAGGAAGCGAACAAACTTCCCGTTGATGCGGATCAACCGACAGATCCGAGTACGGATCGAACCGCGCCGACGATCATCCCCAGCGCAGGGTGATGGCAGCGCACTCCAAATCCATGCGTGCGGTCAAGCCCTTCGTCGACCGCGCCGTGCGAGCAACGAGGAGAGTCCGAACACGGCAAGCGCGTTGGGTGTCGGAATCGTGGTGAAGCTCATCGAGGTTCCCCAGACTGAGACATAGGTCGCCCAATCCCAGAACTCGATCTGGTTGAACGGCTGCGTGCTGGTGATGCCGTAGAACAGCATGCTGTACACCCCCGACTCCTGCGCTTGCAGGGTCGCACCGCCAACAGAGCTCGCTCCGTGCCAGAAGGTGATGTCTTGCGGGACGAGGAACAGCCAGTTCATGGAGAAGGCTGTGATGGGCTGGGTAAAGTTGATGACTGCACGGTTGCCCTGTCCTACGAAGACTGTGGTACCCGGCGGCAGGGACCAATGTGGTTCGAAGAAGGTTGGGACAATGCCGCCCCACAGGCCCGCTCCACCCAAGTTGAGACCGAGCGGCAACCACTGCTGGTAGAGGGACTCCAGCGGAATGTCGGGAACACCGACGGTGGTGACAGGACCCGCATCGGACCACCACGCGGCTTGGTTTTCGTCGGAATAGGAAACGATCGTGCCATGGGCCCGAGGAGACGCCGTGAGCGGGAGAAGCGCGGCGATCCCGACAAGCAGCGCTCCGTTCAGAGGCGTCGCACGGCGTACGAGTCCCCAACAGCCCATGGCATCCCGAACGCCGAAGTTCCCTTGTGTCTCCATGTCGAGCCTCCACCTTGACCCTACCTCGGATGCGAGTCGAGCCAAGCGCGGGGAGTCGCCTTCGAGCATGAAGCTTCGTTTGGACACCTTCGCGGCGTGGTGATGGCGGAGTCGTCTCGCGCAGGCTGGGAAGGCGACGCCTGTTGAATCACAGAGGTTTCAGAGAGCCGATACAAAGGCTTGCAGTCAGACGCATGCCGGGCGATGCTCACCTTCCGCGTCTCGACGATGACTGATCCAGACGGCCGCTGGTGATCGCGCTCCCGAGTCGACCATAGGATGGTCCCATGTCACTCGACCTCACCGTGCTTGGTGCGGATGGCGCACCGGAACGCTCTGTTTCGATTTCCGTCGACCTGCATGCTGAACTGATGCGCCTGGCCGCGGAAGTTGAGGCGAAACACCTCGCGCGGTTCCAAAGCTACTACACAGATGCCGAAGTGCCCGTCGAAGGCCTCGCCGAGCTCTCGCGAGAAATCGGAGTACTTCGACACAAGGCCCGTTCGCCGGATCTCGTTCAGCTTCTCTCCGACCTGGACGGACTGGTCGCGCACGCCCTGGCGAATCGACGCGCTGTCCATGCAATCGCAGACTGAGTCGGCGGGCCGTTGACGATCCATCGGCGTTGGCCGACCGACACCTCGCGCGCCGCGAACGCCCACTCCGACCTCACCGCCTGCGTTCAAACGCTCCTCTGCGGATCTCAACGCCGATCAGCGCGTCAATGCTCAACGCTCAATGCACGCCTCAGCTGTACGAACTCATCGGTTCGCATGCGCCCACGAGGTTGCGGTCGCCGTAAGGATTGTCGACGCGGAGAGTATGGCAATCGAGGAAGAAATCTCTTGACAGATGCATGAGCGGTAACGAGGATGCAATCTGCGCAGGTGTCCGATGGAGATTGATCGATCTGGTCACACTCGCCTGGCTCGAGGCAACAGCAAAGGAGAAATTGGATGAACCCGTTTCGGCGCTGGTACCTTCGTGCGACACTCGTTGTGGCTCTCGTGCTCGTTCCAGGGATGGACTTGCTCGGGAGCGCAGACGGGCTCGGAAACACTCCTCCAAACCAGAGAGGAGGCGGGGCTTCCGAAGAGTCCCCGTGCGCAACCGCCCAATGCGTCGAACAAGGCCGAGTGCTGCGTCAAGAAGCTCAAGATCGAGGTCATGGAAGGCTGCGTGGACTGCAACACGCCTGAGATCGGGGATCCCGATCCTCTGTCGTATTGATGTGCGGACACAGGAACAGCGACGCGTTTCCAGAGCCGAGGAGTCATCCATGCAACGAGTCCCCATCCGATGCTTCACGCCAGCGGTCCTTCTTGGCGGCTTCGCATTGTTGACGACGGCTTCCGTCGCCGGTGGCTACGAGAGATCGGAGGCAGCGTCGCGATCGAATCGCGGGGCACTTGCCATAGCGACTTCAGCGACCACTCCATCGGCAACTCACGCTGCTGCGCAGTCCACAGTACAAGTCGTGGGGGGCAGCACGGAGAGCACCACGCCGCAAACGGAACGCGCGTCCGCGCAAGGCGCTCCATTTCGAACGCGCGCCATCGTTGGCAAGATGGTCAACGGCGTGCCCGACGCGGAGCTTCAATCGCAGCTGTTTGGGGTGTCGCTCGATGAAAGTCTCCGATCTTGGGTGCTGGAGCTCCAGCGCCCACCGACCAAGGAGACGGCCGACCACGCTGAACTCGAGATCGCGGCGTTGTGTGTTGTCGCACCAAGCATCGATGATGCGGGAGATCTCGTTTTGACCCTTGGTCCTTGGATCGTCGCTCAAACGACCGATCTTCCGACGCCGTGGTGGGGCACCTCCGTGTCGATACGCCGAGAGGCGGTCGCCGAACACTTGAGCGCACCGGTCACACTCCCCATGCAGGATGCATCCGAGCAAAGTGCGATTCGACCCCGCGTGGTGGGAGTCATTCCGCCGGAAGTTCTTGCGACCGTGCATGGCGCCGCCGTCGAGACATTGATGGAGGCGGGCGTGCCGAGTGCGCGCGTGCGGGCAATCCCGGAGCTTCCTCCTCTGTACCTTGGCGTTGCGTCGGCCCTCGACATCGTTGCGGGATTCGAAGCGCGGGACGCAGTTCAGGCCTCGCATCGAACAGCAGGGGAGATCGCCGAGGCGGACGCGATCGTCGAGGACATGCGCGCCATTCTCAAGGCGCTTCCTGCGCCAACGCTGCTGCGACTGCTCGATGAGCGCGTCAAGCGTGGGAGTGAGGAGCGTGGCACGCTCTGCGCGCACCCCACTTGGCCGAATGAGGCATGGGAGCTCATCGGCGTGGTCCGCTCGGGCGACGCTCGCCGGGCGCGCGTCGTACAGGAGTTTGCGCAACTCACGGCGCGCCTCACCATGGAGTTGAAACTCTCACCAACAACCGCTGCGGAGCTCGAAGATTGCCTTGGCGTCGTCGCCATGAAGCTTCCAACGGGGTTTGAGTGGACAGGCTCATTCGAGCGCTCGCTGCGAGAGCACCTCCGTGCGGTGCTCGATTCGACGGGGGAATTCACCACTTCGCTCGACCCAAGATACGCGGCCCTCACTGGTCCAATGGACAAGAGTGACCAATACGACGGGGGGGTTGCCCGCGCTACCCGAGCGGCGTGGGAGGTGTACGGCTTCGCGTGGAGGGCTGACAACGCTCTGCTGCCATCCGAGACGAAGATCCGCGATCAACAGCGGTCCAGAGTCATCGCGGAGTTCGATGCCATGCTGCACGAACGGGCGATCGCGCCAGAGCGCGCCAACGCTCTCCACGCCGAGCTCGCCTACGCCCTCTATGACCCGTGGCGTCCCTGGTCGGTTTTTCCGTTTGGTGCTCAGGACTTTCAGGCGGATGTGCTTCCCGGGGTTCGAGAAGAACTCGGCAACACGCTGAGCGGAACTTCCGACATGCCCGAGTTTCAGAACACTGACATCCGACAAGCCCTCGATGTGGCACTGGCGTGGCGCGCGAATCTCCGCGCTCGCGCGAGAAACCAGCCATTCCATGGGTATGGCGTCAGCTATGGCAACGCTGTGTTCATCGGCAGAAAGGTGTTGAGAGCACCCTGATGCGATGCGGGATGTTTGGCACGCCTCAGCTGTACGAACTCATCGGTTCGCATGCGCAGACGAGGTTGCGGTCGCCGTAGGGATTGTCGACGCGACCGACGGCGGGCCAGAACTTGAACTCCTTGAGCCACGGCGCGGGATACGCCGCTTCTTCGCGGGTGTAGGCGTGGTTCCACTCGCTAGCCGTCACAGCGGCGGCCGTGTGGGGCGCGTGCTTCAGGACATTGTCGTTCTTGTCAGCGCGGCCTTCTTCGATGGCGCGAATCTCTCCGCGAATGGAGATGAGCGCATCGCAGAATCGATCGAGTTCTGCTTTGGACTCGCTCTCGGTTGGTTCGATCATGAGCGTTCCAGGAACAGGCCACGACATGGTGGGCGCGTGGAATCCGTAATCCATCATGCGCTTGGCGATGTCGTCGATCTTCAGTCCCGCCGACTTCTCAAAGCCACGGAAGTCGAGAATGAACTCGTGAGCGCAGAGGCCATGCTTGTTGGTGTAGAGCACGCTGTAGTGCGCCTTGAGTCGCGTGGCCATGTAGTTGGCGTTCAGGATGGCGATCTCGGTGGCGGACTTCAGTCCCTTGGCGCCCATCATCGCGATGTACATCCATGAAATCAGCAGGATCGAGGCGCTGCCATAGGGCGCGGCCGAGATCGGACCGATCGCATGCCGACCCGCCGAGAGCGGACGCAACACAGGATGTCCTGGCAGGAAGTCGACGAGATGCGCCGCAACGCCGATGGGCCCGACACCAGGGCCACCACCGCCATGGGGAATGCAGAAGGTCTTGTGGAGGTTGAGATGGCAGACATCGGCACCGATGTGGCCAGGGCTGGTGAGCCCGACTTGCGCGTTCATGTTGGCGCCGTCCATGTAGACCTGACCGCCGTGCGCATGCACGATCGCGCAGGCTTCCTTCACGCCTTCTTCGAATGCGCCGTGCGTGGAGGGATAGGTGATCATGAGCGCGCCGAGATTCTTGGCGTGCTCCTTGGCCTTGGCGGCAAGATCGGCGAGATCGATGTTGCCTTGGCTGTCGCAACCAATGGCGATCACCTTCATGCCCGCCACCACCGCCGACGCAGGGTTGGTTCCGTGGGCCGAAGTTGGAATGATGCAGACATCGCGATGCGCTTCGCCGCGGTGTTCGTGGTAGGCGCGAATGACCAGGAGGCCCGCGTACTCACCCTGCGAACCCGCGTTGGGCTGGAGACTCATGCCCGCAAAGCCGGTGATCTCGCAGAGCCAGTTCTCGAGGGTGCGGAACATTTCGGCGTAACCATTCCATTGCTCACGCGGCGCAAAGGGATGGATCTGCCCGAACTCAGGCCAAGTCACGGGGATCATCTCGCTCGTCGAGTTGAGCTTCATGGTGCAGGAGCCCAGCGTGATCATCGAGTGAACGAGGCTGAGATCCTTCGACGCGAGTCGATTGATGTAGCGCAGCATCTCGTGTTCGCCGTGGTAGCGGTTGAACACCTCGTGCTGCATGAACGAAGCGGTGCGAGCAAACCCAGCGGGGATGCAGCCACTCGTTGCTTCGACGCTCGCGGCCGTGACCAACGAGTTCTTCTTGCCACCAGCGAAGACCTCCAAGAGCGCATCGAGATCGGCGAGCGTGGTTGTTTCGTCGAGGGTGACGCCGAGAGTACCGTCGCCGTACGCGCGCAGATTGAGGCGATGCGCGGCGGCGCTGGCGAGCACTTCGTTGGCCGTGATGCCGCTGGCGAGCTTGACCCGCAGCGTGTCGAAGAACGCGCCACTCTTCACATGCGCGCCGCAGTCGTGACCGAGCTTGGCAAGTCCGCGAGCGAGCGTGAGCGTGAGACGATGGACGCGGTCAGCGATCTTGGTGAGCCCGTCGGGTCCGTGGTAGACGCCGTACATGCCCGCCATGACGGCGAGAAGAACCTGCGCAGTGCAGATGTTGGAAGTCGCCTTGTCGCGGCGGATGTGTTGTTCGCGCGTTTGAATGGCCATGCGCAGCGCGCGGTTGCCATGACTGTCGCGGGACACGCCGATGATGCGGCCAGGAAGCTTGCGCACATACGCGTCACTCGTGGCGATGAACGCGGCGTGTGGTCCGCCGAAACCCATCGGCACACCGAAGCGTTGCGAGCTGCCGATGGCGATGTCGGCGCCCCACGAGGCAGGCGTGGCCAACGCGACGAGTGCGAGTGGGTCGCACGCAGCAACGACCAGTGCGCCCACAGCGTGGGTCTTGTCGGCGAGACTCTTGTAGCACTCGATGCGGCCATCGGTCGTGGGGTATTGCACGAGCGCGCCGCAGAACTCAGCACTCGGCTCAAAGCGCGCGGGATTGCCGATGACCACGCTGATTCCGAGCCACTTGGCGCGGGTCTCGACGACGGCGATCGTCTGCGGATGGCAGTCTTCGGCGACGAAGAACTTGGTGCGCTCTTCACCGGCGATGCCCTGACACATGTTCATGGCTTCGGCGGCAGCGGTGCCTTCATCGAGCAACGACGCCCCCGCAAGCGGCAGACCCGTGAGCTCCGAGATCATGGTCTGGAAGTTCAGCAGCGCTTCGAGACGACCTTGGGCGATCTCCGCTTGATACGGCGTGTAGGCCGTGTACCACGCGGGGTTCTCGAGGATGTTGCGCAGGATGACGCCGGGCACGATCGTGTCGACATAGCCCATGCCGATGTAGGAACGGAAGACGCGGTTCTGTTGCGCGAGAGTCTTGATCGCCGCAAGCGTTTCGGTTTCGCCGCGCTCAAGGCCGCGCAGTGTGCAGGTCGGATCATCGATCTCCATCGCACGCGTGAGGCGAATCGACGCGGGCAGCGCCGCGCTGATGAAGGGCTCCATGCCGCTGTAGCCGCAGGCACTGAGCATGGCGGCCGTCTCTGCCGCCGTCTGGGGGATGTGCCGCCGCGTAAAGGTGTCGGTGGGGCCGAGCGTGGTGAGGGAGTGCGCGGCAGAAGTCGAGTTCATGGTGGTGGCGGTCTTCATCACGGGTTGTCGCTACGAGGTCCGAGTGTCGCGCAAGATCTTCAGGGCTTCACGGCGAGCGGATCGCTTGGTGGAGTCACGCCGTCAGCAGGCGTGCAAGGGCGGCGAGTATAGAAAGATCGAACGCGGCTTCGCAGCGAGCAGATCGTGCGGTGGTACGCTCCGCCCATGTTCGCTTTGACTCCTGTTGCCCCTCGTTTCGTTGTACGCATTTCCACCGCTGTAGCAGGGGTTTCCGTGCTCGCGCTGGCGGTTCTCGGCGCGTGCGGTTCGTCGCCCAAGCCCGTTGCTGCGCCCGCCCCTGCGGCAGTCACCGCGCCCGCGCCGATGGTGGCCGCTGCGCAACCAGCGCCGCAGGCCGCCAGTTCCGCACCGAAGCCCGCACCAAAGAAGGTCAAGCGCACGCCCGCGCTCAGTGATGGAGCCGCCGCGAAGAATCCTGGTGGCGGCACCATCATTCCGGGCGCGGTCAGTGTCTACACCTTTGACCCCGAGCCCTCATTCACGCCCGTGGATGCGAGCATGACTTCGATCACCAATGTGTTGGCGGATCTCGGTGCGGACGCCACGGAGTGGTACCAGCATGTGCAGACGCTTTCGAATCCGTGGTTCGAAGGTCGCGTGCCTGGCAGCGATGGCATTGAGCACGCCGCGCAGTATGTCGCGTGGTGGATGCAGAAGACGGGCCTCGAACCCGCGTTTGCCTCAGGCAGCGCCGCCAACGCAGCGAACCCGTGGCGTCAACCGTTTGAACTCTCAGGTCGCTCGCGACGCGTGAAGTCGAGTGAGGTCGCGTTCCGCGGCGAGGCGCTGCCAACGGAAGGTGCGGTGGCGATGAAGAACTCAGGCGGCGGCACGGTGGAACTTCCCGTGGCGTTTGTTGGCTATGGCATCGAAGAAGGCAAAGACGGCTACACGAGTTTCGCCGAGAAGGAAGAGTTCGCGGGTCGCGTGGTGTTGGTGATGCGCGGCGAGCCGCTGACGGCAGAAGGCCAATCGCTCTGGGGCGGTGAGAAGATGACCGCTGCGTCGAGCCTCGCGTCGAAACTCGACGCGATCAAGAGCCGCGGCGCTGCGGCGATCATCGTGACTGAACCACCAGGTTACGCAGGGAAAAGCGCCAACCTCGCCAACATGAGCGCTGATCGCCTTGGCGGTGAATTGGGCATCCCGTGCTTCTTCCTCAGCACCGAACACGCGGACACGCTGCTGCAATCCGCCGACAGCGAAGGCCGCACGCTTGCCGCGCTGCGCACGCGCGCCGACGCCGCGACCAAGGACGCGCCCGCCACGACCGTGCTGGGCAAAGACGACGCACTGGTGCGTCTCACCGTGAACATCGACAGCGGCAACACGACGACCCACAATGTTGGCGGCATCTTGCGCGGCAAGGGCGCGCTGGCGGAAGAGTGGATCGTTGTCGGTGCGCACTACGACCATGTTGGTGTCGGACCCAACGGCATCAGCCCCGAGAATCGCGGCAAGCTCCATCCTGGCGCCGACGACAACGCCAGCGGCACGAGCGGCATGTTGCTCACCGCCAAGCGTCTCGCGCACCACTACGCCTCCGCAGCTGAGGATGCGAATCTGCGCAGCGTGCTCTTCCTTGCCTTTAGCGCCGAAGAGGTCGGCCTCAACGGTTCGCGCGCGTTCATCAAGGACCCGTCGATCGCTGCAGACAAGCTCGACATCATGTTGAACATGGACATGATCGGCCGCATGCGTTCGAAGGAACTCGTGGTTGGCGGCGTCGACACCGCGCACGGACTCGCCGAGGCACTGGCACCGATGTTTGTGGACAGTGGACTCAAGGTCTACGCCGACCCAAGTGGTCGCGGCCCGAGCGATCACGCGTCCTTTTACGGCGCGGGCATTCCCGTCCTCTTCTTCTTTAGCGGCGTGCACGATGTCTATCACAAGCCTGGCGACCAAGGCTATTCGATCGATCCACGCGGTATTCCCGCGCTGCTTGATCTCGTGGAGCGCATTGCACTCTGGCGCGTGAGCGATCCGAAGCGGCTTGAGTTCTGGAACGGCGTGCGCAACCAGGCGCCCACCGATGCAGCGCCTTCCGCCGCAGCGCAGGCAGCAGGAAGTGACCGCGGCTACGCGCCCGTTCGTCTTGGCATTCAGCCAGGACTCACCGAAGAAGGCGAGTCGGGCATTCGCGTCGAAGGTGTGAGTGCAGGAACCAGCGCTGCCGATGCGGGCATCAAGGCCGGCGATGTGCTCCTGTCGTGGAACGGCGAATCGCTCGACTCGACGGGAACGATGATGACCAAGCTCCGTGCCTGCAAGCCAGGCGATGTCGTCAAGATGCGCATCTTGCGCGACGACAAGGAGCTTGAGATCAGCGTCACGATGAAGGCCTCCACCGCAGCGCGTCGACCGCAGAACGATTGACGCGCGTCTGATCACCCGAACCATGCAACACGCCTTGGCTCCAACATGCGCAGCGCGACTCTTTGGAGTGGCGCTGTTGCTGACGCCGTGGATGCTGCAAGCGTGCGACGCACGAAAGGCGAGTGTCGAACCGCGCGTTGAGTCGAAGGCTGAGTCGAAGCCCGTTGCGATTCCCGAGCTGCCCGAGCACGGTGTCTACGGCACCTGTGAGCCTGGCGATGGTGGCAGCGGCAAGACCTACATGGGCCGCGAGATCGCCGAGGTCATGGGGCATTTTGGCGTCGGTTGGCTCGAGCGTTCGACGCGCGAACGCGAGGAGCGCACCGATCTTCTCGTCGACGCGCTTCGGCTCACGCCCGCCTTCGCGGTGGCCGACATCGGTGCGGGAAGCGGCTACTTCACCTTTCGCATCGCGCCGCATGTCGGTGAAGGCGTGGTCTACGCAACCGACATCCAACAGGAGATGCTCGACATCATCAAAGAGCGCGCGCTGGAAGAGGGCGCGCTCAATGTCATGCCTGTCCTTGGCACCATCGAGCACTGCGGCCTTGCGCCACAAAGCGTGGATCTCGTGCTCTTTGTCGACGCCTACCACGAGTTCTCGCATCCCTATGAGATGATGCGATCGATCGTCGAGGCGCTCAAGCCCGATGGCCGCGTCTACCTTGTGGAATACCGACTCGAAGATCCCACCGTCGAGATCAAGCTCCGTCACAAGATGAGTGAGGAACAGGCACGACGCGAGATGGACGCTGTGGGGCTCGCGTTCGTCGAGAACATCGCGGTGCTGCCGCAGCAGCACATTCTGGTGTTCAGGCGTGTCGGGAAGAAGTCGAGCTGAGTCTCAGCGCGCGGCGTGCTTCAGTCCCACTTGAAGACACCCTTCTTCCACGCGTAGATGTACGCAATGACGCTCGTGGCGAGGAAGAAGAGGATGCGGCCAAGATAGAGCTGCGCTTCGGGGCTTCCTGGTGCGAGCTGCGAGTAACTCACAGCCCACGGATAGAGGAAGATGATCTCGACATCGAAGAGCAGGAAGGTGACGGCCATCATGTAGAAGCGCACATTGAAGCGCTTGCGGGTCGACCCGATGGGATCCATGCCTGCTTCGTAGCTGAGTCCCTTGATCGCGCCATCGAGTCGTGGGCCAAGGATCGTGCTGAGCACGAGATTCGCGACGACGAAGCCAATCGCCATCGACGCAATCACGGCGACGGGGAGGTAGTTGAGGAGGTCGGTTTGGGCCAACATCGGTCGGGCAAGATAGCAGAGCGTTGCAGCGGGGAGGACAGCGCTACTTCGCGGCGTTCATCCACGGCATGTCGGGACGCTTGTCGGAAACACCGCCCGAAATCGCCAGCTGCGCTTCGATCGCAGCGCCCACGCCAAGCATGGTGGCTTCATCAAAGGGGTGTCCGATGATCGTGATCGAACGCGGCGCGCCCGACGCGTCAAATCCACTGCGCAGACAAAGGGTCGGATGGCCCGTCGCGTTGGTGAGCGTGAGCATGCCGCCTGCAAACGGCGGAAGAATCAAGCCGTCGACACCCGCGAGCGCGGTGCGCATCCACTGCATGCAGAGGCGACGCTGCCGTTCAGCCTGCACGAGTTCGATCGCGGGAAGGAACCACGATCGACGGAAACTGTTGGGCCACGCTTCGTCGGCCTGCCAAGCCAGTTGGTCGTCGGCGTTGCTGCGCGTCATCTCCTCGAAGGACGCGGCGGCCTCGGCCATGAGACTCGTGATGAGGACCGCTGGATCGATCGGAGGCGTGCAGGGACGCTCGATGAGTTTGGCGCCTGCGCTGCGCGCGGCTTCGAGAGTCTCTTTCTCCGCAGCGCCCATGGGGCCTTCAAACCACGCGGGGTCGTACGCCAGTTTCACACCTTTCGCGTTGGGTAAGCGCGGAGCCACGAACGGCACGGTCACGCTCGATGCGTCGTGTTCGCTCGCGCCATGCATCGCAGCGAGCACGAGTCCTGTGTCGATGACGCTGCGGGTGATCGGGCCAATCTTGTCCCACGACCAGCAGAGCGCCATCGCGCCATCACGAGCGACATGACCAAAGGTGGGACGCAGGCCCGTCGTGCCACAGCGCACGCATGGTGACACGATCGAACCGAGCGTCTCGGTCCCGATCGCAAACGGCACGCAACCCGACGCGACAGTCGAGGCGCTCCCCGCACTTGAGCCCGACGAACCTTGTGTCGGATTCCACGGGTTCTTGCAGACGCCACCAAACCACTGGTCGCCGTAGGCCAACGCGCCGACAGCGGTCTTGGCCACGCAGATCGCGCCCGCATCACGCAGTCGCGTCACCACCAGCGCGTCTGAGGTCGGCACGCGATCGCGCCAAGGCTCGGCACCCCAAGTGGTCTTGATGCCAGAGGTGTCAAAGAGATCCTTCAGTCCGTAGGGAATGCCGTGGAGCGGACCGCGCGCGTTGCCTTTGCGCAGCTCGAGGTCGCGTTGGTCGGCTTCGATGTAGGCGGGACCTTCGATGAGCGTGATGACATTCTTGAGTTGCTCGTTGGACCTCTTGAGCCGCGTGATCGAGCGGGCCACGAGTCTTCGTGCGGTGACCTTGCCGTCCTTCATCCACGCTGCGAGTTGTTCGACGGTGGCCCAGTCGAGATCGTCGTCACTTTCAGGAGCAGGCTTTCCGCGCCGCGAGAACTTCGCCATCACCGCACTGCTGCGCACGCGGGGTTGCTCACCAGGCAAGAGCACGCGAAACACCGTTGCGGGCGCGAGCTGATTGTCCAACGCACCAAACGCTGCGCGCGCCTTGAAGCCCGCGAGTTGCTCGGCGACCGTCTTGGCGATTTGCGCTCGTTCCTTCGCCGAAAAGGTGATGCCCGCGAGCTTCTCTGCTTCGGCGATCGAGCTCTCGGTGATCGCAGTGACGGGCTGCGTGGAGGCCTCCGTTGTCGCAGGCGCTGCAAACGCGGAGGACGAAGCGAGCGCGCTCGCACTCATGCCAGCACCACTCGCGGCGAGGGTCACGAAGAAGTCGCGTCGCGTGAAGTCGTCCAACGCATCAGGGGTCGTGGGCATGGGCGCAGGGTATCGTCGGGTACGATCGCGGCCCGCGCGACGGCGTCGTAGGCACGAGTACCGCATGGACGAACTTCCACCCGTACCTCCCACTCTCTTTCGGACGCCGCCTCGATCGCCCGATGAGATTGAGCCGCTCGTCGCGTTGCCAAAGGAACCGTTCAACACGCTCGGCCTCGTCGCGTTCTTGGCGTCCCTCGTGGGATTCTGCCTACCGCTCGTGCCCTCAGGGATCGCGCTGGTGCTCGGCATCATCGCGGTCCGGCGACGACCACGAGGATTCGCCATCGCGGCCATCGTTCTCTCAGTGCTGCAGGTCGGCGGCTGGATCGCGTGGGCGATTCTCTTGGCGGGCGCCAGCGGCGTGTGGGGCGGCATGCAATCGACGCAGACGGTGCAGAATGGCGCGGCGGTGCTCAGGATGGCGATCGTCAACGCAGAGGACAATCACATTCCGTTGCTCAAGCCCGATGGAACGGCGGCGTGGAACACCCTGGACAGCTGGGGCACGATGTATCGCATCACGATCGTCGGGCCTCTTGGAGAACGAAAGGCCACGCTTTGGAGCGCGGGTCCTGACCAGACCTTCGACACCGGCGATGATTTTCAAGCCGCCATGCAATCGATCGACGAGTCGCTGCTGCTGCAGGAGCCGAAAGACGAAGAGCGGCCGTGAAACTCCCGCGCCGCAAGTGGCTCGTGATCGGGACATTCGTTGTCTTGGGACTCGTGGTCGCGGCCGCCATCGGGCTCGTGGTCCTCATCCTCTTCGTGCGCGCTGGACAAGAAGCACGCACGCGCAGCGGCGGATTGGAGATGTTGTCGCGCGCGAACGAGTTTCGCAGCGACCAATCGCGTTGGCCTGCAGACGAAGTCGAATGTTATGGCGCGGAGGTTCCGCCGTTTGACGCGTGGGGCATGCCGTTGCGGTTGGTCATCGAAGGCCCGAGCGACGACGCCGAGCTCCTGGTGTGGAGCGCGGGCGTCGATCGCGTGCGGGACTCGGCGGATGACTGGGTCGTTGCGTCCGAGCCGCGCGACCTCGCGTCGCGCGACGGGCTGCGCCAGCGTCCGCGCTGACACGATGCGTTACGCCGCAGCGATCGCGACGACGGGTTCTGCGCCGATGGCGAACTCTGCGCCCGCTGGATCAACGAAGATGCCGCAGCGATCAAGGATGCCGTGTGGACTCGGCGCCACACTGATGCGTGCACCCGCACGAATCGCTTGGTAGACGGCGCTGTCGAACTGATCGCGTCGTACGGTCGCCACGGGCAACCAACGACTGCGCGCTTCCGTCGGCATGGCCATTTGCACACTTGCGACAGGGCGTCCGCCGTTGAGCAGCATCACGCCCTGCGCGTCACGAGCCGTGATGATCGGGCTCGCCGTCCACTCAAAGAGCGAACACCAGAAGCGCACGCTCTCCATCGGGTCGATCGAGCGCAGCTCATCCCAGCCCAACGCGCCAGCGCCAACAGTGCGGCGATCGTCGCCTCCAGCAATGATGGTCAGTGACGCACCCGTCGGATCGCTGATGATGCCGCGACGGTCGAGGCCGATGATGCCTGAGGGCTCCACGCGCACTGATCCCCCAAGCGAGAGCGCGATCTCGCAAAGGAGATCGACATTGGGCACGCGCACAAAGGTGTTCCAGTGCGCGGGCTTCCCGTGCTCAGTCTGCAGCGCGCCCGCAACTTGGAGTCCGTCGCTCAGCACCGTCGAGTAGGTGCCCAATCCGCCATGCTCGGTCGTCACCACATCACCTCCGAGGAGCGTGGCTAAGAAGGCCGCGCTCTCCTCATGAAGGGGCGAATGGAGTTCGTGCCACGACATGGTCCCTGGGTGGACCGCCACGGATCGGACGCTGTGGGACGAGCGAAGCGTGGCCGCGGACGCACCAAGTCTCGCGGTTGGCTTTGGCTCGAAATCGAAGGCTGCATCGACGGATCGGAACGCTCCAAACATCGCGAGGCGGTGCGACAGCGCGTCGGCGAGGGTGTTATCGCCTGACTTCCTTGAGTTCTGCATGTGAGTCCCCTGCTGGTTGAGCGCTCGGGTGTAGAGAAGGTGGGGTCGCGACCATCGCGAGGCAGCGATGGTTGCGTGAAGACAAGCGCAACTCGGCTGCCGTTCTTTCGTGCGGTTCGTTACAATCCGCCCCCTCGACGGGGCGTAGCTCAGCTTGGTAGAGCGCCTGCTTTGGGAGCAGGAAGTCGTCGGTTCGAATCCGGCCGCCCCGATTGGTTCAGTCTTTGTCCGATGCCCGATGGTTCGCTGCGCGCAGCGCTTGGGCAACGACAGACTTCACGATCGCTACAGACTGGGGTGAGTGGAGCAGGGGATCGCTCCTCGTTTCTTGCACGGGTTTGTTGCACGGGATTGTTGTAGTGGTCTCTTCACGCGCCAAAGCCATGTATCGAAGCCTCTTCGGTCTCCTCCTCACGCTGACGCTGCAGCATTGCGCGCCTCTCTCAGCGCACGAGGGGACTGCCCAAGAGAAAGCGCTGGCCCCTCGGCTCGCGCAAGAAATGCACATCGAGCTCTTGGGCTTCCCATCCTGCCCCAACACGCCCGCCTTGCGCGACAACCTGTTGGCCGCTTTGAAGGAGTTTCACGGCGGCTGGACGCTGCGCGAGGTCAATCAGGAGTCACTTGCCGCATCGGACATCCGTCGCGGCTGGCCAGCTCCCACGATTCTGATCAATGGCGCTGACCTCTTGGGCATGGCCGCGCCCACGACTCCCACGATGGCGTGTCGGATGTACGAAGACGGCCTTCCGACGGCGGATCGCATCGCGAGCTGCCTTCGCGCCCAGCAATCGCCTGCATCAACTCGCTGAGCGAACGCGTGCGGTGGCGTTGCGGAGGTCGCAACGGCTGCATGAAACAAGGCATACTCCCCTCGATGCCGTCCGCCGCTCCTCGAACTGGACCTCTTGCCGCCGCCACCGACCTGATTCGTCGCCTGAAGCGCGGGATGCGCCGCGCGAAACCGCGTCTGAGCTACGCGCAGTACGCGGAGGATCTCGTCATCGGTGACATCCTCGGTGCGTTTGCGAGTGACGCGAAGTCTGGCGTCTATATCGATGTCGGCGCCAACGAGCCCAAGCGGTTCTCCAACACTTGGCGGCTCTACCAACACGGTTGGAGCGGTCTCGCCGTGGAACCTGATGCGGATCTTTGTCGAGCGTTCGCGCGCGCACGGCCACGCGACACCGTGGTCTGTGCGGCGTTGGGTGAGCGCGCCGAGAGTCGCGTGTTCCATCGCTTCTACGAGAGCGCGCTGAACACGCTCGATCCAGCCATGGCAGCGCAGGCGCAAGAGAAGGGTTGGAAGGTGATGGCGCGAGAGCCGCTCAGCGTGCGCACGCTCAATGCGGTCCTTGAAGAGCATGCGTCGAAGGTCAGCCGCGGCATCGATCTCTTGTCGATTGACGCCGAGGGGCTCGATACGGCGATTCTTCGCGGGTTCGATCTCGCGCGCTATCGCCCACGCCTCATCGTGTTTGAGGTTCCGCCGATGAGTGCAGTGGCGACGGGTGAATCAGCGGCGCTGTTGCGTGCTGCGGGATACCAACCACGCGCGCGGCTCTTCAACAGTGAGATGTGGATGGCCTGACGCACAGGTACGGTGACCCCATGTCAGTCGCTCCTCCAGTTCTCCTCATCGCTTTCAACCGACCCGACACGCTCGAAGAGGTCATTCGCGCGCTCACGCCGCTCGCACCTGCGCGGATGTATGTCGCGGCGGATGGTCCGCGTGCGGGCAGGAACGGTGAAGCCGAGGCGTGTGCAGAAGTGCGCGCGCTTTTGACAGCGTTGCCATGGCCTTGCACGATCACGACGCGGTTTCTCGACAGCAACGCGGGATGCGCGGTGGGCGTGTCGGGTGCGCTGACATGGTTCTTCGAGCACGAGGAGTCGGGAGTCATTCTCGAGGACGACTGCGTTCCTGACCCGAGTTTTCTAGCCTATTGCGCCGACGCTCTCGCGCGGCATCGGGACGATGAACAGGTGATGAGCGTGTTGGGAACGCGCTTCGCGCCGCCTGTGGAAACACAGCGTGCGTCGTATTCGTTTACGCGTCTCTTCTCGCCGTGGGGTTGGGCCTCGTGGCGGCGCGCGTGGCAGCGCTACGAACTGCAACTCGGTGACTGGCGAGCCAAACTTCCCGAGTACGGCAGGCCGCTTCCTTCGTTTCCGTCATCAAGCAATCGTTGCTGGGCGCGCAAGTTGGACGGTGTGGCGCCGCGAGGGAAGGAACTTCGCGTGCCCCACACATGGGACTACCAGTGGAGCTTCGCGCACATGCGGCACGACGGACTGTGCGTGTTGCCCAAGCAGAACCTCGTCAGCAACATCGGCGTCGGTCCTGGTGCGACGCACACGGGGCGCGAGTCGGTCTGGCTGAACTTCCCGCGCGGCAGTGCGACGCTTCCATTGATCGCGCCTGACACCATCGAGTCCGACCGCGCTGCCGAACTGCATCGAGAGCGTTGGCATCTCAACCATCGCGGGATGATCGCCCGCAAGTACTGGCAGATTCGCAATCGTCATGCGATCGGATCGGTCGCCGCGCGTCGTGGTTGGTCCGAGGTCAGAGCAGGTTGAGCGTCGCTGCGCGCGCGACGCGGTCGTTACTCGTCGTCCTGCGATTCACCCACAAGTGAGGCGACCGTCTGCTGTGTGGCGGCGTCCTTCAAGTGCAGCAGGGCGCGCTCGCGATCGGCGGCGAACTGGTTGGTGTAGAGCTCCCAGTAGCGACCGCGACGCGCGAGGAGTTCCTTGTGGGTTCCTTGCTCGGCGATGCGACCAGCTTCGATGACCAGAATGGCGTCGGCACTCCGAATCGTCGAAAGCCGATGGGCCACGACAAAGGCGATGCGTCCGCGCAGGACTTCTTCGACACCCGCTTGCACGAGTCGTTCGGTGGCAGTGTCGATGGAGCTTGTCGCTTCATCCATCACAAGAATCTGCGGATCGCGCAAGACCGCGCGCGCCAACGCGACAAGTTGCCGCTGACCTGTCGAAAGGCGCTCGCCGCCCTCACCGACCTCAGTCTCGTACTGCTTCTCTAGCGCGGTGATGAACCCGTGCGCCTTCACGCGCTGCGCGGCGCGTTCGATCTCTTCGTCGCTGGCGTCGAGTCGTCCGTAGCGGATGTTCTCGCGCACCGTTCCTGCAAAGAGATGCGCGACCTGCGGCACGATGCCGATCTGTTCGGTGAACCACGAGAGCGGCAGGTCGCGCAGATCGACGCCATCGATGGTGATGCGACCCGCACGCGGCTCGTAGAAGCGCGTGGCCAGCGAAACAATCGTCGTCTTGCCGCCTCCAGTGGAACCGACCAAGGCGATGGTCTGCCCGCGTGTCGCGCGCAAGGAGAACTGCTGCAGCACAGGAACATCAGGGCGATACCAGAAGTCGACCGCGTCAAAGCGCAACTCTTCGATGCGTGCGAGTTCCCGCGGCGCCTTGACATCGGGTCGATCGGCAATCGCAGGCTCGGTCGCGAGCAACGAAGCAATGCGCTCGGCGGCGCTCGAAGCATTGAGGATGTCTGCGAACCGCTGCGAGAGTTCTTGCACGGGTTGGGCAAACAGCGCGGCAAACTGCATGAAGGCGATGAGCGTGCCCAGCGTGACGCCTTCACCCGCGAGGACATCGCCCGCGCCGCGCCAGAGGAGCACCGCACCCGCACTCGCGGCGAGCATGGAGATGAGCGGCACATAGACGCTCGACAGCACCGCGCCCCGCAGGGACCAGAAGTTCATCTCGCGGGAAAGCCCTTGGAACTCGCTGAGATTCGCCTCTTCGCGCGCAAGGGTCTTGGTGGTGCGCGCGCCGAGAAGCATTTCGCCATACGCCGCGGTCATCGCACTGGCGAGTCGTCGCGCCTCGCGTCCCGCACGAATCATGAAGCGCTGGAAGACCACGCTCAAGAGCGTCATCACTGGGACCGCGCACAGCGCCCAGAGCGCGAGGCGAGCATTGGTGACGAACATCGTCACAGTGACACCGAGCACGATGGCGGTGCACCACGAGAAGTCGAGCATGCACCAAGGCATCATGCCGGAGACTTTGGAGCAATCGCTGGTGAGTCGGGAGACGAGCCAACCCGTTGGCCGCACATCAAAGTACGCGGGCTCAAGTTCCTGCAGCTTGGCAAAGCAATCGCAGCGCAGTCGATCGGCGGTGCGCGTGGCGACGATTCCTGCCGCGGCGATGAAGATCCACACTCCCGCTGCAAAGCCGATGAAGACGCTGGCGTAGAGGATCAACACTGGAAGCAGCTCGGCGTCCGAACCCTTGCGCGCTTCGTCGACGATGCGCCCAACGAGGAGTGGAAGCGCCGTCTCGATTCCCGCCACGATGATGCCAGCGATCAGCAGCGCAGCGACAGCGCGGTGATTCGACAATGCGCGAGTGACAATCGGCTGCCAGACTCGAAGGCTGAAGCGCGCGCGGCTGTCGTCGTGGGCGTGAACCTCAGACATCGACTTCCTCAAGTGTCTCGGTGAGGTCGCGCTCCGCGAGGTGTTGAATCTCCCAGAGCGTGCGATAGAGGCCGTCTACGGCGATGAGTTCTGCGTGCGTGCCGCGTTGCAGGAGTCGGCCTTCATCAAGCACGAGAATCAGATCTGCGTCCATGACCGCCGAGAGTCGGTGCGAGATGATGATGCGAGTTTGTGCGGTTCGCGCCGCGGAAAGCGCACCAAGAATTGAGGACTCGGTGTGCATGTCGACGGCGGAGAGCGCGTCATCAAGAATCAGAAGCCGCGGCGCGCGCACCAACGCGCGGGCGATGGCGACGCGTTGTCGTTGACCGCCCGAGAGCGTGAGGCCTTTCTCACCGACGACGGTTTCGTAGCGCTCAGGGAAGGCAACGATCGACTCGTGGATGCACGCGCTCTGCGTGGCGGCGACGACGGCGTCCTCCGTCGTGACAGCGTTCATGCCCGCGACGATGTTGTCGCGCAACTTTTTCGAGTAGAGAAACGGCTGCTGCAGCACGGTGCCCGTGAGTCGGCGCATCGACGCGCGGTCGACCCGTGCCAATGGATGACCATCGACGGTGATCGAGCCCGCCGTCGGTTCATGGAAGCGCAAGAGCAGTTGGACGATCGTCGTCTTGCCCGCGCCTGATGGCCCGACGAGTCCGAGCGTCTGACCAGCGGCGAGTTCAAAGGAAAGTCCATCAAGCACGGTGGGTCCGCCGCGATAGGCAAACGAGACGCGATCAAAGCGAAGGGCCAGTCCTCGTTCCGTCGCAGGAAGTTCCACACGCTCCGTCGCGGGTGGATCGAGATCGCGCTCTTCCTTCTTGGCGAGAATCTCGTCGAGTCGCGCGACCGCCGCGAGTGCTTTGCCGCTCTCGACCACCATGCGGCCCAACATACGAACCGGCCAAATGAACAAACTCACGACGGTGAGGAAGTAGAAGTAGGCGCCCGTCTCAAGCGAACCACGCGCCACCAGCACTGCGCCGAGCGAGACGACGATCACCATCTGCGTGAAGCAGAGGAGATCGGAGGTCGACCAGAAGCGCGCGTAATGGCGAAACAGCAACGCGTCACTCTCGCGATACGCCGCGGAACTCTCGGCAAAGCGCGCGTTCTCAAACGCAGCACGACCAAAGGCGCGGACGGTGCGAATGCCTGTCAGGTTTTCCTGCACCTTCGCAGTCATGCGGGCTTCGGCAGTTTCCTTCTTGCCGAAGTCAGGACCCATGCGATGGAAAGAAACCGCCGTGAACAGCAGCATCACGGGGACGCACACCACCGACGCCAGCGCCATGCGCCAATCCAGCGCGGCCATCAACGGCAGCGGGACGAGCATCATCAACAGCGCGCGACAGATTTCGGGCGCCTGGCTGTTGAGAAAGGTGCGCAGCGTTTCGATGTCCGAGGTGCAGCGCTGCAACAAATCGCCCGAAGGAATTTCATCAAGTGTGTCACAGGGAAGACGCTGCACATGGTCGTACATCCGATCGCGCATGCGTCGTGCGATCCGTTCGGCGGCACCCGCTGCAAAGCGCGTCTTGAGATGAATCGCCACACCAGAGAGGGCCGTCAAGAGGATCATCACCAACGCGGGGAGCCACAAGCGATCGCGCAGCGTGTCGAGTCCGCCGAGCGCCTCGACAATGCGACGCGAAAGCGCGCTGGCCTTCGCGGTCTCGCCAAACATCGTGTCGAAAATCGACTGCGGAACCAACGGGACGAGGTAGAGGCAGCCCGCTGCGAAAAAGAGCGCGACGACTGCCGCGGCGAACGCGCGGCGCTCACCATCGGCAAAGCGCCAGACTGCGCGAAGTCCATGCAGCGTCGTCGGCGTAGGCGGCGACTTTGGCTTCTGCGCGTCAGCTGGTTTGTTGGAATTGGAGCGGTCCTCGGGCTCTGACATGGGCCGCGAGGATAGTCAACGCTGATTCGCAGCGCGCGGCGCAGCATTGGTGGGGAGTTCACCGTGCTTCGTCGGCGTGATCGTTTCCGAGAGTTCAGGCGGGATGAACCGAGGCTTCGCCAAGGTGTTCCAAGTTCGCAGCAATCCGCGCTTGGTCAGGACGGAGAGTTCATCGCGCCCGTCGTCGAAGCCGATCGCCAGCGGATCTCCAGGCGGCGCGTCGAGTCGCAGCAAGGCGTCCAGTGGTTCGAAGGCGGTGACCGCACACCGAACTGTCGCGCGTGGCAACGAACAGTCGTGTTTGCTCCTTGTCGCTGCAGAGCATGCCGCCGTTCTGTGCAACCTCTTTGAAGTCATGCATCGCGCCATCGCCCAGTGCAGCCATGTATCCGACGACTCCGATCAAATAGACGCGGCCATCGCTCTTGCGCAGCACGCCCGACTCCCATTCAAGCGTGCCGTTGCTGCCGAGGGATCGGCTGTTGCCGAGATTCCCACTCATCGTGTGATAGATCTGGTAGGGAGCTTCAGGAAGGCAAGTCGCAAAGAAGATCGAGGCGCCGTCGTCGAGGAAGATCGGTTGGCGAACGCCGCCTCTCCACGAACGGTGGTGCTGCGGTGGAATGTCGGCGCGCCAACGCTGCGCGCCGTTGCTGAGGTCGAGCATTGCCACATGATTGCGGTCATCACCGACGGCGATGGAGCGTTCATCAGGACTGATCGCGAGTCCACTGATGGCGTTGGGATGGACATTGACGCGCCAGGCGCTGGTCACTTGCGTCGCGCCCTCTTCGAATCGCAGTGCTTCGACGGAACCTGCGGTGGAACCCACGATGATCCATCCGTTGGATCGCGTCACCATGCTCGCGCTCTCCGAGAGCGTCGTGTGTACTCGTGGCGCGTCGTTGGGCGCGCCCGCGTCAAACTCGATCAGATCGTTGGCACTGGTGACGGCGGTGAAGAGCCCTGGCGTTGGTCCATGCGTCGCGGTCCGAAGCGTGGCGTGGAGATCGCGCGTCACCGTTGCAGGTGCGGGCTCGTCGAAGTTCCAAGCGCCGATGTAGTCCTCGTGCGCGGGCGCGCCACCATGGCGAGCGAGGCGCGGCGTCATTCGACCGACCAGACGCGTTCCATCACGGGTGAAGTCAATCCCCCAGACGGGTGCATCGGTCCCCGCGAGTTTGTTGACGACCTTGAGCGTGGTGGCGTCGACGACACGAATGGTGCGCGCCCAACTGCTCACGGCCACCGTGTGGTTGTCCGGCGAGATCGCGAGGTCGTAGACCGTGCCGCCCGAGAGGTCTTTCGTGGCGAGTGTCGCGCCCGTCTTCGAATCGTGTCGGGTGATGCTGCCATCGCGCCAGCTGGCGATGACCGTGCTGCCATCGGGTGAAATCGCCGCCGCGCGCGAGGTCGTGTCGCGCGGAGTGGTGAGCCAACGCTCGCGAACCGTGCGTGCGTCGGGGTCGATGTCGATGTAGCGAAGTCGACCATCGGTCAGGCTGAACAACGCTGCGCGCCCCTGTTTCGCTAGGCAGACATCATCGGTTGGAGTCGAGGGCGGGCACTCAGCGATGACGCCACCCGCCACGCTATCCACCAAGCAGGCGGTTCCGTCGTTGCGACCAACGGCGATGAGCGAGCCCGACACGATGGCGCATCGTGCACCACTGGCAAGCAGGGTGTAGGCGGTGTTCGTATCGCGATGGAGCGACAGAAGCTTGCCTTCGCCAGTACAGAGGAGGACGGTGCGTCCGCTGTCCGCGGGCGCCACCGAGAGAAAGTGCGCCGAGATGGGCGCGTCGAAAAACGATCGAAGGTCGCGCCGCTCAGGAGCGCGGATCCTTGCGCAATCGGCGATCAACAGGTCTCCCCCCGTGACGCCCGCGATGACTTCGTTTGAGTCGTCACTCGCGGCGACGGACAGAGACTCCGAGGGAGTGCGCGCGAAGATTTCGGTGCTTGGCCCGCGCGTGCGGAGGTGTCGCCACTCCCATTGCTGCATCGTGTCGGGCACTTTGCGAAGGTGGGTATCCACCGTGGCTTGATTGTCTCCCGCGAGGTCAGCCACTTTCAGGTCGTAGACTGCTGTGTTGTAGAACAGCCGAGTTTCCGCATCAGCCGTCTGTCTCGCATACCACGCTGAGACCACCACGCCAACGGCCACCGCGAGGACCGTGGTCACCGAGAAGAACGCCAACAGCGGATTGCGCCGCACCAGACGCAGCGCAGCGTCGACTGCGCGCGGCGGTCCAGCAACGACAGGTTCGTCCGCGAGCCAGCGCCGAAGATCATCGCCGAGCTCCGAGGCGGAGCCGTACCGCGCATGTGGATTCTTGGCGAGACTCTTGAGCGTGATCGCCTCAAGGTCGCGTGGAAGTGTCGAGTCGAGGCGTCGCAGCGGCGTCGGCGCAGTGTGGCGCGCGAGTTCGGTCGACTCCGACAAGGTCATGCCGCGCGTGTCGTAGGGGAGTCGGTGCGTGAGCAACTCGTAGAGGATCATGCCCAGTGCATAGACATCGGCGCGCGAATCGACGACCGCATCATCGCGTGCGAATTGCTCAGGGCTCATGTACTGCGGCGTGCCTGCGAAACCAGCATCGATGGACGCGTCGCGATCCGCGGTGGCCGTCGTCGTCGCGCGAGACTTTTCGTCTTCTCGCGTGCGAGTGACCGAGCGCGCGATTCCGTAGTCGATGACTTTGATGTCGCCGCTCAAGGACACCAGCACATTGCCAGGCTTCAGATCGAGGTGCGCAATGCCGCGCCGATGGCCTGAGCCCACAGCGTCACAAGCAGTGGCGAAGGCGCGCACGATGGCTTCGCGTGAGGCGTGCGTCTCTCGCGCCCAGCGCGTGATCGAACGCCCGCCCTCCACGAGCTCCATCGCGAAGTACGGCCGCGCCCGTCCATCGCGTGGCATCGAAAGCGTGCCAGCGGCGATCACGCGCGCGATGTTTGGATGATCGAGCTTCGCAAGGAACTCCGACTCCTTGCGAAAGCGCGCGAGCGTCGTCGGTCGCGCGATGGCCGAGTGCAGCACCTTCACCGCGATGGCGCGCGCGGGTGATTCTTGCTCGGCGGCGAAGACGGTGCCCATCCCACCGACACCGATCACTTCTTGCAAGGTGAAGCCGCCGAAGGAGAGGCCGATGCACGACTCCGCATCGAAGCGTCGCTCGCGTCGCTCACCGCGCGTGACCACGGTGCCGCCGTCAAACCCAAGCAGCGATAGCACTTCGGCGCGCACCCACGGATCGCTGCTCGCCGCGTCGATGGCAGCCTCACGCTCGTCGGTTGGAAGCTGCCGCACGAGTTCGAACAGATCCTCGGTGGACTGTTGTCGAACCGACGACGGTGTGGTTGTGCCGTTGGTGGGTGTCTGCATCGGCGGCTCGGTTGGACGCTGACCGTGCGCCTTGCACGCGGTCACCTCTCCATGCGCTGAATCGCCTCGTCGATCGCACGCCGTAACCACGCGCGCGCAAAATTCCATCGCTTGCTCACCGTCCGTGGCGCGATCCCGAGCAGCGTGGCGGTCTCCTCGATGGAGAAGCCATTGAGAAACCGCATGCGCGCAACCAGTGCTGTCTCAGGTGATTCGAGGTCGAGCTCGTTCAGGGCTTCGAGCGCGGCGATGGCGTCGGGCGACAGGGCGCGGGTCGCATCCTCAAGTTCTCCCGCGATCACGGCAATGGGGATGCGCTGGCGATTTCCGCCGCGAACCGCACGGGAGTCCCTGCGGGCAAGGTCGATGAGAAACTGACCCATCGCCCGTCCGACCGATCCCCAGAAATGCTGACGGTCATCCCAACTCGTGTGCGCGACTTCGGGTCCAAACATCTTGAGAAAGAGCTCGTTGACGAGCATCGTCGGTTGCAACTGCCATCGCTGACCTTCCGAGGCGCAGGCGCGGCGCGCCATCTCCTGCATGTCACCATGGATCGCGGCCCACAAGCGGTCAATCTCGGCAGCGCCACCCTCAGCGGCTGCGTTGAGCAGCGTCGTCAAGTCTTCCGTGGGCGCCAACATGCTGTCGGGCATCTGCAGGAGTATGTCGATTCAGCGACCGTGATTCAACGCTGAATCCGAGCAGAATCTCGGCTGCATCAACGCGGTGTGTCGATGCCGATGGCTCGAGCCGCGCACCAGCCGAGGAGAGCTTGCACAAGGAGGGAGATCCCCACGATCCAAACTCCCACAGCGGGCCAAATGACCCAGCTTGGTACCCAATCGAGGAACCAGAGCACGCCGAGGA
This sequence comes from Planctomycetaceae bacterium, assembly GCA_947490615.1. GTDB lineage: Bacteria > Planctomycetota > Phycisphaerae > Phycisphaerales > SM1A02 > QWPT01. The sequence continues at coordinate 96,778 of CANLHK010000010.1, read as the reverse complement.
GCAGGCCAACGGCTTCCACGAGCGCACCGAGCACAAAGCGGATGGTCTTTCCTTGCTGGTCAATGTTGCAGGTGGGCATGGGTTCGATCCTACTTCTTTCGAGTTATTCGCGTCTTGATGGGAGGCTCGGCTCGTCTTGCATTCCTTTTGGCACGATAGGATTTCCGCTGCCGATCACTGTCCGCGGCCTTGCCACGGTCCACCCTCTTCATGCGCACCTTCGTCACACGCCTCATGCTTCCACTGCTTCTGCTCGCGCAGGTGTTCGCGGGCATGTCGCCAGGCAGTGTGCTTTGCATCGCGGCAGGTGCGGACGATCGGCACTCGCGCTGCGCGGCGGAACACTCGCAGTCGCACTCGCATGCGCATGCGCATGCCGATGGCACGACGCATTGCCACGCGCATGACGCGCGGCATCACGAGGTGCAGAGCACCAAAGTTTTCCAGTTGATCGCCAGCGCGACGCACGAACTTGGCGCGGACGCGGATCCGTGCGGTTGCCATTTCCATGTCGCGTTACCTGACGACACGAGTTCACCTCGTGCGCGTGCCGAACTGCGGCTTGGCGAGTGGCGCTTGTGGACGCAAATTCCATGGGCGATCACCACGGTCGAGGTGGGGCTCGCGAATGCGAAGCACACGCTCGCAGTGCAAGCAGCACCGTGGCACGACCTCTGGCATGCGACCGACCAAGTTCGATCGCGCGCGATGACGCGGCTCCTGATCTAGGTGGAAGACGCCGTGCGCATGTCGCAACGGTTGTCCATTCCTCCAACGACAGCGAGCCCACTTCATGATGAAGCACAAGACCAGTGTGGTTGCAGCGGTGATTGCAGCAATGACGCTGCTTTCCGCGTGTACGACCTACGAAGCGAAGCCGCTCGACGCAGCATCGGCGCGTCGCGCGTTTCTCGCGCGGACAGTGGATGAGCCTTCCTTCGCGCTCGACGGATTCCAGGCTTCCGATGGGCTTTCGCTGCGGGAAGCCGAAGTCATCGCGCTCGTCTTCAATCGCGAGTTGCGCGCTGCGCGCCTCGAGGCGGGCGTCACTCGGGCCACCGCGGACAACGCAGGACTCTGGACCGATCCGACGCTTGGCGTGGATCTCTCGCAGGTGATTGGCGGCGTGTCGGGTGGAGTGGAGGCGCTTGCGTCCTTCGCGTTGACGCTGCCACTCTCAGGTCGACTCGAACTCGAACGCGCGACGGCCTCTGCGGAGCATCGCGCAGAACTCGCGCGTGTCGCGCGGGACGAGTGGCGTGTGGTGGCGCAAGTGCGACGCCTCTGGATTCGCGGGGTTGCGCTGACGGCGGATCTCTCTGCTGCGCGCGAGCATCTTGAGCGCGTGGGCCAAGTGCTCACCATTGTCGAGCACATGGAGGTCGCGGGTGAACTTCCGCGCATCGAGGCACGGCTCCTCCACATCGAGCGCGCCAAGCTTGAGGTCGCGTTGGCGGCGCGCGGTGCGGAGATTCGGCGCGTCAGTCAGGAGATGGAAGCGCTCCTCGGACTTGCGCCTCGCAGCGAAGGTTCAATCGAAGCAGACTTCCGAAGTGGCTTCGCGTGTGCAGAGGGCTTTGCCAAGGACGACGACGCGTCGTTGCTGGCGCGAGCCGAAAGCGCGAATCCATCGTTGCTGCTTGCGTACGCGCAGTACGAGGTCGCCGAGCAACGACTCGCGTTGGAGATTCGTGCGCAGTGGCCTGACCTCTTTCTCGCACCTGGATTTGGTGAGCAAGATGGCGACAGGCAAGCGGTGCTCGGCGTGGGCGTGACGCTTCCGATCTTCAGCGGCAATCGCCAAGGAATCGCCGAGGCTGACGCAGCGCGGGAAACCGCGCGCGGCCAGACGGAAGCGGAGCTCGAGCGCGTGTTGGGCGAATTGACCGCGGCCCAGTCGCGCCGCGCCGCAGCGCGGGCCCAACGCGGGATGATCGAAACAACGCTGTTGCCGCTGGTCAGCACGCAATACGCAGAGTCAAAGGAAGTCGCTCGCCTTGGCGAGGTCGACACGCTGCTGCTTCTTGAGAGCATGAAACAGCAGGACGAAGCGCGGCGACTGCTCACGGCGGCGTGTCGCGACGACGCGCTGGCAGGAATCGACCTTGAAGAACTCGCGGGGCCGGTGACGCCGGCTCGTCGCGCGGAAGGAACTACTCCATGAACTGTTTCCTGCGTCACGCAATGCTCGCTTCGCTTCTTTGCCTGCTCGCGCTCACTGCGTGTGGGCGTGGGGATGCCAAGAATGGCGTCAAACCCGACGCGGCGGCTGCGACCAACGAGGCTGCGCCCATCACCAACCGCGTCGACATTCCCGATGCGGTGCGCCGCAATCTCGGCATCACCTTCGCACGCGTGGAGCGACGCGATGTGGCCCGCACTCTGCGCATTCCTGGGCGTTTCGAGCTGACTCCGACTGCGCGCCGTGAATACCACGCGCCGCTTGGCGGGCGCGCGGAGCTGCTGGTGACGCAGTATCAACGCGTTGAGGTTGGCACACCGCTCTATCGCCTTGACGCACCGTCGTGGCGCGGATTGTTCGAAGAGATCCTCGCGACCGAGGCCAAGGTCGCGTCGATGGAGTCCTTGCGCGTCGCGCACGCGGAGCATGCCAAGAGTCGCTCCGAACAAGTCGCGCTGTGGAAGCAGCGCATCGCGCAACTCGATGAACTGCGCGCCGCCGGTGGTGGGAGAGCTTCGCAATACACCGAGGCACGCGCGGCGCTCATCGAGACGCAGGCCGAGTTGGCGGACGCGATGGAGAAGCACGCGTCACTCGATGCCGAAGAGAAGCAGGCACAGTCGACGCTGCGAACGCTTCGCGCGCGACAAGACGCGTTGCGCGCAGTGAGCGCCTGTGCGCAGTCTGACGATGGCTCGTACACCGTCTGTGCGGTCGCGCCTGGCGTCGTGGAGGCGCTCTTCGTGACGCAAGGCGGACTGGCGGAAGAATCCGCGCAGGTCCTTTCGATCGTGCAGCCCGAACAAGTGCGACTCCGTGCGCGCGCTTTGCAGGGAGATCTTGGGCGTCTGCGCGATGGACTGCGGTGCACAATTGTCGCGCCGAGCGCGGGTGTCGCGATCGAGTCGATGGTCGGCGTGCTCGCACTTGGCGTCACCGCCGACCCTGATGGACGCACCATTGATGTCGTGGTGCAACCCGAGGTTCTTGCGTCCTGGGCACGCGCGGGTGTGGCGGCCTCACTCGAGGTCACGCTCGAGGGTGCGGGTGAGGCTCTCGCGATTCCGCTGGCGGCAGTCGTTCGCGATGGCGCGACGCCCATCGTGTTTCGGCGTGATCCCAAGAACGCGGATCTGGTGATTCGCATGGAGGCAGATCTCGGCGTCGATGACGGCCGCTGGGTCGCCATCGAAAGCGGCGTCAAGGAAGGCGACGAGATCGTCGTCGCGGGGAACTACCAGTTGTTGCTCGCGACGAGCGGATCCATTCCCAAGGGTGGGCACTTCCACTCCGACGGCACCTTCCACGAGGGCAAGGACTGACATGCTCTCTCGCTTGATTGCTTTCTCACTGCGTAACGCTGCACAGGTCGTCGCCGTCGCGGGTTTGCTCGCGTTGTTCGCGGGGCTCAAGCTGCGCGAGATGCCCGTGGATGTGTTTCCCGAGCTCAATGCGCCAACGGTCGTGATCATGGCCGAAGCGGGTGGCCTTGCCGCCGACGAGGTCGAGTCGTCCGTCACCTTTCCCATCGAGACCGCAGTGAACGGACTTGCGGGTGCGCGGCGCGTGCGCAGCGCGAGTGCCACGAGTCTTGCGATCGTCTGGGTGGAGTTTGATTGGGGCACCGATCTTTATCGCGCGCGGCAGTTGGTCTCCGAGCGACTCGCAGCGGTGCGCGAAGCGCTGCCACCAGATGTGCACGCGGAGATCACGCCCGTCACGAGCATCACAGGTGAAGTCATGCTCGTCGCGCTGCGTGCCGATGATGGCCGCACTTCGCCGCTGGAACTGCGGTCGTTTGCGGAGTTCACGCTGCGCAATCGATTGCTCGCGGTGCCTGGTGTGGCGCAAGTGGTCGCCATCGGTGGTGAATTGCCGCAGTTTCAAGTCGAGGTTCGACAGGAGCGACTGGCACTGCACGGGATCTCCATCGAAGAAGTCGTCGAGGCCGCGCGCAGCGCGCACAGCACGGCAACGGCGGGCTACCTCGCCAATGTGGATCACCAGGAATTGCCCGTGCGTCAGCTGGCGCGAGTGCGCAGCGTCGATGACATCGCCCGCACGCTCGTGCGCATGGATGAAGGTGCACCGATCACCATCGGCGATGTCGCGTCGGTGCGGCTCGGCGCAGCATCCAAGCGCGGAACCGCCGCCGATCGCGCCGTTCCCGCCGTGGTGGTGAGTGTGCAGAAGTCGCCAGGGACCAACACGCTCGCCCTGACGGACGCGCTTGATGAGGCGCTTGATGGCGTCGAGCGCTCGTTGCCTCCTGGCGTCGTCCTGAACCGCGATCCCTTTCGCGCCTCGCGCTTCATCGAACGCTCGGTCGGCAATGTCGTGCGAGTGCTGGTCGAAGCGAGCATCATCGTCGCCATCGTGCTCGTGCTGTTCCTTCTGAACTTCCGCGCGACGGTGATCACGCTCACCGCACTTCCGCTCTCACTGGCGGTGGCGCTCCTGGTGCTGTGGGCGCTGGGACTCTCGATCAATGTGATGACGCTCGGAGGCCTCGCGGTTGCGATCGGTGAACTCGTCGATGACGCGATCATCGATGTTGAGAATGTGCTGCGGCGACTGCGCGAGAACGCGGCGGCTCCAGTCGAAACGCGGCGGACTTCGGTCGAGGTGATTTTTTCCGCGAGTAACGAGATCCGCTCGTCGGTCGTGTTCGCGACGGTGATCATCTGCATGGTCTTCGTGCCGCTCTTGTTCCTGAAGGGACTCGAAGGGCGGTTCTTCCAGCCACTGGGGATCGCCTACATCGTGTCGATTCTGGCGTCGCTGTTTGTGGCGCTCTCGGTCACGCCCGCACTCTGCGCGTTGCTCTTCTCGAACGCCGCTGGGAGCGCGGTGCATGGCGATGGACCGCTGGTCCGTTGGCTCAAGCGTTGGTATGAGCCGCTGCTTCGTGCGGCGCTGCGTCGACGCGTTGCCGTCGTGAGCGGCGCCCTTGGGCTGGCAGTCGCGTCACTGGCCTTGGCGTGGAACTTTGGCAGCTCGTTTCTTCCTGCCTTCAACGAGGGGACCTTCACGGTGTTCCTCATGGCGCCACCAGGAACCTCGCTCGTCGAAAGCGATCGCCTTGCCAACGGTGTTGAAGGGCAGCTCATCGGGATCGATGGCGTGTTGAGTGTGACGCGACGCACTGGGCGTGCCGAGCGCGACGAGCACGCGGAGCCTGTCAGCAGTTCAGAGATCGAAGTGACGATGGCGCCTGGCGCGTCACAACACGCGGTGCGCGCGGAGATCGACAGGATCCTCGGCAATGTTCCAGGGATCACGACGATGGTGGGGCAACCGATCGAGCATCGCTTGTCGCATCTTCTCTCAGGCACACCCGCGGCGATTGCGATCAATGTGTTTGGTGATGATCTTGAGACGCTGCGCCGCGTCGCCAAGGAAATCGAGGTCGAACTTCGGGCCATCGATGGAACTCGCGATGTGAACGCCAACCGCGAAGTGCTGGTGACTTCGCTTCCGATTCGCTATCGCGCCCAGGATCTCGCCGCCGCAGGACTCACGCCTGGCGCTGCGGCGGTGCAGGTGAAGCAGGCGCTCTACGGCGAGAGGGTCGCGGAGGTGAACCTCACCGAGACGGGCGCGGGCACGCGCCGTCTTGATCTTGTGGTGCGTCTTGCCGAAGAAGACCGCGCGCGCATTGAACAGGTCGGTGAGTTGCTCCTGCATGGAGCCGCAGGCGCGACGGTGCGGTTGCGCGAGGTCGCCGACATTGCGCCTGAGCGCACCAGCAACCTGATCACGCGTGAAAACGCGCGCCGCAAAGCAATCGTCTCGACCAATGTCGCAGCGGGATACAACCTTGGCGACTTGGTGTCGGCCGTGCGTGGGCGCGTCGATCCGATTGTGGAGCGCGCGGGTTGCACCGTCCACTACGGTGGGCAATTCGAGGCGCAACAGTCGGCGAGTCGCACCATCCTGACCATGGGTGTGGTCGTGGCGATCGTCATGTTCCTTCTGCTGCGCGCAGGAACGGGACGCACGCGCACCGCGCTGTTGGTCATGCTGAATCTTCCGCTCGCGCTCATCGGTGGCATCGCGGCGATTTACATCACCGAGTCACCGTCGCTCGTGGGCAACACGCTGGCCTTGTGCGGTCTTGGCGACGCGCGCTTCGTGGCGCCCGTCATCTCCATTGCGAGCATGGTCGGTTTCGTGACGCTCTTCGGTATTGCCGTGCGCAATGGCATCCTCCTCGTGAATCACTACGCGCATCTTGAGACGCATGAGTCGTGCTCGCGCGAGGAAGCGCTCCTGCGTGGCTCGCTTGAACGACTCGTGCCCATCCTGATGACCGCGCTCACTGCGACACTCGGGCTTCTTCCCATCGCATTGGCCGCAGGGAAACCTGGCAGCGAGTTGCTTGCGCCGTTGGCCATCGTCGTACTCGGCGGGCTGGTCTCGTCGACACTCCTGAATCTGTTTGTCGTACCCGCGGGCTACGCGCTCGCGTTTCGTCTTGACCCATTCCGTTCCATGCAGCGACCGAAGGACATTCCATGAAGCACTCCACCACCCTCACGACACTTACTCTGACTTCGATCTACGCCTGTTCCATGTTGCCTGTGGTTGGTTGCGATCGCGCCAACCAACCAGCCGCGACTGCCACCGAGGATCACGGGCATGAGCACGCGGACGGTCATGATCACGATCACGCCGCGGCTGCACCTGCGGCAGGTGAAACCAAGGCTGAAACCACGGCTGAAACCAAGGCTGAAACCACGGGCGGGCATGACGACCACGGCCCCGTCACGCAACTTGGCGAGCAGGAGCAGGGCGGCTTCAAGATCAAGGCCTCGCGCGATGGCGCGATCAAAGCGGGCGACGAAGCACCCATCGATGTGTGGGTCACGGGCGGCGCCAAGGTTTCCGCAGTGCGCTTCTGGATTGGCACCGAAGATGCGAAGGGCTCGATCAAGGCCAAGGCCGCCATCGAACACGACAACTGGCACACCCACGCCGAGGTTCCCAATCCACTGCCCAATGGCTCGAAACTCTGGGTCGAGATTGAAGCGGAAGGCGGCGCGAAGACGGTGGTGGGGTTTGAGCTGGAGCTCTGACGACGGCAGTGTCTGGCACCAACCGCGCACCAATCCAGCGACCCGGATTGGTGCGCGGTGCTGTTTCATCGCGACGGATTGTCGTGTGAAGAGGCTGCGAACGCCTGCACCTCGTCTGCATCCCGAGAGGCTCGGCCCGTGCTGGAGCGCATGCTTGAGGACACCATGCGGTGGTTGCACCGCGGGCGTTCAGAGAGGGGATCTCCATTTCAAGACTCGTCCTTGACAGTGCAACCTAGGGAGTGGAGGATGCCATCGCGCACCTCGCACTCGGCTGTGATTGGGGTGTGTGATGAACGGCAGCAAGAGAACTTGAAGCACACCTTGGAGGAATCATGATTCAGCTATTGCTTGGCGTGACGCTGTGGTCGTTTGTGTTGACCAGTGTCTTGGGATCAGCCTCGATCGCGACTCGGCACTCTGCAGCGGGGGCCAATCCCGCGCCCGTTCGCTTCGAGGACCCTCCGGTGTGGCAGCGGGTTCCAGGCGGTGCATTCGAGAACTGCGCGGACAACTTTGAATGCGCTGGATACACGCCAGTCGAAGCGAACCGTCTCGCCCACATTGCAATCTTTGGTAAGGAACCAACCGTTGGCGGCGAAGGCTGTGACTACTACACGGTCACCACCTACTACTGCGCCGGGACCTCCCGCAAGTACACGCGCCAAAGCGTGGGCACGATCTGCATCGAGCAACTTCTCGGCAGCTGCCCCGTGCTCACATGCCCGTCGGGACAGCAGGCATTTTTCAAGCTGACGACCGCCGAGGGGTGCAAACCCGCGTCGACCTGCGTGTGGGTGGAAGTGTCTGGGCCACACACATCCGGATCGGCGGAGATTTGCGACAACCTGACGAACTGCGATTGTTGGCCAGGGCTTTCGTGCGCCGTTCGCGAGTGTGTTCCCGTGGCAGGGATTCAGCAGCACCCGACAGGGTGTCCGAACTGCCCATAGACCCCGCTCAGAAACTCGCCGACTTCGGTGCGCGGGCGAAGGGGATCACATCGCGGATGTTCGCCATGCCCGTGGCGTAGATGATCGCGCGCTCGAAGCCGAGACCGAAGCCTGCGTGTGGCACGGTGCCGTAGCGGCGCAGGTCGCGGTACCACCAGTAGTCGGCCTTGTGCAGACCCATCTCGTCGAGGCGCTTGTCGAGGAGCTCAAGCCGCTCCTCGCGCTGTGAGCCACCGACGATTTCACCGATACCAGGAGCGAGGATGTCCATCGCCGCGACGGTCTTGCCGTCGTCGTTCTGTCGCATATAGAAGGCCTTGATGTCCTTCGGATAGTTCATCACCGCAACGGGACGACCGATGTAGGTCTCGGTGAGCCAGCGCTCGTGCTCGCTCTGCATGTCGATGCCCCACTTGACGGGGTACTCGAACTTCACGCCCTTCTTGACGGCGTCTTCGAGCGCCGCAATCGCGTCGGTGTAGTCGAGCTTCGCGAAGTCCGCGCTCACAAATTTCTCCAGGCGCTCGATGCAGCCCTTGTCGATTCGTTCGGCGAAGAACTTCATGTCGTCCATGCGCTCAGCAAGCAGCGCCTTGAACATGAACTTCAAGAGGTCTTCCGCGAGCTTCGCATCGACATGAAGATCGGCGAAGGCGATCTCAGGCTCGATCATCCAGAACTCGGCGAGATGGCGCGAGGTGTTGGAGTTCTCCGCGCGGAAGGTCGGTCCAAAGGTGTAGACCTTCGAGAGCGCCATGCACCAGGTCTCGACATTGAGCTGGCCCGACACGGTGAGATTGGTCTCGCGTCCGAAGAAATCCTGCGCGTAATCGATCTTGCCTTCGGGAGTCTTGGGCATGTTCAGGAAGTCGAGCGTCGAGACGCGGAACATCTGACCCGCGCCTTCGCAATCGCTGCCCGTGATGATCGGCGTGTGCACCCACAGGTAACCCTGCTCGTGGAAGAAGCGGTGCACCGCCATCGCCAGACAATGGCGAACGCGCGCGATGGCGCCGAAGGTGTTGGTTCGCGCGCGCAGGTGGGCGACTTCGCGGAGGTATTCAAACGAGTGCTGCTTAGGCGAGATCGGGTAGGTGTCGGGGTCGTCGACGAATCCGTAGACCTTGATCGACTCGGCTTGAATCTCAACCGATTGTCCCTTGCCCTGGCTTGCGACCGCCGTGCCAGTGATCTCCACCGAGCAACCCGCGGTGAGCTTGAGCACTTCGCTCTCGTAGTTGGCGACGGTGTTGGGCACCACCGCCTGCACGGTGTCGAAGCAGGAGCCGTCGGTGATGGCGACGAAGGAAATCCCCGCCTTGGAATCGCGGCGGGTTCGCACCCAGCCTTGGACCGTGACCTTCGTGCCGAGGTGGTCGGCGTGGTGCTTGAAGAGGTCGGCGATGCGCAGAGCATTGGACATGGGAGGGGCAAGATAGAGAACCCGGCGTGGGCGCGGTATCCGAGAGGCGTCAGGGGACGGGCGCCCTGCGGGTGTGCCAAGTTGGCAGACCGTCTTGGTTCAGCGGGCGCGGGTTGTCGAATCGCGCGGCGGTGCGGCTCGAAGGAGCAGGTGACTCGCTCGAGCTGAGTGCAAGCTCAAAGCTCCAACGAGAGCTGATCCCGTGACGAGCTGGCGAGAGCTCTCGGAGAGCTCGCGCTCTAACTCCATGCCTAGAACGATCTTGCGCGCAGAGCTCTGCTGCTATTGCTCTCGGAGTCACCGTGAGCTCGGTTCAAAGTCGCCGCGAAGACTCTCGTTGCGCGAGACCCGCCGAGTCGAGAGCTCCGACAGCTCGTCCTGTATCCCGTGAGCTCACAGCGAGAGCTCTGGCACGGTCGTTGCAAAGCCGCCGCTCCTCGTTCTTCCTCGTTGGTTCGAACCTCAGCCCATGCGCCTCTGCCTCTACAGCCCCGACCCCGACCAAACCGCGAGTTCGCGGCTTGGTCCGATGGGTTCCGCGGGTTCTGAAGGAAGTGCGCCGCGGCGGCCGCTCAACTTGCTGCTGACCTACGGCGGGTGGCGTGAGCACGCCTTCGCCGACCAGCTTCCGCTGATCCTCGACCGCATCGGCATTCACTGTCTGCGGGCCGAGAGTGGCGATGAGGCTTCCGAGGTCATTCGCCGGGAGCAGGTGCACATTGCGGTGATCGATCTTTCGATCCCGATGCACTCGACGCGCGCGCAACAGGGCGTTCGTGCCGTTCCTGCGGGCCCGCGCGTTCTGCAGTTGCTGCGTCGGCTTGAGCAGCCGCCACCAACGATTGTCGTGCAGCCGCGGCAATCGGATCCCTCCGAGAGCGCCCGCATCCTTGCCGAAGCCTTGCGCGACGGCGCGTTTACGGTGTTCGAGGACCCCGTGCCTATCGAATCGATGTTGCAGGCGCTTGAGCGGGTGGTGCGCAGGCACTACCGCGATCACTGGCCCGCGGCATGATCCCTGTTCAACATCTAGACCCGTCCAGTACATTCTTCTACCCATTCACACGCGCAACGCGATCAGCAAGGAGCAAGACATGAAGTTTCGACCCCTCGGTGACAAGATCCTCGTGAAGCGACAAGAGGCCGCCTCCAAGACCGACAGCGGCATCTTCCTTCCCGAGTCGAGCAAAGAGAAGCCGAAGCAGGGCAAGATCGTCGCGCTCGGCGATGGTCATCGCAGTAAGGACAACGGCAAGCTCACCCCGTTCACTGTGAAGAAGGGCGACACCGTCATCTTCACTTCGTACGCGGGCACCGAGCTCAAGATGGACGGCGAGACGCTGCTCATCATGACTGAGGAAGACATCCTCGGCGTCGTGGACTGATCCGTGGCGGATTGCAGAGCAAGGCCCTCTATGACGCACGAGAAACTCAGGCTCGCCTTCAGTGAGCTCAACGGACAGCGCGATCTTCGGATCGAGTTCGACCACGCGTCGAGCTGCATCGTGAAGCGCGCCATGCTGATCCCGTGCGAGGCCGATGGACTGGTGAAGGTCACCGACGGATCGCACGTCTACATCGTCGATGCCGAGCGAGTGGCCTGGGTCGAGATCGGGTAGCGAATCACATACATCACGCGCACACGCGCAAGAAAGTGCAGAACCCCTATGGCAGCCAAGCAAATTGCATACGACAACGACGCCCGCGAGCGGATTCTCCGCGGCGTGCAGAAGCTCGCCCGCGCCGTCAAGGTCACCCTCGGTCCATCGGGCCGCGTGGTCGTTCTTGAGAAGGCCTTCGGAGCCCCCACGGTCACCAAGGACGGCGTCACCGTCGCCAAGGAGATCGAACTCGAGGATCCCTACGAGAACATGGGCGCGCAGATGGTGAAGGAAGTCGCAAGTAAGGCGTCCAAGGACGCTGGCGACGGCACCACCACCGCGACCGTCTATGCCGAGGCGATCTACCAGGAAGGTCTGCGCAACATCACCGCTGGCGCCAACGCCAACGCGGTGAAGCGCGGCATCGACAAGGCTGTCACCGTCATCATCGACGAGCTTCATCGCATGTCGAAGAAGATCTCGGGATCGAAGGAGATCTCGCAGGTCGGCGCCTGCTCCGCGAACCAAGACATGGAGATCGGCAACATCATCGCCGAGGCCATGGACAAGGTTGGCAAGGACGGCGTCATCACCGTCGAAGAGGGCAAGACCCTCGAGACCCATGTCGAGCTCCTCGAAGGCATGCAGTTCGACAAGGGTTATCTCAGCCCGCACTTTGTCACCAGCACCGCGACGATGGAGTGCGTGCTTGAGGACTGCTATGTCCTCCTCTTCGAGAAGAAGATCTCCACCGCGAAGGACCTCCTTCCGATTCTCGGCAAGATCGCTGAGGGCGGCAAGAGTCTGCTCATCGTGGCCGAAGATGTCGATGGCGAAGCACTCGCGACGCTCGTCGTGAACAAGCTCCGCGGCGTCATCAAGGTTTGCGCTGTGAAGGCGCCAGGCTTTGGCGATCGTCGCAAGGAACTCCTGCAGGATCTCGCAGTCGTCGTTGGCGGCCAGGCGATCATGGAAGAGCTCGGCATCAAGATCGAGAGCGTCACGCTCGCCGAACTCGGCCGCGCCAAGAAGGTCACCATCGGTAAGGACGCCTCGACCGTCGTCGAAGGCGCAGGCAAGACCAAGGACATTCAGGCGCGCATCGAGTTGCTCAAGGCGCAGATCGAAATGACCACCAGCGACTACGACCGCGAGAAGCTCCAGGAGCGTCTGGCCAAGCTCGCAGGCGGCGTGGCGCAGATCAATGTCGGCGCAGCCACCGAAGTCGAGATGAAGGAGAAGAAGGCCCGCGTCGAGGACGCGCTGCATGCGTGCCGCGCCGCCGTTGAAGAGGGCATTCTTCCTGGCGGCGGCACCGCCGTGATCCGCGCGCGTCGCGCCTTGGCCAAGCTCAAGAAGGGCCTGATCGAGGACGAGGCCGTGGGTGTTGACATCGTCTGGCGTGCGCTCTCGGCTCCGTGCCGACAGATCGCGGCCAACGGTGGCATCGATGGCTCGGTCGTCGCACAGAAGATCGAGGAGTCGAGCGATGTGAACTTCGGGTTCAACGCCGCGACGCAGAAGTACGAGGACCTCGTGGCCTCGGGCATCATCGTCCCGACCAAGGTCGAGCGCATCGCCCTGCAGAACGCAGCGAGCATCGCTGGCCTTCTGCTGACGACTGATTGCGCGATCACCGAGATCAAGGAGAAGAAGGAGAAGGCTCCTGCCGGCGCAGGCCACGGCGGCGAGGACTACTGATCCGTCGAGAGTGAAGTGACTATTCCACGCATCGGCCGCCGCAAGGCGGCCGATGTTCTTTTTCGGTGCGTGCGTCGAGAAATCTCAAGTGGCCTTGCGCGGAGCCAACCCTGATTCGCGCCACGACTTCGATCGCGCCGCGCACGCCGCGAAGTCTGAATGTTCGCGCTGACCGTGCGCGACTCGCCCGCGGTTGGCGCATAGATCCTCGATCCGCGTGTCCCTCGCGCGGGTCACTAGTGGAGTTTCACAACGCGTCTTGCAAGCAGCGTGTTCCATGCGCCTCGGGCCGTCGCGCGTGCGTGGTGTTTTCGCTTGCCATTGGGTGAAGTTCGACACGAGCCCCGTGTCGCCTACTGAGGATCGAGCGATGAGAGAGTCCAACATGATGTCGTGGTTCGCAGCGCTGGCCGTTGCGTGTGTTCTGTCGTTGTGCACCACACAAGCGCGCGCCCAAAATGCGGGCTATGTGCGCTTTGATCAGACCAGCGATGTCATTCGCATCTACGGAAACACCGTCCACAACGAAGGCGACTACACCTACGAGATGCGGATTCGTCTCGCGCCTGGCGCTGCGATCGGCCAAGTGATTTCAGAGCAGCGAGACAGCTTCGAGGACAAGACGATTCTCCTTGGCGCGGACGGAAGCTACAGCGTGTCAGCGTGTCTCGAGTCGCATCCCAGTGGAGTCCCCCAACCGTTCGCTGGCACGCTGGCTGACTTTCCAAGCAACGCGTGGCTGCACTTTGCCTATGTCCACACGGGTGGCACGATTCGCCTCTATGTCAACGGCGTGCTGCGGGTGACGGGCGTCCCGATTGGTTGCTACGGCGACCGTCCCGACTCCGTGATGGCGCTTGGCATGTTCCAAAACGGAGCGGGCTGCTGTCCTGGTCCCGTGCTTCCATCTTTTCTCGGCGACCTTGATTGGATCCGCGTCAGCGCGGGAGCGCGCTACACCGCCAACGAGTTCACGCCGCCATTCGAGTGCGAGGTGTTCGCCGACGCGCAGACAGAGTTGCTCTTGAGGTTCAACGAAGACGCAGGCACGACAACGCTCACCGACGAAAGCAGCAGCCACTTTGTGTGCGAACTCGGCGTGCCTGTCTCGCCTCTCCTTCAGGGGACTCTGCCAACACTTGGACTTCCAGAAGGCGGATACGCAGCGTGTGCCTGCTTCGTCGACTCCGACGGCGATGGTGTCGGTGACTGCGATGACGCCTGCCCGAACGATCCCACGACGACGACTGGGCTCGACTACTACATAGATGCGGACTTTGACGGCTACGGCGCGGGTGTTGCGACCGCCTCCTGCACGCCGATTGCTGGGTTTGTGACCAACAACACCGATTGCAACGACGGCAACGCAAGCATCTACCCCGGCGCACCAGAACTCTGCGATGGCATCGACAACAACTGCGACGGGCAGACCGACGAGTTGCCCGTGCATCGCTGCTACCTCGACCTAGACGGCGATGGATTCCCCTCGCAGACCGAGTTCGTGCTGACTTGCGACCCCAACGTGTGCCCGCCGCCGTGGATCTTTGATTGCGACGACTCGAACCCCGCGGTCAATCTGCCGACAGTCTGGTACCTCGATGTCGATCATGACGGTGTCGGCGTCGCTGAGAGCGCGGTGACCTCCTGCGTGCAACCCACGGGATACGCGGCCACCTTTGGCGACGGCTGCCCCACCGATCCGCTCAAGCTCACACCCGGCGTCTGCGGTTGTGGCAGCGCAGATCTTGATGTCGATGGGGATGGCCGCATCGATTGCCTTGATGTGGAGCTGCGGATGGATCTCATCTCAGGCCCGCCTGTGCTTGGTGGCGAACTCCGCGTACGCGTGAGCGCGGTGACGCTGCAGCCCATCGTGCAACTCCTCGGGCTGCACTGCGCGATGCGCTATGACGCAGAGTGGCTTGAGTTCGTCGACGCGGTGCCTGTGGTTGGTGGCGCATTCCCGCTCGAGATCGCGCAGGTCACTCCGAATCCAGGTGAGCTGCTCTTTGCGCTTGGCGGTCTGCCGCCCGCAGGCCTCGTGGGGTCGAGTCCGCTCTTCGATCTCGTGTTCACGGTGCGCATGGAGGAGAGAGAGTGCGCGCATGATGTGCAGCTCGTGCGCTTTGACCAGATCAATGGGTGGAACGCGGTCTTTACGACGGCGGATCAGATTGCCGTGATTCCGTCGCTCGTTTCGCTTGCACCTCTCGACCTTGATTTCGCACCGCCGACGCTTGTCGGCGTCCTTGCATCGATCGCGATTCCTGCCGATGCGGGGAACGCCGCTGGTGCCGTCGTCACGGAACCGTTGGTCACGGCAACGGATGCGTGCACGCAGGCAACCGTTGCGCTCCTCATCACACTTCCCTCAGGACAGGCGCTCAATCATTGGCCAGACGGCGGAGTCTTCCCGATCGGAGTCTCAACCGTTCATTGGGAGGCGACCGATGCGGTTGGAAACATGACGGTCGCTGACAGGACCGTCGAGGTTTGGAACTACCAACTCTTCGATGCGACTTTCGAACTCGTTGGCGCGTTTGATCCGGACTTTCCACCGTTCACGCGCACGATTCGGCTCACTGTCGGAGCGTTGAGCAACCTCGTCGTGGTCCCCTTCGCGCCAAGCCCAGGCAATCCGACCCATCGCGTCGGTGCACTCTCGGGGATCCAAGTTCCCGTGACGGCAACCGCGCCGTGCGCGTTGGCTAAGGATGTGGCGCACTCGCTTACGGATCTCGGCGCAACGACGATCGTGGGCACGCGCTACGCGTCTTCGTTCACGCTTCTCCAAGGAGACTCCAACGAGGACGACGCTGTCGACATCTTTGACTTCGGCATCTGGTACATCGACTTCGGCGACGCGGCGGCGGATGGCCGCTCCAACTTCAACTCGGACTCCGTGGTGAGCAACGCCGACTTCACATGGATCGCCATGCACTTCTTCCTTCGCGGGGAGAGTTGTGGCGGAGGCTTCACGGGTGCAGCGCCCGTGGAACGCGTGAGCGTGAAGGAGCTCCGACGCCGCGGTCTTGGCGCGTTGGTGAAGGCGGATCTCGATCACAACGGCTGGCTCGATCGGCGCGACTTCGGGCTGAGCCCTGGCGTCGCCGAGCAATCGCCCGATGAGGTTCAACGACCGCGCTAGTGAACGAGCGCTGAACCGCATCCGATACCCACGCCGCCCCGCCTCTTGGTGGGGCGGCGTTGTCAATGCGGCTCGCCCGAGAACGGATCGGATGGCATAAGTTCCGACGGAACAGACAGTTCCGATAGAACACTCAAAATCGTGTGCTATGCTCCAATGCTCGCCATGGATGTGCCCCGTCCACTCCCGTTGCGCGCGCGAAGTCTCTTCGCGCCGCTCCTTGCATTGTCTCTCGCCGCACTCGCGCGAGCGGATGGTCTCGTGGGGTGTTGGGGGCTCAACGACTTTGGCCAGTGCAATGTGCCTGCGGGCGTCGTCATCACTTCGCAGGTTGCTGCGGGCGCGGATCACTCAGTTGCGCTGTCGAGCGCAGGGGTCGTCGCGTGTTGGGGCGACAACAGCGTCTTGCAATCCGCCGTCCCTGCGGGACTCGGCACATGCACGGCGATCGCAGCGGGGCATTACCACACGCTCGCCATTCGCACGACGGGCGTGCTCTCGTGTTGGGGACTCAACAGCGACGGTCAGTGCACGATCCCAGGAACGCTCGGCACCGTGATCGCAGCAGCTGGTGGCGGAGCGCACAGTGTTGCCGTCAAGACTGCTGGCACGGTCGCGTGTTGGGGCTACAACGGATTCGGACAGTCCACCGTGCCTGTTGGCCTTGGAACTTGCACGCGCGTTGCAGCAGGAAGCGACCACACGCTTGCGCTCCGTACGGCGGGGACCGTCGCTGCGTGGGGCTACAACCTCTTTGGTCAGACCACAGTGCCAGCGGCGCTTGGAACATGCACGGCCATCGCCGCAGGGTTCGATCACTCGGTGGCGCTGCGCACGACGGGCACGGTCGTCTGTTGGGGCGACAACACCTTTGGTCAGTGTCAGGTTCCAGCAGGCCTTGGTTCGTGCACCGCGATTGCTGCGGGCTTCAATCACACCGTCGTGCTGCGAACCAGTGGGCAAGTCGTCGCGTGGGGACTCAATGACAACGGCCAAGGCTCGGTGCCTGTCTCGACGCCACTCTGTAATCGCGTCGCTGCAGGAAGCAATCACAACCTCGTCGTCGGTTCGTTCCCCGTGATCCAGTTTGTTTCGATGACGCCGACAACCTGTGGCTTGGCCAACGGCGCCGTCGATCTCACGATCACCAATGCTGTCACGATTGCGTGGACGGGTCCCAGCGGATTCACCGCGACGACGGCGGACTTGTCGAATGTGGTTGCAGGAACCTACATCGTCACGGCGACGGGTGTCGTAGGGACCACGCCCACGAGTGCGCAAGTCATCGTGCAAGCAACCGCCGACACCGTCGCGCCAACGGTCACGAGTTACACCAACGCGCTAAGCGCCGCCGCCAACGCCAGCTGTCAGGCGCCTGTTGCAAACTTCGTGGCGACAGTCGTTGCCACCGACAACTGTTCGGTCGCGTCGATCACCCAAGTGCCCGCAGCGGGAGCGACGGTTGGATTGGGTGCGACCGCGGTGGTCATCACCATTCGTGACGCTGCGAACAACACCATCACGCGCAACGCGACCTTCACCGTCACGGGTTCGAGCGCGACCTACTACCGCGACGCCGATGGCGACACCTTTGGCAATCTCGCCATCACTGCGACAGGCTGCGCTTTGCCGACGGGCTATGTGAGCAACAGCACCGATTGCAACGACGCCAACGCCGCGATCCATCCCAACACGATCTGGTATCGCGATCTCGACGGTGATGGCGCGGGCAGTGCGAGCAATGGCACGCTGGTCCAGTGCGCGCAACCCGCTGGCTATGTGCTGACGAACACCGATGGATGTCCCAACGATCCCGCGAAGACCGCGCCTGGCGCGTGTGGCTGCGGCGTGGCTGACACCGACACCGACAGCGATGGCGTTGCGAACTGCACCGACAACTGTGACGCGATCGCCAATCCCGCGCAGACCGATTGCGACGGCGATGGAGTCGGCGATGCGTGTCAGATCGCAGCGGGCGTTCCGCCCGACTGCAATCACAACGGCGCGTACGATGTTCCAGCGGAGTTTGCGACGATCCAGGCGGCGATCGACGCCGTGGGCGTCGGCACGCCTCGCATCGTGATGGTCGCGGCGGGCACCTATGCAGGGCCGATCTCATTGCGCGGAAAAAACATCGAGCTCTGCGGCGCAGGTTCTGCGACGACGATCCTGCAGGGAACCGACGGCGCGATTGCCTCGGTGCTCACCTTCGCGGGCGGCGAACCACCAACCACCTTGGTGCAACGCTTCACCATTCGCGGTGGACTCACGGGCACGCCGATTCCTGGCGCACCGACTGAGTTCTTCGGCGGTGGCATCCTCGCGCGCGACGCCTCGGGCACCGTGCGCAACTGCATCATCGAATTCAACAGCGCCCAACTCGGTGGCGGCGTCGCGTTGCTCAACTCCGACATCGCGCTCGAAGGATGCATCATCCGCGCCAACACCGCGCTGATCGACGGCGGCGGCGTGCATGTCACCGCGAGTCTCGCGGATCTCGTGGCCTGCACCGTGACGGGCAACAGCGCGCCGTTTGGTGGCGGCGTTCGCGTCGATCCACCCGTGGCGACCTCCACCGTGACGATCCTCGCGACGGAAGTCTGCGCGAACACACTGTGGAACATCGTCGGCCCGTACACCGAAGTCGGTTCGGTCTCGAGCGTCTGCGATTGTCGCGGCGACATCGATGGCAACGGCCTCATCAACGCCCTCGATATCGCGGCGCTCTTGACGGTGTGGGGCACCGATGGCGACAGCTATCCGCGCACCGACGGCAACCACGATGGCATCGTGAATGCGCAAGACCTCGCGATCCTCTTGGACGCGTGGGGCGTCTGTCGGCAGTAGCCGATCGTTCTTACATCCGAAGCACAAGCGCGACAAGTGCAGCGAGCACCGTGAACGCTCCACCGAAGATGAAGCCGAGTCGCCAGGCGCGTCGTCGGGCGCGCACTCGATCGACCCACACGCAGCCCTCGGCATCGCGCATCACGACCCCCGCACGGATGAGCGGTTGCAGTGGCGGTTCAGTGAGGCCGAGTGTGGAGGGTCGTCGCGCGCGTTCGGGCGCGTCGGCGTGGGCCTTGAGGAGCCGACGCACAGGACCAGGCTGGCGCAACGCCATCGCGAGCATCATCAGGGGTCCGATGATGGCGCCGAGCGATCCAAACAGACCGCCAAGCCCACTTGAGCCAGTCGAAGGAGTCACGAGGGGAGTCCACCGGAAAGCACCGAGGCGAAGCGTCTCACGCGCAGACGCACCGTCGTCGCGGAATCGCTCGAAGCGCAGACACGAGTTGTGCGCAGCGGAACGGCTCAGCCCTCAGCGCCGAGCACATCGCGACCTTCGATGCCGTCGGTCGTGAGGATGTGGAAGCTCGTTGCCACGAGGAAGTCATAGGACTGGGTGCCGAAGTAGCCAGGAGTTCCCAGTGGCGTGTTGCGCGACCAAACGGCTCCCTGGTTCGGTGCCACGCGCTGATCAGCCTGCATGGAGCGCTGGCAACCAACGAGTTCGATGTGTCCATCGAAGAACAAGGCTGCAGGCGCCGAGTTGTAGCCGTGGTTGAAGTACCACGGCGTCTTGTTTCCGATGAAGTTCGGGTTCACCATCTGGTCGGGCGGATTCTGCAGCCAGTTGTGCTCGATCATGCGCGTCTTGAGCGACGGGTACTTGCAGCGCGAGACGGGCGGGCTGCGGAAACCGCTGGGCAGCGTGTTTGGATTGGTGTAGCCCGCTCCGTTGAGCGTCGCGCCGTTGCGTCCAAGCACCTTGGGATCCCACATCGCCGCGGGGCTAAAGCAGTACGAGCTGTCCTCGTAGTCACCCGTCGTCGAGTTGAAGGTGAACTCCGAGGGGTGGGTGAAGTACTTCGAGATGTTGCTGTACGGCACGACATCCTTGGGCGCGTAGAGCGTCGTGTCGTAGAAGCGGCCGTTCAAGTAGTCGTGAAACGACTTCACGCCAGGCATGCGGAAGCTACCGAACGCGTTGCCGCCGCCAGGATTTCCACCCGTACCAAACTGGAAGGGGATGTAGACGATCCAGTTGTAGCAAGCCTCTGGCCAGCCGTATCGCGAGCACTTGCCCGTCGAGCCGAGGAAGTATCCCCAGATGGCGGAGCCATCCCAACCCAGGAATTGCTGCGGAGGACAGGCGATCTGCGCGAGGTAGTTGGTGCAATCACCGTTGGCAAGGCCCGTGTCGTCAGGAATCGTTGTGAACTGCCGATCGCCCCAGTCGCCCGCATAGACCTCATTGGCCGACGCGAGGTTCTTGAGGTTGGCGATCGACTGCGAGATCAGCGCCTTGTCGCGACCCTTCTGCACTGCGGGCAGGAGCAGCGCGATGAGGAGCGCGATGATCGAGACAACAACAAGAAGTTCCACGATGGTGAAACCCCGGACTCCGGCGCGATAGATCGTTCGCTGCATGGCGTGTCTCCAGAAGAGGTGAGCGTGCATCATGGCCGAGTCCCCCCTGAATTGAACGGGTCACACAGATCTCCCGGCGGAAAATCCAAAAAAGCACCCGCCCGTGGTGGTGCCACGGGCGGGTGGAAGCTGCTTGATTGGACTGCGGAGAGTACACCCCCGCAGGCGGTTTCTTAGCCTTCCGCACCGAGCACGTCGCGGCCTTCGATGCCGTCAGTCGTGAGGATGTGGAAGCTCGTCTTGACGAGGAAGTCGTAGGACTGCCCGCCGTAGTAGCCGTTCACGCCAAGCGGCGTGTTCTTCGACCAGACCGAGCCGTTGGTTGGAGCAACGCGCTGGTCAGCCTGCATGGAGCGCTGGCAGCCGACGAGCTCGATGTGACCGTCGAAGAAGAGCGACGCTGGAGCCGAGTTGTAGCCGTGGTTGAAGAACCACGAAGTCGTGTTGCCAGCGAAGTTGGTGTTGATCGGCGAGTCGGGTGCGTTCTGCATCCACTGGTGCTCGATCATGCGGGTCTTCAACGATGGGTACTTGCAGCGCGACACTGGCGGGCTGCGGTAACCAGCGGGGAGAGTCGTCGGATTCGTGAATCCGTTTCCGTTCAGCGTGGCGGTGTTGCGGCCGAAGACCTTCGCGTCGTACATCGCCGCTGGGCTGAAGCAGTACGAGCTGTCCTCATAGAGACCGTCGGTGTTGCTGTAGGTGAACTCCGCCGCGTTCGTGAAGTACCTCGCAACGTTGTTGTAGGGAAGGACATCCTTCGGCGCGTAGAGCGTCGAGTCGTAGAAGCGACCGTTCACATAGTCGTGGAACGCCTTGAGGCCTGGGACGCGGAACGCGCCGAAGCCCGAGTCAGCGCCACCGAGACCGATGGGAAGGTGGACGACCCAGTTACCGCAGTTTCCTGGGTATTGAGCGCACTTCGCGCTGCCGAGGAAGTAGCCCCACATCGCGCCGCTCACATCCCAACCCAGCAGTTGCTGTGGGGGGCATGCGATGGTGGAGATGTAGGTGCCGCAGTTGCCGTTCACAGTGCCCGCGTCGTCTGGGACGCAGGTGAACTGGCGATCGCCCCAGTCGCCCGCGTAGACCTCATTGGCCGACGCGAGGTTCTTGAGATTGGCGATCGACTGAGAGATGAGAGCCTTATCACGGCCCTTTTGCACTGCTGGGAGCAGCAGCGCGATGAGGAGAGCGATGATCGACACGACGACGAGGAGCTCGACGATCGTGAAGCCGCCCTTGCGATTCGGGTGAGTCATGGGACTGCACCTTTCTGCGGGTGGTGAGCCCGCAACGAGCGCCTCTCTGTGAGCATCGAATCCTCGTCGGCGTGATCGGGGAGTTTGCACTCCGACGACCTCGTGTACTCCGACGGCGGTGATGACCAACGCGCCTTGATGTTGGCAGACCGAAGACATGCAACGGCTGGTCTGCCGAACGATCGAGCACCCGAGAGAGGGTGTCGTCGCCGTTAGAACAAGAGTACCTTCGCGAGTGCTGCTCCATGAGTTCCAAACTCTGTGCAGAAGCGATTTTGCCGAGGTTTCCTCGGGCCTCACTGTCCCAACGATTCGCTCGACCCGCGCCCGTTATCGGAGACGACAGCTCAGTGAGCGAACCGCTTCCCGACGACAGCGCCTTGCGGTCACAATGCGGCGATGCGCATCGTGAGCACTTGGTCGTTCGGGCTTGCCGCCAATGAGGCGGCCTGGCCGCATCTCGTTGCGGGAAAGGCGCTTGATGCCGTGGAAGCGGCGTGCATCTACGCCGAGATGGCGCCCGACATCGACAGCGTCGGCTTCGGCGGTTTGCCTGACAGCTCGGGCCGCGTCAGTCTCGATGGATGCGTGATGCTCTCCCCAAGCTGCTGTGGCGGAGTCGCGGGAGTTCGGACGCATCTCCACCCCGTGAGCGTGGCGCGACGCGTGATGGAGCGGACCCCGCACCTCTTACTCGTCGGGCAAGACGCGGACGACTTCGCGGACCGAGAGGGCTTCGCGCGGGCGGAGCTGCTTGCGCCAGGCGCGCGCGAGGCGTTTGAACGGTGGCGTGTCGAAGGCGGAGTCATCGATCAGAGTCGTGACGGCGCGAGTCGTTCGCTTCCTGCTGATGAAGCACGCTGGCGGCATCACGACACCATCGGTTGTCTCGCGCTCGACGCGCGCGGCACGCTCGCGGGCGCGTGTTCCACCAGCGGCACGCCGTACAAGATCCCTGGGCGCGTGGGCGACAGCCCGATCATCGGCCAAGGCCTTTATGTCGAACCTGCCGTCGGTGCGGCGACCGCCACGGGCACGGGCGAACTCATCGCAGGAATCTGCGGCGCGTTTCTCGTGGTGGAATCGATGCGTCGTGGCGCAACGCCCCTTGAAGCCGTGCGTGACGCGGTCTTGCGCGTTGCAGCTTCCTACCGCCTTGAACCACAACACCAAGCTGTGTTTCTCGCGCTGAGTAAGGACGGGACCTTTGCGCACGCTGCGTTGCGACCGGGCTATCGCACGAGTGTGATGGATCTGGCGGGTCCGCGCGCGGTGGAGGCCGATTTCATTGCGCTCCCAGAGGCACCCACGGAGAGTGGCGCGCACGCTCGCTAGAGCAAGTGCCCACGAGTGCGTCACTCCACTTGGAGGTCGACGGGGTGATTCACTGCAGCCGCAGGCGCGTCGGTCTGCGCCAATGTTTCGTTGCGCGCAGGTGACGACACCGAGGTCTTCACGCCGTCGAATCCCTCGCCCCACAGCCGCATCACCTTCTGCTCGCGCACCTCAAACCACCACGAAGTCCGCTGAATCGTGTTGTTGCTCGACGCAACCAGCATGAGCACATACGAACCTTCCGTGGTGCGAATGTCCGAGTCGTAACGAAGAATCTCGGTGCCGTCGCTGGTGCAGACGCGATGGTTCGGTTCGCCGAAGGTCGCTTCCAACAACTCCACCGAGGTCCTGCCAAACTCGATGAAGGCCACCGAGTGCTCATCGATCTGCGGTCCAGTCTCACGCGTCGTGCGTCCGCCCGCGTAGAGGCAACCAGGTGCCAGCACGGCGAAGAGCGCGAGCGTGAGGAGGTGGAGCGTGATTGAAGTGCGGCGCATGGAGGGAAGGGAGTGAGTATAAGTCAGCCGTGTTTCGACGCAGCGTGCGTCGGCAGAACATGTTGGATGGCGTTGATTTCCTGCAGGAAACTACGACAACGCCGACCTCATCGAGTTGGAGGCCATTCGAACATGAAGCTCTACACCCGCACTGGCGACGACGGCACGACGGGGCTCTTCTCTGGAGCGCGCGTCCTGAAGGATCATCCGCGCATCGAGGCCTACGGCACTGTCGATGAGCTCAATGCTTTTGTCGGTTTGGCGATGGCGGCGTGCAAGGCGGATCGCCCCTTTGACGCGCGATTGCTCGCGGTGTTTCCGCAGATTCAGTCGCGGCTCTTTGACCTCGGTGCCGATCTTGCCACGCCCGAGTCGAGCGCGAACAGTGCCCGTGTCGCGCGCATCGAGGAGTCGCATGTCACGGAACTCGAGCGTCTCATCGATGAGGTCGACGGCGCCAATCCAACGCTGCACGCCTTCGTGTTGCCGTCAGGCTGCGAACTCGCGGCGCGTCTGCATTGCGCGCGCACGATCTGTCGCCGCGCCGAGCGTCTCGTCGTCGCGCTCGCGCAACGGGAGACCATCTCGAGCGCGGCGGTTCGGTATCTCAACCGTCTGAGTGATCTGCTCTTTGCCATGGCGCGCCAGTCCAACCATCAGGATGGTGCGGGCGATGTCCCGTGGGTTCCAGCGCTCCGCGCGCGCGGAGCGGCTCACGACTCGTCGACTTGACCGAGCTTGAAGAGCTGAATCGCCTTCTTCGCCTGATCAAACGAGAGCCGCGAGCGGCCCTGATGGATCATGCCGATCTCGGTGATGCGTTGCCACGCGCTGTCGGCGAATACCTCGCTGATCTCACAGGAAATGCTGCGGCGATCCCAGGCGCGGGCGACGGTGCTCGTCGTCCCTGAACCAGCAAACGGGTCGAGCACGAGATCGCCAGGACGCGAGGTCGAAAGGATGACGCGCTCGAGATGCACCTCGGGCAGTTGGTTCTGGTGAAGCGGCCGGCGCTCGGAGTTCTTCGAGTGCACGCGTCCCCAAAGCGGTCCGTACCAAACATCAAACGGCACACGCATGCCTTGTGCGCCGTGGAGCTTCGTCTGCGTGCGCGTGTCGCCGTAGAGCGTCGAACGATCGGTCGGCTCCAAGACAGCGTCAGGATTCCAGTGGGTGTTCTCCGCGTCGCGCGCAAACCAGAGCGCGTGACTCTTGGAGAGAATGAAACTCGAATCGCGGTTGTGGCCGAAGCGAAAGTGCCAGACGCACCAGTTCATCAGCGCGAGCTTTCGACGCTTGAGGTGCATCACCACTTCAGCCACGAGATCATCGGCGACATTGACCCAGAGCGAACCATGCGGCGCGAGACATTCGATCGCGAGATCGAGCCAGTCGTAGGTGAAGCGCTCAAACTCCGCGCGCGGCATGCCGTCCTTCCAACCGGTGTAGGGCACATCCCAGTTGAACGGCGGGTCGGCAAAGACCAGATCGACGGCACCCTTCTCAGGGAGGTTGGCGAGGATCTCTCGGCAATCGCCCACATAAAGCGCGGTGTCGGGGCCGTCGGTGTGAAACTTCGGCGCAAGCGCAGGTGCGGCCGAGATCAGCCTTGGCAGCGGACTCGGCACACTGTCGCCAAGCAGATGAATGTGTTGCGCCAACGCGTCACGATCATGCCGCTCCGCGAGTCGATCGATCCCTTTGGGTGTGAAGTAGCCGCCTGGACGGTCCTGCTGGAAGTTTTTGGCTTCGGTTCGTCTCTGCTGAGCCATCGTGCGGCGCCAACGCCGTCACTGCGTGCCGAAGATGCGGTCGCCTGCGTCGCCAAGACCAGGCACGATGTAGAACCGCTCATTCAGCCGCTCGTCGACGGACGCGACATGAATCGGCAGATCGGGGTGCGCGGCGTGAAGAGCGGTGATGCCTTCGGGCGCGGCGACGAGGCAGACCAGTCGAATGTCGCGGCAACCTGCCTCTTTGAGGAGGTTCACCGCGTGGACGGCGCTTCCACCCGTCGCGAGCATGGGATCGACGAGGATCACGGGACCGTGCGCGATGTTCGCGGGGAACTTCGCGTAGTAGGTCACAGGCTTGGCCGTCTTTTCATCGCGAAAGATGCCGACATGCCCGACATGCGCCTCGGGAAAGAGCGCCAAGAGTCCATCCATCATCGCGAGTCCCGCACGGAGGATCGGAACGATGGTCGTCGTGTTCGCGAGCTTGACGCCCGTCATGCGCGCGATGGGAGTTTCGATCTCATGGCTCGTGACGGGGAGGTTGCTGCAAATGTCGTAGGCCATCAGCCCCGCGATCTGATTGAGCAACTGGCGGAACTGTTCATGCTCCGTGCGTTGGTCCCGCATGATCGTGAGCTTGTGCTGGATAAGCGGGTGGTCGTAGATCCGAACGCTCTTGAACCGTGCACTGGGGGAGGGCATGCGGGCAGAGTAGTGTGCCCGCTGCGGGAGTGGAGTGATCGTGCCAACGGACTCGCGGGAGCGCCCACCATGAACACCTGGTTCGTCCTCGACGACTCATCGGACTCGCCGAAACCAACAGGCCCCTACACGCGAGAGCAACTCGAGGCGATGGTGCGGGTGGGCGCGATGCGTCCAAACACGCTCGTCGCCATGGGGGGCGCGTCCGCGTGGGTGATGGCGTCGAGCGACCCAATGCTGGCGGGATTGTTTCAGCAGAGCCCGCCGATTTCGGTGGACGGGGTACTCCCGAGTCCGACCTCTTCCACGACAGGCAGTGCGCTTGGGCAGTACAGCGCACCGCATGCGCTCTCGTTGGCGTGGCGCTCGCTTTGGAATCGCTGGCCATCATGGATCGCACTCTCGCTGACCTGGCTTGGGCTCTGCATCGTCGTCGGCGCACCGCAGTGGATCGCGCAGATCTTCGTGAGGGTGACTGCGCGCGGGAGCGATGAGGAGGCTCGCCGAATTGCCAATTCGGTCATGGGCGTCGTGAGTTGCTTCGATGTGCTGTTGCAGATCTTTGTGGGACTTCCGCTCGCCGCGGGCATGGTCTACGCCGCCGCGGAAATCCTCGCTGGTCGAGGGCAACTCGGAGATCTCTTCCAAGGATTTCGTCGCTACGGCGCAGCAGTGCTCGCGGGGATGCTGTTCATCGCGATCTACATCGCGGTCGCTCTGTTGGCTCTGATTCCGCTGTTTCTTGTCATGGGTGTGCACGCGCTCACGCAGGGCGGGCCGATGGGACCCAGCGCCACCGTGATCTTGGCCATGGTGATCACCATGCTGCTCTTTCTGTGCGGATTCGCCGTGGTGGTCCTGCGCGTCGTGCACGCTCCCACCATCGTGGTCGATCCGATGTTTGGTCGGCGCAGTGTGATGGACGCTTTCGCGCTGAGTTGGCGAAACAGCGAAGGGTGTGGGCTTTCGATGCTCCTCTTGCTCATCGTGACATCGGTGCTGGCCGCGTTGAGCTTGCTCCTGTTCTGTGTAGGGATCCTCGTCGTCGGCGTTCCGCTGCAAGTGGCGGTGTTCGGCGCGATGTACGCGCTGATCCAGCGCAATCGCCTTCTGGTTGCGCCAGCGAGCTGAGCTCGTCCTCACATCCGATTCGGCGCGACGATGCCGTAGAGCGAGAGCCCATCGGCAAGGACCGCCCGCGTGAGCGCGCAGAGTCGCAGCCGCGAGAGTCGCGCCGCTGCGTCGTCAGCCTTCAGAACGGGACAAGCTTGATAGAAGCCGTTGAAGAGCGTGGCGAGTTGCGCGAGGTACGCACCGACGCGGTTGGTCTCAAGCGTGCGGCCGACATCGAGCACCATCGGCGCGTAGCGAAGGAGATGGAGTGCCAACGCGCGTTCGGCTGGATCGCGCAAGAGAAGTGGCGCCGAAGCGAGGACGGCGTCGTTCTCGTTGGACTTGCCAAGAATCGACGCGATGCGCGCGTGGGCGTACTGAAGATACGGCCCCGTGTCACCTTCGAAGGCGATCATGCGATCGAGGTCAAAGACATAGTCCTTGGTGAGATCGCCCGAGAGATCGGCGTACTTCACCGCCGCGATGCCGACGGCGGCACCGATCTCTGCGAGAGCTTTCGGCGAGAGTCCGTGCGTCGGCGCGTTGGGATCTTCGGCGCGGCGCACGACTTCGGCGGTGCCGCGCTCGCACGCTTCATCGAGCAGATCCTTCAGGGTGAAGTTTTCGCCTGAGCGCGTCTTGAGCGGCTTTTTGTCGCTGCCGAGTACCGCGCCAAAGCCAAGATGCACGAGTGTGGACTCTGCGCCATCTTTCGTGGTGTTCCATCCAACCAGACGCGCCGCGTCAAAGACATCGCGGAAGTGATCGCGCTGTCGTGCATCGACGACATAGACGACGAGGCTGCCGTCGAGTTCCGCGGTGCGAAAGCGCAACGCGGCAAGGTCCGTGGTGGCGTAGAGGAATCCGCCATCGGACTTCTGAATCAGGAGCGGCCGTTCACGGTCGGCAAACGGAACGACGATGGCGCCTTGATCACTCTTGGAGAAGCCCGACTTGGCAAAGGCTTCGATGACCCCTGCGAGTCGATCGCGGAAGAAACTCTCGCCGCGGTTGTTCTCGGGGCCGACCTTGACATGGAGAATGCGCGCGGCGTCGTAGACCTGCTCCATCGTCACTTCGATTAGGCGCTCCCAATCGCGCACGATCTCGGCGTCGCCCGATTGCAGGCGAACCAGCGTCTTTTTCGCGTTCTCCATCGCTCCGCGCGCGGGTTCGTATTGGATCTCGAACTCCGCGAGGCGATGCGGTCCGCAGTGAAAGCGCGTGGCCGCATCGAGGTCGGCGGTGCTGGTTTCGACCTGCGCGGCGCGGTAGTTGGTGTTGAGATCGTCGAGCGTGAGCGTGGCAAAGTTGACGCGTTCGCGGATGAGTCGCGCAAGCGTCATGGCGATGGGAAGTCCCCAGTCGCCAAGATGATTCTCGCGCCAGACCTTGCGTCCGAGTCGTTCAAAGACGCGCGCCAGGGAGTCGCCAATGATGGTCGCCCGCAGATGTCCGACATGCATCTGCTTGGCGACATTCACACCGCAAAGATCAATGACCACTGCGTGTCGATCGAGCGCTGGTGGAATGCCAAAGCTCTGGCTGCGCGAGAGTTCTTCAAGACGCGCGGTCAGAAACTCTGTCTCCAAGGTGACATTGATGAAGCCCGGTCCCGCGACCTCGCACGCGCTGGCGATCCCCGCGAGATCCGCACGCTTGAGAATCTCTTCGGCAAGCGCGCGCGGATTGCCGCCGCGTTCCTTGGCGAGCGCCATTGCGGCGTTGACCTGAAAGTCACCGAACTTGGCGTTGGCACTGGCACGAATCTGTGGATCCGCTTCCGAGCCGGTCACAGCACGGATCGCCGCGCGAAACCGCTCGTCGAGCGTGGTCGCGGGATCACACGCGGAGCGCGGACTTGCGGTGCATGGTGCAGACACTGGTGCGGACGGCGTTGCGGACATCGGGGTCGGGATGGTATCGAAGCGTGGCCCACACCGTGCGTGCTGCGATTACCATCGCGGACCTCAGGAGATTGCGATGCCCGTGAAAAGCCGCCTGATCAAGGCAAAAAAAAGGCCCGCCGTGAAGGCAGCCGTGAGCCCCGCCGTGAAGCACGCCGTGCAATCAAAGACGGGCGCGCGTGGGAAGGCGCTGGGAACCTCTGCGGCGGTGCGTCGTCTGCGCGAGAAATTCTTACTCGCGATCACCTCGCTGCCAACCGCAGCGGGCCGCGAAGAGCAGGTGATCGCTGCGATCGAAGGTTGGGTCGAGGCACGCCGCGATCGCTTGGTGTTGTCGCGCGACCGCAGCGGCAATCTCACGATTGCCCAACATGGTTTTCTCGCAGCCTGCGCCAAGGGCGCGCGACCCGTGATGTTCACGGCGCATCTCGACCATCCTGCGTTTGTGGTGACCGCGGTGCGAAGCAAGGGCATGGGCAGGGGGAAGAAGAGCATCGAGCTTGACCTTGAGTTTCGCGGCGGCGTGCACGATCCCTACTTCGTCGGCGCGCAGCTTGAGGTCTTCGATCCGAACTTCCGGCGTTCCACGCTCGCCAAGATCGTCTCGTTGGATTCCACGATCGAGCTGCCCTCGAAGCCGTTCAAGACGGTGGTCGCGAAGCTTGTGGATCCTGCAGCGGCCAAGCATGTCGCTGCGGGTTCTGTGGCGCGTTGGAAGTTTGCCGACGCCTCAGTGCGTGACGGGATCGCGCACACGCACGCCTGCGATGACCTCGCGGCCGTCGCGGCGGCGCTCTTGGCGTTTGATGTGATTTCGCGCAGCGCGTCGTGTGCGCATGTCGCCTTACTCTTCACACGCAGCGAAGAGATCGGCTTCATCGGTGCGATCGGCGCCGCGCGCGACGGCACGGTTCCACGGGGCACCCGTCTGGTCTGCCTCGAGAATTCCCGCAGTTTCCCGCATGATTCGCCGATCGGCGCAGGACCGATCGTGCGCGTCGGCGATCGACTCAGCGTGTTTACTCCTGAACTCACCAATCGAATCGGCGACCTTGCCGCCGCGCACGCGAAGGAGACTCCCTCGTTTCGATTCCAACGCAAGCTCATGCCTGGCGGCGCCTGTGAAGCAACCGCCTTCGCCAGCTTCGGACTCTGCTCGACCTGTCTCTGCTTGCCATTGGGCAACTACCACAACATGCAGGAGATTGATGAAGTCCTCGCGGGCTCTGCCAAGGGCCGCGTCGGTCGCGAGTTCATTTCCGTCGCCGATTTCCACTGGCTCATCGAACTGTTGGTCGCCATTGCGCATCGCCTCGATGAACCAGCACTCGCCAGCGCGCACAAGCAGTTGATGGAAACGCTTTGGGCGCGTCACGCGCATCTTGTGGGTGGTGGCGGATGAGCTTCGCGTCGATTCCTGAGATCCTCGAAGACCTGCGCCTCGGAAAGGCGATCGTGCTCGTCGACGACGAAAACCGCGAGAACGAAGGCGATTTCGTGGTGGCCGCGCAGTCGATGACTGCGGACATGATCAACTTCCTCACCCGAGTTGGCGCGGGCTATCTCTGCGTCGCGATGACGGCCGAAGACTGCGAGCGGTTGGACCTCGGGCCGCAGACAGGTGTGAACACGAGTGTGCGAGGCACCGCGTTCACGGTGACCGTGGACGGACATCCCAAGCACGGCGTCGGCACAGGCATCAGCGCGCGCGATCGCGCCAAGTCGATTCAGTTGCTCGCGAGTCCCCATTCTTCCGCCGACGACTTTGTGCGGCCTGGTCACATCAATCCGTTGCGCGCGCGTCCTGGTGGCGTCTTGGTGCGCACAGGTCAGACCGAGGGCTCAGTCGATTTGTGCAAGCTCGCAGGACTGCATCCTGCTGCGGCGATCATCGAGATCGTGCTGGAGAGCGGCGAGATGGCGCGGATTCCTGATCTTGAGCGCGTCTGTGCACAACACGCCATCAAGATGTGTTCGGTCGAGCAGATCATCGAGTACCGACTGGCGCGCGAGACCCTCGTGCGTCGCGTTGAGCCAGCATGCGGCGCGCGCATCGACACTCCCGAGGGGACCTTCTCGCTGCTCGCCTTTGAGAGCGCGGTGGATCCAGTGCCTCATCTCGTGTTGTCGTGCGGAGGCATCGGTGTTCCCGATGTCCATGGTCGGATTCCTGAGACCGCTGATGCTGTCCTCGTGCGCATGCATCGCCGCGACTTGCTCGGTGACATCTTCGGCATCAAGTCCGCGTCAGGAGCGCCGAGTTCGGGCGACGATTTGCGCGCGTCGATGCGGGCGATTCAACGCGAAGGACGCGGCGCCATCGTCTACCTGCGCCCCGAAGGTGCGGGCGAAGATTTCTTCGCGCGTCTGCAGCAGATTCGTCGTCCGAACGATGACGCCAACACGCCCGACCTCACGCGGACCGAAGGCGTCGGCGCGCGTGCACAACCGATGGACAGTCGCGAGTTCGGGATCGGCGGACAGATCCTGCGCGACCTCGGACTTTCTCGACTGCGCGTGCTCACCAATCATCCGCGCAAGGCGATGCCTGGCCTGCATGGGTTCGGGCTTGAGATCGTGGAGCAGGTGAGTCTGCGGCCGTAAGGTCGCGCGACGCAGGACGACTCAGGGTTTCGCGGCGGGGGCCGCATCAGGTTTCGGCGCGTCGGACTTCGGATCGAGCTTCGGTTCCGTCGGCTTCACGCGCTCTGCGCCTTGCCACGGTCGCACATCGATTGTCCATTCCTTGGGATCAGGCGCGGGGATCTCGAGCAGCGCGCGATCTTCGTCGCGCACCTCACCGTTGATGACAGGACGCGTGATGCGCGCAACGGTGCGATTGCCGTTCTTTTCGCGAATGACCACACCCGTGGGGGCAAGCGTCAGGCGGTCGTAGAAGAGTTCGACCGACGCGGTCTCCTTGGCCATCGAGGTTCCAGCGCGAGGAATGAGCTTCAGCGCCGCGACATTCTGCAAAGAACCAAGCAAGGGGATGTCCGCAGGCAGTTCGCCCTCGGACACCTCAAAGCGCGCGAGCACTTCCGACTTCTTCTGACCGATCGGAATGGGAATCGGTCCCTGGCCAAGCGCGAGTGGATCAAACGACTCGCCTGGCGCCACGATCTGCCGCTTGGTGAAACTCTTGTTGCGGTGGTCCTGCTCGCAGAGCCAACCGTCCTTGTAGATCCAATGGTCGACGGAACGATCGGAGCGACCCGAACCATCGACGAACTCGTCAAAGTAGATGGCAAATCGTTGCGCGCTGTCCTTCTTTTCTAACACGACCTTCTCTAACACGACTCGTCCGAATCGGCGTTCCGATTCCTCGACCAAGGCGTCGTACTTCTCAAGCGCCAGCGCTCCGCTGTAGCTCTTGATCGTGGCGCCCGAAGCTTCGAGTTCCGTGAGGAAACGATCGACGCGCTCCGCAGAGGCCGTGGGCGGTGCTGTGACCACGGGAACGACCTGCGTGGTCGCGGGTGGCGTGACTTGAAGAAGGAGGACCAAGAGCGGGAGCATGACTTGAGGACGGTAGCGCAGTGTTCGTGATTCCGCCGTGACCCGGGCTTCCATCACGCGATGAGCGGTTGCGCCGGTGGTACTCTTGCTTCCATGTCGCGTTTCAGGCATTGCTCGGCTGTGGGAGTGCTCATCGCCGCCGCGCTTTGCGGACTTTCGCGCGCGCAAGAGACCTCGATTCCCGAGTCGGTTCCACCTTCTCCCGCGGTGCTCGAGGCGGTGACGGCCTCATACCTCACGGACGAGGAGCGCAAAGAGTTTCGGGTCCTTCACGGAATCTACGACGACCTTGATCTCGATACTCCCTCGCGCCGCGCGCGTGTTGCCTTAGATCGTGGGCGGCTTGACGATCCTGCGTTGAAGGACGAGTTGGTCGCGCTCCATTGGCGTCTTGAGGCGTTGTTGCGCCGCGGTGACTACGCCGCCGTGCTCGCTGCGACGGCCACGCAGACAGATCTTCGTCTTGTCAGTCTTCGCGCGCGCGCGTGCGCAGCGCTTGGACAGCGGACAGAGGCGCTGAAACTCGCCAGTCAAGACGCGGTCCGCGAGGCGCTCACGAAGTCGCGTTCGGTCGAGGAAGTGCTCGCCGCAGTCGAGCTCGGTGCGTTACGCATTCGGCTCGATGCCAAGGCGGCGGGGGAGTATCGCGCGCTCCTTGCGGCACTCGCACGCGCGCGCAACGAACTTGATCGGCTCGATCCGCGCATCCGTCTGCGTGAGGCGCAGCTCTTGGCCGATCGACACACGATGGTCGATGCGATGAAAGCGCTCGCCGAGGCTCTCGCGCTGTGCCCACGCAACGCCGACGGTTGGCGACTTGCGGGCGAGGTCTCGATCGCGCGATTCGATTTTGCGGGCGCTGCCAACGCGATCGCGGCGCTGCGTCGGCTCGATGCGGAACATCCCTACGCCGCGTGTGTCGAAGCGCACAGTCTCTTGGTGCAGGACGATCCTGATGCGGCACTCGAAGCGCTCAAGCCGCTTCTCTCGCGTGCCGATGCGCCGCCCGTTGCGCTCGCGTGGAAGGCTGCCATCGACGCGTCGCGATACGACTTTCCTTTGATGCGCACGACGCTCAGCGCCGTCGATCGGATCGAGCCAGGACTTGCCGAGGCGTTGGTGATCTGCGGTCGACAGTTGGCGCTCGATCGTCAATACGCAGAGGCGCGTGAGATCCTCAGCCGTGCCGCCGAGCGCGAGCCCGCGTGGTCGATTCCGCCGAGCGAACTTGGGTTGCTTTCGATGCAGGACGGTCTCGAATCGCATGCGGTCGACGATCTGCGCGCCGCGGTCGCACTTGATCCCCACGATGAGCGCACGGTCTTCACGCTGAAACTCGCGGAGGAGCTTGCGGGATGGAAGCGCCTCGAAACCAAGCATTTCATCATTCGACATCCTGACGGCGACGCGGCACTCGTGGCGCGCTTGCTCGCGGGTGTGCTCGACACCATGCATGAAGAAGTCTGTCGACGCGTCGGTCATGAGCCCGCGCAGAAGACGCTCATCGATGTCATGCCTGACCATCGGAGCTTTGGTGTGCGCATCACGGGTTTGCCGCGCATTCACACCATCGCGGTCTGCACAGGCCCGGTCATCGCCATCGAGATCCCCAAGGATGGACCGCAGACCAAACACCTCGGCCTCTTTGATCCGCTCGCGGTGTTGCGCCACGAATACACGCACACCGTCACGCTCTCGATGACGAAGAATCGCATTCCTCACTGGCTCACCGAAGCGGTCGCCGTCACGCTTGAAGAGACTCCGCGCACCTTCGAGAATTGTCAGATGCTCGCCGCGGCATGGGAGCGCGGCGGGCTGTTCGATCTCGATGCGATCAACTGGGCGTTCATCCGTCCGCGCAGGCCGACCGATCGTCCGCAGGCCTATGCGCAGGGTCGTTGGATGGTCGAGTTCATTGAAGAGACCTTTGGATGGGAGGCGCTGCGCACGCTGTTGTTCTCCTACGCCGAGGGCATTCGTGAGGAAGAGGCGATGCGCCGCGCGTTCAAGGTCGGGCGCGAAGAATTCTCTCGTCGCTTTCAGGCGTGGGCGGGCGATGAGGTTCGCGCGTGGGGTCTAGCGCCAACGCCATCCATGCGCGATCTCGCGCTGCGGCTCTCCGAGGGCGACGAGAAGGCTGAGCGCGCGATGCAAGAAGCGGAGGTCGCGCGTCTGACTTCGGTGGCGCGCGTGTGGTCCGACGCGATCGGTCGTCCTGGTTCCGAACGGTTCACCTTGTCGGGCAGCGAGTGGCCGAGTCCGCCGATGCCGAGCGTTGAGTTTGACGACGCCACGGTGCGCGCGTTTCTCGCGGAGTTTCCCGATCAACCCGATCTCATGGAGATCCTGCTGCGCCGCGCGCGGGGGAGCGGCGACACCGACACGGCAGCCACGCGCGCGCTCCTCGAGCGATACGCCAAGGCACGAACGGTCGATCCGCTGCCGCATCGCCTCTGGGCCAAGCTTGCGTTGAACGGAGTCGGCGGACTGGAGTCCCCCGAGGACGCGCAGGCGGTCGAGCACTTGCGTGAACTCGACATCCGTTCCGACAAGGACAATGTCTACGCACTCGCGATCGCGCGAAACCGTCGCGCGGCAGGTGACTTAGTGGCATCGCTCGTTGCCGCGGAACGCGCGGTGCGCATGAATCCCTTTGATGCGTCGGTCCGCGAACTCGCAGCGGCCATCGCCGTCGAGGGAGGCCGGCTCGATCGCGCGGAGGTCCATATCGAGGCGTTGGTTGCGCTGGAACCTGATCGCCCAGTTCACCAGCAGCGGCTTCTGCGGCTGAAGCAGATGCCACGGCTGTCGGACGCGCCAAAGGATTGAGCATCGTCGCTCGCGCTGCTTGGATCTGGGGGCTCTGGCTGTACTCTTCACCGCGACCGAATCGCCTTGCCCGCTGGAGCCCTCATGAACACGCGTCTGCATCCTTCGCTCGTCGCCCTCGCCTCCTCGCTGTTGGCCACAACAATCGCTTGCGCGAACGAGCGGACCTTCAATTGCACCGTGAACCCCACGACCAGCACGGTTGTGCAGACCACCGATCTCAGCTCGCCGTTTTCGGGCTCTTTCATTGGAAACTACGAGGCAACCACCAATCCAACCGGCACCAAGACTTTGCCGGGACTCTTTGGTGGCAGTCTGAACACGGCGATCACGTACAGCGCGTCTTTCGCACTCGCAGGTGACATTGCGTCGCATCCAACCGGGGCACTGACTCTCGGTGTCGACACCAAGGCGCTGCAGGTGCGCGTTGCGTCGCTCAACCTCGATCTCCTTGGCGGAGTTCCTGGCGTGCTCGCTGCGACGCTCAACATCAACTACCAAACCTTTCACACCACGCAGCCCACGGCGATCTATCCAGGTGGCGTCACCATTCCTGTTCCTGTCGGCAACGGAAGTGTGACCACGCTTCGTGCGACGCAGACGGGACCAGCGGTGCTTGGCGCGCTCGTTCCGCAGAAGAATGGCAGCTACACCTTTGCCGTCGCGGTTCCCGTGGATCTCGTGACGGTGGCGACGCTGCTCGATCAACCTGTGGCGGACGGCACGCCAACACCGAGCGTGTTGCCGCTCACAGGAACGATCACGGTTTCGGGCAACACCATGACGGCCGCGATCGCCATCGCCAACCAGAGCACCACGACGCAGCCGATTACCGCAGCACCATTCGTGGATCTTCCGCTGGCAATCCCCACAGTGCTTCCAGCAGGATCGACTGCCAATGTGCTCATGTCGGGAACGGTGACTTCGGTGACGGTGGGCTCAAACCTCACGGCGGCACTCGCCATCGACGGGGTACGCGCTCCAGTTCTGGGCGATCTCAATGGCGACTTCCTGGTGAACAGTCTGGATCTCGCGATTCTGCTCGATGCGTGGGGTGGAACGGGACCTGCGGACTTCGACGGGAACGGTGTGGTGGACTCGCGCGATCTTTCGGTCCTCCTCAGCGAGTGGCGTTGAACCGAGAGGCGTTGCGTCCGTAGACTCCCCACGATGGCGCGACTCTCGTACTTCACTTCCTTGTTGGTGCTGACCGTTGCCGCGATGGCAGGCGCAGCAACTGCGCGAGCAGGAGAGACGCCGCTCACCTTCGGCCCGATGCTCTATGAGCAACTCGATCCTCCGTTCGGTCCGACGATGTTTCGGCTGCGCGACATCGACCACGATGGGTTTGTCGATGTGCTCATCGCTGGGCGCGACCCCGACGACAAACTCATGACGCGGCGTGGGCTCGGCAACGGGCACTTCGAGCCGTTTCAGACGCTGATCGCACCAGGCTTCGTCGATTGGCTTGAACTGGAAGATGTCGATGGCGACGGCGCGGAGGACATCGTCGCTGCCTGGCGCGGCGATGTACCGACCTTGGTTTGCTATCGAGGCATCGGCGGCGGATTGTTCGAAGAGGCCACGGTCCTCGCGGATGTCGTGCAGGCGGGCGTTGGTCGCGATCCACAGTCGGTGGCCCTTGGTGACTACGACCAAGACGGCGACCTCGACATTGCCGTGTGCAATTACATCGGGCAGTCGATTGATCTCTTTGACAATCGTGGCGCGCTGAGCTTCGAACGCGTGGCCCGCGTGCGGCTCGCGACTTTCCTCGGCGGCGTGGCGTTTCCGCGCATCGTCGCGCCTGGTGACATCGATGGCGACGGCGATCTGGATCTCATCGTCAACGAGATCGGCGGCGGACGCGTGGCGGTGCTGCGCAATGCTGGTGGTCGCTTTTCAAATCCGCGCGAATACCGTGCGCCGCAGATCGGCACCGAACGCCCAGGAATCGCTGGCATGCAGCTCGTGGATGTGGACGGTGACGGCGACCTTGATGTGGTTTGTCCCGCGCTGCTCCTCGAGATCACCCAGAAGATCATCTGGTTCGTGAACGACGGAACGGGCGGACTCTCCGAGCGCATCGTCGGTGAAGGTTCCCCGTCGGGCTATGTCTTCTCGGTGCACCTTGCGGATCTCGATGACGACGGCGATCTCGACGCGCTCTCAGGCGCTGCACTGCCAGGAACGATCGCGGTCGGCCGTTGCACGGCAGCGGGGGACTTCAACTTCGAGATCGACATCGCGCTGCAGTTTGGGCAGCTGATCCGTCACCTTGATGCGGTCGATGTCGATGGCGATTGCGACCTTGACCTCGTCGGCATCGATGGCCCTGGTCGCACGCTCTTCACCCGTCGCAACACGACGCCGCAAGCAGGATGCGGTGGTGGCGTCGCGGCGGCGGATGCGCCGACGCCGTCGCGGTCGGGCACTGTGCGCGTGAAGCCGATTCGTGAAATCGTGCCGCGATCGGATCGAAATGGCGATGGCGTCTTCGATGCTTCCGACATCGCGGCGTGGCTTGCCGAAGGAGCGGGGCGATGAACCGTCGCGCGACTTTCGCTTCCTGCGTGTGGGTGCTTGCGATGGGCGCGTCGGTCGCTGCGCAATGCCCAAGCGAGGGCGACTGCCGCAAGCCGCACGCTGCACCAGGCTGTGACATGCCCGATTGTTGCAGAATCGTCTGCGATGCCAATCCGCTCTGCTGCGAACTCACTTGGGATCAAGCCTGCGCCGATCAAGCGATCGATGCCTGCGAAGGAATCGCCTGTCCCGAGACTGGCTCCTGCATTGAAGCGCACGCGACTCCAGGCTGCAGCGAGTACCAATGTTGCGATCTGGTCTCCACGATCGATGGCTGGTGCAGCTATGCGTCATGGGATGAGATTTGCGCGCGGCTCGCGAGCGAAGTTTGCGGCACAGGCGCGTGTCCCATCGAAGTGACGGGCGCCATCGACGAGGGCGAGCCCTGCTACGACCGACTCAATGATGGTTGGGGCATCGGCTACCCGAGCGGACGCATCGCGGTGAGTTGCGGCATGCACATGAAGGGACGCGTCGTAGCGGGCGGACCGCGCGACCTCGAGTGGTTCGCGCTCGACGCTCCTTCGCGGCGACGCCTTCGTGTCACGCTCGATGCCGAGTTTCCTGTTGAACTTCAATACCTTCGCGGTGACAGCGAGGGACCCAACGATGTGAAGTGGCTCATCGGGCCTGCACTCTGCAGCGGGACGCTCATGCTCAACTTCATGGCCGATCAAGGGGTCTCGAGTCTGTTGCTCGGCGTCGGGAACGGAGATGCTTCGATGCGCAACGGCTTGGACTGCGACGAGATTGACCCGGACAATCCGCCACTCCCTGACGATCCGCCACCGTTGATGCTCTTTGGTCCACACTGGTCTGCGCGCCTTGAGTGTCTGGCCATCGGCGACATCGATGGCAACGGCGTCGTAGGCCCGCAGGATCTCGCCATCCTGCTCAATGCCTGGGGCACGCTCCCGCCCGAAGGCGCGTTTGATCCACGACTGCAGGACGCCGATCTCGACGGCAACGGAGTCATCTCCGCGCCCGATATCGCGATCCTGCTTGATTCGTGGTGAGCAATACTCAGCAGATTGTTGAGGCGTTGCCCGACGGAACGCGTCGGCTCGTGCATCATTCGCGCGCGCGATGGATGGCAGCACGATCAACCTGAATCCTGGGCTTTGCTCGGGTATCGACCTCGGCGTTTCTGCCGA
Source organism: Planctomycetaceae bacterium (assembly GCA_947490615.1). GTDB lineage: Bacteria > Planctomycetota > Phycisphaerae > Phycisphaerales > SM1A02 > QWPT01. Next base: position 57,618 of record CANLHK010000010.1, on the reverse strand, counting down.
GATCGCTGTCGATATCCCCGCCGCGCCACCCTTCACGCCGAGTACGAAGCGTCCTGTTGCAGCCGACGATCGCACGGCGCCACTCTCGCTCGAACAAGCGCGGCTCTTTGCTGCGGCAGCTGGGGGAGATCGCGCCGCGATCGCGCAGGTCTGGCGGGACAACCGCCGTTGGATCGCTGCGGTGCTGGTGGCGCACGCTCCGCGCCAAGCAGACATCGAGGATCTGCTGCAGGAGGTCGCAGCGACTTTGGTGTCGCGGTGTCACCATCTTCGAGACACGGCGAGCTTGCGGGGTTGGCTGCGTGTCGTCGCGATCAACACGGCGCGCATGGCGCTTCGCGACACGACGATCGAGCGGCGAACGCTGCGACAGGTTGCAACGCGCAGCGGCGGCGTGCATGGCGCGCCCGAGCCTCGCCACGACGAGACCCGAGAGACGCTGGCGCTCCTTGCCGAGCTTCCCGCGATCTACGCCGAGATCTTGCTGCTCCAGAGTGCGCAGGGTCTTTCGCAGCGTCAGATCGCTGAGTTGTTGGATGTTCCCGAAACCACCGTCGAGACGCGACTGGCGCGCGCACGCCGCATGCTGCGCGTGCTTGTCGTGCAACAACAGACTGGCGTTCGCGCGGATTCAGAGAGGATGGTCACACTATGAGTTCATGGAATTCAAGCCACAGTTCGCCTCAACACGACGGTCTAGACGACGCGTCGCCAACACGCGATCTCGATCTCATGCTCGCCCGTGCTGTCGCGGGTGATCAAGCGGCACTGGCGCAGGTCTTGGCGATGGGCGCGCGCGATGCATCCGTGCTCGAAGAACTTTCGATGTGGCAGGCGGACGAGCTTCGACTCTCTCGTGCCGCGCGCGAACTCGATGCGACTGCGGAACGCGTGGAAGTTCGCCGCGATCGTTCGCTTGATGCCCGTCGCGTTGGTCTTGGCTGGGCAGCTGCGGCCATCGTGGCGCTCGCGTGGATCGGCACCGACACGATCGGCAAGTTCATCTCCAAAGGGAACGGCGCCTCACGCACCATTGAGCCGCGCGCCATGGTCGCGGGCTTCGGTGGTGACGGCAGCGCGGACGACGCCTTTGAGGCGTATCTCGCCAAGGCCCGCGCCGAAGGTGTGGTGCGCGGAGAGGTTTCGCCTCCAACCCTCGTCGGTTCGCGCGAACTCAGCGATGGTCGTGGCTTTGAAGTCGTCATCCTGCGACAGGTGCTCGAGACCCGCGTCGCTCCTGAGATGTATCGTCTCCAGCCCGTCGGTGAGACAGGCCGCATGCGCCCCATTGTGATTCGGTCGCGGACGGATCTGGTTCAGTGACGCATCTTCCACATTCTGAAACGCGCTGATTCATCGGCGCGCCAACCACGATTCTCTCCACTCTTCCGCGAGGTCTTCATGCGACATCCATTGCTCACCACCATCACTCCCGTGGCGTTGACCGCCGCACTTCTCTCGTCCTGCGCCATGGCGCGACAGGAGAGTGCGCAAGGTCGGACCGTTGAGTCCGAGCAGACTTTTGCGTACAGCAGTTCCGACGGAGATCAGCAAGGCGTTGATCTGCGCGTCGAAAACGGTCGCGTCGTGAAGGCCAAGGTGGACGGCAAAGAAATCCCCCCTTCGCAAGTTCGCAAGGTGGAAGGTGGATTTGATGTCCTTGCTCCCAACGGTGAAGTGCTTCGCCATATCCCGATCGTGCAGGGTGCTGGTGTGGAGCGTCAGCGCGGTATCGCCGCAGGCGGCGAGCCCGTCATGCGCAAGCGCGTGCGCGTCAATCCGCACGGAGCCGTCGTGCCTGATGGCGGTGAACGCAACGTCGTGGTGCGCATTGGTGAACCCATCGCGCCACCGAAGTGGATGATCGGCGCGGGCCTCGGCACTCCTGATGAGTCACTGACCCATCATCTCAAGATCGATGCTTCCAAGGCGACGCTCGTGACCGCCGCGATGAAGGACCTGCCCGCCGCAAAGGCAGGCATCGAGAAGTTCGATGTCATCGTGGCCATCAACGGCGATCGCAATGCGTCGCCGGAGAATCTCCGACGAGTCCTGCGCGAAGCGAAGGATGGCGAGAAGATCAAACTCGAGATTCGCCGCGGTGGTGAAACCAACACCGTGGAACTCACGCCCGTTCCCTTCGTCGGCGCTGCGCTCGAAGTCGAAGGGTTCGAACTCCCGCAGCATGGCGCCTTCGCCTTCACCGTTCCTGGTCAGGAGATGGAAGTGGAGATGGAGGTCGATGGCGACTTCGACGGCGAGTTCGACTGGAATGAGCAGGGTGGCGAGGGCGACGGCGGCAACCACGCGCGTCGACTCCACGAGGAGATGATCCGCCAGCTTGAAGCCGGCGATGGCAACGCGATGTTCTTCGTCGGTCCCGATGGAAAGCGTCGCGAGATTCGCATTCCGCCAATGCAGCAGCGCGATGGTCGCAACATGGATGGACGAGGCCCCGATCCCTCGCGCGCTCGCATCGAGCAACTTGAGCGCGCGTTGCAGCAACTCCACGAGCAATCGGGCGCGCAGCACTCGGCGCAGCAGTCGCACGGCGACGAGCGGCTGCGTCGACTCGAAGAGCGTCTTGATCAACTGATGCGCGAACTCGAGCACGATCGCGCTGCGCGCAAGCAGAAGGAAATCTGAGCGTCCCTTGACCGCGCGCGCTCCTTAGAAGGGCAGCGCAGCGAGGTCGACATTGCCGCCGCACAGGACCACGCCGATGTCTCGCACATCCGCGTGGTCCTTGCGCGTTTTGGCCCACGCAGTACAGGCGACCGCGACGCCCACGGCCGCACTGGTCTCGATGGTGATCTTCATGCGTTCCCACACGAGACGCATGTGCGCCGCGATCTCCGCCTCCTCGACGAGCACGATCTCATCAACAAGATCGCGCACGACGGGAAAGGTCAGCGGCCCGAGCGAGGTGCGCAGTCCATCAGCGATGGTGACGGGCGCCATCGCGGGTTGGATGGAGCCGAGTCGCTTGGAAGCAGCCGCGTCACCAGCAAGAGCGGGCTCGGCGCCGATGATGCGAATCGACGGCTTGATCGCCTTGGCTGCGATGGCGACACCTGAGATGAGTCCGCCGCCACCAAGAGGGACCACGATCGCATCCAGATGCGGGCACTCGTCGAGAAGTTCAAGCGCGAGCGTTCCTTGGCCCGCGATGACATTCGGATGGTTGAACGGAGGGATCATCGTGCCTCCCGTGCGCGCAAGGACGGCTGCGGCGGTCGACTCGCGCGCTTCAAGTGTTGGCTCACACTCAATGATGAACGCGCCATAGCCGCGCACCGCCGTCTTCTTGATCTCAGCCGAATTGGAGGGCATGACGACATGCGCGGGAATGCCGCGCATGCGTGCAGCCAACGCCAACGCCTGCGCGTGATTTCCTGACGAGTGGGTCACGACTCCGCGCGCGGCCGTCGCGTCGTCGAGCATGCGCACCGCATTGGTCGCGCCGCGGAACTTGAAGGAGCCCGTCTTCTGGAAGATCTCACACTTGAACCAGAGCGAGCGGCCGCTCAATTCATTGAGCGTTGTGCTCGTAAGGACCGGCGTTCGGCGAATGAACGGGTCGATGCGCCGCGCCGCTGCGCGGATCGAGTCAAGGCTTGCGGCATAGGGCACGGTGCTTGATCGGTCAGCAATCGGCGAACTCGCAGCGGTGTTCATGTGGTTAGCCTACCCGCATGGGCACCGAGCGTTCGCCTGCCATTCGGATCTATCGACGCGCTTCGACGCGCTTCGGTCCGTTGCGCGAACTGCTTGTGCGTCATGACTTCCATCCCGTGTCACCTCCTGATGCGATGGCGCAGTGGGAGTTCTGTGACGATCGACGCACGCGCGTCCTGCTCTGCGCATCGTCACTTCTCGTGGAAGCCGAGGAGGAGTTCGACGCCGACGAGTTTGATCGTCGGCATCGACTCGCCCTTCCATCCGATCACGACATTCCTGATGGCGGCGAGGCGCCGCTGCGCGTGACGCTCGTGGCTGGAAGCGACGAAGCGGGCAAGAGTGAGAGCGATCGCGCGATGGCGGTCGCAGCAGTGGCGCTTCCGATGGAGTTCGAAGAGGACGCGATTGCGCGCGGCCTGCGCGATTCGAAGACCTGTGCCGCGCAAGAGATCGCTGAACTCGCCGAGTGGATCGAGTCGCGGTTCGCCTTCTGCACTCGGGTCATTCCTGTTTCTGAGCGCGAGCAAGAGTTGCGCGCGCACGGTGGAAATGAGTCGCGGCTGCTTGCGTCGATGCACGCCGACTGCCTGCGTCGGCTCTACGCGCTCGAGGAGTTCGCAATCGCGCGGGTCGATCGCTTCGCGCCCAATCGTCCTGTGGCTGCAGCGCTTGCGTCGACGCATCCGCAACTTCTCGTCGACGAGTGCGTCCGTGGAGAGCGTTTTCCTGCGGTAGCTGCCGCATCGGTTCTCGCCCGTTTTCATGCGACGCCGCGGGCGTAGCGTCGCCACTACACTCTCTGAACGCTCGGGGCGCCCTTCGCAACTGCGAAGAGCTGAGAAGCACCCGTCGAACCTGATCCGGTTTGCACCGGCGTAGGGAAGCGGGTTCATGCGCGTTGGTGCGCGCGGCTCACTTCTCGACGGACTGTTGAGAGAGCCACGATGATCACGCCGACCACCACCATCGAGAGAACTTCCGCACGCCACGACGACGAAGTCCAACTTCCGTTGCACGGTGCGCACAACCCATCGTCTTCTGCACAAGGAACAACTCCTGGTTCCTTCGCACGGCGCGCGGACATCGGCGGCGCACTCGCCTTCTCGTCGCCGGACACGCCAGGCATGCCCGCGCCAAGCGACAAGACCGCGTGGGACTTCCTGCCGAGTGGTTGGTCCACCGTGGAGATCGTCGAACCTTCGCACACGACTTGCACGAACTGCTGCGGGGATGCACTCACCAGCGTCGAGTTCGTCAGTGCGCGTGGCTCGTGGCGTCGCGTGCTCTACCCAAAGTCCTTCACGCCGATCACGCAACTCGAATATGCACGCCTTGGGATCATCACGCCTGAGATGCTGCGCGTGGCCGAGCGCGAGGGGCACCTCTCGGCGGTCGAGGTTCGCGACGAGATCGCTGCGGGGCGCATGGTCATTCCCGCCAATCGCGCGCATCTCGGGTTCAAGCTCGATCCCATGGCCATCGGTCGCGCGTCCAAGACCAAGATCAATGCGAACATGGGCGCGTCGCCCGTGAGTTCGGGCACTGATGAAGAGGTCGAGAAGCTTCGTTTTGCGGAGAAGTGGGGCGCCGACACGGTCATGGATCTCTCGACGGGCGGCAATCTCGACGAGTGTCGCTCGGCGCTTTGTCGCCACTCGACAGTGCCGATCGGCACGGTGCCGATCTACTCGATGATCATCGGTCGCAAGATCGAAGACCTCAACGAAGAGATGGTGCTCGCGACGCTTGAGCATCAAGCGCGGCAGGGTGTCGACTACTTCACGATCCACGCGGGCGTCCTCAAGGAGCACCTTCCGTTCATCAAGAAGCGTTTGATCGGCATCGTCTCGCGCGGCGGTTCGCTGTTGGCCAAGTGGATGCTGGTCCACAACAAGCAGAACCTCATGTACACGGGCTGGGAAAAAATCTGCGAGGTCATGCGCCGACACGATGTGACCTTCTCGATCGGTGACGGCCTGCGTCCTGGTGGGCTCGCCGACGCGACCGATCGCGCGCAACTCGCAGAGCTCTCGACGATCGCGGAGCTCACCGAGCGCGCGTGGCGCATGGGCGTGCAAGTCATGGTCGAAGGCCCCGGCCATGTGCCCTTTGACCAGATCGAGTTCAACATGAAGTTGCAGCGCACGCTCTGCCACGGCGCGCCGTTCTATGTGCTTGGTCCGCTCGTCACCGACATCTTTCCTGGTTACGACCACATCACGAGCTGCATTGGTGCGACGGCCGCGGGCTACCACGGTGCGAGCATGCTCTGCTATGTCACCCCGAAGGAGCATCTCGGTCTGCCAAAGAAGGACGATGTGAAGCAGGGTTGCATCGCCTACAAGATCGCTGCCCACGCTGCGGATGTTGCGCTGGGCATTCCTGGTTCGCGCGATCGAGACGACGAGCTCACCAAGGCGCGCGCCGCCCTGAACTGGGAGAAGCACTTCGAACTTTCGTTCGATCCCGACACTGCGCGCGCCTACCACGACGAAGACCTCGATGTCGACACCGACTTCTGCGCGATGTGCGGACACGACTGGTGCAGCGTGCGGATCTCGAAGGAGATCCAGGAGTTTGCGTCAGGCAAGGACGAGGAGTACCAGCGAGGCAAGCCCGTCAAGAGCGCAGCGCTCACCGCGGAACAACAGGAGATTCTCGCCAAGCGCGGCGTGCTCTCGCCCGACGAGATTCACAAGCTCGCGTCCAAGACCAAGAAGGCCGTCGGCGCCACCGATGGCGAGAAGGCCTCTTGCCACTCGGACTTCGTCGACCCTGAGGCGGCCAAACTCGTCCAAGTGAACCTCGCCCCCGCGTTCAACATCGCGTCGGAGGATCGGGTGGTGTGAGGTAAGGCCGCACACCGTCGAAGAGTTGCGCTTGTCGCTGCTCCTGCGATAGTGCGGGCATGTCGACGCAAAGTGGCGAGCGATGGCAGTCGAGGCTCACGCGGTGGAGCGCGAAATCCTGGCGATTCGCACTCAGCGGCGTGGCACTGACGCTCTTCGTGGCGTGGGGACTTCCGCTCTTGCTCGCTGCGCGCGGCATCGGTCCCGCGGACTCGCCGATGTCTTTGTGGCATCGCGGACCAGCTTCGGAGTTGTGGGACGGTCGCGCGCCGTCGCTTTCGGTTCGCCGCAGCGCATTCTCCGATTGGTACATCGCAGAGCCAGTTAGGACTGCCGTCGACGGCCGCACCCATTGGCCTGATGTCGATCTTGAAGATGCGAATGGTCGTGCGCGCAGCGCGCCGCGTTCGGTCGTCATCGCGCCGCCGACGGAGCAATCCGCGTCGTGGGGACGCATCGATACGGGTCTCGCGGGCTGGCCGTTTCGCGCGTTTGCCAGCGAGGCGTGGTATCCGCGCGGCAGAGAGGAGACCTACCAACCACTTCCTGAGTTTCGCGGCAACGCACACCTCGGGCTCGTGCTCGGTCAACACATTCTCGTTCCGCTGCGACCGCTGCCGCTGGGCATTCTGCTGAACATCTGTTTCTGGGCGACGGTCTCTTGGTGTGCGATTGCTGGTCCACGCGCGATTCGAAGTCATCGCAGAGCCAAGTACGGTCGCTGTCCGAAGTGCGGCTACGAGGTCGGCAAGCACGAGGTCAAGCGCCCTGGCATCTGCCCCGAGTGCGGCGCGTCGTTTGTCCGTGATCCACTTGGTTTCGCGCACACGCCCGAGATGCACTTTCAGACCGCGTATGTCTGGATCATCTTCATCTCGAGCCTCGACATCATGCTGACCTGGAAGATCCTCGATCACGGCGGCATCGAAGTGAATCCGCTCGCGGCGTCGGTCATCGATGCCTGGGGCATGCAGGGCGCGGTGGCGTTCAAGTTCGCACTCATGATGTGGGTCATCGTGGTGTGCGAGATCTTGGCGAGGTTGCGGCGCAGCGCGGGCAAGTTCCTCGCCTACACCGCGATCATCGTGAGCGCGTCGCCCGTGTTGTGGTCCTTGGCGCTTCTCACCGCGCGCGAGTTTTTCCCTGCGATGCTCGAGTGACGGGTGACCGTCGCGTCCTTATCGCTTCTTCATCGCCCGCTCGATCGCCTCGATCGACTTCGGAATCGCCTCGGTGAGGTTCACGCCGCCCGCTTTCTTGGTGACGAGGATGTCGTCTTCGATGCGCACGCCGAGATTCTCGCTTGGGAGATAGATGCCCGGCTCGATGGTGATGACGGCGTTCTCAGGGATCGGACCTTCGGGCGTGATGTCGTGCACCTCAAGGCCGAGGTGATGGCCGCAACCGTGGAAGAAGGCATCGCCGTACCCCGCCTTGGTGATGACATCGCGCGCAGCCTTGTCGATCGCGGCGAAAGTCGTTCCCGCTTTCGTTGCGGCAATCGCAGCCAACTGCGCTTCGAGCACGATCTCGTAGATCTCGCGCTGTCGCTTGGTGAAGGTGCCGTTCACGGGGAAGGTGCGGGTCACGTCGCAGGCATAGCCCATGTACTCGGCGCCTGAGTCGATGAGGATGACTTCGCCACTGCGCAGCGGCGCGTGATTGCCGTGGTAGTGCAGAACCGTGGCGTTGAACGCGCCACCAGCGATGGTGGTGTAGGCAGACTTTCGCGCGCCATTGGTGCGATAGCCATGCTCGACGAGTTCCTGCACATCAAACTCAGTGAGGCCAGGCTTGAGATTCGCCAGCACGCTCGCGTATCCCTTGGCGGTGATGTCCGCAGCGCGCTGCATGAGCGTGCGCTCCGCAGGGCACTTGGCGGCGCGCATGACGGCGAGCAGTTGGGTGTGATCGATGATCGATGAACCAGGAATGCGCTCGGCGCTGCGGCGGAAGACTTCAAGGTCAGGCGACACGGGTGCGGTGTGCGCGGACAAAGGATGCAAGAGCGCGAACCTTTTGGCGCGCTTGGTTGCGTCAAGCAGGAAGCGCGCGAACGCCGTCGTGCGCATGATCGTCGAGACGCCGTAGGTGCTCTTGAGGGACGACGAGATCTCCTCGCGGAAACCGTCCCATTTCTCAAGCTCAGGATTGAGCGGCTTGAGGAAGAGAATCACCCGGCGCGCTTCGACGGGATTCAGTGGATCAAGCAGGAGCACCGCGCCTGGCTCATCGATGATGCCGGTGAGGTATTGGAAATGCGGATGGGCGCGAAACTCGCCGTGGAGGCTGGCGTCGGCGTCGCCTGCCATCACGAGGCCGACCGAATCCTTCAGCGTCGACAGGAGTTGCGCGCGGCGGTTGGCGTATCCAGCGAGCGGGATTCCAAGCAGCATGGAGGCGGAAACGGCGGCGGCGGGCGCAGGGGACTTTGACTTCGTGGCCATGGGACGCGGAGTGTAACGGTGTCCCTGCGTGTTACGGTGCGCCACAGATCGGATGACGGAGCGCACAGCCCAGCCGTATGACCATTTTCCTTCCACCGAGTGGACATGGTTGGCTACACGCGTGATGGAAGCGCCGCGCGACGCGCGCATCGCCGCCGAACTTCGCACGCGAGTGATGGAGCGCTACGCCCAACCGCTGCGTATCTACGCCAAGGGTTCGAGTCTTGGTTGGCTCGATGACGCCGAGGCGCTCGTCAATGGATTCTTTGCCAGTCGTCTCGCGCGCGATGGCTATCTGCTCAAGTGGTTTGAGAGTGCGATGCCGTTGCGGCGCTTTCTGGCCAACGGCATGCTGCTCTATCTGCGCGAAGAACGCCGCGCGCACCTTCGTCGTGAGCGACGCAACGGTGCATCGCTTGATGCGATGTTTGAGCAGGGTGCCGACGCGCTCACGGCGCCCGAGGACGCGCGGGCGTTTCGCGAACTTGAGCGCGCGTGGGCCCGCAGTGTCCTTGGCGAAGCCTGCGAACGCGCACAGGCCGAACTCGAAGCCGCGGGGCGCGGTCACGCCTGGCGGGTCTTCGAGCGGCACTTCCTTGAAGGCGTGACCTACGAAGACGCCGCGCGCGAACTCGGCTTGCGCGAAGAGAGCGCGCGCCCCGCCGCACGGCTCGCCCAAGCCAAGGTGCGCGAATGGATGAAGTGGCTGCTCGCGCTCGAGGGAGTCAGCGAACGCGAAATGGAAGAAGCGATCGCGGATGTGCAGAGGTTGGTGGGGGAGTGAGCTCCTGGCGTAAGTACAACGGCCAGCAGTGGCTGAGGCTCGGAGTAGCCATCGCTTCGCCTCCAAGTGTCCACGGTGACTTCGTCGCAATCCGCATGGCGCTCATGCCGCTGACGATCGCAGCGGCCTTTCTCCTCGGCCCGCAGGAGCTTGGAAGTTCCAGCTCTGCGGCGTCGAACCCTGAGGAGATTGAGATGAAGCGCATGATGTCGATGGCGATCGTGCTTGGAACGGCCAGTGCACTCCACGCACAAGAGTTGCTCGTGAATGGGTCACTCGAAGGGCGATCAGGTGCCGCCGCCTGCACTTGGGACAATCCGAGCACTGGTTCGACCATGATCCCTGGCTGGACGGTGTCGGGTCCCTGGAATGTCGACTGGGTGTACTACGCGGCTCCATGCGCCCAGATCTGTCCGAGGGATGGGAGTCGATATGTCGATCTGAACGGCTCGCTCATCGTGACGGCACCCGCGAGCGCAATCGCACAGACCGTGGGTACTGTCACGGGTTTGCGCTATCGATTCTCCGTGTTTGCAATGTGCAACTCCGTCTACTCAACGGTCGGCGAGTTCAAGACGCTGCGAGTTTCGGTCGACCAATCCATCACCGAATTCGCGTTGCTGATCGTTTCGAACACCGCCGACTGTCCGAGTCCGCTGTGGGAAGAGATCGTGGTGTGCTTCACCGCACTTGGACCGAAGACCACCATCGAACTGCGGTCAATGTTTCCAGACAATGCTGGAGGCATCTTCGTCGACGCAGCGACTCTTTCGGTGATCGAGTGTGCAATGGACATTGATCAATCGGCCACGGTCGATGCGCTCGATCTCGCGCTCGTGCTCCAACACTGGGGGCTTGTTAGTCCTGAGTATCCGCAGGCAGACATCGACGGCGATGGCAATGTGGGCGCAGCAGATCTCACACTGGTGCTTTCCCATTGGGGCCCCTGTCCCTGATCACCGCTTCGCGCGGCTGGCCTGCGTTGCGCCCTTTGCGGTCTTTCGCATGATCCCGCGCCCCGTCGACTTCGGCGGGGCGCTTTTCTTCTGGGCTTTCCGCACCTTCTTGGTGACGGTCCGCTTGGCGGGAGACTTCGGCGCAGTTGCATCAGCCTTGCCCCCGAACACGCCGCGCGCGAACTCCGTCACGCGCGACCACGGCACAAGCGTCGTGCCCTTCAGCGGCGGCATGTCGTCGCCGCCGCCGTGCACGATGACGCGCTCGACGGGTGTGCCCGCGGGCAGCGCGTTTGTCATGCGCTCAAGCGCGCGCGCCCAGTCCGGGTGCACGGTCATGGCGCTCTTGACCTCGATGACCGTGAGCTTTCCGCCGTGATCGACGACAAGGTCCGCCTCCGCAGCGTTCTGGTCGCGCCAGTGGAAAAGTCGCGAACGCAGCCCTCGCACCGCCTGGGCCTTGAGCAGTTCGCCGGCCACCCACGACTCGACGAGCGCGCCGCGCAGTGGGTGCGTCTCAAGCATCCGCTCGTCGGTGATCCCGAGCAGCGCGCACGCGAGCCCCGTGTCGACGAAGTGCAGCTTTGGCGCTTTCACCAGCCGCTTGTTGATGTTGCCGTACCAACCGGGAATGAGCTTGACGATGTAGGTGGCCTCGAGCACCGACATCCAGGCGCGCGCGGTGCCCTGCGCGATTCCTGTGTCGGCGCCGAGTTGCGCGAGATTCATCAGCTGCCCAGTGCGTCCGGCGCAGAGCGCGAGAAACCGCTGGAAGCTCGAGAGATCCCCCACGCGCAGCATGTTCCGCACATCGCGCTCGATGTAAGTGGTGACATACCCGTCGAACCAGGTCGAGCGGTCGGGGCGCTCCGCCTTGAGCGCGGGATATCCGCCCTGAACGACGGCGCGCGCAAGCGAGTGCCGCGGGTCACCGCGGCGCACGGGAAACCCCGCAAGTTCGAGCGCGTCCATTGGCAGCACCTCGTGCATCGCGATGCGCCCCGCCAGCGACTGCGTGATGCGCTGCGAGAGCAGAAGGCTCTCCGATCCTGTCAGGATCCACCGCCCCATGCGACGCCCAGCGCGCAAATCGCGGTCGATGTACTCAAGCAGGTACGACATGATCTCGGGCGCGCGCTGGATTTCGTCGAGCACGGCCCCGTCACCAGCTTCGAACGAATCGAGAAAGCCGCGCGGATCCTGCAGTGCCATGCGCAGCACATCGGGCGATTCCATCACGGCCAACTTATGCCCAGGAAACAGGCTCCGTACCAGCGACGACTTGCCGCTCTGCCGCGGCCCCACGATTCCAACCGCGGGAAAGGTCGCCGCGGAGCGCAGGACCAGCGGACCGATGGATCGGGGCACCAGGGGGAGCATGCCGGGAGGATACCCGCGGCTTAGGACAAATCACGATCGCATCGTGGATTATCCTAAAGTTATTTCGGACTTGCCACGCGCCCTCACGCGTGCGCCGGCACTTTTCCGGCCGCCTCAATCAACCGCGTCGCGTAGTTGTTCATCGCGTCGCGCAACTGCTCGAAGCTCTCGAGGACATAGAGAATCGGTTGGTAGTGGTCGATCTCGAACGCGGTGTTGCAGACGGTGTCGAGGTCGAAGGGTCGACGGTCGACTTCCTGACTCAGCAGCGCGTTCTTGGATTCGCCGGGGCTCGAGATCAGACCGCTTCCGTAGAGCTTGATCTCGCCTGCTTCACGGATGAGTCCGAACTCGACGGTGAACCAGAACAGTCGCGCGAGGCGCTCGGTGTGGTAGGGATCGTTGGTCAGCAGCGCGGCCTTGCCATAGGTCTGCAGGAAGTCAGCGAACACGGGATCCGCGTGCAGAGGCACATGGCCGAAGATGTCGTGGAAGATGTCGGGCTCAGGCAGATAGTGCAACGACTCCTGCGGGCGAATGACCACGGTCGTGGGAAACTCGCGGCGCGCGAGGCAGGCAAAGAACGCCTTCGCGGGCAGATAGCCAGGAACGGCGCGACTCTTCCAACCCGTGAGCTTGGCGAGAAAGTGGTTGACGCTCTGAGGCCCCTGCAAGTAGGGGATGTGATCGCGCACGAGGTTGATCGAGCGCGCGCCCGACAGGTAGACCTCCGACGCGTGCGTCGTGAGGTACGCCATCTGCGTGTCATAGAGCGTGCGCCAGCTCTGTTGGTTCTCTTGCGTGTACCCCTCGTAGAGCTGCTCGATGTAGACCTTGGTGATGTCGTCGTAGCCAGGCTCGCCGAAGCGATTGGCGTATTCCTGCGCCGCGCGACCCTCGGGGCCTGCGATCATCGCGTGGTTCAGGCTGCCTGCGTATTTCTTGTCGCCTTCGGTCATCGCCATAGCTTCCTCGCTTCAGGATCCTTGCTTGAGCGCGTTTGGCGCTGTGTGGAGGATACACAAGGGCAGACCCGCGTTTCGCGCGCGTCTACTCGGCGGAGGGATCGGTTGGCAATTCCGATTCGGTCATGCCCGCGAGCTCTTCGATCGAGGCGAAGGCGTCGTGCTCATCAACAATCGGGGGATCGGCTTCGAGTCGGACGACCTCATAGCGGCCGCGGACATCGAATCCCAGCGGGTCGACTCCGACAAGCCGCGGGTCCTCAAGCTCCATCCCTGCCACGAGTTTGCAGGCTTTCTGCAGCAAGTCGCGCATCCCGCTGTTGATGTGTTTGCAGATGCGTGGCTCTGCCTCGGCCAGGCGATTGGGCTCCATGAGCGGAACGCCGTCGTACATCCTGCCATCAAACTTGGCAGCGTCGATCGAGAGTCGCGCCCAACGCACATCTTCAGGCTCGCCGTGATAGATCCGCCAGCGGTCGCAGAGCGCTGCATGGTCACCGCGATCGTGGATCTCTTCGAGCGTGACCTGCAGTTGCATCGCCGCGTCGTCTTCGGCAGGAAGAAAGAGCACGACATCAAAGCTGCGCAGCATCGCCACCATGACCGGAGCGACCAGCGTGCCATCGGGCGCGATCACGATCTTGATCGGAACAAACTCACCGTCAAAGCCGATGGTGCCCGAGAGATTGGCGCGCAGGTAGGCCTGTGCGTCGGTGAGGTGTTCCTGTTCGGACATGACGCGATGCTAACGCGGCGGCGTCGATCGCGATTCAGCAAACCAACCCCTCCGTCGCTCGCGCGAGCGCACTGGAGGGGTTGGCGGAGCGGCCTGTGCTTGGACTTCACTGGCCATTGCAGTCGCAGATCAGCGCCGTTGGTCCTTCCGTGTTGGAAAGTCGGAACAGGCTATTCGTGCCATCGTCGCACGGGCCGACGCATCGGACGCGGCGGCCATCGGGACGCGTGGAATCTTCCGTCATGATCACGAAGCACGCGCCCTGTGTGGGCGGCGAGAACTCGATGACCTCGCCCGCATCGTTGAACACCAGGCCGCTCAGGGTGACCTCGCCCGTGGGTATGACGACTCCGTCAGCGGGAGTGATGGAGAGCATGAGCCCATCGATTTGCAGCTCGGCGTCGAACGAGAAACCGTAGAGCAGGCGCCGTTCGCTCAGCCACTGCGTGACTTCGGTCAGTCCCTGCGGAACGACCTTGATGTGTGCCTCGGTCCCAGACTCAAAGGTGATCGACTGGTCCGGCGCCAGCATTTGCTTTCGCAGTGCCCAGGTGCCGGCGGCCGACAGTCCCGCCGCGAGCAGGCCCACGCCCGCCATCCCCATCACCGTCGATCGACGCCATCGCCCCGCGGTGGGTCTGACATGCTGGCTGTTCGATGCCCCGTCATGCTTCGTGTGGATCATGAATTGATCCTCCCTTTCCCTCTAGGTGACGGTCGCGGTGGTCTTGCGACAAGAATTGTTCGAATCACCGCGCGATCAGCAGCGCAACTTCAGGCCGAAGGGGCCGCCAGACTTTTGAGCGCGCGGTAGTAGAGGCGCTGTGCGGCGACGGTGCTCATGCCGAGCTCCTCTGCGATGGCGGGCCACTCGGCACCGCGCAGTCGAAGTCCGAGCAGGGCGAGTGCGCGTTCATCGATGCGCGCGAGGGCGGCCTCGACCTCGGCCTCGACTTCGGCCTTGAATCCCACGGCCGATCCCTGCGGCGAAGACGGCATGGCGCCTCGCGAGCGCGCGTGCTCGGTCGCTGTGTCCTGTTGCAATCGCTGTCGGCGCGCGGCGCGGCAATTCTCGCGCACGGCATTGCGTGCGACGGCGGTCGCTAACGCGATCAAACGTGTGTCGGAGATTTCGCCAACCAAGCGACCCGCCGCGAGCAGTGCGTCGGTCCGACGAATCGTGGTGGAGAAGATGTCGTCAGCCAGTGCGGGAGCGAGTCCGCGCTGGCCCAGTTGTCGACGGATGCGCGAGACCAGGACTTCCCGCTGCGTCAGCATCCAATCCGCCAGTTGCTCCCGTTGGAGACGGGGCGATTCCTCTTCAGTCTTCTTGTGGTCCGTCACGATCGGTTTCCTTGCACGGGGTGTCTCGCGGCGGAGGGAACTGACCGAAGGCGGATTACTGTGACGGGGAATCGAGCGATTTTGCGTTGAGAAACAGGACCGCTCCGTTGGCATCGAACACGATTGATTCGGCTGCTGCGCTCTGACCGAGCCCAAGCTCGTCGAGTTCGGGCAGCTGCAGCAGCAAGCTGTCGATCCGACCATTGGCATCGAGCTCGGCGCCGAGAAACCGACCCGTCAGGCGGAGCGCATCGATCATCCTTCCGCTCTCGGAGAGCTGCGGGCCGAGTGGAGTCGATTGGTCGGTGAGCATGACGCTCAGGACGCCAAGCCCAGCACCGAGGAGTGCCGTGGTGAGTGCCGAGGCCCTGTGTCGCAGCACGCCTCGGATCGGGCGGCTCGACCGAAGTGACAGCATGAAACCTACTGGAACCACCCGAGGCAGACCGCCGATCGCCGTTCGAGCGATCATCGAGATCCGTTGTCGATCCTCGGCCTTCGCCAGGGGATCGCTGGGCGTGGCGCAGCCGAAGTCGATGAAGAACGCCGTGCGATCGCCGCGAATGCGAATGTGATCGCGCTTGAGATCCCCGTGCGCGAATCCCGACTTGTGGAGCAGTCTGAGAGCTTCAAGCGCCGACACAAAGTCATCGATGCTGTTGGGTGGTCGCGAAGCCTCGAACTGCACGATGAGGTGCGCAGCCTCGCCTGGTGGTGCGTGGAGTGCGATCGGGCGCGGAGCAATCCCCGCGGGAACAGCGAGAAGCGCCCGCATCTCGCGCAGCGCGTGCAATCGTGCATCACCGCCGATCTCGTCGTCGAACCGCTTGATGACGACCTCGACTGGCGTGTTCGGCCTCGAAAGCAACTCATCGCGGGCGCGCACCACTTGCGCCGTCGCCCCTTCGCCGAGCAGTTCGAGTACGCGCCAGCGGCCGAAGATGGTGTTTCCGACCGCGAGTTGTTCGCCCCCGCTTCCATCCTCTTCTAGGCCGAATGCGAACGCGACCGCGAGGATCGCGTCGCCGTGGATCGGATGTGCAAGGGTGAGCGATCTCGCAGCCTCAAGGACGGACACGCCGTCGCGCGAGCAGGCCGCTCGAAGGGCGACTTCGACTGCGGCGTCCATCGCCATGGGCGTTGCCGCTGGTTGGGTGATGGCTGGAAGGTAGCGCTCAAGCGTGACATCCGACCCGAGCAACGCGGCGTCCCGTTCGATCGCGCACGCGAGCTCGAGATCGTCGGTGGCGTCTGAAGTGAACGGTTTCGTCGGCATCTGACGCATCATGCCGCGGGTCGATGTGCGAGTCCAGCATGATCTGCGTCGGACATCGAAATCGCGCCACGACCAGCGACTCATGAAGTGCGCCGATTGCGGCGAGCCAAGCGGGTCGATCCTCCGCGCGCGAATCGTGTTGGAGATCGTTCAGGAGTTCGCGCAAATCTTCGGGTTGTCCCCGCCATGACGGCGACGGCGAACAAACCGCGCCAGCGCGACCGCAGCCAGCGGACCCGAAACCATCGGCACCACGACGAGCACCAACGGCGGCTCGAGCTCCGTGATCATGATCTGTACCCACTTCGCGGGTTGCGGCACGGAGTCGGCGCGCTCCTTCATCGCTCGCACGAAGGCGGCCTGGAGTGCGGCGGTGCGCTTGATCCGATCGGGGGACAGCGTCGGATACGCGGAAGTCATCGCTTGCTCGAGTCGGTTCGTCAG
Source organism: Planctomycetaceae bacterium (assembly GCA_947490615.1). Lineage (GTDB taxonomy): Bacteria > Planctomycetota > Phycisphaerae > Phycisphaerales > SM1A02 > QWPT01. The sequence goes on along the minus strand of CANLHK010000010.1, from coordinate 40,756 downwards.
CACTTCGAGGAACGGTGGCGTGTACTGTCGATCGTCCTCGGGAAGCACGAGGTAGGTCGTCCAAGCGTTTGGAGTCGACTCACAACTGAACTCGAGATGGGAGAAGCCGATCGGTTCCCAGGAACTCTTGAACACCGACATGACTTGCGACGATCGACCGGCCATGCGATAGGTCGAGCCTCCTGGTGCCAAGGTTGGGGTGACGAGGCCGTTGATGGCGCTCGCGCCGACCAACGCTGGAGGTGCCTCATGGAGCCAGACCTCGAACTGCGCCGTCCACGAAAGCGGCACGCCCATCGCCATGTTGAGCGCGGCCAGCGAGACCGCTGCGGAGATTCCGCCGAGCGCCGCGAGAGAGAACACGCGCGCCTGTCGCACACCGCGCGGTGCGCCGCGCGACCAACCGCATTCGGAGCAGGTCGATTGATTTGAAAGCAATCGCTGGCGGCAGCGTCCGCACTCTTCTTGGCCGAACGCGGCTCGGAATAGCGCTGTCCACCCGATCGTGCCCAGCGCCAGCAGAAGCGACCCGATCGGCACTGCGAGCAAGAGCGTCATCCACACCGGATGCAACGAACGCAGCGGAGATGCAGAGATGCCTGCCAGGAGCGCGCCTGGCAAGAGTCCGAGTCCGAGCATGCCCGCGGCGGTGCGAAGGCCCGAGGGCTTGCGCTTGAGCAGGATCATCCAGAGTAAGAGCGCCAGCGCGCCCACCACATTGACCCAGAGCACAACGGTGTTGAGCAAGAGGCTCAGGCCCGACGACTGCCATGCGAAGATGAGCTCGTTCCACATGCGTCGCTCCAGCGGACTTCGGCTCGCGAAGCCTACCACGAGTGTGCGCGGCGCTCGCGTGACTCGACGCGAGCGCGATTACCAACGCTTCATGAAGAGCGCTGACTGCAGCTCCGCCTGTCGCAGGAACATCGCTTGACCGCCGATGCAGAGAGCGCCTTTGGCTCGCGCAGCGCGGAGAAATGGGGTTTCGCGCGGCGTGTAGACGGTGTCCATGACGACGGTGGCATCGCTCAACTGCGCGTCCAAAGGAAGTGGCGAGGCCGAGGGGTCGGGCCCGCCTTCCATTCCAAGCGGTGTGCATTGCACGATGGCGTGGAAGAACTCGCGTTGCGTTGGCCGCGCGCGAAGATCATCAAGTGTGCCTGCGACGACGCGCGTCTTGGATCCATCGGCGCGCGTGCGGCCGTTGAGCGCCGTGGCAAGTTGCTCAGCGCGTTCTTGCGTGCGATTGAGGACACCCACCGTGGCACCCGCGAGTGCCAAGCCGCCTGCCACAGCGCGCGCGACTCCGCCCGCGCCGATCACGGCGACGCGCGCGCCTTCGAGTTTGACGCCACGCGTGTCAAGTGCAGCGCGCAAGATCTCGACGGCAGCAGGCATGTCCGTGTTGGTCGCGAAGAGTCGCTGGCCATCAGGAGTTCCGTGGGGATGCACCACGAGCGTGTTCGCAGCGCCAAGCCACGCGGTGTCGTCGTCGATGGTTCCGCCGCGCTCCTGCACGAAACGCAAGAGGTGTTCCTTGTGCGGAATCGTCACGCTCGCGCCAGAGAAGTCGAGTCGCTCATGATCGACCAGCGCGCCGAGCGTTGCCTTGAAGTGTTCCCACGCAGCGGGCACCGGCAGCGGCAAATAGACGCCGTCGTAGTGGGCCTCTGCAAAGCGCGCGTTATGAAACGCTGGTGAGCGTGAGTGCTCGATCGGCCAACCGATCACACCAAAGACGCGCGTCGCGGGTCCCACCGAGTCGAAGCGGTAGAGATCGCGGAGTTCGCGCGCGGTGGGTTGTCCTGGCGCGGTGCCCGTCCCCTCAGCGTCGCTGGCGAAGGTGAGGAATCCGCCAAACTTCGGCGCAAGCACGCGGCTCATCAATCCGTAGGGGCCCATACAGAGCGCGATGGTGGGCTTGGTGCGCGTCGCGAGAATGTCGAAGGCCTCGAGGTTGTCGCGCACGCTGCGCGCGAGCCACGCGAGTTTCACCACCGAGATCAGCGGTTCGTCTTGCATCGCAGCGACGCGTCGCATGAGATCACTCGGGCGCTGCTGAAAGTCATGCACGCTTGCGACCAGACGCGTCGGCGCGTCGTCTGCGTTTTTCGGCGTGAGCGCAGCGCTCAGGAGTCCGCGGACCAGATCAGGAGCCAAGGACGCGAACTCAATGTCAAGCAGTCGTGGCGCGTGTTCGCCGCGTGCGACTTTGGCCAGGAGCGCGAGCCGCGCGTTTTCTTCGAGCGCGCAGGTTCCACCTTCATCGCCGCTGCGAATCGTCACCAGCGCGGGGAGCGGACTCTCCTTCACCAGCCGTCCGATTGCTTCCGCTGCATCGGGTTCCGACGCGAGCCCATCGCAACGAAACTCGACCATGCGCGCACCAAGGACGCGCGCGCGCGTTGCACGCTCAAGCGCCAGCGGAATCTCTGCACTGGCCTCGACCACGATCGGAACACAGATCAACGACATCAACGCTCCATCACGCTCTTGGGAATGAGCTTGCTCGTCAAGGAATAGGGAAGGACGCGGCAGAGGAACGAGGCGGTCTTGTTGAACGCGCCAGGCACGACGACCGCCTTATTGCGCTCGGCGCCGTCAAGTCCAGCAAGACACACGGGCCGCGCCTCCTGCCACATGAAACGCGGCAGCGCATTCATCGCTTTGCGATTGCCCAGCACATCGTGGAACTCGGTGTAGGTGAAGCCCGGGCAAAGCGCCGTGCAATGGACACCCGTGTGCAGGAGATCCATGCGAAGCGCGCGACTCGTGGCGGTCATTAGACACTTCACAGGCGAGTAGAGACTGCCGGGCGGTTCAGGGCAGAGCGAGGCGAGGCTCGACACATTGAGGACGCGTCCGTGGCCCTTGCGCACCATGGTCGGGAGCAAGCCGTGGGTGAGTTGCAGCCACGAGCCAACCATGACTTGGAGGAACTGCGCGTGCTCCGACCATTGATGGGTGAGAAAGCGTCCATCGAGTCCGTAGCCCGCGTTGTTCACGAGATACTCAACCTCGAGTTTTGCCGAACGCAACTCTTCAAGGATGCGTCGCGGCGCCGCGGCGTGGGAGAGGTCCTCGACGACGACCTTGGTGCGCGCGCCAAACTTCGTGGCGACTTCCTGTTTGAGCGCCGTGAGTCGATCTTCGCGTCGCGCCACCACCACGAGGTCGTAGCCGCGTTGCGCAAGAAGCAGCGAAAGCTCGCGGCCGAGTCCAGCGCTCGCTCCCGTCACGAGCGCGAGCGGACGCGGACGATCCGACGCGTCACGCACGCCTTGCCCAGGCTTGGGTTTGGAGTCCACGCGTCGTGTCGAGGGCGCCATAGTCAGAACCGAAAGGCCATGAAGATGCCGACAAACGGCGCGGGCTCGACATCGACACTCGCCAGCTCGTTGCCCGCCGCGTCGTCGAGTTCCATCTGGCCCATGATCTGCATGCCTGCGACAAGATCGAGTCGCCCACCGCACTTGCCGCGCACCGTGGCGCGGATCCAAATCGGGAGACCTTCGTCGGTGGCGATGCCGTTGGCGCGCGCAGACGATCCGCTTTCATCGAGGAGAAAGCGACGGTAGGAGTAGCGTCCACCAAGGGCGAGCTCGAATGCGTGATCGTCGATGGAGCCGAGATTCCAGATTCCCTCGAGACCCGCACCGCCAGGAAACGCTTCAGGACCCGCGAAGTTCGAGACGCGGAAATCGGAGCTCGGTTGCCAATCGATGATGAACTGCGGCACCACAAGGAGATCATCTTCGAGACGAGTCATCGCCAACGCGCCAAGCCCGAGGGTGAGCGTCTCGGAGAAGGAGTACGACGCCGCGACGATGCCGCCATAGGTGATGCTGTCACCAAACGAGGCGCCGCTTTCTTGGGCGAATTGCAGCAAAAGACGCGTCGTCAATCGCCAACGCGGATCGAGGACGAAGGTCACTCCTGGCACGAGGAGCTGCGAGGTCACATCGCCCCAGGGGGTTCCGCCCGCGGCGCTCACGAGTGTTCCGCTCGGGCCAAACGAGTACGACGAACTCTCAGCTTGGTAGTCGAGGCTCCAACTCAAGTCGTCTCCGCTCATGCCAGAAGCCGACGCGGAGAGAAACCCTCGCGCGACTCCCACATCGCCCTCGCCGCTGTCGAAGTCGGTTGAGAAGAAGTTCGCGTATCCGCCTGCGACCACGAAGTCAATGTCCGACTTCGCCGACACGGCGCTCTCGACAGAATCAGCTGGCGGCGTCGTCGGCGTGTTCGTGCTTTCGGTCTGCGGCCTTGCGTGCACCTGCGAGTGCAGCGAGAGCATCGTGGCCACAAGGGCGAGGTGCGTGACGATCTTCATGGGTTTCTCAGCGCGCATCAAGTACGAGCGTGTCAACGATGTTCTGCACGACCTCATCCGAGGTGCGTCCCTCGGCTTCGGCCTCGAAGTTCATCAGGATGCGGTGGCGCAACGCGGGGAGCGCGACGGACTTGATGTCGTCGAAGGCCACCGCAGTGCGGCCCGCCAAGAGCGCCTTGACCTTGGCGCCGAGGATGAGTGATTGCGCTGCGCGTGGGCTTGCGCCGAAACGCAAGAACTGATTGGCCATCGGCGTGGCGAACTGTCCGCCTGGATGGGTCGCGAGCACCATGCGCACGGCGTAATCCTGCACATGCGGTGCAACGGCCACGCTGCGCACGAGTTTCTGCGCCGCGAGGATTCCAGCGGCGTCGAGCACGCGTTCGATGCGCGCCGCTTCACCCGTCGTGGTGCGATCGAGAATCGTCGAGAGTTCCGCGCGCGACGAGTAGCCGACGACGAGCTTGAAGAAGAAACGATCGAGCTGCGCTTCGGGCAGCGGGTAGGTGCCTTCTTGCTCGATGGGATTCTGCGTCGCCATCACGAAGAAGGGCCGCTCGAGTTCGTGGGAGACACCACCGACGGTCACGCTGCGCTCTTGCATCGCTTCGAGCATCGAGGACTGCGTCTTCGGCGTGGCGCGGTTGATTTCGTCGGCTAGGACGATCTGCGCGAAGATCGGACCCTTGCGAAACTGAAAGTCGCGGCCGTGCTCGGTCTCCACGACGATCGTCGTGCCCGTGACATCTGCGGGCATGAGGTCAGGCGTGAATTGCACGCGGTTGAACTTGAGATGGAGCGCCTGCGAGAGCGAGCGAATGAGCAGGGTCTTTCCCAGCCCAGGCACGCCCTCCAAGAGGCAGTGTCCGCCCGCAAAGAGGCAGACGAGGACGCCTTCAACAATCTCTTCGTGACCGACGACGGCCTTGGCGATCTCGGCGCGGGTTCGTTCGAACGCTGCGCGGAACTCCGTGGCTTGGTGTTCGATCGATCCGCTGTCGGTGGCAGTTGGTGAGACCATATGGGCGCGCATGGTACGGGGCGGAGGCTTTCGGCGAAGCTTGAAGCGTACGATCCGCCCCATGATCCGCCCCATGATCCGCCCCATGAAGCGCGTGATTCGAGCACTCCTCGTGACCTCCGCCGTCCTTCTCGCGACCACCGTCGCGGCGGGGGTCTGGCTGTGGAACGATCCCGCACGCGCGTTTTCGCTGGCGATGTCCGCGGGACACGCCAACGCGGGCGTGACGGAGCGCGTCACCTCGATCGACGGACACCCATGGCGGCTCTTGGAGAGTGAGCCCCCTGACCCGCAGAGCACCGATGCTCCTGCTCGAACGGCACTCGTGCTGCACGGACTCGGAACCAGCGGCGAAGCGATGATGGCCTGCGCGCCGATCTTGCGCGCCAGCCACCGCGTGGTGATTCCTGACTTGCCAGGATTTGGCGAGCACGCGATGCACGGCACCGTGGCGCACGATTGCAAGTTCTACATCGACGCCATTGAGCGCTTTCGCGTGCACGAAAATCTCGGCGTCGTCGATGTCGTCGGGACTTCGATGGGTGGCGCGTTTGCCGCCGCCTACGCAGCGGCCTATCCAGCGTCGGTGCGTCGTGTGGTGTTGCTGTCACCTGCAGGGGTTCGCGCGCCGAAGCAGAACGCGTTCATGAAGCGGGTGGACGCAGGGGAGATCCCGTTGGTCGTCTATGACGAGGCGACTTTCGAAGAGGTCATGCGGCTGAACTTTCCCAATCCGCCTGAGATGCCCGCGCCGATTCGGCAAGCGTTTATTGATCGCGCGGTGGAACGCCGCGATGCGCTCGAACGGATCATCGAGGATGTGCGGCCGCTCCTGACCGATGGCGTCGAGCCGATGCTGCGACGGATCAAGGCGCCCGTCCTCGTGCTCTATGGATCGCTCGATCAACTCACCGATCCATCGATGCTCGAAGTGTGGCGCAGCGGACTCCCCGACTTTCGCGGCGAAGTGATCGATGGCGCGGGGCATGTCTTGCTCTACGACAAACCCAAGGAAGTCGCGGCGCGGATGCGCGGGTTTCTTCGCTGAGCGAGGGTCACGCAGGCTTACGGAGCGTCGGTCGCGGGAACTTCGGGTGCGTCGCTTCCATCGACGATCTTGCGCGCGAGTCGTTCGACCGAGAGCGGGCTTGAGCCTTCCGCCTTGTTGTTCACGATGACCCACGCGCCGAGTCCAGCCGCCAGCGCCGCGCGCGCGAATCGAGCCAAGGCATCGCGGCTGGTGTCGTCCGGTTCGGCCAACTTGTCGAACGGTGCATAGAGGTCTTTCGCCTCCGCGTACTGATGATTGCCGCGCAGCATCCAGCGCATCACAAGAGGCTTGGTCAGATCAAGTCGAAGTTCGCGCGCCTGCACCGCGAGGCTTGGCATCGTGGGATGCACGGTGAGGCAGGGGACCGCTCCTGACTCCGCGAGAAGCCCAGCCAATCGCGGCGCGCAGTCGGGATTGAGGAGGGTGCGATTGCGCAACTCCACGGCGTAGAGCGGACCCTTCGGGAGCGCCGAGAGAAACGAACCGAGTTGCCCGAGGAAGGTGCGATGGGCGCGACCACCCGCGAGGCGCATCGGCGGAAACTGAAAGAGCAGCGGGCCCGCTTTTTCGCCAAGACCTTCGATCGCGGGCCGCACGCATTCGACTTCCGCCACGCGTGGATCAAGAAACGCATCGGGTGCGCTGCCCGCCATCGCGCCAGGTCCGAGCACTCCGCGCTCGACCGTCCCGCGCCACATCTTGACGAGGAAGCGAAACGCACTGGGTACTTGCGCGGCAAGGCGCTCAAATTCCGCGCGCGGAAGAGGTCGGTAGAAGCTCTTGTCGACGCCGACGGATCGAAACAGCGGATGCTCGGCGTAGAAGCTCAGGCCCTCCTTGGCGAGGGTCACTTCGCGCGAGTCGCCCTCGTAGACCAACGATCGCCAGCCTGGGAAACTCCAGCTCGAGGTCCCGAGCCAGAGGTTGGACGGCACTCGGGCGCCAAGCGCGCGGAGTTCCTCACTCGCCAATGCAGCACGAAGTGGTTCGCGGGGCTTCCGCGGCGCGGGCTCTGGCTGCGTTGGGTCTTCACCAAAGAGGGAGGGGGTGAGCTCGTCGTCGGGGGGCACGACGCGAGGGTAGCGGGAATGCGATTCGGCCCGCCTTGCGAGTCCGCCGAGAATAAGTCCATTCGTCGCAGGCCATTCCGCTCTGTGGAGATCCTCGAATCCATTGAGCGGTCTCTGCAACATGTTGTGCATTGCTTCGTAATCACAACTTCCCTGCAGGTCGTCTGCGGGCTGTCAGCAGCCCAAGCCCCTCCTCCCTCAACTCGAAAAACCGGCCGTGACTACCCAGACGCCCGAAACCTCGTCCGTCTTTGCTGATCTTGCACCCACCTTTGGTCGGCTGCGAGCGTCCGTGAAACTCATCCTTGACTCCCGCCCGAAGGCCGTCGCAGGTGCGCGCGCCTGTGCGCGTGAGTTTGGCTTCGACAAGTCGATTGGCTGGAAGCTCTTCCAGATCGGCTACGCGACCGATTTCATCACCGCGCTCTCGGCCATGCCCGGAGCGCGCGGATGGGAAATCGCCTTCGCGAAGTTCGAGGCCGCAGGCGTTCCAGCTCCCAAGGTGGCTGAAGCGCAGTGGGCGCTCAGCGTCTTTGAGAAGCAGTTGGCCGATCGTCGCATCGATCGCAGCATGCTTTCGGGCATGGCCGCGGCCGTCGTCGACACCGACGAGAGCCGTCGGCAGATGCTTCGGCTTCGCAAGCAGGCCAGCGACGCGATGGCGGTCATTCACGGCGTGCATTGCGCGGCGAGAGTCGGCGGCTTCCTCGTGATGCCGTCCAAGACCAGCGGCATGGCTGACCTTGCGGCGCTCACCATTGTCGAAGGCCTCGAGCGTCGCCGACCAGGGCCGCCGTGGCCGCTCTATGACCCCATTCATTCCTACGACGCCAAGGGCGCCGGGCTTGCCCACGCCACGAGTGGAATCGGACGCGGCGCGCGGGAGCCGATCGTGGACGATCTCTCCTCACCCAAAGTGTTGGAGACGGAGATTGGATCACGCGAGGATCGCGCAGGCGCGTTTGATTTCGTCGGTCGCTCGGCGACGCGCACCGAAGCGCTGACGGTCTCGTTTGCCGAGCACGCGACGGCCGTTGGTCCTCTGACCAAGCGCGGCAACGAGACGCAGTGCGAACTCTCGATGCCAGTCACGGTGCCCACTTCGGTGGCGATCTTCGACCTCTTGATCCACCGCAGCATCAAGCGCACGGGCCCTGTCAACGCAGAAATGTTTGCGTCGGGTGTGGTGTCGCGGCAGTCGCGACCCGCGCGCGACAGCCTTCGCCTTGGTCTTGAAGCGTTGGTGCGCACGCCGACCTCGCTCCATATTCCTGAGGTGTCCGCCGGCACCAGCGCGGCGTACGCGGAACTCTGCCGTCGCAGCGCCGATCGGTTCGGCTTCGACCGAGCCGATTTCGAAGTGCAGCGCATCGTTGTGCCGCACCCACCAGTTCCCTGCACCTTGCAGATGTGGTGGGAACTCGCTGGCAGCTGAGGCCGCGTCCAACGGCGCTCGCGTGAAGCATCCCAAATGAACAAGCCACCCGCTTCGAGGCGGGTGGCTTGTTGTTGGTTGGTCGTGGTTCTCGTGTGACGACGCGTCGCGCGTCACTCGGCGCCGTGCTTGGCAATCGTGGGCTTCACGGTGAGCTTCTCGAGCACCTTGTCGATCAGCCCGTAGCTGAGCATCTCGCTGGCGGTCAGCCAGAGATTGCGCTCGCAGTCCTCACCGATCTTGGCGACGGTTTGGCCCGTGGCCTTCGAGTAGATCGCGTAGAGCTGGTCGCGCATGCGCAGGATGTGACGCGCCTCAATCTCAAGGTCGGTCGCTTGGCCTTCGAGCACGCCGCCAAGAAGCGGCTGGTGCATGAGGTTCTCTGAGTTGGGCAGCGCGTACCGCTTGCCCTTGGCTCCTGAACAGGCGATGACCGAACCCATGCTCGCGGCCTGTCCGATGACATAGGTCGCGATCTCGCAGGGGATGAAGTTCATGGTGTCGACGATGCCGAGTCCAGCCGTGACGCTTCCGCCAGGACTGTTGATGTAGAGCGAGATCTCCGCGCGCGGATCTTCGTTGGCGAGGAAGAGCAACTGCGCGACGACGAGGTTCGCCATCTGGTCGCTCACGGGCCCGCCCAGAAAGATGATGCGGTCGTTGAGCAACCGCGAGTAGATGTCGTAGGCGCGCTCGCCGCGGCCAGTTTTCTCGATGACGATGGGAACAAGGGTCATGGGAGCGTGTCTCGTTTCAAACACCGTGCGGGGACGGTGGTCACTTCTTGGTCTTGACGGGGAACGCAGCAACTTCATCGACGAGGCCATAGGCCTTCGCTTCTTCGGCGCTGAAGAACTTGTCGCGCTCGACATCCTTGGCGATGCGCTCGAAGGGCTGGCTGCAATGGCGCGCGAGGATCTCGTTCAGGGTGCGCTTCATCTTGGTGATGTGCTCGGCCTGAATCTGAATGTCGGTGGTCTGACCCGTCACGCCGCCGAGCGGCTGGTGGATCATGACTTTGGCGTGCGGCAGAATGGTGCGCTTACCAGGATGTCCCGCAGCGAGCAGCACGGCGCCGCCGGAGTAGGCGCGGCCAACGCAGAAGGTCGCCACATCGGAGGAGATGAACTGCATCGTGTCGTAGACGGCCAGGGTGTCATCCACCGATCCGCCTGGCGAGTTGATGTAGAAGTTGATGTCCTGCCCCTTCTTCTGGTTCTCGAGGTAGAGCATCTGCATCATCACGCGCGCGGCGGAGGAGTAGCTGATCTCACCGATCAGGAAGACCACGCGATTCTCGAGCAAGAGCTCATCGATGGTCATCTCGCGCGTGCGCTGGTAGTTGATCGAGTTCTGAACCTCGTAGCGTCGTTCAGGCGGAAGGCTCGAGAGGATGTGGGGCAGGTGCGCTTCGAGGGAGGAATGCATGCGCGTATGGCCTTCAGGTCTTGAGCGTTCGAGGCTCGGGAATGGTCTGCAACCGTTGAACTCGTGGTATCGGTTGCTCTGCTGGTACGGAAGACTGGTGAGCGGGCTCGGTCGTCCTCCGCACAGCGGCGGGATCGTATCGGTCGTGCCTTGATCGGCAAGCAGGGCGCAGTACTTCGCAATCCTTTCCGAAGTTTCTTCCTTGCGCCCCGTCACCGAAGGGGGAGTCGCCGTTACTCGAAGCGCCATCCGAAGTCCGACGGAGCCACGCCGCGGGGAGCTCGGGTCTCTCCTGGATCGTCGTGCTCACGGTGCAACGGAAAGTGGAGCGCGATCTCGGTTCCTGCGCTCGAACTCGCGACGACCGCAATCCTCCCACCGTGTCTTTCCGCGATTTTCTTGGCGACGGCCAGCCCGAGTCCCGTACCGCGTTGGCCCTTGGATGAGACGAACGGTTCAAACAACCGCGCGCGAATGGCATCGGGGATGCCGGTTCCGTTATCTCGAACGCTCACGGTCAGCTCGCCCTCTTTTGTGTCGGATCGTGTCGAAAGTGTCACGACCCCAGCACGCTCGGGTGACGCCTCGACGGCGTTGAGGACGAGGTTGGTCATGGCTTGGTGGACCGCGGGCGCGTCGATCCACGCCAACGGAAGCGCCTCATCAAGGGCGAGCACGATGTCGACGCGTCGCCTGCTTGCAGCAGGGGCGAGCAGTTCCGTGACCTCACGGATCAACTCGTTCAGGTCGCATTCCTCGATCTCAAGCGGACGAGCCTTGGTCCAGGCGAGCATGTTGAGCACGAGGGAGTGAATGCGATCGAGGTTGCGCTGCAGAACCGGCCAGCCCTCTTGCGCCTTGGCCAATTCGCCGCGGGAAAGCGAGAGATCGACCGCGTCGGCGCCAAAGCGGAGGCCTTGCAAGATGTTCTTGATCGAGTGGCTCAGGCTTGCCACGGTCTCACCGATCAGGGCGAGTCGCTCATGGGACGACTGCGTTTCGCGGTGACCGCGCGCGGCCAACGCGAGCGTGACCACTTCGGCTGCGCGTGCCGCCGTAGCGACATCGCGTTCGCTCGGCACCGCGAGGTCGGTGCGTTGCAGGACGAAAGCCCCGCGCGTGCCGCCTGCCGCGCCAAACGGAACAATGAGTGAGAGCGCGCCATCACTCGCGGCGAGGATCTCTCCATCGATGATGCTCTGTCGTACCAACGAAAGCGGCGCTGCGGGCGCAGGCATTCCAAGATGAGTCGGGGCGACGAACGCGGTCAGGGTTCCGTCGGTCGCCCGCAAGGCCACGCAACTGCAACCAAGTCGCGCCGCCATCGCGCGCGAGCACTCGCTGAGAAGCGTGTCGCCATCGGTGGGTTCCGCAGCGTGCGACAAGAGAAGCATGGCGATGGCCGACTCGTCCTCGCGGTGCGCGCCGCTTCCTGCCTCACGAATGCGGCGCGCTTGCGCGTTGCCAACATCCGCGGCCAAAGTCGGCGCGACGCCCTCTTGCACCAGCAGGAACTCGCTGTCGCCGCAGCGAAGTCGATCACCCATCTGCACGCGCACGGCACCCGAAATGCGGACACCATTCACAAACGAGCCGTGACGGCTGCCAAGGTCGCGCAGCGTCCAGAACTCCTGATCGGGCGTGAGCTCGGCGTGCCGTCGACTGATCGAGGGGTCGGTGAGATCGAATGCTTCGGTGGAGCGGCCCACGAGCTGGGGCTCGCCTGTGGGCAGCGCGAACACGCGGCCTCGGTCGGGTCCTCTCACGACAACGAGCGACAGCATCGGCGCATCGTAAGGCACGGCCGTTTACCATGCCGCGCGAAAGAAGCGCGTGCGAACTCCCATGGCCGAGCCACTCACACCCTCGATGCGATTTGTGATCCTCCACGGGAAGGACTCGTTTGTGATCGTGGAACGGTTGCGGCGGTTTCAGGCCGCGCTCGGCGAGCAATTCGGCGAGGTGTCGCGCTTTGACTTGGACGGCGCGTCGGCCCGCATCGTCGATGTGCTTGACGAACTGCGCACCTTCGGCCTGCTTGCCGCGCACAAGTTCGTCGTGGTGGACAAGGCCGACCAGTTCGTTGCCAACGAGGAAACGCGCCGCGCGCTGGAGCGTTACGCAGAGTCGCCGATGCAAGAGGCCACCCTGGTCTTGCGCGCGGAATCCTGGCGGCCCGGCAATCTCGACAAGGCGGTCGCCAAGATCGGCGCGGTGTTGAAGTGCGATCCTCCGAGCACGGGCGATGCCAAGGCGTGGTGCAGCGCGCGCGCCCAAAAGGCCTACAAACTGTCGATCGACGCGGACGCGGCCGATGCCCTCGTTGAGCGGGTGGGGAACGACCTCGCGCGACTTGACAGTGAGCTGGCGAAGTTTGACGCGTATCTCGCTAGTGACGCGGAAGCGGCGCGGCGCGTGACCAAGGCGCTCGTCACGCTGCTCACAGGGCAGACCCGCGAGGAGGCGGCGTGGGAGGTGCAACAGGCGCTTCTTGGCGGGAATCCTGGCGGCGCGGTGCGCAAAGTGCGCGAGCTCATCGAGATTTCTCAGGCTCCTGAACAACTCCTGATCTGGTCCATCGTGGATCTCTCCCGAAAGATCCATGATGCCGCGCGACTCCTGGCCGAAGGCGAATCCGAGGGAGTGGTGGCCAAGCAAGTGAAACTGTGGGGTCCTTCACAGGGACCGACTCTGCGCGCAGCGCGTGGGCTCGGGCCGTTGCGCGCAGCACGGTTGCTTCGCGAGGCGATTGATCTCGATCGTCGGAGTAAGTCAGGACTTGCAGGCGAATTGCCGCGGACCCTCGAGGCTTTCGCGCTGGCGATGACCGAGACTCTCGCCGCGCGACCTTCCGTGCGCTGAGCGCGGTCGCTTCAGATCGCATCCGAGTGCTTTTGGAGCGAGGAAAGAGAGCGCTCCATTTTTGCCGAACCGTGGGGTCTTGGTCCGATGACGCTTCGGATTCGAAAGCCGTCACAGCAGAAGTGGCTTGTCACGGCATAGGCGCCATGGCGCTCATTCGCTCGTTTCACCGATGAACCGCGCGAACGCCACTGGTCAGGATGACCGACTTCACCGATCGAGGAGCCACGCATGGACATGTGCACGGATACCAACGGAACCAAGGAACTTGCCCGCACCCGCCGCCAGAGGGACGAGCGCCCCGTGCATCCATGCACGCGCGACCTCGTGTTCTCGTTGGCGACCTGCGGCTCGCTCTTTGTGCTCAGCAGCTGGACAATGACCGGCTGCAGCACGGGCGCGAAGACCAATGAACAGCGCACCGCGCAGCGCCGCACCGACAGCACCGCCCCGACGATGACCCCGAAGAACACCGCGAAGAACGACGCGATGGGCAAGGCTGGTCTCTCGGTCCGTGGACCCGAAAGTTCCGAGCCGGCGCACGAAGGTCAAGGCCTGATGGCTGACCTCGTGTCGACCGTGGACACCGATCGCGCGATGCTCGCGCGCATGGCCAAGGAGTCCAAGACGACCTATGCGGGGACCAGCAACGCGCTGACCGCCTCGACCGCCTCGACCACCATGACCGACACGACTGCGGGTGAACTTCCACCGCAGTGGAACGGGTTCCGCATGGCTTCGGTAGAGCCCAAGGTCAAGACCTATCTCCCAGATGGCACGCCGACCATGATGAGTTGGAGTAGCCCTGCGGGTGGAGCGACGGGCACGATGCCGACGCCCTCGATGTGGGCGGGCGCAGGCTGGAACGGCCGCACCAACGGCGGATTCACCAACAACCACGCCGCGATGCGGATGTCGAACTCCAACTGGAGTCACGGCAACAGCGCCAACACGACGACTGTCGCCAACGCGGGAAACCGCGAGATGACCAGTGATCCGATGCAACTGTCGAACCTGCTCGCGCAGGCGTTTGCCAGCACCAGTTCGGCGTCGATGGACCCGATGCGCGTGTGGTTCATCTACTCGTCGCTCGCGGTGTCGAATCCCGACATCAACCTTCCAGAAGGCTTCGGCAACGATCTGCTTCCAGCTGAGCGCGAGCGCATTATGGCTGCGCACGCTGGTTTCTCTGCACTCGGACGCGCGTTCCGTGATGGCGCGACCAAGGTCGACGCACCGATTCGCCAGGCACTCGTGGCCGCCCTGACTGGTGAGCCAGCGCTGGCGATTCCGCGGATGGATCTCTGCACCAAGGTCGTCGGCTTCGGCGACTACGCACCGATGCGCCACCGTCGCTTTGTCGTCGGCGGCAACAGCCGCGTGATCGTGTACAGCGAACTCGACGGCTTCAAGAGCAACTACGAGAACGGCAAGTGGACCACCAAGTTGGCCACGCGCGTTTCGATCGTCCCCTCGGACACCACCGCGGGGAACTATGTCGCGTGGAGCCGCACGCCTGAGTGGACTGATGTCACCGACAGCTCGGATGAACCACGCTGCGAGTTCTTCCTTGGCGAGATCATCCCGATTGCCAACACTTTGGTTGCTGGCAACTACAAGGTGAAGGTTGAGGTCAAGGATCTCGCGTCGGGTGCGACCACCATGTCGTACCTCCCGATCGAGGTACTCACGCCTGCAGCCTTCGCGCTGGCTGAGAAGGACCTCGCCGCCGACTGAACCACCGTTCGCGGACAGTCGCAGGCCACCCGGCCCACGACAGTCTCGACCGACGGTTTCGACCCGGTGTTTCGACCCGGTGTTTCGACCCGGCGTTTCGACCCAGTGTTTCGACCTTACGCCGCACGATCCGAGCCCTGATATGCTCGGATCGTGCGGCTTATTCAACGAACCCAAGGATCGGAACTCTCGAGCACCTCGCGCGATTTCCTCGCCATTGAGGGGCTTCCTCTCGCCGAACTGCGCGCGATCATCGATCGCGCCGAACGCTTGCTTCCTGCGGCGGTGGGCGAAGCAGCCGCAGAGGAGCGTCTGCGTGGGCGCGTCATTGCCAACATCTTCTTCGAGGACTCGACGCGGACGCGCGTGAGCTTCGAGGTCGCGGCCAAACGGCTTGGTGCTGCGGTGATTTACCTTGGTGCCAGCGGTTCGAGCGCGTCCAAGGGCGAGACGCTCATCGACAGCGCGCGCAACATTGAGGCCATGGGTGTGGACGCGATCGTGGTGAGGACTTCGATTTCAGGCGGAGCAGCGTTGGTCGCGCAGTCGGTGGCGTGCCCAGTCATCAACGCGGGTGACGGCCGCCACGAACATCCGACGCAGGCCATTCTCGACATGCTCGCCTTGAAGCTCCGCCTCGGCGATCTCGCGGGTAAGCGCGTGGCGATCGTTGGCGACATTGCCAACAGTCGCGTCGCGCGAAGTTCGACCCACGCGCTGGTCGCGCTCGGTGCGCATGTCGTGGCGGTCGGGCCGCCCTCGCTGCTTCCAGCGGGTTTCGATCAGCTCGCACGCGGCGCGGGATCGATCACGGTCAGCCACGATCTCGACTCGATCATCGGGGAAATGGACGCCATCATGATGCTTCGTGTGCAGACCGAACGCGCGGCTGGGATCGGCATCGCTCCCGACTACCGTTCAAGCTTTGGCTTGACCGCGGCGCGCCGGCAGCGGCTACGCAAGGGTGCAGCCATTCTCCATCCAGGACCCGTGAATCGTGGCGTCGAGATTGATGGGGCGGTTGCCGACGATGGCCTTGATAGCCTCATCCTTGCGCAAGTTTCCTGCGGCGTGGCCGCGCGCATGTCTGTGCTGCTTCGAGCGCTCGATCGCTAATCGCTTTGGCTATTCCTCAGATTGGAACTCCAAGCAAGCCGATAAGGGCGAGACGCGACCTAAGTCTCTCCAGGTGGATGGCTTGGTTCGCGCCCTCGGTAACGCCGGAGCCCTGATCGTGCTGCCACTCTCTGAAGCAACCCAACTCACGATGTCCATCGCCTGTGACGCTCCAACGAAGCGGCGATTTGTTTCCTCGCTCGGACGCGCAGCGGCGGCGACGATGCTGCTCACCTCGCTCCTCGGATGTGAAGTCGATTCGTGGATGGACCCAAGTCGAACGGGTTACTTCGAGACAACGCCCACCACCATGCCGATTCTGTCGCGTCTCGATGTGATCGAGCGGCAAGGCGTTTCAGGCGCGCGCTTCTCTCCACCATCGCCCGAAGATCTCGTTCCATCAGAACTGAAGTACCGCATCGCGCCTGGCGACATCGTGCGCGTCGATGTGTGGGAACTCGTCTCGCCTGGGCAACAGGAGAGCGAGCAGCTCATGGTGGACCAGACGGGCAATGTGCGACTCAAGGAAGTCGGTGAGATTGTCGCGGCGGGCCTGACGATCGCGGAGTTCCAACGCGAGATCGAATCGAAAGCTGGACGACTCATCAACAACCCCGTGGTGCAGGTCTCGTTGCTGAAGGGCCAGAGCTTCCAGTTCTCGATCTCAGGTTCCGTCG
The DNA here is from genome assembly GCA_947490615.1 of Planctomycetaceae bacterium. GTDB lineage: Bacteria > Planctomycetota > Phycisphaerae > Phycisphaerales > SM1A02 > QWPT01. Next base: position 24,026 of record CANLHK010000010.1, on the reverse strand, counting down.
GTGAAACGGGCGTGTTTACGCTCGAGCGCCCTGATTTCCGCCTCTCCGAAGCAATCGCCCTCGCGGGCGGCACACTGCCGACGACGCAGCGCGTGAAGATCATTCGCGCTGCTCCGCTCGATGATTCGCTGAAGCCGATTTACCCTGAGCCCGAAGCTGGCGACGACGCCACAACGGACAAGCCTTCGAACACGACCAAGCCCGACGGCGCGAACATCGATGATCTGATCAATCAACTCGAGTCGGGTACGAAGCCAGCAACGAAACCCGACGCGACACCCGACGCGAAACCCGAGAGCGGCGCGACACCCGCGCCTGCCGATCCCGCAACTCCTGCCGCTGCACCCGCTGCTCCTGAAGCACCGAAGGCTGCCCCAGGCATGGTGGGCGCGCGAACTCGCGTGAAGCAGGACACCGACAAGCCAGTGGTCGATGTGGATGATCTCAACGAGACGAAACCTGCAACGGGCGACGGAGCCTCCAAGCCAGCGCCGTCAGCGGGTTACTACTTCGATGAAACGACGGGCCGATGGCAGCGTGGTTCGGCAACGCGTGCGACGCAGGGCCGTCCTGGCCGCGCGACGGTGACTCCAGAAGCGTCGATGTACGCCACGCGCATCATCGAGGTCGACTACCAGCGGCTCGTCGGTGGCGACCCCAACCTCAATGTCATCATCCGTCCTGGTGACATCGTCTATGTCGAGCCGCCGGAAACGGGGTTCCTCTACATCGACGGCGAGATCAACCGCATCGGCGTCTACAACCTCGAGAACACCAACGGGCGCTTGACCCTCAGCCGGTTTGTGTCCGCGGCGGGCGGACTCGGGCCGACGGCGATTCCCGACCGCGTGGACCTCGTGCGCATGCTCGGAAACGACCGAGAAGCGACCATTCGCATTGATCTGGCCGCGATTCGGAACCGTTCCGAGCCTGACATCTACATGCAGGCCAACGACCATGTCATCATCGGGACCAACTTTTTCGCCACGCCGTTGGCGGTCATTCGCAATGGATTCCGCATGACCTACGGCTTCGGATTCCTGCTCGACAGGAACTTCGGAAACGATGTGTTTGGACCGCCGCCAGAGAGCAATCCGTTCAACTGATCGTCGTCGTCGGCGGCGGAGCAGTGGACACAGAGTCACGAGATGATCCTTCGATCAGGTGAAATCGCGAACTTCTCCGCGGAGCGCTGCGTAGCCTCCCCCCTCGCAGCCCGCCCCCGTTCGGTTGGCGCGGCGAGGCGGGAAGTTTGCGTGTGCGCATGGATGGCGCGCGATGGTCTGAGTTGGTCGGACAGGTTTGCATGAGCGCCATCAACGATGCAGAGCCCAGGATCCCACCGGGCACCGCGATTCCGCGGGCTTCTGTTGTCGCGTACCCGAGCCCGCAGATTGCCATCGCGCTCGTCGTTCTCGTCATCGCGTTCGTGTCGGTCTTCTGGGTGTTCTTCTCGACCCAGTTCTCTTGGGCGCTCAGCGAGCCAGCGGACTGGGGACACACGCTCTTCATCCCAGCGATCAGTTGCTACTTCGCCTATCTGCGGAAGGACGAGCTGCTCGCCTCGCCCGCCAAAGCCTGCTGGTTCGGCGCGCCCGTTCTTGTGGTGGGTCTCGCGGCCTATGTGGCCACGACCTTCGGACCAGGGTGGTTTGTGCTGCACCACAACGCGCGAGGGCTGTCGGTAGGCATCGCGCTCATCGGACTCGTGCTGCTGATCCTTGGCTCGCGGGCGACGAAGATTCTGCTCTTTCCGCTGCTCTATTGGATCGCCTTTGGGCAGTCGGTCAGTGAGCGTTTGCTGCAGCGCGTCACCGAGAGTCTGCAGGATTGGTCGGCCGTCGGTGCGCACGGACTCCTGGCGATCTCGGGCGTGGATGTCGAGCGCAGCGGAAATGTGCTGACCGTCTTCTCAGGCGGCGCTCCCCACCAACTCAATGTTGCGGAAGCCTGCTCGGGCATGCGCATGCTCGTGGCGTTCTTGGCGCTCGGTGTCGCCATTGCCTACACGGGACTTCCTAAGTTGTGGCAACGCGTGGCGCTCGTCGCGTCGGGAATCCCTGTGGCCATCGGTGTGAATGTGCTGCGCGTCTACACACTGGGCATTCTCTCGCTGTTCAACTCGAACTTCGCAGCGGGCGACTTCCACAGCTTCGTCGGTCTGATCTGGCTGGTGCCCGCGCTCTTGCTCTACCTCGGCATCATGTGGTTCCTCCGCAACCTCTTCGTCGACGAGTCCGTCTCGGCCAAGCGCGGCGCGGGCAAGGTGCAGGGAGGTGCGCATGCTTCTTGAGCGTTCCTCTCTCAAGGCGTACTTCGTCGCGCTGGCGATCTTGATCGCGGGCGCTGTCGGATTCCGCATGCTCATCGCGCAACTCAAGATTCATCTGCTCAAAGAGCCTGTGGATCTGCGTCGCCCGCTTGATTCGATTCCAACCAAACTCGGTCGTTGGGAGCGGGTCGGATCAGACGCGGTATTCTCTGATGCACTCATCGAGGAACTCGGCACGCGCAGCTACCTCGAACGGGCCTACGCGGTCGACGGCGACGCCAACAAGGGCTTCGTGCATGTGCATGTCGCGTACTACACGGGAACCATCGACGCGGTCCCGCACATCCCCGAACGGTGCTGGGCGGTGAGTGGGCTCGAGCTCACACGAAACTCCGAAGGCCTCGTGATGGAGATCGACCGCTCGGCGTGGCGCAAGCCCGTCGATGCCTCGTCGCGGTACCTGGTGACCTCGTTGACCGATCCTGTGACGGCTGATGTCGAAGTGGTCACGATGCCGCTCGGCGATGTGGCACTCACCACGATTGAGTTTCAAGATCCCAAGAGACCTCAGTACCGACAGGTCGGTGGCTACTGCTTCATTGCCAATGGCTCGATGGCGCGCACAAGTTACGACGTGCGCTCGCTCGCCTTCAATCTGACTGATCGCTACGCCTACTACTGCAAGATCCAACTGTCGACCGCTGGCACCGTGAAAGGTGCCGACGACTCGCTGCTCGAACCGTTCCGCCGCGACGCGACGGAGTTGCTCAGCGCGCTCGTCCCTCAAGTCATGAAATGCATGCCCGATTGGCCAAGCTGGGAGAACCGCTCCCCTGTGGCCGCAGCGCATTGAGAGCAGGCGCGCCACGACCCAGCGCGCCGAGAGACCGCCAAGACACAACGGCCGACTTGATCGGCTGAAAGCGAAGAACCATGGCCCAGAAACTCAACAAGAAGCTCGTATTCGTCGTCGGTTCGCTGGTGATCCTGCTCGTGCTGGGCGGAGCGGTGACGCTGGTGCTGCGCTATCGGTTTGATTCCGAGCGCCACATCGTCGCCGGTGACACGGCGGTGAAGGCGGGCGACTACCGCAAGGCCGCGGATGCCTACGGCCGCGCCGTCGCCAAGAAGGCCACCAACCTCGAATACCTCGCCAAATTCCGCGAGGCGATCCTGCATGTCACTCCTGAGACTGACAACGAAGCGCGTGAGCGTTACTCGCAGTGGTTGAGCGTTCTTGCGAGCGAAGCGCGCATCGCGCGCGATGATCTCGTGCGTTGGCGTGCCTGTCTTGAGGCGCTCCGTACGCAGTCGGAAGCCTTTGAGAACAACGCGTCGTGGAAGGGATTCGGAGAGCGGTGCGACGACATGGAGCGCATGGTCGCCGAAGGAAGCTCGGGCGTCGCGATCGCGCGGCTCTACCGCGGTTACTCAGGATTCAAGAGAATGGATTCGTTGAACGACACCGAGCGCGCGACCGTCGTCGCGGATTTGGTGGCGGGGCTGCAATCGAAAGAGCTCACGCCGATTGAACGCGACCTCGGAGTTGGCTCGCTCGCGCGCGTGGCCGTGCGTGAGCGCGCCATCGCTGGCGGCGCGGGACGAACCGATCGCATCGAGACTGCCCAAGCGACGCTCGATGCGGCGCTCGCGCGCATCACGGCAGAAACTCCAGATGGGCTTCGTTCGGCGATTGCGCGCTTTGAGCTCGCGTTGCTGAATGCGCAAGGAAAGGCCAAGGACCCAGCCGTCGTCGACGCAGCGGAGGCGCTCAGCGCCGCAGCGGGGAGAACAACGGACTCCATGGCGATTATCGAAATCGCGCAGGTCTTGAGTCGCGGCGGTGTGTCGGGACTTGAAGAAGCACAGTCGGTGCTTGGCGACTATGTCGCCAAGAATCCCTCCGAAACGCTGCACCGTCGCGCTTACGGAACGACGCTGCGCCTGAGCGACCGCAACAGCGCCAAGCGTGAATTGCAGGCAGTGCTCGACGCGCCTCGTCCCACCACTGGACTTCTTGCGGCGCTCTATGAGTCCAACCGCGTGACTGCGTCGATCGCGCTCTTTGACATCGCGTTTGACATGGCCGAGCGCGCCGATGCGGCGGACAAGGCTGCGCGTCTCGCCGAGGCGGTCGTGGCACGCGATGCAGTGGCGAAGCTCCTCGAGGGCGTTGCGGACAACTCGGCGATCTTGCGTGTCGACGGCAAGACGGCGTTGCTCAAGGGCGACGCCATGGGTGCCATCATGAAGTTCAACGAGGTCTTCAAGAAGGGCAGCCAGATCGACCTCGATCTCTATGTGCTCACGGCGTTGGCCAACATGCGCGTGCAAGAAGTCGGCCGCGCACTTGAGCTCGTCAACGGCGGTTTGAACCTCTCGCCAGGAAACCTCGCGCTGTTAAAGCTGCGCGCACAGCTCGAACTCGCCTCGGCACGAACCGCCGACGCGGTGAACACGCTGCAGGCGATCGTGGACGCGTTCCCCGAGGACGCTGAAGCGAAGCAACTCCTCGCCGTCGCCACCACGAGCGTTGCGACCGATCCGCGCACGGCGGGTGCTGCCGACGCGTTCGTCGACGCAGCGGCGCGTATTCAGGCGCTGTCCGAGGCCAAGGACTTTGACGGCGCGCGCCGTTTGCTCACCGAGGCAAAGCAAAAATTCGGCGCCGACGATGTGCGCGTGCTGCGCATCGAAGTCGCGGTCGAGGTGCAGGCTGGAGATTTGGAGGCCGCGCGGCGATGCACGGCGGCGGCGCTCCTCAAGTTTCCAACCGACACCGCGCTGGTGCGCTTCAATGCCGTGCTCGCGAGTGACGACATCGTCGCGCGTGTCATCGCGCTTTCGGATGGTGCAGCGGTGGATGCGAAGGAGCGCGTAGTCCTGACCTACCTGCGTCTCTTGCAAACTGGTGACACCGTTCGCGATCAAGCCGCGCGCGAGCGTCGCCTTGGTCTCGCCACCGCCGCAACCACTGCGGAGAACGGCGAACGGCTCACGGCCGCTGCCAAGGAGTGGCGCGTCAAAGCAGAGGCAGCTGACCCAACGCACCCGGCGTTCCTTGAGATCGACTTCAACGCGGCGCTCGCAGCCAAGGACTATCCCGCGGCAGAGCTCATCGCCAAGCTTTCGGAGCAAGCGCAACGCGATCGCACCCAGGCGCCGATCTTCCGCGCGCGGGCATTGCTCGAGCAGGACAAGATGCAGGAAGCAGCGCAAGTGCTCGAGCGCGCGATCGAATCGGGTGTGGACGCTTCGACGATTTACCGCACGCTCGGTGCGGCCCAGGAGCGTCTTGGCAACATCGAAGCAGCGCTCAAGACCTACGAAGAGGCGTACAAGCGTCGACCCGCTGACATGGCGACGGTGCGACTCCTTGTGGGCGTGCTGGTGCGATCGGGCAATCCAACGCGAGGACTCGAGGTCCTTCGTCAGGCTCGCGCGCTGGCGGGCTTTGAGGATGATGTCGGTGACACTTGGCTCCTGCTCGAACAGCAGGTTGGCGATCGAAGGTTGGCGCAGCGACTTCGTGGCAACCGCTATCGCGTCGCGCCCGCGGATGTCGCCAACGCTGTGGCCTTGGCAGCGATGCTCGCCGCATCGGCACCCGAGCGCGAAGATGTGCTGAACGAAGCGGGCAAGCCCGTCTACTCAGAGAACCAGTGGAGTTCGCTCGATGCCGCGGCACGCCTCGGTGAGGTCGATCGAACCCGCGTCGAGTGGCGCAAGCGTGCGGAAGAGATCTACAACGAGATTCTCAAGCGTGAGCCGTCGAATATCGATGCAGGCACCTCGTACGCGAGCATGCTTCGACTTGTCGGTCGGTTGAAAGAGTCCGAGGCTCTCTTGACTGCGGTGGTCCAGGCTGGCGGCGAAGAGAAGGGCTGGCGCGGGTTGGTGCTCCTCGGGCAATTGCAGTGCATCCTCGACGCAGAGGATCGTGCGCGCGTGTCGTTTGATGCCGCGGTCAAGCGCGAGAATCCTGCGACGCGCGACGCGACGCGGTCGGTCATCGACACACTCATGACGATTGACCGCTACGGCATCGCCTTGGCGTACCTCGAACCGCTGACGCGAGTGGACACGACACCTGGCTTGCGCATGCGTCTCGCCGAGTGCCTGCTGCGGCTGAATCGTCCAGCGGATGCCCGCAAGACCTTCGACGCTGCGCTGAGCACTGGACCGCGCGAGATTGGCACGGAACTTCTTGATGGTGCGATCAGTGTGGCCGTCGGCGACGCTCTGCGCCTCACGGGCGATGTCGCGGGCGCCATGAAGGCGTATGAACTGGCGATCGCGCCTTATCAGCGCGCCAAGGTGCTTGGACCGGCGATTCCGCAGCCGTTCATTCAGGATGCCATGCTCAAGCGCAAGCTCTTCGAGCTCACGGGCGATCGAGTCCGTGGCGAAGAAGCGCTCGCCGCCGCTGATCGTGGTGCCGCACTCGGTGCGACATTCTTCCCCGCAAGTGCGGCGCGCGCGGAAGTGCTCGTCGCCCTCGGCGATGTCAATGCCGCCGTAGCCGAGTTGGAGCGGTACCTCCGCATCGTTCCTACGGGCGTGGACGCACGGCGTCGGCTCATCGATTTGCTCTTCGCCAACGCGGCGTATGAGAAGGCCGAAGAGACACTGCACACAGCCATCGGCTACTCACCTGGAGAGCCTGGATGGCACTTCACGCTCGGTGACCTGCTGTCCAAGCGTGGTCGACTGAAGGAGGCTGCTGCAAGCTACGCCCGCGCGGACGCGTTGCAGCCTGATACCGACACCTTCTTCCGTCAGCTTGATGCGCACATTCGCGATCGAAACTTCCGTGCCGCCATCGACGCCTGTCGTGGCCGCGGATCACTGATCGGGGAGAACGCCGTGGCGCGCGCCTATCTGGGCACCGCCATGGTGGCAATTGGTGAGAAGGGTGACGGCGTCGCTGCGCTGCGCGAGTCGTTTGCAGTCGTCAAGAAGGAGTTCGACGCAGGCAACGCGCTTCCGATGCAACAGTGGTATGCGGCCTTGCGCTTGATCTTCGCGCCTGGCTTGCTCAACGAAGCGGAGCAGTTGGTGAAGGAGGTCAGTGGAGGCGACCCAACGCCCGTTGGTTGGGAGTACCTCTCGTTCCTCGCGCTCGGCAACGACTCCGCTGGACCAGCCAAGGTCATTGAGTACCTGGCTCCGCATGCAGGTCGCGACTACTCGACGATGGGTGAGTTCGGAGCGCTCTTGTGCGATCGCCTTGGCACGAGCTATTACCTCAGTGGTGACTGCCCGAACGCAGTGAAGACCTTTGAGCTTGCGTTGAAGTGGATGCCGAGCAATTCCTCGGTGCTCAACAACTATGCGTATCTCTGTATCGAGTGCCTCAAGGACTCCAAGAAAGCGCTCCCCCCAGCGCGGCTTGCGGTGCAGTTGCAGCCCACGCGTGGTGAGTACCTCGACACGCTCGCGTTCGCGCTGATCAGTGATGGGCAGGCTCAGGAGGGGCTGAATTATGCAGACCGCGCCGCCAAGATCGCGGACGGCGCTGCGGTGCAATTGCACCGCGCCCAGGCGCTCAAGGCACTCGGTCGTGATGCCCTTGCCAAGGACGCCTTGACCCACGCGTCGGAGTTGAATCCCGATCCGCCGACCAAAGCTGCCATCGAGCAGCTCCGCGCAACCCTGAAGTGACCCTCAAGTGGGGTGCCTGAACCCCCGATAGACCGATTCCGAGAACAGCCATGAGTATCGCATCATCCAAGACTTCTACCGACCCACGCGCTGCCGCAACGCGGACTCGCAGCGGTACGCCTGCACCGGCGGCTCCGCAGATCGATCCGCTCCGCGTGCTTCGCCAGCACGCGTGGAAGATCGCAGCTTCGGCGGTCATCGGCGTCGGCATTGGTGGCGTGGCACAAGTGGTGTGCGAGTTGGTCTATCCGCTCTACTCCGAGACAGTGCTGTTCGAATTGCAGTCGGCTCCTGAGCAGGCGACCGATGTCACCTCGCGCGATGAGCGCACCGAGGAGACCGTCGAGCGCGCAGGACAGACCGAAGCAGGCCGCATGGTGTCGCGCGAGCTCTTGCTCAAGGCGCTGAACCACCGCGATATCGAAGAGACGCAGTGGAGTCGTGGCTACCGCGACGACTCGGATCGGTTCGTGGCTGAAGATGCGATCGACGATCTGGAAGATGAGTTGGGAGTCGGTCACCGTCGTCGCACCAACTTTGTGGCGCTGAGCTGGTCGACCCATGTGCCCGCCGATGTCCCAGTCGTGCTCAATCGCATCGCCGACACCTATGTGGCCGTCAAGAAGGCGGCAGACGATCAGAAGTACGAGGCGAACCGTCAGACCTTCGACAAGCAGCTCAAGGACATCGATAGCCAGATCACCAGCCTTGGCAAAGAGATCTCCAAGTTCGTGACGGAGAAGTCGATGACTTCGACCAACGAAGAGCGCAACGAGATGCTCGTGGCGGTCGAAGATGTGGCGCGACGACTCGGTGAAACCAAGTCGCTCCTCACCCTTTCTGCAAGCCGCAAGGCGCAGACCGAAGCGAAGATGGAAGGTCGCCTCGAGCCCTCGCCCGACGACATCCGCACCGCGGAAGAAGATCCGTTGGTGCAGCGTTCCAACTCGACCTTGAATGAGATGCGCGTCTCGGTGGAGTCGTATCGCAAGCGGTTCGGCGCAGAGCATTCGGCCATGCGCGCCCTTGAGAGCCAGACCACGGCCGCAGAGACCGAGCGCGATGTGGTCATGAACCAGATCCTGCGTCGCAACCTCAACGCCGACTTCAAAACCTTCGCTGACCAAGTGGAGAGTTACACAGGCCTGCTGCAGCAATTCGAGAAGGACCTCGCGGCGCAGACCCTGCGCCTCAAGGACTTCACGGCAAACCTCGCGACCGTCGACGAGCTCAAGGAACGACGCATGCGTCTCCTTGAGGCACGCGCGGAGCAGCTCAAGGTTCTTGGCGAACTCGACCAGTTCAAGTCGCGCGACGACGCGCGTGCGGTCAGCATCGCCCAGCGCGCGCGTACTCCGCGCGAGCTGAGCTTCCCGCGTTGGCGCTACATGTTGCCCGCGGGCGGTGTGTTGACCCTCGGCTTCTTCGTGGGCTTCATCTTCCTGCGCGAGTTCCTCGATACCCGCGTCCGCTACGCGACAGACTTGACGGGCATCTCAGGACTCCGCTTGCTTGGTTCGATCCCTGATCTCGCCGACGACCCACTGGGAACCAAGCAGATCGAGCGTGTGGTGCGTGACGCGCCCAAGTCGATCGCCGCAGAGCTCTCGCGACAGATCACGGGACAGGTGCTGAAGTCGTGCACGCAAAATTCGGTCAAGACCATCGCGTGCCTCAGCGGCCTTCCCGAAGCGGGTACGACGAGCTTGATCACGAATCTCGCTGAGTCGATGGCCGCAAGTGGACGCAAGGTGCTCGTCGTCGATGCCAACTTCCGACGCAGCCATCTCGCAGCGTCGATGGGAACCGATCCAGACGCGCGCGGACTTGGCGATGTCTTGCGTGGCGCTGCGAGTGTGGCGGATGTGACGGCGAGCGCTGGCAGCGGCATCGACATCATTCCCGCGGGCACCCCCGAGCATCGCGTGTTCGAACTGCTCAACACGCCCAAGATCGATGCGTTCCTGCAAGAGGTCGCGGCGAAGTACGACATCGTGCTGCTCGATGTGCCACCAGTGGTCGTCGCAGGCGATGCCCTTGCGGTGGCGAACAAGGTGGACGGCACGATCTTGGTCGTGCGCGCGTTCCAGGAGCAACGAGGTCTTGTGGCACGACTTGTCGGACAACTCTCCGATGTGCGCGGGCTTCTCCTTGGTGCTGTGCTGAATCGACCCACGAACACCGCGGGCGGCTACCTTCGCAAGAACTACGAGGCGATATCGGCCTACGCAGAGAAGTAAGCCCGAACGAGTGCTCATCCGAAGACTTGACCTTGAAGACGCAGCCGATCAACCAATCCGATCAGCGGCCGCAGCGCGTGCTTGTCACGGGTGGCGCGGGGTTCATTGGTTCACATCTCTCGGAACTCCTGCTCGATCGCGGTCACTCCGTGACCGTCGTCGACAACTTCTCGACGGGTCGTCGCGCCAACCTTGAGCTCGTGCGTGCGGTGCCCGAACGCCGCGCGCGTTACGAGGTGATCGAGGGCGATGTCTCGGAGGTCGTGCCGACGCTTCGCGCAGCCGACTTCGATTGCATCTACCACCTCGCGGCCGCTGTGGGAGTGCGTCTGGTCGTGGAGCGCCCGATCCACACGATCGAGACCAACATCCATGAGACGAGTGTCGTGCTCCGCTTTGCTTCGGAGCGCGCGATTCCCATTCTGATCGCCTCCACGAGCGAGGTCTACGGCAAGGGCGTTCGTGTCCCGATGCGCGAAGAAGACGATGTCGTCTATGGCTCGACGGGTTACAGCCGCTGGTGCTACGCGTGTTCGAAGGCGATCGACGAGTATCTCGCGCTCGCCTACCACCGCGAGTCAAGTCTGCCAGCGGTCATCGTGCGCTTCTTCAACACGGTTGGTCCGAGGCAGATTGGTGAGTACGGCATGGTGCTCCCGCGCTTCGTTGCCGCGGCGCTTGCGGGAGCTGATCTCGAAGTGCATGGCGACGGCCGACAATCGCGCTGCTTCTGTGATGTGCGCGATGTTGTCGAGGCGCTGCCGCGCTTGCTTGGTTCGCCCGAGTGTGCGGGGCGTGTCTTCAATCTCGGGCGCGATGAGGTGATCTCGATTCACGACCTCGCAAAGCTGGTCATCTCCACACTCGGCTCACGCAGCGGGATTCGCATGGTGCCCTACGCGCAGGCGTTTGCCGCGGGGTTCGACGACCTCGCGGTCCGCCAGCCCGATCTCACGCGGGTGCGCTCGGCGATTGAGTTTGCTCCGCGCGTGCCGCTGGCGCAGACGATTCGAGACTTGGCCGACGAACTCAAGACGCGCCCAGTGGAGAGCGTGCAATCGATTGGAGGCGCACGATGTTGACGCCTCCCCTCATCAATTCCGCGGTGCAGATTCCGATGCCGACGGTTTCCATCGGGCCTGACGCGCTGAAGCCCATCGAAGAAGGCTCGCTCATTGGCGCGGCCCGCTTTGGCGCGTTGGAGTTCCTCAATGGCTACGCAGGTGTCTTCATCGTCGCATTTCTCGTGACGCTGTTGGTCACGCCGTTTGTCCGCAAGCTCGCGATTGAGATGGACATCATCGACAAGCCCAACGATCCGCGGAAGCAACATAAGTTTCCTATCGCGTATCTCGGCGGGTTCGCGGTCTTCATTGGCGTGATGGCGGCGATCGCCTACAGCTATGCGATTGTCGACGGACCAGGCGGTTCGCTTGGTCCTGTTCCAGCGTCCATCGTCATCGGCATCGTGGCGATCACTTTCACGGGGCTTGCCGACGATGTTTGGGGTTGGGACCCGCGACTCAAGATCGCGGGACAGCTGGTGGCTGCTGCGGCCCTCGCGGTGCAGGACATCGGGACACGCGTCGCGGAAGGGCTCCTCGCACCGATGTTCGGTGACGCGACGACGCTCCTCTACACCGTCGGCCCTGTCGCGCTCCACTCGGGCGACATCTACTACTGGATCGGCACCGCGCTCATCGCCATGTTTGTGCTCGGCGGTTGTAACGCGATGAACTTGATCGACGGGCTCGATGGCCTGTGCTCAGGCACGGCGGCGATCATGGCGACGGGACTGCTGGCGATCAGTCTGATGATGGCGGCGGGTACCGACCTCGCCGATCCGTTCGAGTCGCTCGCGGGCGTGCGGATCGTGCTTTGTCTGGCACTCCTCGGCAGTGTGCTTGGGTTCCTCCCGTGGAACTTCAACCCTGCGGTTATTTTTCTTGGCGACTGCGGCAGCCTCCTGATCGGGTACCTCGTGGTGGTCTCGATCTTGATGCTTGGTGAGAGTGGCGACACCCATCTGGTCTTAGCGGGACTCATCATCTTTGCCTTGCCGATCATGGACACCTCGCTCGCGATCGTGCGACGCAAGATTGCGGGCGTCTCGATGTCGACCGCGGATGCCAACCACATCCACCATCTGGCCAAGCGTGCTCTCGGTGGCGTGAAGCGCGCGGTCATTGCGCTCTACGCGCTCTCCTTCTCCTTTGGCATCCTCGGTGTCTTGCTTGGCGCGTTGGCGATCCAACAGATCGTGCGACTGCGCATCCTCTACGCCGTGTCGATCGTGCTCTTTGGAGCCATCGGCGCCGTCGGGTTGAAGATCGCGCTGCGCAACCGCTGGCAATCCCATCTTGAGGCCGAGTCCACAGTGCCGACACCCATCGCTCAGGCCACACCCGCGCCACCACGGGCTGCGGCTCCTAGCCACCAATCACCGTGAATGAGTCGCCAGAACCGATTCTGGGTGGCACCCACGGTCACGCACCCGTGCTGTTGGCGGAAGTGCTGGAGCTTCTGGCTCCCAAACTGGGCGAGACATATGTCGATCTGACTGTTGGAAGAGGTGGACACGCCTGCGCAGTCGCGCAACAGCTCGGCCCCACGGGGCGCGTCGCGCTGTTCGACCTCGATCGAGGCAACCTCCAGTTCGCCTCTGAGCGGCTTCGAACCGCCACAGGCATCACCCCCGTCTCGATCCACGCGAGCTTCGTCTCGGTGTCGCGTGAGTTGGAGGCGAAGGGACTCTGTGGACCACAGGCTGCGAACCTCTTGCTCGCCGACCTCGGCTTCGCGTCGACGCAAGTTGATGACCCATCGAGAGGCCTGAGTTTCATGCGCGATGGTCCGCTCGACATGCGCCTCGACGCGTCGTCTGGAATCACCGCCGCAGAGCTCATCGCCACGAGCAGTGAGCGAGACCTCGGTGAGTTCCTGACCCGCTTTGGCGAGGAGCCATTGGCGCGGCGGATCGCTGCAAATATTGCGGCGCAGCGTGTGCAAACGCCGATCACCACGACGGCGCAACTTGCGGATCTGGTTCGGGAGTCTTACGGCTCTCGCGCCCATGCTTCGCGGATGCATCCAGCAACGAAGACCTTCCAGGCGCTTCGCATCGCGGTGAATGACGAGATGGGCGCGCTTCAGGCGTTGCTGGACTCGATTCGCCGTGCCGCGCAACGCACGATCGAAGGTCGTCCGAGTTGGCTCGCACCGCACGCACGCATCGCGATCATCGGGTTTCACAGCCTCGAGGATCGTCTGGTCAAGCAAGGTTTCGCTGACATGCGTCGCAGTGGACTCGTTCGCGAGGTCACACGCGGCGCAGTCGAGACTTCGGAAGGCGAGTGCGCGGCCAACCCGCGCGCGCGTTCCGCGAAACTTCGGGTTGTCATGGTCGACGGCCCGAGTGTCGGTGCGTGAGTCAGTGTCTTTGTTGGTGCACCGCATCGCGATGCAGCAGCAGGGACGGCAGCGAATGGAACAGTCAACACATCTTGGTGCGAGAGTCGCCAGTCCGGATGGCAGTGCATGATGCACAACGGACGGCGTCGAGCAGCAAGGCTGAAGCAAGGAAGCTCAGTCATGACGCGCGAAAACAAACTGGTCATGGTCATTGGTTTCGGCCTCTTGCTCTTCGTGGGCATCTTGGTGTCGGACCATCTCTCTGCACGCGGCTCGCAGATCGGTACACCCGAGACGCTCGTGAGCCTCCGTCCCGACAAGCCGCTCCCTGGAAGCAATGACGCCGAAGTCGTCGAGCCGTTTGGTCGGGCTGATCGTGGACAGGACGGCGCCGTCACCATCGACGGCGTGAAGCTCGTTCCGACTCCGCCACCAACGATCATTGCGGACCCGCTTCCGCCAGCCGCGCCCGCGGAGCGCATGCACACCATCGCCAAGGGCGACAACCCCGAGAAGCTCGCGCAGAAGTACTACGGCAAGCGTTCGCTCGCCGTCGCGCTGGCCAAGTACAACGGCATCGATCCATCGAAACTCAAGATCGGTCAGGCGCTGAAGATCCCCGACATCGCGGTGCTCGATCCATCGTCGGCGCCCGCTGCAGGTGATCGCGTGGCTGGAGTCGCCCCGCCTCCAGTCGTACCAGGCAATGAGATTGCGCCGCCAGCGGCCAAGTCGTATCGGATGGTCACAGTGAAGCAGGGCGACAACATCTATCGCATCGCCGCGCGCGAACTTGGTGGTGGGAAGTACGCCAAGCAGATCGAGGAACTCAATCCTGGTCTCAAGCCTCGGGCGCTGAAGCCTGGTCAGCAACTTCGCATCGCGCTCGCCAACTGATTTGCGTTGGGTAAACGCGCGCTCCAACGAAGGGCGCGAGGCATGGAGGCCGCATGTTTGCCAAGATCGCCACTGTCATCATCGTGCTTGGCGCCATGTATGGCGCGCTCCTGGTGAATCGCCAGAAGCGCATCGACAACGCCGCGCAGATCAGCCGCATCCACTTCCGTATTCAGGAGTCGGATCGCGAACGCGTTCGGCTGCAGGTGCGCGTCGCGCGCGCGACGACCGCCACCGCCATCAAACAACGCATCGGCGAAGAGAAGTTTGCTTCGTACCGCGCGGTGCCGTTCCGCTACGACCCATCGCAGGCAACTGAAGGCGCGGTGGGTGCGCTTGCCGAAGACTCCAAGACGGTGGCACAGCCAGCGCGCGCACGCGCGAAGCAGGGAGGAAGTCGCGGATGAAAGAGCCAAGTTCAACGAGTCCAACCACAGTGCCGACGACGCGCGCCCAATCGATCTCTCGATGGGCGTGTGTGCTTGTCTCAGGCACCGCTGTCGGCATCGCGGCGATCACTTTTCGCGTCGTGCAGCTCAAGACCAATCCGAGCGCGCAGCTGCTCTCCTCGATGCAGGATGAGAACGGCAAGCTCGCGCAGCAGCGCTCAGTCTCGGATCCACTTCCACGCGGCGAGATTCTCGATCGCTACGGCCGCACCCTCGCACTCGACACACTGAGTGGCTCGCTCTACATCGATGTCCGCGATCTCTACCGCGACACGTTGCTGCAGAACGAGTCGGTCAGCAAGCGCGCCGCGGCAGGCAAGGCGCGCGTGAACGATCGCATCGTGCTCGATCCGATCACGGAACTCGCGGCACAACTTGGTCCGATGCTCGGTGTGGCGCAGGACGAAGTGATCCACCGCATCGTCGACCTTGATCCAAAGGCGGGCGACCATCGTCGCGTGCCAGCGTCGGTGCGTCGGATTCCGTCAAGCGGATCGTTGTCCGACGCGGAGTGGGCGCTCCTTCCGCGCTACGCGATCATTGAGAAGACTCTCGACGGCGACCAGATTCGCCTTCTACGCAGCGCGAAAGAAGCGGGCGGACCGAACAGCATCGTGCGCGCTGCGCACTTTGAACCCAAGCAGCAGCGCATCACTCCCTATGACGCGGTTGGCGCGGCCATCGTGGGAAAGACGGGCATCGATGTGGTGTCGGACATTCCGCTCGTGGTCGATCTGCGCGCGCTCTATGAGCACGCCTCGGCGTACAACGCAGAGACGCTCAAGCACCGCGGTCAACCCGAAGAAGAACTGCGGCTTATCGATGATCCCGTTGGTGAGTTCGCGGCGGCGGTCGGTCCTCTCGTCGGCATGACGCCTGACGCGGTGGCGACGGCGATGCTTGGCGAGGTCGACGGACAGTTCGATGCGCGCCTCAAGGCTTGGTCCCTTGTCATGCAGCGTGAGGAAGGTCTGAGCGAGGACGAGATCGAGGCGCTCCCGACCACGACTGTCGTCAAAGCGGCGACCTCCGCGAGTGATCGCGATGCGTTTGAGAAGGCGCAGAAGTCTGAGACGCCGTCGCCCGTCCTTGCCTACGCGTCACTGCTGCCTGGAAGCGAAGCCACGGTCGGACGCAGCGGCTATGAGCGACTTGCCAACACTCAGTTGAGTTCGAAGCCAGGGTTCACGACCTACTACGCCTCGCGGCTTGGCTCGGTGATTTCCATTCCGCCTGGTGGCTACCGCGCGGGGGACATCGGTGACTCGGTCCGACTCTCCATCGACATCGTGATTCAGGAGATGGTTGAGGCGCGCGTGAATGAAGCCATCGACGCGGCGAACGCCTCAGGTGGCCGTGCGCTCGTAGTCAACACGCGCACAGGAGAACTCCTTGCTGCGTACTCCCGCATTCGCACCAACACGGGCCGCGACGCGATCACCACCGACTTTGGTCAAGGCGATCCCGCTCTCGCGCGCATGCGTTGGGCGACGGATCCGTTTGAGCCTGGCTCGATCTTCAAGCCCTTCGTGTGGGCGTGGGCGAACGATCACGGCTTCGCGAAGCGCAGCGAGATCATTCGGCTTCCCGATGGTCCGCTCACGCTCGTCGACGGCCGCGCGAAGCGCACGATTCGAGAAGCACACACCTCAAGCTACGGCACCAAGAGTTGGGAACAAGTCCTGGTGAAGTCAGTCAACGCGGGCATGGCGACCGTCGCCCTGCGCATGGGCAACGACGAGATGCGTCGCTGCCTCAAGGCGTGGAAGTTCGGCGAGAGCACGCAGGTTGGTGTCGAGAGTGAGAACGCTGGCCTCATGCCGCGCAAGGACGAGTGGAGCGCCAAGACGCGCGCGCTGGCCTCCGTGTCGTTTGGCCAAGGCATCGCAGTGACACCGCTGCAACTCGTGCGCGCCTTCAGCGCGTTCTGCCGCAACGGTGACATGGTGCCGCTCTCCTTGCAGCCGCTCGCGCACGACTCGCTGACTGGTTCGATGCCCGTGCTCGGCACGGCAGCGATGCACGAAGCGCGCGAGGTCATGCAGAAGGTCATCACCGAAGGCACGGGCAAGCGACTGAAGGACATTCTTGTCTACAGCGCGTTTGGAAAGTCAGGCACCGCGCAGCTCACCAAGCCGACGGGCGGATATTTCGCCGATCGGTACATGTCGAGCTTCATCGCGGGCGCGCCCTACGACAACCCTGAGATCGTCGTCCTTGTCACCATCGAAGATCCCGACAAGAAGTCCAAGGCGACGGGCGGCGCCACGGGTGGCGGTGCGCTCGCGGGTCCTGTGGTTGGTCACATCATCAACGATGTGCTTGGCTACCTGGGTGTGCCAAGCGACGGCGAGCTCGTCTACGCGACCAAGAAGTCAAGCGCGAAAGAACTCGCGGCGCGCTGAGTCGCTGTGTCTCGGCCGACGACTGTCCTTGAGTGCACCAACGCGCCCCGCTCAGAAGAGCAGGCGCTCAGGCTTCTCAATCATGTCCTTGATGTGGACGAGGAACCCGACGGCTTCGGCGCCATCGATGATGCGATGGTCGTAGCTCAGCGCGAGGTACATCATCGGGCGCAGCGCAATCTGCCCTGGGTTCTTGGGGTCTTCGACAGGGCGCTTCTTGATCGCGTGCATCCCAAGAATCGCCGACTGCGGTGGATTCAGAATTGGCGTTGACTGGAGTGAGCCGTAGACACCGCCGTTGGAAATCGTGAAGGTGCCGCCCGTCATCTCATCCACGGTGAGCTTGCCACCCTTGGCGCGAACGGCGAAGTCCTTGATGGTTCCTTCGATGCCTGCAAACGAAAGTGCTTCGGTGTTGCGCAGCACAGGAACAACGAGACCCTTGTCGGTACCGACCGCGACGGCGATGTCGCAGTAGTCGTGGTACTCGATCTCAAGTTCGGTCATGCCCGCGACACCCGCGCCACCCACGATGTAGGCATTCACGCGCGGGTACTTCCGCAGCGCGCTGGTCGCGGCCTTCACGAAGAAGCCCATGAAGCCGAGTCCGACGCCGTGGTTCTTCTCGAAACTCTCCTTGTGCTCCGAGCGCAGGCGCATGACCTCGGTCATGTCGCACTCGTTGAAGGTCGTCAGCATCGCAGCGGTGTGCTGCGCATGCACGAGACGCTCGGCGATCTTCTGCCGCAACTTCGTGAGCTTCTCGCGGCGTGTGCCGCGCATCGTGCCACTCATCGTGCCACTCATGGAGGCAGCGGTGGTCGCAGGCATCGCGGTGGCGGTTGGTGCGACGGCACTGACAGGGCTCGGTGTCATCGTGGGCTTCGTCTCGGTGGCGACGGAAGTCTTCGAACTCGCGGCCAGGACATCGTCCTTCATGACGCGCTTCGAGGGACCTGATCCAGAGAGATGCGTGAGGTCGACACCCTTCTCAGCAGCGACCTTCTTGGCGACACTCGAGGCGCGCACTTGCTCGGCTCCGCTTCCGCCCTGTGTGGATGTGGGCGCAACCGCAGGACGCGCCACAGTCGTGTCGATGGACGCGACCACCGCGCCAACTTTGATGGCGTCACCCTTGGCGGTGCTGATCTTGAGTTGACCAGACGCGGGCGCGCGCAGTTCAAGCGTGGCCTTGTCGGTCTCGATCTCCGCGAGCAAGTCGTCCTTCTCCACGAAGGACCCGTCGGCGCAGAGCCAACCGCTCAGTGAGACTTCAGTGATGGACTCGCCAGGAGATGGGATCGTGATGTCGACAGCCATGAATTCTTCCGTGTTGCGTGCGCGTGGTCACGCGTTGTTCCACACCAACTGTTGTCTGCGTGCAGTCGCACCGTCTCCACGACGGCGCGTTACTTGTGTGCGGACTTCTCTTTGCCCGGATCTTTCGCCACGTCCTTTGCCCCGTCCTTGTTGCTCGGACCACCAGCAGGACCATCGCCCGCTTTCGCTGCGCCGATGGCTTCGGTGAGGATCTTGTCCTGTTCGATGGCGTGCTGCTTGGCGCTTCCAACCGCGGGGCTCGCGGAGTCGGGTCGACCGATGTAGCCAACCTCGATGCCGCAGAGCTCGCGCAATTGCGCCTGCGCGAATCGGTAGGCGCCGATGTTGCGCGGCTCTTCCTGCACCCAGACGAACTTCTTGGCGTTGGGATAGATGGCCGTGGCCTTGTTCACCGCTGCATCGGGGAAGGGATAGAGCTGCTCGAGGCGGATGATCGCCGTCGTGGACTGCCCGCTGCGATCGCGTTGCGCCGCGAGCTCGTGATAGATCTTGCCCGAGCAGAAGATGATCTTGTTCACCATCTTGTGCGCCATATCGCGCGCCGACTCCGCGGCATCGCGCGCGATGCCTGGATCGGTGAGCACAGTGCGGAAGTAGCCGTCGGTGAACCCTTCGACGCGGCTCATCGCGGCAGAAAGTCGAAGCATCGACTTCGGTGTGAGCACGACGAGCGGCTTGCGGAACGGCTGCTTCACCTGTCGACGCAGCAGATGGAAGATCTGCGCAGTCGTGGTGGGATAGACCACCTGCATGTTGTCGTCGGCGCAGAGTTGGAGGAACCGCTCAAGGCGCGAGCTCGAGTGCTCAGGACCTTGGCCCTCGTAGCCGTGCGGCAACATGAGCGTGAGGCCGCTCGAGCGCTTCCACTTTGCTTCGCCCGAAGCGAGGAACTGATCGACGATGACCTGCGCGCCGTTGGCGAAGTCGCCAAACTGCGCCTCCCAGATCACGAGCATGCGCGGATCGCCGAGCGAGTAGCCGTACTCAAAGCCAAGAATCGCGCTCTCGGTCAGCGGCGAGTTGTGCACGCAGAAGCGCGCCTGCTCCGTCGACGAAGAGCCGTCACTCAAGTTGTTGAGTTGGCAGTAACCCTCGTTGGTTTCCTGGCAATTCACCACCGCGTGACGATGGCTAAAGGTTCCGCGCTCGACATCCTGACCTGAGAGTCGAATCGGATGACCTTCGGCAAGCAGCGTCGCATAGGCGAGCAACTCGGCGAGCGCCCAGTCGATCGAGCCTGACTGCACGCCGTTGGCGCGGGACTCAAGAATGCGCGCAACGGTCTTGTGCAAGATCGTGTGCGCGGGAGTCTCACCGAGTTTGCGTGCGAGCTTCTCAAGCGTCTCCAAGGGAACCTTGGTGACCACGGGCTCGTGCGTGTATTGCCCGCTCAGTCCGCTCCACACACTGCGGAACGGATCGACCACGGGATCCAGCGGCTGTTTCTTGGCGGCAGTCTGCGCGACATCCATCACGCCGACGCGGGCCGCGAGCATCGACTCGACTTCGATCTCGGTGTAGACGCCTTCTTCGACGAGCCGCGCGCGGTAGGTCGCAAAGGCAGGTCGTGCCTTCTTCACGCGGCGGTAGAGCAACGGCTGCGTGAACATCGGTTCATCGGTTTCGTTGTGGCCGTTCTTGCGATAGCACCACATCTCAATCACGATGTCGTGACCAAAGGTGTGCCGCCAATCCATGGCGATGCGCGAGGCCCACGCGCAGGACTCTGCGTCATCACCATTGACATGAAGAATCGGGCAGTCGTAGGCCTTGGCGATGTCGGTGCAGTAGTTGCTGCCGAAGGTGTCGCGCGGATTCGTGGTGAAGCCGACTTGGTTGTTCACCACGATATGAATCGCGCCGCCAACGGTGTAGCCGTCGAGGTGCATCATGTTGAAGCACTCAGCGACGCTGCCTTGTCCTGGGAACGAGCTGTCGCCGTGCACGAGAATCGGCACGATCGTCCTGCGCTCGCTGTCGCCAACAAGCCGTTGCTTGCCGCGGCAGCGTCCGAGCACGACGGAGTTCACGAACTCGAGGTGCGAAGGATTTGCCGCGAGCACGATGCGCAATCCATCGCCATGCGAAGTCTTGGTCTCGTTGGAGTACCCCATGTGGTACTTCACATCGCCGCCACCCGTCGCAAACGCCGCCGTCCATGCCTCATCGAACTCGGTAAAGATCTGCTGCAGGTTCTTTCCGACGATGTGCGCGAGGACATTGAGTCGTCCGCGGTGCGCCATGCCGATCGTGAACTCCTGCACGCCCATCGCGGGACCAGCCTCAAGCATCTGGTCGAGGATCGGAATGAGCGTCTCGCCGCCTTCGAGCCCGAAGCGCTTCTTGCCGACGAATCGATTGGCGAGGAAATTTTCGAAGCTGTCGGCTTCGAGAAGCTTGGCGAAGATGCGCTTCTTGATCTCGACGCTGAAGTCAGGTCGATTGCGCGCCTTCTCGAGTCGCTGCTCGAGCCACGCGCGGCGGTCGGCGTCGCCGACATGCGCGTACTCGATGCCCATCGTGCCGCAGTAGGTTTCCTCGAGGCAGGAGATGATCTCGCCAAGCGGCGAAGGATTCGCAAGTGGCAACGATCCAGGATCGAAGGCGCGACCGAGGCTGCCGTCATCGAGGCCGACGGCTTCAAGCGTGAGTCGTTCGGGGAATGCGCGCGACGTTCCAAGCGGATCAAGTTGGGCACCAAGGTGTCCGTCGGTGCGGTAGCGATGAATGAGCTCATCGACCTTGCGCTGATCGGGATCGATCGCGACGCTGGTCGCGGGCTGGCTCGGAGCCTCATGCACCACGAGCGGCGTTGGAGTTGCGCTGGCCTTGGCGACCACGGCGGTGGGCGCCTGCGCGGGCGCATCGGCCTCACGCGTGAGACCAAGCTCAAACCCGCGGAAGAAGTTCAGCCAGTCGCCATCGAGCGACGCGGGGTCGCTGAGGAATTGCGCGTACAGCGACTCGATGTAACCACTCTGCCAGCCGTTGACCGACTGGGGTGCACGAGGTTGAGAACCGCCCGAATTGGGACCCAGCTGGGCCATCTGCTTGAACTCCCATTCCAATCATCAAGACGCGCCCAATTGCCGTGACCGTGAGGCATCGTTGGGCGCGAAGCGGAGCGATTGTAGAGGAGATTGCGCGGCCTTACAGCCCGATGATTGGGCTTCGCGGGAACTGCTTAGAGCGTGTTGATCGGATCGACATCGACCGCCAGTTCCTCGCCGAGGTGGAGGAGGCCGCGGGTGCGGGCTTCCGCGAGAACCGCGCTGAGTTCGGAGGGCTGGTCGGCGATCAGCTCGATCTGCCGACGGTACTTGCCCGCGATGCGCGCGATCGGGCAGGCCGAGGGCCCGCGGACTTCGACCGTGCCTGCGAAGGTCCGAATCGCATCGGCCAGCGTGACCGAACGGGTCGCGCACTCGACTTCGCCTGCGTGGCGCACGATCAGTCGCGCCATGCGGCGGTAGGGCGGCAGGCCAAACTGCCTGCGATCGTCGAGTTCCGCGGTCGCGAACCGCTCGAAATCGTGGCTCGCAGCAAGGCGAATCGCGGGAGTCTCTGGCTCGAAGCTCTGGATGATGGCGCGGCCTGGCTTCTCGCCGCGTCCCGCACGGCCCGACACTTGCGAGACGAGCTGAAAGGTCCGCTCGCCAGCGCGAAAGTCAGGGAGCGCCAGCGCGGTGTCGGCACTGATGACGCCGACCAGTTGGACATTGGGAAAGTCCAAGCCCTTGGCAATCATCTGCGTTCCCATGAGCACGCGAATCTCGCCGCGACCAAAGCGTTCGAGTGCATCGTGGAAGTGGGCCGCGGTGTGCATGGTGTCGCCATCGACGCGCAACATCGTGGAGCCTTCGATGAGTGAGGGAAACAGCCGCGAGAGTTCTTCCTCGACGCGTTGGGTGCCGAGTCCAAAGACGGTGACGGTCTTGCCGCAGTCGGGACAAGCGCGCGGCAGCAATTGCTCAGCGAGGCAGTAGTGGCAGCGCACATAGCTGCGGCGCGCAGCGCCCGCGTCGTCGACATGACAGGTCATGCTTGCGTCACACTCGGTGCAGGTGAGTTTCCATTCGCAACGCGGATCGGAGCAGGCGATGTAGTTCGCGTAGCCGCGACGGTTGAGCAGCAGCAACACTTGGCCGCCCGCGTCGAAGGTCTTTGCCATCGCTTCACGAAGCGTGGGACCAATGAGCCCCGCGCGCCGATCGCGGTTTTCTTTGCGTTCTGTGGCAAAATCCACCACGCTGACCTTCGGCGTGTTGAGGCCTGGCGCGCGTTTGGTGAGTCGATGAAGCGTGGAGATGCGACGCTCGGTGGCGTTCATCCAACTCTCAAGGCTTGGTGTCGCCGAGCCGAGGACGATCGGGCACTTGGCCAGCTGCGCGCGACGAATCGCCGCATCGCGACCGTGGTAGCGCGGCGCGGAATCCTGTTTGTAGCCGGGCTCGTGTTCTTCATCGACGATGACGAGCCCGAGCGATCCATCAGGGATCGGCGCAAAGATCGCGCTGCGTGCGCCGACGACGACATCGGCCTTGCCCTCACACAAGAGTGACCACTGTTGGTTGCGCTGGGCGTCAGTGAGACCCGAATGGAGCACCGCGACTTTCGCTGTGGTCAACCGCGCCGCGATGCGACCGACCGTTTGTGGCGTGAGCGATATCTCAGGCACGAGAAGGATCGCGCGCTTGCCGCGTCGCACACATTCTTCGAGCAGTCGAATGTAGATCTCCGTCTTGCCCGAGCCCGTCACGCCAAACACGAGGTGTTGGGCGAATCGCCCAAAGTCCTTGGAAATGCCCGCAATCGCAGCGGCTTGCTCGGCCGTCGGCGTTGGAGCGGGCGCGATGTTGCCCGAGCGCGCGATGAACCCTGCTTCCACGGAAGTCTTCTTGCTCGCGACAAGATGTCCCGCTGCGACGAGCTTCTTGAGCGGCTCCGTCGAGCTGTAGCCCGCGGCTTCTGCGAGGTCGGCGAGCTCGATGGGGCGGGGCAGTGTGGCAATCACCGTGAGTGCATGTTGCTGTCGCTTGGTGAGCTTGGCCGTGTCGAGAGGTTCCGTCGGCAGATCGACCAGCGTGCGTTCGGTGCGACCGATGGACTTGCGTACCGCCGCAGGCAGAATCGTCGCGAGCGTCATTCCAATCGGGCAGGCGTAGTAGGCGCTGATCCAGCGCGCAAACTGCATGAGTTCGTTGGGGAGCACGGCCAAGGAAGGATCTTGCCCAAGGATCGGTTTGATCTTCTCGCGCGCGATGCCGATGTCTTCAGTCGCTGCGACACGACGAACAATCCAACCAGCGGTTGGTGTTTCTCCGCGACCCAGTGGAACCTCAATGCG
>CANLHK010000009.1 GCA_947490615.1 Planctomycetaceae bacterium | reverse complement strand
TACGCCAATCTGCTGTCGAC
Source organism: Planctomycetaceae bacterium (assembly GCA_947490615.1). GTDB lineage: Bacteria > Planctomycetota > Phycisphaerae > Phycisphaerales > SM1A02 > QWPT01. The sequence continues at coordinate 142,938 of CANLHK010000009.1, read as the reverse complement.
CACCGCTGGTTCGTGGGCTCCGCCCCTGACCGGTAGCGCGACGCTGAACCGTCCGTACGACTCGTACCTCACCTGCGGTGGTATCCCCAACGCGACCAACGGCGTCTCCGCCGATCCGTCGTGGGGTAACCCGCTCTCCTGGTTCCGCCCTGACATCCCAGCCGGCCAGAATGTCGGTTGGTTCGCGCCAGGTGGCTCGATCATGGGTCGCGTCGGTCAGGCTGGAAACACAGCGGACTCCGTGATCCTCGGGCAGTTCTCGGTGGCGCGTGACTCTCCGCTGAGTACCTACACGATCAGCGTTGGTTACAACTCGGGAATTCCAGGCACGCCAGTGCAGTTTGCGGACGGCACCTTCACGATCGGTGTTTCCCCGCCATGCCCCACCCTCTACCGCGACATCGACGGCGACGGCTTCGGGTCAAGCGCGAGCGGCACGACGGTGAGTTGCACATCTGTTGAGGGCTATGTCGACAACAACGCCGACTGCGACGACGGCAACGCAGCCATCAATCCCAACGGCACCGAAATCTGCGACGCAAGCAATGCCGACGAGGACTGCGATGGGGTCGCCGACAGCAACGACCCGAGCGTTGACCTAGCTACGATGTTCCATTTTTATGTCGACGGCGACCTCGACGCCTATGGCGCCGGAGTCTCTTCTCGTTTCTGTGATCCCCCGAGCGGCTACTCGTTGAGCAACGCCGATTGCAATGACGCCAACGCCTCCGTGAACCCAGGTGCAACGGAAATCTGCGATCCACTCGACGCCGACGAGGACTGCGATGGCCTGAACGACAACAGCGACCCGAGTGCTGCGGACGCTGGGAAAAGCGACTTTTACGTTGACTTAGATTCCGACACGTTTGGCGCGGGGACGGCAGCGCGCTTCTGCGACCTCGTTGCTGGCTCTGCGACGAGCAACACCGACTGCGACGACTCGAACCCCAGCATCTTCCCTGGTGCCCCTGAACAGTGCGACCTGATCGACAACGACTGCGACGGCACGCTCGACGAAGGGACCTACACGACCTACTACGAAGACGCCGATGGCGACGAGTTTGGTAACCCGCTCGTCTCTGCACCAAGTTGCACTGGAGCACCACCACCCGGGTTTGTTGTGAACCTCCTCGACTGCAACGACAGCGACGCGACGCTCAACCCCACGACTCCGTGGTACGCCGACAGCGACGGCGACGGCTTTGGCGTCTCGGCCGAGGGTTCGGTTGCTCAATGCGAGGCCCCTGCTGGCTACGCCCGCGCCGACGGCGACAACTGTCCGTCGATCGCCAATCCCAATCAGGCCGACTGCAACAACAGCGGCGTGGGTGATGTCTGCGAAATCGCCTCAGGCGCGCTTACCGACTGCGACGCGGACGCGATCCCTGATACCTGCGAGGGCGCGGTCGTCGTCGACAGTTCAAGCCCCTTGCTCGCACCGTTCGGCAACGGCTTCATTGTGAGTTACACCTACAGCGATCTCCCCCGCGTCTACAACGGCGGCGTGACCATTGCCATCGACGCGATCGCGGACCTCAACCTCAACAGCGAGTTCATCGGCGTCACCTTCAACGGCGCGCCGATGGAGTTCTTCTTCGTCAATGGCGGAAGCGACTGCCCCGTCACACCAGACCGCGCGGTGCGCAACTTCACGATGGAGGAGTTCAACGCGCTCACAGCCAACGGTTCGCTGCGCGTGCGGATCGTCGCCTCGGGCACGGTGAGTGCGACGCAATGTATCGGCGGCGGCATTCGCCTCAGCCTCCGCTATGTCGGCCTGCCCGAGAGCAGCGACTGTAACGGCAACCACGAGCTCGACAGTTGCGACCTCGCCACGGGCACGGCCCTCGACTGCAACGCCAACAGCATTCCTGACTCCTGCGACATCACCTCGGGTTACGCGGTCGATTGCAACAGCAACGGTCTGCCCGACTCCTGCGACATCAGCGGCGGCGCGTCGACCGACCTCAACAGCGACGGCGTGCCCGATGAGTGCTCGGGCCAGTACATCGTCGGCGGCAGCGGATTCGCGACCATCCAGGCGGCAGTGGCCGTTGCACCGAGCGGCGCGACCATTCGCGTAGCGCCAGGAACTTACTACGGGCCGATCGTCATCACTGCGGCGCCAGTCACGCTTGTTTCGCTCGGCGGCGCGGGTGCGACCGTCATCTCGGGTACTGGTTCTGGCTTCGGCGCGGGCGCGTCGCTCCTAGCGCTGCGCGGAATAGGCGCCAGTGGAAGCGTTCTCGACGGCTTCACCTTCGAGAACGGCACCGATGGCACGAGCGCGTATGACAGCTTCGTGGGTGGCGCCCTCTTCCTTGAGGAGTGCGCGGCGACGATTCGAAACTGCGCGTTCCTCAACAACTCGGCTGCGGATGGCGGTGCCATCTACGCCCGCGGCTTCACGGGATCGTTGGAGCAATGCGTTCTCACTGGGAACAGTGCGTCCTCGAGCGGCGGCGCGCTGCTCTGGCACGCCGAGGGCAGCGAGGCGCTGATCCTTGCCTCGTGCACCTTCGAGTCCAACTCCGCGCCCGACGCTGCGTGCGTCCACGCGGGTGCGCTGCAGTTTGACATCACTGGCTCGCGCTTCTGCCTCAACAGCTTCACCAACATCGTCGGCGGCATCAACGACCTCGGCGGCAACCTCTTCAGCCAGGACTGCAACGGCAACGGCCTTTGCGACGCCGACGAAATCGCCTCGGGTGCCGTGATCGACTGCAACTCCGACGGCGTGCCTGATTCCTGCCAAGTGCAGGGTCACGGCTACGCCTGGGGCGACAATGGCTCGGGCCAGGCCAATCCGCCCGAAAGTCTCGCGCGCGCTGTGGATCTCAGCGCGGGCTGCGACCACACCATCGCGCTTCTCGAGAATGGCAGTGTCGTGGCGTGGGGTGCCAACTTCTGGGGCCAGTCTTCGGTGCCCGCCGACGCGCTGGCGATCGTTGATGTGGTGGCGGGTTGCAACCACAACCTCGCGCGCCATGCCATTGGCACCGTTGCGGCGTGGGGAGAGAACACCTACGGGCAGTGCACGGTGCCTGCGGGACTCACGGGCGTTGTGGAGATCGCTGCGGGTGCGTCACATTCTGGCGCGCGGCGCGGCGATGGCTCCGTCCTGCTTTGGGGTCGAAGCTCTGAAGGTCAGCTCAGCGTGCCACCGTCACTCGGCGCCGCTGCACAGATCGCTCTTGGTGGCGCGCACAGCATGGCGGGTCGCAGCGACGGCTCGGTTCTCTGCTGGGGACTCAACAACTTTGGCCAATGCAATGTGCCAGCCAACATCGGCACTCTCACGAGTATCGCAGCAGGCTGCTACCACTCGGTTGGTCTGCGCAGTGACGGCACGGTTCGCGTGTGGGGAGCCAACCTCTTCAATCAACTCGCGGTGCCCGCCGGGCTCAACGAGGTCGTGGCGATTTCTGCAGGAACGAGCCAACACACCCTCGCGCTGAAGTCCGACGGCTCCGTCGTCGCGTGGGGCTGGAGCGCCTTCGGTCAATCGACGGTGCCTCCAGGCTTGCCGCCAATCGCGCTCATCGCTGCTGGCGGTGCGCACTCGGCGCTCTTCACCACCATCGCGCTCGACTGCAACGGCAACGGCGCGATCGATGGCTGCGAAGTCGCCTCGGGTACCGCGAGCGACTGCAACAGCAACGGCATCCCCGACAGCTGCGACATCGGCTCAGGCTACGGACTCGACTGTAACGGCAACGGGATTCCCGATTCCTGCGACATCGCCTCTGGCTTCTCGTTGGATTGCGATGGCAGCGGAACGCCCGACAGTTGCGACCTTGCCTCGGGCGCGGCCGCCGACTGCAACACCAACGGCATTCCCGACAGCTGCGACATCGCCTCAGGGACTTCCGTTGATTGCAACAGCAACGGCGCACCGGACTCGTGCGACATCGCCAGCAGCGCGTCAAGTGATCTCAACGGCAACGCCGTTCCCGACGAGTGCCTCGGTGAGTACATCGTCGGCGGAACGGGCTTCTCCACGATTCAGGCTGCTGTGAACGCCGCGCCCAACAGCGCGACGATCTTCGTGGCTCCGGGAGCGTGGCCTCCGTTTGAGATCGACGGCCGCATCCTCACCATCGAGTCGTTCGGTGGAGCTGGGTCGACTTCGATCGATGGCGGCAGCAGCGCGTCGTGCATCGTCATGTCGAACATCACAGCGCGCGCAGTCGTGGTTCGTGGCTTCACCATCGAGCATGGTGCTGCGTCGGACGGCGCAGGCGTGCGACTGCTTCTCGCCTCACCGATGTTTGACCAGTGCGTGATTCGAAACAACCACGCAGCAGGCAACGGTGGCGGCGTGGCGTGCTTCACCAGTCAGCCTCTCTTCCACGCTTGTGCGTTTGAGAACAACTCTGCTGCGCAAGGCGGCGGTGCGTTTGCCTCTGGACCCGAACCCGAGGGGACCTTCGCCCAGTTTGACGGCTGCTCGTTCTTTACCAACAGCGCGTCGGGCGCTGGTGGTGCGCTCTACAACGCAGCTGCGGTGGCGATCACTGGGTCTACCGTCGACTTCAACAGTGCGGGTACTGATGGCGGCGGAGTCTTCACGGCGGCGAGCGCCAGCACGCTTGTCGGCGACTCACACTTCTGCGGCAACTCTCCCGACAACCTCTTCGGTCCCTTCGTCACCCTCACCACCAACACGCTTGGCGACGACTGCAACGCCAACGGCGTCTGCGACCTCGACGAGATTGCAGCGGGTGCAGAGGACAAGAACGCCAACGGCAGACTCGACACCTGCGAGCTTGCAGAGGGCGACCTCAACCTCGACGGCTTCGTTGATGCCGCCGATCTCACGACGCTCCTCAACTTCTGGGGTGCGATCAACCCGCCTGCTGGCGACCTCAACGGCGACGGCGTGATCAATGCCTTTGACATGACGATCCTGCTGAACAACTGGGGACCGAACTGAGGAAACTCGGCGGGAGTGAGGGGCCTCAGATGCGTCGCGTGGTGAGTGCGGCGCGATGAGGTGACCGCTTCGGAGACGACTCGCGCGGGCATCCGCAGCGTCAACATCGGATTCGCGCGGGCTTGCAACGCTCGCCCGCGCGAACATCGGTGCTCCGACCCTTTGGCCATCGCGTGAGGGCGGATGCAGGCGCGACTTGCATCCGCCCTCTCCTCCTGCGAGCCTTGGCGCGTGCCGACGCCAGCCACTGCCATCACCATCACCGCCGCCTCGCCTTCGCGCCGCGAGTTCCTTCGCAACGCGACCATCTCGACCGCCGCACTCGCGGCTCTTGGCACTGCCACTCCGCGCGTCGCGCTCGCCCGCCCTGCGCAGACGAGTGCCAACAATCGCATGCAACTCGCGATCATCGGCTTTGGAGTTCGCGCGCGTGAGATCTATGGCGGCTTCCTCGACGACGATGGAGTCGAGATCATCTCGGTCGCCGATGTCGCCTCGGCGCGCGCGACGACTGGTGCGCGACTCGTCAATGAGCGCCGCACCGCGCCGATCTGCACGGCCGCGCCTTCGTGGCGCGAGATCATCGCCAACCCTTCGATTGATGCGGTCATCATCGCGACGCCTGACCACTGGCACGCGGAGCCCGCGATCTGTGCAGCGCTTGCTGGAAAGCATGTCTTCTGCGAGAAGCCGCTTTCGTTGACCATCGCCGAAGGACGCGCCATCGCCGACGCAGCGCGCAAGGCGCAGATCCGATTTCAGACGGGTTGCCAGCAGCGCTCCGAGTTTGGTCACTACTTCGTGCGCGCCGCAGAAGCCGTGCGCAACGGCCGCATCGGTGCGATCCAACGCGTGACCATCGGCATCGGTGAGTCGCCGATTCCCTGCGATCTTCCTGAAGAGACTTGTCCAACTGACATCGATTGGTCGGGCTGGCTCGGGCAAGCGCCGATGCGCGGCTTCAACCACGAGCTCTGCCCGATCGGCATGCACGATCGCTATCCAAAGTGGCGCTCCTATCGCGAGTATGCCAACGGCGGACTCGGCGACATGGGCGCGCACCACTTTGACATCGCGCAATGGGCGTTGGGCATGGATGCGTCAGGTCCCGTCGAAGTGATCCCTCCAGCAGACGGCGCCAAGTCGGGGCTTCGCTTCGTCTATGCCAACGGCGTCGAGATGATCCACGGTGGTCCGACCGACTGCACTTTCGTTGGAAGCGAAGGAACCATCGAGTGCTCGCGCGGTCATGTCCGCGCCTACCACGGCAACGATCGCGCAGCGCCTGACGCGCCCGCGCTGCTCGCGCCGCCACGCGAAGGTGAACTCGCGCTCCCTCGCAATCGATCGCACATCGCAGACTTCCTCGACGCGATCCGCACGGGGCGCGACCCCATCGCCACAGCGGAAATCGGCCACCGCACCGCGACCATCTGCCAACTCTGCAACATCGGCTACGAGCTCGGCACGCCGCTGAGTTGGGATCCACTTGCCGAGCGCTTCACGGGCGTGAACGCCGCTGACGCCAACGCGCGCACGACGCGCGCCGTTCGTCGGCACGCTTGATCGTCCGCGTGCATTCAGCCCTGCACGCCCTCATCCCGCGCGACGCGATCGACGGTCCGCACTGTGGCCATCATGTAGAACGGCAGCGTCGAGAACACCAAGCCGAGGAAGACGAACACAGGCCAACTCGGCAGCGCCTCTTCCTGTTTCACCGCGACTCGGCCTGAGCCTTCGAGGATGTAGAGGAACAGCGAGAGGACCAGCACCAAGATCCACGCGAGAAACACGCGCGTGGGTGCAACAACTTCCATCCGCCCCGCTGCCGACAGCCGCAGAAAGGTCTGCTTGCGCGGGACATTGACCAAGGCTGGCGCGTTGCGCACCAGCGATCCCATCCACACTGCGATCCCGCCAAGGAGTGCCAGCATTCCCAAAGAGAGCAGCGGCAGCAGGAACCACGCGAGGCCCTTGTTCGCCCAACCGTCGGGCGTTCCTGAGGCGTTGAAGTGCATGGGAATGCGCGCGGGAAGTTCGGGGTACCACGCGCAGGCGCGCCACCAGAGGCTGACCTCTGCGAGTGCGACCAACACAACGCAACACGAGAGCAACGGACGCGCGCGGAGGTGATGGAAGAGTTTCATCATCGAAGATCGTCTCGTCGCGCCGTTCTGACTAGCGCGCGCGCAGGCGATAGACGCTGATCGGAGCGCGCAGTTGACCCGCCTTGACCAACGCTTCGGTGCCCGCGCCAAAGTAGGCGTCGACGCGGCCAGGTCCGACGATTGCACCACCCGCATCCTGCACGAAGAGAATCCGTGGCGTCCGTTGCGACTTCGCTTCGGCACCACGCTCAAACACCACGAGCACGGATCCTGGCGGATAGATCGACTGATCGGCGGCGCAGGAATATCCCGACATCAAACGACCCTTAGGCAGGCCGTAGACGGGAGGAAACGCTGTCTCTTTGGCGAAGCCGAAGAAGACGACGCGTTCGTTGTCGAGCGCAGCCTCCTCGATCTTCGCGGGATTGTCGGTGGCGGCTTTGGCGACATCCAAGAAGGTGTAGGTCGCGCCGTCGAGTAAGCCGCGATAAGCAAGCCAGCGTCCGACGCTCGTCCACGGGCGATCGTTGGTCCCGACGCGCGTGATCGCAAAGCGACGGTCGTACATGCCCTCTTTCCCTTTGGACTCGTTCACCACGCACGCGGCAGAGCCATTAGTCTCGACAATCGCCCATGCCAGCGGATCGTCGATCCACGCGATGGCCGCAGCGCGCGCTTCCTCGGACTGCATCAGTTCTCTGCGCGTGAGCGTCGCGAGTTCGGGATTGGTCTTGCGAAGGTCGCCAAAGAGTGGAAAGCGGAATCGCTCGTCGGGCTTCGTGCGCACGGCAATCTCGGGCGTCGCGTAGCCCGTCATCATCCCCGCGTCTGCAGGAAGGACCGCGGGATCCTCCGAGGGCGCGACGGTGTACTGCACGAGCTCAAACTTTCCTTGCAAGCTCGCGGCAAACTGCTCGGGACTGCCCGACTCACTACTCAGTTTGAAGAGGAGCGCGGCGTCGGCTGCAGCGTCTTCGTCGGAAGAACGCGACGACGACTCACACGCAGCGTTGAAGGCGACGCGTTGTTCAAGAAAGCGCTTGGGGTAACCCGTCGCAAAGTCGTAGGAAGAGAGATCGCGGATCACCGTCTCACCGATGATCGTGCGCGGTGCCCCTGGTGGCTGCAGCGTCGGGTCAGCCGCGCGCGGTGCACAGGCGGGCAGCGTGACGAGTGCCAAGAGCGCCACGCGCGCACAAAGCAAAGCAACTGGACTAGACCGTGCCCGCACCAGCGCCTCCCGTTGCTCCAACTTGCGCTGCGTACTGGCCGCGGCCGAGTTTCACGATGCTTCCACGCTTGACGAGCCTCGCCAAAGTAAGACTGATCTGCACGAGGAAGTTGGGAGTGACTTCGCGGGAGAGCACCTTGCCGACGGCGGTGGCGATCTCATGCGGTCCCAACGCGCCCGCTGCAGCATTCAGAACCTCGACAGCGCGCTCGCCGATGGTTGGTTGTCCATGACGACGACGGATCACTGTGGAGTTGGGGACCTTGCGCCCGCCACTCTGCGAACGAAGCCCTGCGCGCGCTGCCTGCGGCGGCGTCGACGCGCGCAACGGCGCGTCGGGTCCACCAAGTGCAGCGATCTTGGCTTCGAGAGCCGCCAGTGTGGCGCGCACCGCCGCGGCTCGCTTCTCGAGCTTGGGCAATTGCGACTGCCGACGGCGCAGTTCTGCGGTGAGCGCCGCGGTGGTCATCGACGAGAGTGACTTCGCGCGAGTTCCCGTGGCAGAACTCGTCGTTGCCGAGCCCTTGCCTGGCCGCTTCCTAACTGACTTGCGGGACGCCTTCGCCGATCGTGCATGCTTCTTTGCCATAGGAGCGGTGTTATATCGCAAGCGCCGATGGCGTTGCGTGTTCTGACGAATCCCCCGAGAGAACCAAGCTGATCTACCGGCAGACTTGCCAACTGAACTGCCGAGACAAGACCTTCCGACAGAGCAACGCTGATCCGTTGCGCGCGAGACACTTTCGCGCGACACTCGCGCCATGCGCCTCGACCCCACCCGCCGCGACTTCCTAAGCCTTGTTCCCGCGCTCCTCGCTGCGCCGACCCTTCTCGGTTGCGCGAGCACGGCAGAGCGAAAACCCCAGGCCGCCGCGGTGCTCAAGCCCGACGCGCCGCTGGCTCGTGTCGCGATCATTGGTTGCGCAGGTCGCGGCGCCGACAATCTTGGCGATCTTCTCGGTGCGGGCGCGGCGGTTGTCGCGCTCTGTGATGTCGATGCCAACGCGCGCGAGTCGGGATCCAAGCGCGTGGCCAGCGCAGCGGTCTACACCGATCTCCGCCAACTTCTGCGTGATCGCAAGAAGCTCAAGCTCGACGGCGTGCTGGTCTCGACTCCCGATCACACCCACGCGTTTCCAACCGCGCTTGCTCTGCGCGCAGGGCTCGCGGCCTACTGCGAGAAGCCGCTGACCCACACGCTCGAAGAATCGCGTCGCATCCTCGATCTCGCGCGGGCCGCGGGCACGCCGACGCAAATGGGAACGCAGATTCACGCCACCGAAAACTATCGTCGCGTCGTGGAACTCATCCAAGGCGGCGCGATCGGACCCGTCACCAGTTGCGACTGTTGGGTCAACAAGGGTTGGTGCTGCGGCGCGACAGGTCCTGTCACTGAGCCACCGAAAAATCTCGACTACGACCTCTGGCTCGGGCCGGCGCAAGAGGATCCCTACATCGCCAACATCCACCCAGCGAACTGGCGCAAGTACTGGGATTACGGCACGGGCACGCTCGGCGACATGGGCTGCCACATGCTCGACCTTCCCGTCTGGGCGCTCGGCCTCGACCGCGCCCGCCTTGGCGCCGTTGAAGTCCGCGCGACGGTCGATCGTGTCGACAGCGTCGGTTGCCCTGAGTGGACGGAAGCGTCGTGGGCGATTCCGCAGAAGGGCCGCGACCCGATGATCTTGCGTTGGTTCGACAATGGCCGCAAGTCTCCCACCGCTGAGGAATTGGGCGCGAAGGACAAGGTCGACTACCACGGTCGCTTCAACATGGTCTTCCAAGGAACCAAGGGTTGGCTTTGGGCCAACTACGGCGAGTTTCTCATCACTCCCTCTGCACTCGCGGCAGAGCCCAAGCCAGCGCACGAGACGATTGCACCCTCACCAGGACATCACCGCGAGTGGCTCGAGGCGATCCAAGCATGGCGCGCGGGTGATTCGACTGCCGCCGACCGCCCGCTCTGCGCGTTCGGTCGTTCGTCGGTCCTCAATGAGATCGTCCTCAGCGGAACCGTCGCAGGTCGCGCGCAGCGGGCCGTGACCTATGACTTCCAGAAGCGCGTGTTCGCAGGTGGAACTCCGATCGCGCACTGGCATCCTGCGGCGCGCGCGGGCTGGTCGCTCTCCGACAGTGACCTCGACGCGGTGTTGCACGGGTAGTCGTTCCTCACACTGCCAGCGGAAGCGGTACGCTCCGCCAGCACATGGGATTTCTCGACGAACTCAAGACCTTTGCCGCGAAAGGCAACGCCGTTGATATGGCGGTGGGAATCCTCGTCGGCGCAGCGTTCACCAAGGTTGTGAACAGCATCGTCGCGGATCTGCTCATGCCTCCGATTGGAGTGCTCATCGGCGGCGTCGACTTCAAGTCGCTGCAGATCGTGCTGAGCACCAAGGTCGATGCGAACGGCGTCGAGACGGTCACCGCCGCGGTGCGCTACGGCTCCTTCATCGCGGCAGTCGTCGAGTTTCTCATCGTGATCGTCTGCGCGTTTGTCGTCGTCAAACTCATGAACCGCATCATCGCCCTGCGCTTCGAAGATCTGCGCGGCGCGCTCGATCCCCGCGCATCCAACACTCGCGCCGACGACGGTTCGTCGCAGCGCCCTCCGAACTAAACAACACCCACACTCGCACACCAGAACGAACTCGAGCCAACCATGAACCTCCTTCGCATCGCCCTCCTTCTTCCCGTCCTCGCCCTCTGTGCCTGCAATGCCACCATCGGTGAACGCATGGGCGAGTCGCTCGCCGTGGTGCGCGGCTTTCAGTCGAGCGACCACGCGATTCCGCCAGAGGTCTTCGCGAGCGCGAAGGGTGTGGCGATCTTGCGTGAGACCAACGCTGCGCTCATCGTCGGCGGCTCAGGCGGCGAAGGCATCTTCCTCAAGAAGGTCGGCCTCGAGTGGAGCGCACCGATTGCGATCAACACCGCAGGCGCAAGCTTCGGACTGCAGGCGGGCGGACAACAGCGCGACATCATGATCTTCCTGAACACCGACGCCGAGGTCTCGAACTTCCTCGATGACGGCGTCTACGCCGTGGCGGAAGCGGCCGCGGTTGCTGGTCCTGCCAAGACCGATCCGCACAACGCTGGTGGACCTGTGCCCGCGAGCTACTACTACATTCGCGCCAAGGGACTCTTTGGCGGACTGCTCGTTGGTGGCGTCTACTTCACCGTCGACAACAAGGCGAACCGCGAAACCTACGGCCAAGACGCGTCGGTCGGCGCGATTCTCTCCGACAAGCTTCCCAAGCCGCAAGGCGCGACGATCCTCACGCAAGCGCTTGAGTGACCGACGCCGCGCGAGTGCGTTACGAGTACGCCTTCAACGCGTACTCGCTCACCATGCGATGCGATGAGAACTGATCAGGAAGCGTCGCGGCACTCGCGAGCGCGCGCTTGATCCACTTGCGCGGAAGTCCGTCTTTCCCGCGGTTGTAGAACTCAGGAACCATGGTGCGCTCAAGGATCGCGTAGAGACTCTCTGCGTCCTTCTGATCGCGTGCGGCGGCGACGGCAGCGGAGTCTCCCTCGCTGAAGCGATCGTCGTTGGCGCGCGTGGAAGCGGCTGCACCAATCACCCAGCCGTTCGTGCCATCGAATCCCTCGGGCCACCAGCCATCAAGGATCGAACAGTTGAGGCCGCCATGCGGCGGAACCTTCATGCCGCTGGTTCCGCTGGCTTCATGCGGACGAATCGGCGTGTTGAGCCAGACATCGCACCCACAGACGAGCGCGCGACCGACTTCCATGTCGTACTCCTCAAGCAACACGACTTTGCCGCGAAGAAGCGGATGGCGCGTCATCTCAAAGACGGTCCGCGCATACGCCTGACCGCCCGTGTCGCGCGGATGAGCCTTGCCCGCAAAGATGAACTGCACAGGACGCGCCGCATCGCCCACGATGGCAGCAAGTCGATCAAGGTCGGTGAACAACAACGGCGCGCGCTTGTAGGTGGCGAATCTCCGCGCGAAACCGATGGTGAGCGCTTCGGGATCGAGCGCGCGACCGCACTCATCGAGGACGGTCGGATCTTCGCCGCGACGCTGCGCGGCACGCACGAGGCGCTCCCGTGCAAAGCGCACGACCGACGCACGCAAGCTTGTGCGCAACGCCCAGAAACCTGCGGGCTCCGCGTTCACCGCGCGCTTCCAGCCGCGGCTGCGCGGCGTCGGTGCGCACGGATCAAAGCCGCAGGAGTCCTTCCAAAATCGCGAGGCGCGAGGATCGAGCCAAGTCCCAAGATGCACGCCGTTGGTCACATGCGTGATCGGAACATCCTTCGCCTTCTTCGCGCCGTAGACGCCCTTCCACATCTCGCGTGAGACCTCGCCGTGCAGTTTGGCCACGCCGTTGACGCGCTCGGACAAGCGCAAGCAGAGGATCGTCATGCAGAGCGCTTCCTGCGCGTCGTGCGGATTCTCGCGGCCAAGCTCTTCGAGTTGCGCACGCGTGATGCCGCCCTTGGAGAGCGTCGGCGCGAGCGCGGCACAAACCATGTCGACGGAGTAACGATCATGTCCCGCCGCGACAGGAGTGTGCGTGGTGAAGACCGTGCTCGCGCGCACCTTCGCAGTTGCTGCGGCCGCCGACATTCCCTTGGCGCGCAACTCGGACAACCGCGCAACAGCCGCAAACGCTGCGTGCCCTTCATTGAGATGGATGCGCGACGGCTCGATGCCCAACGCATGCAACGCAAGCATGCCACCCACTCCAAGCAACACTTGTTGCCGCATGCGCAGCGCAGGCTCGCCCTTGTAGAGGCCCTCGGTCAACTGGCGATCTTCGGGCCGATTCTCAGGCAGATCTGCGTCGAGCAGGAAGAGTCGAACGCGTCCAACATCCATGCGCAGCACGCGCGCGCGCACGGCGGGTTGTCCGCCAATGGGACACTCAATCACGACGCCCGTATCGATAATCGGAACCGTGTGTCGGTCGTAGGTTGGATAGAGCACCTTCGTCGTGCCGTCATCGGCAAACTGCTGAAGGTAGTAGCCGTGACGGTAGTAGAGCCCGATGGCCACAAGCGGAATGCCGAGATCACTCGCGCTCTTGAGATGATCGCCCGCGAGGACGCCGAGTCCACCCGAGTACTGCTGGATACTCTCGTGGAGCGCGTATTCGGAGCAGAAATAAGCAATGCACGCTGAGGCGTTGGTCTTCGCGCAGGAATCGTCCCACCAAGTGGTGCGCGCGAGTTCTTGCGTGAGTGCGACGCGCGCGTCCGAGAGTGCGCGACGAAATCCTGGCTCTTCGCACGCCGCGGCAAGTGTCGCGGGACCCGTGAACGCGAGCACCGACAGCGGCGAGTGCTTGGTCGCGTGCCAAACCACTGGATCAAGCGCCGCGAAGGGACGGCGACCGATCTCGTTCCAACTCCACCAGAGATTCATCGCCAAGGCGCGCAGTTGTGCGTGCGCGTCTGTCGGAGAAAGTGGTGCTGGCACGACGGTGCGGCGCGCGCGTGGGGTCGCCGCCAGAGTTGCGTCAGAGGCTGATGACTTCTTCGCGCTGGGCCGTTTCTTTGCTGCCATGACGGAAACGATAGTGGATCAGAGACGCCCCGTCGCTTCGATCAACGAGCGCATCGTTTGCGCGAGTGCCTTCGATGCAGCGCCTCGTTCCATGCACCACTTCCAATTCCCCGTCGCAGTGCCAGGCAGATTCAGGCGCGCAGATTTCCCGAGTCCAAGGAGATCTTGCATCGGCAACACCGCGAGCGCAGCTGGTGACGCCATCACGATCCGCGCCATGGCCTCGTGCACAGTCGTGTCAGCGGCGCCGCTGTAGGAAATGAAACGCGCGCGTTGCATGGCGTTGCGGCTCTTCCACCATTGCATCGTGGTTTCATTGTCGTGCGTGCAGGAATAGGCGACGGAGCGCCGCGGATGGTTGTGCGGCATATCCCCAGCGCGTCCGCTCCAGAAAGCGTTCTGCACGATGCGCATGCCCGCAAGTCCAAAGTCGTCGCGCAACGCTTCGACAGCGGGCGTGAGCGCACCGAGATCTTCGGCGATCAGTGGAAGCGGCCCGAACACCTTGGCCATCGCAGCAAGAAGTTCGCGGCCAGGAGCCTTGCGCCAGACTCCGTTGCGAGCCGTGCGCGCACCGAAGGGAACCTCGTAGGCATTGTGCAGTCCGATGAAGTGATCGATCCGCACAAGGTCGAATCGCTCGATCGCGCAGGCGATGCGAGAGATCCACCACGCAAACTTCTCCTTGCGATGCTCGGGCCACGCGTAGTGGGGATGACCCCACAGTTGCCCGTCAGCGCTGAAATCGTCAGGCGGAACGCCCGTGAGCACCGCGGGTGAACCATCTTGGCGCAGCCGAAAGAGATGGCGATTCGCACGCACATCCGCGCTCTCGGCTGTGACAAAGATCGGGACATCACCGACGAGTCGAACTCCCACGGCTGCACAGTGACTGCGTAGCGCTTTCCATTGACGCGCGAGTTCAAACTGGATGAACGCGTGCAGGCGACGCTGCGCGATCCCTTCTCCCGCAACAAAGTCCAGCCAACCACTCAGCCACGACGACTTCCGCACAAACGCGCGGTACTCACTGCTTCGATCAAGTCTCGCTGCGTGAAACGCGATCGCTGCCTTCGCGGCGCGCGACATGCGAAACGCGCGGTTCGCCTTGAAGTCGCAGTTGATCGACTTGCGGCGCGACGCGGCGACTGACGGCTTCAAATCCGCCTTCGAAAGTAGCCCCTGCAAAACCAGTGGCTCAAGCGCCAGAAAGGTCGGCTCGATCGCAAAGCTCGACGGCGACGAGTATGGGCTCTCCGCAAATCCCACAGGTCCCACGGGCAGCATTTGCCAGACGCTGAAACCCGCTGCAGACAACCAATCGGCGAAGGCATGCGCTAAAGGGCCGATGTCGCCAGCACCAAACGGCGACGGCAGGCTCGTGATGTGCAAGAGCACTCCTGCGCGACGCGTCGAAAGAAGCGGATGAGTCCGATGCGGCTGCACAGCGCGAACCATACATCGGCAATGACACACGCGACGAAGACGAGCCCCGCAGACTTTCACTTATACTCGCGCGCCATGTCCGCCAACGCCACGAATGCCTCGCGCTGGATTGGACGAACCGTGCGCGGCGCGCTCACGGTGATCGCGGTGCTGCTGGTCCTCGGCGCGTTTGCGCGCGTGGTGTATCGAACTGCTGCTGCACGCGACGAGAGCGACCGTGCGATCGAGCTCACCGTCATGCACTGGTCAGGTGAAGGTGGTCAGGAGGAAGATGCGATCGTTCAGGACGCACTGCGCGCCTTTGAGCGGGCGAATCCTGGCGTGCGCGTCAAGCGGCTGAATCCCGGCGACGCGGGCAGTTTCTACACCAAGCTGCAAACGATGATGGCCGCGGGTGAGCCACCTGATGTCTTCTATGTCGGCTACGAACGCGTCGCGAACTTTGCGAGCCTTGAGCTGCTTCGGCCCATCGAGGACTTTGTCGCACAGGAAGAAGCGCTGCGCGTTTCGGGCGATCGTGACGCGCTTGACCTCGCTGCGTTCTATCCGCAAACCGTCGATGCCTTTCGCTTCGACGGCGCGCGCGTTGGCCGTGGAACGCTCTACGGCATTCCGAAGGACTTCACGACCGTCGGCTTCTACTACAACAAGGATCTCTTCCGCCAAGCGCAACTGCCCTTCCCGACCAACACCTGGACTTGGGATGAGTACATCGCCGCAGCGCGCGCGCTTGGAAAGCTTGAGGGAGTCACGGGCAGCGAGTTTGTGACTTGGCCCGTCATGGTGCGCACCTACCTTCGCACCGAAGGCTGTGACGCGATCGATGATCAACTCGAGAACATTCGCGTCGCCGAACCCAACGCGGTGCGCGCTCTCGAACGATTGCGCGCCTGGCGTCACGACGAACCGAACACGCTCACGAGCGGCAAGAGCAAGATCGCCACAGGCGCGAGCGTCTTTCTTGGCGGCAAAGTCGGCATGGCGGGACCGTTTGGACGCTGGGTGGTTCCGAGCTATCGCAACATCCCCTCCAAGGAACACGGCGGGTTTGAGTGGGACTTTGCGCCGCTTCCTCGCGGGGCAGCCGAGGCGAACTGTGTGCTGACCGTGAGTTGGTCGATGGCGCGCGACACCAAGCATCCTGAAGAATCGTGGAAGCTCATCAAGTGGCTCACCAACGCCAAAAGCCAAGCCGACAACGCGCGACTTGGTCTGGCGATCCCAACCTTGAAGAGCGTCGCTGCGAGTGCGGCGTTTCTTGACGCGACGCACGCGCCTGCGAACAACCAAGGCTACCTCGATGCGATCCCCGCATCGTCCGTCGTCGCGTGGCCTGCGGACCCAACCTTTGAGCAGATCCTCGGCTCCACGATGGATCAAGGACTCAAGACGGGCGACCTCACCATCACGCAGGCGATCGCGGAGTTCAACGCCAAGTGGGACGCGCATGTGCAGTTTGTTCCTGGCGGCGCGAATCCGCCACGCGTGCGATGGGATCTGTTTGGCGGGATCGGAATGGCGCTCGTGGGATTGGTGCTCGCAGCGTTTGCGTGGCTGATCCTCCGCTCGAACGCGCGAGCCACTGCGCGCAGCGAAGAACGCGCGGGCTTCGCCTTCGCCTCGCCATGGGTCGTGGGCTTCCTGCTCTTCCTCGCGTTTCCGATCTTGCTTTCGCTGGTCCTCTCGCTCACAAACTGGAAAGGCATCGGACCACTCGAGGGCGCCAACTGGGTCGGTCTCGACAACTACGCGCAGCTCCTCGCGCGTGATGGACGCTTTCACACGGCCTTTCAAGTCACGCTCTACTACGCGCTGATCGCGGTCCCTGGTGGGCAACTTCTCGCGCTGCTGGCGGCAGTCGTGATGATGCAACCCAAGGTGCGCGGCATCGCGTTCTTTCGCGCGGCGTGGTACCTGCCGAGTGTGCTTGCGGGCGTCGGCGTGTCGATTCTCTGGCGCTGGATCTTTGACAGCGAAGGCGGACTCCTCAATCGCACGCTCGAACTCGTTGGTATCGCGGGGCCCGAGTGGTTTGGCAAAGATGCTGCGCGCTTTGGTGCGCCTGCGTTTGCCATCATGAGCTTCTGGCTTGTCGGTGGATCGATGATGGTCTACCTCGCAGGATTGCAGCAGGTTCCGCGGGAACTCTACGAAGCCGCCGCCATCGACGGCGCAGGAGCAGTGCGTCGTTTCGTGCGCGTGACGCTTCCCATGCTCTCGCCTGTGATCCTCTTCAACTTGATCATGGCGGTGATCGGCTCGTTCCAAGTCTTCACGCAGGCGTTTGTGATGACGGGCGGCGAGCCAGGCGACCTCACCCGCTTCTATGTGCTCTACCTCTTCAACAAGGCTTTCGAGCTCTACGACATGGGCTACGCCAGCGCGATGGCGTGGATCCTCTTGATCATCGTGCTTGGTTGCACTGCGGTGATCCTGCGCAGCAGCGCGCGCGTCGTCTACTACGAGAGTCTGCGCAAATGAATCGCTCACCGCTCACCAACGCGCTGCTCTGGTTTGTGCTCATTCTGGGCACAGCGGCGTTCATCTTTCCACTCTGGTGGATGGCAGTCGTGAGCCTTGAGACTCCGCAACGCGCGGAAGCAGCGATCACGGGCAGCGCGGGCATCGCGCTCTTTCCGCCCTCGCCACAGTTTGAGAACTACGCCACGGCGATCAAGGAAACCGGCAGCGTGCCGTGGATGGGCTTCGTCGATGCGCTGGCAAACTCCATCGTCGTCACGGTGCTCGTCGTGCTTGGCACGGTGATCAGCTCAAGCGCGGTGGGGTACGCCTTGGCGCGGCTGCGCTTTCGCGGGCGGCGGGGACTGTTCCTCATCATGCTCGGCACCATGATGTTGCCAGGGCAGGTCACGATGATCCCGCTCTTCCTGCTTTTTCGGCAGTTCGGCTGGATCGACACCATCCTGCCACTGGTGATCCCCGCGTTCTTTGGCAACGCGTTCTTCATCTTCATGTATCGCCAGTTCATCGCGCAGATCCCTGAGTCGCTTGTCGAAGCCGCGCGCGTCGATGGTCTCGGTCACGCTGCGATCTGGTGGCGCATCATCCTGCCGCTCTGTCGGCCCGTCACGGCGATCTGTGCGATCTTCACCTTCATCGGCACTTGGAACGACTTCCTTGGTCCGCTCATCTACTTGCACTCCGATGAGTCAGCGACGCTCGCCGTCGCGCTGAACGGATTCAAGAACCAGTACGGCGGGCTTGAGGATGTCCATCTCCTGATGGCGCTCTCAGTGCTCACCATGATTCCCTGCATTGTGCTCTTCATCGCCGCGCAGAAGACCTTTGTCGAAGGTCTTGCGCGCGGCGCCGTGAAGGGCTGAGGTCTCCATTCATGGCAACAGTCACGCTTCGCAAAGTCGGCAAGGTCTACCAAGGTGAGGGCGGTCGCACGGTGCGTGCGGTCGAGGCCGTGGATCTCGCCATCGCGCATGGCGAGTTCTGCGTCCTCGTCGGACCATCGGGTTGTGGAAAGAGCACGACGCTGCGCATGATCGCGGGACTCGAAGATCTCAGCGAAGGCACGCTCGAGATTGGCGGCAAGCGCGTCGACGATCTCCCCGCGAAAGACCGCGACATCGCCTTTGTCTTTCAGAACTACGCGCTCTACCCGCACCTCACCGTGCAAGAGAACATCGCCTTCGGATTGGAAACGCGGCGCGCCCACCGCAGCGCGCTTGTCGCGATGTGCACGGGTGCATCAGCAGAACGCACGGCGGAGTCCACGAAGATCAACGCGCGCGTCGCCGAAGTTTCCAAGACTCTCGCGCTTGACGCGCTGCTTGAGCGCTATCCACGCGAGCTCAGTGGTGGTCAACGACAACGCGTCGCTGTCGGACGCGCCATCGCCCGCGATCCCAAGGTCTTTCTCTTCGACGAACCGCTTTCGAATCTCGACGCGCGCCTGCGCATCGAGACGCGCACCGAACTGCGCACGCTGCACCGACGACTGCAGGCCACGATCGTCTATGTCACGCACGATCAGGAAGAGGCGATGACGCTCGCCGATCGACTCGTGGTCATGCACGAAGGCAAGATCCAGCAGAACGCCACTGCACAGGAGTGCTACGAACGCCCCGCGAATCGCTTCGTGGCAGGCTTCATCGGAACGCCGCCCATGAACCTCGTCGATGGACAGATGGAGTCGGGCGTGTTCACCGCCAACAGTGTCAGCATGCCCATCGCAGCGGGACCATTCCGCCGCGACTGCACGCTGGGAGTTCGACCCGATCGGCTGCGCATCGTTTCAAGTGAGCAACCAGGCGCGCTGAGCGCGACCATCGCCACCATCGAGCGACTCGGTGACCGCACCGATCTCGCACTCGACACCGCGTGGGGACGACTGACTGCGCGCGTCGATGCCGCGCTGGCACACCACTTCCGCGAAGGCACCCGCGTCGGAGTCACCGTGGACGCGAAGGACACCCACTACTTCGAGCGCGGCGCGTGCGGAGTGCGCATCGACGGGTCATGAGGCGCGAGGGGTGGGCACACTGCTCCCCCACCGCTTCCTCCACACCTCCATCGTCACCAGCGCCGTTGCGATTCCCAGTGCAAACCCTGCACAGGCATCACTGAGGTAGTGCGCGTGGATCGCCACGCGGGTGAGTGCCAAGGCGAAACCGATGGGGAGGAAGAATGCACGCCACCTTGGAAGGGCCAGCGCGAGAATCATCGCGGCTGCCGCGCAGGTTGTGGCGTGTCCGCTGGGGAAGCCGTTCACGGCGTGACCGTGGGTGAAGGGCGAGTAGTCGAGCCGGTTCTCTTCGAAGAGCAGTTTCGGACGGCTCTTTCCGATCATGAACTTCAGCCCGTTCACGATGAGCCCGCTCACGCCGACTGCTGCGATCATCGCGAACGCCCAGCGTGCCAGATTGTGTTGCTTACGCAGCGCAGCCACGACAAAGACGATGGCAGCAGGCACAAGCCACCAGACCGCTTCGCCGAGTTCCGTGGTCCATTGCAAGATGGCGTTACGCACCAGACCTTCTGCGTGCACCGCCTGCGCGACGGGAACATCCGCCCAAAGATGTGCGAGGAGCGCTGCACACAACAGCGCGTAGACGAGGTACCAAGCGCGCCTCTCAAAGGGATCGATCATCGAACGATGCCCCGCTTCAAGGCGAGTCCGCTGAAGATCATCGCGAAACCTGCAATCGAAAGCACTCCACACACCGTCCACGCGGGATTCAGCTCCTGCCGCGTGCAGATCTCTTTGAGCAGTGCGCAGAGCGCGAGCGTCACGCCGCCGGCGATCGCTCCTGGCACCATCGCGCGCGCGACTTCGCGCCGTCGCGCTCCGACCAGTCGCCGCGACACATGCAGGCAGTAGACGAGTCCGACACTCAGCGAGCAGAGAATGCTCGTCGCAAACATCGTGGCGCCGCCTTGCCATGCAGCGATGGGCGACATCACTGCAATCACGACGACGCGGATGATGAGCGTCTTGCGATCAAACTCGGGTCGCCCGAGTCCCCACAGCATCGGTCCGCAACACGAGGTCACACTCGACACCAATCCTGCCAAGGCGATGATCGAGATCAGGCCAGGCGCTCCTGCGTACTTGTCGCCATAGAGCACACGAGGAAGCATCTCATCAAGCACCACCAATGCTGCCACGATGGGCATGACCAAGAGCGACACACCCGTGGTCGTCTTGATCCAAATGCGTCGTACCCGTGGCAGATCGTCGCGCAGTTCGGCGTAAGCGGGCGTGAGCACCGAACCAAAGATGGGTAAGGCAATCTCGCTGGGCAATGAGCAGAGTCGCTGCGCGAGCGTGTAGATGCCAAGAACTGGAAGTCCTGCGATGCGCCCGAGGATGAGTGAGGGCGCGCTGTTCGCGAGCATGATGAGAAACGGCACGCCCGCCGCGCGTACGGCAAAGCCGCGGAGTTCGATGAGTGCCTCCGCGTCGCCACCGAGTTGCAGTCGCTTTGGAACCAGCAGCCAGCCCGCGGCCGTGTTCACCGCGGCAGCAGCCACAAATCCCAGCGCGAGCGAGACCGCGCCAAACCCAAGGTACGCGCCGCCAACCGACACGCCGACCTGGGCCACGGCGCCCGCAATCGAGGCGAGCGCGATGGCGCGAAAGCGCAATTGCTTGCGCAAGACGAACATCCACGGATTCTCCAAGCCCGTGCAGAGCGGACTGATGGCGATGAGCGCGACCATGGTCATCGCCGCGCCGTCGGCGAAGTACCACGCTGCCACAGGCGCCAGCGCCAGTGTGCAGAGCGCGATCACCAAACCGCGCAGCAGTTGCACGCGCCACACCGTTCCTAGAAACCGCGGATCCTCGCTGCGGTGCGACTGCACCACCGCTTGATCGGTGCCGAGATACGAAATCGTCTCGACGATGCCCGCGACCACCATGGTCGCCGCAAGCAGACCGAAGTCGTCAGGCGTGAGGAGACGCGTAAGCAGCAGGCTCGCAAGGAAGCGCAGCCCACGGTCCACGCCGCGTGCTGCGATCTGCCAGAACGCGGCGCTGGTCAATCGCTTACGGAGCGTCATCGCTCCTTGAGTCTATCGAATCCCGTTGAGCGTGCGCTCAGCTCGTAGTTAGCTCCACGCACCAAGCAAGAGCGCAAGATCCACCGCGCCGACCGCGCCATCACCGTTGAGATCGCCCGCGCAACCAGCGCACGGACCCCAAGTGTTCAGCAGGATCGCGAGATCGGGCGCGCTCACCACGCCATCTCCATTGAGATCGCCAGGAACAGCCTGACAGGAATCTGGGATGAGATCGCCGTTGAGGTCGGTGGCGCTCGCAGGAGCGATGACGATCGCCGTCGCGCTGGGCGCGTCGTCGGGATAGACGCGATACGCACGCTCGGTGTAACCCGAGCTCAAGTTGTACCCATTGATCGTGGACGAACTCGTCGCGCTGGTGGCGAGGACCGCGTGACCATCTCCCGCCGAACAGAGCGAGTGTGGAGTGAGCAACATCGCGCCGTTCTCGACATCCCACGCGCCGAGTGCGGTGCCATCGGCGGCGAACCGATCGATTCCCTGCGCGGTTGCGTTGGCCGCGAGCACTGACCCATCGGCCATCGCGAAGAGACCCGTGAAGCTCTGCCCCGCGGCACTCTGATCGACGAACACGCTGCCCGCGCCGCCCGGCCAAGAGACCTTGCGAATCACGCCGCCGCCGAAAGAGATCAAAGCGTCACTGGTTCCAGCTGGAAACGCGCGGAACACCAGGTCATTCGGCGTCCCGCTGGGAGGGCCTGCAGGCGCCAAGATGCTGGCAATCGTGCCATTGGCAGCAAGCAGACGCACGCTTCCGTCGGCGAGCAGGACACCAAGTTGTCCGTTGGGCGCGACCGCAATCGAACGCGGCTGCGAAGGAAGTGCCACCGACCACGCCGTGGCAGCGACGCCCGACACGCGATCGAGCGCATAGATGAAGTTGTCGGCCGCAGCGTAAAGCCGTCCATCGCTGCCGATGGCGAGATCGTTGATCGGACCCGTTCCGCAGGACACCGTGCGCCGCACCACGCCCGAACGCGGATCGAGCTCGCGCAGGAGCGCGTCGTTCGCGCTTCCGACCCAGCGTGACATCGAGCCTTGGAGCTCTGCGAAATCGGAGATCCCGTCGCCGTCGCAATCTTCGCAGGAGTCGATGCGCCCATCGCGCGATCGATCGAGCGTCATGTCGGTGTTGATGTCGTTGTCGTCGGCGATGCCGTTGCCGTTGCAATCGGTCTCGCAGGAGTCGAGCACGAAGTCGCCATCGAGATCAAGCGATGGATCCGCGAGGATGAGCGCGGAGTCAGGCGGGCCGATCCCATCGCAGTTCTCTTCGCAGGAATCGAGGCGGCCATCGCCGTCGACATCCACCGCTTGCCCCAACGCGATCTCAACGGGATCGACCACACCGTTGCCGTTGCAATCCTGGCAGGCGTCGAGCAGTCCATCGTGGTTGGTGTCGAGCGCGGGATTCGCAGCGATTTCCGCGGTGTCGTCGAGTCCGTCATCATCGCAGTCGATGGAAAGGCACGGCGCCGAAACGACGAACGCCTCAATCGGCCCAGCGGTCCCGCGGTGAAAGCGAAGGTCGATGTTCGCGCTCGCGCCCGACACCGTATGGCAGTAGCTCATGATCGTGCCGCGCTGCACGGTGCCGCTCGCACAGCCGTCGATCCCGTAGTCGTGCGTGTGGTAGGTGCCGAGGTTGTGGCCGAGCTCGTGGGCGAGCACGACGATGTCCCAATTGCCAGGATGAGTCGAGACTGAGTCCGCAAAGCGACCGTTCATATAGCCGTCGACGGAGTAGCCGAAGTCGCTGCAGGCAGCGTTCAACCACGCGACTCCACCGTACGGGAGATTGCGCCGACCAGTGACCAACGCGAAGAGGTCGCGTGAGACTCCATCACCGTTGAGATTCCAGTAGTCACGAAACGCGCCAAGCGGATCGGGCTCGTTGAAGAGGTCGGCCTCCGCCTGCTGAAGCCGCACATAGCCAAGCGTGATCGAGGTATCGCAATCGCGACGGTAGATCACGCTGATCGCCCCGACGAGCGTGCCGAGGTACTCCGTCGCAGCAACGGAGCCCGAGTTGGAGTCTGACGGCGAGTTCGCGAAGATGCGATAGAAATCAAAGTCCGTATCGAGCGCGAGGTTGTTACAACGGCGCCCACCGTGTGGAATCAGCCCGTAGCCCGCGACGCCACCTTCGCTCGCGTCGCCGTGCGTCAGCGCGCCGCCACACAGGGGGACATCGGGAGCGCCGCTGCCGATCGATCGAACGAACTCGCAAGTGCCCGCACAGAGACCAGGCGTCTCGTCACCAACGCGGCGCATGGTGTAGTGACCATTGCTGTCGCCGAGATCGATCCACCCCGCTACCCCCGTGGTGCCGACGGCGAGGTAGCACGACGAATGGGCGTATCCATCGACAGCGCCCTCAAAGTGCACGAGCCCGTGCAGCGCGTCCGTCGAAGGCTGCGAGAGCTCGCGCTTGTTGCTGCCGACCTCCACGCGCGCGTCGAGCGTGACAGCGCGGAATGCCTTGAGCTCAAGATGGATTGGTCCGACGCCCTGCACCGGAATGGTGAGCTCCGCGATCGCAGGTCGGATCTCGCGCAACGCGGCGTGCAGGCGGTCGGCGAAAGTAAAGGTGCCAGGAGATTGCGCGGGGAGCGCCCAAACGCGCGGAAGCGTGGCGCGCGCTACTTGCGGCGCTGCGTCACGCTCTGGCGAAACTGCTGGACGATCGACGACAAGAAACGCGGCAAGCGTGAGGGCGGAAATCAGCATGGATAGAGCGTAACGAGACCGCCTCGGCGCTCCAAATCAGAAAACCACGGTTCGACGAGGTCACGCACTCTGCGCCGCTCACTCTTTGGGCGAATCGCCGAGCTTTCCCGCAGACCCTGGTTTCATCAGTTTGGCAAGGTCGTCGCGCATCGTGCGCACCAACGATTCCAATCGTGCGACGCGTTCCGCACCGGGCTCTCCTTCAGGCGCTGCATTACTTAGAGCGAGCCGGCTCGGTGGCAGCCGTGATTCGAAAGAATTCTTCTCGAACTCCTGTCGTGGGTCGAACGGTGCTTCACGCGCCTCGAGAGCCCACCGCTGCTCGTATCTCGAGAACTCGCGTGCCTCTGCGCCGCGCCCTTCCAACCAATTCCGCCAGCCGCGCAGAGAGAATCGATAGAGCTTCGCAGGCCGACCTCGCTGATCGGACATCGCGCGATCGCCGTCATCGATGAGGACTCCCGCCTGCATCAGATCAACCACTCGACGACGGAAGTTCGTTGACTTCTGTGCATCGCTCGCTTGCAAGTGTGCGGCCTCATTCAAGGCCAGATGCAATTGATCGAGCGTGAACGCTGGAGGCAACATCCCAAGGAGTGGCGGCATCTCTTCCGCGCTCGGCTGTCGCGCGAGTTCATCCATGGCGAGGGCTCGCATCCTCGTGGCTTCGCCGAGCAGCTGGTGTGAAACAGGATCGGCGGCGAGCGCGCGACGGAATTCACCTTGCGCTTCAACGACGAGGGAAGGATCGTTCAGGGACGCGGCGAGCCGCTCGAGCGCGCCAAACGCAAACCCACGGTTCGTCCTCGCGGCATCGTTGCCAAACTCAGATTCCGCAAATCGGCCCGTCGCCCACACTGGTAAGACGACCACACCGTCGGCGCGCAGGCGCGGCATCAGTGGCCGCATCCGCGAGGTGATCGTTCCGAGCGGGAGGACGCTCTTCATTTCCCTCTGAATGATGCTGCTGAGGTCGGTGGTTCTTGCTGAAACCGGTGCCATGCGGCCAGCGGTCAACTCCTCCCCACCCACCGTCTCAACCTTTCCTTCTGGCGTCAGGATGAACAGCACCAACGCCACAGAGAGCGAGGATTGCGGTTGGGGTCGCGAGCGTTCCATGGTCATGAGTTCGGTTGGTCTCGGTCGACTCTACGACATTTCTTCTCGGAGAGCAAACAAATCACTTGACTTCGTCTCCGAGAAGAAGTAATCTGTCCAAGCGTCGATCCAGAGCCGTTGGCGATGGGTTCGATTGGCCGATCATCCTCCACCTTCGGGTGTTGTGTGGGCGAGTAGCAGCGGAAACCCCTGTTTTTACTGGGATTTCGCTGAGGCTGCCACTCGCCCTCATGACGCCCCCAATGACTCCGCCCGAGGCGGGGAAGGACTTTGCATGAACACCGAGACCTGCAAGCAGCGCATCGATATTCTCCGACCAGATACAAATGGAGGCTCCTACCGCGTTGTGTCGTTACTGCCGGGCCTCGACTTCGTCTTTGTTCGCAGCGGCAATGAATCGCAGCTCTCGCCAACGGTCCGCCTGTTCGGTGACCCCACCGTGGAGGGATTTGCGATCGAAGAAGTCTCCGGCAGCGGGTCCGTGCCGCAATTGCGAGCCACCAACCTCTCGCCGTTCGACATCCTGCTCATCGCGGGACAGCTCGTGAAGGGCGGCAAACAGAACCGCGGTCTCAACGCCGACATTCTCGTCTACGCGGGTCAGAGCGCGGCCGTTCCCGTCACTTGCGTCGAGCGAGGGCGTTGGAGTGGCCAATCTGGGACGCGATTTCAGCACGGTGGCTTCGAACCCGCGTCGCTCCGGCAATCCAAGATGCACTCGGTCCACGAATCACGGAGGTCGAGCGGCGAATGCCGCGCGAACCAGAGCACGGTTTGGCGAGACATCGATCAGCTCTCTCGAGCGTGCCAATCGCACTCGACGAGCGCCGACCTCCTGAACTGCTACGAGACGATGGACGCGCGCCGCGCCGAAGGGCAACCAATCGTCGGGTGCACCGACCCCGCACTGCTCCAAGAGCTCGCCTTCCTTGAGCGCAGAATCCTTGCGCTCAACCGCGATGCTCAGCAGATGCTCGAGTCGATCCAGCGCGCGCTCGATGGCGGTCTGACCGAGCAAGCGACGATTGGCCGCCGCTCACTCGATCTCACCTTGCGCCAACTTGGAGTGCTGCAACAGCGCTATCTGCGGCGCCGCCAGAGGATGGAGCAGGAGGGGACAAGAGAGCCCACGGAGACTGTCACTGCTGAGCGCATTGCGGCGGCCAATCAAGCGGCCGTTGGAGCGTCAGGACTGCTCGTCTACTTCGGAGGCCAGTTTCTCACGGGCGACATCTTCGCCAACGCGCAGTGGTTCGAGATGCTCTATGGCGATCTGCGCAACTCCGCGCTGATCTCGTGGAAGCTCACATCAACTCGGGCGCCACAAGAACTCAATCAACCGCGGCCAGTGACTCACGAAATGCTCGAGAGCTCCGCGCGCGAGATTCTTGGAGCTGCCGCCGAGGGCGAGTGGGTCGATCGCCCGTCGGTGGCGCAGGGTCGCGCACATTTGCTCGTTCACCAGGACTACGAGAGCGCTGTGCTTTTCGATCGAAGCGATGTTCCGCTTCATCTGCTCCTGAGCTCGAAGCGCGTTCCCACGATCTTCTGATGGGTGCGGCGTGTCTGAATCGTCACCAACGAGGAGCCGCGCCACACCACACGAAGAAACTCACATCGCCTGTTTCGCGGGAGATCGGCCCTCAGAGCAGGCAGGAGTTCCACAAGGCCACGGGAGGCTGCAACGCCTTCCGTGGTCTTGTGCCATCTTTGAGCTTGCACGCGCGCGATCGCTACTTCGATTTCTCGATCGGCGCGGCGAGGACTCTGCCCACCGCGCGCCGACCGCTCCCCTCGCGCTTCGTCAGCGCGTCGCCGAGCTCTTCGCGCGCGGCTTCGACATGGGCGAGCATCTCTGCGAGGACCTCGGGATTCGCGGCGCTCACATCAGTGGTCTCTGCGGGATCGTTCGCGAGGTCATAGAGCGCACGCGGCACGGGCTTCTCGACATACGCCGTCTCCTTGCCTTCATCACCGCCTGGCTTTCCATCAAGCGTGCGGGAGTTGCGCGGAAGGCTCAGCTTCCACTTTCCCATGCGCACGCCCTCGAGGTGATTGGTGTGGTAATAGAAGTAGAACGCCTCGTGGGTTGGCTTCGCGCTGCTCGCGCAGGACCAGACTGCGCGCGCGTCGCGTCCATCAATTGGTCGATCTGCCGCAGGTGGCGCAGCATGGACAATCGCGGCCATTGTGGCGAAGAGGTCAATCGACATCCACGGCACATCGCTCGTTGCTCCCGCAGGCACATGACCTGGCCAGCGCACGAAACAGGGCTCGCGCACGCCGCCTTCGAAGGTCGTGCCTTTGCCCTCGCGCAAACCACCCGTGCTTCCTGCATCGCTGCCAAACGCGAGCCACGGGCCGTTGTCACTGGTAAAGACGACGATGGTGTTGTCGGCAACGCCCGCTGCATCGATCGCCTTCAGCACTTCACCGACCGACCAGTCGATCTCGCGCATCACGCTTCCATAGAGCGCGCGACGCGTGGCGGGCGTGAAGCTCGAAGCGATCGGCGCGTGCGGCTGCGGATGCGCGAGGTAGGCGAAGAACTGCTTCTTCGCGTTGGCCTGCGCTGCAATGAACGCAGTCGTCGTGCGCGTGAGTGTGGCTGTGAGCGCGGCTTGATCTTCGAGCGTGCGGATCTTTTTGACGACGCGCTCGCCGTTGTAGAGCGGAAGCTCGGGAAAGTCCTTGCGGCCAAAGCGAAGCGGCCACATGTCGTTCGAGTAGGGAATGCCCACGAACTCGTCAAACCCGTGTCTTGTCGGATTGAACTCAGGCAAGTGTCCGAGATGCCACTTGCCCGCGATCAGGGTCGCGTAGCCCTTCTCCTGCAGCATCTCGGCAATGGTGCGCTCGGCCGCTGCGATGCCGACTGTCGCGTCAGGGAAGAGCGCGCCGTTGATGCCGATGCGATTGGGGTAGCACCCCGTCAAGATCGCTGCGCGCGAAGCACTGCACACGGGTTGAGCGCTGTAGTAGTGGCGAAATCGCGCACCTTCACGACCAAGCCTTGCGAGGTTGGGCATCTCCGCCGTGTACGAAGGCGCCGTGAAACCAGGCAGTACGAAGCCGGGTGCATCGCCCCAACCCATGTCGTCGCAGTAGATGACCACGAGGTTTGGTGTCTCTGCGGGCGCGGGCGCCTTCTCGACCGCGACGCATCCAACCATGCACCACGCCGACTGGAGGAGAACAAGAAGAACTCTCGACATTTCAGCCACGATACCGGCGCATCGCCTTGTCCAAGGGTGCCCATCCCCGATACTGCCGTGATGACTGCGCCGCGCGGCGAATTCATTTCCTGCCACCGCGGCGCCACGCTCAACGCTGTGGGCGCCTTGGCCATCGCGTGCGTCATCACCGCTGGCGCTGCGAGAGAGGTCATCGCGCCTGCCGCGCCAACGCTGGTTCAAGACGACACGACTGCGGCCGGCGACGGCGCGAGCACGGCGACAAGCGGTTCGACGAACCCAACTTTCCGCGCCCTTCCCGAGAAGACCGCACGCCACGCGACGCATTGGTCCTACCAACCAGTCGCCACTGCGCCGACGCTGCCCGTCGTCAACGATGCGTCATGGTCGCGCAACGCGATCGATCGGTTCATTCTCGCGCGACTCGAGCGCGAAGGATTCGCGCCTTCACCCGAGGCCGACCGACGCACGCTCTTGAAGCGCGCCTGGCTTGATCTCGTTGGTGTGCCGCCTTCCGCGGAGGAAGTGGAAGCGTTTCTTGGTGACTCCAGCGCGAACGCCTATGAAGTGCGCATCGATGCGCTCCTCGCGTCACCGATGTACGGCGAGCGTTGGGGACGACACTGGCTCGATGTCGCACGCTACGCCGACAGCAACGGAGTCGATGAGAATGTCGCCTACGCCAATGCGTATCGCTACCGCGACTATGTGATTGACGCGTTCAACCGCGACCTTCCCTTCGATGAGTTCCTCATCGAGCAACTCGCAGGCGACCTTCTGCCTGAAGCGACGAATCCGACAGCCGACGACGATGCGCGCACGCGCCGCCGCATCGCCGCCCTGGGATTTCTCGCGCTCGGACCGAAGATGCTTGCGGAGCCCGACAAGGAAAAAGAACGCGTCGATGTCGTCGACGAGCAGATCGATGTGGTGACCAAGGCGTTCCTCGGCTCAACGGTCGCCTGCGCGCGCTGCCACGATCACAAGTTTGATCCCATTTCCCAGGCCGACTACTTCGCCTTGTCGGGCGTGTTTCGCAGCGTCTCGACCTTCGACAACATCGCGACCGTCGGACGAGTGGCGCAACGACCCATGGCCACGGCCGCCGAGCGCGCCACGCTCGACATTTGGCGTGCCAAAGCCAAGCGTCTCGATGAAGCGCGCGATGCTGCGCGCAAGCAACTCGACATCCATGAACGCGCCGACAACCACGCGCGTTGGGCGCGACTCTTTGAGCAACCCTCGCCAACGATGCTGCGTGACGCCGTCTTGGCCGCGAAGCGCGACTCCGCCATTGCACTTCCTGAGCGCGATGCCTTCCTGAGCGCGCGCGCTGAGCGCGAGTCACATGACAAGTCCAAACCAGCGGATCCTCCACGCGCACTCGCGGTGAAGGAGTCGAAGCTCGACGAGACGCCGCTCCATGACCGCGGCGATCACACGCAACCCGTCGGCGCCGCGATTGCCCGCGCTGTTCCTGCTGTGCTTGAGCGCGCGCTTGAGAGCCCAGTGTTTCCTCGCGATGCGAGCGGACGCCTTGAGCTCGCGCGGTGGATCGCTGACGCGCGCAATCCGCTCACGGCGCGCGTGGCGGCCAATCGTCTGTGGACTTGGCACTTTGGAACTGGACTCGTCGACACCCCAAGCAACTTCGGCGTGCTCGGCGGACTCCCTTCTCATCCCGAGCTGCTCGACTATCTCGCCTTGGAGTTGGTCGCGCAGGATTGGAGCATGAAGTCTTTCCATCGTCTGATCATGACCAGCGCGACCTATCGCCAATCGAGCGCGACGAATTCGTCGCAGGCGCGTGCCACACTCGAGCGCGATCCTGACAATCGCCTGCTCTCACGCTTTCCGCGTCGGCGTGTCGAGGCTGAGACGATTCGCGATTCGGTCCTTGCCGCGTCAGGTGCGCTTGATCGCTCGATGGGCG
This sequence comes from Planctomycetaceae bacterium, assembly GCA_947490615.1. GTDB lineage: Bacteria > Planctomycetota > Phycisphaerae > Phycisphaerales > SM1A02 > QWPT01. Next base: position 112,143 of record CANLHK010000009.1, on the reverse strand, counting down.
GCACGCTCCTTGGTACTGGCGACCACGACTATGTGACCAACGACCAGTCGGGCAACGGCGCGCGCTACGACTCCAATCGACGCAGCGTCTATCTGCCCGTCATCCGCAACGCGATGTTCGGGCTCTTTACCGCGTTTGATTACCCCGACTCCAGCGCGCCGATCGATTGCCGCCCCCGCACCGTCGTTGCTCCGCAGGCGCTCTTCTTCCTCAACGCGCCGCTTGTCGAGAGCGCTGCCGACACGATCGCCACCGCCATTGGCGAGGCGCCGATTCCCAGTGATGCGGATACTCGCGTGCGCGAAGCGTTTCGCCGCACCCTCGCGCGTGAGCCAGGACGCCGCGAGCGCGACGACTCGCGCGACTTCCTCGCGCAACTCGAACACTCGGGCCTGACACCCGCCCAATCACTCACTCGTCTCTGCCACGCGTTGCTCTCGACGAACGAATTCGTCACACTCGAGTAGAACCCAGCGCGCCACGCGATCACTTCAGCCCGACATGTTCTGTTCCAACCGACATCACCCACTCTCGCGACGCGACGCCCTCACTGGACTTTGCGCAGGCTTCGGCTCGATCGCGCTCGCAGGTCTCTTCGCGCAGGAAGCAACCGCGGGCGGTGGTGTGTTGGCGATGCCGCACTTTCGCCCGCGAGCCAAGCGCGTCATCTTTCTCTTCATGCACGGCGGTCCTTCGCAGATCGACACCTTTGACTACAAGCCGCTCCTCGCGCGCGATCACGGCAAGCCCCTGCCGTTTGCCAAGCCGCGCGTGCAGTTTGCCGAGACGGGCAACTTGCTCGCGAGCCCGTGGAAATTCAGGCAGTACGGTCAGTCGGGTGCGTGGGTCAGCGATCTGTTTCCGCATGTCGCCACGACGGTCGATGACCTCTGCTTCGTGAAGAGTTTGCACGGATCGAATCCCGCCCACGGCGGCGCGCTTCTGAAGATCCACACAGGAAGTGACACCTTCATCCGTCCATCGATGGGCGCGTGGGTCTCGTACGGTCTTGGCACTGAGAACGACGACCTTCCCGCGTTCATCACCATCTGCCCGACGCTCGGCCACGGTGGCGTGAACAACTTCTCGAGTTCGTTTCTTCCTGCGTGGACGCACGGCACGCCGATCGGTCACGCAGGCGTTCCCGCCTCGAAGGCGCAGATCGAGCACATGACCGCTGGTCTTCCTGCGAAGTTGCAGGAACAGGAGCTGGCGTTTCTCAATGCGATGAACACGCAACACGCGCAGCGTCACGGCAGCGACGCAGCGCTTGAAGGACGCATCGCCAGTTTCGAACTCGCGTATCGCATGCAAGCAACCGCGCCTGCTGTGATGGACCTCGCGGGCGAGAGCGACGCCACCAAGCAGCTCTACGGCATCGATGAAGCCAAGACGGAAAACTTCGGACGACAGTGTCTCTTGGCGCGGCGCTTTGCTCAGGCTGGCGTGCGCTTCATCCAATGCACCCACAGTTACAAGTGGGATCAGCACGGCGATCTGCGCAACGGCCACAACACCAACGCTGCTGAGGTCGACAAGCCGATCGCTGGACTGCTCAAGGATCTGAAGAGTCACGGCATGCTCGAAGACACGCTGGTCCTTTGGGGCGGCGAGTTCGGCCGCACTCCAACCGCACAAGGCGGCGACGGACGCGACCACAATCCGCACGGCTTCACCATGTTCATGGCTGGCGGCGGCGTGAAGCCTGGCTTCAGCTACGGCGCTACCGACGACTACGGCTACTACGCCGCAGAGGACAAGGTCCATGTCCACGATCTGCACGCCACGATCCTCGCGCTGCTCGGCATCGATCACGAGCGCCTGACCTACCGCCACGGCGGACGCGACCAGCGCCTGACCGATGTCCACGGAAACATCGTGCGCGAGCTGTTTGCCTAAACGCCTACACCTGTCGCGGCGACGGCACCAACGCGTTGGCGATGAGAAGACCCGCCGCAATCGATGCCGCCACGAGTAGCGCACTGATCGCGGTGCTCAATCCCGCGAGCGTGTCACTGGCAATAAGGCCTTGCATCCCGCGGAATCCGATGCTTCCTGGCAGAAGCAGCGCGAGGCCTGGCAGGACGATGGCGAGTGTTGGGCGGTGGCGCAGTCGCGCGTAGAGATTGCCGACCATCCCGATGGCCGCGGCCGCCATGACGGGCGCGAGTTCGCTTCCACCAAACTCGCGCGCGGTGCGAATCGCCACCCAACCAAGCGCACACGAGGCGAGGACGAACAACGCGCGACGACGGCGCGCCTGAAAGACGATGGCCAGTCCCGCTGCGATCGCGAGTAAGGCGACCACAAGTTGCACGGAGATGGACGCCGTGTGCGTGATCGGCACCACGAACGAGGAGTGTCGAGGCAAGCCAAGGAGCAGTGCGAGGCGATCGCCGATGCCCGCGCCCATTCCGACGACGACGAGGGTCGTCATCGCACCGATGAGGCGTGCGCTTCCTGACGCAAGGTTGCGAGTCGAGAGTTCGCTCATCGCCGTCGCGAGTGAGAGTCCCGGCAAGAGCGTCACCAGTCCCGCGAGTGAGACGATCGCAGCAGACGCTTCGAGATCGCTCGCGCGCACCATGCGAACGATGAGTGCGGCCGCGAGAGTTCCAATCGCAGCGGCCGCGAATTCGGAGAGAAGTTCGCGCTCCCGCCGTCCCACCGCCAACGCCATCGCGGCACCAACCACGATGCCGACAGGAAACGCGCAGGCCATGTCGATCCACGATCCACCGAGAAAGAACGCTGCGCCCGTCGAGAAGAGCGCATAGCCGAGACTGCTTGCAGGCAGTCCGAGACGCGCAAGTCTGCTGCGCACACGAGCCAGCGCGGTCACGCCTTGCTCGGCATCGAGTTCACCACGCGCCACGCGATCGGCGACGATGTAGGTCTCTTCGAGCATCGCTAACTTCGGTGAGCCAGGATCGACACGAAAGTTGATGGAGCGTTGCTGACCCTCTTCGCCAATCGAAAGATTGATCCATGTCGGAAGGCTGAAGAGCGTGACGCGCACGCCGAGGCGATCGGCGCAGGCAAGCACCAATCCCTCGAGCCGATGCGCTGGGGTACCCGCCTCCTGCAACATGCGCGCAAGCGACGCCAGAAAACGATCGGCCGCTGGTGGTGAGGTGGACGCGCTGGTCGAAGAGCCAATCATTGGTCGCAAGGGTACCGAGTCGAATCGGTGGTTTCCGTGGGCGTGGCGCTCCGTTAGACTCACGCCATGTTGCTTCGACGGATCTATGACCCGCATCTCGCGCAGGCTTCCTACCTCGTGGGATGTCGCGCGACCAACACCGCGATCGTCATCGATCCAAGCTGCGACATCGACCGCTACCTCGAAGCCGCAGCGAGCGAGGGCGTGCGCATCACCGCGGTTGCCGAGACGCATGTCCATGCGGACTTCATCAGCGGAGTGTGCGGGTTTCTCGCGGTGCAACCAGTGCGGGCCTATCTGAGTGTCGAAGGTCCCGAGTCGCCGTGGATGTCGACCGCGACTCTCGTCAAGGGCGCCGAAATCGTGCGCCTTCATGCGGGAGAGTCGTTCACGGTCGGGAAGCTGACCTTCACCGTGCGCCACACTCCAGGGCACACGCGTGAGAGCCTGACCTTCGAACTCACGAGTCCCGCGACAGGAACGAAACTGCTCTTCTCGGGCGACTTCCTCTTTGCGGGCGATGTCGGCCGCCCTGATCTTGGCGCGTTCGCGACCGACGGGATGACGCTGCAAGAAGCCGTCGACCGCTTGCGTGGTTCGCTGGCTGCACTGGATGATCTTCCCGCGGACACGCAGGTGCTGCCTGGTCACGGTGCGGGCAGCGAGTGCGGCAAGTCGATCTGCAACATCCCCGCGACCACACTCGGGATTGAGCGCGTCATCAACCGCGCGATGAAGCATCACGGTGACGAAGGCGAGTTCACCACCGCAGTCCTCGCAGGCGCAACCGAGCCGCCGCCCTACTTCGCCCGTGTGAAGAAGCTCAACGAGATCGGTGCGCGCGCGTTCACCGAGCTCCCTCAACCTCGCCTTCTGACGAGCGAAGAGTTTGCGCTGCGTTGTGAGCGTCCCGAGTTCACCATCATCGACACGAGGCCGTGGAACGACTACCTCGACTCACGCTTGCCCTACGCCATCAGCGCGCCCTTTGAGGGGCCGTTTGGCGCGACCGTCGCCAACTACCTCGAGCCCGATGACCGTCTGGTCCTCATCGCGCCGCGCGCGACGGTTCCTGAGATCGTGCGCGTGTTGTTGCGCGTGGGAGTGCTGCCTGAGTCGATCGACGGTTGGATCGAACCGCGCACCGTCAGCACGCTTGCGACTGGTTCGTTTCCGACCTGCGGCATCGACGACATCTCCGCGGTGCACGCCCACGAGCTCGTCGAAATGGGCGCTGCTTCCTGCGTCGATGTTCGCACCTGCACCGAGTATCGCGCAGGACATCTGCCTGACGCCAAGCACATTCCCTACACCCATCTGCGGGTGCGCGTCGGTGAACTCGATCGCACGAAGCCCGTGATCTGTTACTGCCGCGGTGGAAGTCGCAGCGCCCGCGCGGCTGCGTTTCTTGCGCGATCAGGCTTCACGGCGTTCAACATGCGCGGCGGCTACTGGCCCTACGCGGGACGCGGGTTTCGCGTGGAGGCGTAGAACTAGGGCGCGATCGGTTGATCAGGCGCTGCGGGTGATTCCTCCGCAGATGCGGCAGCGCCCGCGGCAGGATCGTCGGACGCTCCGCCCGTTGACCCAAGCACCGCAGAAGGCTTCCAATCCGCAAGCAGGCGATCCGCGATGGGAATTGAATCCATCAAGCGCACCTCGCCGTGGATTCCGACGCTCACGATGCCCGTGCCATCGGGGAGCCAGCAGAGCCGTCTCACCCGTTGGTCGTCGTGCATGGTGAAGGTCGTCAGTCGAGCGCCATCCTTCATCGACCAAAGCCGCACCGTTCCGTCGGCGCCGCCAGTAGCGACGATCGAACCGTCGGGTGAAATCTCTCCGCAGCTTGCATGATCGCGGTGACGGACCAAGAGATGCTCGTAGCCATCTTGATCGATCGCGAGCCGAGTCGCGGGACCTGGATAGGTCACGCGAACGATCCCGTTGAGCCCAATGGCGATCCAACGCCCGCGCGATCGAATGAGCTCGGTCGCAGAACTTCCACCTACGGAATACTCCGCCGCGTGCAGCTCTTGACCCTTCAGTGTGATGTCGTGAACCTCCTGGAAGTTGACGAGCAGCACGAATCGTTCGGGGGCGTACCAACTCACGCGCGCCGACAGGATTCGACCGAGCGGCAATTGCGCGCGCAGCTCACCTGCTCGACCGTAGACCCGCAGCGAACCCCAGCCTGCCATGGCAAGCAGAGTCCCGTCCTCGTTCCACGCGAGCCGAGGACTCGGATCAGGTCCTGCTGCACCAAGCGGAATCTCGGTGGTGGATCCATTGCTCAGTTCGGTGAGCACGATGGACTCGCCGCGCAACATCGCCACGACGCCGCCGTCCTGACTCAACGCAGCGGTGGTCGTCACACCAGTGCTGCTGTGTGGATGCAGCCTCCACTGACCCACGCCAAGATCAAGGTCACGCACATGCCCGTCCTGACAGGCAGCGCGAACCGTGCGTGCGTTGATCGCTCGAAGTTCGAGCGGAGGAGACGGGAGCTGCTCGGGCGTGTCGCTCCAGCGCGGTCCCGTCTCAAAGGTGGCGATGTAGCGGCCGAGGTTGGCAATCAGTCGGCCATCAGCGCACTGGCCGACTGCCCACGCTGGCTCTGAGCTGTAGGTTGAATGACTCTGCTCCTCACGACCATCGGCGACCACGAAGGTGTGAATGGTTCCTGCGCGATCACCGACAAAAACCCGCGCGCCATCGCGTGAGAAAGCAAGACTCCAGACCGCGTGGCGCACCGAAAGTTCGCGACGCGTCGCACCCGTCACTGGATCGCAGAGGAGAACAGCACCGTTGTCGGTTCCGACGGCCAGCACACTTCCATCGCGCGTGACCGCGACGCTTCGGCAGGAGTCGGCGTCTACAGCAAAGTGCTGATCGCGCACAGGCGCTGCATCGACGGGCACGCTGAACTTCGCGACCGTGCGATCTCCGATCACTCCATAGGCGGGAGCCGCATCGTCGCCATGCCAGGCGCCGCCGCCGAGCGAGTAGCCCGCGGACACATTGAGCGCGTGCAGCGCACCCGTCGAGAGCCGCAAAGTTGCGACCTGCGTATCGCCCATGAGCAGCAGCCGATCGTTGTCCTTCGAAGGCAAGATGCCGCGTATGCCAAAGCCCGCGTGCACGGTCAATCGACTCTCGCCTGAGGCGAAGACTTCGATGAGGTCGCCGCTTGTCGTCGAGACAAAGGCCCGCGAAGCGTCGTAACTGAAGCCTGCGGCCACCATGGAGCGGTAGTCGCGCGGCGAGAGATTCACGCAGGCATTCGTCACAAGATCAAAGATCCCGACCGAGGTGGCGTCACCGCCCACGACCCACTTGCGCCCGTCGGGCGAGATCGCTCCCGCCATCATGTTGCCATCGCCCTCATACAACGCCGCCGAGGCGCTGTCATCAACAAGCCTTCGAATCATGCCGCCCACCAAGGCGGGCTTGATGAGCGTGAGATCCGCGTAGGTGAGGCCATCAAGCGGAATCAGCCCGCGCTCCTCGTCGATCGTGGCGAGATCGGTGCGGGCCTGATCGCGATCGGCGCGCGCAGCGTTCAGTGCGGTCACCGAGATGACCACCGCCGCAGTCAGCGCGACAAAGCTCACCACCACCGCCGTGGTCCACGCTGGATTTCTTCGCATCGCGCGCAGCAACCGCTCCGAACGCGACTCGGCGCGCGCGCGCACGCCGCGTCCATCGACGAACGCTCGCAGATCATCCGCGAGTTCCGACATGCTCGCGTAGCGCTGCTCGCGATCCTTCGACATCGCCTTCATCACGATCGCTGAGAGGTCGCGCGGAATCGTGGAGTCCGCGAGATGCGGCGCCGCAGGATGGGTCGCGCGCATGATCGACGCTGCGTCGAAATAGAGGTGACGCGGGATCTCGTAGGGGCGACGACCAACGAGTGCCTCGTAGAGCAACACACCGACAGCATGGATATCGAGACGACTGTCGATCTCCGCGGGCGCGAGTTCAAACTGCTCGGGTGCCATGTAGGCGGGCGTGCCGATGAGTGCCCCTGCAAGCGTCTCACTCGCATCGCTGCCAACGGCTCCGACGAGTCGCGCGATACCGAAGTCGATGACATGCGGCCGACCATCGGGACTCACGAGCACATTCGACGGCTTGAGATCGCGATGGATGACGCCGCGGTTGTGCCCGTGCTGCATGCCATCGCAGATCTCGGCCATGCATGAGGCGATCTCACGGCGCGTCCGACGCGGCGCACGCGCCCACTCGACGATGCTCGTCGCGCCTTCGATGCGCTCCATCACGATGTAAGGAACTTCGGCGCCGTCGCGCATCGTGGTCCCTGAGGCGTAGATGCGCGCCAACGCGGGATGCACCAGTCGTCCAAGCGCAAGCGCTTCGGTGCGAAACCGCCGCAGGTGGCTCGCGCGCGCGTGCGCCATGCGCAGGATCTTCACCGCGACAGGGCGCGTGGGCGAATCTTGCGTGGCGGCGAAGACGGTTCCGATGCCGCCGCGACCGAGCACTGCTTCGAGCGTGCATCCGCCGATCTTCTCACCGATGGCAGGTTCGCCCGCAAAGGGATCGGACTCTCCGCGCTCCACACGATCAGCGAACTCGCGCGGCTCCGCATCGGGCAGAATCGCGATCAGTTCGCGCAGTTCGTTGGCCCGCGCGGGATCGCGCGCGTAGAGCTGTTGAAGGAACACTTCACGCGCTTGCGTGTCGAGGGCGATGGCTTCGTCGAGAAGGTCCGCGAGCAGGGTGATCGGCGTCGTCGAACCGTCGTCCTGTATGGCGCCGTTGCCCATCGGATCGCGCTCACTGAAGTTGGTTCGTTCGTTGGCCATCGCACGCAAACTCTTGCCGCGCGCGCGGCCCATCGATCACACCGCAACAGCGGACGCGGTCTCGCCTGCGGGGTTTGTGAAACCCGCGAGATCGGCACTCTGGCCATCACCGACGCTGCCACTCCCGTCGCCGCTCAGCTCACGGCGAAGCAGTGCGCGTCCGATGTTCCAGCGCTTGGACACCGTGCGCGGCGCGATGCCGAGCACGAGTGCGGTGTCCTCAAGTGTGAGCCCTGACACCGCACGGAGCCATACGACTTCCGCGATTTCGGGCGTACGCTTTTGCAGCCGTTCTAACGCGAGCACGAGCGCGGGGGTGAGTTGGCGCACTTCCTCGGCCTCGGAAGGCTCGGGCTTGGCAGCACTTTCGGCTTCTTCATCCCCAATGAGAGCCACTGGTCGTTGACCGCCGCCCCGCTTCTTTCGTCCCATGGCGCGGCGCCAATCCACGAGGAACTGGCTCATCGCCCGCGCGACCGACCCAAAAAAGTGGGCGCGATTGTCCCAACTTGGCTCGATGCCCGTGCCTCGACCGAAAGTCTTGACGAAGGACTCATGGATGATGGTGGTTGGGCTTGGCTCGTCGGCGCGGGTTGCCCGCCCCCCCGCCGATGCGCCCCTGCGGATGCTCGCCGCCATCGCGTGGAGCTCCTCGTACGACCGCGTCCAGACCGAATTGGCAGCCCGACCGTCGCCCTCTGAGGCGCGATTGAGCATGAGGGTGAAGTCATCGCTCAGCGGGCGTTGCACCGAGGCAAGATATCGAAGGGCCGACCGCGAAAGAAAAGAGAAAGAACCCCAGAAAACCGTGCGGAGTCACAACGGGAAGGCGCATGAAGAGGTGTGGGTGCAAGTGCAGTCCTTGGACGGACTGATCGGCCTGTCGAGTGGCGGCGGATTTCACGGCGAAACCGCGCTGCTGCATCTGTTCGACAGAACATCAAGTATGGAGTTTGATGGCCTAGAGGCCCGCCCTACTTCCGCCAGACTTCCAGGTGGCGGATTGTTCGGTGGGCGTTTGGATCGAACGGTTGGGCCGACCGCTTGACCAAACGCCATGAGCCTTTGGACGCGGAAAACAAAGGCTGAACACGGGCGCCACTGAACTGGCGCCCGTGGCCTTTTTTGAGGGACATTGCCCTAAGGCGATGAGGGCTGAGCCGCCTTCGTTGGGATGAGCACGCTCGTCCCTGTCGCACGCTCGATCGAGAGTTGCGCGCCACTGGCCTCGACAGCTCGCTGCATCGCCTCCAGCATCGCGCCGAGCCGCAGCGAATCTTCGCGCGCACGATCGTGCGCTTCACCACAATCGTGCGCGACATCGTAGAGCTCAAGCCGTGGACCCTCGGCGACGCCGCTCGCCCGCGTTGCGTGGCCGTCATGAAAGAACACGAGCTTCCAGTCGCCACGACGAATGGCTGTGAAGGGCTCGATCCCCGGACCCGTTGGTCCCCACACATGTGGTTGGTTGAAGAGGATGGTGCGCGTCTCGAACGGTGAGTCGATCGACGCGTTGTGCGCGGTCGGTTCCCCACTGAGAAGTTGCCGCAGGTCGAGGCCGTCACACGCGCGATCGATTGGCGGCACGACCCCCGCGAAACCGAGGATGGTCGGATAGAGATCGGTCCCGACGATCGGTGCTGCGATCGGCGCGCCGCGATGGATGATTCCTGGCCCAGCGGCTACGAACGGCACACGCAGTCCGCCGTCGTAGGCCGAGCCCTTGCCTGAGCGCAACGGCGCGTTGTGGGTGTGCGCTAAGGCGCCATCAGGCGCCTTTCCACGCGCGTGCGCCGAGAGTCCGCCGTTGTCACTCGTGAAGAGGATCACCGTCGAGTCCAGCACACCCAAGGCAGCACACTGCGCGATCAGTTGCCCGAGCGCGTCATCCATCGCAGCGATCATCGTGGCGTAGGCGCGCTCGGTTGGATCGAGCGCGGCGTACTGCGCGGAAAACCGCGCATCTTCCATGATCGGCGCATGGACGCCATATGGACAGAAGGAGAGAAAGAACGGCCGCGCCTCCGACACAGCGCGCGCCATCGCTGCGGAAGCTTCACGCGCCAACGCGTCATCAAGCCAGATGTCCTTGCCGTGCCACGCCTCAAGACCTGGCACATCCCACACGCTCGCGGGAGCATCACCCGGCAAGACCTTGCCTCGCTGCTTGCGTCCAGCGTCCTTGAAATGATCCAGCCCGTAGTAGGAGCCAGGCGCGCCCGCGGCGTGTCCAGCGATGTTGAGGTCGTATCCCATGCGCAGCGGATCCGCCCCGAGGGTGCCGCGACTTCCAAGGTGCGCCTTGCCCGCATGAATCGTGCGGTAGCCGTGCGCCTGCAACAACGAGGGCAAGTTTGCAGGCGAAGGTTGCGCACCGTTGACCGACCACTTCGGAGCATCAAGCCGCGGATGCTTGGACGATTGGTCGGTGTCCTTCTCAAGCGTCCAGTAGGTGATGTGGGTGCGCGCAGGCGACTGACCCGTGAGAATCGCCGTGCGCGACGGAGTGCAGACTGGAGCGGCTGCGTAGGCGTTGGAGAATCGCACTCCACGCGCAGCGAGCTTCTCGAGGTTTGGTGTGCGGTAGCGGCGATTGAGCGCGGTCGGCTCGCCCTGCAGCATCGGCACCGAAACATCCTGTTGCCCGAGATCGTCAACGAGAAAGAGGATGATGTTGGGTCGCAGGTCGGCCGCAGAGTCCGTGCGCGCGTGCGTCACGCTGCCAAGAGACGCGACCGCCACGCTCAGGAAGAGCACCAGCGCGCACGCGGTGGCTCGCCCATGTCTCGACGCGCGTGTGAAGCGTCGCTGTATCGCGTGAACTTGGCGCATCATCCCACGATTGTCGTTGCCATCGAGCTCGCGCACAAGTAGCGTGCCCGCACTCGTGCCCCAACAACTCTCTCGGAGGAACCACATGCCTGGAATCTACGACGACGATGTGACGGACCCCGCGGTCATGGCAAAGCAGAAGGTGAAGAAGAAGCGCTCGGCGCTCCTGAACTTCGGCGAGAACCTCTACGGTGCGATCGGCGCGCTGCTCTTGACCTACGCAGTCTGCTTTGTCCTGGCGTGGGGGTTCCTGTGGATCGCGAGTCGCATGATCAGCATCGGCATCCCAGGAGGGCGCGGCGCGATCTGGATCATCGCGCTCTTTCTGACGATCGCGTTCTACTGGTACGACCGCCGCAATCCCTTGGCGCGCGCAAGCGGTGTCCTACGACGCTGTATCGTTGCACGCGATGTTCGGCAGCACCACCTACGCCATCCTCTCTGTCGCAGCCATCGCGGTGTCGGCGATCGTCTGGCAGCGCTCGATCGATCGCTCGACGAGGCGTGATGGACACATGGTCCTCGTGTTTCTCGCTGCGCTGTTGGGCGCGTTCCTCGGCGCCAAGCTGGCGTTTCTTGTTGCCGAAGGTTGGCACCATCGCACCGACTGGATCGCCTTGCTGTCCGGACGCTCCGTGACAGGTGCACTCCTTGGTGGAACGCTCGCTGCCGAAGCCACCAAGAGTTGGTTTCGCGTCACGACCGCGACAGGCGACGCGTTTGCGATCACCGTGCCGCTGGCGGTGTCGATTGGCCGATTCGGTTGCATCGCAGCGGGATGCTGCCAAGGGATCGAGTGCGAGCCAGCGTGGTTCACGGTGTTGGACGAGCACGGCCACGCGCGCATCCCGAGTGCGCAACTCGAACTCGCCTTCAATCTCGCGTTTCTTGGTTGGTCGCTCGTTGCAGCGCGCAACGCGTGGATGACCACGCAGCGCTTCAATCTCTACCTCATGAGTTACGGCGTGTTCCGCTTCTTCCATGAGTTCTGGCGCGACGATCACCACTGGTTCGATGGCTTCGGCGGCTACCACGCGACGGCGTTGGCGGTGTTCGTGCTCGGTGTCTGGATGTTTGTGCGCCGTCGACGAATGAACGCGCTGCGCGCAGTCTGATCTCCTCCCCGACACCCGAGAACCCCGTCACCACGCCTGCAAGTCCTTTGACTTCACCGTGACAGACCGCGCGACAGGCTTCGGAGACGCGAAGCGCGTCAGCGAGCCCGACCAATTGACCTCAAGCCGTTGGACGCACGCCATCGTCGCGTTACCTTTCAACAATGCCCCTGTTCTCTTTGTGCGCCCTCTCTCTCGCGCTGGCTGCGCTGCCCCCATCACACGCATCCACCCCGCGAAACACGCTGTGGATCAGCCTCACCGAGAAGGCGATCCCCAAGGGTGGCGTGCGCCCCGAGCACACACCGCTCACGCCGCGGGCGTTGGCACGACGAGCGCGTCACCGCACCGATGCTGGACTCGTCGATGCGCGCGATCTTCCCATCGCAACCGATCGCCTTGCTGCAGTCCTCGCCACGGGCGCAACCTTTCGAACTGAGAGCCGATGGCTCAACGCGATTTCGGTCGAAGCCTCCGACGCACAACTGCGCCGCATCGCCCGACTGCCGTTTGTTCGCGCGGTCTGGGGATTGCACGCGTCGCAGGTGACCGAAGCTCCGCAAGAAACTCCATTCGAAGGCGGCATCTCAGGTGGCGGCTACGGCTTCATGGACGCGCAGCTCATGCAGATCGATGTGCCATCGATGCACGCGCGCGGCTTCCATGGTGAAGGCATGGTCATCGGAATTCTCGACACGGGATTCAACCGCGTGCACGAGGCGTTTCACTCGGTCGATCATCCTGTGCAGGTGCTCGCTGAGTGGGACTTCATCAACAACGATGGCAACACGGGCATTCAAGAGGGTGACGGCACCGAACAACACAAGCATGGCACTTGGATCCTCGGCACCATGGCGGCCTACGCAGCGGGCACTGCAGTCGGAAGCGCGTACGGCGCACAGTTCGTGCTCGCTAAGACGGAAGTCGTCGCCACCGAAACCGTGATCGAAGAGGACTACTACGTCGCTGGCCTTGAGTTCATCGAAGCGCAGGGCGCCGATCTCGCGACGAGTTCGCTTGGCTACATCGATTGGTACACGCCTGAGCAACTCGACGGTCTGACCGCGATCACCACGCGCGCCGTGAACATCGCCACCGCCAACGGACTTCCCTGCCTCACCGCAGCAGGAAACGCTGGGCATGACGCCGATCCACTCACCCATTCGATCATCGCGCCCGCTGACGCGTTTGATGTGATTACCTGCGGCGCTGCGGATCTCGCGGGCGTCATCGCGGGATTCAGTTCCGATGGTCCCACTGCTGATGGACGCGTGAAGCCCGAAATCCTCGCCTGCGGCGTCGCGGTCGCCTCGGTGAACTCCACGAACACCACGGGCTACTCAGGTGTGAGCGGTACCAGCCTCTCCACGCCGCTCGTGGCTGGCGCGACAGCACTCGTTCTGCAGGCGCGCGCCGACTACGGCGTGGCGCAACTTCGCAGCGCACTCTTCGCAACCGCGAGCGATTTCGTGTCCAACGGCGTCACTGATCCAACCTTCGTGCGCGGCTACGGCGTGATGTCGGCGCTTGATGCTGCCAAACGAAATCGCGCCGCCGAGGATCTGAACCTCGACGGCGCGGTAACTGCGCAAGATCTCGCGCTGATGCTCTCGTCGTGGGGTCCGTGCACGGATCCCGATCCCGCGAGTGGACTCTGCGTGGCTGATCTCGATGGCGACGGCACGGTCGGTGCAACCGATCTCGCTCGATTGCTCTCGGCTTGGTGATCAGGCGCAAAGGCGCGAGCACGAAGCGCTGCTCCTCGTCAGCGCACGCCGTACTCAAGTGTCACGACGACGCGCGCAGTCTTGTCGATGGTGTTGGTGTCGAACTCGCCGTAGTCGCTTGAGCCCATCTCGCCGCGACCGACGATCTGATAGACGCCCTGCGCTGCACTGACGAGACTGCCCACACCCGATCCCGAGCCGCGAGCAAGCGTTTGCGCGCGCTCATACGCATTCGCGGTCGCCTTCTCAAGCAGATCCAACTTGGTCTGCTCGATGGTGCTCACGGTGAAACTCGGTGATCCGCTGTTGACTTCGAAGCCCTGTTTGATGAGCGCGCCCGTCACCTCAATCGCTGTGTTGCGCAGAAGCTCAAGCTTGTCGGTTCGAACTCCGAGACTCTGCGAGAGCACATACGCCTCGAAGTCGTTGGTCTGGTTGCCCTTCTCGTCGCGGCGATAGAGCTTCGAGATCGAGACGCCGCCCGTGGAGAGGTCGGACTCTTTGAATCCCTTGGAAAGCATGAAGGCGCGCAAGGCCGCCAACGCGCTCTCCCGCAACGCATCGGCTTCAGCCAGCGTCACGGCCTTGCCACTCACGCCGCCGTGCCAAGAACCGCGGTCGCTCGTGACATCAAGTTCCGCCACGCCCTTCACGCGAATCACATTGTCCTGCTTCATGGTCTTGAGCGCGCGTCCAAGCGTGTCGCTCGCGCCCAGCACGCCAAACGCCAGCGTCGCGCCAAGTAAGAAGATCCCCGCACCTGGTGTGGCGATCCACCGACCAACGCGTGAGAGCGGTCCGACCTTGGCGGTTCCGTTCGCGCCATGCGCGCCATTGCCAGATTCCGACATGTTGCCTCCATGCACTCTGCGCGAAGCGTCGCGCCAATCGTCGTGCCACGGCACGAACTCAGCGACACGCGACACGGAGCACGCGCGACCATGCGCGTGCTTTCCCACCGATCGCGTTCTGTCACAAAGCGCCGCGAGGATACGCGCCTCTCAAGGCGCGTCAAGAGCACGGCGAACCGTTTCGAGTTTGCCTAAGAGCTCGGCTTCGAGCGCTGCGTGTTCAGGCTTTCCCGCAAGGTTCGTTCGTTCGTCGGGATCGCTGCTCAGGTCGTAGAGCTCCAAGAGCGGCCGACCCGCCGAGTCCTTGAGATCCAGGAACCGCATGAGTTTGAACCGATCGGTCGCGACCCCTTCATGGCGCGGAACCGTGTGCGGGCCCTTGGACTCCTCGAAGCGGTAGTAGACGGCCTCACGAAACGGCGTGGGGTCAACACCGCCAGCCTTGAGGAGCGGAAGCATGCTCTTGCCTTGCATGTCCGCAGGAATCGCCGCGCCCGCGGCCTCGAGAAAGGTGGGCGCGAAGTCGAGGTTCTGCACGAGCGCCGTCGAGGTCCGTTGCGCTGGAATGACGCCGTTCCAACGCACGAGGAGCGGCATGCGAAAGCTCTCCTCGTACATCCAACGCTTATCAAACCACCCGTGCTCGCCGAGAAACCACCCTTGGTCGCTGGTGTAGACCACAAGCGTCGACTCCGCGAGACCAAGACGGTCAAGCTCGTCGAGGATCTTCCCCACCGACTCATCGACGCCTTGCGCGCATCGGAGGTACTCCTTGGCGTAGCGTTGGAAACGCCACGATGTTTGGGCGTTCGCTGACATCGCGCTGACCGAGGCGTAGAACGCATCGTTCTCCTTCGCCCAGATCGCATGCGCCGCCTCGCGCACTCCAACAGGAAGCCGCGCGAGCTCATTGTTCATCCACTGGTCAAGCGGGTCGAGCTTCCCGTCAGGGTAGAGCTTGCGGGCGTTGACCTTGAGGTCGTACTCCCAGGAGAGGTCCTTCGCCACCGACATCGTCTGCATCGAGCTCGCGACAGAACGACCTGCGTAGTCATCGAAGAGCGTTGCAGGCTCAGGAATCACCGCGCCCTTGAACAACCCATAGAAGCGCGGCTGCGCCATCCAGTTTCGATGCGGCGCCTTGTGATGCACCAGCAACGCAAACGGCGCATCCCTTTCTTTCGCTGACGCAGCCAGCGCGCCGAGCCGCGCGATCGCTTCCTGATGGATGAGATCGGTGACATGCCCTTCGCGTTTGGTCTTCACACCGTCGACGAGGAAAGTTGGATTCCAATAGTCCCCTTGCCCCACGAGCACATCGAAGTGATCAAACCCCGTTGGGTCGCTGCCGAGATGCCACTTGCCGACGACCTCAGTGCGATAGCCCGCTTCCTTGAGCAACTTGGGGAATGTCCTCTGCGCGCCATCGAAGACGGTCTCGTTGGTCACGAATCCGTTGCGATGACTGTGCTTGCCCGTGAGCATCACCGCGCGCGACGGCCCGCAGATCGCGTTGGTCACGCTCGCACGATCAAAGCGCACACCTTCACGAGCGATGCGATCAATGCCTGGTGTCTGGGTCAGCTTCGATCCGTAGCAGGAGATCGCTTGCTTGCCGTGATCGTCGGACATGATGAAGAGGATGTTGGGACGCTTCGGCGCAGGCGTGGGCGGCGCGACAACGGCCGCTGCGAGGAAGAGAAGAGGTGCGAGCATCATGATTGGGCCTCAGCGATCGCTCGTGGTTTTTCGTGGTGTTTCAAGGTGCTCGAACAGAAACTGCGCGCGTCGCGCATTGCCGTACTCGCTCTCAGCGGAACCATGCCCCGATCGCGGGAAGACCAGAAGCTCAAAGTCCTTCCCCGCCTCGATCAACTTCTGCGCGACTTGCATGGTGCTCGAGGGATCAACATTCTCGTCGAGCGCGCCGACCATGAGCATGAGTGCGCCGCCAAGTTTGGCTGCGTCCGCAGCGTTGGAGTTCGCGGCGTAACTCTCGTCGATGGGCCAGCCGAGCCATTGCTCGTTCCACCAGATCTTGTCCATGCGATTGTCGTGGCATCCGCAGTCCGCGACCGCGACGGTGTAGAAGTCCCAGTGATCGAGCAGCGCGCGCATGGCGCTTTGTCCGCCCGCGCTGCCGCCGAAGATTCCCACGCGCGTGAGATCCACAGCCGAGTCGCGCGCGGCGAGTTCGCGGATCCACGCGATGCGATCAGGAAATCCTGCGTCCTTCAGGTTCTTCCAGCAGACATCGTGAAATGCTTTGCCGCGCCAGTTCGTGCCCATGCCATCGATCTGCACGACGATCGCACCGAGCTCCGCGTACTCGCGACTTCGACTCGTGAGATCAAACGCCTTGGGAACATGTTGGTCGTGCGGCCCCGCGTAGATGTTCTCGATGATGGGGTAGGACTTGGTCGCGTCGTAGCCTGTTGGGCGATAGACGAGTCCCCAGATGTCCGTGCGGCCATCGCGGCCTTTCGCAACGAACGGCTCGGGTGCAATCCAGCCCGCTGCACGCATCGCTCGGGCGTCGCCTGCACCAAGTTCCTGCACCACAGCGCCATCGGAAGCTCGGCGCAACTCGTGGACAGGCGGAATGTCGGCACGCGAACGCACGCAGAGGTACGCCGTGCGGTCAACGGAAAACTTCACTTCGCAGGTTCCGTTCCCTGAGGTCAACATCGTGACCGCATCGGTGTCAAGGGAGACGCGCGCGTGGTGCTCGTGGTAGGGATCCTGATTCGCAACGCCTCTGATCGCGACATCGATGGTGCGCGCGCTGTCGTTCACCGCGTGCACCGATCGCACCAGCCAAGGACCTGCAGTCACCGCGCGCTTCATCACACCAGTTGCAGCGTCGATGAGCTCAATCTGGCTGCTTCCCGTGCGCTCAGTCATCCACAGCAACTCGCCTGTTGCATCGAGCCAGTGCACCCATACTTTGTTCGTCCAGTCCACAAAGGTCGGGTAGGACTGCTCCGCGACCGTGCGCACCGAACCGCTCGCGAGGTCGATGGCGATCAACCGAACGACCTGATGACCGCGCTGGTTGTAGAGGAAGCAGAGTTCCTTTCCACCACCGAGGAAGTGCGCGCCGTCGAGCGACCAAGGGTTGGAAAGGAGCGCTGTGTCGACGGAGACTTCTCGCACGACCGTGGCAGCGGGTCCGTCGGTCGCACGCTCGATGCGAAAGAGGTGCGGCACGCGAAGATCGATCTCGTCGCCAGGCTTGGTGTAGTCGATCGTCTTGAGCGATGGTTCGAGGTGATCCTTGGGCGCCGCCTCAACAAGATGGACTGGATGCCGCTGCCCGCGCTTGACCTTCATCGCGATGACAGCATCGTGCGCGGGCGAGATCCAGTGTCCGCCGAAGTAGCCGTCACTCTCGCTGCCATCCGTGGTGCGCAAGAGCTCGCGCCCCTCGAGGCGGATCACGAGATTCGCGCCGTCGTGCGCGACTTCGAGTGGTGACGCAGGCGATGCGCCGTGCTTCTCCTTCGGCTGCTCGCGTTGCGCGACCGCAGCGCGCTCAATGACTGCCGTCTTTTCGATGTCGACGGCGACGACATGACCAAGCACCTCGCCGTTCACGGTCTTGATGACCCACGCGTGACCGCTGAAAGTGTGCTGGGTGTGCTCCGCATGCGGCGCGACGCGCCCGTAGCTCCTTTCATGTCCGCTCCCATCGATCCAGAAGAGTTCGACGGGCTCATCAAGGTGATTGGCAAAGTGAATGCCGCTCGATGGACCCTGTCCCCTGCTGCGCGCGATTCCAGGCTTGAGCTGGAGTTCGAGCGTCTTCAGCGCCTGCGCGCTGGCGTCCGCACTCTGCGCGGACAGTCGGCCCGTCGCGAGATCAAACACCATCGGATGGTCGACCTTCTCGAAGGACACGATGACCATGCCGCCCTCGACGACCACGCCTTGCACGGGCAATCGCGCAGGCGAGACGAACGCTCCGTTCACGGGCGGCGCCACAAAGAACGACGCTTCCTCGTGATTGAAGAGTGGCGACTTGCCCGCAGCGCGCGCGTCGACCAGCCACCAACGGCGCTCGCCGTCGGCGGCGGTTTCGCAATACCAGAGTTTCGAACCGTCGATCCAAGTGCACGGACCCACGGGGTCGCGGTAGAGCTTGGTCTGCGCTTCGATGCGGCTGCGCGCTTGCGAGATCCGCGCGCGCACCGAGTCAAGAGACAGTTGGGCCAACGCGCTGGCGTTCAGGAGCGGGACGACACACAACCAGACGATCCAACGAGCTCGAGCCATGCTCGGCAGTGTACGGATCGCAGCGAGCACCTCGGTACGATGCGCGCGTTGACGAACCCGAACCGCACCGCCCCACCGATCTCAGCTCGCGCGCGCGATGCGTTCGAAGTCGTCAACACGCCCTTCCGCTTCGTGCAGGACGGCCTGCGATTTCCCCGCAGTGAAGCGCGGATGACGCGGCGGATCCTTGGCCAACTTGCCGTCGGCACGCCGATCGTCGTCTACTCCGCGCCGAAGACCGCGAGCACAGCCGTAGCTGCTGCACTTGATCGCACCGCGGGCTTGGATACCGTCAAGGTCCACTTCCTGCAGCCCCAACACTTCTGGGCGGGGCCGCTTCAATCGAAGGTCGCGAAAAACGGACTCCTGCGTCATCGCGCCATCGAGCAACGCCCTGCGCGGCGACTGCTTCTCAACAGCGATCGACCGCTGCGCATCGTGTCGGTGGTGCGCGATCCGATCGCCTTCAACCTATCCAACTACACCTATTTCGGCCGCGCCTATTGGATGCGCACCTTCTGGCGCAGCGCACCGTGGATCGACACGCAGCAGATTCTCCGGCACTTCCTCGAGACCTTTCCGCATGAGTCGTCGAGTCTCTGGTGGCAACATGAGTTTGCGCGATCGACCGGGATCAATCCTGTGACCGAGGGCTTTGACACCACGCGCGGTGCGCAGCGATACCAGCGTGGGCGCTTCGACTGTCTGGTGCTGCGCGCGGATCTCGAGGATCGATTGAAGCACGCCGCGCTCTGCGAGTGGACGGGAAGAGAAGTCTCCTCCATCGAACGGGAGAACCCCAACGACGGACAGGCCGCGCCAGGCGTCTACGCTCGACTCAAGCAAGCGATTCGCAACGAGCACAGCTACCTCGATCGCATGCTCGATCTTCCCGCTGTTCACGCGTTCTATTCCAAGGCGCAACGCGACGCCCTGCGCGCGGCGTGGTCAGACTAAGAGTCAGAGTGGTTCAGGTGGAAGCGCGCGACGCGTTGGTCACGGACGCTTCGAAGCGAACTCGCCGTTGAGGATCCAACCCATCGCAGCGCGATCGGCTTCGGTCCAACGATCATTCCACAACGCACGGTTGATGCGCGGGTACTCGCCTTCGATGGCCCGCTCAATCTTGGCGTGCGTGGCGCGATCTTCTGCGGTCGAAACGCCGTCGGCAAGCTTTTGGCCGTACGGAAGGAGCTCGCGCCGCAGTTGGAGGTAGCGCGCGCACATGCGGCGGAACTCATCAAACTTGCGATCCTTGGCGAGCTTCTGAAACGCTTCGACGCCGTCCACCACGACGACCGCTGGTGGATCGGGCAATCCGAGTTCGGTGATGATGACCTGCGTCGCGACCGCTTCCGCAGTGGCCTCGCCTTCGGCTTGGCCTTCTGGAGTCGGCACGAAATCGTTGGTGCGCGGCGCGCCCATTTGTCCCGCAGCAGCACCCGAGGAAAGCTTGGGAGCCTCAGGAGCAGGCATCGCAGGATCCGCACCGCTGTTCGGCGCATTGGCGCTAAAACTCTTCTCGTCGCGCGAGGCTTGGGCTTCGAAGCCAGCGGGATAGTCGTGACCGTCGCCGCAGCCGACGGCGAGCACCATAGTGCACGAGAGCAAGGACATGGCCACGACGCGCACTGGAGTCGTTGGCATCACTGGAACATCCCCGGAGCGAGGTGCTTGCGCAGCCACTCGTAATCGTTGCCTGGCCAGTAGATCCCGTTGGTGGGGAGCGTCATGTAGTAATCGACATCCGCCTGCTTGGCGACATGCGCATACGAACGCACCGAGCCATCGGCGAGCGTGAAGTTCCAGTGTCCAGGATGCCACGCTGCGATCTTGTCGATCCAGATGCCATCGCCCGTGACGCTGATACCGAAGCCGTTGATGTTGTAGCCACGGTGGTCGTACTCAAGACTGGTGACGATGGTCTCGCTCGGCAGCGGAATCTTGCCCATCGTGTTGACGGTCCAGTTTGGGGGCCCACCCCACATCGGTCCTTCGCCTGTCGAGATAAACGCGTTGAACGAGTAGGTGCGCAGGCGCTGGAATGGAGTGAAGGGATCGAACGGACTTCGGTATGCACCAAAGTTCCCGACATACGACCACATCCGCCCCTTCTTGAGCGCGTTCTCGGTTTCGAAGCCGTTGCCGTTCAAGTTCGCTTGACCCTGCACCCAGTCCCACGCAACAAGGCCCGTGTCGACGCCCATGAAGCGCCCCGAGTTGTCGCCGTAGTACTGCACAAATCCGATGTTGAGTTGTCGTTGATTCGACAGGCAGACTGCCGACATCGACTGCCGACGGATCTGCGGAACGATGGACAGGACCATCGCGATGATGAGTGCAACGATCCCGATGACGACCAGAAGTTCCACCAGCGTGAACCCTTGCGGGCGCGAAGGGATGGATCGAGCGCGAGTCTGAAGCAACGGCATGGTGCAAGGATGACCACGAGCCGAGGCAATGTCAACGCAAGGCGAGCCTGCCGCCGCGAAAACCGCAAGGAATCAACCGCGCTTCCGCGTCGCGTCGTCGGTGTCCGAACGGGTGAACTTCGGGCGTGCTCCCGAATTTGACTCCGAAGCCACGGTGAGCGACGGTCAGTGTCCGCAAACAACGCCCTTGGTTCGCCTCACTTCGCGTCGAGTGCCGCGTCGAGTGCCGCGTCGATCGCCGTTCGGAGACCCGCGCCAGCCAGCAGGCAGCCCGAGATCAGATTCTTGTTCGCCATGGACTCCTCGGCGGTGAGCTCAGGGTGGCGTCCCGTCGGTCCACCTTCGCCACCACCCTTCAAGCGCATCGGCGTGTCGAACTGCACTGAGGTCATTCTCTTGGTTTCGGCAACGGCGCGGTCATAGATCGCCTTGGCCGTCTCGTCGATCCTCCGCTCGATCTTGGCTTTCTCACTGCCGACGGCGGCGGCGGGAAAAAGGAAGACGATCAGTACAGCACGCGGAATCGAATCGTGCCTGCGACGGCGCGCAGTTCGTCGACCACGGCGTCGTCGTAGGTCTTGTTCACATCGGTCACGACATAGCCAACGGCCTCGCTCGTGCGCAAGGACTGGCCGAGGATGTTGATGCGGCGCCGCGCGAGAATGCCGTTGATCTCGGCAAGCACGCCGGGCTGGTTGCGGTGAAGGTGCAGGAATCGGTGAGCGCGCGGCGTGGGAGGCAGGGCAATCTCGGGCAG
Organism: Planctomycetaceae bacterium; assembly: GCA_947490615.1. Taxonomy (GTDB): domain Bacteria; phylum Planctomycetota; class Phycisphaerae; order Phycisphaerales; family SM1A02; genus QWPT01. Next base: position 90,162 of record CANLHK010000009.1, on the reverse strand, counting down.
ATTCACGCTGCCTGCAGTCGACCCCGAGTTCACATGATCGATGAGTCGATTGGCGACAAACAAGCCGATCCCCTGCTGCGCCTCCGCGGTCGACCCACCAATATGCGCGGTCAAGATGACATTCGGCACACCACGCAGCGGCGTGTCAAACGCTTCCTTGTTCGAGTTGGGCTCTGCGGGAAAGACATCGACCGCGGCGCCACCGAGATGTCCCGCCTTCACGCTTGCCGCCAACGCAGCGAGATCCACAATGTGACCACGCGAGAGATTGAGCAAGTGCGCGCCCTGCTTCATTCGCCGCAGTTCGCGCTCGCCGATGAGATTCGTGTTCTCCTTGCGACCATCGACATGAAGGCTCACGACATCCGACTTCGCCAGGAGATCGCTCAGCGACTTCGCCTTGCGCGCGTTGCCCAGCGGCAGAACCTCGGCGAGGTCGTGGTAGAGCACCTGCATGCCCATCGCTTCGGCCAGCACCGAGAGTTGCGAACCGATGTGCCCGTAGCCAACGATGCCGAGCGTCTTGCCGCGCACTTCACTGCAGCCCTGCGCGCTCTTGCGCCAGCCACCTGCGTGAAGAATGCGATCGCTCTCGACGGCGCGACGCAGGAGCATGACGATCTCACCGATGGCCAGCTCGACCACACTGCGGGTGTTTGAATAGGGCGCGTTGAAGACCGCGACGCCACGACTGCCCGCACTCGCGAGATCGACCTGTTCGGTGCCGATGCAGAAGCAACCGATCGCGAGAAGCCGATCCGCTGTCGCCAAGGCCCGCGCCGAAACCCGCGTCTTCGAGCGAATGCCCAAGAGTGACACACCCTTGAGCGAGCGCATCAGTTCCTCTTCAGGGAGCGCGTCCGAAAGCGTTTCAATCGTGTAGCCCTCGTCGCGCAGTCGCTGTGCTGCGTCGGCGTGGATGTTCTCAAGGAGCAACGCCACCATGCGCGACTTGGGAAAGCTCGGCGCACCAGGCAAGCCGTAGATCCACAACAGCTCTTCGACGCTGCGCACCACGCGATCGGCGCGGGCGACGACATTCTCGCGCGTGATGTTCTCGCAATACGCGACGAACTCCTGCGCTGCGCCAAGGTCGCGGATCTCGCAATCGGTCGCGCCGTCACCCACGGCAATCACAGCGCCCTTGAGTCCGAGCGCCTTCACGGCAGCAGGCTTCCCCTTAGGTTTGGCGAGATGCGATGCAGCGTTGTAGCCAACGACCGTGGCGCCATCCTTCGACCACTCGAAGTCGTTGGCCACGACATGATCCGCCGCGATGCCGAGTTCCGCACAGACGGGCACCACATAATCGCGAAAGCCTGAACTCACGACAAAGATGCGCTCAGCGTTGCGACGAATCGCGGCCTTGTGTCGACGAAAGCTCGGCGCGATCTGCTTCTTGAGTTGCTTGACCACGGTCTCGACATGCGCGCGGGTGATGCGCAGCATCGTGAGTCGTCGCTTGAGCGACTCGTCAATACCGATGCGACCTTCCATGCCATCGCGGGTGATCCCTTCGATGGCGAGAATCTTCGCCTCGTGGTCTGGATCATCGGCGAGCGCAAGCTTGGCGATCTCGTCGAGCCCTTCGGCCGCAACGATCGTTGAGTCGAAGTCGAGAATGAGCGTGGGACTCACGAGGGCAGCGGTCGCCTGCATAGGCGCGCAGCGTATCGAAGAGACCCCGAACAAGACGCGGCACTTCGCCTCAGGCCATGATCCCGCGGACGAGCTCGCCCTTCACATCGGTCAGGCGGAAATCGCGGCCTTGCGCCCGGAAGACCTGCTTCTTGTGATCGACACCAAGCAGGTGGAGCAGCGTCGCGTGCAAGTCATGCACTTCGACGGGATTCTCGATGATGTTGTAGGAGTAGTCGTCGGTCTTGCCCCACGAAACGCCTGGCTTGATGCCGCCACCCGCAGCCCAGATCGAGAAGCAACGCGGATGGTGATCGCGACCGTAGTTGTCGCGCGCAAGCGCGCCCTGCGAATAGACCGTCCGTCCAAACTCGCCCGCCCAAAGGACCAGCGTTTCATCAAGCAATCCACGGCGCTTGAGGTCTTTCACCAACGCGGCCTGTGCGCGGTCGACCGCCATCGCCTGCGCGCCGAGCTCGCTCGGCAGATTGCCGTGCTGATCCCAACCGCGCATGTAGAGCTGGATGAAACGCACATCTCTCTCGGCCAGTCGCCGCGCCAGTAGACAGTTCGCGGCAAACGACCCAGGCTTGTGGACATCGGGCCCGTACATCTCGAGCGTCTCGGCGGTCTCGTCGGAAAAGTCGGTCAGCTCAGGCACCGACATCTGCATGCGGTAGGCCATCTCGTGCTGGGCGATGCGCGCGCGAACCTCGGGATCGAGGCTCTCCTTGAACTCTTCCTCGTTGAGTTCGTCGACGAGATCAAGCATGCGACGCCGATCCTCGCGCGTCACGCCATCAGGATCGCGCAGCGAGAGCACGGGATCGCGGCCTGAACGCAAGCGACAACCTTGATGCTCGCTGGGCAAGAAGCCGCTGCCCCAGAAGCGCGCGCTGAGTGCCTGCATGTTGCCAACGCCCTGCGTGATCATCACCACAAACGCAGGCAGATTCGAGTTCATGCTGCCCAGGCCGTAGCTCATCCACGAGCCAAAGCTCGGTCGCCCTGGTTGCTCGGTGCCTGTCTGGAAGAAGGTGATGCCAGGCTCGTGGTTGATCGCCTGCGTGTGCATCGAGTTGATCATGCAGATCTCTTTGGCGATGCCACCCGTGTTGGGCATGAGCTCAGAGACCCACAGACCGTCTTCGTTGTTCTCGTACTTATCGAAGCGGAACTTGGTCGGCGCCACAGGAAAGCGCGACTGTCCGCTGGTCATCGTCGTGATGCGCTGGCCGTTGCGAATCGAGTCAGGAAGATCCTCGTTGAACCGCGCCTGCAACTGCGGCTTGTAGTCAAAGAGATCGAGTTGGCTCGGCGCGCCCTCCATGTGCATGTAGATGACGCGCTTGGCCTTCGGGGAAAAATTCGGCGCGGGCGTGAAGGCAGGAGCGCCATCAGCGCCCAACACAGGTCCACGCATCGGAGCCCGCAACGGCGACGCGCCGGCCTCACGACCAAAGAGCTGTGAGAGCGCCATGCCGCCGAGACCAGCGCCGAGCGTCGTCCCAACCGACCCGAAGAATCGCCTGCGGGTGAGATTGAGGAGGTACTCCTCGAGGCCGTCGGCTGAAGCGCCAGAAGTGTTGGAGTTCTTGCGCATAGTTCAGTCCTTCACGATCGAGGCATCGCTCGACAGCATGGCGTTGGCGAGCAGAGTCCACGAGGCAAGTTCGGCTGCGTCGAGTGTGGCGGTTGAGGGAGCATCGCCAACTTCGATCAACTTCTCGGCGTCCGAGGGATTGCTTTGAAATCGCGCCCGATTGGCCGCGAGCACATCCTGCATGCGCTCGGCCATGGCCTCACTTGGCCGCGTGCCAGTCACGCGACGGAAGAGAAGCTCGATGCGCGCCGCGTCATCGCCTGGTGCGACAAGCGTGCGTTCGGCAGCGGCGCGCGCCGACTCCACGAACTGCGGATCGTTCCACAGCACGAGTGCCTGCAGCGGAGTGTTGGTGACCATGCGGCGCGTCGTGCAGAACTCGCGCGTCGGCGCATCAAGCGTGAGCATGGTCGGCGGCGGCGCGGCGCGCTTCCAGTAGGTGTAGAGACTGCGACGCCAGAGTTCCTCACCCATGCCCTGCTGGTAGACGCGGGTGTTCGATTGCAACATCGCGACTTCCTGCCAGAGACCTTCGGGTTGATAGGGCTTGACGCTTGGTCCGCCGACGACTTCTTTGAGGAGTCCGCCGACATAGAGCGCCTGATCGCGAATCTGTTCGGCCGCCAAACGCTGCCGCGGGAAGTACGCGAGCAATCGGTTGCCTGGATCGGATGTCACGAGGTCGGTGCGCACGCGCGAAGATTGTCGATAGGTCGCGCTGGTCACGATGTCGCGCACCAGCCCGCGCAGGTCCCAACCGCCCTCACGGAATCGCACCGCAAGCGTGTCGAGCAACTCGATGTTCGCTGGCCATTCACCTTGCAAGCCAAAGTCATCGCTGGTGCGGACCAGACCGTTGCCGAAGAACATTTCCCAGACGCGATTGACGGTGACCCGCGCCGTCAGCGGGTTTTCCGCCGAGACCAGCCACTGCGCAAGACCCAGTCGATTGCGCGGCGCATCCACAGGAAGCGCACCAAGCACCTTAGGAACTCCGCGCTCGACGGGACGCGCGCTGTCGGGCTTGTCGTAGGCGCCGCGCAACTGCACAAAGGTCGCCCGCGGCATCGCGGTTTCCTTCATCACCATGGTGCGCGGCGTCGACGCGAGCAACACCTTGCGCTCAGCGTCGATCCGATCGATGTCCTTCTGCGCGGCGATGTACGACGGCGAGAAGCGCACGCGCCACGCGTTACGGCCGCGTTCGGCCATCTCAGCGCGCACATGGGCGTCACCAGCGACGAGTGCGAGCATCCCTTGATCGAACACCCCTTCGCCGACGATGGTTCGATGGAAGAATCCCGCGATGCCCCCGGTGTTGACCACCTTGCAGACGAGGAAGTTCTCGCCAGGAACAAGCTCGAGCTTCACGCGATCCTGATCAGGCGCAACGCCTCGATCGGTCCTGTTCTCGTGCACCTTCTTGCCGTTGAGATAGAGCACGAGGCCGTCGTCGGATCCAAACGAAAGCTCGATGGTGCGTGCCGACGGCGAGTAGATCTGCCGTGCCACGAACTCGCAGCCGACGCTCTGCGCGAGTCGCGCTGGAGTCGCGTCGACCACGCTCGGTGCGTATCGCCACGCATCTTGCTGTTCTTCAAACTTGAAGTTCTTGCCGCGCTCAAAGCGAGTTTCGAGTTCGGGTCCGTAGGTCAAGTTGTACGCGGCACCCGCCGCGCCGCTGAACGGCCCCGCGATGTACCAACCGCTCGTTGCGTCAGGAAGCTGTGCCAACGCTGCATCGGTCGCGGTCATCGGCGTCACGCGTACGCGGCCAAAGATGTGGTTCGCGTAGGGCGATTCGTACTCGAGCGTGATGTGCAGTTCCGTGCCGCCCGCAAAGCCGAAGGGTTTCGCGGCGGCGAACAACGCCGTGCGTTGACCGGGGACCTCATGCGAACGCACCGCCCACTGACGGCCTTCGCCCTTGGTCAGCGCGTTCACGACGCGGTAGTCGCCGTTCTCTTGTTCGTAATCCGCCCACGCCCAAGTAAGGTCGACGGGCTCGCGCTGCGTCGGATCAGCGACCGACACTGCGACGACCGAGATCGCGTCAAGCACCGCGTTGCCATTGGGCGCGCGACCGACGCGATTCTCGGGAAGCGACGGATCGGTGAGCGCTTCGAGCATGAGGAGGCGCAGATCCACACTGTCGGTGCGCAGCACAAGCGTGTGCTCATCGTTGTTTGGATTCGCGCCCGTGGCGAGCACCGAACCATCGGGCTGCACCGTCATCATCGCGCCGCCACGACTCGTCGCCGACACAACCGTCGAAGGCACCGCGGCGAAACCAGCACGCACGCCTGCGACAAACGCGTCAAGTTCACCGCGCTCACTTTCGCCAGCGCGCTCCTGCTGCTCGCGCGCAAGGCGCTGTGACTCCGCGAGTGCAGCGAGCTTGGCCTCGTCTTCCTTGCGCGGCACCTCGATGTACGGCTCCATGGCGCGATTGGCGTCAGGGAGCTGCGAGTAGATGCCAGGCTCTTGGTTGGAGTTGAAGAACGCGAGAAGGCTGTAGAAATCCTCCTGCGTCACTGGGTCAAATTTGTGATCGTGACAGCGCGCGCAACCGACGGAGAGTCCAAGGAACGCAGCACCCGTGGTGTTCACGCGATCGACGGCGTATTCGAGGAGGTACTCCTCATTGATCGCGCCGCCTTCGTCGCTGGTCACATGCGCACGATTGAATCCGCTGGCCACAACCTGCTGCGTGGTCGCGTTGGGAATGAGGTCACCAGCGAGTTGCTCAGTGATGAACTGGTCGTAGGGCTTGTTGTCGCGAAACGCTTCCAAGACCCAGTCGCGCCACAACCACATCTGTCGGCCCGCATCCATGTGAATGCCGCAGGTGTCCGCGTAGCGCGCGATGTCGAGCCACGGCACGGCCAGACGCTCGGCGGTGCGACTGCGATACGGTTCTTCGGTCAGGAGACGATCAACGAGCGCCTCGTAGCGATTGCTGCGCGCATCCGCGAGATAGGCGTCGGTCTCTTCTGGAGTCGGCGGAAGTCCCGTGAGATCGAGGAACACGCGGCGCACCAGATCTTCCGCGTCTGCCTCGTTGCTTGGCAGCGTGCGCGCAGCTTCGAGACGCGCGAGAACGAACGCATCGAGATCGTTGCGCGCCCAGTCGCGGGTGCGCACGGTGGGAGTCACACTCGCCTTGGGTGGCGTGAACGCCCAGTGATCTTCGTACGAAGCGCCTTGATCAATCCAACGCCGAACCAGCGAGCGCTCGTTCTCAGTGAGTGGCCGCTTGCCGCTCTTCGGGGTCGGCATAACCATCGAGGCATCGTGCGAGTTGATGCGATGCCAGAGCATGCTGCGCTCGGCATCGCCAGGCACGATCGCAGCGCCGTCTTCGCGCATCGCCAACGCGTGATCGCGGAGATCGAGTCGCAATTCGGCTTGCTGCTTCTCACGATCAGGACCGTGACACAGGAAGCAGCGGTCCGCGAGGATCGGTCGAATGTCGCGCCCAAATCGCACGGGCTCGGAGGCAGCGGAGTGCGCAGCGTCCGAAACGACCAAGCCGCGAGCCGCAGCAGCGACCAAGAAACACAGAAGGACGAAGGCGGCTCTTGTGGAATGCACGAATCGAAGTGTAACGAAGGCCGGACCAGTTCCGACCTATCGGCGGGTGTGAACTCGAAGCCTCCGAAGGCGGGCTCCGATTTGCAAGGTCCGAGCCCATCGGAGCATCGGAGCGAAATTCTTTCCGCTTCTTGCGCAGAACCGACGGGCGAACAGTCTCTTCTCCTGTGGCGAAGAACAGCCGCCCGGCTGGCTCGAAGAATGCTCGGGCGGAGGCTTTGGAAAAGGGACCCTAGGCAACCCCTGGGCTGATGTGCGCGGAGGCGGAACCGTCGCGTTGCATCAGAACAATAACGATAGCGCTTCGAGCCAAATCGACCGTCGAGGATCTCAATCCCCTCGACGGTCGATGTCGTTTTACACCGTGTTTTTGGCTGCATTGGGCGCATTCGTGCGGCGCGAGCCACCGTCATCTCACCCTCTTCCCACACTCGTCACCGTGTCTCGACAGACCCGCGATCGAGGTAGAGGAGTTTCAGCGTGATGGCGCTGCGGTCGAGCTCATACATCCCGCCGACCGCGGCCGCGTAGCCCTCGAGTTGCTCAAAGTAGGTCCGAGACTTCTCGCTCAGCGCCGCGGCGTCGCAGTGCGTCGCGCCCGTCTTGAAGTCGAGGATGACCGCTCCCACGAGCGTGCCTTCGCCGTCCCGATGGAGTTCCAAACGGTCGATGCGTCCGTGAACGAGCCCCCGTGCAGAGTCGTGCACGAAGGGCAACTCGGTGCGAACGGAGACGCCCTCACCCTCGCGCAGTGCAGCGGCCACGGCAGTTGATCGAAGTCGTGCCAAGAGTGCAGCGACCTCGCCGCGCAGTGACGCGTTGATGAGACTGCCCTTCTCAACAGAAGTTCGTTGCGCCGCGCGATCGACCAACGCAGCGATCGATTCGGCGGTGCCCAACGACGCGAACGATTCGAGTTCGCGAAAGCACTCATGGACAAGGACTCCGCGCAGCGCCGTGTCCTCATCACCAAACGGATCGAAGGACCAGAGACTTTTTGCTGCGTGGGACGATGGCGAGGTTGCCCGCGCACTCGCCTTCTTGCGCACCTCGACTGGGAGCGGTCCCGTGCTCAACGCAGCAACTGTTGGGAGTGACGATACTGGCGCAAGGACGGGCGCGACGACGACTCGCTGACCGCTCTCGTGTGTCCAGAACGGATGCTCGCTGTCAGGCTGAGCCGTCGCCAACGCGCTGCTGAAGTTGCGCGCGCCATTGAGAGCATCCTGCACACCTTGCTCACTGGCGTGATCGACCGCGTGCGCGATCAACTTCGTGGCGGTAGGCAGCGTGCCGCCCTGCTTCGCGTCGACCACGAAGTACACGCCGTGCCGCGCGCGAGTGATGGCGACATAGAGACTCGAAAGATCATCGAGCACACGGCGGCGACGCTCGTCGCGCTCGAAGAGTTGAAGCTCAGGCACCCACTCTCGTATCTCCTCGTTGGCCAGCGGTGCGACCATGCGCGGCGGCTCGGTTGGACTCGTTACGAGCATGCCCCAGCCCGTTGGCGCAGCGCCCCAACCCTCATCAAGCGAGACGAGCACCACCTCGTCAAACTCAAGACCCTTCGACTTGTGCACGGTCATCACCCGCACCGCATCGGAACTGCTGGAGTCCGCCTTGTCCGCGGCGATGGCCTCGATGAAGTCCAAGAGGCGCGCGAGCGGTTTGTCGGCGACTCCTTCCGCAAGCGCAATGACGCGAGCAATCCGCGCCTCATCCCGCGCGGCGAGCCCTTGTGCGCGCAGCGATCTGAACACCGCGAGCAAGACCGCCGCAAGCCCCTCGTTGGCGATGCGCGCGCGAGAGTCGCTCGCGAACACTTGCGCCGCCGCATGCGCCGCTTCCAGACTCGGATGTGTCTCGATCGGAGCAAGACCCGTGACCGCCTGCATCGCGCCATGCGAAAGGATGAAGTGCGAAATGCGATCACTCGGATCATCGATCAGCCGCAGCAGCGCCACCACGCGCGCCACTGCAGGAGAGTCGAGGAGCGTGGCGCTTCCTTCGTCGCTCGCTGGAACGCCGAGCTTCTTGAGTTCGAGGATCGTCTCGGTGACTTCGCTGTTCTTGCGAACCAGCACCGCGATGGATTGCTTGCCATTTTCGCGGTGCAGTCGTGCGGCGATGGCTGCAGCGCACGCGCAGGCGGAGAGTTCGCGTTCGGGCTCATTGCCTGCCGCAGCGATCTTGCCGCAGGCGTAGGCGGCAACGCGACCGAACAGCGAGGTCTTGTCAGACTCATGTCGCACAAACGGCCACGCAGCCACGGCGCGTTTGAAAGCACTCTCGGTGCACGCCGATGGAAGTCCACGCGCCTTCGCCCAGTCGCCGAGACCGCTGAGTTCTGACTTGTGCTCTAGGTCGACGAGGTGCAAGAGATCGTCGGCGAGATTTCCGAACACGCGGTTCACAAGGTCCATGACCAAGGGCGCCGAACGGTAACTGCGCGTCAGCGCGAGGCTGGTGTCCAACTGCGCGTCGTAGGCGCTGGCCAGGTGCGCGATCAATCCAGGCGTACCGCCGCGCCAACCGTAAATGGACTGCTTGGGATCGCCGACGAGAAGAAACCGACCGCCGCGCACACCGGTCAGCACTTCGTTGAGGAGCGGACGCAGCGAGAGGAACTGCTCGACGGAAGTGTCCTGCGCTTCATCGATCGCGAGATCACGGATGTCATTCCCAAGGATTGCGCGCAGCATCGCTGGATCGGCGACGGCGGAGTCTGCCCGTGACGCAGCCCGCGCGACGCCACGCCCCACATCTGCGAATCCGAAGATCCCCTGCTCCTGCTGCAATCGATCAAGCGCCTCGCACGCTTGCGGCAACACCGAGCGCGCGCCTTTGAGTTGCCGCTCGAGATCCGCAACCAACGCCTTGCGCAGGTGCGGCGCGAGCAAGCCGCCGAGTTCACAGAACTCGGTCGGCATGACGATCTTTTGATACGAAGCGCCCTCGACCATCGCGCGCAAGAAGGTGGATCCCGCGAGCGCACGGAAATCGTGAAGCCGCAGCTGCGCAACGAGGCCTGCGTGCGCCTTCGTCCAACGCCCGTCGGGCGTCCCGCCCTTCGTGTTCGGCAGGACGAGCAGTGCAACGCGCGCAGCGAGCTCATCAAACTGCTCGATGGTGAGCCGCGACTGCACTGTCAGTGTGTCGATCCAATTCCACGCGCGCGCCATCGCGTCGGGGCCGCCGATGGCCGTGGCGCGATAGATGTCCAGCGGCGAAGCACCTCGTGCCATGCCGAGCAAACGCGTGATCGCGCTCGTGACCGATGGCTTGGGCTCCCCTGACTCGAGAAGCACGATGAGCTCGTGCGCCTCGTCGTGTGCGAGCAGCGTTGCGGCAGCCTGCGCGCGCAGTTCATCCAACGCGCGATCGTCGCCAAGCGTCCACTCCGCAGGCAGTCCGACCTCCGCGGGCATTGCACTGGCGATGCGGTGAAAGAACCCATCGATCGTGCCGATCTGCAATCGGTGAAGTTCCGCGCACAGCGCCTCGAGGACACTGAGGTACTCGGCTTCTGTTGCGGGACCGATGACCTTTTCAAACGCGCTGCGCGCTTTGGCGCCCTCCTCTCCGGCAGAGGCACCTTGGGCAGCGTGCGAAAGAATGCGCGCGAGAATCTCCCCCGCAGCTTTGCGCGTGAAGGTCACCGCCAACGCGCGCGCTGGTTCAGGTTTGCGACCAGCGCGAAGTTCTTCGAGCGACCAATGAATGATGCGATTGGCAAGCGTCCAGGTCTTTCCCGAGCCCGCGTTGGCGATGACGAGTGAGCAGCGCGCCGTCATGCGTCGTCCTCGCTCGCTTCCCCCGCGCTGTCCGACTCGGCATCGCTGCCGCGCATCCCAACGCCCCAGATCGGCGCCAACGGATCATCGCATTGCACAGGCACGCGCTCGGATGGTGTGAACTGTCCCGCGCGAATCTCCTTGACGATGTCCCGCGCCAACTCTTCGGCCTCCGCAAGTTCGCCTTCGCTTGCCTCAAGGAACGCGAAACCGCTCTTCTCCATGCTCGCTGCGAGATTGAGATAGCCCAGATCGTTGGGTGCAACGAGCTCCGACGGCGATTGCGTCCGAAGCAACACGCGATAGAGCGGCAGCTGCAGATCAATCCACCGCACCGTCCGCGCGGCCTTGCCGCCGCTGATCCTGAGATGCGTCGCCGTCGGTGTCGCGCCACTGCTTGAACTCTTGTAGTCCAGCGCGCGGAATCGCCCAACGCCTTCGAGGATGTCCACGCGATCAATCCGTCCCGTCAGAAACACACCATCGGCATCAGGGAATCGAGGCGCCTGCACACCATCATGCTTTGGCGCTTCCATGTAGGCGCGCTCGACGGCGTGCACGCGCCAGCCTGCTTTCGCGTGTTCCGACTGCAGCAGCGCGAAGCGACGCAGTCGACTGCGGGCAATCTCGATCTGCACGCGCAGCGCGCCCGTGCGCGAACTCGCTGGAAAGTGGTCGGCGACATACCGATCGAGTTGCGCGCACACGCTCTTCTCGATGGCGTGCGGATCTTCGGTCCGCTTGCCACCCTTCTGTTCAGCCTTTCCCCAACCCTCGAGTGCTGCATGAAGAAGCGTGCCGAACCCCATCGCGTCGAGTTCGACCGCGCGCTCGTCCTGCCAACGGAGCTTGAGCCGAGGATCGTTCTGCAACTGAAACAGGTATGGGCAGGTGATGAAGGTCTTGAACGCCGTCACGCGAACCGATTGGATACTTGCACCAGGCAACGGCGGCGTGATGCGAAAGTCGGCGCGTCCGATCTCTGAGCCGACGCTCTCGATGCGCACCGAAGGAGTCTCGGTTGGAAACAGCCGCTTCACCCGCGCGGGGAGTTCAACCGCAGGAACGCGCAGAAGAAAGCGCGAGGGTTTGAGCGGATCACCTTCAGCGGTGCGACGCGGAACGATGAAGATCGTCGCGCCGCCCTCCCCGCTGGCTGAGTCGCGCGCGTTTCTGCGCGCGAGAATGCCATCGAGAATCCACGCATCGCGCGCGGCATAGCGACTGCCCGACGGAAGCCCCAGCGCGCGTCGCGTGTCATCGGGAAGTACGGGATCCATCGGCGCGCCCTGCGGAACCTGACCCTCGCAGAATCCAGCGAGAATGAGCACACGCTCATCCGCCATGCCCGCGTCGAGCCATCCGATGATGGACACTCCCTCGCAGAGCTCCTCGTCGCGGATCTTCTGGCCTTGCGCCTCATCAAGCACGAGCGAGAGCGCCTCGGCGGCGCGCATCGGAGCGGCAAACTCGGCAGGGACATCCGCGAGTTCCTTGAGCACGCGATCGAAGAGTCGAATCGATCCGCTGCGCTCGTTGGCAAACGCGCCGCGGGTGTCCTCGCCCACCATCGTGCAGACAACCTCGCGCAATGGTTGAGCCCACTCGTGCGCGGCGCGCGATTCCGAAAGCGGCTGCACCAGCGCGGCGACCGCGTCGCGGATCTTCTTGAAGTTGTCAGAGAGCGGCTTCGACGAGGCCGACTGCAGCAATTCATCCCGCCACGAGCCCACCAAGGTCTCGGCTCGATACTGCGACACCGTGCTCTGCGCCGATTGGATCTCGCCTTTCTCGCGAAGCCACGTCGCCACATCGTCGTGACGCACGAACGCAGCGAGCGACTCGGCGGTGCCTTCGCCTGTCAGTTCCGAAAGTCGAGAAAGCAGCGAGCCCAATCGTGTGGCCGCGAAGAGGCGCGACTCGACGGTGGCCGCAGAAGATCCTTCGAGGACCAGCGCGCGCTCGAGTTCAAGACGCGTGGGTGCGTCTGGAGCCATGATCGCGAGTTCATCACTCGTCAATGCGCGGCCAATGGTGTTGGCGTGCGCGCGAATCGCTGCCATCGCTTCGCGCGCAGATTCGCTCGGTCCATCGCCAACGCGGATGGAAGAACTCGCGAGGATCGACTCAGGAAATCGCCGCTGCTCCCACTGGTGCGCCAGTGGGAAGCCCTCGGCGTCCAACGCGAAAGTCGAGTGCACGCAGACTTCGACCCGCACGCCGAACGCACCGAGTCCCGTGAGCAGCGCGCGATGGACCTGTTCAGGATCGGCGAGGAGAACAACGATTCGATCAAGCCCGTCCGTCAAGAGACGCCGCGCCGCGACCGCCTCGCGCAGCGCGTCATCTCGCGTTTGCGCGCCGAGCTTCGCCAACAGTGCGTCACGCCGTGCGGCGCACTCGCGCAACACCGCGAGCTTCTTCACGAGGTCGCTCCGCGCCACGATCGCCTCGTGCCGCGCCACACCATCCATCGTGAGCATGGCCGAGGCCACCTCCGATGCGAGTCGCTGCAATCGCTGCGTGAGTCGCAAACGAACGCGCGCGTCGATCGCGCCGACGCCGCCAAAGACCCCAGCCACCTGCGCCTCGAATCCATCGTCGTTGGCGTGCGACAACTCAAGCACTTCGCGCCACGACAACCGCGCGGCCAGCGCGTTGAGCACGGGCATTTCAGGAACCACCAATCGAGCCGCCAACATGAGAGGCGTCACAATCGTCGGCGGAATCAGCGCATGGCCCGCGCTGCGCGCGCGCGCGAGGAGATTGCGTTCGAGCGAATCGACCAAACGGCCGCCAGGAACCAAGACCATCGTGCGCGCGAAGTCAAACGCTTCACCCTCGTGGTGGTCGACAAGCACCGCCGCCATCGCATCCGACAGCGCGCGCGTGGCGTCAAGCTGCCGAAGGAGTCGCGGCTCAGCCGAGCGTGTTGAGGTGATCGCGAATGTCGACAGCGCTGCGCTCCTAGCTGGAGTTCTCCCGCACCCAAGATCCCGTGCTGGCGTCGAGTGTACTGCCGCGATTGCCAAGCGCTCGGATGCGCCATCTCCATCAAGGCGTCCACGACGAGAGGAGCAGCGCGAGGTCGGATGCCCCGACGGCCCCGTCGAGATCGAGATCCGCCGTGACACCCGACTCTCCCCATGCAACGAGTAGAAACGCGAGATCGTCCGCTCGCACACTGCCATTGCCATCAAGGTCGCCGCGCGTGAGCGAACACCGCGACCAGAAGGCGTCGACATCGGAGGCATCGAGATCGGCGTCGCCATCGCCGTCGAGCATCTCGCGCCCTGGGAGCAGCGGACCCGTGCCCCAACTTGTGAACTGCGCCCAATCGATCAGATCCACCGTGCCGTTTCCGTCCACATCACCAAGACGCGAAGGCGGGTACGCCGTCCACACGATGTTGGAGGCGAGGTTTGAAAGCAGCCGCGTGCCACCCAGCGCAGGCCACTGCACTTCCACCGTCGAAGCGCGCGTGGCTCCATCAAGGCCAAAGTGCAGCGTCGTCTCGTGCTGCGCGAGATAGCCGTTGCCGCCACAGAGCACTTCGCGCCACTGCGTCGGACCAACATCGCCGCTGGCATCGGCAGGCTGCACCGTCGCGCAGGCGCCAATCGCGTCGCGCACACTCCCACTGCCAGCGACACGCAGCCGCAGCCAGTTCCGCGACTGACCCTCTTGATTCATGTAGAGCCGAACAGCGCCGCCAAGGTTGTTCACGACGAGATCGAGATCACCGTCGCCATCGAGATCCCCAATGGCCGAGGCAAACGAGAGATTCGCCGTCCCCGCGACGGCAGCGGCTGCGCCGATCTCCGACATCGGTGGCGTGCCCGAGTTCTGAAAGAGCGCGTTGGGCTGGAACTCGTTGTTCACATAGAGGTCAAGGTCTGCATCGTTGTCAACATCCCAAAAGCACGCGCCCCAACTCATCCTGCGATTCTCAACGCCCCACAGCGCTTGCGCCTGGGTGAAGGTGTTGCCGACACTGGAAACCAGCAGCGGATTGACGCCCAACAGCGGCGGACTTCGATCAGGAAGGTTGGTGAAGTAGTAATCGCTGCGTCCATCTCCGGTGAGGTCGGCGCAGGCGACACCCATCGAGCAGAGCGAGACCTGCATGCCGCTCCTCGCCGAGACATCGCTGAACACACCAGCGTCGTTTCGCCAGAGTTGGTTGGGAACGCCGCTGACTCCGCGGTCGTTGCTGACGCAGAGATCAGGCCAGGTGTCGCGGTTGTAATCGCTCCACACTGAGGCGTAGGAAAGTCCGAGCGAGGCGACGCCGAGCGCAGCGCCGACTTCCGCAAAGGTCCCGTCGCCCTGATTGCGGTAGAGCTTGTTGGCCTGACTCGCGGAGTACACACACACCGCAAGGTCAAGCCAACCGTCACCGTCGTAGTCGGCGACGCTGGTGCCCGTCACTGGAGCGGTGAGCTCGAGGCCTGCGGCGCGAGTCACATCGGTGAAGGAGAGCGCGCCGTCGTTGCGCCAGAGTTTGCTCGCGCGATTCTTCTGCGCGAGGTAGAGGTCCAGATCGCCATCGCTGTCGTAATCGAACGCGCTCACTCCCGCGCCCGCTGCTGTCGCGGCGATTGCGCTCGTGGCGCTGCGGTTGGTGAAGATGCCGACACCGTTGTTTTCATAGAGCCCGACGAGTCCGTCGGCGCGACCGAGCAACACGAGATCCAAATCGCCATCACCGTCAAGATCCGCCGCGGCCATCCCGAACCCATCCTGCGGGTTGTCGAGTGGCGGCGTGAACATCATGTTGTAGATCACGCCGCGCGCAGCGTGCTCACTGGTGAACGGCGTGAAGGACTGTGCCGAGGCGATCGAGGTCGCGCACGCCAGCGCCGCTGCGGTCCACGCGAACACTGCGCCGCCAAGGAGCGACGAATGTTCACAAGGGCGATCGGCTCCCAAGTGCGACATGCTGCCATCCAACATGCTGACCTATGACGCGCCACTACGGAAGCTCGGCGTGCGCCGAGTCACGGGATTGTGACACGACAGACGAGTTCCGCAAACGGGGTTTACGCGGAGACTCCAGTTTTCCCCGCCAAGAGCTCGCAGTCTCTGCATGGATCGCGAGGCGTTTCAGGCGCAGTTTGGTTGCAAGCGCGGCTACCGCGCGCTGATACGGCGCTCATCGCGAAACACAGCGTGGCACTTGGTGCAACTCGATTTCAACGCCGAGATCGCGCGGCCGAGTCCCGCGCCTCCACCTGCAGCGAGCGTTTGCTCGAGTGTGGTGGCGGCTGCGGCGCTCTCTTCAAAGAGGATGCGCATGGTCTGAGACTGCGGTGAAAGCCGCGTGTGTGCGCGTTCCTCCTCACCAAGCACGCGCAAGAGATCGGCGATCGTTCCCGCGTGCGCCGCTGATTGCGCGAGCGTCTTGCCAGATGAGGAGGTGATCTGATCAAGCGCAGCATCGATCGCGACCATCGCGCTGACCAGAGGCAGCGGCTGCGTGAGCGAAGGAAACTCCGATGGCGCCGCGTCGATCGCCTCCTCGGTCAGGACTTCCGCGCGCGCCACGCTCTCCCAAAGTCCTTGGTAGGCCGCACTGGTACCCGAGAGATTCATCTGCGCGACGGCAGCCTCGTGCGTGAGCCAACCAAGCGAGATCGCCACCACCGCCGCGGCGCAGGCGCTGCGATGTTGCCCGTGATGACAGTGCAAGTACACCGGCTTGGGAAGATCACGCACAACGCGCACCAGGAGCGCCGCGCGTTCCTCGTCGAGACCGTCGTATCCAATGGGGAGATGGACATAGCGCATGCCGTGCGCCGTCGCGCTCTCGAGGTCAGGGATCGCGCCATCGACGGAGAGGACAGTCTGCACGCCGAGTTGTTTGAGTTGCTCAAACGCAGCGTCGCCGACGGGCGCGCTTCCTGAGTAGAGTTTCGAAAAAATGGGCTTCGATCCAGCGCTTGGCTCGGACACTCCCTCATAGGGCACGACATGTTTGAGGACAGAAGGAGCCTGCGTGGCGTTGCCGCAACCAACCGCCAAGGCAAGTGCAACGAGAATTGGAAGGCGCCAAGCCGACATGGGCTCCGCACTCTACCCCTCCTCTCGATCCTTCGACCCTACGCGATCTCGGCGCAATTGACCATGTTCAAGTCAGGACTCTTGCCGCACAACGCCGCCACCCCCGCTATCCTCAAGACCACGACCCGACCACCGCGGAACCCACCCATGAGCTCGATCACTGATTCAACCGGATACAACCAAGAAGACGCAGCCTTTAAGAAGCAAGAGGTTGAACAGCTCGCGAAACTTCGCGCAGAGCTTGACGCCAAGCGCAAGGCCGCGAGCAGCGCGTCGGCGAAGGCGACCCATTGGATGTGCTGCCCCAAGTGCGGCGGCACCATGGCGGAAGTGAAACTCGAGAGCGTGGTCATCGACCGCTGCGGCTCATGCGGCGGCATCTACTTCGATGCTGGTGAACTCGAACTCCTCGTCAAGCACGAGAAGTCCTCCTCGGGCGTCCTCGGACGACTGTTCGGGCGCCGCGGATAACCACCGCGAGCGCTGCCCCGCGACGCCGTTCCCACGCGGACATCCACCCTTTGCTTTGCGCGTTCGGACTGTCGACACGCGCAGGTCCTGTACTTCAGGCACGGAGTCCATCGTGGCAAGTCCGCCCCAAGGATTCGCCCAATCTCGGCAGGCGCGGTTTGCGGAAGTCCCTTTCGGCCTGATGTTTACGCGGCACTTCCCCTCCTCACCGGGGGGACGCGTCGTCATCTCGCGAAGTGGGTTGATGGTTGCACGCGGTTGTTCATTGCGTGCAGAGTCCGTCCCGTACCGCAAAGGAACAGTGACATGCCCCACCATGCGCACCCTGCAGCGCAGATTTCCGCGCCGCGGACGCTGAACGCGTTTCTGACGGCGAGCTTTATTGCGTGCACTGTGGTTGGCATGACGGCGCTTCCAGCGTTTGCCATGCAGAGCGCGAACTGCGCCGCGGGCACCAATCATCTGACCTCTGCAAGCACCGCGGCACAAGTGAGCGCAGCGCTCGCCCTCGCAGGCAGCGGCGGCGCCAAGGTGACGGCGAACGCCACAGGCATGACGCCTGCGACTCTGGGAACGCTCGGACTCAACGCCAATCTTCTTGCGGATGAAGGCGTCTTCGGCACCTTCACGCTTTCGAACGGTTTGTACAACCCAGCGGGCACCTCGGACCCGCTCGCACTCGGCGCGCGCATCACTGGTTTGCTCACGCACACCTGTGAAGGCGCCACGGTCACGATCAACGCCGCAGGCATGAACATCGCGGCCGTCACGGCCGTCTGCACGCAAATCGCCAAGGCCGATGTGGTCGTGAGTCTTGCTGCTGACAAGACGCTGCTCCTCACCGCGGCGGAGACCAATGGCAAGTCGATCGCGGGACTCGGCACGGTCGCGATTCGATCGGACGCCTTGACGGGCTTCTCTGATCTCACCGGCGTCACGACGACCAACCTCACCTTTCCAAGCAGCGCGCCGCGCTTCTCGATCGCTCTAGGTGGTCAACTGCGCATCGCACCAGCACGCGTGTCAGGCCAAGTGATCGAAGGCGCGGGCAGCATCGCACTCGTCGGTGACTTCGCACTCGACACTTCGCTCGTCTCACTCGCTCCCGCAATCGTGCTCGATCTCGACGGCAGCGTTGGCGCGTCGATCGCGCTCGGACGAACGCTCACGCTCACGGCGGCGCAAGCCAACGGCCAAGTTCTCACGGGTGGCGGAACCGCCGTGATCTTCGGCGCTGTCACCGCCGATGCCGACTTCACAGGTGTTGAGAGCGTGCTGGATCTCGCGGGATCTGTCGACGCAGGTGCGAAGCTCACGCTGCGCGCTTCGCAGGCGCACTTGCGTGCCATCGCTGGCGCGGGCACGGTCGCCATCAGCGCCGCTACCAGCGCCCTGAGCACCGACACCGATTTCCGCTCCCTGACCACCGCGGCCCTTGAGTTCGATGGCTCGATCGCCGCCACGCGCACGCTGGCGATCCGCGCAGCGCAACACACGATCACCGTGAATGGGCTCGGCACCGTCGACATCCTCGGCACGACAACGGACGATCTCGTCCTCGCGAGTTCGATCCACGCGACGCGCGTCATCCGCACGCTCGAAGGAAACGACACGCTGACCGGCGGAACCACCGACGACACGCTCGAAGGCGGCGCCCACGATGACACCATCCTTGGCGGCGCTGGCATCGATCGCGCGATGTACAACTCCAGCATGCAAGGCGCGCTCGCCTCGTCAGGCGTGACGCTCACCGTCACAACCACGACCGACGGAAGCGACAGCGTGCGCGGCGTCGAGCGAATTGTGTTCAGCGATGCGACCGTCGCCATCGTCGGGCGCGCGGAAAGCGCGTATGCATCGCTCACAGCTGCGCTCGCAGCGACTTCGAGTGAGAAGCTCTACGGCGACCTCGCGTTTGATGCGAGCAATGTCGTGGACGCAGCGGGACTCAACGCGATCCTCGCCCGCGTGGTCGCAGGTTCGTCGCTCTCGGCCAATCTGCTTGGAATGTCCGACCTCCAGATCGCTGCGCTCAACACGCGCCACGACGCGTTCCAGTCGTTCAGCAACGCGCCAATCGCCGTCGAACGCGGTGGCTCGGCCGTGGGTCACTTCACATCAATCGCTTCAAGCATCGCCTTCGCGGCCGACGGCGACACTGTGCGCGTCGCCGCGGGCAACTACAGCGAATCACTCCTCCTCAGCAAGCGCGTGGCGCTCGTCGGAGCGGGCAGCGGACTCGACGGCACCGTCCTCACCGCCGCGAGTGCGCTTGATTCGGCCATCACCATCGCCAACACCAGCGCAGCCGATGGCCGCGTCGTCGTGAGCAACCTCCGCATCGTCGGGGCTGCAAGCAACGCGATCCACATCGCCAACACCGAGCCGCTTTCACGCGTCACTGTGGAGTCGATCGTGGCGACGGGCATGGAGCGCGGGCTGCACATCGCAGGCTCCGCCGCGGTGAACGACCTTCTCCTCAACAATGCGCAGTTCAGTTCGATCGCGCTCGACGCCATCCGCGTTGCGCCGACATGCCCAAGCCTCACCAATGCCATCGTCTCCAACACGGCGATCGTGGGCAGTGGAAGCGGCCATGGTCTGATCGCCACTGGTGCTGGCGCGGCCGACTCCACGATTGGCCTCGCGCTTGATGGCGTGATCGTCACTGGAACCGTCGACGCCGCGGTGGTCATCGAGGGGTATCCCGATGCCGCGGGTGTCAGCTGCAATGCGCTGCAACTTCATGAGTGCATCTCGAGCCAAGCCGATCTCATCTTCGATTCGACGGCGCTTCTCGCCTCGACGCTCCATGCGGGCAACTCCACGCTGAAGTCGATCCTCGTCACCAACCTTGGCGGCATCAACGCCGAGGGCGCGCAGTTCTACACCGCGATCGGCTCGGTGCTCGACCGCAGCGTGCTCGCGAAGAACTTCGCCATCGCGGACCAGATCCACGACGCGATCGACGAGAGTGGCCGCGGACTGATCCGCTTTACTTCCGACAAGCTCTATGTCAGCGCGGCAACGGCCACTGGCGGCGTTGAGCGCGCGATCGCAGCCTCCCGAGCTGGCGACACCATCGTTGTGCAAGACGGCGTGTTGGTCGCGCTGACCGCAGAAATCACTGGATCGATCCTCTTCGCTGGGAACTTCGTGCTCGACGCTTCGAGCTTCCCCGCGGACTCAACAGCCGACACCGTGCTGAGCAGCTTCCTCTCGCGCGCAACGGTTGGCGCGACCTTCCGCGTCTCAACGACTGGCATGAGCAATGCGCAACTCTGCGCCATTGCCTCGCACTACACCTCCTTTGGCAGCGGCGTCAGCGGCGAACTGCACCTCACGAGCGCGCAGACTGCAGCGCAACTCGACAGCCTGCTCGCTGGCGCGGTCGTTGGCTCGGTGCTCGTGGACGGCAGCGGCATGATCGGCGCGCAACTTGACGCCGTCGCAGCGCACCCGTCGCAACTCGCACCCGCTGGGCTCACGGGCACGCTCGACCTGAGCAGCGCCATCCTCGACACCAATCTCAACGCACTCTTCTCCACCGCCGCCGACAGCGCCATCATCCGCGTGAACGCAGAAGCCATGACCGCGACGGGCCTCTCCGAGATCGCTGCACGGATTGCGCAGGTTGACGAGCTCTTCAACCTCACGCTGACGAGCGCGCAGTCGCCACAAGAGATCAGCATCTTGCTCGGCCACTCGGTCGCAGTGAACTCCGCGCAACGCGCCATGGCGCGCGCTGTCGCGACGGGGATGGACACGCGTCAACTGGCCGCGTTGGCAGGAACAAGCGCGCGTCTCGCAGAATCAGGCATCGAAGGCTCGCTCTTGGTCTCGAGCGGTGCCGCAGGACTCACGGACGCGGCGATCACCGCGCTCTTCAGTAAGACGGCGCTGGCAGCCACCGTGCGTGTCGACGCCTCTGCGATGCTGGCCACGACCCTGAGCATCATCGCGACGCACGATCTGCTCATTGATTCGATCTTTGGGCTCACCGTCACCAACGCGCAGACCAACAGCGAACTCGCGCTTCTGCTCGGGAAGTCCGATGTCGCCACGGCACAGGCCGACGCAACGGGGATGGACTCTGAGCTCGGCGGAAAGCTCGCGACTCTCGCAGCCCACGCGGACAAGTTTGTTGCCAACGGGATTGGCGGCGCGATCGTCCTCAACGGCAATCTGAGTGCAGCGCAATTGAGCGCGATTCTCAGCAAGGCCAACATCGTCTTGGCCTTTGTCGACGCGGCAACCATCACGATCGACGCGTTGGCCATGAGCGACGCGCAACTCGACGCGATTGCCGAAGCACTCTTGCGCGCGGGTTCCGCAGAAGCGCAGGCTGCGATCTTTGATCTCTCGAACCTCACGCTGACGCAGGCGCAATCCGCAGCGCAGATCACAACCCTCCTTCACGCGACGCTCGACGGTGAGGCCACTGTCCACGCCACAGGCATGAACCAACTCCAACTCGCGGCCATCGCCGATGCAGGCGCAGCGATTGGACTCATCCACGGACAGTTCTCGATCACCGCCGCACTCACGGCCGAGCAGATTGCAGCGCTCATGGCCAACGCTTCGACGAGCGCCAATGTCCTGGTGGACTCCACCAACATGTCCGCTGCGCAATTGGCTGCGCTGTTTGGAACCGCGATTCTCTCCGTCGAAGCAAACACCACGGTCGCCGTGGATGAGATCTTCTTCGTCGAGGTCAATGTCAGCGGACTCCCTGTCGCAGCCGTCGGTGTGCAGGCTCGCGTGGTGTTTGATCCAACCAAACTCGAATTCGTCGGCGGCTTCGAGGTCGGCGGCGTGGACTTCCCCGCGACGATCTTTGTCGATGCGGGCGTTGACTCCGTCGCCTTCAGCACGGGTGCAGCGCTCGATGGTTCGGGCGAAGGAGTCACCAGCGGCAACGCGGCGCGACTCGCCTTCCGCGCCAAGACCGCATTCTGCGGATCAACCGACAGCGTCGCGCTCGCGACCGACGGTTTCCCCTGTTTGATCTCAGCCTTCGGTGGCGGCGTCGCGGTGCCCTTCACAGGACTCAGCATGGCGACGATCGCAGCCCTCGACGCGCCGATCTTTGTTGGAGCGCCTGAACTCGCGGGTGTGACGGTCGCGACCGACGCAGGATCGCTCGTTGGCGCTGCAATCATCGAACCGATCGTCACCGCGTCCAATTCGTGCGAGCCGATCCTGCTTGTCAGCCGCAGCGTTGCACTCGCTGATGGCAGCACGCCCACGGTGTGGCCGAGCGTGTTCCCCATCGGAACCTCGGTGGTTGAGTGGAGCGTGACCGACGCCTCAGGCACGATCACGACGCTCAGCCGAACTTACACCGTGCTCAACCATCAACTGCTCACGGTTGGGGTCGATCTCGTGGGCAGCATCAATGCCGCGATCAGCTTCGATCAGCCGCTTCGTGCGCGACTTAGCACGGGCGAACTCCTCGCTGCAACCGTGCACTTCAACGGACGCGTCGGCGTCACGGTCGACCTTGAAGTCCCCGTGCGCACCGACTACTCCTGCCTCTCGCTCAAAGACGCGACGCACACGCTCGCCGACGCACAGCCACTCTCAGTCGCCAATGGCAAGTGGGTGACACCTGCTCGTTTCGCGTTGGTTTCGGGCGATTCCAACCAGGACAACCTCATCGACATCCTCGACTTTGGAAACTTCGTCTCTGATCGAGGCGCAGACAAGGACTTCGCCAGCCGCAGCAACTACACCCGCGACAGCGTGGTGAGCAACGGCGACTTCGGCTTCATCGCGCTGCAGTTCCTCCAGACCGGTGAGTCTTGTGGTGGCGGAAATCTTGACACGGGCACGCCACTGGCACGAGTCAGCCTGAAAGACCTTCGCCGTCATGGGCTCGGTCACATGGCTCAGGCGGATCTCAACAGCGATGGTTGGCTCGACGCAGCCGATATGGCACTCGCGATGCAAGGCCAGTACCGTGACAGCGGCGCTGTGCGTGTTCGCGAACAGGATCAGACCACGCAGCCGCGTTGGTAACACGCCTTCCGCAGTGCACGCTCAGCCGCCGAGGTCGAGCCCCTTCATCAGATCCATCGCTGTGTCGATCGTCCAGTAGGTCACCAGCGCGCCGATGAGGATGAGCACGATCGACACCCACATCCAGATGCGATAGGAACGTTCACGGCGCTGTCCGCCCTCAAAGTCGCCCGCCTCGTACTTCGCGTTGGCGGTTGTCGCCGCGAAGAGTGCGCCGAGGCCGACAGGAAGGCAACAGAAGAAGAGACTCGCGACCGACACGAGGATGGACCACACCAGTGGAACCCGCCGCACCTCGCCGCTGGGCATGGACCTGAACGACGCACCCACAGCAGGCAACGGCGGCGGCGCCACACTCCCGAGGTCCGGCACCACCGTCGCAGCGGGAACCCACTGCTCCGCAACGCCTGATGCACCAACGGCGCGCTGCGCACAGACCATGCATCCAACATGGACGCGACCCTCAACTGCGAAGGCGCGCAACTCCTCGACCGTATACGGCCCGTAGGACTTCCCATCGCCAACATTCAGCCAATAGCGATCCATGAATTCCTTACTTCGAGAGGCGCTCAGACATGATTTAGGTTCGCGACTTCCCATCCCTTGCGATAGTTGCGCTTCAGCGCCGCCGTCGCGATGGGACTGCCCTTGAATTCGCACTTGGACGCGTCGTACTCGAGCAACTTGCCAGGATCGAGGCAGCTCATCGCTCCGATGGAGAGGGCTTCGCACATCTTGCCGCCCTTCTCAAAGCGCGAGACGCACGCGTCCTTCTTGCCAGCGATGCAGGCGTCGACCCAATCGTGCCAGTGATTGGTCTGACCGAGGTCGACGGTCTTCAATGGCTCGTGCACGAGTGTGCGGTCCTTCCCTTGCGCGAACATTCGCGCCCACGCGTGTTCGATGGGGAACCAAAGCGTCGCGCGCGAACCGACGAGAATCACGCCGCCGTCGCCCTTGACGACATTCTTGCCTTCCTCGCCGCCTTCCCAACCTTCGGGCAGACGGAGCTGATCGAAGTCGGGGAACTTTCCGCCATCAAACCAACGCAGCGTGAGTCCTTCACGCGCGGTGAGGTTCGTCGCGGCGAACTTCATCTCGACAAACTCGCTCTCAGGGAACTGATCGTTCGACGCCTTGACGGGTTGGCAGATCGCACTGAGTGGCGCGCCAAGACCGAGCTCGTAGAACGGCACATCGAGCATGTGGCAACCCATGTCGCCAAACGCGCCCGTGCCCCAATCGATCGTGCCGCGCCAGTTGAACGGCGTGTAGCCGTCCTTGTAAGGACGATCCGCTGAGGTGCCAAGGAAGAGATCCCACGAGAGTTCCGCTGGGCAAGGATCCGAACCTTCAGGACGCGGATTGCCTTGTGGCCACCAACCAGCAGGACGATTGGTCCACGCGTACATCTCGCGGATAGGCCCGATGGTCCCCTCGCGCAGCACCTTGCCGCCAAAGCGACGCCACTTGGTGGCGATGCGCTGCGTGCCCATCTGCGTGACAAGTTCAGGCTTGCTGGCCGCGATTTCGGCGAGGCGACGATTCTCGTACGCGCCCTGCGCCAACGGCTTCTGGCAGTAGACATGCTTACCGAGGTTCATCGCCGCCATCGAGATCGGGGCGTGCATGTGGTCGGCGGTCGAGCAGCTCACGGCGTCAAACTTCTTGTCGAGCGCGGTGTAGGCCTCGCGCCAATCGCGGTAGGTCGGGACCTCAGGGAAGCGCGGCGCGACGGTCTCGCCCTTGTCGTTCTTGGACTCCTTGGTCCATCGATCCAGCTGATTCTGGCTGACATCGCAGAGTCCAACGATCTCGACCATCTTGTGATTGGAGATCTCGCTGAGGTCGGCAGCACCCATGCCGCCGACGCCAACCTTGAGCACCTGGAGCTTCTCGTTCTGTCCAAGCCCGCGCCGCAAGAACGCTGGCGCGGAGGCCGCGGCGATCTGCGAAGCAAGGTGTGACGCAGCGCCTGCAGCCAGCGGTGCTGCGAGAGAGGTCAGCACGAAACGACGACGAGTGATGCTTGGATGGCGAGGGAGGCTCATGGCGCCATTCAACCACAAAGCGATGCGCGCGTTGAGCCCCGTTCATCGGTCAGGGAAACTTTCTCACTCAGTGCGACTGCGCTCGGATCTCCACACCCTCGGAGTGCGACTCGCGCACTGTCCAAGAGATGCTGCGCTCGCTTGGCTTGCCTTCTTTGCTGAGGCCCGTGAGTTCCAGCGTCCAGCGCAAGATCCCCCGTGTGCGCTCACCCTTGAGGTACGCCTCGTCTGTGGAGAGCGGAAGCGAAAGATCGCGCAGCTCCACCTTGATTGCCTCATTACGAGAAACGGGAATGCGATCGTCGAGTTCGACCTTCGTCGATCCTGCGATTGCGGAGGTGAGATCGATGCGCCACTTCCAAGTTGTCACCAAGCTCTTGCCAAAGACGCCATCTTCCTTGGTTTCCTTGGAGACCAGCACCCGCTTGCTCTCGAGGCGAGCGTCGCCACCGAGCCAGAAATTGACCTCCGCGCCAGGAATCACCGTGGGGAAGGTGACCTCTCCAACCGAATCCTCGCCGACAAAGAGTCGCGCCCTGCCCTCAAGTAAGCGATAGCCCGAAGTGTTGCGGGCTTTCGCGCGCAAGTAGACAACGGGATCCACGATCGGTCGCGCGACATGCGAGAACTCAGGCGTGAGTTCGATGGTGGCGATGCGCTGCGTGCGAGTGCGCGATCGATCGGAAGGAATCGTGACGGCACGCGGCAAGGCGTAGGTCACGACCGCACCACCGTCGACGGCGGCATCGGCGTACAGGCGCTGCAACTCAATGCCAAGCTGGACGCGTTCACCGAGTTGCGGGTCTTCGCCAGCATCGCCGATGACCCCGCCGTACTCCGCGTCGGACTTCTCCGCAAGCTTGCGCGAGCGTCGACCAAGCGACGCGTCTTTCTTGTCCTCGGCGGATCCAGCCTTCGCTCGATCAAAGAACTGCTCGCCGCCCTCGGCCCACTTCTCTTCTTCAGGCGCGATCTCGAGGAACTCCGCAGGAATCTCATTGGGCGCGGGCCGACGGGTTGGCTCTGCGGTCGACAGTGTGACGGAAACTCCCGACCAATCTTCGCCGGTGCGTTGGGCAATGCGCGCGCTGAACTCGACGGTCAATCGATCCGACGCATCGTCGTTGGTGTCGAGGGCGCGGATGGCGTAGTCGGGCGACCAGCTCGCGCCATCAACGAGGTAACTGAACGCGAGCGTCGTGCTGCCAAGCGTCGGCTTGCCGACACTCACGATGGCTGCGCGCGCGACGAGGCGCTTGCCGCCAAGCGCGTTGACTCGATCGCCAACAGCCTTGAGCTCCGCGGCAACGGTCCGCTGCTCCGCCTCATTGGCCAGGCGCTGCTCGATGAGTGCGGTCCGTGCAGTCTCAAGAAACAGGACCTGCTGCGCGAGCGCCGCTGGGTCAAGCGCCTTGGAACCGAAGTCCTTCGCGCTCTCAGTCGCGGTCTTGGCGGCGATGCTGTTCAAGAGCGCGTTCTGATCGTTGATCTTGGCCATGCTCAGCGAGAGCTTTTCCATCACGCGCTGCAACCGTTCGAGCTGCGCGAGCGCCTCCTTGAGTTCAGGACTCGTCGACACATCGACGGCGGTGGTCGTCGTCTCGTACCGCACATCAAGCAACTTGCCGCCTTCGACGCGCGCCGACAACGACCCAGCGTCGATGCTCTCAGGCAGTCCCTCGATGCGCACCTCAAAGGTTCCCTGCTCATTGGGCAACGCACAACCGCGCGTGATCATCGCCCGCTCGCGATAGAGCGTGACCGAAGCAATCGGCGCGTCGAGCGTGATTTGTTTGGCGTCAGGAAGGTCCTGCGCGAGTGCAACAGATGAGAGCCCCAACGAAGCAGCAAGAACGAGCGCCATGCGAAGGTGGATCATGGCGGAAGCGTACAGGAAGGAAAGAAGACGGCGCCCGCGGAGTGCGCGGGCGCCGTGGATTCACTTCGTTTGAACGGAGCTCTCAGAGCGGTTCATCCCAGTTGCTCAGCAAGATGGCAAGGTCGGCGCCATCGATGACTCCATCGTGACTGCAATCACCAATGGGGTAGTTCACACCGCCCCAATACGCGAGCATGATCGCGAGGTCGGGACCATCGACATTGCCATCGAGGTTGAGGTCACCGCGATCCAACTCACACGGATCGGGGTAGCCGTTGAGGTTGTCGTCCTCAGCGCCCTGCGCGATGTCGCATCCATCGAGTTGCCCGTTGTTGTTGCAATCGTGGTCGAAGCCCGAGGCGATGTCACAGGAGTCGGGAATGGAGTTGGAGTTGCAGTCGAGGGCGGGGGCAACGGTGCGCACTCGGACATTGCAGAAGGAACTTGAGCAACTCGTGTAGTTCGGATGCGTCACCAGCACCGAAACTACTCCGTCCGCGGCAACTGCATTCCACAGCGACATGGGAACCGAGAACTGCCGGGTGTTGCCGATGCATCCTCCATAACACTGGTCATAGAAAGCTGCGATCTCATTTCCGTCCACGTACAGCCGGTAGTAGTACGAGCTGCTGTAACAGGGATCGGCATATCCGTAGTAAGAAACCTCGACTACCGGGTCCATCTCGGCCATGGGCGCTCCCGTCATCGTCCAGCTCAGAGGACTTCCCGATTGGAAGGGCGCCTGCGTCGGCGATGTTCGCCATAGGCCTGCGATGTTGCAGCTATCCGGGTATGCATCCCCATCACAGTCCTGACTCAACCCACTCGCAATGTCGCACGAGTCCGGCACGCCGTTGCCGTTGCAATCGGGCACAAGCGCCTGCGCCAACGCGCACGAGTCGATCTTGCCATCGCCATCGCAATCAGGCGCCACGCCGCCTGCGATATCACACTCATCGGGCACGCCGTTGGAGTTGCAGTCGTCGCTCGCACCAGCTGCGTAGAGATCGCACTCGTCGGGAAGTCCGTTGGCGTTGCAGTCGGGCTCTTCACCCACGAAGATCTGAAACGCATCGGGGCGATGATCGCCGTTGCAATCGGGTTGGCACTCGTCGGGAACAGAGTCCCCGTCGATGTCCAAGGACGCGCCGCTGGCGAGGTCGCACTCGTCGGGGTTGCGATTGCCGTTGCAGTCGACGCTGAAGCCTGAGCAGAAGTCTTCGAAGTCGCCGATCAGGTTGCCATTGCAATCGGGATAGGACTCGGTGTAGTCGAGTTGGACCTTGACGAGGGACAGTCCGTCACACGCAGCGCCATCGACGGTCGGGCTAGCGGACACCGTCACGAACACGCTGTTCTTGACGATGGCTGCGTTGAATTCCTCCCGAGGGATCGTGATCGTCTCCGTGAGCCATGCGCAATCGGACTCAGCGCCCGTGAAGACGGCGTGGGCAGGACCACTACCCACCGCGACAAGTAAGAACTCGTGCGTCGAACTCAAGTCCCCCATCGCATCGACGCGCAGCTGCACATCCCCTTGCGCGGGAAGCACGGCGTTGAAGGTGTAGGTCGCTGCGGCCGTCGAACCAATCGGCCCCTGCTCGTTCCCGATCAAGGTCTCGGTGCCTGGTGCGAGTTGCTCGCAGGCATCAAGAAAGCCATTGGCGTTGCAATCCGGCGCAGCGCCGCTGGTGATTTCTTCTGCGTCGATGATGCCGTTGCTGTCGCAATCGGCGGTGGTGCGGATCGTGAAGTTGAGGTCGTAGCCCGAGTCGTTCCACTGCTGCCCAGTCCATGCATTCGCGTCTGCGCCGTTGGAGAGGTAGTAGAGGTTGCCTTGGCTGTACTCATTCGAGTAGTGAATTGCAGGATGGGCATACGCGCAGCAATAATTTCCCCACCACGGCGTGACCGTAAGAATCAGCACATAGTCGACACCCTGCTGCAACTCCACCCTCGTCGGAAATTGGAGCTCTCGATCAAACCAGCAACAGTTTCCTTGAGCGAAGGTGCTGTTCGCAATCGCCAACGGCGCACCAATTGCGCGCTGTGACGCGGCGCTCCATCGATAGACCATCGCTTGGTACGGATAGTTGTAGTAGCCAGACTCGCTGTACGAGCGAAAGCGGAACCCCGTGCACGCTTCGCCGTTCCCAACGAACGTCTGTCCGAAGGATGCCATGTAACCATAGCCCCACGTATTCCCGTTACTCCAATTCCACGTCGGCGTCCCAATATCCCCTCTCGCCACTCCCGCACACAACCACACGGCGCACACAGTCAGCACGCGAACCAGCCATCGATTCCTTGCCATGACAGCGCTCCTCTGGTGAAAACAAGTTGTGCGACTGCAACACAGCCGCGTGAGTCAGAACCGCGCCATTCTCGCAACCGCCCGCTGCGCTTGCAACCCCGCGCGCTCCCACTCTTCGTTTGAATTCATGCGCTGCGTGTGCCAAGGTCGCGCCCGCCGCGCATCCGTCGCCGCCCTCGTACATTGCGCGTTCTATGGCTACTCGTAGGAAATCCGCTTCCACCATCACTTCCAAGTTTGATGCGTCCTTCGATCCTGACGCCGCTGCCACGGGTGATGGGCTCTTTGGGCTCACGACCCGCGTCGAGGACGCGCGCGTTGTGGTGATTCCCGTGCCGTTTGACGCGACCACGAGCTACCGCCCTGGCACTGCGTCAGGTCCTGCTGCGGTGCTTGCGGCCAGTGCGCAGGTTGATCTCGAAGATCTGCAATACGGCGCGATCTGGAAGTCGGGCATCGCGATGTTGCCGATCCCTCGCGACATCGCCGCGCTGTCCAAGTCGGCGCGCCGCGCGGCTGAACCGATCATCGCGCTTGGCGGCGCTGTCGCTGGCAATCGTGCGCATGCGAAGGCGTTGGAAACGGTCAACGCAGCCAGTGAGCGCGTGCACGGCTATGTCGCCACGGAGTCGGAGCGCATCCTTGATCGCGGCACGATTCCCGCGGTCCTTGGTGGAGATCACGCGAGTCCGTTTGGTTTGATCGCTGAACTCTCGCAGCGACACTCGGGCATGGGCATCCTGCAAATCGATGCGCATGCTGATCTCCGTGAGGAGTACGAAGGTTTCCGCTGGTCACACGCGAGCATCTTTCACAATGTGATGACGCGACTTCCTGCCGTTGGAAAGTTGGTGCAAGTTGGGATCCGCGATTTCGGCCTCCGTGAGCGTGAGTTCGTCGAGCAGTCGCGGGGACGGGTGCAGTGCTTCTACGACCAACAGTTGCGCGATCGCCAGTTTCGCGGCGGCAGCAAGGGAACTTGGAGCGCGATCTGTTCCGACATCGTGCAAGCGCTGCCGAAAGAGGTCTACATCAGTTTCGACATCGACGGCCTCACGAGCGACCTCTGCCCCAACACGGGAACACCTGTTCCTGGTGGGCTCACCTTTCCTGAGGTCTGCCATCTGCTTGAGACGCTCGCCAACAGCGGGCGGCGCGTCGTGGGTTTCGATCTGTGCGAAGTCGCGCCTGGCGCTAGGACCAAGGACGCGCCCAATGAGTGGGACGCCAATGTCGGCGCGCGCGTGCTCTACAAGTTGCTTGGATGCACGCTCAAGAGCCGCAAGCTTCTGCGCTGAATCCGTTCGTCACTTGGATTCGTCGCTCACCGCTGCGTACGGCTCGGTCGCACTGCGATCGCGCGCCATCCACGACTGGTGTCGCGCGTCGAGCATGGCCCGCGCGTCGGCCGAGAGCTTGGCACCAAGGCGTGCAGTGAACGCGAGCGCTGATTCGCGCGTGCGATCCGTCAGCGACGCAGCGCCATTGCATGCCCAGAAGTACGACTCTTCAAGACTCTTGGTCACGCCGCGGCCATCGCGGTACAGGCCCGCGAGATTCAGCATCGCTTCAGGCACACCGTCTTTGGCTGCGACAAGAAACAGTCGCGCCGCCTCCGCAGGCTTTGCATCACAGCCCTTGCCGTCGGCGAAGAGCACGCCGAGACTCGTCATCGCTTTGGTGTTTCCCAATGCGACGGCGCGCGCGTACCAGCGGATCGCTTCGTCGTAGTTGCGCGCGCCTCGCGGTGAGCGTGAGTAGAGATCGCCCAGCGCAACCATCGAGTAGACATCGCCACACTCGCCAGCAACGCGCAACCAGTGGATCGCCTTGGTGCGATCGGCTTGCACACCGTGGTTGCCGCCAAATCCACCGAGGTAGAGCGCGCCAAGATTGGCCATCGCCATCGTGTCGCCACCATCGACAGCCTTGAGGAACCAACGCACCGCTTCAAATCCATCGGCCTCAACGCCTGTGCCTGACGCGAACGCGCTTCCCACGCTGGTCATCGCACGAACATTGCCCGCGTCGGCGGCTTTCAACCTCCACTCGAAGGCGACGCGCGGATCACGCACCACGCCACGACCACGCGCGTGCATCGAGGCCAGCAGGAACATCGCGTTGGAATCGCCCTGCTCTGCGGCACTGGCATAGCAACGCACGGCCATGCCATCGTCGCGTTCGACCGAACAACCACTGGCGTATCGCGCGCCGAGCGCGGTCATCGCCCGAGCGTCACTCGAAGGGGCAGCATCGTGCATCACGCGGACGGCATCGCGCTCCCACATTGGAGGAGTTTCGATGCGCGCGCCGCTCAGCACGCCAAGCCCATCGCGAGTCGGATCGCGGCGACCATCGTCGGCTTGGATCGGTCGCGTCGAGCAAGTCACGACGAGTGTGAGAGTGGCAACGGCAACGGCAGCGGTCGTAGGCATGGCGGTGTCCTGTAGGACGCCGCATCAAGGCGGCTCCCGTTGGACATCGACACGCCACACCCACCAATCAGCCTGTAGTCCACAGCGAACGCCATGTGAAGAACGGACCTGCCCGCACAGATGGAACCCTGCGGCCCGACGGCTGCGCGCGAATGGCCCTGGCCCGCGCGAGTCCGCCGTTCAATCGCCGCCTTCACCACCAGGATGGCGGCATCCGTCGTCGCCGACGGTTTCGCCAACCAGTGTTGCCTCGACGATCTCCAACAGCATCGCGTGGTCAAACGGCTTCTCGAGCACCGTCACATTCTTGACATTGCGCAGGCGCTTGGCGAACTCGTGCTTGAAGCCCGTGAGGAAGATGATGGGCACCGCTTCCGAGCGTTGCAGCGCATCGGCCAGTGCGATGCCATCGCCCCCAGGCATGTTCACATCGGTGATGACGATGTCGAAACTCCGCTGTTGCCACTCGGCAAGCGCTTGCGCACCCGAGACCGCAGTGACACAGTGGTGTCCCGCCCGCGAGAGCCGCACCGAGATGACCCGCGCGAGATCTGGATCGTTGTCGACGACGAGAATGTTGGCGCCTTCAGGATGATTCATGGCTGACTTCCTTTGCTTCAAACCTTGCGGTTGTGGACTCGGCGGTTGACTCGGCGGTCCGCTGGACCGATCGGTGATTGACTGGAGTGCGCGCACGAGCGTCGAGAGCGTTCGCGATCGCTTCAAGGACCTCGCTCGGCTCGTAGGGCTTCACGAGGTAGGCGGCCGCGCCCGCGGCGAACGCTGCATGACGCGCAGAATCCTGC
This sequence comes from Planctomycetaceae bacterium, assembly GCA_947490615.1. Classification (GTDB taxonomy): domain Bacteria; phylum Planctomycetota; class Phycisphaerae; order Phycisphaerales; family SM1A02; genus QWPT01. The sequence continues at coordinate 57,490 of CANLHK010000009.1, read as the reverse complement.
ACATTCGCAGAGAGAAAGACCACGGGAATGTCCCGAAGTCTCTCATGATGTTTCAGGCGCGCGTTGGTTTCGAGGCCGTCGAGCCCAGGCATACGCATGTCGAGCAGAATGGCATCAGGGAGTTCCATCTCCGCAGCCTCGAGTCCGCTCGCGCCATCATGAGCGATCGTCGTGGCGTAGCCTGCGCTGCGCAGTCGGATCGCCAGCACCTGTGCGACACCGCGGTCATCATCGATGACCAAGACGCGACGCTGCGCGGTTGGATCATCTGGTTCGTCAACGGCCAATCCATGTCCGTGCACCACTTCAGACTGCATGAGTGACCTCCAATGTTCCGCACGACTCAAACGCGACACGCGCCGCGTCGATGCCTTCGGGATAGCTCCAGTTTCCAATGATCGTCACCTCGAGACCCATGCTCGCGGAGTCGCCTGCGCTCAGCCCTTCAAGGAGCCGCATCCGCCAGGTTTCCGAAGATTGGGTCGGCCCGATGAGGACAAGCGCAGTTTGATCGGTGGACTCCAACATGATGTCCGAGGGCCGCGTCGTGGCCACAAGCAGTCGGCGTTGCTGCTCCCGACCAATCGGGTCGGCAGGGCGAGCGATGCGCAACACCGCGACCTCCGTCGGAGGATCCTCGCGCTCAGCAAGCCGCTCAAAGAATCGATCGAGAATGACTCGGCGATCTTCGCTTGGCAGCGTGAAGGCAAAGGTCGAGCCCTTGCGAAGCTCGCTCTCCACACGGATCGAACCAAGGTTGAGCCAGACCAATTGGCGCGCGATGTTCAGTCCGAGTCCAAAGCCCTTCACGCCTGGCGCGAGCACGCTGGGCAGTTGTCGGAATCGCTCAAACAGCGCGGAAAGATCCCCTTCGGTCAATCCCTGTCCCTGATCGGTCACGGTGAACTCGACATCACCCATCGCCGTCGCGTGCACTCCAAGGACGATGGCGCTTCGATCAGGTGAGAACTTGATCGCGTTGGTCGCGAGGTTCATCAGGATGCGTCGGACCTTTTCGGCGTCGGCGTAGACGCGAGGCAGATCGGGATCGATTGCTTCGATCAGTTTGATCCCGCGCGCTGAGGCCTTGCGGACCAGCATCTGCCGCACGCCTGCGACCAGCGACTGCGCGGTGCAGGCGCGGCGATCAACCCGCAAGCGCCCGACGCGAAGTTTGGAGGAGTCGAGGAAGTCCTCGACCATCTGGTTCAAATCGAGCGACGCGACATCGACGACTTGCAACCACTCCTTCTGTTGAGGCGTCACTGCTCCGCCCAGCCCGTCCGCGATGATCCCCGCATACTCGCGGATCACGGTGAGCGGAGTGCGGAACTCGTGCGAAACATCATCGACAAACCGATGGGCGCGCTCAGTCATCTCTTCGAGCGTGTGGTTCTGCCGCGACAACTGCCCATTGAGCGCGGCCAATTGCTGCTTCTCCTTGCGGTCGGTGATGTCGCGGATGATCTTGGAGGCGCCAATCACGCGCCCCGAGGCATCAAGCACGGGTGAGAGCGCGACGGATACCTCGAGGACCGTGCCGTTCCCACGCACGCGTTCCGACATGTAGGCGTTGAGCCGGCCTCCCGCCAGAACCTCGGCGAAAGCTGCGAGCTCGTGCACGCGGTGCGGCTCGGGAATGGTGTCCGATTCGAGCATCGCCCCAAACTCCGCACTGGTCTTGCCGAGCATCCTCTCCGCGCCGCGATTCCAGGTCACGGGTCGTCCATCGAGGCCGAGAAAGAAGATCGCGTCCTCCGACGACTCCACGATCGATGCCAGCCGCACACGCGCTTCTTCGGCAGGACGCGCGTCGTGTATGTCCTCAACGGATCCTGCCATGCGAAGCGGCACGCCCTGTTCGTCGCGTGAACACTTTCCTGCCGAGTGATACCAACGAATCTCGCCGCTTCTTGACCGCAGCCGCAGATCAATCGAGTAAGGCACGCCTCGCTCGAAGTGCGCGTCGAGTGCGGCTCGAACCCACGCGGCATCTTCAGGGAGGACGCACTCCTCAAAGATCCTTGCCTGTGACAGCAGTTCGTCTCCCACGGCATTCGGTGGATAGCGGAGCATGGTCCGCAATCGAGCTGAGAGGAAGAGGTGGTCAGTCCGCAGATCCCAGTCCCACACACCTACATTGATCGCATCGACGCAGAGTTCGAAGCGTTCCTCGGCCCGTCGACGCGCAGTGATATCAAGGTGTACGCCCGCAATCTTGCTCGGTTTTCCCTGCGCGTCGCGTTCGTACACGCGGCCTGCGCCAAGCACCCAGACCAGCGAGCCGTTCTTGTGGCGCAGTCGGTGTTCGAAGTGATAGTGCTCCGTGCGGCCGTCGAAGTGCGCGTGCAGCGCCTCCTCACGCGCAGCGCGATCCGGGGCGTAGAGCAGGTCGTCCCACGCACGCACATGCGGCTCCAACGCGTTGGGCTCGTAGCCGAGCATGCGACAGCAGCGTTCGTTCACCACCACCGCGCCGGTCTGAAGATCCCAATCCCAAGTTCCAAGATCGGCACCAGCGACGACGAGCTGCAGCCCGCGCTCACTCGCGGCAAGTGCTTCACGCGAGGCCATGATGTCGGTGAGATCACTTTGAATGCAGACGAATCCAGTGATCTCTCCTTCGGCACTCCGCAGCGGCTGAAGTTCCGTGTCAAACCGATGGCGAAGGCCCTCCCCCGCGCGCGTCGAGAGTTGCACTCTGCACGAGTCGCCGCGGGCGAGTGCGCCGCGAAACTGTGAGGCTGCGGGATTTGCGCCGGTCCCACCTTGCACGGCATCGAGGATTGGCGAACCGCGAAACTCTGCGATCGATCGCCCCATGGCACTCGCGCATCGTGCGTTGACCCAATCCACGCGCCGCGATGCGTCCGCAGTGACCACCGCGTTGGTGGTGCAGCGTGCCACCATCGCAAGCCGCTCGATCCGACTGAGGTCCTGTCGCTCTCGCTCCCGCGCCGATTGAATGACCGCAGCCAAGATCGAGATCTCGTCGCCCCTCCCACTCTCCAAACTCGCCGTGGAAGCCTCGAGCCCATCGCGATGTTGCGTGGGATGCGTGACGCTTCGCGCCAAGACTGCAAGCCGTGCGCTGACGCGGGTGTGGAAGAAATACAACCCAGCCACACCCACCGCCAACAGTCCAGCGAAGGCGATTCCACCGAACTGCCACATGGACGCTGTCGCTGCGCTCTCCGCGAGGGCCGTGTCGATGTGCACCATGACCGCGCCCTCTGTTCCAAACGGCGCGGTGCAATCGAGCTCATGCTCAGGACCGTGGACGGTGGTGGCCTCCTCGCGCGTCGCGAGCACCTTCCGCAGATCCTCTGCCACAATATGCTCTGGAAGCTCCTCAAGGGCGCGTCCGATCCATGGCTCATGCGTGGACGCAACCACGCGCGAAGGATCACCATCGACGACGACGATGAGATGCACCTCTTCGCCGCGGGCAAAGTCCGCGACAAATCCCTGAAGCCCGACCGCGGAATTGCTGACGCCCGCGCGCTGCACGGCGCGCGCAACCGTGCGAGCTTCGGCGCGGGCCTGTTCGAGTCGATGCGTCGAGGAGACGGACCAGATCGCCATTCCCATACAGACCGCGACGATGAGAACCGCAAGCGACACGGGAACCAGCAGCGTGCGCGCGAGCGACCGCTGCAAAGTCCACGGCGATGCGACGAGCGCACCAACCGCCGATTCGCCTTCTTTCAGTCCATCCATCGGAGTTGCCTCCCGTCGCGTTGCTCAGTCGCGCCGTGTCACGGTGCGATGTTCTGGCATGATCCATCATGGGACAGGCGAGCTGCCGCCTGCGCCATCGGGGAGAATCCCTCTCTCGACGGAGACTGTCCGAAAGCGCTGTTTGCTCGGAGAAGTCAGCCGATTGGGGCGCGTGCCCGAGAATTCCATCGCATCGCGTCGCGCGGTGACGAGCCGCGAAGCCTCGCAGGTACGCTTGGCGCTTGCCCACCCCGACCTCTGCCCCTCTCGTTCGAACTTCCCGCGTGAGCGCGGCCGCGCTCCCCATCGTCCCTTCGAGAGCGGCACGGCGATTGCTCATCGAGGGTTGCGCGCTCGATGGCGCGCCACGCAAGGCGACGCGCGCATCGGTGATCCAACTCGTGCGCGATCTTGGGTTTCTCCAAGTCGACAGCATCAGTTCGGTCGAACGCGCGCACCATCTCATCCTCCACACGCGGCTCGACGGGTACACGCCCGCACTCTTGACCCATCACACGGAGCGCTCTCGCGAGCTCTTTGAGCATTGGACCCACGACGCCAGCCTCATCCGCACCGACTGGCTCCCGTGGTGGACGGCCCGCTTTGAGCACAACCGCGCGCGAATGGAGAGTGACGCGTGGATGCGCGCTCGGCTCGGTCCGCAGTGGAAGAAAGTCGTCCGCGAGGTGCGCAAGACGCTCGAAGCGCGCGGGCCGTTGGCGACTCGCGACTTCCCGCGGCCCGCAAGCGCCGAAAAATCGGAAGGCTGGTGGAACTGGTCGCCGCACAAGGCCGCGCTGGAGTTTCTCTGGCGCGCTGGAGAAGTCGCGGTTCACGGTCGCCGCGGCTTCGAAAAAATCTACGACCTCTCGGAGCGTGTGCACGGGCCGCAGCCTGAACAACCCGCGCGCGCTGCCGTCGTGGAGTGGGCCTGTCGCGAGGCGTTCGCCCGGCTCGGCGCAGCCACCGCGAGCGAAGTCTCGCGCTTCATGCACGCTGTGACCATCGCCGAAGCGAATCGTTGGTGCGCGAGTGCGGTGAAATCAGGCGCGCTCGCTCGCGTGCTTCTTGAACGAGGAAACAGCGCGCCAAAGCCGGGCTTCGCGCGCCTCGAGTGGAAGCGCGACGCTGCGGCGGTGAAGCTCCACAAGCAGGCGCGACTTCTTGCGCCGTTTGATCCACTCATCCGTGATCGTGCTCGGCTCGTGGGGCTCTTTGGATTTCACTATCGCTTTGAGGCGTTCGTTCCCGCCGCCAAACGGGTGCATGGCTACTACACCATGCCTGTTCTCGTCGGCGATGCACTCGTCGGACGCGTCGACCTTGCCAGTGATCGCGCTGCGGGCGTGCTGCGCGTGGCTCGGGTCTGGGCTGAACAGGGCGTGACCGCGGCCATGGCGCGCCGCGAGATTCGCGTGGCCTGCGCGCGCCTCGCGGACCAACTCGCGCTCGAACTCGCGTACAGCCCGACCTAAGACCGCAGGCAGTTTCGCGGCAAACTCAGCCCATTTCGAACTTCCCGCGACCGAATCGCCGGAGGCGCGCGGTTACACTCGCAGAATGGCCCACTCCGCCCGCCACGCGTCGCGAATCCTGCTCCTGGCTCTATCGCTGCTCTTGGCAGTGAACACCCGCGCGGCGACCGCCGCACCTCCCGCGATTCCCGACGATTGGTTCTTCGAGGGCGCGAATCGCCCCGCCCCACTCAAGGCACTCGAAGGGAAGCCCGCGCCCACCTTGGAACTCGACTCGTGGATCGGCGACACGGTCAACCTCGCCGACCAACGCGGCAAGGTCGTGGTCATCGACTTCTGGGCAACTTGGTGCGGGCCATGCATGGCGGCGATTCCTGAGAATGTCGAACTCGTCGAGAAGCGCAAGTCCGATGGACTGGTCTTCCTTGGCGTGCATGATTCGAACTCAGGATTCGATCGCGCGGCGCAGGTCGTCAAGGACAAGAAGATCAACTACTCCGTTGCCAAGGACAAAGGTGGCGCGAGCACCAAGGCCTACAACCTTCAGTTCTGGCCAACCTACATCGTCATCGACCGCCAAGGCATCGTGCGCGCGGCGGGACTCATCCCGACCAATGTCGCCAAGGTCGTCGAGATGCTCTTGAAGGAAGCGGGACCGACGGCCACTGCCGTCAAGGAGAGCGAGTTTGGTGATGCGGCCTCTCTTGGTGGCGCCAAGCGACCCGCGTCGCTGCGCGCGCTTGAAGGCAAGTCCGCTCCCGCACTCAGCGTGCAGGAATGGGCTGGAAATCCCCTCACTCCCGAACAGATGCGCGGATCGGTGGTCGCGTTGCACTTCACCGAAAGTGGCGGCGAACTCGCGACCAAGCAGCTCGCCGAGTTCGCCAAGCTCGAGAAGGAGTTCGCCAACCAAGGCGTGATCTTCATCGCGCTCTGCGACGCCAACGATGATCTGAAGAAGACCCAGACCTCGCTCGCTGCGATGAAGTCTGGCATCGCGCTCGGGAAAGACGCCGCGCCAGTCGCCGACACCGCAACGCCGCCTACCGACGCTAAAACGAAAGACGGTACGAAAGACGGCGCACGCGCGCGCGGCAGTTCGATGCAGGCGTTCGGTGTGCAGTTCCTCCCCACCACCATTCTGATCGACCGCGCAGGAATCGTGCGCGCGGCTGGTGTCAAGCTCGAGAAGTCCAAGGACATCGTCGAGAAACTCCTCTCGCAAGAGACCCACTGACGATGACCACGCTCCCGCCACCGTTGATCGAAGGGCGCTCTGCGTTTGTCGATCATGTTCGCACCCAAGTTGCTCGCACCGTCGTCGGACAGGACTCAGTTGTGGAGCGCGTCATGATCGCGCTGCTCACGGGCGGTCACCTCCTGCTCGAAGGCGTGCCAGGAACCGCCAAGACGCTGTTGGTGCAATCCGTCGCCAAGGCGATCGACCTGCGCTTCGCGCGCGTGCAGTTCACCATCGACTTGCTTCCGAGTGACATCATCGGCAGTGAGATTCTCGAGCAAAAGACGGGCGAGTTCCGCATTCACAAGGGACCCGTCTTTACCAACCTTCTGCTCGCCGACGAGATCAACCGCGCGAGTCCCAAGGTGCAGTCCGCACTCCTTGAAGCCATGCAAGAGCGACGCGTCTCGATCGGCGACACCACGCACGATCTTCCTGCGCCCTTTCTCGTGATCGCCACGCAGAACCCCGTCGAACAAGCGGGAACCTTCGAATTGCCCGAAGCGCAGCTCGATCGCTTCATGCTGCGCCATCGCCTCACCTATCCGACACCCGAACATGAAGCCGAAGTGGTGCGCCGCTCGGTCGCGCTCAAGCTCAAGCGTCAGGGTGATGGCGCCGTGCCCATGTCCGCGTTCGATGCGATCGACGGCGAACAGCGGATGCATGTGCGCGATCTCACTTCAGCGATGGCCCAAGTGCAGGCGGTTCATGTGAGCGATGTCTTCATCCGCGATTGCGTCGAACTGGTGAACCTCACGCGCAAGCACGAGGACATCGAACTCGGATGCAGCCCGCGCGCCGCGTTGGCACTGGTGCATGCGTCCCGCGCGCGTGCTTTCATCCACGGCCGCAACTACACCATTCCTGAGGACATCTTCGCGCTGGCCGAAGATGTCATGCTCCACCGCATGCGCCTGACCTACGAAGCGCTCGCCCACGGAAGAAGCTCCGAAGGCGTGCTGCGCGAGCTGCTCTCCACGCTGGCTTGATCGCATCCAACCTCTCTCGAAGTCGCCCCCAAAGAAAGTTACGTGATCACCTCCAAGACCAGCACCGACCTCGATCTCCCTGCGCCCGAGTCGCTCGCGCGTGGCGACTTCGACATCGTGCTGCGACGACTTGCCGATGATCTCGCGTTTGGAAGCGACACCTCACGACTCCTCGGCAGCGGACTCGAGTACGCCAGCAGCCGTCCCTACATTCCTGGCGACTCGGTGCGGTTGCTCAACTGGCGACTCACCGCGCGCACCGGCAAGGCGTTTGTGCGCGAGTACGAAGCGCTCAAGCGCACGAGTGTCTATGTCCTCGTCGACACTTCTGCGTCGATGGCCGTGACGAGTGTGGCGCGCAGCAAGCATGATCTCGCGGTGTGGATTGCTGCGGCTCTTGGACTCGTGGCGCTGCGTCGCATGAGTCCTGTGGCGATCGTCGGTGCGGGCGAGCGCGCGGTGCCGCAAGCTGTGGCGAGTCTCGCGCGCAATGATTTGTGGCATTCGCTCGAGCCGCTGCGCGCGCACGATTTCACCGAAGGAACGCTGCTGGCCGAGCGATTGCGTCAAGTCGCGCAACGCGCGTCGCGCGCGAGCCTGCTGGTGATCTTGAGCGATCTCCACGATCCCGACGCCGTCCATGAGATTCGCCACGCCGCGCAGCGACACGATGTTGCGGTGATGCACCTGCTCGATCCCAGCGAAACACGCCCCCTGCGCGCTGGCTACTTCCGTGCCCGTGATGCGGAGTCGTCCCGCGTTTTTGTCGGCACCAACGCCACGCAGTTTGCCACACCCGATGTCGTGCGCAGCGAGTTGCTGCGTTCGGGCGCGGACTATCTGCGCCTGCAGACCGACGAGGAGTTCATCCCTGCACTGCGGCAGTTCCTCGAACACCGCGGCGGACTTCTGCGAGGTCGCGGTTGATGCGCTGCAGTTCACACCGCACTCGACGCATCGCAGGCGCACTGATGCTTGTGGTAGCAACCGCCGTGAGCACCGTTGCAGCGGCCGCCCCCCCGCGCACCGCGCGCGGCACCACGGGTTTCATCGATGTCGCGAGTGCTGAGCCGTTGCGCGCCAAACCCGTGCTCGATGCGTCGGCAGCCGTTCTTGTGCGTGTGAATCCCATCGCTGATGGCCTCTATCGCATCGAGTACATCGGTGTCCTTGAAGGACCCTTCGATCTCGCGGGCAGCATCGAGCGCGCCGATGGTCGCGCGATTGCTGCCGTAGGCGGCTTGCCCGATCTGCGCGTCGAGATCTACTCACAGCTTCCGCCCAACCACGGAACCGATGTCTTCGGTCTGCACGCGCCGAGCTTCTCGCTCGCCGCGCATTACCGCACGATGGTTGGGGTGATCGTTGCGCTGTGGATTGCGGTTCCGCTCACCATTCTTGTGCGCCGATTGCTGCGCAGGAAACCCGCGCCGATTGAGACTGCTCCCGTCCTCGAGCCCACGGTCACCGCGCGTCTCTTTGCGATCGTCGATGAGGCACGCACGCGCGAACTCGATATCGCCGAGCGTGGACGACTTGAATTGCTCTTGCTGCGCGCACTGCGCAGTGATCGCCCTGAGCGCGACCTCCCCTCTGCGTTGGCTGCATTGCGTGGTGACGCACAGACGAGCGCCGTGGTCCGCGCCGTCGAAGCATGGCTGCACGCGCCAACCGCGGGCGATCGCTCGACCGCACTCGCACAAATCGACGCGCTGCGAACCCTCGAGGGGGCCACGCGATGACTTTCGCGCATCCTTGGATCCTTCTTCTTCTGGCGATTCCCGTCATCCTCGCGGGTGGCGTCTTCACGCGCGGCGCTGGCATCGTCAGCCCAAGCGATCACGGCCAACACCGCACACGCCCTTGGCTCACGCGATGGCTCGGCTTCTTTGATGCGGTGCCGCTGGCACTGCTCGCCGTCGCCATCGTGATCCTGGCCCAGCCGCAGACACTCCGACCGCCGCGCCGCGAGCGCTCACTCACGAACATCCAGATTTGCCTCGATGTGTCGGGCAGCATGACGGGCCGCAACTTCGAACTCGCCAGCAAGGCCGTCGAAGACTTCACGAGAGCGCGCGAAGGCGACGCCTTTGGCCTCACGCTCTTCGGCGTGCAGCAGATTCGCTGGATGCCGCTGACGAAAGACCTCGACGCCATTCGCAACGCGCTTCCGTTTGCCAACCCCGAACACCAGCCCTCGCACATGGGTGGCACCATGATTGGTTCTGCGCTGCGATTCTGCCACTCGAACATGCTCGCCGAGACCTCTGATGGCGATCGCCTCATCGTCCTGGTGAGTGATGGCATGAGCGGCGATCTCGGTGGTGGCGAAGCCGAGACGATTGGCGAAGAACTCAAGAGCGACGGCATCGTCGTCTACCACATCCACATCGATGAGAGCAGCGTGCCCGCGGATGTGCGCGATCTCGTGGAAGCCACGGGTGGCGATGCATTCTCAGGAACCGATGGCAGCAGCCTCAAGGCGATCTTCGATCACATTGGCAAGATGAAGCCCGCGCGCTTTGCACCGATTGGCACCGTGCCGCTCGATGAGTACGGACCGTTTGCGCTCGCGGCGTTGGTGCTGCTCGGCGTGCATGGGTTCGGTCTTCTCTTCGCGAGGTACACGCCGTGGTAAGCGACCTCGGAATCAGCATCGTGACCTCGGCGGTCCTCGTCGCGTGCGCGGCTGGCGTCGTCGCTGCGGTGGCCGAGCATCGCCATGCCGCGCGCACCGCTCGCATCGCGCGTCTGGCTTTCGGTGGAGACGGGCGACCCGCTGCCTGGGCGCGCCTCGCACCCGCCGCGCGCATCGCGGGGCTCATGCTCGCTGCGTTTGGCGCGACGGTCTTGCTGCGTCACGACCCGATTGAAGGAGACTTCACGCCGAATCCGCGCGCGTCGAGACAATTGCTCGTGGTGTTGGATGTCTCCCCGAGCATGAACCTCGCGGACGCAGGTCCGATCGAAACCAACGGCGCGCCGCGCGTCATGCGCGGAGTCTGGGCGGGAAAGATCCTGCAAGGCGTCCTTGATCGACTCGATATGAAGGACACCCGCGTCTCAATGATCGCCTTCTACACCAAGGCGATTCCCATGCTGCGCGACTCGACCGACAAGAATGTGCTCGCCAATCTCATGGATGGGCTTCCGCTCTACACCGCGTTTCGTTCGGGGCGCACCGACATGCAGGCAGGCATCGACGCTGCGTTTGAGATGGCCAAGGGCTGGGCGCGTCAGTCGACGACGCTCGTGGTGATCTCCGATGGTGACCTCGACAAGCCCGTGAGCGTCGGCGCGCGTCCCGCCTCGATTGCCGACACGATCGTCATCGGTGTCGGTGATCCCAATCGCGCCACAGTCTTGTCGGGTCACGCCTCACGACAGGATGCGTGGACACTCAAGAGCCTTGCTGGAAAGCTTGACGGCGTCTACCACGAAGGCAACACGCGGCATCTCCCCAAGGCGATGCTCGACAAGCTCACCATGATTGCTCCACGCGTCGGCGACACCATCGGCCTGCGCGAAGCTGCGTTGGTCGCGTTGGGCGCAGGCTGCGCGCTCCTCGGCCTCATCGGACCCCTGCTCACTACCTTTGGCGCATCACGCTCCTATCTCCGCGTGACGGTTGCCAACTCTGCATCCAACTCCACACTCGGAGGAAGGCTCGCATGAAACTCACTCGCCTCTCTTGGACCGTTTGGGCACTTGTGCCCGTCGCCCTGCTCGCCTACCACTTTGGCCCAGGCCAGCGCGCCTACCGCGAAGATCAAGCCGCGGCGCTCGTCGCGCGCGCGGACGAGTTCCAACAAGAGTCGCTCGCGCTGCAGGAGATCGCCTATGCGGCGCATCTTGTGGCCATCGATGCGCGTGTCGCGGCGTTTGGCAAGGACGACGCCACCCTGCGCGCCGCTGCCGTCGCCGCCAACGCGCAGGAAGAAATTGCGTATGCCGCCGCTTCCGCAGCGTGGCGCAAGACCGCCGACGCGCTCGCGCAAGCGCAAACGCAACTCGATGAGAACGGCGGCGCGGTGCGCGAGCAAGTGCGCCTTGCCAAGGCACGCGCGTTGGTTCGCACGGGCGATGTCGTCGCGGGAACCAACGAACTCGAAGATCTTCTCGGTGAAGCCATGGAGCGCGACGAGACCGCGACGCCGCTGGCTCTCGAAGCGCGAGAAGAGCTCGCGACGGCCTACTACTACGGCGCGCGTCTCATGCGGCTTGCTGGAAAGCCCGCGGACGAATGGCGCGAAGTTGCCGCGCGCGCCCGACAGAACTTCCGCTACCTCGCGCAAGACGCCAAGGCACGCGGCGCGACCACCGACGCCATCGGCAACCACGAGAAGAACAGCGAGCTCGTGCTTGATCTTGAGCAGAGTTCGCTCGACGAGCTCTACGCCAAGGCTCGGCCCAAGGACTCACCAACAGGCACTTGCAACGGACTCGGCACCCAGCCACGCAAGGGCAAAGGCAAGAAGCCTGGCGACAAGCCTGCCAAGGGCGCGGGCATGAATGGCGAAATCGGCGACGGTTGGTAAACAGGCGATGATCTCGATGCACACACGAACTCACGGCGGACTTCGCTCCGCATTTCCTTCCCGTCTCCTCGACTCCGCGCTCGCCACGCCATTGGCCGCTGCGATTGCCTTGGCCTCGTCGTGCGTGGCGTTCGCGCAGACCGTGCCCGCGGTGCGGATGTCCAAGTCGGTTCCCGCCACGGCGGTCCGCGTGGCGCCACCCGCGGAGCTCGTGCCCGCAGACGCAGCGGAACCACCGCCCATTGCTGTCACACCCGACACCATCGTCGGTGACACGCTGACGACCAATGTGTTCTTCACGCCTGCACAAACCGAAGAGCTCAAGAAGGTGTACGCCGCGCTCGAGCCATCGGCGCAAGATGAGATGCGTGCCTACTACGCCGACCTCGGTGTCGACCTTGACATCGTGCTCGGTCTCGCCGCGGTCAAGAGCGCAGAGATCATGCGCGGACAGATGGTGTCGGGCGCGATGCGCGAGTTGGACTTCACGCGCAAGCCCGAGGCAGTCCTCGCCGCGCGCGCCAAGCTCGGCTTTGGACAGGTGGCGCAGCCCAACGCGGAAACCGCGCAACCGCAAGAGGTCGCGCGGTGGATTCATCTGCAAGTCATGGCGGGCGAGTGGGCGACCTTTGCGGCCTATCTACTCTCCCGTCCGCTTCCTGAAAGTGAGCCCATCTACGCAGCGATTCTGCAATCGATGAATCGCGGCGAGATCGGACTGCTCCCTGAAGAAGTGCTCGCCATCACCGAAGCCTCGCCGAGCGAGTTCAAGCCGTGGCAGATCACCAGCCTCGGACGAATGCTCCAACAGGCCGCCTCGAAATACTCCACAGGCTCGATGATCATGGCGATCCGCGCAGGAACCCGCTACTTCGGCACCGCCGACGAGGCAGCGCGCCGACGCACCGTGGAGTTTCTTGCGAGTGGCGGACTGCTCGCCGAGGCCTACGGATTTCTTCCGCCGCTTGAAGAAGCGCGCGCCAACGCCGACGGCGCTCAGCTCATCGTGCATGCGCGCTACAAGCTCGACCTCGCTGCCAAAGCAGGCGAAGGACCCGAAGCGGAAACACTGCGCCTCGAGGCCTTCGCGATTCTCGCGCAGACCGCGCTTCTCGAGAACGAGAACACCGAACGGCGCCGCGATGCGCTGCGGTTAGCCATCGCGCAGATGAACAGCGTGCCGCGCACGCAGGTCTCGCCGTGGCTCACGCTGGTCTTCGCCAGTCCCGCCCTCGGCCCTGCGGCGCTTGAACAGTTCGCACTCAGTGCAGCGCAAATCGGCAACCTTCAGGTGTCGGAAGAGCAACGCGCACAGGCCGTGCTCAACCTCAAGGAGTCGATTGATGTCCTCCTCGCGCGCGAAGGCATCGACGGCGCGGCGCTTCGTGTTCCCTTGCGCATGGTGACGACCGCACTCGTGGCCGAGATGGAACGCGCCATCGGTGAACGCGGCCAACAGCAGTTCATTGGTCGCAACTCCCAGTTGCTGCACCGCGCGATTCCCTCGGAAAAATGGCTGCAATCGCTGGAGCCCTCCTTGGCCACTCGCGCGCGCAAGGCGTGCATTGCCATCGCCGTCATCGCCGACGAGACCGATCAGGCGCTTGCGCTTCTGGATGACGCGATCAAGAGTTCGCCCTCCGAAGCTGCGGATTATTCCGACCACTTCCTCTCCAAGTGGGTTGGCAGACTGCGTCCGTCTGTCGCGTACCCCGAAGAGATGATGATGTTCTTCAGCTTCTATCGCGACGCGATGCCGATGGCGCCGCTGACCCGCGGTCGGCAGCGAAGAAACCTCGATCGACTCGACACGCTCGTGGCGAAGTTGCGCGAGAGTGGGATCGAGCCACGCGAACTTCCCAGCATCGTCCCAGCATTCCACGCCTGTCACGCGCGCACCGAGGTCTACGAACAGGCCGACATCGAGCGCGTGTTTGGCGCGCTCGCCAAGATGCCACCCGCGACTGCAGCGGGACTCGCGATGACCATGGGCGGAAGTCTGAATGGCGACTGGCGCAACCGCGAGGCGCTCAAGGCGCAAGGCACCAAGCGGAGCGATGGTGAGATCGCGGCGCTGGTTGACCGCGGCTACAGCGTGGCCATCAGCCTGATCGATGCAGCAATTGCCCAGCGGCCTGAGGCGTGGAATCTCGCCGTCGTGCATGCGGCCCTCACCTACGACCGCCTGCAATTCAAGCAGGCGCAGAAGGGCGCGCAGGATCCGCTGCAGGCCAACGAGTACCGCAAGGCCGCGTTCGAAGCCTTCGCCGATGCAGCGTCGCGCTATGTGGGCGCGCTCACTCGCGGCGAGACCCGCGACGATCCTGGCGTGCACCGCCGTTGGTTTGGCGCTGCGATGGGAACGGCCGAGTTGAACTTCCTGCGTCCTGATGACCTTCCCAAGGAAGGCACGCTGCAGGACGATCAGATTGATCTCGTGCGCAAGTCGCTGCAGACGATGGAGCGCGAAGCATTTGATCGGCACCTTGCATCGTTCGCTGCGGACATCGAAGGCGCGGTGCAGCGCGCCAACCCCGAGATCAAGCCGCGACTGGTGCATCACGCGCTGCGCGTCATTGGCGATCATCCTGCGGGCGCGTCATTGCGGGCGATGGAAGAGCTCTACCGCGATCTTGTGAAGGACGAAATCAAGTTGCGGCTCACCGTCGACGGACCCGACGAGGTTGGCGTCGATCAACCCTTTGGCATGCTGCTCTCCTTGCGCTTCACCCACTCGGTCGATCGCGAGACAGGCGGATTCTCCAAGTACCTGCAGAACGGCGTCTATGGCCGCGTCGGCAACCAGTTCCGACAGATGAATCACCGCGACGAACTGCAGAAGCAAATCTACGACGCCTTTGGCAAGCAGTTTGAGATTGCTGCGATCGGCTACTTCGATGCGTTCATGCCTCCGCGTGGCGTGATCGAAGATGGGCAAGACGGATGGATGGAGAAGCCGCTCGCGTACATGGTGCTCACTCGCAAGGACCCTGCGGTGGACGCGGTTCCTGCGGTCGCGATGGAGATGCAGTTCACCGACCAAACTGGTCCCGTGACCCTGGCTTTGCCGAGTAATACGCCGCTTCTTGCCACCGGCGGCGTGCGGGCGCCCCGCGCCTGCGAGGAGCTCGAGATCGCCCAGCTCGTTGATGTGCGCGCGATCCAAGATGACGCTGGAAGCGATGGTCGCGGCAATGCGGTGACGCTCGAAGTGAGGGTGCGTGGAAAGGGAGTCATTCCCGATTTGCGTGAGGCACTCACGGGAATCGACACGCCGCTCGACGGCTATGAACTCGCCGAGGACGGCGTCGTTGCCGAGCCGCCAATCGTGCTCGCGTCGGCCGACGCCACGATGAACCCGATGATGATGATGCGCGGCGCTCCGACCGCGCCCGAGGGCGGTTACCCAGAGCCCGACAAGGACGGGATGTACCGACTTCCCATCGAGCGCACCTTCAAGGTGACCTATCGACGCGCAAGCGGATCGGTCGGGAGCGCCTTCCATCTCCCAACACTCGCTACAGGCGTGCAAGGCAAGCTCGAGAGTAAGTTCTACGACGAACTCGACATCATGCCTGTGAGTGGTGACTCGGTCGCGGTGCATCTCGCGTTCTGGTCCCCGACGCGCGTCGCGCTGGCCATGCTCATCGCTGCAGCAGCGGGTGGCGCGGGCGTGTGGGTGCGTCGACGACGCAACGCGGTGGCACCGCTGGGCGTGCCGCTCTGGGCTCCCGCCCGGGTGACTCCATTGGGTGTTGTCACCTCGCTGCGACGGCTCGAACAGGACGGCGGAGCGAGCCTCCGCCCCGACCTCGCCAAGAGTCTCCGCGAAGAGATCGTCCTCCTCGAGCTCAAGTACTTCGGACCCAACGCCAACGAAGCCCGCGATGCGGACCTCCACGAGGTCGTCGAGCGCTGGCAGCGGCGGTAAGCGGGATCGAGGAAAAAACGGCTTGAATCGCGCGGGTTGGTGGGTGCACCGAGCCTTGTTCATTGAACCAGCCCTGCTGATTCGTTATTCTTCGGTGCTCTCGCACTCTCGCGCCGTCGGCACGCGAGCGGGCTGAATGCACGGTTCCCGTCCATCCATCGTCAGCCTAGGCCCGTCGTCCTCATGTCGCGACAATGCTTCGAATACCACCCCGCCACGGCGTACCGGTTTATCCCCGGACTCAAGGCGCGCGTTCCACACGAGAGTGGCGGGTATCTCCTTCGTGCCAACGGCGATGGATTTCGCTGCGATCGTGAATTCGTGCGCGAGCGGACGCCCGGCCTGCAGCGCGTGTTGGTGTTTGGCGACTCCTTCACTGCAGGCGATGGCGTCTCGAACGGCCATCGCTACTCCGATCTCCTCGAGGGGCTCCTTCCAGAGACCGAGGTCTACAACTTTGGACTTCCTGGTTCAGGTACTGACCAGCAGTACCTCGCCTACCAAGAGTTTGCCCAAGGGATCGACCACGATGTTCTGGTGATCGCCGTACTCGTCGAGAACATCCGTCGAATTGCCGCGCGCTTTCGCCGCTACCAGGACGATCAAGGGAACGATGTCGTGTTTGCGAAGCCGTACTTCACGCTGCACAACGGCGCGCTCGTGCTTCACCACAATCCCCCCGAGCGTCGTCCGATCCCTGAGGCGTCGCTTCCTCCAGAGGAGCGCGGCGCAGTGGATCGCGGCGGTCGATTTGAATTGCTCCGCAAGCTCATCCGACGCGCGGGACTCCAGCAAGTCGTGCAAAAACTCAGCGGCTACCAGCCAGTTCCTGACTATGGAAGTCCGCGAAACCCGCACTGGCTGCTGATGGAAGCCATCCTCTCTGCCTGGGTGAGGGGACATTCGAAGCCTGTGGTGATCATGCCACTGCCGCTCTACCAGCATGTCGAAGGCACCAGCAGTGCCGCGGCCTACCAACGGCGATTCGCCGAGCTCGGCACAAAACTCGGTTGCGCGGTGCACGATCCGCTGCCCGATCTCCGACAATACTCCCCACTCGATCGCCGCCAGTTCAGGTTCCCGATCGATGTTCATCCGACGCGCGAAGGCCACGCTGCCATCGCCCGTTCGCTCGCCCCGACACTCGCAGCACTGCTGCCCGCACGCCACCACGGAACACGCCATGAGTAAGACGGTGCTCGGAATCTCCGCCTTCTATCACGACTCCGCAGCCGCCATCGTGCGCGACGGGGTCATCATCGCCGCGGCGCAGGAAGAACGCTTCTCCCGCAAGAAGCACGACCCACGCTTCCCGCGACACGCCATCAACTACTGCCTCGAAGAAGCCTTCGTGGAAGCGTCCGACCTCGACGCGATCGTCTTCTACGACAACCCCGTGGCGTCGTTTGACCGCGTGCTGCGCAACGCGCTCACCGTCGGCCCTGCGGCGCGCGAGCAGTTTGACAAAGCCGCGAGCGCCATGCTCGGCCACAAGATCTGGCTCAACGATCATGTGAAGCGCGCGCTTGGTTCACTCGGCAAGGCTGGAAGCGTGCTCGTCGCCGAGCACCACATGACTCACGCGGCCAGCGCCTTCTATCCATCGCCGTTTGAATCGGCGGCGATCTTGACTATGGATGGCGTGGGCGAGTGGGCGACGACAAGTCTTGGTGTTGGGCGCGGCAACCAGATCGAGATTCTCAGCGAGATCGAATACCCGCATTCGCTCGGCCTGCTTTACAGCGCCGTCACCTACTACTGCGGCTTCAAGGTGAACTCCGGTGAGTACAAGCTCATGGGACTTGCTCCCTACGGCGAGCCGAAGTACGCCCAGCTCATCCGCGATCACCTCATCGATGTGCGGAGCGATGGCTCGTATCGATTGCGCACCGAACACTTCGGCTACCTCGATGGCATGGTGATGACGAACGATCGCTTCCACAGCGTGTTCGGCGGACCACCCCGCGCGCCCGAGAGCGCGATCACCCGCAAAGAAATGGATCTCGCGGCGTCGATTCAGCAGGTCACCGAAGAAGTCGTGCTCAAGACGGCGCGCTATCTCCGCAAGGAAACAGGCGAGCGCAATCTCGTGCTCGCAGGAGGCGTCGCCCTGAACTGCGTCGCCAACGGAAAGCTCCAGGCTGCCAAGATCTTCGACAACCTGTGGATTCAGCCCGCTGCAGGCGACGCGGGCGGCGCGCTCGGCGCTGCGCTCATCACCAACCATGTCTACTTCAATGAGCCTCGCACGCCGCCTGTCGGCACACGCGATCGCCAACAGGCGAGCCTGCTCGGTCCGCGCTTCGACAGCAACCAGGTGCGCGCCTATCTCGATCGGCAGGGCTTCCCCTACCACCGCATCACCGACGACGCGCAGCGCATGACGGCTGTTGCAGGCGCCATCGCGCAAGGCAAGATCATCGGGTGGTGCGTGGGGCGGATGGAGTTTGGTCCGCGCGCGCTCGGCGCTCGCTCGATCCTCGGTGATCCGCGCAACAAGGACACGCAATCGATCATGAACTTGAAGATCAAGTTCCGTGAGTCCTTCCGTCCCTTTGCGCCCGCGGTTCTTGTCGAGCGCAACCAGGACTTCTTCGAGATCGACTGCGAGAGTCCCTACATGCTGCTCGTCGCCCCCGTTCGCAAGGAGCGGCAGCTGCCCATGGACATGGCGCGCTTCCGTGGCGGCGATGATGACATGCTTTCGGTCATCAACCAACCGCGCTCGGATGTCCCCGCGATCACCCATGTCGACTACTCCGCGCGCATTCAGACCGTCTCGCCTGAGAGCAATCCGCCCTACTACGCACTCATCAAAGAGTTTGAGCGACAGACCGGCTGTGGCATGCTGGTGAACACTTCGTTCAATGTCCGCGGCGAGCCCATCGTGTGCACGCCGCAAGATTCCTATCGATGCTTCATGCGCACCGAAATGGATCTCCTGGTGCTGGAAGACTGCCTGGTCTGGCGCCATGAACAGCCCGCCCTGACCGACGATGAGAACTGGAGAAAGACCTATGAGCTCGACTAAAGGCAAAGCATCCGCCGAAATCGGCGCGTTCTTCGACAAAGAGTTGGTGCCTGCGGGTCGCGCACTCGCTGCGGCCCGCTCGCCCTTGCGACTCACCGAAGTCGATCCGAACGCGGCGAGTTACTACATCAAGCGTCGCCATACCACCATGCGCAAGTCGGACTTCACCGACTTCACCTGCACCGATGGCGCCGACTTCGCAAGCAAGATCACGAAGTACTGGACTGAGCGCGGCTGCGCAGAGCTCTGCCCTCTCGCACCAAGCCTTGGTCGACTCTGTGAGCAAGCCAAGGTCGTTGACCACGAGGAGTCGGATGTTTCTCCGTTTGTCTATGTGATGTTCTAGTTCGCGCCATCGCATGCTCGGTTACCGAATCAAGACTCTGCTCGCCACGGCGCTCTCCAAGACCGCCGTCAGCGACGCATTGATCGGCGCCCAGCGGCGATTGCGCGGTCCAGCGTTTCTGCGCGCGATCAACTACCACGCGACACCCGCGTGCGACGCGGCGCGCCTTGCTCACCAGCTGGCATTTCTCGCGCGCCACTTTGTGGGCGTGAGCCTGACCGACCTCGACGCGTTCTTCGCCGCTGGCGTCTGGCCGCACGACAAACCAGGCCTCCTCATCACCTTTGACGATGGACTGCTCTGCAACCTCGAGGTCGCTGTTCCTCTTCTTGAGCGCTACGGGTTCACCGGGTGGTTCTTCATCCCCACGGCGTTCGCCGACTGTCCTGACGAAACCCAGCACGAGTTCGCCCAGCGCCATGAGATCGGCGCGGGCGCAGCGATGTCAGCCGGACGACTGGCCATGTCATGGTCCGAACTTCGCGCACTCGCAGCGCGGCATGTCGTGGGCTGTCACACTATGCACCATCGACGCCTGCCCGCGGGCGTTCCGCTCGAAGAGATGCGCGGCCAAGTCGTCGAGGCAAAGCGCACCATGGAGTCGCGGCTCGGCATCGAGGTCTCAACCTTCTGCTGGGTTGGCGGCGAAGAAGTCAGTTACTCCGCAGCGGCCGCCGCACTCATCCGCGAGGCGGGATTTCGCTACTCCTTCATGACCAGCAGCGGCGTCACCACGCAACGGACCAATCGCCTCCAACTCCAGCGCACCAACATCGAGACTTCCTTTCCCCTTGACCTCGTGAAGTTCCAACTCTGTGGTGCGATGGACCTGTTCCACTGTGCGAGACGCACTCGAATCAACCGCCTTACCGCGGGCTAACGCGTCCCCACGCCAACCCTATGCCGCGCCGTACCGATCTCCACACCATCCTCATCGTCGGATCAGGACCGATCGTCATCGGCCAGGGTTGCGAGTTTGACTACTCAGGAACGCAAGCGTGCAAAGCGCTGCGTGCCGAGGGCTACCGCGTCGTCCTCGTCAATTCGAATCCCGCGACGATCATGACCGATCCGCAATACGCCGATCGGACCTACATCGAACCGATCACCGTCGAGGCTGTCGCCAAGATCATCGAGGCGGAATCCGCGGGCCCACATCCGATCGACGCGATTCTCCCGACGATGGGCGGACAAACCGCGCTGAACATTGCGTGCCAGCTTCATGATGACGGCGTGCTCCAACGCTTTGGCATCACCATGATCGGTGCGGCGCGCGATGCCATCTATCGCGCGGAAGACCGCGAGCAGTTCAAGCAGCTCGTGGAAGCGATCGGCCTGCGTACCGCCCGCTGCGCCACAGCGACTTCGATGGAGGAAGCCTGGAAGATCCTCGATCAACTGGGATTGCCCTCGATCATCCGCCCCGCGTTCACGCTTGGAGGAACGGGGGGTGGCATCGCGCGGACTCGCGAGGAATTCGAGTCGATCGTTCGACGCGGGCTCGATGCCTCGATGAACCGTCAAGTCCTCATCGATGAATCGCTTCTCGGTTGGAAGGAATACGAGCTCGAGGTCATCCGCGATCGCAAGGACAACTGCATCATCGTCTGCGGCATCGAGAACTTCGACGCGATGGGCGTGCACACGGGTGACTCGATCACCGTGGCGCCGATCATGACGCTAAGCGACAAGGAGTACCAGCGGATGCGCGATGCTGCGATCGCCATCCTGCGCGCGGTTGGGGTCGAGACTGGTGGCTCGAATGTCCAATTCGCCGTGAATCCCGCCAACGGCGAGATGATCGTCGTCGAGATGAACCCGCGGGTCTCGCGCAGTTCTGCACTCGCGTCGAAGGCCACGGGATACCCCATCGCCAAGGTCGCCGCAAAGCTCGCCGTCGGCTACACGCTCGACGAACTCCCCAACGACATCACGGGGACAACGAGTGCCTGCTTCGAGCCATCGATCGACTATGTCGTCGTGAAGTTGCCGCGCTGGACCTTTGAGAAGTTCCCCGACGCCGATGACACACTCACCACCCAGATGAAGTCCGTGGGTGAGGCGATGAGCATCGGACGCACCTTCAAAGAGAGCCTGCAGAAGGCCATCCGATCGATGGAGCTGAAACGCTTTGGACTTGGGCTCGACACCAAAGATGAGTGGTTGAAAGCGCGGCAGACGCGCGTCGGAGCAAACGCGGGCGCGCCATCGAAGGCGCAACCGACCATCGAGTGGCCGATCGACGATGCTGTGCTCACCACGAAACTCGCCGTGCCCAACCAGGACAGGCTCCACTACATTCGCTATGCGTTCAAGCTCAGTTGGTCGCTGGAACGCGTGCACGAACTCACTCGGATCGACCCGTGGTTTCTCGATCAGATCCGCGAGCTCTGCTCGTTCGAGGATGAGCTCTGCGCGCACGCGCGACTCAACGATGTACCTCCCGAGCTCCTCGCCCGCGCCAAGCAGCTCGGATACTCCGATCCGCAACTGGCGATGCTTTACCTAGGCGAAATCAGCACCGCGTCCATTCTTCAAGTGCGCGCGTGGCGCAAGCAACTCGGCATCGAACCTGTCTACAAGATGGTGGACACCTGTGCGGCCGAGTTCGAGGCCAGCACGCCCTACTACTACTCGACCTACGAGTCTCCCTTCACCGCCGCCGATGGAGTGCACCGCTGCGAGGATGAGATCCGCGCGGGTTCCAAGCCCAAAGTGCTCATCCTCGGCGGCGGGCCGAATCGCATCGGACAGGGAATCGAGTTCGACTACTGCTGCTGCCAGGCGAGCTTCGCCTGTCGCGACGCTGGGTTCGAGAGTGTCATGATGAACTCGAATCCCGAGACGGTGTCGACCGATTACGACACGAGCGACATGCTCTTCTTTGAGCCACTGACGCTCGAGGATGTGCTCAATGTTGTGGAGCGATTGGATCGCACGGCGCCAACCAAGGCGTGTGGCGTCGCGGGCGTCATCGTGCAGCTCGGTGGACAAACCCCGCTCAATCTCGCCCACGGACTCGAGCATTCGGGCGCACCGATCATTGGAACTTCGCCATCGAACATCGATCTCGCAGCAGACCGAGAGGCGTTCGGCGGCCTTGTTCGTGAGCTTGATCTCCGCCAACCCGCCAACGGCATCGCCTTCGATCTGTCGAGCGCCACCGCAATTGCAGAGCGCCTTGGCTATCCCGTGCTCCTGCGTCCAAGCTATGTCCTGGGCGGTCGCGGCATGGAAATCTGCGCTGTGCCGGCAGATGTCGAACGCTTCATGACACACGCGCTCGCAGCGTCGGATCGTCTCGGCATTGAAGGGCGTGAGAATCCGATTCTCGTCGACAAGTTTCTCAACAACGCCACTGAGGTCGATGTCGATTGCGTCGCTGACTTCGGATTGGCTCGTGCGGACGGCGCGGACGCGCCAAGCTGCATCATCTGCGGCGTGATGGAACACATCGAAGAAGCGGGCATTCACTCGGGCGACAGTTCCTGCGCCATCCCGCCCTACTCACTCTCCCCCGCTCTCATCGATGAGCTCAAGGATTGGACCGCGCGACTGGCCAAACGCGTCGGCCTCTGCGGCTTGATGAATGTCCAGTACGCCATCAAGGACAACCTCATCTATGTGCTCGAGGTCAATCCCCGCGCGAGCCGCACGGTGCCATTCGTCAGCAAGGCAACGGGTGTCCCTTGGGCCCGCATCGCCACGCGCGTGATGCTCGGCGAACCGTTGGCGCGGGTCATGCGCGAACTCGAGCTCGAGTCGCTTCCTGTTGTGCGAAGCGTGGCGGTGAAGGCCTCGGTCTTCCCGTTCAGCAAGTTTCGCGGCGTCGACGCGATCCTCGGACCCGAGATGCGCTCGACAGGTGAGGTCATGGGACTCGACACTTCCTTTGGACTTGCCTTTGCCAAGAGCCAGATGGCCGCGGGCGGAACGCTTCCACAAAGTGGCAGCATCCTCCTGAGCGTCAACGACACCGACAAACCCTTCGTCGGTGCGATCGGCCGCGCGTTTCAAACGATGGGCTACACGATCCACGCCACCATCGGAACCAGAACCGAGCTCGCCAAGCATGGAGTTGATTCCGTTCTGGTTTCCAAGGAGCCCAATCAAACGGCTCCCTACCTACTCGACCTCATTCGACAGGGCGCGCTTGGACTCATGATCAACACGCCGCTCTACATCGGCAGCCGTTATGAGGAAGGAACCTGGCGCGCAGCGGCGATTGCCTATCGCGTCCCGCTCATCACCACGCTCACGGGTGCACGCGCAGCGGTCTCGGCACTGCAAGCGGTCCGCGCAGGAGCCTGGAGCGTGAAGCCGCTGCAGGAACTGTTTCTGACGCGGTGAGGCGAGTACCACCGCGTGTGCAACCCGCGGTTCGTGTGCGGGCTCCTGCCCAACTCCGCGCCAGCGTTTCGCTCTTGTCGCGCTCTATCCTCAGTACTTGAATTCCTCAAAGGCCTCGCCGTTGAACTTGTACAGGCCATGCCCTTGCGTGCCGAGCCACAGGACGCCGTGCCGATCCTGGTAGATCGAGTACACCCAGATCGCGGCGCCGTTGTGCGTGACGGGGTAGTGCGTCATCACTGTCCCGTCGTAACGCCAAACACCCGCGCCGAGCGTCGCGAGCCACAGGTCGCCGTTCTTGTCCTTGACGGCTGACATAAAAGCCGAGAAGGGGTCGGCGTCCGTTGCGAAGCTTGGTTCTTTGCGAAAGCGCGGCGCGGTCGCGCTTGGATCCGTCACAGCGTGCGGTATCTCGGCGAAGCGACTCAGCGTGTTGCTCAGCCAGAAGGTGCCGTCCTTCGCCTCGACGATGGAGCGCACGCCGAAACTGCCATTCTCGGCGTGGCCGACCCATTCGAAGGATGACCCGTCGTAGCAGCACGCGCCGAGGGTGGCGGTGCCGAACCAGAGGCGGCCCTTGGAGTCTCTCGTGATGGTGTACACGTCGTACGGGCTGTACTTGGCGTTGGGGAACTTCGAGCGCGGGAGCGCCGCGAAGTGCGCATCACCCGCCGCGGTCTTGGGAAATGCGAGCCGGTGCAGCGATCTACCGTCCCAACAGAACACCGCGCCCGAATCCTGCCCTGCAGGGAACCAGAGGTCATCGGATCCCAGTTTCCACTCGCTCGTCGTCGGATCGGCGACGGGCAGCGTGCTAAACGCGCGGCCATCAAATCTGCTGACTGCTCCGTCGTTCCTTCCGCTATCGCTGCAGACGTAGATGTTCCCCGCTCGATCCTCTTGAATGGCTCGGATCTGATTGCCACTCAGCCCGTGCTCAGTCCCGAAGCGGACGATGGTCTGTCCGTCGGAGCGGTAGACACCCTGTCCATTACTCCCAAACCAATAGGCATCATCCGCGGCCTGAAAGACGATCCAGATGGCCTTGTCGATCTCGGTGACGGTGTCCCCTGTCGCAATCGACGAGGCGTGACCGCCCGCATGCGGCCCGAGTGTGGAATCCAGGGCCATCCCCCGCGGCGCACAAGCGTGAAGCGACGCGACGACGAACAGTGCAAAAATGGGCCGACGCATGGTGAACATGCAGAATCACTCCGGGGACAGCACTCTGTCACAAGTGACGTCTGTCACGCCCTGACCGACATCGTCCTCGAGCCAGCAGTCCAGGGCTCGTTCCAGATCTGCTCGAAGCACACGGCCAACAAACGCAGATGGCCTCGGCGGTTGCCAAGGCCATCAAGTTCGCTGAGTCAGGGTGACGGGATGGGGTTTGAACTTTTTGTCGAAGGGATACGCGGCTGGGAGCCAAAAGCACGGCTTTTGCCGAGCGCGAAACCGTGAAAGAGGGCTTCGACCAGGTTCCGAGGTGTTCTGAACTGTGGGAGGGCGAGCGACAGATTGTCATCGCTTCAGTTCTTCAGCGGCTAATGCGAGCTTCCATGTCGATCTCGATCAACTGCCCCTGCAACGCCAGCCCCTTGACCTCCAGCCATGTGCCCGCAGGGAAACGGCCTTTGTACAGCTCGTTGCGATACGCCGCCACCTTGATGAAGCCCTGCATGTCGGTCGTGTAGATGTTCTCGACTGTCACATCGTCGAACGTGCAGCCGAAGTGGGCGAGGATCTTCGCGAGGTCGCCGTAGCAGTTCTTCATTTGTTGTTCGAGATCGCCCGGCGCAACGAGCTCGCCCTGATCATCCATGCTGACTGCACCCGAGATCTTGATGTCGTTGCCGACACGGACCGCATGTGCGTAGCCGTACAACTTTTCGACGGCGGGCCGGAACAGGTAGTACTCCGGCGTTTCGTGCGTCGACCGCGATGCGCAGCCGGGTGCCAACAAAGAACACAACGCCACGAACCCGAAAGCAATTCTCGCAACTCGCTTCATGCATGCTCCTTTGTTCGCCGAGTCTCGCGGCGTCGAGGACAAGCCGAGGCATGATCAGGCAGAGCCACTTCGTCAAACCGAGGGCGAGCCCAAGATGCAGATTGCCTCGGCACCTGGCCGTGTACTGCTGAATCGGGGTGACAGGATTCGAACCTGCGGCCTCTTGCTCCCGAAGCAAGCGCTCTACCAAGCTGAGCTACACCCCGTGAGCCCGCGAAACTGGCCGCGGGAGGGTCGGGGAGGGTACCGCGGGTGCCATGCTGACACAAGGCGCTGCGCGTGGAGTTCGAGTGCTCACGGTGCTTTGACGCTCATCCGCTCGATCGAGCTCAACGGCGAGCTGGAGCCCCTACAAGGTCTTACACCTTTCCGCACGGAAGACGGATCGCCACCACTATCGCCGATTCGGCACCCCGCAGCCGACCACGATGGGCTGCGTCTGTGTGCGCTGATGGCGGCGCTCTCACCTCCACGGACAGGCGCGCCCACCTCGTCCGAAAAATCTCGGCGCACTCGGCAGTGATGGGGTGTTCGCCTCCCTCGGCGCCGGAAGAGCGCCAAGTAGCCTCTCCCGCTGCACCGCCCGACCTTGGTCAGAGTGACTGTGAGGTGCCTTCCCGCTTCAGGATGCGGGGCGCGTCGAAGCGGACCCATCCCCTACGAATCGGGTGGTGCACAGAGTCAGATGTAGGCAATCCACGTTGTTCGTGGGTTCGATCGAAGACGGCGCGCAGCGCGCCACACCACATTTCGGAGAGTGACCATGCTGGAAAAGCACCGCAATCTCAAGCTCGCCACCGCCATCCTTCTCAGCGCCGTCGTCGCCGACGCAACGCTCGGAGGAACTTCGACCCTAGCCGTGAGCACCTCGACTCGTCGAGTGAGCGCAATCGTTGATACGACCTCGAGTCTCGTGACCGCACCTGTCGTTGAACAGAAGATTGAAGCGACGCAAACGTGGGCGCCCGCAACTTCTGACACCGTGGTGACCGAAGTGACCAAGGTCGCGGAAGAGCCGTTCCGTCCGTACCTCCCACTCGCGCTCGCACTCATCAGTGTTGACTGCGATGGCAACGGCGTCCCCGACTCCACGCAGATTTCAGCTGGCGCGATGGACTGGGACGGCGACGGCGTGCTCGACAGTTGTGAGTACGCCATGGGCGATCTCAATCTCAACGGCTTCATCGACGGCCAGGATGTGAGCATCCTGCTCGGCTGGTGGGGCATCAGCAATCCGCTCTACGGCGATCTCAATGGTGACGGCATCGTGAATGCCATCGACCTCGGGACGATCCTTGGACGCTATGGCGTCGTGACCTACTGATCACCCTCGTTGCGCGCGGAAACGCCACGCGGAAGATCGACATCCTGTGACCGAGGGCCGTGTACGCGGCCCTCGGTTTTTCATTGGCGACGCGATCGCACCGCGGGGCGCACGAATCCGATAGCGTGACGCGTCGCGATCGAACCGCCTCGCACCGAACCGATGTCCAAGCAACCCAACAATCCACTCCACGGCGTGACGCTTGAATCGATGCTCACCAAGCTCGTCGAGCGCCACGGTTGGGAAGCGCTCGGCGCCCGCATTCGGATTCGTTGCTTCACCGACGACCCGAGCATCAAGTCGAGCTTGTCGTATCTCCGCAAGACTCCATGGGCGCGGCAGAAAGTGGAAGCGTGGTACCTGTACGACCTTGGCCGCGGGTACGAGGGCGCGTGAGATGGCGTTGCCTGCGCGAGCGCTTCATCCAACGCGATGGATCGTCTGCTGCCACGCTGCGCAACCGATGCGAGTGGAGTAGGCACGCTCGAGGGCGGTGAGTCCGCGCGCGCCCATGTCCTTCGCAAGACCGTGCGTGAACTGCAATCGACGGATGGCGTCGACGAGTCCAGCCGCGTCGCCGTTACCAACAGCAAACCCGCACTCCTCTTCCGCGATCACCCGTGCGACCTCGCTCGCGGCGGGTCCGACATAAATGGTCGGACGCGCTGCAGCCATCACGCCGTAGAACTTGCTCGGCAAGAGCAGGCCTTCGAAGCCATCAGCAACGAGCACGAGATGCACATCGCCAAGGGAGAGCAAATCACCGAGCCGCGATCGCGGTTGGTACGGCTTCATGATCACATTGGTGATCTGATGTTGGGCCACGAACTCCTCAATGCGCGGCCGAGTGAGGCCGCCACCAACGAGGACCCAGCAGATCTGGGTGTCTCCGCGCAGCTGGTACATCGCCTCGCAGACCGAGGTCACATCGTGGCCGATGCCGCAGTTGCCCGAGTACTCGATCACGAAGCGGTCACCAATGCCCCACTCTTCGCGATAGCTGTTCTCGCTGCGACCAACTCCGTCGTGATCGCCACCAATCTCACCTGGATCAGCCCAGGGCGTGATCGTCGTAACCTTTGAGGGATCGATGCCCTTGGCGAGCACGAGGGCGCGCATGCACCGCCCGAGGACGACGACCCCATCGGCCTGCCGCAAACAAACACGGTCCAGCCAGTCAAAGAGACGATGGGTCAGCGACCCCTGTTTGATGACACCCGCCGCGAGTGGAAACTCGGGATAGAGATCCATCGTCCAGAAGATGAACTTGCTCCCCTTGGCCCATCGCAGGCAGACGCCGATCAACGCGATGAACGGCGGCGTCGTCAAACAGATCACCACATCGTGGCGCGGCAGCGTGAGTGCCTTCACGAGCGCCGCCACATTGAACACAGTGAAATCGAGAGCCCGCGCCAACAATCCGCGCTTGCGAAAGACACTGCTGCCCACGCGGTAAATCTGAATGCCCTCGACGACCTCTCTCGCATCGAGCCTCCCGCCCGCGTGGCTGTAGGTGCCCCGCGACGCGAGAGCTGAAACGCGGTCGCCGTGAGCGTGCAAGTAGCGCGCGAGATCAAACGCATGCTGGGCTGTCGCAGCCACATCGGGATAGAAGTATTGGTTCAGGATGAGCACGCTGCGGCCAGGGCCAGGTGCCGTGCTCGGTTCCACCGACAATGCACGCGTCACCTGCTCCACGGCAGCCTTCGTAGAGAAGAGCCGTGTCCACAGCGCACGACCGCGCGCGCTAGCCCCCTCGAAATTCACGGCGTTGTCAACAAACTCGGAGAGAAGCTCCTCAACGAGCGCTTCCAACACGGCAGCGTCGCCGCCCGTACAGACCTTTCCCACGCGTTCACCGTTGATGAGCGCCTCAAGATCATTGTGTGGATTGATGCGCGCCAACACTGGCAGGCCAGCCTGCATGTAGGTCAGGAACTTGCCAGGAATGTTGTGCGACTTGTGCCGTGGATCGAGCGCGACGATGCCGACATGGCATTGCTCGAGCAGCCCACTGATCTCATTCGGCTCGATCTCTTTATGAAAGAGCGTGTTGTCGAGACCCTCACGCTCAACGATCGCGGCGAACCGCGCCGTGTCGCTTCCGCCACCCACATAGAGAAAGCCGATGTCGCGGCGATCGCGCATTCTGACCGCGAGCTCAATGAACACCTCCATGCCCTGCGCCGCGCCCATGTTTCCCGCATAAACGAAGATCTTCCGCCCTGCCAAGATCGTCTTCGACACATCGATGGTGCAACCCACCGAAGGTGCGGGGCTCAGCCAATTCTGCAGCACCTCGAGCGATCGCCCCCGCTTGATGAGCCACCTCGACAGATAGGGGCGATTGGCCTCGGTCTGCACACCGATCGTGTCCGCAACCTCGTACTGAGCGTGCTCCACAATCTTAAAGAACCAGTACGCGATACCGCGTCGCATCAGCCCCGTATCGACGGCCCACTTCGGAAAGATGTCGCGCAGAATGAGATAACTGCGACAACCACTCTCGCGACGCAAGCGCTTGACAATCGGTCCGAGGAAAATCGACGGCGAATACCAGACGACGCCGTCGAATCGAAGTTTTCGCAGCCCGCTGGCATCCATCGCTCGGAGCAATGAATACGGCAAGTACCACTCGTTCACGGTGCGACGCACATAGTTCACCCGCTTGGTCGGCGGCGTGCGCACGCGCAGGACGGTGATGTTCCCCGTCCGCTCAATCCGCCACGGCTCGGCGAGATCGATCGCGGGAACGATGACGACTGGCTCGTGTCCCTGCTCCGCAAACTCCTGCACGAGATCGCGCATCTGCACCGCGCCTGAGATCTTCAGCGGCGGATAGGTGTCGGCGATGATCGCGATGCGCATGGAGTGGCCCCCTCGATCCCACTCAAGGCGCGCGATGCCAGACCACGCGATTCACGTAGTCGGTGTAGCTCATGATGATGCGAAGAACCTTGTCCGACACATTCGGTGTCGTGTAGTCATCGACGAGACGCAGCAATCGCTCCGCACCGCGCGGCTGGCGATCCAAGATCTCTAGGCACTGCATGACGCGATCGGTGTTGAGGCCCGTCATCATCACCGCCCCCTCCGCCATTCCCTCAGGGCGCTCGTGCGCCTCACGGATGTTGAGCGCGGCAAGATTCATGATCGACGCCTC
The DNA here is from genome assembly GCA_947490615.1 of Planctomycetaceae bacterium. Taxonomy (GTDB): domain Bacteria; phylum Planctomycetota; class Phycisphaerae; order Phycisphaerales; family SM1A02; genus QWPT01. Next base: position 27,369 of record CANLHK010000009.1, on the reverse strand, counting down.
TTCAGTGATCGTTCCGCTGTCCGACAACACAGCTTTCGCCTTGGTCTGCAGGTGCACGTAGTCGCTGAATCCCAGCGGCTTGAGCAACTGCACGCGTGGATGGAATGACGCGCCCGTCGCCTCGATGCGCTTGCGAGTGCGCGGGTGGGTGGAGACCACGACCGGCATGTCGTAGGTGGCAGCGACGGCATTCAGCAGCTGCACGAGACGAGTGAAGTTCACTTCGCTATCGATGTTCTCTTCGCGATGCGCGCTCACGACGAAGAACTTTCCAGCGGTCAACCCAAGGCGTTGCAACGCATCGGATGCCTCGATCCGCGGGCGATAGTGCTCAAGCACTTCAAACATCGGGCTGCCCGTCTTGATGACCATGTCAGGAGGAAGTCCCTCGCGCAGCAGGTAGTCGCGCGCGATCTCGCTGTACGGCAAGTTGATGTCGGCCGCGTGGTCGAGGATGCGCCGATTGATCTCCTCGGGAACCCGCTGGTCAAAGCAACGATTGCCCGCTTCCATGTGGAAGGTCGGGATCTTGCGTCTCTTGGCTGAGAGCAGCGAGAGGCAACTGTTGGTGTCACCGAGGATCAGGACCGCATCGGGCTTGAGCTCGGCGAGAAGCTTGTCCGTGGCGATGATGACCTTGCCGATCGTTTCCGCGGCGTTGGCGCCTGCGGCTTCAAGGAAGTAGTCAGGCTTTCGAATGCCCAGATCCTCGAAGAAGATCTGGTTCAACTCGTAGTCGTAGTTCTGCCCCGTGTGCACGATCGCGTGCTCGCAATGCTCATCAAGCCGCGCCATGACGCGCGAGAGCCTGATGATCTCAGGGCGAGTTCCGACGATCGTGGCAACCTTGAGTCGCTTCATGACATGGTCCGTCCGTATTCAGTCGACGAGCTGCGGCACGCGGCCAGCAACGATGTCCTGCATGAAGTCGAGCTTCATGAGCAGCTTCTTCATGCCGTCGAGATCGAGACGGTGGGTGTTGTGCGAGTTGTAGTCGGTCGATTGTGTGATCTTGATCTCACCCTGCTCGAAGTACCGCCCGTAATTCAGATCGCGGGTGTCGGCAGGTACGCGATAGAAATCGACGAGATCCTCGGCGCCCGCCATCTCTTCGCGGCTGCACAACGCTTCGTAGAGCTTCTCGCCGTGGCGCGTGCCGATGATTTCGATGGGGTGCTTCGGTCGGCCCATGAGTTCGCACACGGCGCGCGCAAGAACCTCAATGGTCGCCGCGGGAGCCTTCTGCACAAAGATGTCGCCGTTGTTGCCGTTGCTGAACGCATAGAGCACAAGGTCAACTGCGTCGTCGAGCGTCATCATGAAGCGCGTCATGCTCGCGTCGGTAATCGTGATCGGCTTTCCCGCAGAGATCTGCTGAACGAACAGTGGAATGACCGAGCCGCGCGAGGCCATCACATTGCCGTAGCGCGTGCCACAGACCACGGTCTCGCCTGGGCGCAGGTTGCGGCTGCGCGCGACCATGACTTTCTCCATGAGCGCCTTCGACATGCCCATGGCGTTGATCGGATAGACGGCCTTGTCGGTGCTCAGGCAGACGACGCGCTTGGCGCCGCAGGCGATGGCCGCGTCGATCACATTGTCGGTGCCCATCACATTGGTGCGCACGGCTTCCATCGGGAAGAACTCGCACGAGGGGACTTGCTTGAGCGCGGCGGCATTGAAGACAAAGTCCACGCCCGCCATCGCATTGCGCACGCTCGCGGAGTCGCGCACATCGCCGAGGTAGAACTTGAGCTTCGCGCTGTTGTAGCGCTTGCGCATGTCGTCTTGCTTCTTCTCATCGCGACTGAGCACGCGGATCTCACCGATGTCGGAATGCAGGAAACGACGCATGACCGCGTTGCCGAAAGAGCCTGTTCCGCCAGAGATAAGTAGAGTCTTGTCCTTGAACATGGGAATCCTGTGCGTCGTGCGCTATCGGCCAAAAAGCCCTTGATGCTGCATTCTGTCCTGGTGCATCTCCGCGATCAGCGCTGGCCAATCAGGAGAGACAAAACCCGTCGCCTCGCGGAATCGAGTTCCGTCGAGTGAGCGATCCAGGACAAACGAGTCGTCCGCGTGAATCGTGATCTTCTTGTCGTAGGTCTTCGCGATCAGCGTGAGCAAGTCAAACTTCCCAACCCGCGGTGCCGCCGCGTGCCAAAGCCCGTGAAGCTGAGGATTGGGAATCACATGATCGCGAATGATGCGCGCCAGTGTGACCGTCGGGAACCCCGAGAAGAACGCGCGACGGAATCCCTTGCACTCGGCTCCTTGCATGAGGAACCACTCGACAAGGCTGCGTCGCGTATCGATCTCATGCCCGATGATGGAGGTTCGAATCGTGATCGAGTTGCGGTAGTGCACTTCGCCCGCAGCCTTTGATTGTCCGTAGACATCGGTGGCGTCGGTCGGATCCGACTCGAGGTACATGCCCTTGTCGCCCTTGAACACGCAGTCGGTGCTGATGTGCACAAGGCGGCATCCCGCGTTGGCGGTGAGCGCCGCAAGCGTGTGCGGGAGCACCGCGTTGGATTGGTAGGCGATCGATGGATCGTTGCCCGCGTCGATGTGCTTCGTCGCACCGACGCAGTTCACCAACACCGACGGGCGCACCTCATCCATGACCCGTTGAAGATCGGTGAAGCGGGTCGCGTCGACGGGAAGAATGAGCGCCGCGTCGGTGACGCTCGCGAGTCGCTTCTGGACCGCATCAGTGCGCAAGGTTCCGACGACGCGCAGCGAGGGACTCTTGGCCAACACGCGCAGCACGGCGTTTCCAAGCAACCCGCTGGCGCCGAGGACGAGGATGGTTTGCTTGGGGTCGTTCGGCATCTTGCGATCAGGGGCGCGGAGGATCGCATCCCACCGTGGAGGGGGATGTTCCGAACCGACAATCGGCGGAAAAAACCATGCGGTCGCGGCATTCCCGAGAGGTTGCCACACATCGCCCCAGAGCCGATTTGACCCACTGGCGTCCGAAAACAGTGCCCCTCGCCGCTAGTAGACTCAGTGTTTCGAGGGATTCCCATGGATCGAAGAGTTCACACCATCCGACGCGTTCTTGCCAACCTTCTCGCCAATCTTCTCGCCTGTGCATCGGTGCTTTCTGCGCGATGCGCAGTCAGCCAGACCCAGCAAGGCGCGACAAGCGAGCCTCAAGCCGTCGCAGTGACTTCGGGCGTCACCTATGAACTCCTCGGGACCTACGACCATGCGCGGCTCAACACGATCGTCACCGACGAATTGGTGCGGGAGAAGTTCACCGACGCCCCGCCGACGGAGTTGCTGCAACCGCGCTACGCAGTCGACCTCTACCGAGTGACCTACCCCTCGGTGATTCCTGAGCTAGGCAATCGGCCCACGATTGCCAGCGGTCTACTGGCGATTCCGCGCGGCGCGGGTGACACGCTCTCGGTCGTCTCCTATCAGCACGGAACGGTGTTTTCCAAGACCGCCGTGCCGAGCTTTCCTGAGGAGTCGATGGAGACACGGCTCGTGATCGCACAGTTCGCCAGCCGTGGATGTGTCGTGGTCGCGGCGGATTACTTCGGCAAGGGGCTCTCGACTGAGCCCGACAGCTACCTCGTCAAGAACAGCACGCAGCAAGCGTGTCTCGACATGCTCGGCGCCTCAGGACGCGTGCTGCTGAGCATGAAGATCACACCGCGCGAGTTGTTTCTCCTCGGTTGGTCACAAGGTGGATGGGCCACACTGGTGTTCCTTGAGAAGCTCGAAGAGGTTGGGATCGCCGTGTCCGCTGCGGCCACCGCAAGTGCGCCAGCGGATGTGTATCTCGCCGTGCAACGCTGGGTCAACAATCCACAGCCGATCGACGCGATCTATCTCCCTGGTGTGCTCGCACTGCAAATCCTCGCGTACGAACACTACAGCGCCGCTGCGGGCTTCGCCGACCACGCGATTCGCGCGCAGTACATCGAAGCGTGTCGCGATCTGCATGCCAATCGAATCGATTGGACCACCTTCCGCGCCAAGACTCCCGCGTTGGCGAAAGACCTTCTGCGTCCCGAGTTCATCGCATCGGGAATGACGGGCGATCAAGGCTATTGGCACGATCTTCAAGAGGAGCACGGATACCGCTGGCGCAGCCACACTCCGCTTCGTTGCTACTTCGGTGAGAAGGACGAAGTGGTTCCGCCTGCGATTGCCAAGCTTCCCGAGCAGTATCACGCCGTTCTTGGTGGCGGTCCCACGCGATCGATCGCTGCTGGCGCCGAAGCGGATCATCGCGCGACGTTTCTCTTCTCTGTCCACGACGCTTCACGCTGGTTTGAAGCACTTGTGACCGAGCACGCAGCGCGCGCCGCCTCGACGAACTCAGCAGAATTGCGCGAGCACGAGCGCGATCCTGCGTTACCTTGAGTTCGTGCCCTCGCCTTCCTATGACCACACCCGTCGACGCGCGCTGCTCAACGGCATGACTGGCCTCGGCGCGCTCGCGGCGTTCTCGACGCTGCCGCGCGTCGCTTCGGCTGCAGCGCGTCTGACCGTTCCTCCGGCGCTTGCGCGTCCTTCTGGGGATCCAATTCTCCATCTTGCGCAACTCGGGGATCGCGAGTCCATCGGCGGACTCCCCTTCGCCAAGCAGTGGTTCGGCGATGTGTTCGAAGCGAACGCGATTCCCTTCCACAACTGCGAAAACTGCGACGACTACCCCGAGCCAAGTGAGACCGTTGAAGTGGCCATCGTCGGAGGCGGGCTCTCTGGACTCACGAGCGCCTACCTCCTGCGCAGTCGCGACACTGTGCTCTTTGAGTTGCGCCCGCGCATGGGCGGCAACGCGATGGGCGAATCGCACAGCGGTCAATCTTGGAGTCTCGCCAGCGCCTACTTCATGCAGGCCGATCGGGGCACACCTCTCGCAAAGTTCTACGACGAGTTGTCGTTGCCTACGCAATGGCGGCAGGATGTCGGCGCGTTCTCGTTTGAGTACGACGGCGTCGTCAGTGAAGACCTGCTCGGACGAGATCCGAGTCCCGCGGATGTTCGCGCGTTTGCCGCCTATCGCGCCGCGGTCAAGCGCTTCGCGGGTGACGACTATCCCGAGATTCCCTTCGAGGGCCGCGCCAACGCCGTCGTGACCGAGCTCGACGGACGGACTTTCCAGGAAGATCTGCTGCTGCGCTGCGGAACGCTGCCGCCGCGACTCGCTTATCTCTTGCAGGCGTACTGCTACTCAAGCCTCGGCGTGGGATTCGATGAGGTCAGCGCCGCGACGGGCTGGAACTTCGTGGCCGCCGAAGAATTCGGGCGCAATGTGATGCCCGCAGGAAACGCGGGACTTGCGCGCGCGCTCTGGCGTCGCGCTCGAAAGAGCGCCGATGGGCAAGCGCGAGTGCGGATGCGGGCAGGTTGCACTGTGACGGAAGTTCGTCTCGTCGATGGAGGCGCGCATCTCTTCTGGCGCATGGCCGACGGCACGCGACGCACGACCTTTGCGCGACAGGTCATCCTGGCGAACTCCAAGCACATCGTGCGCCATCTGCTTCCTTGGCTCAGCGCCGAAGACGAGCCAAAGTTCGAAGCGATGCATCGTGTGCCAACCGTCGCGTACCTCGTCGCCAATGTGCTGCTGTCGCGTCCGATCGCCAACGACTTCTACGACCTCTACCTCGGTGGAGGCAAAGCCTTCCCGATGGACGGCAACGCTTTCGAGCAGCACCGCGTCATCACCGACGCTGTGAACGGTGGGTTCGCCCTGAGCTCAGGATCGCGCACGCTCACGCTCTACTGGCCGCTGCCTTGGCACACCGCGCGCTTCAGCATCGTGCAAGAGAGTGATTGGCGTGCCTACGCCGAACTCGGCGCACCGCAGATTCAATCAAAGCTTGCGCACTTTGGACTCGCCGCGCGTGATGTCGAGCAGATCCGCCTCTCCCGTTGGGGTCACGCGATGCCGTACGCGATCCCTGGCGCGATTTCCAGCGGATTGCCGCAGGAACTTCGTCGTCCGCTGGGCAATCGAATCTGGTTTGCAAACCAGGACAACTGGCTGCTCCCCGCTGTCGAAACCTGCATCGCCGAAGCGATGTGGGTTTCGGAGCAGGTGCAGGCTGCATTGGGTTGAGCGCGCGACCACAGGCGCGACGGCGCATCACCACATCATCTGGAACTGCATGCGCGCGATGATCTGACCATCCTGGTCGAAGGCGCCACCAGCGCCCGTTCCATCGGAGAGGAAACCATTGCCCGAGTTGGTGAAGGCGCCGATTCCATCCATCGCGTAGCAGAGATCGGTGGTGAGCTTGATGCGCTGCTTCTGGATAAACCAGTTCACACCAACGCCGACGGTATTGAGCGTCGAGTAACCGTTGTTGTTGATCGTGTTGAGCACGAGAGGATCGCCGTTGGGGCTGGTGTCGGCATCGCCGTACTCGTAGCGTGCGACGAGCTCGACCGTGTCGGTGACAAAGAGGCCACCTTGGATCATGAAGCCGAACTGATCGGAGGTCGCCAAGGCAGCGTCGTTGGGATCGACTTGCCGCCACACGCCGTAGGTCAGAATCGACGCACCGCTGAACTCGACAGAGAGATCGACGGTTCCTCCGATCACCGACGGCTCGATCGCGCCGTAGGCGGCGGGCACGCCTTGGTTGTTGTCCTTGCGTTCCGCCTCACCCGCGACGCCGAGCAACACACCAAATCCATCGCTGGCCCATCCCGCAGGATCCTTGAACTGCGCCCACTCGCCTGCGAGCTTCCACTCGGCGCGCGCGACAACGGCGTAGTCCGCGATGGCTGTCGAGCCCCACGACAGGTTTCGCATGTCGCCGCTCGTGAAGTAGTTGCTCTTCACCGCGAATCCATTGAGATACGCGCCAGTCAGCTGCACATCGCCTTCACGCCAATTCAGCTGCACGCCTTGGGCGCGGCCGGGAGTAAAGAACCCTTCGACCGACGATCGATCGACCATCATCGCCACAGGATCCGACAGGAGGAACTCCCGCATGAACGGCGCCTTGAACTGTCCGATCTTCATCGTCAGTCCCTCCGCGAGCCGCTTCTCGACCCAGGTGTCGTCGAGCGAAGTCGTGCCGCTTGAGAGCGCAGTCTCAACCTTGTAGGTCCAACTCGAGTCGACCACATTCCCTTCGAGCACCATCTTGATGCGTCGCGTTTCAAAGCCATGCGCTTCGAGATCCTGGGTTCCTGTGAGGCCCGCCACCGACTCGCGCGAGTCAAAGGTGTACCGCGTCTGGATGTACCCATTGAACCTCATGCTGTACGCGCCGTCGGCGCTGTTCAGGAAGAAGCCATCCTTCCAGCCGCTCGTCGCCACCGACTCCTGCAGCGAGGTGCGTGTGGCTGCATCAGCGAGCACATCGGTCACGATGGCGCGCACTTCTTCAGTTCGCGCTTCGGTGAGCCAGTTGCCGCCACCGATTCCGTTGGCGCGCAGCACCGCCACATCACGCCGAAGCGCGTCGAGCTCCGATTGCAAATCGGCCGAAACGCCATCCTGCGCTGCGCCCGCGAGCGACGCGCAAACCACCGCCACACCACCGAAACACGCCGAGGCGAGCACGGCGGCTTGGGGAGACTCTGCGTGAGAGGAAACCAGAGAAAGCAGTGCGTTTTTCATAGGGAATGCCTGAAAAGAGCGATATACGGATATCTTGGTCTGTGGTTCTGCTATAGGTACTCTACCAAGGAACCCCCCGCCATGGTAACCCACTCTTCCAACACCCGCGCCCTCGTCATCGTGATCGCTCTCGTCGGCGTCGCGCTGGGTTCGGCGGTGTCGACCTTCGACTATGCCGAGGGCACTTCGTACCTCTCCGACAACCCCGAAACCTGTGTGAACTGCCATGTCATGCGGCCGCAGTTCAAGTCGTGGGAACGCGGTCGCCACCACGCGCACGCCACCTGCAACGACTGCCATGTCCCCGCAGACGGGGTGGGTAAGTGGATCGCCAAGAGCGCCAACGGCTGGCATCACTCGAAGGCGTTCACGCTCGGCGACTACCCCGAAAACATTCGAATCAAAGCAGGCAACCTCGCCATCGTCGAAGCTAACTGCCGACGGTGCCACGGCACCTTGTTCCACCATCCAACCACCGAAGCAGCGAACGCCGTCGCGCAAGACGGTTGTGTCCGCTGTCACGCGGGCGTCGCCCACGCGGCCGAACACACCATGGTCCCACGCTAGATCAACGCTCGATGCGAAAGAAAGAGCAGCGCAACACTCATGAGCAACACACCGCACACGCACGAACATCCGCACACCACTTGCGCCCATGGCTGCCGTAAGCACCCAGACACTGGCAGCGCCATGACATCCGCCCCCACCACTCGCCGCCGCGGAGCCGCCTTCGTCGCGGTCGGCGTTGTAGCGACAGGCGCGACCATCGCCGCGCTCGCGTTGCGCGACAACATCGCGATGCACAAGCAGGAGTCGACCGAAGTCGCCTTCCGCACCGTCGACCTCGATGAGAAATCAGTCGATCCGGCGGTCTGGGGACGCGATTTCCCGCATCAATACGACAGTTACCGCCGCACCGTCGACACCGAGCGCACCCGCCATGGTGGCAGTGAGGCGTTCCAGCGGCTCGACGCCTCACCGCTGTGGCGCGACATCTGGGCGGGCTACGCCTTCGCCATCGACTTCCGCGAGGACCGCGGCCACGCCTACATGCTCGACGATCAGCGTCAGACCGAGCGCGTCAAGCAGCGCAAACAACCTGGTGCGTGCCTCCATTGCCACGCGAGCATCATTCCCGCGTATCGCCAGAAGGGCATCGAGGCCGGCGCTCCCGGCGACGCGCTCGAACCGTTGACTTCCGAAGTCGGACAAGCCCAACTCATGAAGGGTTTCGGTGAGGTCTGCAAGATGCCCTACGCCGATGCGACGGCATTGGTCACGCATCCCGTGAGTTGCATCGATTGCCATGATCCCGACACGATGGCCTTGCGCGTCTCGCGCCCTGGCATGATCGAAGGACTCGCGGCACTCGCCGCAGGCGACGCTCCTACCCCACACCTTCCGAGTATCGAGCGTTGGCGTGAGGACGGGCGCGAGGGAACCTACAACCCCAACCAACTTGCCACGCGCCAAGAGATGCGCGCGATGGTCTGCGGGCAATGCCATGTCGAGTACCACTTCACGGCCGATGCCAAGCGGCTGACCTATCCGTGGCGTTACGGATTGAAGGTCCAAGACGCGGAAAAGTACTACAACGAGATCGGCTTCAACGACTGGACGCACGCCACGAGCAAGGCGCCCGTGTTGAAGGCACAGCACCCCGAGTTTGAAATGTGGTCGCAGGGCGTGCACGCGCGCATGGGTGTGACCTGTGCCGACTGCCATATGCCCTACCAGCGCCTCGGTGCGGTCAAGGTCAGCAGCCACCATGTGCGCAGCCCGCTGCTCAACATGTCCAACGCTTGTCTCAACTGCCATCCGACTGAAGAAGCCACACTCAAAGAGCGTGTCGCGCTGATTCAGGACACGACGAAGAACCTGCTCAATGCTGCGGAGCTTGCGACCGTGGAACTCATCCGCGCGATCGCGGCAGCCGAAGCATCGGGAGCATCTTCTGCCACGCTCGACACCGCTCGGCAAATGCAACGCGCTGGTCAGTTCCGCCTTGACTATGTGAGCGCGGAGAACTCGATGGGCTTCCACGCGCCGCAAGAAGCAGCGCGAATCCTCGCGGAAAGCATCGACTTCGCACGCAAGGGCATGATGGCACTCGCTGGACAAGTCCCCACTGTGCCAGCCCCCGAGGCGCAAGCGTCACCCTCACCGACGACGCCGTCCGTGAGCTGACGACAAGCCATGAAACAGCGCAACGCACCGACTGCCTTGGCGGTCGGTGCGTTGTTTTTGGCGGTGTGAAAGTCTTGTGCGCGTCTACTTGCCTGCGGCCGAACGGAAAGGCACAGGGCGAACCGCTGGATAGGGCGTCAACACGCCGCCCGACTGGGCGATGACCTTCTCGGCTTCTTCGCGCGTGGAGCAGCAGACGATGCGAAAGTCCATTGGGGTTTGCACCGTCGACCCGACCACAAAGTGCCCCGCGTCCATCGTCACCCAACCGTCGCGGTCCTTGGTTCGACTCCAACGCTCAAGGATGCGCGCGTCGGCGTGATGCTCCTGCCAATAGATCAGGCAGCCAACATCATCAAACACCGCGTGCTCGCGTCGGCCATCAACCTCGACGAGGACCGCAGCAGCAAACTTGGACTCGATGATGCTCATGCCGCAGTCGGCGCAAACATCTTCGCCAAGCACGAGCTCGGGCGGACCCGACGCTTCGGGATCGGTGCAGCCAACCAACGCAGCGAGCGACGAGGTCGCGAGAGAGACAACGAGAGTGTTGCGGTTCATGCTGCTGGCTTTCGTGCAAAGAGAAGCGCGGCGGACGCCCCTGGCACAATCGCCCACAGCGTGAGCGAGGCGGCCGCGATCCACGGCAACGCGTTGGGCAAACGATCCATGGTGTACTGGCCGACTGGGCCAAGTACATCGAGTGGAATGCCCGCGGCATCAAGCGACCAGATCTTGAAGACCTGCAGTGGATTTGCCAAACACGCCGCGAGAATGGTCTGAATCGAGAGCTTCCAAGTCAGCGTGCCCGCCATCAATCCGAGGTCGGTCGCAAAGGCGAGCAAGAGCCAGCAGAAGACCGCGAGTCCTGTCGCCACGCTGGTGCGGCGAGAGAGCACGCTGATGAGGAGCCCGATGCCCAGCATGCCCAGCGCGAGAAAGAGGCTCAACATCGCGAGTGCGACGAGTGCGCCAGCGCCATCAGCGTTGGCACGCGTCGCGACGATCGCAGCGCAGAGTCCAAAGCCCAAAAAGATCGACGCGGCCAGCGCGAGAGCCAGACCAAGCCACTTGCCCGCGATCACTTCGACGCGACTCACAGGCTGTGAGAGCAGAAACGCGAGCATCCCCCGCTCGCGCTCTCCCGCCACGCTGCCCGCGCCTGCCGTGAGTGCCATGAGCGGAACCACAAGTGTCACGAGGTTCACGAGACCCGCCGTGGTGCGACCAAAGCCGCTGAGTCCGCCGCCGCCGCCCGCCGACGCAGAGAGAAACGAGACTCCCACACCCAGCAGCACGAACGCCGCGGTGTTCAGCGCAAACCAACGACTTCGCAACGCGTCGCGCAACTCGCGGCGAGCAATCGTCCAAGTGTTCGCGAGCGCCGACTCAGGCCGTAGCGGGGATGAGGACATCGCGATTCTCCTTGTTGGTCGCCGTCACCACGCCGCGTGGCGCAGGCGCACTTTGGAACTTTCCATCCACGATCCACAGCGCGCGCTCGGCGAGGATCGCAATCTCTTCAGGTCGATGGGATGCAAACACCACGGTTCGGCCCTCACCGCGCAAGCCGACGAGGAGATGGAGAAAAGCCTCGCGCCCTTCGATATCGAGGCTCGCCGACAATTCGTCGAGCACGAGGATTGGAGCGTTGCCGAGCAGCGCGATCGCCAACGCGAGCCGCTGCTTCATGCCACCTGAGAGGACCCGCGCGCGCGCCTGCGCGTGATCGCGCAGCGCCACCGGCCCCAGCACAGCCGCGACATCGACCGCACGATCACCGCGCAGCGCCGCATAGAAACGCACGACCTCGTCGACGCGCATGTCGTCTCGAAACGCGAGTTCCTGCGGCACATAGCCGATCAAACGGCGCGCGCGCTTCCCGTCGCGACGCACGTCGAATCCACCGATCGCAATCGAGCCCTCGTAGGCGTGCACGCCAGTCAGGCATTGGATCAGCGTGCTCTTGCCCGCGCCATTGGTCCCGCAAATCGCCACGGACTCACCCGCGGCGACTTCCAGCGAGACGCCGCGCAAGACCTTCAAGCTGCCAAACGACATGCTGACATTTCGAACGCTGATCATGAGAGACCTCCTAACGCTGCGAGTGCGGACACCGCCAGCAACGCCAATGCTGCGAACGCTGCACCAACGGCACCCATGCCCTCTTCCTCTTCGCGGCCCGTGCGTCCCGCCGCGTAGGCGCCCGCGATGCCGCTTGGCAGCTGCGTCAGCGGATACTCATCGACGAAGGCTGGTCCTGGGCGCATCGCCGGAATGGCGCGCGCCACAAAGTCGATCGCTTGCTCAGCAGGACTAAAGCGGAGGACCGCCAGGCGCGGCTCACGCTCCATCAACTCGCTAAACAACGCCACGGGCTCATGCACCCACTCCCCCACGCCGTCGCCATCCTCGTCGTAGCCGATGTAGTCCGACCAGAAGTTGCCTGCTTCACCGCGCGCGAACGAGTTGTCGTAGAGATCACCACGACCCAGCGGCGTCACGGTGCGCAAATTGTCGAAGAACGCGTTGCCGGCGATGGTGTTGCCCTTGGAGTTGGGCAGAACGCTCATCGCCGTGTTGTTGCACGCGATCACATTGCCGCAGATTTCGGCCGCGCCAGGGCGAAACGGCGCATCGTCCATGTAAATGCCGACGCAGTTCTCGCGCAGGAGGTTGCGCTCGACGCGGTAATCAGAGACCTCTTTCAGGCCGATCCCGAAGCCGCTCGGGCCACGGTTGCGGGCGATGAGGTTGTCGCGCACATCGACGGTGTCGCTGTACATGATGTAGAGCCCAACCGAATTGCCAACGAGCTCATTGCGCTCGATGCGAACTCCGTGGCTGTACATGAGATGGAATCCGTAGCGACAGCGTTCAACGCGATTTCCCCGCACCTCGACGCCTGTCGAGTACCAGAGCACCGCATCGCGCCCGTCATGGAGCGTGTTGTCCTCGATGCGCGTGCGATCCGACTTCCAGATCCGCAGCCCATCGCCGCGTCGCGCGATGTCGAGATTCTTCCCACCCACAATGTTTCCGCGGACGATGCTGTCGGGCGCGCCCCGCAAATCGATCCCGAACAGCACATCATCGAGATGATTGTTCTCAATGACCGCACGCGGCGCGAGCACTCGAATGCCGCAATTCTCCTTGTCGAGGTCGGTCCCCGTCGCACGGATGTCAAAGCCGCGCACGGTGACGCCTGGCGCTGTGACGAGGATCAGATCGCCTCGACCAAATCCTTCGATCACAGGTCGACCAATCCCTTCGAGCGTGAGCGGCTTGTCGATCGTCACCACTCCGCGATAGCACCCTGGACTCACGCGGACCACATCGCCTGGCTGCGCGGCGGCGATCAGCGCCCCCAAATCACCCGCTCCCGTCGAGGTCGTCGTCGACGGTTGCGGAAGAGTTCGAGCACTGATCGCCGCCAACAGGCAGGCCAAGGCGATGTGGATCATCCCGCGACTCCGATCGCTCCACGGTGCTTCGCGGCATCGTGAAGCGGTTTGTACGCACGACGGTGCAGAACGAGTCCCACCACCGTCACCAGTGATCCCGCCGCTGCGAGCCACCAGCCTGTTTCAAGACGCGCGATCGTGCGGAACTGCCCGATTTCGCCCACGCCAATCGCTGGAGCAGTGAACGGCTTCACGCTCGAAGAGAGCGGCGCGTGCGGATCGAGGTTCTGTCCAAAGTGATGGAGCCAGAACTGCAAGTCCACAATGAAACCAAGGGGGAAGAGCAACGCAGGAAGCACGAGCAAGACTGCCCATCGGCTTCGAACACTTGCGGCTCCTTCGATGAGAAGAAACATTGCCACGATCATCCACACGGAAGACGCGCGCTCGAAGCTCGCGGCCTCTCCAAGTGGACGCATGCCGATGTAGTGATTGAGGCCATCGACCTCCTGCACATCACCTGCGAGCGTGTTGACAAACGCCACGATCTCCAGCCCGTCGGGGTACTGCGGCGCTTCGAGCATCATGCTCCAGTAGGGAAAGAAGATCGAAACCACCAAGAGGATGCGCGCGAGAGCGAGCGTCACCGTGGGGGCTGCGTAGCGGGCACCCCGCGTGAGCAACTCTTGGTCGCTCACGCGGGGTCCCATCAGACTGAACAGTGAATGCCTGCTCACTTGGAGCTCGCCTCCGTCACCTTTACGGCGCCGTCCGCTGGCTTGACCACGAAGTAGCCAAGCATCTCAAGGTGCAGCGCGGAGCAGAACTCCGTGCAATAGAAGGGATACACGCCAGGCTTGCCTGCCTTGAAGTGGATGGTGGCCGCTTCACCTGGCTCGAGGCTGAGGTTGATGTTGTAACCACCGATGCAGAAACCGTGCGTCGTATCGATCGACTGCTCGAGGCTGGTGATCTTCCAGGTGATGTTGTCACCTTCGGTCACCTCGACGCGGTCGGGCGCGAAGTGGCTGCGCACCGCAGTCATGTACACGGTGACATCATGTCCATCGCGCACGATCTTCTCCTCGCCCGCTTTCACGGCGGTCGGATCGATCGATTGCGTCTGCGGATTCCAGCCAATCGCTGGATACACCGTCCATGGCTTGAGCTTGTCCGCCTTGATCATCTGCGCGTAGTGCGGCTCGCCCACGCCAACTGGCATGTCGTAGAGCACTGGCATCACCGTGCCTGGATTGTTGATGTCGACGAGCTGGAAGTTCTGCGGCAGAAGTGGTCCTGTTGGGAAGAAGCGGTCAAGTGACCACTTGTTCATCGCGACGAGATAGCGACCATCGGGAGAGACCGAGTCACCTTCAGCGGCCACGAGGTGACCGATGTTGTATTGCACAGGCGTCTTGGTCACGAGCTTCCATGGCTCTTCACTGTGCTTCGACGCGTACTCGCCACCGAGCGTCCAGCGCGCCACGGCGCTGTCGAGGAAGAGCGAGGTGTAGGCATAGCCCTTGTCGTCGTACTGCGTGTGCAGAGGCCCAAGGCCGAGTTCAACCTGCTTCTCCATGACGGAGTCGAAGTCGAGCACAGGCACGCCGTAGACATCGGAGCCTGAGTACTTCTTGGCTGCGATCGCCTCGCGGATCTTCTTAGTGCTGTAGACGGTGACATGCGGATCAAGCTTGCCCGCGATGACGACGAACTCGCCATTGGGGGTGACATCCACTCCGTGCGGACTCTTCGGCTCTGGCGTGAGGCAGAGGATGCCCTCATCGACCGCAGTTTTGATCGAAATGACGGGGAAGCCATTCACGAGTTTGGCGCCGCCCTTGGCGAAGACCTTTTCGGCCTTCTTCCAGTCGATGATGTGGAGGTAGTCGGTATCGCGCTGGCTGCAGCCAGCTTCGAAGTTGACTTCGCCGATGTTGAAGCCTGGCGTCACCGACTCAACGCAGAAGCTGTTGCCGAAGATGAGACCATCGCTGGCCTTCTTTCCAGAGTCAAAGAGATCCTGGAAGTACGGCGGAAGCTCAAGGGCGAACGACTTCTTCACATCGACACGCCCCGCCGCGCGATCAAACTTCCACAGCGTGACCATGCCGCGGTACGCCGCTTGGTAATCGTCGACGGACGCATAGTTGAAGCCGAGTGGCGTCGAGTACTGACCGCCTTCGACGATGTAGTCCGAGTCGGGCGTGACGAACGACGCGCCGTGATCGCTGATGGTCAGCGGGTTCTTGACGATCTGCTTGGTTTCCATATCGCGCAGATCGATGACTGCGAGGCGCGCGTTGGCCTTGTCGCCGATGAAGAGGTACTGACCGTCGTACTCGCCACCAGTCTCACTCAACGCGGGATGGTGGGTGTCGCCCCAGAGAATGTCCTTCCCTTCGTGCTTTCCAGCGGCGAGGATCTCTTCGCCAACGGGATAGCCGTAGCCCTGCCACGGCTCGGGAGTGAAGACGGCGATCGTGCGCAAGAGACGCATCGAGGGAACGCCGATCATGAAGACCTGTCCTGAGTGACCGCCCGATGCGAAGATGATGTAGTCGTCGTGCGTGCCGCTCGGCAGGTAGGTCTTCAGCGCAGCGGAAAGATCTTCGACGCGAAGCTTGCGCTCGTTGGCGATCTTGGTGAGCTCTGCCACCGTCGTCGCGTTGAGCTCAACCGGCGCGGCATCGACCTCTTTGCGCCGCTGCTTCTTCTTGGTGTCCTGGGCATACGCCTCGGGCACGTCGTACACGAAACTCGCTCCGACGCCGATCGTCATCGCGAGACTCAACACGCTGATGGGAATTCGCAGACTCATTGAGAGACCTCCATTGAGAGACAGCGTCAGTGCTGCCCCGGGTTTTTCTGAAGCCAACGCAGATAGGCGACGACCTGGAAGAGCCGATCGTCGTTCAACGCTGGGTTACCACCGCGTGGTGGCATGTCGACTTTGGTGGTGTTGAGCGGATCGCTCGTCGAGCGTCCCTTGGTCAGGAACGCGATGAGCGCCTCATCGTCCTTCATCTCTTTGACGAAGGTGCTCGCGACGAGATCCTTGCCGAGCTTCACAACGCCGCGCGCATCCGCGCCGTGGCAGGAAATGCAACTCATGACATAGAGCTGCGCGCCGCTGGCGATGTCGGCGGTCTCGTACTCCGCATCCTCATACTTCGACGCGACTCCGCTCGCGCTGCTTGCTGCGGGCGCAGGAGCCATCGACATGAGCACTTCTAAGAGATGCTCCGCCGTGACGGGCGGAAGGCTCGGCATGCGATCGCGGTTTTGCAGCGCACGCACATAGGCCACGATGTCATCGACCTGCGTGTCCACGAGGTTTGGATTGCCGCCTGAGGGTGGCATCGCGATCCCCGTCGTGTTGAGCGGGTCACTCGCCGGGCGTCCCGCGCGGATGAAGGTGTGGAATTCGGCATCCGCGAACGAGCGCGAGAACTCGCTGGCGACGAGGTCCTTGCCAAGACCCGGCTGACCTCGTCCGTTGGGGCCGTGGCAGGTCGAGCAGGTCGCATAGAAAAGTGCGCGGCCGCGCGTCGCTTGCGCGACTTCGATGATCGGCCCATCAACCGTGGGAAGTCCCGCGAGCGAATCATCGCGCAGGTACCACGCGTGCGCGGCGATCATCATGCCGCGGGCACCAACGACGAGGCCGCCGACAGCCGTCAATGCCACCGCGACAATGGCGAGTGCGAGCAATTCAGTGGCTCCCCGAGAGGTCGGACGGGCGGAGTTTGAGGCTGACGGGCGCGCGCTGGTGTGCATGGCTGAGTCCCTTAGATACGGATATCTATATCAGGATCTACGAGAGAAAAGCAAGGGGGTTTTGCGTCAGTCCGGGGGATTCGGACCGCTGGGAGCCACACTTCGGATGAGTTCCCTCGTCCGATATCCATCGAGCTCTTCCAGCGTCACCTTCCACGCGGTTCGCCGCCCATCGCGCGCAACGATCCGCTCCACACAGGGTCGCGCAGCAACCAAGTCCTGTTGCGCGAGGAGGATCGTGGCGCGGGGCAGATCGACTTCGTCCCAGTCCACGAGCGCCACCGCAGCGGCCGCATCGATCGCCGTGCGCGAGCCCGCGAGGTCGTCGCGATTCCACGCCGCAACCGCCGAGCGAATGTAGACACGCACCAGTGCTCCCTGCGCAAGCAATAGGACGGCGACAGCCATCACCACGCACGCAACTTTCCCCGCACGCGTGACCGCGCCAGCGCGCTTCAACCCAAACGATCCCCAGCGCACATCACGACGCGTCACCAAACGAATCGCAATGATCGTCCCCCACGCCGCGATCGCGCCCAACGCCATCGCAAGAAAGAACGGCACCACACCGTAAAGCCCGCGGGTCACGAAGAGCACCACGACAAACGCCACTGCCGCGCACACCTCTTCAAACAGTGACGCGTCGTACGCGACACCAAACCGCCCCCACTTGCGCAGTGACAAGAAGCCGCTGGGCTTCGCCAGCCCAAACTGCAGTGCGCCCGTTGGACATGCGTCGATGCAATCAAGATCTTTGAGGCACGCTGGACTCACAACACGCCCAAAGCGTGCGACCTCATCGTGCACGCGAATGTGCGAGGTGCACACCGCTGTGCATCGCGCGCACTCCGCGCACTGGCTCGTCGATCCCACAAGATGAATGCGTCCTAGTGCGAGGCGATCGACCAGCGAGAACACCGCTCCATAGGGACAGACATAGGTGCAGAACGATCGCGAGCCGAGGAGGTAGACCATCACGCCGCCGCAGATCAGAAAGGTCATCGCTGCAACAGGAACACTCGGCAAATTGCGCAAAAAGTCCTCGGTCACCAGCGAGCCAAATCCCTCCGCGTCCGTCGAGACTCGCAGCGGTCCCCATGCTGACCCCGCCATGAGCCGCGTCACCTGTGGCCACAGAAACATCGAGAGCGCCGCGCCAAGCGGGACCAGCAGAAGAAAGCGCAGGCGCACTGGCTTCGGTCGCACACCGACGCGCGCCAACAGCCACGCTGCGAGATCCTGCAACGCCAGCACATGACAACCCCACGAACAGAAGAACCGTCCGAAGAAGGCGACCGAGAGCACGATGAGCGCCATGAAGAGAAAGCCCACCGTGACCACGCCATGCTCAAGCGTGTACATCGACTCGTTGAGCTCAGCGGGCGCGACGGTGCGGCCAGACCAGATCCACCACACCACATGCACGGCGATGACCAGATGAATCGCCACGAGCGTCGCAGCACGCCAGTGCGCAGTACTCCAGCGACGAACTCCCATGAAAAGCGCCTCGGATTAGTTCCAGCGACTCAAGAGAACCGCGAGATCGCTGGCGTCAACTCGTCCATCACCTGTGAGATCAAGTCCCGAACGCTCCGCGCCCCACTCTCCAAGAAGCAGCGCGAGATCCTGCGCCGCGACCACGCCGTCACAGTCGAGGTCCGCGACGACGAACTTCGAAAGATCGGTCGCCATCGAGGCCATCTCGATCGGCACGCACTTGCCTGACTGCACCCAAAGGTCAAAGAGCTCCTGCCCCTTGCTGTTGGTGTGGTTGCCGTCACGCAGCGCTTCGATGTAATGACGCGTGACAGTCTGGTAGTGCAGACGCACCGAAACCGCTGCAGCGCCCGAAGGAATCGCAAAAGCGGTGTCGCTCCAGTGTTGGCCATCGGCGTAGATGGTCCCCACCGCGGGCGCGCCGCCGGCCTCGTACGCGGCGTTGTCAAAGCCACGCGGCGGAATGCGATTGTCCTTCTCGATGACATCGGCGAGCGCCATGTGGGTCGTCACACCAGCGGGATACCCCGTGAGCGCTGCAGCGCCTGCACTCAGACCCACATGCATCTCGTAAACGACCGTGCTCGCCTCGTCGAGGTGCGCAGTCTTGGTGTCGTAGTGTCCGTGCTCACGCAACACCGCGCCGCTGGCATCGAGGAACTCCACCGCCACAAAGATGCGACGGCCTTCGATGTGGCCCGTGGGAATCTTGTGGCCGCTCTCGTTGGTCACGCGCACGACGAGCTGTCCGCATTCTTGCGTCGCACTCAGCGTCGCAGCACGCTGCAGCATGTCATCGGCCGCTGCGCGACCAGCGGCAAGCGCCTTGAGATTCACATTCGGATCATTCGGATGCGCGCGGCCGATGATGTCGAGGACCCACGAACTCGCGCCAGCAAAATCGTGACGCGCGAGGTCGGTGTACTCAGGTCCCCAGAAGCACGCTTGCCCCGTGGTCTTGGGCATGTGGCAGTCCTGGCAAGTCGAAACCACGGCGTTGCCGCCTGGTCCACCGAAGCGGCCGCCCATGTCCACACCGCCGTTGGCAAACGCGCTGAGCTTCCATTCGGTGAAGGTTCGCTCGAGCGGGAACTGTTGCCACGGGTCGTCGCTCGGCGAAGGCTCACCGAGGGTGTTGTAGGCGTAGGTTCCGTTCTTTTGCCGTGAAATGCAGAGGTTTCCGACATCGTGGCAGGTGCCGCACATCTCGCCCTTCTTGAAGAACGGCGACTGAATCGTCGCGTGTCCCGCCAGCGGAGTCGAGCGCGGACCGCGCCGCATCCCCGTTGGATCGAGGACGAACGCAGCGTTGCCGTAGTAGTTGGGCTTGTCGGCAAGCTTGGCGAGAATCGACGCGTCTTCAATCGGACTCACGCCCGCTTCGTAGATCGGATCGACCATCGAGTGGCAGAGGTGACACGAGACACCATCGGCGTCCATCGCGTCCTGCGCAGAACCATCGGGCGGCAGCGCGTGACCTGAGGGAATCGACAGCGGCTCATGGCAGCGCATGCAGTAGTAGCCCGCGTAGGAAACATCTTGATTGGCCGTGACAACCTGCGCCTCGAAGAGCGGGTCGCGCCCAGCGTGTGCCATGAGACTCCCCTCCCAAGTCGCGAAGGGATCCACACCGGCACTCATGTTGCCGTGGCAGTTGTGGCAATTCTCCGCCACCATGATCGCGCCTTCAGGCACATCACCGATCTGCGTGCCTGGCACATGGAAGTCCGCTTCAGTGCCAGGAATCAGGCCGCCCGCGACCAATCCACCGACAATGAGCAGCAGCACCAGCGAGCCTCGCGGCGAGAGAACGCGCGAACGGAAACCGTGACGGGACGACTCCTGCGACATGTTGCCTCCTGGATCCACCTTACACGGATAAATACATCCGCATTTCTCCCATGCGCTCCAAACTCGTGGAAAAGAGTGATTTCATTCCGACCAACCCCCTTGTGGTGGTGACCGCTGAAAGTGGATCGTGACGCTCGAGCGGTGTCGCGCGCAGAGCACCTTCGCAGCGAGACCGCTGCGGCCGATCGATGGAAAGTGCCTAGCGCACGAGAATCCACTGAGAATCACGGCGGAGTGCGGCGAAATTTCTGTTCCGATACGCTCAAGAGTCGCGCCCTCAACAGAGATCCCACCATGCTCACGCCACACCTCCTCCACCGTTCATTCTCCGCCGCGCTGCTCGCGATCTCACTTCTGTGTGCGTTCTCCGCGACACGCGGTGCCCACGCGCAGACTTCCATGCAGATGGTTGGAGGGCCGCTCACGACCAAGCGTCTCGAGCGGCTGCTGAGCGCCTATGTCCAGCCGACCGCCGACGAGGCTTCCGCGATTGATCGACTCCACGAGGTCTATCTCGACGGCTTCCGCGCTGAACTCGACTCCGAGATCGCGGCGATCGCCAAGTCGATGGGGCGCGGCATGCCCACCGAACAGGAGTTCAAGAAGGTCTTGCGCGACAGTGAGCGCGTGCAAGCACGCATCGGTGAACGGGACAACGCGTTTCTCGACAGCGCGGCGGCCATCCTTCCCGAAGAACGCCGCGCCGGGATCGAGCGAATCCGAGAGGCGCGCGAACGACAGCGTGAGTTGTCTGGTCTCACTCGCGTCGGTCCGATGTTGTTCGGTGGCGGCGGGAGTTTCGTCGACTTGCCTGATCTCCTCGCACGCGAGGCGGTGCTCAAGGCCGTCACCGCCGAATCGCGTGCGTCGTTTGACTCCCTCTTGCGCAGCCAGGAGCAGCGAACCCTCACGCAGGCGCGCAACTTCAACAGGGTCATCCGCAAGGCCTATGAACGCTTCTTCGAGTCGATACTCGCCATGAAGGATCAGGCAGCGGGCGGCGATGAGGGCGACAAGATGGCGCAGATCATCGAGATTCAAGCGGGAATCGGCGCCGAGCCGCGCAAGATGCTCGCCGCGAACTTCCATGCCAACCGCGTCGCCTGCACTGAGCTTGCCTCGGTGCTCCCCACCCGCGCGCTTCTCGACTTGCGCTGCGAGCTCGCCACCAAGTCGATGGGCATGCTCGGCGTGGGAGTCGCGCAATCCATGAGCGGCGGGAATGCCGATGTGCTCGGCCTTCTGTCGCGCATCGAACGCGACCGCGCCATCACCGATGAGACCAAGCGCTCGCTCGACAACATCGCGGACGCGTGGCGCACAGCGCGCACCGAGCCGCTTGAGACACTCGCCGCGACGGCCCTTGAGATGGACCTGCGCGAGATGATGGGCTCGCTCGGAGGGCTCAGCCAAGGCGACTCTGCCGCGACTCAAGACGCCAACAGCCCCGCCGCGAAGCTCCTGAACTCGCAGAAGCGGCTCATCGCAGCAGCGCAAACCGCCTACGCCGCCATCAGCAGTGCACTCGGTGCGGATGCGCAGAGGTATGTCTCCTACGCCCAAGTGCAACGAGGGAATGAACAATCTGGCGAGTGGACCTATCGCGAAGTGCGCGAGAAACCAGAAGCGCGAGCCAACGCCGATCCCAACGGCAACGCGGAGAGTTCCGCGGCGCTCCCGCGCGCCACGATCGCCCTGGCCGATCTTCGCGCGGCACCCGAACCCCACGACGCGCGCACTGTCGAGCGCATCCTCGCGCTGTACGCCGAGCCCACGGCGTCGAGTACCGTCATGGAACAGACCGTCGAGGCGTGGAAGACGCGCGAGTATGAGGCCAAGGTTGTCGTCATCGGCAGCGAGCTCAACACCTTGGCCAAGAGCAAGTCGGCGAAGAACGCTCAAGGCGGAAAGGCCGATCCCGCGATCGCTGCGCAAACCGCGGCGGTCAAGCGACGATTGGTCGAAGCGCTTCTGGCTGCTGATGCGGCGCTGTGCAGTGATCTGGCCAACGCGCTCGGACTCACGATCGATGACCCAGGACTCCTCGCGCTGCGACTTGAGCGCGTCCGCTTGCTCGATGAACGAGCGTGGAGCGGCGCCTTGAGTGGCTCGTCGTTCCGACTGGTGGCTCCATCGGCTGCGGTCTTGGCGGCGAAGCTCCCCCCTGCCGACGCGCGCGCCCTTCTCGTTGGATGTGCACAGTCGTGGCGCGCCCTGATCGACGAACTCACGCCACTTTGTAACGCCGTGATTGACCGCGACACTGCGATGAGAGGATTGCGAGCTTCCAACACGGACAGTGATGAAGCCGCGAGGGAAAAAAGGCTGAAGGAGCAGCAAAGACTGACGGCCGACTCGACGCGGGCAGCGACGGCTCTGCGCGAACGGATGGACGCTGCCTTTGAGAGCTCCTGCGCCGCACTCGGCGGTACGCCCGAAGCACAGCGCGCGCTGCGACGGATTTGGAAGTCCCTCTGCTATCCGAACATCTTCAATCCATCGGAGTGCGCCTCGACGCAACTTGCGGAGGCGTCGCAACTCACTGGACTCAACGAGGACCAACTCGCCAGGCTCGACGCGCTGACAGCCGAGTACGACGTGGTGTACGACGCCCTCAGTGACTCGATCGCGCAGAAAGCGAACAGTGCGGTCACAGGCGGAGATTCAGAAGCATGGCGCGAGCGACAGGTCATCGCCGAAGAAGTCGAGCGGCTGCGCTTTCAGCGCAAGGAACGCACCGACAAAGCGCGCAGCGAAGCGCGCCGCATTCTCGGAGAGGCGCTGGCTTCGCGGGTGCGCGGCCTTCTTCCTTCAGACGACGCACCCGCACCAACGCGACGCACCAACCCGCGTGAGATGTTTGCCAGCGACGATGACTGAGTGACACACTGCCACGCACGCGTCGTACCCTGTCCCGCGTGACTGACGCGACTCCGACTTTCACCCTGAGCGAGATGCAATTCTTCGGTCGCCTCGCCAGCGAATACGAAGCGATGTTCGCGCGCACGCTCGACTCTTTCGCGGGATGCACGGTGCTGGATTGCCCCTCGGGGCCAGGCTCGTTTGTCGCGGAGCTCCACCAACGCGGCGCGCACGCCATCGGCGTCGATCCGCTCTATGCGCAATCGTTGGAGGCCCTCATGACGCGCGGTCGTGCCGATGTCGCAACCACGATTGAGCGCATGCGCAGTGGAAGCGATGCGTTTCGCGACCACGACTTCGAGTCGTACCGCGCCAGCAAACTGCATGCGCTTGACGCGTTTGCCGCGGACTACGAACTCGGTAAAGCGCAAGGCCGATACCTCGCCGCCTCGCTCCCCCACTTGCCGTTTGCGGACCAGCAATTCGATTGCACGCTGAGCGCGCACCTGCTCTTCACCTACAGCGATCCATCGACAGGTGGAGTCCTCACCGACTCACCGTTTACCGCAGCGTGGCACCTCGCCGCCGCGGAGGAACTGCTTCGCGTCACGCGCCACGAACTGCGCCTCTATCCCACGACGACCCGTTGGCACACCGCCTCTCGACATCCACTGGCGCTTGAGATTGCAGCGCACTTCACGCAACAAGGCCACGCGGTGCACTTTGCGCCTAGCACCTTTGCGCGAGGCAACGACGCGAACGATCCGCACAACGCCTGCATGGTGGTCACGCGCGGCGGGGCGAGCCCGCGTTAGAACGGCCTTGTCCGCGCCGCCGTTGGGTCATGCCGAGTTCCACAAAGTCGCCAAGTCGCTGAAAAATTGCGCCTTCCCCACGGAACAGCGGCGGCAACGCGTGGTTGCTTCGGTTCTGATGCCGTAACTCAACGCCGTTCCCCTTGGAGAACTTTGCCATGCGTCTTGCTCATTGCGTCCAACGACTCTTCCGCGCGGGCCTGCTCATCGTCGCGCTCATCTGCGCACTCGGCACCACTTCAAACCTGCACGCGCAGGCGGGTATGCAGATGGTCGGCGGTCCACTCACGACCAAGCGTCTCGAACGACTCTTACGCGCGTATGTGCAACCAACGCCCGACGAGGCAAGCGCGATTGATCGACTCCATGAGGTCTACCTCGATGGCTTTCGAACCGAGCTTGATCCGCAGATCGCTGCGATCACCAAGTCGATGAGCGCCATGCCCACCGAGCAGGAGTTCAAGAAGTTCCTTCGCGACACCGAACGATTGCAGACGCGTATCGGTGAGCGCGACAACGCGTTCATCGACAGCGCCGCCGCGATCATGCCTGAGGATCGCCGCGGTGGGTTCGCCCGTCTTCGCGAGGCGCGCGAGCGGCAGCGTGAGTTGTCGGGCCTCACCCGCTTTGGCCCGATGTTGATTGGCGCGAGCGGCAGTTTCGTCGATGTCGCGGATCTCCTCATCCGTGACGCGTGCTTGAAGTCGGTCGCTGCAGAATCGCGCGCGAGCTTCGACGCGATCCTGCGCAGCCAAGAACAGCGCACGCTCATGCAGGCGCGCAACTACAACAACTCCACGCGCAAAGCCTTCGAGAGTTTCGTCGAGGCGATGCTCGCCGTGCAGGCGAAGGCCGCAGCTGGAGGCGAGGGTGCGGACGACGGCGCCGAGTCGATGGCGATGATGGCCGAGATTCAGCAGCGAACGGGCGCAGACACGCGCAAGCTCCTCAGCGCGAACTTTGACGCGAATCGCACGGCGTGTGCCGAGTTCGCTTCGGTGCTGCCCGCGCGCGCGCTCCTTGACCTGCGCTGCGAACTCGCCACCAAATCCATGGGCATGCTCTCGTTCGCCGTTGCGCAAAGCCCCGATCCGCGCCAAGATCTCCTGCAACTCGTGTCGCGCATTGGCCGCGATCGCTCGATCACCGATGAGACCAAGCGCGCGCTCGAAGCGATCGCCGACGCCTGGCGTTCAGCGCGCGCGACTTCACTCGAAGAGATCGCCGCGATCGCGTTGCACATGGACATGGCCACGCTCATGGCCTCCGCGGGGGCGATGTATGGGCAAGCGCCCAATGAAGACGATGCAGGCGACGACCAGGGTAAGAAGATCCTCCGAGCGCAGAAGAGTCTGCAGGCTGCCACGCAGACTGCCTTGGCCGCGATCAAGAGCGCGCTCGGTGCCGATGCAGAGAAGTATGTCTCCTATACGCAGATCGATCGCGGCAACGGCGAGGCCGCGTCGTGGGTCTACAACCAGATCCCTGAAGTCGCGACCGCGCGAGGTGACGGCAGCGAAGGGAGTGGAGAAGAGACCAGTGATGACGCGAGCGAAGTCCAGCGCGGTTTCAACGGCATCGCCTTCCTCTACAACGCGCCCGCAGCGATCGATGCACGGCAAGTGACGCGCATTCTCGCGCTCTATGGCGTGGACGCGAACTCAAGCGCGGTCATCGAGCAAACCGTCGAAGCGTGGCGCGCGCGTGAGCACGACGCCAAGGTTGCCGTGATCGGCACGGAAGTCAGCACGCTGGCGCGGAAGATGTGGGTGCTCGATCCTGAGACGGGCGAGGCGCGCCAGGATGCGGCGGTCCTCGCACCATTGGCTGCGGCACGACGGCGACTCATCCTCGCAATCTTTGAGGCGGACGCTGCGCTTGGTGTCGATCTCGCGACCGCACTCGGAGTCCCGACCGATGGTCCCGAGATCCTCGCGTTGCGGCTTGAACACCTCGACCTCGTCAACGAAGGATCGATGGGCGGCGACTCGTTCCAAATCTTGATCGGCCCGTCCCGCGCGATTGAGCGCGCGAAGGTCAACCCCGAAATCGCGCGCGCGCTGCTTGAGGGCGACGCTGCGGTAAGTTGGCGCACGCTTGTGGCAGAGTTCCCCACGCTCGCGCAAGCACAGATTGAGCGGCAGAAGGCCGTGGAAGATCTTCAGAATCGATTCACGGGAGACAACCAGACGGAGCACATGCGACTCGGCGAAATGCAAGCCAAACTCATGCGCGAGAGGACGAACGCAGGACGCGCCGTGCGCGCGAAGGTTGACGCGGCCTTCAAGCAATCGTGCGCGGCAATCAGCAGCGACACCGAAGCACAGCAGGCGCTTCGCTTCGCATGGAAGCACGCGAGTTTCCCGAACCTCTTCAAGAATTCGGAGTGCGCCACGACGCAACTCGCACAGGCGATGCAACTCGAAGGACTCAGCGAAGACCAACTCGCCAAGCTCGACGCGCTGAAAGCCGAATACGACGCGGTCTACGAGGCCATCAGCGACACCTTTATTGAGAAGTCCATGGGCCTCGGCGCGATGTACGACGCCGACACCTGGCGCGAGCAACAAGCCAACGCCGAAGAAGCCGAGCGCCTCCGCTTCCAACGCAAAGAGCGCACCGACAAGGTCCGCAGCGAAGCCAGAAGAATCCTCGGCGATGAGCGCGCAGCACGCGTGCGCGGACTGGTGCCCAGCGACGACCCCGCAGTCTCCAACGCGCGAAGGAACCCGTACCAGATGTTTGGGGAGGCGGATGAGGATTGAGGGGGGGAGTGAGAGACTCGAACCTCTCACGCGATCGGTGCGATGGCGAGTCTCTTTCGCTGAGGCTGGTACCAGACGCAGCGTGGAGGCAGCCACGAGCAACCGAGGATCGCATCAATGCCGAACGCGCCAAGCGTTATCCCCGCGAGTCCGCTCAGGTGCCCGACCCGCTCGGTGAACTGAACGCCGTTCATGTTCGCCTCTATCAACCACGCGCGACAGTTGATTGCACCCAGGAGCGGATTGAAGTCCTCGATTCGCCCATCATCGGTACCGCCCTCGGCGAATCGCTCCGTGAGGATGTAGCCAAACTGCGCGCCGGTATCCAGGATGCAGCGCGCATCATGCCTCCCGAGCCGCGCGCGCACGATCGGTGCTCCCAACAGATCTTCGTAGTCGATCTCGACGGCACCCTCGCCAACGTTCGTGTCATGGAGACGAAACTCTCCGCGTGGTCCATCCCAGCAAGATGCCTGCGCGTTGAGCAGATCGCCGCCGATCAGACCGACAAACGGCGTCGCAACATGTCGTTGAATCTCAGGCATCCCGACAGGACCCAGCCGCTGCGGAACGGTGCGCCGAACCCCGTCCCAGGTGATGAATCC
>CANLHK010000008.1 GCA_947490615.1 Planctomycetaceae bacterium | reverse complement strand
GAGCTCATCGAGCTCACCGAGCTCATCGAGCTCACCGAGCTCATCGAGCTCATCGAGCTCACCGAGCTCACCGAGCTCACCGAGCTCACCGAGCTCACCGAGCTCACCGAGCTCATCGAGCTCACGGAGCTCACCGAGCTCATCGAGCTCACCGAGCTCATCGAGCTCATCGAGCTCATCGAGCTCACGGAGCTCACGGAGCTCATCGAGCTCACCGAGCTCACCGAGCTCACCGAGCTCACGGAGCTCACCGAGCCCAGCGTGACCGGCGCCGTACCACGCGGCTTGCTTGGCGCCCCGTCTGGGAGCGCATCAGTACCGAAAGTGGAGGAGGGTGTCGTCGCCCCGACGGCGGACGCCGAGAAGGCGAGCTCTGGGAATCGCACTGAGCTCTGTCCCTGAGCTCGTTGGTCCGTCCGAGGATCTGGTTGCCGCATTCCAATCCACTCCGCGGGCGCATCGGAGCGCAAGGTCGTCGCCGATCAGAAGCGGCGCAACGAAGACCCATGCTTCGTCGAGCAGGCGTTCCTGCAGCAATCGCCCGATCAATCCGCCGCCTGCTTCGACGAGCACGGTTGCGACCCCGCGTGCCCCGAGTTCGACCAGTGCGGGGCGCAGCGTCTCGTTGGGTCCGAGGTCAATCGCTTCAACCCCATGCGCGCGGAGTCGCTCCAGTCGCCGTTGCGCCGCGCCGTCTCGTTCAGCTGAGACTAGGACGATCGTTTCCGCGACCGAATCGGCAGATGACCGACTGCAGACTCGAGCTTCGAGTGGTGTCCGAGCTTCAGGATCGAAGATGATGCGTCGCGGCGCGCGCAGAACTCTCACCCCCCGCGGAGTGAGCATCGGATCATCCTCAAGCACTGTGCCGATGCCTGTGAGAATCGCATCGACGCGCCCGCGCTCACGGTGCACCATCCCGCGACTCCGCGCGCCAGAAAGCCACTTGCTCTGCGCATTCGCCAGCGCCACAGCACCATCGATCGACTGCGCCCACTTCGCACTGACCCAGGGCAATCCAGTGGTCACGCGCTTGATGAATGGCCGCGCCAACTCTTCCGCGCCAGGGTGGGCAAATCGTTCGGTCTGAACCCCTCTTGCAGCGAGCCGTGCGGCGCCACCTCCGGCCAGCGGATTGGGGTCGGCGACGGCGTACAGCACGCGTGCGATTCCCGCAGCGATCAGCGCATCCGCGCATGGCCCCGTGCGCCCTTGATGCGCGCACGGCTCGAGGGTCACGAGTGCGGTCGCCCCGCGCGCCCTGGTTCCCGCGGCGCGCAGCGCTTCGACTTCGGCATGGGGTCCGCCACAGGTGCGATGAAACCCCTCCGCGATCACCTCGCCATCGGCCTTCGCGATCACACACCCAACCATCGGATTCGGCTCGACTCCGCCATGACCTCGTGCGGCGATTCGCACCGCTCGATCGAAGAGAGAGCGCGCGCGCGCTGCGTTCACGAGCGCGCCCCTGCGAGCGTGTGGGCGGTCGTCGGCGCATCATCACCCGTGATCGAAGAGATCGAGCGACGACTCACAAAATCCACCTGTGCGATGAGCAGATCGTCCTCGGGCATGCCTGCCTCAAAGGTTTCGACGAGGCGCATGAGGTACTGCGTCCAGCGCGGAGGCGCCGTCTTGCGCTGCATGATCTCCCGCAGGCGCTCGAGCCCGAAGCGCTCTCCGCGCGGACTGCGTGCGTCGTACGCTCCGTCGGTGAACATCACCAGCGTGTCACCTTCTTCAAGGCGCATCGCCAGCTCTTCTTCACCAAATTGCGAGTCATCGACGGCGCCGAGCAACAGCGTCGTTGAGGGGAGTTCGACGACTCGTCCTTTGGAGCGCAGAAAAACCGGCGGGTGACCTGCGCTGGCGTAGCGCAACTCTCCGCTGTGCGGATCAATGGTCATGAGCACGGCGGTTGCGTAGAGGCGGTGACGCGAGAGCAGTCGGTGGAAGTAGCGGTTCAAGCGCAGAAGGATCTTTGCGGGGCCTTCCGTGGGATATTCGTCGCGGAGTCGCTCAATCTCCCCGTGGATGCGCGCGACGCTCATCGCGCTGGCGAGTCCATGCCCAGTGACATCGATGAGCGCGAGATGGAAGCGATCCGACTCGTCAGTCCACACGTGGATGAAGTCGCCCCCAATGTCCGCAGCAGGTCGGTAGCCAAAGTCGAAGCGCATCCATCCCGCGTCGTGCGGTTTCGGGAAGAGCGACTCATGCACCGCCGCAGCTTGCACGAACTCGCGGCGCATCTGCAGAAAACGACGGCCGACGAAGCCAGACTTGAATCGGTTTCGATGCCAGCGCAGTCGCGCGTAGCAGAGGACCAACGCTGGGAAGAACAGCAGTGGGGCGGCTCCGACCGAAAGCGCAAATGAAATCCACCCGCCGTCAGCTGCGGCAAGCCCCGCGCGTAACAGCACCCAGCACAGGAACAGCGGGGCAATCGGCCGCAGCGACTCGCGCCAATTCCACGGGAGGAAGAGCGACGCTGTGAGGTGCCAGAAGAAGATGGTGAGGAGCGGGCGCACGGAGGCGTCGGGATTCGCGAGAAGCAGTGCGCTCTCGAATGCGAAACTCAACAGGCCGAGCGAGAGAATCATGCGTGACGCGGCAGTCACCAATTCCGCACGGGTGTAGAGGCGCGGCCGCACCACCATTCCGAACCACGCGAGTACACCGAGAATCGGCAGCGTCGCGAGCGCCCAGACCCACCATGGAATCCAATCGGTGGAGTCCAGCGCCGCATGCGCGATCACGCCTTGGTCTTCACTCGGTTCGCTTGGCGCGATCGTGACAGTCTGATTCGCAGATGGCAGTGTCGTGTCGCTGGGCGTACCCGCGCTTGGCGAGTCCGCTTGCGTGTTCACCGCGGGAGTGGACACGCTGGTCAGCGCGTCTTCCCACCACCGATCAGTGAACCGTCCAGGCTCGTTCGTCTTCGACGGTCCGTCGGCTGCGCGCGCTGGAGGCGAGTCTGTTGCACCGGCGGATCCACCTCCTGCGCCCTTGCGAACACCGCGCGCGAGCTCGCGGGCCAGCTCGGTGAACGCATCGAAGGTCGAGACAACCGCTTCTTTGGATCGCACGCGCTCGGCCCGTCGCCGCTCCGCTTCTGCGCGGCGCAGTTCGAGTTCTTTGGCCGCTTCGATCGCGCGGGCGTCACCAGGCACAGGAGGAACGCCCGCGATGGCGCGTTTCTCCGCGCGATCGGCGCGGACCTCGAGTGGTGTTGGTGGCCTCGCTGCCTCGACTTCGGCGGCAGTCTCTGCAGAGGACTCGTCTGGACGAAGCACCACAGAGCTCACGATGAGCGCGCTCGTCGAAATGATGTGAAAGACCGCGTAGGCGATGCAGAGCCAACCGAGGCGTCGGCGGAGCCAGTGTCCGAGCTCTCGCTCGTACTCGGCACGGAAGACACCGCGGTCATTGTGAAGGTCTGCGGCGTCGCCCTGTGCCTCGGCCATGGGGCGCCATAGTAGGCGGTCACGCTGCAGGCGTCATCGTGCTTTGAATGAAAGCCGCCGCCAGCAATTGCTGGCGGCGGCGGAGTGAACGAGTGATGCTCGCGACACGCTGTCGTGTCGACAGCTCAACTTACTTCTTGAGGACGAGATCCTTGAGCTTCTCTGGCATGACGCGGTAGGTCAATGGTTCCATCGAGCTGGTCGCGCGACCTTGGGTCATCGAGCGCAGCGTCGTGGTGTAACCGAAGAGCTCGGAGAGCGGCACTTCGCAGGTCAAGAGACGCGCGTTACCACGCATCTCCTGGTCGGTGATCTGACCGCGACGAGAGGCGATGTCACCCGAGACGTTTCCGAAGAACTCGTCGGGAGTCGTCACGACGAGCTTCATGATTGGCTCGAGCAGCGCTGGGCGCGCCTTCATGATCGCTTCACGGAAGGCCAGCATGCCTGCCTGTTCGAAGGCGATCTGGCTCGAGTCGACATCGTGGTACGAGCCGTAGACGAGTTGGACGCGCACATTGATGACGGGGTATCCGCCGAGCACGCCCGATGCCGCAGCCTGGCGGACGCCGTATTCGATCGAGGGGATGAACTCGCGCGGCACCACGCCGCCAGCGATCTTGTCCTCGAACACGATGCCGTCCTTCATCTTCAGTTCTGCAGCGGTCGCTTCCTCCGGAGTCATCGGCATGACAGTGACGACAGCATCGCCAAACTGGCCGCGTCCACCCGACTGCTTCTTGAACAGACCACGGACATCCTTGGCGGTGCCGAGAATCGTCTCGCGGTAGGAGACGCGGGGCTTGCCAACATTCACACCGATCTTCATGTCGCGCGTGAGCTTGTTCTTGATGATCTCAAGGTGAAGCTCGCCCATGCCCGCGATGATCGTCTCGCCCGTCTCATCGTTGTAGTTCGAGCGGAACGAAGGATCCTCGCGGCGGATGGTGGTCAGCGCGTCGCCAAGCTTCTTCTTGTCGTCGGCAGTGATCGGCTCGATCGCCATCGAGATGACGGGCTCAGGGAAGGTCATGCGCTCGAGGATGATCGGATGATCAGGATCGCAGATGGTGTCGCCGGTGTACGAACTCTTGAGTCCGATGACTGCGACGATGTTGCCAGCGTCCACCGCGTCGAGCGCATTGCGATCGCGTGCGTGCATCTCAAAGATGCGGCTGACATTCTCGCGCTTGCCGTTGCCTGGATTGAGCACGCGCGTGCCCTTGTCGAGGGTTCCCGAGTAGACGCGGATGTAGGTGAGGTCGCCGTGGATATCGGAGACGACCTTGAACACCAGCGCGGAGAACGGCGCCGTCGGATCGTGCGGACGGGTCATCGCCTCGCTGATGTCGTCGGGATTCACGCCCTTGGTGGCGGGGCGCTCGGTCGGATTGGGCAGGTAGTCGATCGCAGCGTCGAGCACCTTCTGCACGCCGATGTTTCGCAGCGCAGCGCCGCAAAGCACGGGGAAGCACTTGATGTCGATGGTGCCCTTGCGAATCGCGTACTTGAGCTGCTCGTTGGTGACCTTATTTGGATCGGTGAGGTACTGCTCCATGAGCACATCCTCGAGCTCTGCAGCCTTCTCGATGAGCTCATTGCGGAAGTACTCCGCCTTGTCGAAGAGCTCCGCGGGGATTTCACCCTCGGTCATCGTGGCGCCCTGGTCGTCTTGCGAGAAGTAGTTGGCCTTCATCGTGACGAGGTCGATGATTCCGATGAAGTCGTTGCCCTTGCCGATCGGAAGTTGGATCGCGATGCCGTTGGCGCCGAGGCGCGAGCGGATCGACGCGAACGAAAAGTCCCAGTCGGCACCCATCTTGTCCATCTTGTTGATGAAGCAGAGGCGGGGGACGTTGTAGCGATCGGCCTGACGCCAGACGGTTTCCGACTGCGCCTCGACGCCTTCCTTGCCGTCAAACACGGCGCACGCACCATCGAGCACGCGCAGCGAGCGCTCCACTTCGATGGTGAAGTCGACGTGTCCTGGCGTGTCGATCAGGTTGATCTTGTACTCGTGGCCATCCTTCTCCCACGGGCAGGTCGTCGCGGCAGACTGGATGGTGATGCCACGCTCTTGCTCTTCTTGGAGGAAGTCCATGGTCGCGGTGCCTTCGTGCACTTCGCCGATCTTGTAGTTGCGGCCGGTGTAGAAGAGAATGCGTTCGGACACAGTCGTCTTGCCTGCGTCGATGTGCGCGCAGATGCCGATGTTGCGAACCCTGTTGAGATCGGTTGCCATGGGAGAATCCTGAGAGTGGGCCCGCAGCGAAGCGGTGCCGGGTGTCGATGGTGCCCGCCGAGACAACGGCGGCCTATCAGTTCAGTGCTGGATGTGAGTTGAAGTACGGTGTTGCGCGCTGCTCAGCCGACGCTCCTCAACCAGTCACGCGGCGACGAACCTCTGCGCGCGCGGGCGCGGCGGTTGTCGTCGGCGGAAGTGGCAGGGTCGTCGTCGGGCATGGCTGAAACTCGCGAAACGCGCGCTCGTCGGCAAAAATCCGCCGAGTCGAACAGTGTAAGCCCCTGCCCGAGCCAATGCAACGGCTCGTTCGAGGAGGGTTCCGGGTGGGAGTGCGCGCGGGTTCGGACCGCGATTTGGCGCCTTGGCGCGGGTTTTCGGGGTCAGACCACCCGCGCGAAGTCCGCCTCGGGGATCGCCTCGCGCAGCAGGATCGGCTTGACCTCGGCCAGGAAGCGCCGCCCGTCCTCCACATATCCGGCGGTTGGTGCGAGCCCGGGGTTGCGTTGCGCGAAGTACGCATTCAGACGCCGCATGAAGAGCTCGCGTACCAGCTTCGCGCCCATCGATGCGAGGGCGACAGGGAGATGCCGATCCTCCGCACCGACTTCGAAGGAGACGAAGAGCCCATCGCCGACCTCGTAGGTTGAGATCTCGTCGGACTCGCTGATGGTGCGCACGCGTGCACCTCGCGCGAGATGCTCCTTGAGCTCTGTGGTGTAGCTCGCTCGTCCGCCTTGACGGTCGATGGCGAGAAACGCTGGCTCGTTACAACGCAAGAGGTCGATCTGTCGCGCCGCCTCGAACACGAGCGTGAGATTCACATGCGCCTTGTTGCCGAGCGTTCGGTAGAGCGCGTTGAACGCAGGAGCATCAAGTGCGGACACGCCAAGATGTGCGACCTCGGCCTCAGCGCGTTCGAGGGCGCGGGCGACCACGCTTCGCGCGATGCCGATCTCGTCCTTCGTGTGCGCCATCGGAACTGGGAGCACCTGGGCATGCCAGGGTGATGCAGCGCAGGCGCGGGCATGCACACCCAACCGCGCGAAGAGCTGCGCATCGTCCAAGAGCTCTGTTCCTGCAAACGCGAGCACGCCGCGTTCGAGATGGATCAGCGGCTGGCTTCCCGCGCTCTTCAACTTCTTGCTGTCGGCAACGGCGATGCGACGCCGTGCGTCACGAGGCTTGCGGCAGACGCCCGACGCGAGTGCTTTCCAGAGATCAGGAGCGCGCGGTCCCTCGGGAGAACCGCCCTCGCGCAGCACATCGTTCGCCATCGAACCGTCCGCATCGGCGAGTCGAAAAGCGCTCGCTCCGACGCACAACGGTCCGAGGAGCGGCCCGTAGCCTGCTTCGTCGATACCTGCGTAGATCACCCGCGGAATGTAGCGTGGATCCATCCGCCACCGAGGATGCGCGCGTCATGGTCGTAGCAGACGACAGCTTGCCCCGGCGCAACTCCAGCCTCGCCGCGATGGAATCGCACTTCGATCGTGGCAGAGTCCTGCTCCATCCGATGACGAACCGTGGCAGGAATCGGCGCGCCGTGCGCTCGCACTTGCGCGTGGCACGCCACGCCTTCACTCGCAAAGTCGCGCTCGCCGTACCAAACCACTTCACTGGCTGACACGCCGTGCGATTCGAGACTCTCTCGTGGACCAACGACAATCGCGTTGCGCGCAGCGTCTTTGTGCAGCACGAAGAGCGGGATGCTCGCGGCGATGCGAATGCCGCGGCGCTGGCCGATCGTGAAGCGCTGGTGACCTTCGTGCTGACCGAGCACGCGACCCGATTCATCTTCGACAACACCAGGAGTGAATCGCTCGGGCGCACGCTGCGCCAGAAAATCAGCGTAGTCTTGCGGTACGAAGCAGATCTCCTGCGAGTCGGGCTTCTCCGAAACAGGCAGCGCGAAGTCGCGGGCCAACGCACGGACCGCGTGCTTCTCCATCGAACCGATCGGGAGCAGCGTCGTCGCGAGCGCCTCGCGGCCAATCCCGAAGAGCACATACGACTGGTCCTTCGCTGCGTCGAGTCCGCGCTGAATGCGCGCACCTGACTCGGTCGTCGCAACCCGCGCGTAGTGCCCAGTCGCCACAGCGTCACAGCCGAGTTGCTCGGCGTACGAGCGGAGCTTGCCAAACTTCAGCCAATCGTTGCAGCGCACGCAGGGGTTGGGCGTTCGGCCCGCGTGGTACTCCTCTTCGAAGTAGGAGATGATGCGGCCGAAGTCCTTGCGGAAGTTCACCACATAAAACGGGATGTTGAGTTTCGCAGCGACCAACCGCGCGTCGGCGGCGTCGTGGATCGAGCAGCAACCTTGGTGGCCGATCCGCGCGGTGCCGATGGAACAGGTCTCTTCTGCGCGCGGAGTTTCCAGCTCTTCAC
This sequence comes from Planctomycetaceae bacterium, assembly GCA_947490615.1. Lineage (GTDB taxonomy): Bacteria > Planctomycetota > Phycisphaerae > Phycisphaerales > SM1A02 > QWPT01. Next base: position 159,597 of record CANLHK010000008.1, on the reverse strand, counting down.
CAGGACTTCCAAGGCGCATGAAGCAGCCGACGACTTCATGTCCATCGCGTTGCAAGAGCGCGGCGGCGACGGAGCTGTCGACGCCGCCGGACATGGCGAGCAGAATCTTCACAGCGGCAAGTTTACGCCATGGTTTACGCCACGGTCACTTCGCGGCAAAGGTAGACATCTTGGATGGCGTTGAGCAGCGCCACGCCTTCAGACATCGGCTTCTGGAAAGCCTTGCGTCCCGAGATGAGTCCCATACCGCCCGCGCGCTTGTTGATGACGGCGGTCTTCACAGCGTCGGCGAGATCGTTGGCGCCGCTTGCTCCGCCCGAATTGATGAGTCCCGAGCGACCGCTCGCGCAGTTGAGGACTTGGTAGCGGCAGAGGTCAATCGGATGGTCGGTCGCGAGATCGCTGTACATCCGCTTGTCGAGTTTGCCGTAGCTCGAATCACCAGTGTTGAGCGCCACGAATCCGCCGTTGATGTCGGGGAGTTTCTGCTTGATGATGTCCGCCTTGATGGTGACACCGAGGTGGTTGGCTTGCCCCGTGAGATCCGCAGCGGTGTGGTAGTCCTTGCTGCCGACCTTGAAGGCGTTGTTGCGGATGTAACACCAGAGCACCGTCGCCATGCCCAGCGCGTGCGCTTCTTCGAAGGCGCGGGAGACTTCGACGATCTGCCTCGTCGAGTTGTCACTGCCAAAGTAGATCGTGGCTCCGACCGCGCAGGCGCCGAGATTCCACGCATCGCGCACCGAACCGAACATGACTTGGTCGAAGCGATTTGGATAGGTCATCAACTCGTTGTGGTTGATCTTGACCATGAAGGGAATGCGGTGCGCGTACTTGCGCGAGACACTACTCAGCGCGCCGAAGGTCGTCGCGACGGCGTTGCATCCGCCATCGATGGCGAGCTTCACGATGTTCTCGCCGTCGAAGTAGGCGGGGTTCTTTGCGAAGCTCGCGCCCGCCGAATGCTCAATGCCCTGATCGACGGGGAGAATCGAGAGATACCCCGTGTTGGCGAGGCGGCCGTGACCGAACATCGCCTGCAGACTGCGCAGCACCTGTGGGCTGCGATCGCTGATGCCGTAGTGCGCGTCGACGACCGACGGACCTGGAATGTGCAGGATCTCACGCGAAAGCTTGGCCTTGTGCGTGAGGAGGCCGTCAGCGTCTGCGCCAAGGAGCGATTGAATCGTGCTCAAGGTTGCCATAGTTGATCTCGAAAGCGGGGGTAGGGCGCGTTGGGCTGCGGAGGTTCGATGCGAGGTTGCGAGTGGTCCGCGCGAACTTCGCGTGGATACAACGGGGTGCGTTACGCCGATCCGAGCTGACGCCTCGAGGGCTTCGCTGCAGACTCGGACTCCGCCTGGCGACGGATCTCTTCGGTGGTGGCGAACTCCTCACCGAAACGAACCAGTCGGAGCGAGTTGGCGATCACGAACACATACGCGGCCGCCTGATAGAACGGCGTGACCCAGATGTAGAGTCGTCCCGTCGCCGCCAGCGCGAGACCTACGAGTGCCAAGAGCACCGCGACGGTGATGTTCAGCGCGATGACCGACTTCGTCTTGCGGGCGATTTCCAGCAGGAAGGGAATGGTGCGCAGGTCATCGTTCATGAGCGCGACGCCCGCGCTGTTGGTCGCGATGTCCGAGCCCGACAGACCCATCGCCACGCCGACATCCGCAGTTGCCAGGATGGGGCCGTCGTTGATGCCGTCACCCACGACGAGCGTGCGGTGTCCCTTGCGCATGAGGTACTTCAATTCCTCGTGCTTCTCTTCGGGCAGGCACTCGGCCTCAATCGCATCGACACCGACGGCTTGCCCCACGCGCGTCGCGACCGCAAGACGGTCACCCGTGAAGATGGACACGCGCCGCACGCCGAGCTCGCGCAATTTTGCGACGACCTCCGTGGCGTTGCGGCGAAGTTTGTCTTCGAGTCCGACCGCGCCGAGGTATCGGCCAGCGACCATGACATGGACGCCCGACATGCCTTCGATCTTGGCTTCCACGGCTTTGACCTCTGCGGCGGCGTTGGCGTTGAGCTCAATGATCCACGCGCCTCGACCAGCGATGATTTCGCCTTCGGTCGTCGTGGCAGCGACGCCGCGACCGTGCACTTCTCGGTAGGCGAGCAGGCTGTGCGGCGTGATGCGCGCACGCTCGGCCGTTTCAACAATCGACTTTGCTAGCGGATGGTTCGACGACTGTTCCGCATCGGCTGCGGCTTGCAGCAGCGTTGCACCGTCGACGCCGTCGGCGGGCGCGAGTCGACTCACCGCAAACTTTCCTGTGGTCAAGGTTCCAGTCTTGTCCATCACGACGGTGTCGATGTCCGCAGCGCTTTCGAGTGTGCGCGTCTGCTTGATCATCACGCCGAGTCGCGCCGCCGCCGCAAACGCTGCCACCATCGCCGTTGGATAGGCAATGAGCAGCGCGCCTGGGCAAGTCACCACGAGCACGGTGATCGCGCGTTCGGCGGCAACCGCCTTGGCGTTGGGATCGCCCGAGCGCGCGGTAAAGAACCACACGATGAGCGCCACCATCAACACGACGGGAACGTAATAGCCCGCGATGCGTTCGATGAGTTCCTGTTTGCGACCCTTGGCGCTTTCCGCTTCGCGGATGAGCTTCTCGACCTTGCCGATCGTGGTCTCGCCCTTGACGGCGGTGACTTGGAAATCGATCTGTCCCGTGAGGTTCGTCGTGCCCGCGTAGACCGCTGCGCCAGGCTGGACTTCGATTGGAACGGCTTCACCAGTGAGTGACGCTTGGTTGATGTTGGAGGTGCCGCTGCGCACGATGCCGTCGGCAGGCAAGTTCTCGCCAGGGCGCACGCGGACGACGAGGCCGGCGCGAACCTCTGCGAGGGAGACTTCGCGCTCTGCGCCGTTGGCATCGACCAGTCGAGCGATGTCAGGCGTGAGTTCAAGCAGATTGCGAATCGCCCGCTGCGCGCCCCACGCCGTGCGGCTGAGGACCAGCTCGCTAAACCAGAGGAAGAACGCCAAGAATCCCGCTGCGAGATAGAGCTCGTTGGCAATCGCCGCAAAGACGGCGAGGCTCGCGAGGCTGTCGCTCGAAGCGCGTCCCTCGCGAAGTTCTTCAAACGCCCCTTTGGCCAGCGGCACCACGAGAATGAGCGCGCCGATGAGTGCGGGGATGTCCGCGACTGACTCCTCGATGCCAAACAACCGCGAGACCCAGGAGGCCAGCAGGAACACGCCGCCAAGGAGTGCCACGAAGAGCTGACGCTCGAGGCGCTCTGCTCCGCCTGCATCGCTGTCCGTGCTGTTGCGGGCGCTGCTGTCGAGCGAGTGTGATCCTGAGGACGGGGTCGTGGTCAGTGTCGACATGGCGTAGTTCAGGCGAGAATCTTGGACCGTCCAACTCGGGCAACCAACCGTCTGCAAGCCGCGGCGCGCAAGGGTCCTGCTGCTCCGCGGGCGCGGAGCGTAGCACAGCCGATTCGGGGTCGCGAGGTTACTCTGCCTTGGTGGAAGCGAAGCCTCCAAAGCATGTGGTGATCGTCGGCGACGGGCAGATGGCGCTTGTTCTGAGCGATGTCTTGGCCGTGCGCGGGACGCTGACAACGCTGCTCTGCCCCTTTGAGTCTGAGAGTGTGGCGCTCAATGCCGCGCGCGCCAGCGTCCGATTGCCAGGATTCACGCTGCCCTCTGCGCTGCGCGTCACCGCCGATGCCTCCGTCTTGCGTGAGGCCGATCTCGTGGTCTGTGCGATACCGACGCAGTACATCCGCGCGACTTTCACACGCGTTTCGCCGTGGATGCGGCCCGAGGCACCGATCGTCAGCATCGCCAAGGGCATCGAGGTCGATTCGTTCCGACTTCCCTGCGAGATTCTCTCGGAGGTCTGTGCGTCGCACGGAGTCGCGGCGTTGAGTGGACCATCGATCGCCGCCGAACTCGCGCGTCGCCTTCCTGCGGTCCTTGTCGCAGCGAGCACTGATCTCGCGCTGGCTGAATGCGTGCAGGCGACCTTCACAGCTCCGTGGTTGAAGGTCTATGTCTCGCAGGACCTCGTGGGAGTCGAGCTCGCAGGCGCGTGCAAGAATGTCATCGCCATCGCAGCGGGTGTGGCCGACGGCATGGGGCTCGGAGCCAACGCCAAGAGTGCGATCCTCGCGCGCGGTCTCGCGGAGATTGCCCGCATAGGTGTGGCACTCGGAGGCAATCTCGAAACCTTCTTCGGTGTCGCAGGCGCTGGCGATCTCGCGACAACCTGCTTTGCACCTGAAGGTCGCAACCGCAGTTTTGGCGAACGACTTGGTCGCGGCGAGAAAGTGGAGCAAGCGCTTGCTGGAACAATCTCGGTGGTGGAAGGTGTTCCCACCGCGCGCGCGTTGGTTCGCATCGCGAAGGAGCGCGCCATCGATCTGCCGATTTGCGAAGCAGTCGCTGCGATGGTCTGTGATGGCCTCAATCCGCACGACGCGCTCGCGCAGCTGATGTCACGCCCGAGCACGACCGAACGCATCGGCTGAGTGGATTACTCGTCTTCGCCGAAACGCGATTCGACAAGCTGCACCAGCGCGGCCAGCGCGTCGGCTTCATCGCTGCCGTCTGCGGTGATCTCGATCACGGTGCCCGATGTTCCCGCAAGCATGAGCATCTGCAAGATCGACTTGCCGTCGACGACTTCACTGCCGCAACACTTGCGCACCGTGATCGCGGCCTCAAACCTTGTGGCTTCCTCGACGAACGCCATCGCAGGCCGCGCGTGCAGCCCGAGGCGATTTTGGATCGTCGTCTGTGCGGCGCGCATGAGTACTCAGCGCACGGCTTGAGCAGCATCGGCCTCATCGAGCAGGGTCACCACATCCTTCGTGGTCGTCGCTTGACGGAGGAAGCGCCTGAACTGGTCCTTCGAGAGATGCGAGAAGATCGCCTGGATCGCATCGAGGTGAAGTTCAGGCTTGTCCTCGGGTGAAACGAGCAGGAAGATCGAGAAGACCGGCTGCTTGTCGAGCGAGTTGAACTCAACACCAGTGCGACTCACGCCAATCGCCGCCAGCGGAGACTTCACCGTTGGGGTCTTGGTGTGTGGAATCGCCACGCCGTGGTTCAATCCCGTTGAACCCTTGTTCTCGCGGGCAATGATCGACTTCGCGAAGGTCTCGCGCATGTCGGCCGACACCTTGCCGCTCGCGACGAGCGCATCGAGGAGTTCTCGGATCGCATCGTCGCGTTTGGTGGCAACGAGGTTGGTCACGATGGCCTTCTCGACAACGATCTCTTTCAGCTTCATAAACGACTCCAAAGGGTGCGCAGAGGCGGGATGGTCAAGGGCGCGGACTCGAAGGACGGGTTGCGATCAGGTGTGATGCTTGTGGTCGCGCGTGCGCGCCTTGTGGTCGACAATCTGGCGCGCCTCACGATCGATCGCGAGATCAATCGCGGCATAGACATCGGCATCGCGGTAGTTCACGATGAAGTCCTCGTGGTGCTCCACGGCGACGATGAACTCCACATGGAAGGCGTTGACCTCTTTCTCGATGACACAGGTAATGGACTGGACCTTGTCGAAGTAGCGGCTGAGCTTTGCCGACTTGGTGCGCACATAGGTGTCGATGGCTTCGGTGATCTCGAGGTGCTTGCCCTTCACATTGATCTGCATGTTGTGGTGCCTTTCACTGCCGCGGCTCTGAGTGGATTGGAGGTTGGGGATCAAGATCTGTCGTCGGGGGGCGGGGTTGTCGTGGAGGTTCCGCCGTTGGCGGGTGCCTCAGGCACGATGACGCCTGCGGACACAAGGTAGCGGAGCGCCTCGTCGATGGTGAGGGGAACCTCACGGACTTCATCGCGGGGTACGGTGATCGTCCAACCCGTAAATGGAGTTGGGCTATTGGGCATGAAGACGGTGAGTGAACCGCGCGCCGAGGCCTCTGCCCCTTGCGGGTTTGCTGCTCCCGAAGTCGGGGTGTTCACAGGCGCCATCGCCTGCTCAATCATGGGCGGAGCATCGCCTGTGACCAGACCCATGGACCACATTCCTGCGCGCGGATACTCGACGAGCACGACGCGGTTGAAGTTGAATTTCTTCTGCTCGCTGCCGAACAGAAACTCCACGACTTGCTTGAGCGCAGGGTAGATCGAGCGGATTCCTGGAACAGAGAGCAAACCTGCCTCAAACGCGGCAAGGAGTCTGCGGCCGAGGAAGCCGCCGACCAGCCGTCCGAGGGTGTAGACCGCAACGACTGCAAGGACGAGCCCGACGAGATCGAGGTACCAGCGTGCCGCCCACCAGTCGTCGACATTGGTGCGTGTGGCCTGAAATCGCGCCGCGGACGGGCTGTCGTCGAGCCGATGCTTGCGGGCGAGCTCGACTTCGGTCGCGATCTCGGCATCCGTTGGCTCGAATCCGCTCAGGGCTCCCTGATCAGCGGCGCTGGAAATCGCAAAGCGCACACCTGCGTTGATCGGTTCCGCGAAGTTGGAATCGATGAAGCGATACGCCGTGACGAGGAGCCACAGCGTCAGCACGCTTGGGAGGATGACGCCAAGCCCGCGGAGGAAGAAGCGACCCGCACTTCCGCGCTTGCCTTGTCGTGTTGAAGAGCCGGACGCGGGCTGACGAGACATAGACCGCGAGTGTAGCAATCGTCCGTATCAGCGCGATCGGCAGCGAATGTCTCACTGACCAAGCGCGCGCGGCGTGACTTGGAGTGTGAGCTCTTTGTCGTCACGACGGAAGCGCACGGTGATGCGCTCGTCAATGCGCAATCGTGCGACGACGATGAGCATCTCGTCGCGGTTGCGAATCGGCGTGCCGTCGACCTCGATGATGACATCACCAACGCGAAGTCCTGCAGCGCGCGCTGCCGACTTCAGCACGAACGACTTGATGCGCACACCATCGCCCGCGTCTTCAATCGAAACACCCAGCGACGCGTCGTGCCGCTCGATCGAGTCATCGATGGCGCCGCGCTCGAGCATCCACGCGGTCCAGCGCTCCTCGACGCGGATGAGCGGCTGCCCGAACGCCTTCTCAACAGCGTTTGATCCATCGGGATCGTCGTCCGCGGTGAGGCAGAGTTGTCGGTAGAACTCCTCAAGCTTCTTCTCGCGGGCAAAGAACTCGAAGATCGAACGCACCTGCGGATAGAGCCGTTGGGCGTCACGCATGAACGCATCGGGCGAGAGCGCGAAGAGCTCGGCGAAGTGCTTGGCTGTCTTCGAAGTGACCTGCCGCCGAGCGAGATTGAAGCGAACATTGGGATGGAACTCCACGCTGCCGTCAGCGCGCAGCGTGTAATCCTCATAGAGACTCGCGAGTCCCTCTTGCACCCAGATCGGATGGCGTTGCCCAGCGCGTTCCATCGCCGCAAAGTGCAGGAGATGCACGAACTCGTGCTGGAGACTCTGGCCTGCGTCGCGGGACACCAATCGACGCGCGCTGTGCAGATACATCCCGCGCACCTCGGGCCGATCGAGGTACTTCACAGCGTGTTCGGGGCGAACGATGGCCACGAGCAACCGATCGTCGGGCGGCTTGGTGAAGTAGGCCCGCAGCAGATGCGCGCCAAGTTCATCGAGCATCCGTTCCATGCGCGCATGGGACGCTTCGTCGAGGAAAGTCGCGTAGACGATGCTGTCGGCGAAGGGGCCTTCGGCTGCGTCGTCGTAGCGGTAGCCCTCGGTGTGATCCAACTTCCACTGCGCGACGGGATCGGGAAGCGCCAACCGACGGGACGCGCGCGGGGCATCGCGGCGCGTCGAGGGCTTGCTTGCGGTGTCGCCGTCGCGTTCAGCCACGCGATGCCGCGCCTCCATGATCGCTTCGTAGGTCATCGACGCGCGGACTGGCTCAAGGTCGGGATCTTCCTCCATCGTGTCGAAATCGCGGAATCCTGCTTTCACGCACTGGAGAAGTCGAGCTTCGGCGGCCGCGAGTTTTCCGCGCTGTGCGAGCACACACGCCGAGTTGTAGAGCAGGATTGGGTCGCGGTCGCCTCGCGTGATGCGCTCTTCGGCCAGTCGTTCCGCCTCCTCAAAGCGGCGTGCGCGAAGGGCGCGTTCGAAGGCGTCGTCCTCGCGATCGCTCGGCGGCGCGGTCGCGGGTTTTTCAAGCGGAGTCGGCGGAGTCGGACGCGTGAGTGGCGGCGTCGCTTGCGCAGCACCGAGCATCGCCGCGACGCAGAGCGCCTTGGCCGCAACACGCGTGATTCCCCAGTTCCAACCGAACCTCATGGCATTGACGCCGCAAGCAGTGCCAGTCGGATCGCGTGGGGATAGGCGATGCATTCTTCCTTGAATACGCGAGCCGCGAGGGTTTCGGCGCTGTCATCCCGCAAGACCGCGCACTTGCGCTGCAGAATCACGCGGCCATGGTCGTACTCATCGTCGACTTCATGCACCGTGCAGCCGCTCTCGGACCGTCCCGCAGCAAGAACAGCACGATGCACCCGCGCGCCGTACATGCCTTGACCGCCGAACTCAGGAAGAAGTGCTGGATGGATGTTGAGCACGCGGCCGCGCCAAGCTGTGCCGACACGGAAGTGCCGCAAGTAACCCGCGAGGCAGATGAGGTCAATCTCGGCAGCGCGCAGCGTGGCGTCGATGCGGTCATCGAGGTCAGCACCAGCGGGAATCACTGCGACACGAAGACCTGCCTCACGACATCGCACGACGCCTTCGATCTCGTGTCGATGGGCAATGACCAACGCGACGCGCGCGCCTTCGATCTCTCCGCGTGTACATGCCGCGTGGATATTCAGGGCGCTTCGACCACCGCTGGAAATCAGCACCGCCAACCGTGCGCCGTCCAAAGAGGCGGAAACCTCCGCGCCGCGCCGCGGCTTGGGCGTCTCGACGCTCATCGCGCACCTTGATCGTTGGGTTTGCCGAAGGGCTGCGAACGCCCCTGTTCATCGACGGCCACCATCGTCATGCGCGCTTCGGTCACGCGTGCCCACTGACCATCGAGTCGCTCTGCATCGACGACGACTTCGATGGTGACCGAGGACTTTCCAACCCGCAGCGTCCGCGTCTTGAGCTCCAGTACTTCGCCCGTATGCACCGCCGCTTTGAAATCGACATGGTCGATGCAGGCGGTGACCCAGCGGTGGAGGCCGTGACTGCGCGCCTCGATGTATCCAGCCTGATCGATGTGCGCGAGAATGATGCCGCCGAAGATCGTTCCTTGGTGGTTGGTGTCGCGCGGCATGGTGAGCACGCGCAGCGCGAGGCGCAGCGGATCGGTTGTGGGAGCTTCCGTGCGTGGGGAGTCGACCCGAGGCTGTTCAGCGCTCATGGGTGGCGATGGTAACGCGGGTGTGGCGGAGGCTGCAGCGGGGCGCGCGAACTTGCCGATCTCGACAGCGTGGCGCGCGCGACAGTCATCATCCCCAACTACAACAACGGTCGCGCGAGTTCGCGGGACGGCACGCGCGACTTCCTTGGCGCGCTCTTGGAGAGTCTCGAGCGGACGCTGGCCACCGATCCGACCGACCTTGAGATCCTTCTCGCTGACGATGGGTCGACGGACGACAGCCTTGAAACGGCCCGAGCATGGACGCGGCGGGTCTGGCCAGCAGGCTCACCGCGCGCAGGCAAGCCGATGGTTCGGCTCCTTGAGCTTTCGCACAGCGGCGTGCTCTCCAAGGTGTTGAACGCTTTGCACGGGTCGAGCGCTGGGGAGTTTCTGCTTCGCCTTGACGGCGATATCGTCGTCGAGACCCCGCACTGGGTGGCCCGCTGCGTGGAGTTGCTCGACTCGGACCCTCATATCGGCGTGGTGACTGGCCTGCAGATGCTCCCCGACGGACGGGTCCACGCGCTCGGCGACGCGATTCTGAGTCCACTTGGGTACCACCATCTCGGCCAAGGTCTGCCGATCGAGGCGCTCCCCGAGGTCGTCGAGGTGGAGCACGCGATGGGCTGCTTTCACGCCTCACGCCGTGCGGCCATCGCAGAGGTCGGCGGCTACGACGAAAGCGTCCTGCGCGGGCAAACGGAAGAGCTCGCCATGCGGCTCAACCTCGCCAACTGGAAGGCGTTGGCGACGACACGGGTGGTGTTTACCCACTTTCACGGCGAGCGACACTGGCGCCCCAACGCTGCAGACACGGAGGCCGGGCTCCGAAAGAGCCTCGATCGATTCACCGAGAAGTGGGGCTGTGATCGCCTTGCACCAGACCTTGCGGCCGTCTGGCAGCGCTGGAAGGGCACACCACTGGTCGAAAGGGCGCTGGTCCGCGAACGGGAGCCATGGATTCCTACCGCGGAAACTCAAGATGAGTGGATGCGCTTCCCAACCGACGCAGCGCTTCAGTCCCGCGTGGCCGCAGAGTTGGCCACGCTGCGGCTCTGCGACGCTCCAATCGCCGTTCTTGGTGCAGGAAGCGGCGTGAGCGCGCTGCTCAGAGCTCGCGAAGGCGTCGCGGTCACCGCGATCGAGGAGCATGAGCCATCGATGGCGGCACTGCGCGAGAGGTCAATTCATGACGGACGATCAGTGAGTTTTTTGACAGTGACTGCCGTCGCCGACCTCGCCCATACAAATTTCGCGAACGCTGCATTTCAAGCCGTCACACTACTTGACAGCATCGAGCGATATTGGAATCCTGTTGCCCTCTTGCGGGAAGCGAGGCGATTGCTCGTGGCTGACGGACTCCTCGTTGTGAGGAGTCGGGCACGAGCGGCGCGTTTTGAGAGTCGTGGGAAAGCGTTGCATCCGTTCGCAGCGCATGAACTTCTTCAGATTGTCCGCCATGCAGGAGGATTGACTCCTCTCGCACCTCCAACACTCGACGGCATTGGGCGTTGGCAATTGGCGGCACGGTCCTCAAGTTCAGCGGCTCACCACATCCACTTTGGTGCCTGACCGATCGACAGGCACGATCTCGCGTAAGGCAAGTCATGACACAAACACTCGTTGAGGGCGCCAAGCTCGTTTTGACCCGTACCCCTATCTGGCAGGGAGTTCGTCTCCCGCTGCGCCTGCGCATCTTTGAGGCTGCCCGTCGACTCGGAGAGTCGTCGGTCACCGAGCTCGCAGAGGCCGTGGGTCTCAACCGCACCGCGCTCTATTTTCACCTTCGTCAGCTCGAGAAGGCTGGCATCCTGACCTCGCGCGGCGGAGAGCCGACCCCAGGTCGCCGCGGCAAGCGCCCACGCTACTACAGCGCGACGATGCAGGATCTTCAGTTCCCGATTGAGGCAAGCAGCAAGCGTGACAACCAGCGCGCTAGCGATCTCTGCCGCCCCTGGCTCACGGAAAGCCGAGCCACCGCGCTGAGCAATAAGACTCCTGGTGGATTCCAGGCCAAGCGCATTGCGTTTCATTGGGAGCATCTCAATGACGACGAAATCGCCCGCGTCCGTTCGATCGCGGGTGAGATCGACGACATCATGCGCCGCGCCCGTTCGCGATCGAACAACGCCCGCAAGGCGCCTGTTGCGAACATCCATGTCGCCATGATCGTGACTCCCGTCGACGGCCATGTGATGCCTGGTCCAGACATCAAGTTCAAGTATGTGTGAGCTCGCGCTAGCGCGTCGCCGCTTGTCCGCCACGACTTCGAACCTTCGATTTCGTTGGCAGACTTGACGGCGGCGACGGCGGCAACGAGTTCGACAACATCGGCTTCAACCACTTGCCCGTCCAGGAACTCCTGTGACGGGCAATTTCTTCGGGTGTTCCCACGGCGACGATCGTGCCACCGCGATCGCCGCCTTCGGGTCCGAGGTCGATGATCCAGTCGGCGCACTTCACGACATCGAGGTTGTGCTCGATGACGACGAGCGTGTGCCCCTTGTCGGCGAGCCGTTGCAAGACCGCGAGCAATCGCGCGACATCGGCGAAGTGCAAACCCGTCGTGGGCTCGTCGAGGATGTAAAGCGTGGTCGCGTCGGTGGCGTTTCCGAGTTCGGTGGCGAGCTTCACCCGCTGCGCCTCGCCGCCCGAGAGAGTCGTCGACGCTTGTCCAAGGTGGACATAGCCGAGCCCGACCTCACAAAGGCAGCTCAGCATGCGATGGATCTTCGGATGCGCCTCGAAGAAACCAAGCGCGTCCTCGATCGTCGACTCGAGGACATCGGCGATGGTCTTGCCGCGGTACTTGATCTCAAGAGTCTCGCGTGCGTAACGCTTGCCGAGGCAGACTTCGCAGGCGACAAAGACATCGGGAAGGAAGTGCATCTCGATGCGCTTGACACCCTGACCTTGGCAGGCTTCGCAGCGCCCGCCTTTCACATTGAAGCTGAAGCGGCCAGGCTCATAGCCGCGGATCTTGGCCTCGGGCACGAGCGCCCAGATCTTGCGGATCTCATCGAAGATCCCCGTGTAGGTGGCGGGATTCGAGCGCGGTGTGCGACCAATCGGCGATTGATCGACTTCCACGACGCGCGAGATTGCGTCGAGTCCGCTCACGCGGGCGTGCTTGCCTGGCGTCGTCTTCTCGCCAAGCACATGCTTCTGCGCGGCCTTGAGCAGGATGTCGTTCACCAAGGTCGACTTCCCTGAGCCCGACACGCCCGTGACACAGAGGAAGCCGCCCAAGGGAAACGCGACCTCGACCGACTTCAGGTTGTTCGCTTGCGCGCCATGCACGACGACGGCGTTGTCCATGGAAAGCGTGCGTCGCGTCGCGGGTTGCGCGATCTTGGTGCGGCCCGAAAGGTAGGCGCCGGTGAGACTGGTTGGATGTGCGACGATGGCGTCGAGCGTGCCTTGCGCAACGAGTTCACCGCCATGGCGTCCTGGTCCAGGTCCGATGTCGAGGATCCAATCGGCCGCGCGCATCATGTCTTCATCGTGTTCCACGACGAGCACCGAGTTGCCGATGTCGCAAAGTCGGCGCAGCGTGGCGATGAGTCGATCGTTGTCGCGCTGATGCAATCCGATCGTGGGTTCATCAAGGACATAGCAGACGCCGACGAGTCCACTGCCGACTTGCGTGGCGAGGCGAATGCGTTGCGCTTCGCCGCCCGAGAGGGTGGAACTGGTGCGATCAAGCGAGAGGTATTCCAATCCCACCGACGCAAGGAAGCCGAGGCGCGCCTCAATCTCCTTGAGGATTGGCGCAGCGATCTGCTGTGATTCTTTGGAGAGTTCCAGCGATTGCACCGCCGCGAGCGCGCGAGCAACGGTGAGTGCTGCGATGTCGGCGATCGAGAGCGCGAGTGTTCCGCTACGCACCTTGACGGCGAGTGATTCTTTGCGAAGTCGGCGACCTTGGCAGGCGGGGCAGGGGGCCTGGCTCATGTAGGCCAGCAGTCGTTCACGCACCTTGTCGTTGTCGCTCTCGGTGGCGCGTCGCTTGAGTTGCGGGAGCACGCCTTCCCACTCGAACGGGGCCTTCACGCCCTCGCCACCTGCGTTGGCACCGTGAAGCAAGATCGCGCGGATCTTCGCGGGGATCTCCGAGAACGGCGTGGTGACTTCGATCTTGGCGCGGCCTGCGAAAGTGCGCAGCTGTCGCGCGTAGTGGTTGTTCATCCGCGGACCGTTGCGACGCCACGGCTCAATCGCCTCGCGCAGCGGCTTGCTGCGGTCGGGCACGCAGAGGTCTTCGTCAAACTCGTTCACGGTGCCGAGACCTGCGCAGGCAGGACACGCTCCCTGTGGCGAGTTGAAGCTGAAGATGCGCGGCTCGAGTTCGGCGAGTGCACACTGCGGATGGTCGGGACAGGCGAACTTCTCGCTGAAGCGATGTTCCGCCCAGCTGTCGCCATCCTCGATGAGCGCGATGAGCGCGCCGTCGGCGAGTTTGAGCGCGGTCTCGACGCTCTCAGCGATGCGTTGACGCGCAGAGGACTCGAGCACGATGCGATCGACGACCGCGTCGAGATCGTTCAGCTCGTATCGTCCGAAGCCGAGCGGATTCTCGCCGCCGTGTTTGAGTACCTCGCGCAGATCGACCACCGAGCCGTTGGCGCGCGCGCGCATCAAACCTTGCTTCTGCAGTTCCTCCAAGACCTCGCGGTGGAAGCCCTTTTTCGCGCGCACTACGGGCGCGCAGAGCATCGCGCGCTTTCCATCGAATCGCTTGAGCAGCGTCTCGACGATCTGGCTCGGACTCGTCGCGGTGATCGGCTTGCCGCAGATCGATTCGGTCTTGACTTTGCCCTTACCGACGAGTTCGGTGTGCCAACAGGTCGGCGTGCCGCAGCGCGCGAAGAGCAGGCGCAGGTAATCCCAGATTTCCGTCGTGGTCGCGACGATGGAGCGCGGGCTGTGTCCGCCTGACCGCTGCTCAATGGCGATCGTTGGTGGAAGTCCGTCGATCGACTCGACATTGGGCTTCTGCATCTGGTCAAGAAACTGTCGCGCGTACGAGGAGAGCGACTCCATGTACTTGCGTTGGCCCTCGGCAAAGATCGTGTCGAACGCCAGCGAGCTCTTGCCGCTTCCTGAGACTCCCGTGATGACGACGAGTCGGTCGCGCGGAAGGTCAACGGAAAGGTTCTTGAGGTTGTGTTCGCGTGCGCCGTGGACGCGAATGGACTTCTCGGGCGTGTGCATGAAGGCGGCGATGATACGGGCTTCATGCGCTTGTCCAAGAACGGCACGCTTCGAGTAGAGGAGACTCTGCGATCTCATCGGTTCGATCGAAATGCAGTCCATTTTGCGTCTCGCGGGCAGAGTGGACCGAAAACTGGGATAGGAATTCTGTGTCGTCTCTCGAGGCCTGCACTCCCCCGCGCAAGCCTCGCCCGCGCCACAGATTCGTGTCTCGTCCGTGTCTGATCCGTGTCTGGTCCGTGTCTCGTCAGCGCCCCGTATGGCCACCGTCGTCACCACCGTCGTCCTCACGAATGCGTTGACCGCCTCTGCAACGGCCGCGTCCACCACCCCGGATTCGCCCGCCTTGATTGTGACGGTGGAGACGCAGGCCACGCAGCCAGCCGTGGATGCGACGACGGAGGCTCCCGATTTGGGAGCGCGCGCGAATGCAGGGCTTCCGAAGCTTCGCGCAGGCAAGACCATCCCAGGACCCGATGAGTGGCGCGCGCTTGAACGGCGCGCGTCTTCGTTTCGGCTGCGCGGAAGCGCGGGCTGCATCGGTCGACCAGGCGAGCGGCCGCACGGGATCTGAGCGGCGAGCCCTCTCACGGAAGTTCACGCTCATCGCGAAGTAGGAGCATTCCCCTCCCCGCCTCCACGCGCGGCGCTTCATTGGTTGCTTTCATCACGCTGGCTGAGTTCGAGCGCTTCGAGCGCTTCGAGCGATCGAGTCAGCCACTGCGCAGGGGTATGGCACACTTCCATGCAAGGCGCCTCGGTCTCAATTCCGAAAGAGCAATCGCTCGGTACGCCGCGATGGCGTGAATCGGCGTCGCTGGTTCGATGGGCGCGTGTTGGAGTTGGAATGTGCGCCCTCGCTGCGACCGCAGTTGGGCTCTTGGCGTTGCTCGATCCGTGGATGAGTTTCGGCGCGTGGCACTCGCTGGTGCTTTCGATTGAGTTCGGACCGGACGACGACGGACGGCCTGCGGCTTCGAGTCTTGCGCTCGTCTGCGTCGGGTGCTCGCTGCTTCTCTTGGTGTTCAGTTCCTCGAACAGCCGGGATCCCATCGGGCGCGGTCGGGACGCTGGGCGCCGCGCCGCGCGGGTGATGGCGGCCATTGCGGGAGGGATCTGCTTGGCTCGGCTGATGTCGATCGCTGTGGTCGACGGGCTGAGAATCGACGGTAACCGCACGGGCCTCTTCCTCGACGAGTACTTCCTGCTCGACTGGATCCTGCTTCCCTCGCAGGCCATCGCCACCAAGTTCAATCAGCCCGCATCGCTCCTGGGTGCGAGTGCACTCCTACTGATATCCATCGCGGTGTGGCTTCGCGGTGCTCGCACGGTGAGCGCAGGGCGGATGGGTCTCTCATGCAGTCTGGCGCTGACGGCTGTGTTGCTGACGGTGGTGTCAGAGATCGGGTTCGTCTTGCTCTTCGAACAGGGAGAGCAGGCGGCGGTTCAACCGATGCGCCTTGGTACGCGCTGGGCCATCGCATTGTTGGCGATGGGATGCTGGGCCTCTTGGATCGGCGCCCTCGGTTCAAGCGGACCTTTTGGTCAGCGTGTGACGCCGTTGCTCTACGCGACTTTCGCACTGGTCTTGGGATGCCTCCTCACCAATCTTGCCGTGGGTCGCGCGATCGAGGTGCAACGGGAGTCGCACCGAACAGGCCAACAGCGCGCGACTGAGCATGTCGCGCAGAAGGCTGTTCTGCTTGCCCAGGAGCCGAGGTACATCTTGGATGGCGTGGCCAGTCTCTTTCACGCGAGCCGTTCCGTCGAGCGCGCGGAGTTCGACACGTTCGTCGCGGAGTCCGCGCTTCGCGATGAGCGCCCTGTCTTACTCGAGGTGGGGTTTCTGCAACGGGTTCCCGTGAGTGATCTCGAGGCGTTCGCTGCAGCACAGCGTGCCGATGAGGCGCCCGAATTCGCGATTCATCCGTGGGGTGAGAGCGATGCAGGTTGGCCGACCGATTCGCGTGCGGATCGTTGGATCGTGGCCTTCCTAGTGGTCGAGGGTCGACACAACGACGCGTTGCTCGGGGCGGACTTTGGCGCGTCAAGTCGGTTGCGTGGTCGGATTGAGCAAGCCGTGCGTTCGGGAGCCCTCGAACTGACCGAGGCGACGGGATTCGAGGCGGATCCTCAATTCGGTCGTGGGTTGCTCTACCTCGTGCCTCTCTACCCGCTCCGCGCAGATCTCTCGACGGACTCCGCGCGCCTGGCTGCATCGCGAGGCGTGCTCTTTGCCCGAGTGCACTTCGGTGCGCTGTTCGGCGAGAGGCTGCTCACTGGAACGGGGATTGATCATGTGCGCTTGAGGCAGGAACAAGGCCTCGGAGGAGTTGGGTTGCTTGGAGGACCTCCCGCGTATGAGTACCCGCCCGCCGAGCAGGGGGAGAAACTGGCAGCGGCGATGCCGTGGAACCACCAACGCGTGAACTTCGGTGGGACTTCATGGGTGATTGAAACGGCAGCGGCAGCATTGCCCGAAGATGCCGCCACGCTCCTGCGCCTCGACGCGGCGGTTGGTGTGCTTGGGTCTGCGCTCATTGCGGGAGCGCTCTTCGCGGCGCTCAGCGCTCGTCGCCGTGGCCGTGAGTTGTCCGATCTAGCGACAGCCTTGAGTGAGTCGTCCGAGCGGGCGCACCGAGTCGTTGACGATGTGTCGCATGAGTTTCGCACGCCATTGACGGTGATCAAGGAGTGCGCCGCGCTCCTGACGGAAAGCGCCCCAACCGGCGTGCGCGATGTCCGCTTCGACTGCCTTCGCCTCATTGACGACTCCGCGAGTGATCTCAATCATCTTGTCGAAGATCTCCTCGACAGCAGCAAGTTGCGAGTCGGACGCTTGCGTGTCGATCGTCGCGCCTATGGAGTCGACGCCATCTTCAGCCGCATCTGTGCCGACTTCTCCCATCGTGTCGCTGCGCGGGGTTTGACCTTGGAGGTTCGCACGCCGTCAGAGCTTCCGCAACTCTTCGTCGATGAGGAAAAGGCCCGACGGATCATCAGCAACCTGCTCTCGAACGCGATCAAGTTCTCGAACGCAGGCGGAACCATCGTGCTCTTCGCGGAGCAGGCCGATGCGGTGGGGCGGGTGCGCATCGGAGTTTCCGACCAGGGTTGCGGTATCTCGCCGACGGAGATGGAAGGGCTGTTCCGTCGCTTCCAGCAGCGCGCGACGCCCAAAGACAAGAGCTTCAAGGGGTTTGGACTCGGCCTTGTGATTGCGTCTGAACTCTGTCGGCTCAACTTTGGTTCGCTCGCGGTCAGGAGCGAAGTTGGCGTGGGGTCGACCTTCAGTTTCTTGGTGCCGAGTGATTCGCGAGCCTGCATCGTGCAGTGCTTCTTCGACACGGCGTTGGCACGCGGAGTTTCTGCATCGACGCTCGCGCTGTTGCGTGTCGAGATCGTGGGGGAACATGGGGGCGCGGAGGAACAAGAGGTGCGTGCGTTCCTCGCCAGCGTGACTCATCCAAGTGATCTCGTTTTGCAGAGTCCTGAGCGAGCGATGGGGGCGGTGGAGGAAGAGTGCGAAGTCGGCGAACCGCGCGCTTGGTCATTGCTCGGCTACACCGACTCGGTGGAAGGATGGATGGCAAGGATTGTGAAGCATCGGGAAGAGTACGACGCGCGCCAGCAGCCAGGACCTGCTGCGATTCGCGTGGTCCTCGGCGCCTCGTGGCGTCTCCCCGAGCAAGCGGCGTACGCGCCAAGGGAAGCGATCGGCATGCTCACGGAGATTTCCCATGCCAAAGCGTATTCTGGTCATCGATGACGAGTGGAGCATTCAGCGCGTCCTTGACGCGCGGCTGCGCAGTTGGGGATTTGAGGTTGAGTTGGCCAGCGATGCGGCCGCTGGGCTGGCCAGTGCGCGTGCGCGCACTCCCGATGCCGTGCTGCTGGATGTCCGCATGCCAGGAGTCGATGGATTCGAAGTGATGCGCGAGTTCCAGAAGGACCCCGCGTTGCGTGCGATTCCCGTGGTCTTCCTGAGTGCCAATGTGCTCGACACGGTGCGACACCGAGCGTTGTCCATGGGTGCTGTGGCATTTCTCGCCAAGCCCTATGACGCGGCGACGCTTCAACGGGTCATCGAAGAGGCGATGAAGAAGGCCGTGGCCCCGCCGAAAAAGGCGACGACGAACCCAGCGGACTCGGAATCCGCTGGTGCTGCGGCGAAGCAGCGTCCGATTCCAACAATCGAAATCACTGGGACCGATTTCGCCTCGGAGCACACGGGGCCTCACTAGCCACGCTTGCGTCCGCGGCCGCGCGTTCCCGGCATGCCTGCCTTGGTTGGTGAGCGTTTGGTGCTCTTTGACTTGCGGGTGGCCTTGGCGTTTTTCGGCAGTTTCTTCAGCGTGGCGAGTTCATCGCGCAGATGCGCGGCCTTCTCAAAGTCGAGCCGTTCCGCTGCCTCCATCATCTCTTCTTGCAGCTGACCGATGAGTTCCTCGCGATCGATCGCCACTTCATCATCATCCTCGTCGATCAAGCCTGCAGCCACACGCGCGGACTTGTGGCCAGCGAGCTCATTCTCGATTCCGCGACGGATCTCCTTGCGAATCGTCTGCGGCACGATGCCGTGCTCAGCGTTGTGCGCGAGCTGCTTGGCGCGGCGGCGCTCGACCTCGTTGATCGCAGCCTGCATCTGCTCGGTGACACTGTCGGCGTAGAGAATCGCTCGCGCGTTGGCGTTGCGTGCGGCGCGGCCCATGGTCTGAATCAGACTCGATTGGCTGCGAAGGAACCCAGCCTTGTCCGCGTCAAGGATGCAGACCAGTGACACTTCAGGAAGATCGAGGCCTTCACGCAGGAGATTCACGCCGACGAGCACATCGAAGGCTCCTTCTCGGAGATCCCGCAGTAATTCAAGGCGCTCCAAAGTTTCGATGTCGCTGTGGAGGTAGCGCACACGCAAGCCCTCGCGATCGAGGTACGCGGTGAGATCTTCGCAAAGCCGCTTGGTGAGCGCCGTGACCAGCGTGCGCTCGCCTTTCTCGGCGCGCAAGCGAGCTTCCTGCATCAGGTCAGGAACTTGCGTGCGCGCGGAGCGGATCTCAATCGGCGGATCGACGAGTCCAGTCGGACGGATCACTTGCTCAGCGACAATGCCGCCAGCCTGTTCGAGTTCCCAAGGACCAGGAGTGGCGCTCACGAAGATGGTCTGCGGTGAGATCGAGAGAAACTCATCGAACTTGAGGGGACGGTTGTCGAGCGCGCTGGGCAAACGAAAGCCGTGGTCGACGAGCGTCTGCTTGCGCGCGCGATCGCCAAAGTACATGCCGCGAATCTGGGGAAGCGTCACATGCGACTCATCGATCACGACGAGCCAGTCGTCGACGCCGTTGCCGCCTGGAGCTTGGCGGAAGTAGTCCAACAGCGTCCACGCGCGCTCACCTGCGGCGCGGCCGTCAAAGTGGCGCGAGTAGTTCTCGATGCCGTTACAGAACGAAGTCTCTTCGAGCAACTCGAGGTCGTTCTTAGTTCGCGCGATGAGCCGCTGCGCCTCGAGGAGTTTCCCTTGACTGCGAAACTCAAGGATGCGCGCGTCGAGCTCGGCGCGAATGGTGCCAATCGCGGTGAGGCGTTGCTCTTCGGGCATCACATAGTGCACAGCGGGGAAGATGAAGGTCTTCTTCTCGTCCGCGAAGACTTCACCGCTGGTGGGATCGAAGAGCTGGATGCCCTCAACGGTGTCGCCGAAGAGGTCGATGCGGATCGCGTATTGCTCGTAGGCGGGATGAACCTCGATGCAATCGCCACGCACCCGAAAGCCGCCGCGCTCGGGCGCGACTTCGTTGCGCACATATTTCATGGCGTGCAGTCCGAGGAGGAACGCGCGACGATCGATGGTCTGTCCGACCTCGAGCATGAGCGTCTTGTTGCGATACTCCGTCGGCGAGCCAAGTCCAAAGAGGCAAGAGACGCTCGCCACGACAATGGTGTCGCGACGCGAGAGCAGGTGGCTGGTGGCCGCGAGTCGCAAACGATCGAGATCCGCATTGCGCGAGGCGTCCTTCTCGATGTAGATGTCGCGCGCAGGGATGTACGCCTCGGGCTGGTAGAAGTCGTAGTAGCTCACGAAGTAGCTGACGGCGTTGTCAGGGAAGAGCTCCTTGAGCTCTTCGTAGAGCTGCGCGGCGAGCGTCTTGTTGTGTGAGATCAAGAGCGTGGGCCGATTGGCGCGCGCAATGACATTGGCGATGGTGAAGGTCTTGCCCGTTCCTGTGGCGCCGAGCAGGACTTGATGGCGACGACCCGCTGTGAGGCCATCGCACAACTCTTCGATCGCCTGAGGTTGGTCGCCCATCGGCGCGAAGGGACTGCGGATCTTGAAGGCGGCCTCGCTCATCAGCCGTCAGGTTACGCGCTACTGAGCAGTTCGCGCGCGGGCCTGCGACAGAGTCGAACGACCGCTGGTGTCGCAGCGAGCAGCGCGACGACGACCACGATGGTGCCGCCAAAGGCCAGCGTCGTCGTCGGGAAGATCCAATCGAGCTGCAAGCCAGCGAAGTCGCGGTAGAGGCCAAGGCCCATCCACGCGAGCTGCACTCCCAATGCCGAACCCGACACGATTGCTGCGAACGCCATGAGGAGCGTCTCGCCAAGGAGCAGCGCAGCAATGGTGTGCGTGGAGCCGCCGATGGCGCGAACGATGCCAAACTCGCGCGTGCGTGCGGCAATCCCCGCAGCGACCACGCTGCCGACCCCGATCGCTGCCAAGGCGAGCGCAGCGAGCGCGACGGCACTGGTGATGGCGAGGATCTTGCCGCCGATCTCTTCGACAAATCCACGGATGGCGCGACCACTGGAAAAGACGGCGCCAGGCACGGCGTCGGAGACGCGCTCGCCGAGCTCCTTCTCTTGCGATTCATCGAGTTGATCTGCCAGACGAAGTTGCATGAGGTAGGCGTCGCGCGTGCCGAAGTGCCGCTCTACAGCCGCGAAATCCATGAAGACGCAGCTGACCGCTTGCTCCATGTAGATCTGTCGTATGCCGAAAGTCTGCGTGGCGATGTCGAGTCCGCCCGCCGTCACCACGCCGACGATTTCAAACTCCGCTTCGTGGGCGCCTGAACCCAAGCGCAGCCGCGAACCCACTCCGAGCTTTCGCGCGATGAGAAACTCGGGCGCGACCAGGATGGCGTCCCCATGTTCCAATCGCGGGATCGCCACATCGGGCGTGCCTTGAATCCAGTCGAGTCGATTCATCGCAAGAAACGGTCGCGGTTCAAAGCCCACGCAGACGACATTTTCAGGTGCGAGTCCTTCGACACCAAAGACACGCTCGCCAGCGATACGCAACGGGAGGTAGCCAACAGGAAGCGCGTCGGCGACTCCAGGCAGCGCACGGATCCGCGCCTGTTCTTCGCGTGAGAGCCCTGAAGTACAGAAGACAAACCCATCGGCAAAGCGCACGCGCTCGCGAAGATTTCGAATGATCGCATCGCCGTTGGAGTGGGTGCTCACCAAGAGTGAGACCGCCACCATGAGCGCGCCTGCGGTGCAGCCGAGTCGCCATGGTGTGCGACGAACACTCGCCGTCAGCATGCCGCGAGGAAGCGCGAGCACTCGTTCCACACTCGGACCAACAAGCCGCGCCACCACGAGCGTGATCGGCACGGAGAGCAGGAACCACGCGATGTGGATGAGCGGCAGCCCCGCCAGGATGTAGAAGCGAAACCGCGTGTCGCGCGAGTCAGGGAGAAGTCCCAGCGCCCACACGCCTTGGCACAGGGCGGCACCGAGGATGGCCAAGATGAGCGTGCGCTTGCGCGGCGCTCGCGCGCGAACGGTGAGCGCTTGCAGCGGCGAGATGCGCGCGGCGCAGAATGCAGGAAAAACCGCGCCCAGCACGCCACTGAGGAGTGCGCCAAGGAGCGCGAGGAGGGCACCGCGCCCATCGAAGTCTGCCCCCGACTCCACCACACTCCGATACCACCACACCACGATGGTGACGATCGCCATGCCCAGCGGAACGCCGAGCATGCCGCCAACGAGTCCGATCACGCCGCCGCAGACAAGCTGGGCGCCGAAGAGTTGACGGCGCGACGCACCGATGGCGCGAGCGATCCCCATCTCACGCATCTCTTCGAGCACGGCCGTCGTCATGCCCGTCGCGACGATGCCCACGCAGGAGAGAAACGCGATCATCGTCGCGAGGCCCGTGGCGAGTTCGCTCGCGGCGACCTGCTTGTCGAGTCCTGTGCGGACGCGTTCGGCGGGTTCGCAGAGCAGGGGGGACTTCACGCGCACACCATGTTGGGCGCACCACGACTCCGCATCCACGCCTGATTCAAGCGCGATGGCGATCGCCGTGAGTTGGCCCTCATGCTTGGTTGCTTGACGCAGTGTCGCGAGGTCGATCTCGACGAGCGGGCGTTGGAGCGCGCCGAGGAGCGGACGCTTGTAGAGACCGACGACGCGGACCGTGATCGGCGTGCCGAAGCGCATGATGCGCAAGGTGTCGCCGAGCTTGGCTCGCAGCGCCGAGGCCGTGTGCGGATCGAGAACCACTTCGCCATCGCCTTCGATGCGTCGGCCGCTTTCGATCTGGACTTCGCGAAAGAACGCGTCTTCCGAGGGCTCGACGCCGCGGCATTGCACGGTGGCTTTGCGCGGCCGTGCGTTCTCCAACGCGGACGGATTGGAGAGCGTGATGGAACCGCCGAGGCGGCCCGCCACGCGTGCAACACCAGGCCATCGGCGGACCTCTTGTTCGAGTGCCGCGTCAAAGGGCTGCGCGTAACGATGAACGATGCGCGCATCCGTGGCGCCCATCGCCCGCACGATCGCCGCCTCGAGATTCGACTGCGCGGTTCGTACTCCGCTTGTGACGGCGACCACGAGACTCGCAGCGAGGGCGACCGCACAGATCAGGAGAAGCGTCCTACCGCGGCGGCCGAGCAAGCTCCGCCGCGCGAGTGGCCAAAGCGCCCGCATCGAGTCTCCTTCCTGCCGCCGAACCGTCACTGGCGGTTTCGAATGAGCCAGCAACGACGCCGTCGCGCAAGACGATCACCCGCTGGCAGTGCGCCGCAGCGGTCGCCTCATGCGTCACCATCAGGAGCAGCGTGTTGTGTGTCTTGGCCACAGCAGTGAGCACAGCGAACAATCGTGCGGCTGCTTCGGAGTCGAGATTCCCCGTGGGCTCGTCCGCCAGCACCAACGGTGGAGCAAAGTAGAGCGCGCGGGCAATCGCCACGCGCTGTTGTTCACCACCCGACAGCGCGTCAGGTCGATGCTCGGCGCGATCGTGCACGCCGAGTTCTTCGAGGAGATGGCGCGCGCGCGCTTCACACTCCCGGCGAGGCTGCCCATCGAGCAGTGCGGGAAGCATGACATTCTCAAGCGCCGTCATCGACGCGAGCAGATTGAAGTGCTGGAAGACGATGCCGACACGGCGGCGGCGATAGAGCGTGAGTTCGGCCTCGCTCATCGCATCGACGCGCACACCCGCAACGGAAACTTCGCCCGAGGTCGGGCGGTCAAGTCCAGCCACGAGGTGCATGAGCGTGCTCTTGCCGCTGCCAGACGCTCCCATGATCGCGTGAAAGCCTGGGCCTTCGATCGAGAGATCGACTCCGCGCAGCGCGTCGACGCGTCGAACTCCATGCGCGTACTGCTTGGTGACGCCGCGACAGAGAATGCTCGGCGTCGATTCTTCCATGCCGCACTTCGAGTCGTTGTCAGTGCCCGTGCTTCTTGTCGTACGCAGGCCCATCAGGCAGCGCGAGGATCGTCGAGGCGTCGGTGACTTCGATCTTCACCAGCCAACCGTTGCCGTAAGGATCGCTGTTCAAGAGCGACGGATCCTTCGCGGCCGCAGCGTTGAGCTCGACGATCTTGCCAGCGGCAACCGAATAGATCTCGCTCGTGGTCTTGACGCTCTCGACTTCGCCCACCGACGCGCCAGCCTTGATCGCGGTTCCTGCGGGATGCATCGCGACATAGGTGATGTCGGTGAGCGCATCAGCGGCGTGCTGAGTGATGCCCATGGTGACGGTGTTTCCGTTGATGCGGAACCACTCATGGGTGGGTGAAACGCGACAATCGGCGGGGGTCGACATGCAGGCTCCAAAGGTTTCGATCGGCGCGATCGGAGGGGGACGATGGTAACGGGATCGCCTCACGGTCGCGGACGACTCGCGGGATCTGTCCCGAGTTTGAGCATGCCTGCGCGGGTGGCATCTTGGTAGACTCGGGAGTTCGAGTGGAACGGGGGGTTCCGCTGGTTCACGCAGTCCCGGTCTTCCACACTTGCAGCCTGACATTCTTCTGACGCTTTCGGCTGGTTCGCTGCGTCCGCTCCTCGCGGCGAAGGACCCACGCTGCCCGACGCTCCTTGCGGTGCCACAGTTTGTGGCCACCGATCTTGAGCTGCGCGGACTCAATCTGCCCACCGACATGTTGCGCGGATTCGACCTCCAGGCGATCGAGAAACTGCGTGACGAGGCGGATCGAGCCCATTGCCCCGTCCTCCTGTTGAGCGAAGAAACTCCGATCGACTTCGCGACGCGCGCTGGTCCCTTGTGGATTGGGGCGCTCGATCGTTTGCGAAGACTTGGCACGGCGGCGAGCCGTCTTGGATGCCCCTCGATCGCGGTGCGCATTCAGGCTCCTGAAACCGACGCTGCCTTCGAGGCGACGGCCGCAGGAGTGAAGATCGCGCTGAAGGAGCTCGAGCGCTTCGAACTCAATCTTTTGATCGCTCCCAACGAAGGCCTGACCTTTGAGCCCACGCGCTTGACCGACCTCATCAAGAAGATCGGCGGGTTTCGTATCGGCAGCTATCCGAGCTTCGCCGATGCCTTCGCGACAGGCGACCTCGATAAGGCGTTGCGGAAGTTGGCGCCCTACGCGCCAGCGATTTCGGCCACCGTTCGCGGCTTCGACAAGGATGGCGCGCACGAGGAGTACAGCCTCGAGGTCTGCGTTGGCGCGATTCGAAGCGTTGGATATGGGAACACGCTCGCGATCGATTTCGCGCCCGCGGAAGTTGCCGACAAGAAGAAATCGAGCAAGAAGTCGGCTGGGAAGGGCGTGGTTGACCTCGTCGCGGTGATTGACCGCGCCCGCCAACAGCTTGCAACACTGAGCGCAGAACCCGAGGTCAGCGAGGTCTTCGACGAAGAAGCAGAATGATCGCGCCCGAGGCGCTGTTCAGAAGTAGCGCAGGAGCAGATATCGTGCTGGTCGTGGCAGCCACCGCCTCTTTCATCGTCACCATTGACGGCCCCGCAGGCACGGGGAAGTCGACGGTCGCGCATCGACTGGCCAAACGGCTCGGCCTTGAGTTCCTCGACACCGGCGCGATGTACCGCGCCGCGGCGCTTGAGGCGCTGGTTCGGGGCATCGATCCAGCCGACGGCGAAGCAGTCGCCCAACTCGTGCGTGAGATTGAGATCCGCTTTGACTGGCGGCGCGATCCGCCCGAGTTACTCGTGGACGGTCGCGCTGTGGGCGAGCGGATTCGCACACCGCAAGTGACGACCGCAGTCTCTGCTGTCGCCTCGAATCCGCGAGTGCGCGCCGCCATGGTCGTGTCGCAACGAAAGATCGCCGCCGCGCATCGCCGTTTGGTGACCGAAGGCCGCGACCAAGGGTCCGTGGTGTTTGCCGATGCGGATGTGCGCATCTACCTCGACGCCCGACCAGAAATTCGCGCGCGGCGTCGCGTTGAACAGCTGCGCAGCAAGGGCATCGAAACCACCGAGGCCGAAGTGCTTGCGCAGATTCTTGCGCGCGACCGCATGGACTCGTCGCGGCGCGACGGTCCGTTGGTCTGTCCTGATGGCGCGGATGTCGTGGACACCAGTGACATCCACATCGATGAAGTGATCGATCGTCTCGAAGAGATCGTGCGACGACGCGCTGGCGTGGCGCTTGTGGAGAGCCGCGACGCTGCTCAGGCTGCGACCGCGCGCACCGCCGAGCGACCACGGCGTGATCCCAACGAGAAGCGCGCGTGAGTCCGTTTCCCAATCCGTTTGCGTACCGCCGCCGCGCGCCTGGCCGCGGCGCGCTCCGTGCCATCTGGTGGGACTTCGGTGCGTTTCTCTGTTGGTCGTGGCTGCGCTTGGCCTATGGATTGCGCCGGGTTCATCGTGAGCGCGTGCCGAAGACGGGCGCGATTCTCGTGATCTCCAATCACCAGTCGTTTCTCGATCCACTGGTCAATGGTGTGACCGTGTGGGATCGACAGTTCACAGCACTGGCGCGCGCGTCGCTCTTCGTAGGTCCGTTTGGTTGGCTCTTGCGCTCGGTCAGTGCGCGTCCGATCAAGCAATCAGGAGGCGACCTTGAGGCGATGCGCGCTGCGCTGAGTGAACTCGAAGGTGGCCGCGTCGTGATTCTCTATCCCGAAGGCACACGATCCCCTGATGGTTCGCTGCAGGAATTCAAGCGCGGCGTGCTGCTCCTCGTCAAACGCACCAAACCGACCATCTTGCCGATGGGTGTCGATGGCACCTTTGACGCATGGCCGCGCGGGCGCAAGCTGCCGAGGTACCGCGGCAAGGTTGTGTGCGTGTGCGGTGAACCACTTTCGGGCGAAGCGTTGGCGGCGCTGAGTCCTGACGAGGCGCTCGCTGCGATGCGAGTGGCGGTTGATGCGGCGCACACCGAGGCGCGTGCGTTGCGTACGGCGTGGATGGGAGCCTCGTCATGACGCGCGAAGAGAGCGGCGAAGCGCCGCGCGTTCCTGCGATCACGGCCGCGCGCGAGCTTGCAGCGCGACTGCAGGAGGCTGGTTTTCGCACGCTTTTTGCTGGCGGCTGCGTGCGCGATCGACTCATGGGTCTCGGGCAATCCGTCGACATCGACATCGCCACCGCCGCGACTCCCGACGCGATCAAACAGCTCTTTCCTAAGACGCGTGGCGTTGGTGAGGCGTTTGGCGTGATGCTGGTGCGTCACCGCGGACATACCTTTGAGGTCGCGACATTTCGGAAAGATGGCCCGTACCACGACGGTCGTCGGCCAAGTTCCGTGACCTATTCCGACGAACTCGAAGACGCCGCACGCCGCGACTTCACAGTGAATGGCATCTTCCAGGATCCCGTGACGGGCATCCCCGTCGACTATGTCAAAGGTGCCGTCGACATCAAGGCGAAGCTCATTCGCGCGATTGGTGATCCGTCGGCGCGCATCGCGGAAGATCGCTTGCGACTCTTGCGCGCCGTGCGATTCGCGGCGCGCCTCGGTTTTCAGATCGAGGAACAGACGAGTGCCGCGATGCGCCTGCACGCGCGCGAACTTCTCAGCGTGAGTTGTGAACGCGTGGGCGAAGAGGTGCGCAAGATGTTGGTGCACGCCAACCGCGCGCGCGCCGCGACGCTCGTGGAATCGCACGGTCTCGACGGCGCGATCTTTGGCGCGCTCGGCACCAGCGGCGGATCCTTGCCGCGTCTCACGCGACTGTCCGCCACGACCGCATGGACGACCGCACTCACTGCGTGGATCCTCGATCGACTCGCGGGAGATCTTCAAGAGCCCGACGCCTCCACGCCACGGCCCGACTCGCATGTGCGTCTCGTTGCCACCGAGACGGTCCGAGCCTCGCTCTGCCTTTCGAATCACGACGCCGACGCCATCTTGCAGGCGTTGGAGTCGCGTGAGGCGCTCTTGGCTGGGTTTGACGCCTTGCCGCGCGCAGCTCGGGTGCGCCACATGGCGCGGCCTCAGTTCGATACGGCTTTGGAGATGTTGGACGCAGAATCCTGCCTTGATTCGGGGCGGTGGCGGGTGGAGGCCGACCGTGAACTCCCCACGCGGGCACTTCCGATACCGCTCATCGATGGCAACGCGCTCGTGGCGGATGGGCTGCGTCCTGGACCGCGATTCAAGCACTTGCTGGACCTTGCGCTCGATGCGCAGATCGAAGGTCGGGTCCACTCGCGCGCCGAGGCGCTTGAACTTGTTCGAGCCGCCAACCGCGCGAAAGCCGATTTGGAGCAGGCTTAGAGCCGCCCGCACGGCCTCGCGCCGAATCCTGCACGAGTGGTGAATCCTCTGCATTTCATCCGCGAAGGGAGCAGCGGATGCGCAACCTGCGCGTTGTCGACCGTAAGATGGCCGCTTCCCGTTCGGACCGCACTCCCGGACTTCTGTGTTGGACCCCACCATGCGAACGACTTGCACCGCCGCCTGTTCTGCTGCCCTCCTCACTCTTGCATTGCCCGCGTTTGGGCAGAGTTCAGAGTGGGTGCAGGCACCGTTCCCTGAGACCCTCTCGTCGCCCAAGGTCTACCTCTTCCCGATGGGGTTTGAAGGGACAGGCCAACTCGGCACCGACATCTCCAAGCAACTCATCGACATCGTGCTCGAGGATGTCAAGAAGCAGAAGCCTGACATCATCGTGCTCAAGCTCAACAGCGCGGAGTTCAACAAGATCCGCCATCTCAAGGATGAGAATCCCAACGAGTACGGCTTTGGTGCGTTTGAGGAGTTCCGCGACATCATGACCACCTTCCAAGATGGCACGCGGGATATTCCGCAGGTCATGTGGGTGGAGGACTCGGTCGGCTACGGAACGCTCATGGCGCTCGGCTGGCCGCGCCTCTACATGACGAGTGAGGCGCGACTCTCAGGCATGACCCGCGTGCGCGACCGCGCCGCTGGTTGGGACGATCCCGATGTCGCCGCCAAGATGCTTGCTGCAGCGACTGGCCTTGGAAAGGGTCTTCCCGCGCGCGGTGGATACTCCGAAGCACTCGCCAACGCGATGATCTTCCCCGAGCGTTTCCTCTCGGTGAACTTCGACGGTCGCTCGGTGGCGTGGCTCACCGACTCGAGCGGAAGTTGGGTCGTCGACGGCAGCAAGGACAGCGCTGCGAATTTCACCGCTGCGCTCGCGGAGGATGTGCTCCTCTCCGACGGAACCGCCGACACGCTCGACGATCTCATGTTCCTGCTCGGTTACCGCGAGTTCACCAAGATCGAAACGGGTGAGAAGCTGAGCAAGCAGTGGGTCGACGATTGGCGCAAGGCGCTTGATCGTTGCCTCACTTGGATGAAGGAAGCCGCGGAGACCGAGGACACTCCAGCAGGTCTTGGCAAGCGCAAGACCATCTACGAGAAGGTTCTCGCTGCGCTGAAGCAGTACAAGTGCCTTGAGTTCCGTCGCGAGCTTGGCTCGAGCGGCATCACGAAGGACAACCTCGAGAACGGCATCGATGATCTCAAGAAGGAGATTCAGCGCCTTCGCGAGGCCGAGAAGGACAGCCGTCGCGAAGGTGGCGGAAGCTCCGGCGGCGGTGGCCGCGGACTCGGCGGCGGCGGCATGGGCCGTCCGAAGGGCGGCTAAGCGCTCGAGATTGGTGGCAGCCTTCCGCCACGGTTCTGCGGAATGCCTGTCGAGGTCGGATTGTCAGGACGGTCTCACAACTATCCCGCGAACATGCTGGCGAACTCACACGCGCAGCTTCACCTTACGGAGTCGTTCATGTCGGATCTTTACGCAGTCACCCAACTCTCCCGCAAGCTCGCAGCACTCTGCGTGGGTGTGGGCATCGCCTTCGCGAGCTCGGCCTCATGCTTCGCAGGCGATGTCAAGCTCGCCAACGGCGCCACTTGGAAGGGCGATGTCGGCGCGCAAGTTCGCGCGACGGTCTCTCTTGCCGGCAAGGATGTGACTCTCGAGGGCAAGCTCCTCGAGATCAAGAAGAACCTCATCGTGCTCGAGGTCCAAGAGGGCGGCAAGGTGGTTCGAAAGACCGTGCTCTGCCTCGATCTCAAGAAGCTTGAGACACTCGCGGCTGCCGCCAAGGCAGGCGCGCCAGCCGGCGCCCCAGCCACTGCGAGCGCGCCAGGCAAGGCTCCCGCAGCGGGGGTTGCCAGTGCAGACAAGAAGAAGCCCACGCTCTTCATCCTTCCGTGGGAAGGCATGGTCGGCACGGGCGCGCGTCACGAGCAGATCGCGGAGATCGGTAAGGAAGCCGACAAACTCGGTCCTGGCCAGATCATCGTGATCCATGTCGACAGTCCTGGTGGTCTTGTCATTGAAGGCGACCAGATCCATGCGACGCTCGTCGATTTGAAGTCGCGTCACAAGGTCATCGCCTGGATCAAGAAGGCGATCTCGGCGGGCGCGTACACCAGTCTGCACTGTGACGAGATTTACTTTGAGCGCGTGGGCAACCTCGGCGCCATCACGATGTTCGCGGGCACCGTCGCGGCCAGCGGCGACGAACTCGACGCGTGGCTCATCGCCGTCGGTGACGCTTGCGAAATCGGCGGACGCTTCGCGGGCATCGGCCACGCGATGGTCACCAAGGCACCACTTCTGAGTTACGACCGCGACGATGACGGCAATGTCGTCTGGCACGCCACACTCGAGGGCAAGTACAAGTTGTCCGACGCGGAGCAGAATCTCTCGATCAACGCAGAGACCGCCATCCACTCGAAGTTCTCCCAAGGTCTCGCTGACACGCGCGACGAGCTTCTGGTCCTTCTCAACTACGACAAGAACGACATCATCATCTCCGAGGCCGGCTACCAGATCCACGACAAGTGGCAGGCACTCCTCAAGCAGTGCGTCGAAGAAAAGAAGCAGGCACTGCGCGATCTGGAGAATCCAGGTGGATCCGATGAGGAAGCGCAACTCGGTCAGCGCATCAAGGCGCTGAGGACGATCATTCGCTGGTTCGACAAGTGCATGCCTGGCATGGCCTACGAAGCTCCGCAACTCGGCGACAGCCCAAAGAGGTTTGAGGAAGAACTCGAGCGCATGAAGAAGCGCATGGGTGAGATTCAGAAGGAGAAGGACCGCAACGCGAACTAAGAACGCGTGCGCGACTGAAGCCAACACTTTCCCAGCGGCCCCGATCCTTCGGGGCCGCTGTCTTTTTGGGAGTCGTCCGCCTTGCGCGCGCGGGCAAAATCGCGTGGGATGCGGCGATGAGCGACGCGACTGTTCAGAGTGCCGATCCAAGCCAGCCCTATGGACTCGACGGGGAGGCAGAGCCGAGGCGTTGGCATCTCGTCTTCGGAATCTTGTGCGCGGTCTACGGTGGAATTGGAACGCTCTTCTATTCGTTCGCGTTCCTGGTGATTCTGTTCAGCCCGCTTTTGACCAAGTGGTTTGGTCGTTCGATGGGAACACCACCCGAGCTCTACTGGATCAATCTCGCGGGGACCTTCTTCCCTTTGTGCCTCGGCGTGCTGCTGCTTGTCGGTGGAATCGCGCTGGCCCGTCGAAAACCGCGCGGCTACAAACTGGTGGTTGGTTGGGCCGTCGCCCGCATCGCGTTGGCGATCGTGCAGGTCGCGGTATCGATCGTCACACTGGACATGACGGTCAAGGCGCAGATCGATCAGTACGACGCGCAGATGGCGCAGCTCTCACCCGCCGAACGCGAGAAGGCCGAGAAGGCCATGCAGTCGATGGGATTCCCGCTGCCGACCTATGAGTCCGCGCGCGCGAGTGCGCCCAAGTGGATCGCCATCATGACGGGCGCCATGGCGCTGTGGCCGCTGATCGTCGGCATCGCGCTCACAGGCAAGCGCGCGCGCGACGACTACGCGAGTTGGAAGAGCACGCCGAGCTAATCGACGCTGCGCTGCATCAGCCAACTTCGCGACGCTGGAACAAGGCAGTCGCGAGCGCGAGTAGTCCTGTCACCATCGCCAGCGCGTAGGGCACGGCGTATCCGATGTACTCGACGGGAATGGCCTTCTTCTGCGTGAGTGCGTCGCTGAGCCAGAAGACCTGAAAGTTCGGCAACACGGCGCGGCAGCCAGTCAGCAGAGCCAAGCCAATCTGTTCGCCGACTGTGTGGGTCGCCTGCATGGCCGCCGCACTCAGGGAGCGACCGAGCAGCCAATCGCTCAGCAGTCCCAGCACGAACACTCCCACCACGATCAGCAGCGTGAGGACCTGTCCAAGCCGCGTGCTCGCAGCAATTGCGACTGCGTTCAGGACCAAGGTCGCAAGCGCCATCAGGAACAGCGCCTTCCAAATCTCAGGTTCGAACTGGTGGGCCAATGGAACGCTGTTCCATTCCGCGTCAAAACTCAGCGCGCCGAGGTAGGCCAGCAGGAGGAGCGGGATCGCGGAGCCCATGGTCCACGACTCAAAGCTCTTGGCGTAGAAGTAGTTCATCCACGCGCCCAATCCAACGGCAGCGACCAGTGCCGAGCCGCCAAACACGATCACGGGGATGTGCAAGGGATCGCGCGCCGTCTGCAGCGTGCCATGGACCTCGACAAGGATGAACACCAAGGCGAGAAACGCAAACGCCAGGAGCATCGCGCCTGAGACGCCAAGGAACTTTCCGACGACGAAGACAGGGCGCGGGACGGGTTTCGAGACGACGGTGAGCACCGTGCCGTTGTCGATCTCTCGAGTGATGACGCTCGTGGCGATGAACGCCGCGAGCACCGCCGTGGCGAGAAACACCGTGGAAAGGCCGATGTCCACAAACATGCGCTGGTCGTCCTGCATCGTCCACGCGCTGAAGGGATTGCTCATGACCACGAGGATGGTGGCGGCCGCGCACACGATCAGGACGATCGGCTGTCGGATCGACTCGAGGAGCGTGTTGCGGGCGATCGCGAGGAGTTGCTCGACCATCGACATAGGGAAAGTGGCTTCGTGAAGTGGCCAGACGCGCGAGGTCTGCGTTGGTTCGAACTCCTGCAGGAAGTTCAGGCGTACCTTACAGTACCGCTCCACTGTTCGGGCTCGTTTGGACGGTGGTCATTTCTTCCCCTTGCCTGCGTGTGCGCGAGGCTCACCAAGACTGGTTTACCACGAGTGGTTCACCACGATCGGTGAGTGTCGCCGACGAGGGCAGGATCACATCCAAGCGCGCGCCACACCTCGCGATGATTCCCTGAGTTGACTCACTGAGATGATTCACTGATGCGTATTGATCACCATGCCTATGAGCGGGCGACAGGCGTCGCGGCAGCAGGTCTGTTTGCGCAGCTCGCCGTCGCGCTTCTCCTGCTCGTCTTCGGGAAGTCGACAGGGGACACCACCGCCGTCATCGCCTCAGGTTGGGCGTTCGCAGGGCTCGTGGTGTGGCTCGGTCTCATTCTGATCTTCCACCAGCATCGACTCGAGCGACTCGAGAGTCTTGAAATGGACTCGGGCGCGCGTCTCGACGAGGGCGGACGACTCTTCACCTCGGACGAAGCGCGCGTGGCACGCAAGCGTCTCGGTCTGATGCACCGCGCACTCATGCCCACGCTGAGCATGCTCTTTGTGGCGGTGCTCGTTGGCTTGGCCATCGGCATCAATTGGTGGATGGGCAAAGAAGGCGATCCCAACGCAGATCTTGGAACCTTCACGCTGAGTTCGGCGCTTGGTTGGCAACTGGCACTGGCGTTCTCGATCTCGCTCTTGAGCTTCATCTTCTCGCGCTTCCTCGCGGGCATGGCCTTGCAACCCGCATGGGCGAATCTGCGCGGTGGCGCAGGCATCATGGTGGGGAACGCGCTCGTCGCGTTGGCTCTTGGAGTCGGCAGCGCCGTCGAGATGCTGCGTGACGACTCGACCGCGGCCGCGGCAGCAATCACCGACGCGGGCGCGCTGGGATTGATGAAGGCCATCGTTTGGGGAATCGCTGTCTTCATGGTCGCTGTTGCGATCGAGACGCTTCTCAATTTCCTGCTCAACCTCTATCGCCCGCGTCGCGCGGGTGAGACGCCGCGGCCAGCGTTTGACTCGCGTGTGCTGAGTCTCTTTGCAGCGCCCGATTCGATCGTGCGTTCGATCAATGAGGCGGTGAACTACCAGTTCGGTTTCGACATCACCAGCAGCTGGGGCTACCAACTCCTGCTGCGAAACTTGGTGCGCTTGCTTGGCATCGGTGTGGCGGTTGTCGTGGCGCTCACCGCGCTGGTGATCGTCGAACCGCAGGAGCAGGGGATGCGACTGCGCTTCGGCGCGCCTGTTGGTGAGATCTACCAAGGCGCACCGATGGTGAAGTTGCCATGGCCGATCGACACCGCCATCGTGCTTGATGTGAATCGCGTGCGCGAACTTCCGCTCGGCGTCATCAAGGACACTCGCAACCTCGGCGTGATCGTCTGGGGTGAGGACACTCCTGAGGTTGATCTCAATGTGAATCTCTTCCTCGTTGGTGCGAGCGGGCGAAACACCACGCTGGGTGAAGCGGCACCGAGCCTCGGCGGCATCGCTCCAGGTGCTGGTGGCGCTGGCGATTCGCAGGCCACCGATCAGTTTGCTGTCGTCGAGGCGGACATCGTGCTGCAATATCGCGTGCGCGATCATCAACTCGATCGGTTCCTCGCCTTCTCGAACGACACCGCGGGAAGACGCTCGCAGCTGAACATGCGTGAGCGGGCGCTCAAAGCGCTGGCGCTGCGAGAAGTCACCCGTGCCTTGAGTATGCGAACGCTCGACGAGGTCCTGACGCCGCCTTCCGACAAGCCACTGGTGGACGCACTCGCGCAGGCGATTCAACTCTCGTTTGATGAGGCGAACTGCGGCGTGGAAGTCGTTGGCTTGAGCATTCCTCGTCTGCGTCCGCCAAGCAAAGAAGGTGGCAAGTTCGAGGAACTCTCGATCGCGCGTCAGAACGGGCGCCGCCAACTTGAGGACATGCAAAGCACGATCAACACGAACATGAGTCTCGTGGTGGGTGATGTCGCGCGTGCCGACGAGGTGGTTCGCGGTATCGGAGAACTCACCACGCTTGAGCAGCAGGCCAACGCAGCGGCCACGCCCGCCGATCGCGCTGTGGCACGCGCGAGTGCTGATGCACTGCGTGCCCGGCTCGAACAAATCGTGCTGGAGTCGCGCGCGCAAGCTGCGAGTGTGATTTCCAACGCGCGCGCCCTTCGCTGGACCGCGCTCATGGACGCGCAGTCGATCGCGCAGGATGTGCTCGGTCAGGCGCCGCTGTGGAATGTCGATCCTCAGCTCTACCGCACGCGGCGCACCATGGAGGCGCTGAGCGACTCGTTGGCGGGTGTCCGCGTGAAGTATGTGTTGCTTCCCGACGCCAAGAGTGTGCGCCTCGACATCGAAATGCAGGAGCCGACCTCGGGGCTCAATCTCGCGGACTACCTCGAGAAGAAGCCGCAGGAGTAGCAGGCGACGCGGCGGAATTGGACAGTGTGAGTTGGTACGAAGGTCTGGTCTGAACCAGAACCGACAGCAGAGATGGATCACGATATGAACAAGCGCTCTTCGGCCATTGCACTCGGACTCGCCATCGTGGCGGTGCTCGTGCTCTACAGCACGACCTACACGGTGAACTTCCACGAGATCGCTATCCGCACGCGGTTCGGCAAACCCGCGGGCGTTGAACGCGATGCAGGTCTGCACTTCAAGTTGCCCTTCTTCATCGACTCGGTGACGAAGATCGATCGCCGCAAGCAATTCGTCGAGAGTCCGCTGGTGCAAACCGCGACGCGCGACGGCTTGCAGGTCATGGTGCAGGCCTACTTGCTCTGGCAAGTCAAGGACAATGATGCGGATGCGCAGGCGTTCTTCGTGAGCTACGGCGGCTCGCTCGACGAGGCGTCGCGCAAGTTGGAGCAGACGCTCTCGGGTGCTGTGAAGGCCGTCGCGGGATTCAACTTCGATGAGCTTGTCGGCCCCAACGCGAAACTCGCCGAAGCCGAGAAGGCTGTGCTCTCAGGCGTCGCGGGCGCGACCAAGGTTGGCGTCGAACCAATCGCCGTCGGACTCTCGCAAGTGGTGTTGCCGCAGAAGACGACCGTCAGCGTGCTCTCGCGCATGGCGGAAGTGCAGAATACGCTGGCCAAACTTGAGGCAGCCAAGGCCAGCTCGCAGGCCGAAGCGCTCAAGAGCCAGGCCACGAGCCAGGCCGACACCATCCGCGCCTTTGCGACACAGTGGGCTTCGCGCATCGAGAACAAGGGCAATGCCGAAGCAACGCAGTACTACGAGCGCATGAAGCAGCACTCGGAGCTCGCGACCTTCCTGGCCTGGATCGATGCGATGCGTGCGGGCCTGCGCGGATCGACGACCTTCGTCGGCGACACCAGCCACGCGCCGTTCCATCTCTTTGACCTCTCCACGCGCGTCGACAAGAACGGCATTCCTCAGCCCAAGGACGCGAGTGCCTCGAACACCAGCGGCGTCGCGAACTCGACGATCTCCACGGGATCGGCGACACCGCGCGGGGCGCAACCATGACAGGCGCTCCCGCCGATCCGCTGCGCCCGCTTGAGGTCGAAGGTCCGCGCCGCGTCGCCAGCGCGCGCTTTGATGTGTCTGGAAGTGACGACGCGCGCGGCAGCATGGACATGCGTGACGCGCTTGACCCGGCGACGCAATCGCTCGGTGACGCGCTCAAGTTGTCGTATCGCATCCTGCAAGCAGGCATCGTTGCACTCGGCGTCGTCTTTGTGTTCTCGGGGTTCCAATCAGTGCCCGAAGGAAGCACGGGCGTCAAGACGATGTTCGGTGCCATCGCTGGTGCGACGGGCGAAGAGCAAGTGCAGCCAGGATTGCAGCCGTTCTGGCCGTATCCGATTGGTGACCTCGAGGTCTTCGAGCAGCGGCACACGATTCGTCTCGACCGCCAGTTCTGGCCAGCGTCGATGAACCGCGGCGACCAGCGACAGAAGACGCTGCAGGAGCAGATCGACTCTGCCGATCCCAACGCAGGAATCGCGCCAGGCGCCGATGGCTCGTTGCTGACCAAAGAAGGCGACATCGCCCATGCGCAGTTTGAAGCGGAGTACGCCATCTCCGACGCGGTGAAGTTCCTCGAATCGACTTCGCCCGCGCACGGTGATCGATTGGTCGGCGCTGCGCTCATGCAGGCGGCAGTCGAGGCGGCAAGCACACTGACGCTCGCGGAGTTCACCGATACCCGTGATCTCGTGGGACCCGTGGTGCGCGAACGCGCGCAACGCGCCCTCGATCGACTTGGCATCGGCATCGACATCACGCTCGTCCGCGCGACCGAGCGCATGGCACCGCTGGCCGTGCAGAATCGATTGCGCGAGGTGCAGACCGCGCGCGAGTACGCCAAGGGCGAAGTGGAGCGCGCGCGGCAGAACGCGGTCACGATTCTCACGCAGATCGCTGGCGGCGAGGTCTACAACGAACTGCTGGCGATGATTCGTCGATACGAAGAGGCACTCGAAGCAGGGCGCAGCGAGGAAGCGGAGTCGATTCTCGTAGCGCTCGGCGCACGGATGGAAGCGCAGGATGTTGGCGGCGAAGTCTCCAAGCTGGTGTCGCGCGCAAGAGCATCGGACGCGGCGATGCGGGCGCGGCTCGAGCGTGAAACCAAGCGCCTTGAAAGCCTCGCTGCGAGCTATCGCGATTCGCGCGGACAGATCGTCAAGCAACTCTGGCTCGACGCGGTGCGGGAAGCACTGGAAAATCCGCAGGCCGAAGTGTTTGCCGCGCCAACGGCGTTGGGCATGCTCAACCTCCGCCTGACGAGCTCGGCCGAGATGATGCAGGCCCGCCGCGACGCCGACATCGAGCGCAAAAAGATGGAGAAGGCTGCACGCGATGCGGGCGGGTTCTATGCGCCCAACAGCGAGCAGATCTTCATCAACAAGTCAGGTCGTCGCCTCAACAAGGACGCGACGGGCGGACTCGGTCGCTGAGCCAAGTGTTTGAACGAACCGCCAAAGCAGAGGCGAGTACGACGGAGCCCCGAGAGGATCACGCATGGCGAGCACTGAGAAGTCCGATCATTCAAACGCGCACGAGCGCCACGAGCGCCACGAGCGAATCGTCGATGCAGCGGGCCTCACCAAGACCTTCAGTGACTTCTGGATGCGCGCCACAGCGCGCGCGGTGGATGGCATCGACTTCCACATTGATCGGCATGAGATCTTCGGCCTGCTTGGTCCCAACGGCTCGGGCAAGTCCACGACGATCAAGATGATCCTCGGGCTGCTCCACAAGTCGCGGGGTCGTCTGGTGGTGTTTGGTCGCGATCCGAGCGATGTCGCCGTCAAGCGCAAGATCGGCTACCTGCCCGAAGAGACCTATCTCTATCGCTTTCTCAATCCGACCGAGACCATCGACTACTACGGGAAGCTCTTCGGTCTCGATCGTCGCACTCGTCGGCGTCGCACC
Organism: Planctomycetaceae bacterium; assembly: GCA_947490615.1. Lineage (GTDB taxonomy): Bacteria > Planctomycetota > Phycisphaerae > Phycisphaerales > SM1A02 > QWPT01. The sequence continues at coordinate 121,068 of CANLHK010000008.1, read as the reverse complement.
GAAGAACTCCTTGAGATGGTGGGACTCACGCAGGTCGCGCATCGCCCTGCGGGTGAGTTTTCCAAGGGCATGGCGCGGCGACTTGGTCTTGCGCAGGCGTTGGTGAACGATCCTGAGTTACTCATTCTCGACGAGCCAACTTCGGGGCTTGACCCGATCGGCACCAAGCAAGTCAAGGATCTCATCCTTGAGCTCGGTCGGCGCGGCAAGACGATTCTCCTGACCTCGCACTTGTTGGCGGATGTCGAAGATGTCTGCACGCGCATGGTCATTCTCTACGGTGGCAAGATCCGCGCGCAGGGCAGCGCGAACGATTTGCTCGCCGACAGTCGACACACCTTGCTCCGAGTGCCGCGGCTTGAGCCTGCGACGATCATTGCTGTGGACGAGACTTTGCGCCGCACCCAAGGTGTGGCGATTGAGGAGATCTCTTCGCCGCGACAGACTCTCGAAGACTTGTTCCTCGACATCGTCGAGCGTGCGCGCGCTGAACAGATCGCCACGAGCGGCGCTCAATCGGGTGGACGCATCGCGTCGTTCCTCCAGAGTGGCGAGGATGCTGCGGACAGCGAGCGCGCTCGCGATGAACTCGTCAGCAAGCTCGTGGAGGCAAGCACGACCACAACACCGCCAAGTAGTGTGGTGGTCTCCAGCACTTCCGCACCGACCGCCGCGAAGACTCCGAGTGCCGATCGCACGATCCTCGATGCGTTGGTGGATCCTTCGAAGAGCGTGAAGCCAAGCGCATCGGGCGCATCGGGTCCATCGAACGCCTCGGCAGCCGCGCGGCCGACGACTCCGCCCTCTGCAGCAACGCTTGACCAAGGGTTGATCGACTCGCTGCTCGATCCAGCGAAGTCCACCGATGCGAAGACTCCGCGTCAAGATCCCAAGCGTGAGGGCGGCGCGTGAGCGCGTACGCGGCGTTGCAATCGAAGATCGAACGGCTCGGACGCAGCAAGCGGTTCCGTTCGTCGGTCGCTGTCGTCTTCTCGACGCTGATCGTGCTCGTCGTGGTGATCGCTTACCGCGAAGCCGCGCGGATGGACGACCTCGCGATGCGACTTCCGCCTCTGCTGGCCAAGGCTGATCTCACTGCGAAGGAACCGATCGCGATGGAGCTCGTGGAGCGCGGCACCATCACGCTCGACGGAGTGGCGATTGGCGACATCGCGCTCTCGAAGAGCATGCAGCGCTTGTTTGAAGCGTCAGGAAAGATCGAGCGCGTCACCGACGCGGCGAGTCAACTCCTCGCGACACAACGCAAGCCGTGGCTTCCCATCGGCCTCGCGCAAGAGCCGTGGCTCGCGCTGGCGTTTGGCGCGTTGGCTCTGGCAGTCGTGCAATTTGCCTGCTTCTCAGGGCTCGCGGTGGAACTGGTCGTCATCTCGATCGCAGCGGTGCTCCTTGGTGGCGGGCTGCTTTTGGCTGGTCGACCGAACCTCGCGGCGAGTCTCGCTGCGATTCCGCTGCTTCTGTTTCTGTTCCTGCTCGTCGTGCGCCTTCTGCTTGAGGCACTCGATCGAGCGCGTCCGATCTACGCCGTTGCTGGCGGCGTCGTGCGCGAAGCCATGCGCTTGCGCATTGCTCTTGGCTTTGGCGCCATCGCCATTGTCGCGATCCCGTTGATGCCACAGGCGATCGATCCGACGCGACCTCTGCGCTACCAAGTGCAGACCTATCTCTCGGGATCGCTCGACACGATGTATCTCGTGTGCGCGTTTCTCACGGTGTTCCTCGGCTGTGCGACGGTCGCGTTTGAGATTCGTGATCGCCAAGCGTGGACAACCTTGACCAAGCCAGTGTCGCGTCTCTCGTGGCTCGCGGGCAAGTGGCTGGGACTGGTGGCGCTCAATGTTGCCATCCTGCTGACTTCGACGGTCGCCATGTACGCCTTCCTCGCGCAGATTCGCTCGCGACCCGCGCAGGATCTTTCCGACGCCATCGCCGTGCAGGACGAAGTGCTCGTTGCTCGCGTCGGTGGATTCCCGAGCTACAACCGTCTCACGGCGGCTGAGCTCGAGGCCGCCGTCGACGAGACGATGAAGGCCGATCCAAACATTCAGGCTGATTTGCGCGACGGAGTTCGGACTGCCATTGAAGTGAAGCAAACCGTCGCGCGCGCGATCACTGAGGAGTACTACAAGCAGCAGCGTTCGATCGGCCCCAACCTCGAGCGCGTCTATCGCTTCACGGGTCTGGCGGAACAGCGAGCGTTCGGCGGGAATCTCACGCTGCGCTACAAGTTCTATGCGGGCGAGAGCGATCCCAATTCGGTGTATCCCGTCGTCTTCGTCTTTGGCACGGGAGATCGGCAGGCGTGGATCGATCACAACTTCATCGCCGCACAGAGCAATGTGGTTCCTGTCCCTGCGAGCGCCGTCGCCGACGATGGCACGCTGGAAGTGCGCGTGCAGAACCAAGCGCTCAACAAGACGGCGCGTCCTGGCGATCTCAGTTTCATTCCTGGAATGGGCACGATCTTCTTCGACCCCGAAGGTCTCGAGCTGCTCTATCGAGTTGGCGGCTTCGGAGAGAACCTGCTGCGCGCGCAACTCATGAACCTCTTGAAGCTGTCCTTCCTCGGCATGCTCTCGGTGGTGTGCGCTGCGAGCTTGAGTTTTCCCGTGGCGTGTCTGGTGGTCTTTACCGTCTTCTCGGCGGGTTCGATTGGTCCGTTCCTTGCGACGAGCGTCGCGGAGTACCGCATTCGCACCGACTCGGGAACGCTCAAGGGTTTCGAGGCGGTCGTTCGCGCGATTGCGGGTGCTACAGAATTTTCGGTGCGCGCTTTCGGTGAGGCAGAAGGTAACGGTCCGCTTGTCGAAGGTCGTCTCGTCTCCTGGTTTGGAGTCGCACGCGCCTTTGTGATGATCGGGATCGGCTGGTCAGGCGTGCTGCTCACGCTTGGTTTTGCTGCGTTCCGCCGCAAAGAACTCGCCATCTACAGCGGGCAGGGAGGCTGACCATGCGCGATCGCCTCTCCATGTTTGTGGCACTGCTGGTCTGCATCTTTGCGTTCACGGCTGCCTCGTTCCTGCTGCCGCAACTCACCGAAATGGCCAGCGAGCAGTACCTTCTCGTTGGTGTCAATGCTGTGGGTGGCGAGACTCCGCGCGCTGCGTTCGAGCGACGCGTGCCACTCTCTCGCATCCGCGCTGTGGAAACCAAGAAGGGTGTGCTGACGGGCGAGCCGATGGCATTCCGCTACCTCGGCGACATTCGCCTGTGGGAAGGCAAGGTTGGCGACGACATTGGGCTGACCTATGAGACTGCCAAGGGCGATGAATCGATCGACGCGACCGTGAAGGGACGCGGCGGATTCGGCTTGCGATACACCGATGAAGCCGAGGAGGGCGCGCCGCCGATGGTCGTGCTAGGCACCGCGCTCGGCGCGCTGCGCGGACTGCTCGTCGATTACTTGTGGATCAAGGTGACGCTGCAGAAGGAGAAGGGCTTGCTCTATGAGGTGATGAGCGACTCGAATCTCATCACCGCGTTGCAGCCGCGCTTCCCTGAGGTCTGGTCATTTCACGGCCACAACATGGCCTACAACATCTCGGTGATGACCAATACGCCCGAAGAGCGTTGGGCATGGGTCAACGCGGGCATCTCGTTGGTGCGTGATCGCGGTGTTCGCTACAACCCCAACAGTCTTCTGTTGTGCAAAGAACTCGCGTTCTGGTTCGCGCACAAGATCGACGGCGTGGCCGATGACGCGCACCTGACCTACAAGCGGCAGTTTGCCCGCGAATGGCAGTATCTCCTCGGGATCCCGCCGCAGGATTACGAGCTGCGCAAGGCGTGGATCAAGGCGATCGCCGACGCACCTGACACCCTTGATGGGCTGTACGCCAAGGTCCCCGAGACCAAGGAGTTCATCGCAGAGCTCGAACGCAAACTCGCGCCGCTTCCTGAGCACTATGCGTTTGCGGCGGACAAGCGCTTTCTCTTACTGCTTGGTGAATGGGGTGCGCGATCAGGTTCGGCCTACGCGCGCTTCCTTGGTTTGCGGGCGATGACCGAAGAGGCAGCGACCTTGGTCGGTGTCTTCGAGTCGACCTTTGGTGATGAGACGCGTCGACGCACTGCTGAGGCCGTCCTCGCCTACATGCGCAAGCGCGTCTTGATCGATGCCTACAACATGGATCCCGCGTTGATGTCGAAGTACACCGCGGAGACTGGCCCGTTGGATTGGCGGCACCCAGCGGCACACGCGATCTACTGGGCGCGGCGCGGCAACGAGTTTGGTGAGCACCGCATCACCGATGACGCCGACATCTACAAGGTCATCAACAACGATCGCGTCGAGATTCAGGCGATGCAGGCGCTCGCGCGTTCGGGCATGGTGCAGTACGACCCGTTCAGCGGCGACAATGTGACGAGACTCAGTGACGCGCGCTGGATTTACCCCATCGACGCCTACTTTGAGACGCTCTACAAGAAGCACTACAACGTGCGCGGTGCTGGTGGTGACACATTTACGAACTTCCACGAGAACTTCATGAAGGGCGCGGTGCGCGATCTCTACCGCGCGGGTGATGTCGCGGGTGCGCAGGCGATTCTCGACAAGCTCGATCGCCTCTACGGCACAGGCTCCTTCAATGAGAACTTGACCTACAAGGTTCCCATCGATGAGTTCGTGCGCGGAGTCACCTACGGCGAGTATGAGATGCAGCCTGAGGCAGCGCGCGGCGATGTGTACGCGGTCCTCGAGCGTGGATTCCGCGAGGGTCTGTTGCTCGACAACGAAGAGGTGCTGAAGTCGGCGCTCGAGTACGCCCGCGGTTTGACCCGCTACTTCCGCGATGCGAAGTACAACGACTTCGTGAACAAGTTTGGTGAGGGACGCATGAAGGAGCTCCTCGGTGAGCTCGACGAGTCGATTCCTGCAGTGCTCATCAAAGTCCTGCTCGATAGCTCGCAACCGCTGCTTGATCGACTGATCATCTTCCGCAAGGCGCCTGAGGATCTCCGCGCGCTGGTCTATGACCGCGTCCGACCTGTGCTCGAAGAGGAATTCAAGCGCAGTCGGCTGGTGAACTCGGGACTGGTGTTTGCCAATCTCGCGCCAGAACCAGCGGGTCTCGAAGAGGTCCGCAGGGCGCAGGCCGAAGCCGCACGCATCAAGGCCGAGGCTGCCAAGAACGACAACCGCTCCGAAGCCGAGCGCAAGTAGCCGTGGCTCACCTGCTGTAGATTGCCGTCATGCGCATCCCTCCAGCGATCCTCGCCATTGGCCGCAACTACGCCGATCACGCAGCCGAGATGGGCGGCAAGACCGACGAGCGCCCGATGGTGTTCATGAAGAACCCAGCGTGCGTCTGTCGCAACGGTGATGCGATTGTCATCCCCTCGATCTGCCGCGAAGGTGGGCCGCAAGTCGATTACGAAGGCGAGCTCGCGTTTGAGATTGCGCGGGATTGCCGCGATGTGTCCGCGGCGGACGCCATGTCGGTGATCGCGGGCTACCGCGTCGCCAACGATGTCTCGGCGCGTTGGTGGCAGAAGACTGGCTCTGGCGGCCAATTCTGTCGCGGTAAGAGCTTCGACACCTTCTGTCCGATGACCGATCTCGTGGCGCACGGCGCCATCGATGATCCGCAGGACCTCGAGATCGAAACCTTTCTCAACGGCGAGCGTGTTCAACATGCGAACACTCGCCTCATGGTCTTCCCGGTGCGCTCCCTCGTCGCAGAGCTCTCGCGCGGCATGACCTTGTTGGAGGGGACGATCGTGCTGACGGGAACCCCTGCGGGAGTGGGCGCAGGACGCACGCCGCCGCTCTTTCTCAAGGGAGGCGACACGGTCGAGGTCCGCATTGGAAAGGTCGGACACCTCGTGAATCGGGTCCGCGAGGAGTAAGTCCGAGTCGCGGCCGATCGGGGCTCTTTCCGAGGCGTAATTTCTGTGCTACGCCGCAGGAACGAGTCGATAGGCGCATACGCTTTTTTCTCGCTGCGTCGCTGCAGAGGTGAGTGGCGCAGCAGTGAATTCAATGGAGTTTCCGTGCAGGGTCGATGCAGCATGTGGATCGCTGAAACAACGCGCGCGGCGCGTCTCGATACAGGTCTCAGGGCCTGCGTTCTCGTTGGCGTGACCGCGTGCGGTGCACTCGCGGGTTGTGGCCGAGAAGAAGTGCACTCGTATCGCGTGCCAAAGTCCGCTGAGACGCAAGAGGCCGTTCCGAGCGCCGTGGCGCGCACAGATTCGCGCGAGGTCAACCCAGAGCTTCCCCCGCGTGGCGCGCCAACCTCTACGAACGAAGTGGTCGTGACTTGGGATGTGCCCGCGTCGTGGAAGGTGGTGCCCACGGAGCAGCCGATGCGACTCGCGACCTACGAAGCGTTTGGTGCGGAGGTCACGGTGAGCGCGTTCCCTGGTGCCGCAGGCGGAGTGCTCTCGAATGTGAATCGTTGGCGCGGGCAAATCGGCTTGGCGCCCACGGACGCCAGCGCGTTGGCGAGTTCGCTCATCGCATCGAGTGTCAACGGCGTGGAGATCGCGACGCTCACGCTCACAGGCAGTGAAGGGCAAGTGATGCTCGGCGCGATCATCGTTCCTGGTGATGGCAAGAGTTGGTTTGTGAAGTCGACGACCGATGCGGCCAAGGCCGCAGCCTTGCTTCCTTCCTTTGAGTCATTTGCGAAGTCGTTCCGCCGTGAGGCCGCTCAGGCAGCAGTGACTGCAAACATGCCAGCCACCGTGCCGACTCAGCCAACCAAGTCGCCTTCTGTCGGTGCAAGCATTGAAGAGCGGCTTGCACGATTTCAACCGCCATCACACTGGGCCATCGAGGCGAACTCAGGCGGCATCGTCGCTGCTGCGTTCGGCGCGACCAACGCGTCAGGTGTGGCGCGCGCGACCGTCACTTCGCTGGCCAACGATGGTGGTGGCGATCTGGCCAACATCAATCGTTGGCGCGAACAACTTGGACTTGCTGCGCTGGCGGATCTCACACTGGTCGAGCGCGTCGACTTTGGTCCCGAGGCGATCGTGGTCGATCTCACCAACCCAGACGCGACCGACCGCATGATTGCTGCGATTGTTGCGACGGAGCAGGCGACCTGGTTCTTCAAGCTTCGCGGCAGCATCGCGGCGGTTGAAGCGGAGCGCGCGCCGTTTCGCGATCTGGTGCGCAGCGTGGGACTGGGGCTTGAACCATGAACAGCATGCCAGCGGCACTTCGCGCGATCTCTTCACTGCGACTGGCCGTCGTGTTGTTCGCGCTGTCGATCGTGCTCATCCTCGCGGGCACCTTGGCTCAGACTCAAGAAGGCGTGTGGATGGTGGTCGATCGATACTTTCGATCGATCGCTGTTCTGATTCCGTTCCAGCTCTTTGTCCCTGAGAAGGTGCTGCGGATTCCTGGCGTCTTTCCGTTTCCAGGCGGACTCACGCTTGGTGTCTGCCTGTTCGTGAATCTCCTCGCGGCGCACATCGTGCGCTTCAAGCTCTCGTGGAAACGCATGGGCATGATCGTGACGCACGCGGGTGTGCTGCTCTTGCTCGTCGGAGAGTTTGTGACGGGTGCCTTGGCCAAAGAAGGCACCATGACCATTGCCGAGGGCGCGTCGGCCAACTACATCGAAGATGGTCGGACCAGTGAACTTGCCGTCATCGATGCGTCGGATCCAGCAGACGACCTCGTGGTGGTCGTGCCCGCACGACTGCTGGCCGATCGTGAGTCGCCGCTCATCACCAACGGTTTGCTCCCCTTCACTGTCCGCGTGATCGAGTGGATGCCCAACTCGCGCGTGCTCGGTCCGATGCAGGCATCCAAGCAACAACTCGCGCGCGCGACCGCTGGCACGGGAACGCAGGTCGCCGCTGTTGCGGTCGGAGTCGCGACGGGCGTGGAAGCATCGGATTCCGATGTTCCCGCTGCGTACCTTGAGTTCAAGCAAGGCGAGACGACACTTGGAACCTACCTCGTGACGCCGCGACTCATCGGCATGCAGACGGTTGAGGTCGGCACCAAGCGGTTTCAGATCGCCCTGCGCTTCGAACGGAACTACCGCCCGTACTCGGTTCAACTACTCGACTTCAAACACGATCGATTCGTGGGCACCGAAACGGCGCGCAACTTCTCGAGCTTGGTTCGGCTCACTGATACGGCACAGCATGTGGACCGAGAGGTGCTCATTTCCATGAACAACCCGCTGCGATACGCGGGAGAGACTTTCTACCAAGCCTCGTTCGCGCCCGATGACTCAGGCACCGTGCTCCAAGTGGTGCGCAATCCTGGTTGGCTGCTCCCGTACCTTTCGTGCACGCTCGTGACGATCGGTCTGCTCTGGCACTTCGGCGTGCGCCTCTCTGCGTCCGTGAAGAGGAAGGTCGCATGAAGACGCTCGCACGATGGTTCCCAGCGTTGGTCGTCGTCTTTGTGGTGGCGTTCCTCGTTTCGATCGGCGCCAGCGCACTGAAGCCCGTCGCGCGCGTCGACGGAGTGAGCCTCGATGGAATCGCACGCATTCCCGTGTCCGCGGGTGGCCGCACCAAGCCGCTTGATTCCTTCGCCCGCAACACGCTCTTGCGATTGAGCGGTCGGCAGACCTACGACGCGGACGGCACCATGCGTCCAGCGATTGAGTGGTTGTTGGAACTGTGGACGAATCCAGACGAGGCAGCCAAGCGTCGCGTGTTCCGAATCGATCATCCTGATGTGAAGTCACTGTTGGCCATCACCGAAGCGTCGCGCACTCGATTTAGTTGGACGGAGATTGCACCCAAGCTCGAAGAGGTGGTGCGCCAATCACAACTCGCCAACGCGATTTCGCGCAAGCAACAGGATCCATTCCAGCGCGCCATCAGTGACCTCTACGGGAAGCTCGCCGAGTTCGTTGAGGTGCAGAGCCTTCGCACGCCGTACCTCGCCGCGCCGCTGGCCAATGGTGAAGAGTGGGCGCCGCTTCTTGCGGCGGACCCTCACGGTCAACCAGCGACAGGCGCCTCCGCGCAGGCCATTCGTGCTGTGCTGGTTGCCTACGCAGCGGGAGACGCGGCAGCTTGTGAGCAGGCTGTTTCCGCCTACCACGCGCTCTTAGCTGTTGCGCACGCGGAGGCCGAGGAGCGCAGCGCGCTTGAAGTCTTCCTCAGTCGATGTGAGCCGTTCTACCAAGCGTCCTTGCTCTACCTCGTCGCGTTCCTGCTCGGCTGCATCGCCATGCTGGTTGCGCCGCTCTCTGCAGAGCGCTGGAAGCCGAGCCTTCTGCGCAGCGCACTCGGAGTGATCGCGCTCGCGTTCGTCCTTCATACTCTTGGCTTGACGGCGCGCATCTACCTCCAAGGTCGACCACCAGTCACCAACCTCTACAGCTCTGCGGTGTTCATCGGTTGGGCGTGCATTCCCGGTGCTCTGCTCGGAGAGTGGTTTGCTCGCATCGGCGTGCTTTCGCTCGCGGCGAGTTTGATCGGTTTCGCGACGCTGGTCGTGGCACACAATCTCTCGGCGTCGGGCGACACCATGGAGATGATGCAGGCGGTGCTCGATTCGAACTTTTGGCTCGCGACGCATGTCGTCGTCGTCACCATCGGATACTCCGCGACCTTCCTCGCAGGCTTCATCGCGATCTTCTATGTCGTTGGAGGTGTGTGCACCAAGCTCTTGCGCGGCGAAGCGATGAAGGCTCTGCCGCGCATGATCTACGGCGTGATTTGCTTCGCAGCGCTCGCGAGTTTTGTCGGCACCGTTCTGGGCGGCATCTGGGCCGACCAGTCGTGGGGACGATTTTGGGGATGGGATCCCAAGGAAAACGGCGCTGCGCTCATCGTGCTTTGGAACCTCTTGATCCTGCACGCGCGCTGGGGCGGCATGGTCCGCGACCGCGGAGTGGCGATGCTGGCCATCGGTGGAAACATCGTGACGGCGTGGTCCTGGTTCGGGACCAACATGCTTGGCGTCGGACTGCACTCCTACGGATTCATGGACTCGGCTGTCTTCGCACTGCTTGGTTTCTGCATCGTGCAGCTCGCCTTGCTCTGCGTAGCGCTGGTGCCGACGACGCGCTGGCGAAGTCTTGCTGCCACGCCTTGAGCTTCGCGCAGTGACGCGCGCGTACCCACCCGCGCTCACCAACCCGAAGTGTTGTGGCAGTTCCGACAGTTCTGCGAGACGCCGCTGCTGTTGTGTCCGCGCTGGTAGTCGTCTTGGTGGCAATTGATGCACGCTGTGGAAAGTCCCGTGAAGACGCCTGGCGTCGTGTGACAGGCGCTGCAGGGCGGAACCGCGTGCGCCTGCGTGAGCGGGAAGCTCGACGGGTGCGTGAAGTTGCCGTTGATCCAGAGTGTGATGGGATGGCATTGCGCGCACGCCGTTGGGAAACCTGCACCCGTGTGATTTGGATTCGTGGTCGCTTGATACTCGGGCAAGTGGCAACTCACACATTCGGTCGAGAGTCCCGTGAAGGTTCCTGGAACGGTGTGGCAATCGGTGCAAGCGGGCACGGCGTGCGCCTGCGCGAGCGGGAAGGTCGCAGGATGCGTGAAGCCCGCGCCAGCCCAGATGGTGGTCGCGTGGCATTGCACGCAATCGGTGGAGAAACCAGCAGCGGTGTGATTCGGGTTCGTCGTGGCTTGGTAGTCAGGCAAGTGACAACTCACGCACGCGGTCGAGAGTCCTGTGAAGGTACCTGGTGTGGTGTGGCAATCACTGCACGCGGGAACAGCATGCGCCTGTGCAAGTGGGAAACTCCCTGGATGCGAGAAGCCCGCGCCTGGCCATTGCGTGGGCGCATGGCAGAGCGCGCAATCAGTGGAGAATCCAGCAGCGGTGTGGTTGGGGCTCGCGGTCGCTTGGTATTCGGGCAAGTGACAACTCACGCACGCGGTCGAGAGTCCTGCGAAGACGCCAGGCGTCGTGTGGCAGTCGACGCACGCTGGAACAGCATGCGCCTGTGCAAGCGGGAAGGTCGAACTGTGGATGAAGCTTCCACCAGACCACTGGACCGTTGTGTGGCAAGTGGCACAGGTTGTGGCGAAGCCTGCCGCGGCGTGATTGGGGTTGGTCGTCGCTTGATAGGAATCAAGGTGACAACTCGCGCAGTCGGTGCTCAGACCCGTGAAGACTCCGGGCGTCGTGTGGCAATCGATGCATCCGCTGCCGCCGTGACCAAGCGTGAGCGGGAAGGAGGCGGGATGCTCAAACAGCGCAGGATCCCACGCAACCGGATTGTGGCAGCGCTCACAGTTGGTGGTGAGGTTCATGCCGATGTGGTCGGGATTCGTAGCGCGGGTCGCATCGTCGGCGTGACAACTCTCGCACTCGATGCCGCGTGTCTCGTAGTTTCCTTCGAGGGCTTGCGGGTGGCAGGCGTTGCAATCCACCGCGGCGTGGCCGCCGATGAGTGGAAAGCGCGTTCGCGCGTGTTCAGCGATCTTCTGCAGCGGGCTCCAGGTCTCTTCGTTGTGGCACTGCGCGCAGAGCATGCCTAAGCGACCGACATGCACATCTTCATGACAGCCCTGGCAACCGCGGTCAGCGAACTGTTTGACGGGACCGCGATCGTTGTGGCAGAGCAAGCACTGCGCGTCGTTGTGCGCGCCCTGCAGAAGGACGCCGGTTTCCTTCTCGTGATCGAAGGTGAAGTCAGCCTTGATCTTGTTCCACGAACCCGACTCATGGCAGAGGGCGCAGTCAGCGGGGAAGGAATCGTGCGGAACCACGGGGCCTTGATTGGGACCCCAGCCCTTGCGAGGGATGAGATTGGCGCACGCGACCACGCCGACGAGTGCGAGCGACGCGAGGATGATCTGTTGAACGCGTTTCATGGTGATCCTCGCCTAGAAGCGGTACTGCACGGTGAGACCGATCGTCACAGATTGCTCGAGGTCACCGAGCGTATACGAGGCGTCGACATCCCAGTACCACTGCCCTTCACCCCAGCCGACATCGGCGCGCAGAGTATGTCGGAGGTAGAAGTTGTCGTCGGTGGTGGCAGTGTCGGTGGAGTAGGCGAACCCGTCGTAGCCCACGAACAGGCGCGCGCTGCCGAGCTGCGTTTGCACCTGCGCGCGAAGACCATCGCCCGTGGTGTAGGCGGACTCCTCGTGATAGACCGAGGCATAGAGCGAACTTGGCGACGCGGTGGGGAGCGACCAGTCGACACTCGCTTCGCCGCCGAATCCATCGCCGTTTTGATCTTGCCAGTAGTGCGATCGCAGCGACACGCGCCACGCTTTCGAGAGTTTGGTCCACCACGACGCGGAGAGACGATCGACATAGCCATCGGCGATGAGGGCTTCAGGCAGCGTGACATACTCTTCGCGTTTGAGCTCGGGCCAGGTTGTGTGGATGACCGAGGCGATCGCGCCGCTCGTGGGACTCAAGCGGAAACTCGCCTGGGCCACCAATTGCGTGACTTCGGCAGAGCTCGACTTGATGATCTCATCGGAACCGTAGAGATCAATCATCACCAGTCCGAACACGCGGATGTCGTCGCTGGGATTGGCGATGATGCGCCCGAGCACCAGCGAGCGATCCGCTTCACCTTGGTAGAAGGTCTGTTGAAAGCCAATGGTTCCCTGGAAGGCGCGCGCCGTGCCGTCGGATTGATAGTCCGCAAAGAGGTGAAAGCCCATATCGTCGCTGTCGACGAGATCCTGCGTGGTCGTTGGATAGAGACCGCCGCCAGCGCCAAGACTTCAGCCGTTCTCCAGGCGCAACGCGCCTTCGATACCGTCGACGGTGCCGAGCTCAGGGAGATACGACGAGTAGAAACGCCCAACTTCGCCGCGAAATGGCGCGTCTTTGTCGAGTCCCCAGGCGTAGCTGAAGCGCTGCACTCGCGCCTGCGTCTCGCTCTCGCTGTCAAAGTCGGTGCTGGAAGAACGGTAGTCGGTGTCCCCTTGAAAGCGCAGCCTGCCGCCGTCTCGCATGGGATTGCGAATGTCGAGCCAAAGTCCAGTGCGTGCGAAGATGTAGTCGCTGTCGTGCTCGAGATCGCGGATGACGCGCATCGTTGAATAGGTGCGCCCCTTCACCACCATCGGCTGGTCTTCCGGGCGCGAGCCGAATGCGGGCGAGAGCAAAGGTGTGTCGGGCTTTCGCGCGCCTTCCGTCTGTTGCCAAGGAGGGTGCTCTGGAACAGCGCGCGGCACGGTCGGTGTCGGTGCTGTGCCGGCGGGCGGATTCGTTGCTGGAGTCTCGACCTCCACAGTCGCGTGGTCGTCGGGTGACGGCACGAGCGAATCTTCGGTGAGTTCCGCGCGCGCGTTGTTCGCAGAGACATCAGCGATGGTCGCTTCCACGAGTGTGCCCGACTTCAGTCGAAAGACGACGCGAGCGCCCGAGAGTACGCCAGCATCGCGTCCCGCGTTGATGTACACGCTTCGTCCTGACACGCTGACGACCGTCGCGTCGATTCGATCCTGCGCCATGGCAGTGCTGCCAACAGACAGCAGGGTCGCAACGCAGACGCAGAGCAAGCAGGCGCTCTGCGCGAGGCGTCGCAGGCAACGCGTGAGAAGCTCGTGCGTCCATCGCATCATGGCGACACCTCTTTCAAAGGCCTTGGTTTGAGCGCGCGAGCGTCGTGGCATTCCGCGCAAGTCACGCCAAGCGGCTTGTAGCGAATGACCGCGCGACCATCGACCTCAGTTGGTTTGTGGCAGGCCGCACAGGCGAGCGTGCGGTGGTCGTCGTCGAGCGCAAAGCGCGAGTCGCGTTGGTGATCAAAGGTCACCAGCTTGAAGCTCTCTGTACTCGTGTGGCAGCGGGCGCAATCGGTCTGCGCAGCAGCGCGATCAACTGCAGCGCCCACTGCAAGCGCGATGCGGAACTGACCAAGGTGCACATCCTCGTGGCACGCCGCGCAGGCTTTGGGAGCGGCTGAATAAGGCGCCGGCGCGCGGCCGATCGGTTTCTCGCGGCGATGGCAATCGTTGCAAGCTGCGGTGGCATGCTTGCCAGTCAACGGCTCGCTGGTTCACAGCGCGTGGTCGCTCGCACTCCAGTTGACGCGCGCAAAGGACTCCGTGGTATGGCAACGCGCGCAGCCGATCTTCCCGTTGACCGTGGTGAGCGCGGTGTTGCGATCGAAGGATCCCTTGTGGACATCGTCGTGGCAGTCGATGCAGGCACTCTTCACGCCAACGAACTTTCGCACACCATCCACCACGGGATGGCAAGCCGCGCAGGCGACGGCTTTGTGGCTGCCGTCAAGGGGAAATGCGCACCGAGCGTGCAGTGCGGTGTCGAAGGTCGTGGGCAAGAACGCAGCGCGCGCGTGGCAAGCGAGGCAGTCGTTGCCTGTGGTGGAATCAACAAATTGACCTCGGTGAGGGTCCTTGTGACAGGCTTCGCAGGAATCCTGAGTGCGACCTGGAAAGGCGACCGCCCAGCGCGTCGCATCGTGGGTTGCGGGCGATGGATCAACGCGCGCGGCCGGGTGACATTCGGCGCAAGTCTGCTTGTCGTGCGGTGCAGTGAGTACAAATCCCGTGCTGGCGTGCAGGATGGGAGTCATGCGGGCGTTGGCGTCGCTCCACGCCTTGGCCGCAGGTTCGTGGCAGACCGCGCAGTCGTCTCGGAGGGTTCCACGAACGCGATGCGCGGCTTGCACGAGCTTCTCGTCGTGCGGCGAGCGGTGGCACACGACGCAACTCGGGTTCTCTGCGTGCGCTTCGACGGACTGCTGAGCAGCGCCGGCGCTGTGACACTGCGCGCATTGCACCGACGCGTGCGCACCCTCAAGCGCAAACCGCTTGTTGTGGGTGTAGGTCGTGATGTTCCATGCCAGCACACCGTGACACGACGCGCAGTCGGTGCCGAGCTTCGCCACGGCGTGCGACGGTTTGGTCGAGCGGTCGTACTCGTCCTGATGGCAGGATGCACAGTCGAGGCGAAGCCCCGTGTACTCCTGCGGCGTCGTGTGGCATTCCTTGCATTGGAGATGCGCGTGACCATCGACGAGCGGGAAAGTCTTGGGGTGCGCGTAGAGCGCAGCGTCCTTGAAGGGCTTCTCCTGGCCATGGCAGTCCGCGCACTTTGGACCGAGCTCACCCTTGTGCACATCGTTGTGGCATGTGGCGCACTCCTCAGAAAGTCCAAGGAAGCGTGGCTGTCCTTCGACAAGTGCGCTGTTGCGCGCATTGATGTGGCAACCAGCGCACTCAAGTTCTATGTGGCGACCAGTCAGTTGGATGCCGCCGGTGTGGGCATGGTCGTACAACTCCGGTGCGCCGATTCCCGCGCGATGAAACGCGGTAAACGAGACCAGCGGAAGCGTGTCACCGATGTGTTCGTGGTGACACTCGGCGCAATCGCTCGCGAGCTCAGAAGCCAGCGCGCCGTGAATGCCCGTGTGATCCGCGAGTTGCCGCCGAATCGGTTCGTGACACTCGTTGCACGCGACCGCCATCGAGCTTCCTGCGGCGAAGTCCGTGCCCTCATGGCAGGCCGCGCAACCATCGTCGCCCGCAAGCAGCGCGACTCCAGCGTGTGAGCTGTGGAGCGGGCCAGGACTCGCGCTGCGTTGATAGCTCCACCATGCCGCAGCAAGCACCGCGAACAGGCAGAGGTACATCAGCACGCGCGAGAGCGGCTTCGATTTCATCGACTTGCCACCTTCTCAGAAGGAAGCACCCACGCTGGAAGTGGCCAATCGAGTTTGGCGTAACGCAGCGAGATGGCGATGTGCGCGAGCACGAGAAGGAGCATGAGCAGCGCCAACCAGCGATGGAAGAACCTCCAGGAGCCGAGCAGTGCGCGCAGCTCTTCGAAGTGGGCGATCTGCACGGTGAGCCGAAGTGATCGCTTGGCGAGCTCCATGAGCTCCTCTCGCTCTGCCGCGGGAACTTCGGCATAGTCCGGGTTCAGTCGAAGTTCTCGCAGCGCGCGACGAATGCGCAGGTGTGCGGTGCCGAGCCCGACGATGCGCGCGAAGAGCGAGGGGTGCCAGCGATCCTGACGAATGAGCGACTCGATGCGCTCGCGCACCGTGGAGCCAAGTCCGCGACTTGACTTGTCCCAGGTCGTGGCGAGACTGGCGAGTCGCGCACGCAGTTCCTCAAGATCGAGCTCTCGCCCATTGGCGGCGTGGGGAACGGCGGCGTAAAAGTAACGCCCAATCATGCCTGCGATGAGCACGACACCGAGTGCCACAAAGGCGTAGCCACCGAGTGTCATGCGGTAGTTGAAGCCTGCGTGCACGATGACGCAGAGGAAGCTCGCGATGCCCGTGAAGACATGGGAGCCCATCCAGAAGCGCAACGAACCCGGCAGAACGCGCGCGAGCACGCGATTCTTGCGAGCGAGATAGGCGAGGTTCCACAAGAACAGACCAACCGCTGCGAGCGCCATGGTCAGGCCGAACGCGCCTGACGGTCGCAGCCAGCGGTGATCTTCGGCCATCGTCCGCAGCGCAGGCGACGCGCCGTAGTAACTTTGATTGAGCGAAGCCCAGACGAGCATGCCGATCGCAACGAGCAGCAGCAGGCTTGTCGCCCAGATCAGCGGAGTGGTGCTGTCGGCGACGACGGCGGGTTTCGGCCGTCGCGCAGGATCAAAGGAAACGCCCGCGCGCTTCAGAAGCTCGAAGGGCGGATCTCCACCGATGAAGACAAAGAGATCGTCGTTGGGAAGCGTGAGCGTCTGCTCGACGCCATCGACGGAGTGTCGAAGCGTGACCGACTCTTCATCGATGCGCGTCGTGTTGCTGTCGAGCAGCAGCTGGAGCTTCTTCTCCTGAACCGACTTCTTGAGTCGCGCATCGTTCTTCGACTTGATGCGTGAAAGATCGCGCCCACGCGCACTCAGCGTCACGATGTTGCCAGGTTGCTCAGCAAGACCAATCGCAGCCTCCGCAGCGCTGTCACCGCCGCCAACCACGAGGATGCGTCGTCCTTGATAGCTCTCTGCGTCGAGCAGGTTGTAGAGAACCTTGGGCAGTTCTTCGCCGGGCACGCCGAGTTTGCGCGGTGTGCCGCGACGGCCCAACGCGAGGCAGACGGTGCGGGCGCGGACGACTCCAGCGCTGGTCTGTGCAGTGAAGATCCCATCGCTGTCGCGGGCGAGGTCTTTGAGTCGGACACCTGTGCGCACTGGAAGTGAGTGGAGCGCGATGAGCTCCTTCCAGAGGTCGACGAGGTCTTCCTTCAGGTACTCGAGGCGTGTCAACCGACCATGCAGCGGCAGCATCATCGGCTGCGTCATCACCATCTTCTTGCGCGGGTAGGCAGCGACCGTGCCGCCGATTTCCTCAGCTTGTTCGATGAGTTCGAAGCTCAGACCGAGTTCCTTCGCTCGCAATGCGCAGGACATTCCGGCGGGCCCCACACCAACGATGAGGAGATCGATCGAATCGTTCGAGGCTTCCGAGGCTGCACCGATGGCCACGGGAACGGCGGTGCGCGCGGCGATCACTCGGCGGTGCGCGGAATCCGCAGCAATCGCGCCGTGGGACACGGCGGTGCGCACGAGGGAGAATCCTGTGAGTTCGCCAGCAATGAAGAGCCCCGGAACATCGACCGCTTCGAACTCTTCGGTGATGGCTGGGAGATCCGTGCGCTTGCCGAGATCCGCAAAGGTGAGTGCAATCGCTCCTGCGGGACAGACCTCCGCACAGCGACCGTGTCCAACACAGCGTGCACCGTGCACCACGACCGCCTGACCGTGCAATAGATCGAGCACGCCCTCTTCGGGACACGCGCGCACGCAGGCGCCGCAACCGATGCACTGTGAGAGATCGATCTCTGGATGAATGAGTCGTGCCTTGTGGCTTCCGCGCTCGATGGCTCTTCTCGTAGTGCTCCATCTCTTGGCGTCGACGCCAGAGCAGGAGCAGCACAATGGCGAGCCCCAACGCTGTGAGCGCTGCAAGCAGGATGCTGAAGAGTGCCGGTGATTCCGAGGTGATCATCGGTAGGGGCGATTCGTGGCGAGAGAAACGATAGGGGGGGCACCCGTTCGCGTTCTCGAAGGATGCCATCGGCGCCAACGGTCGCGCGAACCAATCGCGCGCGATGAAAGCGAGTCGAGCAATGTGGACGCGCTCGCACAATCGCGCAAGTGTGCAGTGGATCACCGCCAAGAGCGCCGTTGTTACAGCGCGTGCCGATACGCGACGCATTCGCCGCATTGTTGGCAGTGATCGATTGGTGTGAGCATCGTGCTCACGGCACGGGATCGTGCCCGCAGCCGCCCCAAGGATGGCAACGGAACACGCGACGAACCGTCAGTAATCCACCGCGCAGTGCGCCGTGTTTCTGAATTGCTTGGATCGAGTAGACCGAGCAACTCGGCGTGAAGCGACATCGCCCACCGAGCAGAGGCCCGAGTGTCACCTGGTATCCGCGCACACCAAGGACGAGTCCTCGGGCTAGGAATCCTTGGATTGATCGGCGTGATGTCGCGTCGCGCGTTTCTGCCATGTCGCGTGGAGTCGTTTTACGGCGTCGCTGAGTGCCGTGCTGTAGTGAAGGAGTGCAAGTGGTTCATGCTGTCGCACCACAACAACGAGGTCGTAGGGCGCGGGGTGCACGCGGGGAAACTCGTGCTGCTGCAGTCGGAACGCCTCACGGATGAGTCGCTTGATGCGGTTGCGCAGCGCCGCGCTCCCGACGCGTCGTCCGATCGAGATACCAAGGCGGTGGGTCGAGCCTTGATTGGGTCGCGCGTGCACGGCGATCGCAGGGCCATCGACGCGTGCGCGCGCGTCCATGATCTCCTTGAAGACGCCGCGGCCGCGAAGACGCTTGGATTTGCCAAAGGTGAGCCGCGTCTCGCTCATGACTCGCGTTCCAAGCGGCGCTGCCATGTTCGCATGAGCCGTGATCGAGTCAGGATTCCCGCAATGGCACCCGTCGAGTCCTTCACGGGCAGCGGTCCGCGCTCAAGCAGCTCGAGCGCGTGATCGAGCGGCATGTCCTTGTCGATGGGCCTGACCCCGAGACGCGCGATGTCGCGAACTTGCAGCAAGGGCAACGCTTCGCGATTGACCAGCGCGATCCGCAGATCGCGCGCGCCGACGATGCCCTCCAACACACCAGCGTCATCGAGGACGATGAAGTCATCGTTGCTCTCCGCCAGTGCGATGAGTGACGACGCGGGCGCAGCGCCGCGCACGACGATCGCCTCTTTCAGCGTCACATCGCTCACACGCAATCGGCGCATGGTCGACATGTCGCTCGTCGAACCAAGTCGTAGTCCCAGTGCAGCGAGCTCCGCGGTGTAGACGCTGTGTCGCTCGAGCAGTCGCGCCACGATGGTGCTCAGGGCTGCTACGAGAATCACTGGAAGGAGAATCGTTGGTTCACGAGAGAGTTCGTAGACGAGCATCGCGCCTGCGAGCGGAGCATGCGTCGTGCCTGCCACGACTCCAGCCATTCCCGCGAGAGCGAGTCGTGTGGGTCCAACATCGTGGACGATGGGGACCAACTCTCCCATGCTTCCAAACGCGCCGCCGACGAGCGCTCCGACAAGAAGCGACGGCGCAAAGAGGCCGCCGATACCGCCCGAGCCAAGCGTCAGCGCAGTGGCAACGCACTTCACCACGGCAAGTCCGACAAGAAGCGCTCCGACGGTCAGCGCGGTTTCACGGTGGTAGAAGTTCGGATCGAGCACTGCGTGCGCAAGGGGATACCCGTTGCCGTAGAACGGCGGAAGCACGCCTTGGCCGAAATCCAGCGCTCCAGCGGCAAAGGCGACATGGAGTATTCCCAGGACTGCGAGGATTCCCGCACCTGCAGCGGGTGTCAACCAGCGTGGAATCGGCAGTCGGCTGAACGCCGTCTCGCACGCCTGCACGGTGCGCACGAAGAAGACACTCGCGACGCCGCAAGCGATCCCGAGAAACGCAAACGCAGGAGCTGTTGAGATGTTGAGCCCGGCGCCACCGCCCGAGCTGAGATGTTGTGCGCTGATTCCAAAGAGCGGCTCTTGCGTGTCGAGCAAAGTTTGCACCGTCGCCGCAGAGAAGACAGCGCTGATGACGATCGGTGTGAAGGTCCGCAGCGAGAAGTCGCGCAACAGCACTTCAAGCACGAAGAAGATCCCCGTGATCGGCGCGTTGAACACAGCGGCCAATCCTGCTGCGGCGCCACAACCGACAAGCGTGGTAGCCGTGTGTGGATCAACGCGAAGAAAGCGCGCGATGACTGACCCGAGCGTTGCACCGATGGTGACGATGGGGCCTTCAGGTCCGGCCGAACCGCCGCTGGCGATGATTGCGCTCGATCCAAGCCAAGTGCGCGCGGCGAGAGTTCCCGGCAGTTGCGATCGGCGACGATGAATCGCGTAGAGCACGCTTGAGACACCGTGCGCGCGGATCTTCACGGGGAACGCAACTTGGATCGCGCCGCACAGCAGCGCACCAAGCACAGGAACGATGGCGATGGCGACCGCGGCGCGCGTTGGATGCTCGCGCAACCATCCCACACCCGCATGCTCCGCCCACTGAATTGGACGAATGAACGCGAGCGCGATGACGGCTAGGGCCATTCCCGTCGCGGCGGCCCACAGCAGAAGGCGTCGGTCGCGGTTGAGCCCGATGCGATCCATCCAGCGCCCGACCCGCTTGACGGCCAGCGCAAAGGCGAGGCTATCGGGCGAGGGATGCCGCGAGCGCCTTTCGGAGCCGTCCTCAGGAACGCCGGGATGATCCCGTTGGGAAGATGGTTGCGGGTTCGATGACACAGGTCGCGCGAAGGAGCAGGGTCTGACTGGGTGAGTGAGCGTCCGCCTCGCGCGAGGCTCGAACCATGGCGCATCGTCGACGAAGTCTCGCTATAGTAACCCCTTCGCCCAAGGGTCTGACCCCGCTTGGGCACAGGGAACCCATGATCGAAGCACTGAAGAGTGATGCCATCGTCGAAAAGCTTGGCGGCCGATTCAAGCTGACCGCTCTCATCCAGCGCCGTCTCGGCGAGATCATCGATGGCGCACGCCCGTTGGTCGACCGCAATGGCCGTTCGGACCTCGAGGTCGTGATCGATGAGATCATGCAAGAGAAGATCACGCTCGAAATGGATCCTGCCCTCATCGAGAAGATGAAGGGTCCTGGCGCAGCGAAGAAGCGCTAAGCGCGCACGGCTGCAGAACGGCAGACCTCATGTACCACGGTGACCCATCGACCTTGGCCTCCCTGCGCGGACGCAAGGTGGGTGTTGGTGTGTGTGCGGGCATCGCGAGTTACAAGGTGGCCGATGCCGTCAGCACGCTTGCTCAAGCGGGAGCTGCGCTCACGGTGGCGATGACGCCTGACGCGCAACGCTTCGTAGCGCCGTTGGTCTTTCAATCGCTTGCAGGGCGCCCTGTGCTCGTGAGCGCATGGGACTCCTCCGATCCAGCAGATCCACAACACATCCGTTCCGCGCGCGCACTTGACATCTTTCTGATCGCGCCGTGCACGATGGACATGCTCGCGAAACTGGCGACGGGACGCGCCGACGACATCGTTTCTCTCTTGGCTGCATCGATCGATCGCACCACGACTCCAGTGCTGCTCGCGCCGAGCATGAACGAAACCATGTGGCGCCAACCAGCGACGCAGCGCAACGTCGCGACTCTGCGCGACGATGGCTTTACGATGCTCGACCCCGCAACCGGCTGGCAGGCCTGCCGCGCGGTCGGACCGGGTCGTTTGCCCGAAGCGGATGCGCTTGTGGAGGCACTGGTGGCGGCGCTTGCGGAACCCCTGCGGAAAGCACCAGTTGCTCGCGCAAGTGCGGCGTCCGCGTCGGCTCAGCACCGACTCTAAAGAATTCAGTCCTCTGACTTCGCGCGCCGGAGATTCCGCATGATTGCGGCAGACGCTGCGCATCGACTTGGGACGAGCCAAAGCGGTGGTAAGGTGATCAGGACATGGATGAGGTGGGTTCTTTCCTCACATGCGCGCTGTCGTTCCTTCCGCCGCAACCTCGCCTCGGAGCATCCGTCGTGCAGACTTTCACCCATGTGTCCCTCGTCGCCGCGCTGTCTTGCGCTGCAATCGCGCAAGCGCAGTCGTCGCGGCTCGTCGAAGAGCCGATCGGAACCAAGGACACGCCAACACTGGTGGTGTCGCCGCGATTCAAGCCCGCGAATGGTGGGAGCGGAGGATCAGGCGGTGGTGAGGGCGGTGTTGCAGGCGCCTGCCCGCAGGTCATCTCGTCGTACACGAGCGCGTCCTTTGAGGGTGGTCAGTATGTCGTGCAAGCTGGCTTCGCTCAAGGCGAGATGACGGCTTGCTCGTACCTCCTCAGCCCGAGCGATTTTCCTTTGCGCATCGACCTGATCGAGTCGATCTTCGCGACGAGCAACGCTTCGGTGCAGACCACGACGCAATGGACGGTCATGGTGTGGCAAGGCACGCCTGCGACAGGAACGCTCGTCTACTCGTATTCCTCCAACGACATCGATCTTCCGCACATCGTGATGCCGCCAGGAACCAACGGTGTGAATGTGCAGTTTGGAATCGATCCTGCAGATCCTGAGCAGATGGTGGTGGTCGACAACGGCTCACACATCTTCAGCGTTGGATTCCGCATCGACCAACACAACAATCAGACGCAGAATCCTTGCTTCTTCGCACCGCCAAGCGCGTCCAACGCGTTTCCCACGACCGATGTGGGCGGACTTGCGGCGCCGACGACCAACTGGTTGTACGCCTTGGATTGCGGCCCACTTGGTTGCGCCGCGGGTTGGAAGTCCTTCTCGCAGATTCCAACCGTCTGCCGCCCGACCGGTGATTGGGTGATGCGCGCGAGCTGGACTCCACAATCGTGTGAGCTCCCTGGCGCCTGTTGCCTTCCGAACGGAACCTGCCAATCAATCCTTGAGAGTCAATGCGTTGCGCAGGGCGGCATCTTTAGTGGTCAGGGAGTGGCGTGCACGGCGAGCACTTGCACCGCGAACATCTGCCCATGCTGCTTTGTCGCAACGGGCGGATGCGTGACACTTGCGCCGTCGTCGTGCGCCGCTGCGGGCGGCATCGCAGGTCCGACGGGTCAATCCTGTACTGGCTATGTGTGCTTTCCGACTGGTGCGTGCTGTCTTCCCGATGGGACATGCGTCGGACCGATCAGTCCATCGGCGTGCGCGGCACAGGGCGGAGTCTTCGAAGGGAACGGCACTACCTGTTTCGTCGGGCTATGTCCTGAACCGATGGGTGCAGCATGCTTCCCAACAGGATTCTGCCTTGAGCTCACCGAAGCTCAGGCTGCGGCAGCGGGCGCGACTTGGGCTGGCCCCGGAACGACCTGTGTCGACGGCAACGGAGACGGCAACGCAGACGCGTGCTTCACGGCCAACCCCGCGGACATCAACGGCGATGGAGTCGTCGGCGCGGCCGATCTCACCATGCTCTTGAACGCTTGGGGGTCAGTGGGAGGTGCTGCCGACATCAATCACGATGGCAGCGTCAACGCGGCCGACCTCTCGATCCTGCTCGACAGTTGGAGCTGATCGGACCTGCTTGCACAGCTCATGCAGCTCTCGCAGGTCGGATAAGCCGACGCTTTCCTCGCCGGGTGCTCACTCAGCTCCCGAATACCGGCCGAATGCCCCGAACTCGTTGCGGATGGCGCCTGCTGTGGCATGCTCAGGTGTCGCCCAAACCCTGCTAGAGCAGACACATGCAAAGACCACTTGCCACCATCGCACTGGTGTTGTCGCTTGCCTCCCTTGGGCAGGCGCAGGATTCGTGCGGCCTCCCCGCGGGTCGGAATTGTCTGACCGTGCGCCCAACACCCGGATGTTCCGACACGAGCTGTTGCAGCTCGGTGTGCGCCGCCGACGCTTTCTGCTGCGCAGTGGAGTGGGACTACATTTGTCGCCAAAGTGCCGTCGAGCTCTGCTCGCCGCCTGTTCCCGCCAACGACACCATCGCAACCGCGCAAGTGATCCAATCAGGTCTGTTTGAGGTCTGCACGATCGGTGCGACGACGGGCGAGACACAAATGCCCCGCGGCTGCGCGGGGATCTTCGGCGATCAAATCCTCAACGATGTGTGGTATCGCTTGGTGGCTACCCATACGGGTCGCGCCATGGTGAGCAGCTGCCCATCGACCAATCCAGGCAACGCTTCAGAGTTTGATCCGATCATCATCGTTCGGACTGCGGCGGGTGAGATTCTTGGCTGCAGCGACGAGACCGTCGGCTGCGGCGGTTTCGCAGAGGTGGAATGGCCCATCACTGCGGGCGTGTCCTATTGCGTGCAAGTAGGCGGACACGATGTCTATGTCGGTTTCGGGCAGTACACGCTCACGCAAGTTGGCGTGCTTCCGCCCTCGTGTCCGACGGATCTGAATGGCAACGGCACGGTGAACGCGCAGGACCTCACCATCATGATGAACGGCTGGGGGACTGCGAGTGGCGATGTGACGGGCGACGGGCAAACGAACGCCCAGGACCTCGGCGCGCTGCTGAACTCGTGGGGTAGCTGTCCCTGAGTGGAAGGTGAGAGGGGAGCTCTTGTGAGCTCGCCGTGAGCTCTGACGAGCTCGCCGTGAGCTCTTGTGAGCTCACCCCGAGCTCTTGTGAGCTCACGCTGAGCTCTCGTGAGCTCGCCCCGAGCTCTTGTGAGCTCGCCCCGAGCTCTGGTAAGCACACCACAAGCTCTTCCAAGCTCTCCCACCAACCTCCACGCAGTGCTCTGCAACGGCGCGGTGTTCAGCTCGAAACTGGCGCCGATTCGCACCTTCCATTGCGGTGGACAAGCACCGCCGTTTGGACGATACTTCAGCTCAACCCAGTGGTCATGCGTTCGCGCGTGGCGCTCTACACACGGAGAGGTGTCCGAGCGGTTGAAGGAGCTAGTCTCGAAAACTAGTAGTGGGCTTGCCTACTCGTGAGTTCGAATCTCACCCTCTCCGCTTCCATGCAAACGCCCGCGCACCTGCGCGGGCGTTTGCGTTGGCAGAACGTCAGTGTTGTGTTCAACGGCGCAAGGCTGTGGGTTGAAACGCCTTAGCGCACCAACTCAAGCGATCGGTCGTTGATCCAGCCGCGCGTGCCGTCAGCGAGCTCAACTTCGATCCAGCCTGGCCTCACTTCCAAGAGGCGACATTCGCAACCCTCAGGGAGCGACTCGACGAGCACAGCCTCGAACCCCTCGCCGTTACCTTTGCGCAGTGGAGCGGACTCGATCACCACGGCCAGAGAGTGGTCAGCGCGCCGAAGCACATCGAGCGTGACGGTGAGTCCAACCAGCGCCGCGCCGTAGAAACACCCGAGCGCAAGCGTGCGCTTCCGCGTCACCATGCCGATGACGGCGATCCAAAGGAGCGTGAGCGTGATGCCCCAACGCGTCCGTTCGCCTGCGAAGCTCCAGACCCCGCATGCGCGCTCCGTGAGCGTCGGCGCGGGAACGCCTGTCGGGCGCGAGACCTTGCTGCGCGCTTCCGCGAGATTGGCGGCGATGCGGGCATCATGCGGGGCGCGGGACTCTGCTGCGCGGTATTGCGCGATTGCGGTTCCCAGCGCACCTGCGCGAAGAAGGGCGTTCGCGCGGTTGTAGTGCAGTGCAGCGGAGTCGCCTTGCTCGAGCGCTGCGGCAGACGCGTCGGCGCTGGCACGAAACTTCGCTCGCGCTGCGGCGTCATCGGTAGGAGCAAGCGCGACTCCCTCGGCGTAGAGCGCGTCGGCCGTCTGTGTGGTCTCACGGCCATCCACTCGTGCATCATTGGCCAGTGGCACGAGGGTGAGAAGGATGCCGACGATCGCGAGAGGCAACGCACCGAGGAAAGCTATCGCTGGGAGTTCGCGCTTCACGCGACCGTCCTCTCGGTTGCGAGCCCGCTGAACGGGGTCACGGCGTCAACGCGATGCGCGAGGTTCAGAACGGTGTTCGTCGTGACCGCTTCTCCGAGGTAGCGCGCGCGCTCGCAGCGACGGAGAAGCTGGTCGGTTTCCTCGACGAGTTGCGGGTCCACTCGCGCGAGTTCAAGAAGAGCCAGCACATCTTTGCGCGAGAATCCTTCGCTGGCGACGCCAAGCCGACTCGCGAAGTACTCGAGCAGCAACGCCTCAAGCGTTGCTGCATCGGGCGGCGCATCGTGCGCCGCCGCGAGGGCTCGCTCGAGTTCGTGGCGTGCGCGCGCGTGTCGTTGCGCCCGTGGATCACGGTCGCGGCGAGCGCGCGCCACCAGGAGCGGCACCAACGCGAGCGCGATTGGAATAGCTGCCGTGACTGTCATGAAGGTCGGCGTTACGGTCTCTCGCGTCAGGCACTCTTCGATGGACGCGTTCGCGAGAACGCCGCCCTCCACTTTGGTGAAGGCTGGCTTGGTGCTGTTGATCTGGGAGTCTCCCGCGGACTCATCGGAAGCGAGCCGCACGATGGCGCTCGGCTTCACGGTGATCGCAATGGGAATGCTGCGCGCGACTTTGTACTCACCAACACTTGGATCGAAGTATGGAAACTCAATGGCGGGAATCTCTCGCACCGCTTCACCGAGCGCTCGAATCGACTGGGTGAAGATCTTGCTTCGACCCTCAACGGTCCCTGCGGCAGGCTCGCTGGAGATGCGGAAGCCACTCGCGAAATTGCTCTGCGGTGCCAGCAATGGCGCTTGCAGTCCATCGAGCTCCGCGCTCCCCGTCGTGTCGGTGAGTCGCATCGTGAGCGTGATCGGATCACCAACGGCGACTTCATGTGGCTTGGCGACCACCAGAATCTCAAACGATCCAACCGCGCCGTTGAAGCCAGCGGGGCGCCCGCCTTCTGGCAGAGGGAGCACGATTGCGCGCGTCGAGTCGGGAGTGGCGCTCATCGATCGCGAGCCCGCGAGCGAGAGCCGATTCTGAAAGAGAAAGTCGTTGCCGCGCTGCAATCGTGTGGGGTACTCCATGCGCACGCGAATCTCACCGACCGCTGGCGTTCCTGCAGCAATCGGATCGAAGGGCTTGCTCACGCTGAAGACGAGAAACTCCTCGTCGTCCACAACGCGCAGCTCACCGCGGGGACGGCGATTCTCCGAGAGCATCTTTTGCAGCGCAGGTCCGAACACGCCCCAGGTCGAGCCTTGCATGTCGAGAAGCGACCACATCGACTGCTCATCGAGAGTGATTCCCAGAGCGGCGTCGTTGAAAGGCCTGATGAGGACCTCGAGATTCAGCACGCCCTGTTGTCCGAGGTAGATCGTCGAGGGCTCGCCGACGACGCGCACCATGAGGAGCTTCGCGCCATCGGACGCTGCAACAGAAATCTCGATCGGCTTCGACTCGTAGCGCACGCCGCCCGCGTCGACGGCAAAGGCAGGAATTGTGAACTCGCCAACTGCTGTCGCAAGCACCTCGAAGTTCAGCGAGACGGTGCGTTGCTGGCGCATGCGCCCGTTGACCGTCGTCATACCGACCGAAGTCTGTTCGCCAGGAAGTCGCTTGATCTCAAGACCTGTGACTTCCTCGAACGAGGGGCCATCAAACGCCTCAAGGTTCAAGATCTTGACTGTGACGCGCAGCGGCTCGCTCACGAAGACTTTCGTTGTCGCAACCTGTGCGACGACGGATTGCGCGTGCGCAGCGCCGCTCCAAAGCAGGACCAGTGCGCACACCAAGAGGGATGCGACGAAGTCGTGCACGCGAAGAGTGGAGGCAGCGGTTCGCATGAGGTTCGGCTCTACCAGTCCTTCGGCGCAGGCTTGGAACGGGCGCGCTCGCGCTGGAGCTTCTCAAGCATGCGCGCGCGTTCCTTGTCGCGAATCTTCTGCAGCAAGCGATCGACCTCTTCCTTGGTCATCTCTTTGCGCTCCTTGGACTCCTTGGGTTCCTTGGATTCTTCGGGCGCGCCTTGCTTCTCGTCTGCTTTCTGCTGCTCATCGGACTTCTGCTGTTGCTCTTCCTTCTTCTTCTGCTCGTCGTCCTTGCCTTGTTCGCCGTCCTTTTTCTGTTGCTCATCCTGTTTCTGCTGCTCGTCTTGCTGCTCTTGCTCGTCTTGCTTCTGATCGTCCTTCTTCTGCTCACCGTCGTTCTTCTGTTGCTCGTCCTTCTTCTGCTGCTCCTGCTTTTTGAGTTCCTTGAGGACGCGATAGGCGAGCTCAGCATTGGCGCGAGCGTCGGCGTTGGAAGGATCGGCTCGTGCCGCGTCTTTGAGCTCGCGCAGCGAACGCTCGAGCGACTCCAGGATGGCTTGCTGATCTACGGGCGCTTGCGGCGGTGCGGCGGCACTTCCGGTAGGGGCGGTTGCGGCGGCCGCCTGCATCGACGCAAGTGTCTCCGCGTAGCTCGTTGTGCCGCGGTTGTACATCGATCGAGCTGCGACGCCTGCTTTCCCGCGACTCGCTGCCGCTGCGAAGCACTCGCCCGCGAGTTTGAGTTCGCCCGCGTGGTAGAGCGCGACTCCCTCGTTGTAGAGGAGTTCGGGGCGCACTCCGCGCTGCTTGAGCAGTTGGTCCACGCGCTCTTGCGCCGATGGTGGGGCGGCAACATCGCTGCTCTGAGCAAGCGTTGATGCCGCAAGAATGATCGCAGTGAGGCACGCCGCTTGGCGTGTGGCGTTTGCGAGCGCACCGTTCATGCTGTGACTCCTGAAGTAGTGCGGCCGCCAACGAGCGACTCCGCGACGAGCAGCACCAGAGCCAACGCTGCGAAGAGTTGAAAGAGTGGCTGCTTCGAGAGCACCTCGGTCGGCTCGCGCGACTCGCGTTCGAGTCCCATCGCGAGCAGTCCAGCGAGTTGCACCATGTCTGCTTGGGCAGCT
Source organism: Planctomycetaceae bacterium (assembly GCA_947490615.1). Taxonomy (GTDB): domain Bacteria; phylum Planctomycetota; class Phycisphaerae; order Phycisphaerales; family SM1A02; genus QWPT01. The sequence continues at coordinate 92,449 of CANLHK010000008.1, read as the reverse complement.
CCGGCCTCGACGAAATATCCGTTGCCCGCGTCGGCGACCTCTTTGAGCAGCGTTGGATTCATGCGCGACCACACCTCTTCGCCTTCATGGACGACGTACTTTCGCGCGCCGCGCTCATCGATGGGGATACGCGCGCCTTCACGGGCATCACCAATTCCAACGGTGACGACACGAATGCCGTGTTCGGTCGCGGCAACCGCGGCGGCCTCAACGGGTTCGCTTTCCATGTCCTCGCCATCCGAGAAGATGACGATGACTTTGCCCTTGCCTTGCGCAGCACCAGCGTTGCCGAGGCTGGAACTTGCCAAGCGGATCGCGTCACCAAGCATCGATCCGCCGCGAATCGTGGATTGCGGCGAGAGACTCTCGAGCTGCAATCGGAAACTTCGGTGGTTGAAGGTCAGCGGGCAGCGCAGCGAAGGAACGCCCGCGAATTCGATGAGCCCCACGCGATCACTTCCAACGCTCTCGACGAGATCCGATGCGAACTGCTTCGCGCGTGCGAGGCGATTGGGTGATGCATCTTCGGCGAGCATGCTCCGCGAAACATCCACCACGACCATGACATCGATGCTGCGTTGCGTGACCGACTCGGTTCCTTGTCCAGCACGGGGATCCATGAGTGCGGGAACGAGCAACAACATCGCGATCGCGGTCAAGATCGCGCGGCGGGTCGATCGAGCGCCGACGACCGCTGGTGCGATCTTCGACAGGAGGGCCGCGCTGGCAAGCCTCGCGCGCGCATCGCGCCGCCAGAAGACGAGCCAGCCAAGCAGCACGGCACCACCAAGGGCCGGAAGCAACCAGAATGCCGCCTGCGGTTGCGCGAACTCGAATCCACTTCCTGGCCATGGCATCGTGGAGTTCATCAGGCGATGCTCCTCAGACGGGTGGTGGCGAGGAGCGTTTCGACCGTGAGGGCGACCAGCGCCAGAGCAAGGAGCGGCGGCAGGGTGATTCGCGAAAACAGCGGCAAAGTGAGCGGTGTGCTCGACACCGCAAGGTCGCGGTACCTCGTCTGGCGGGTCTCTTCGATGCTGCTCTTCTCGAGCTCATCAATCGTTGCGTAGATTTCGGTCAAGCTCGCGCTGTCGGTGGCGCGGAAGTAGCGACCGCCCGTTGCCGTGGCCATCTCGGTGAGCGTCTTCTCGTCGATGGAGACGGGCACCCGCTGGAGCCGCTCGCCAAACGGCGTTTGCACGGGGACATTGGCGAATCCCTTGGTGCCGAGTCCGACGGTGTAGAGCCGCACGCCGATCGATTGCGCGAGTGCTGCTGCTTCGAGCGGCGCAAGTTCTCCTGCGTTGGACTCGCCGTCGGTCAGCAGCACGAGCACCGAAGACTTGATGCGCAGTCGACCGTCGCGGTTCGCGCGGTCGGCAGCGTCTTTGAGCTTGTCCACACCCAGCGCCACCGCGTCGCCGATCGCTGTCCCCATTTCTGCTTGCTGCGTGGGGAAGTCGATCTGCTGCAGCGCCTCAAGAGCGACGCCGTGGTCGAGCGTGAGCGGCACCATGCTGTCGGCCTTTCCAGCGAAAGCGACGACCCCGATGAGATCATTGGGTCGTCCCGCGAATCCCTCGCCGCCGCGAATGAACCTGGTGGCGACATCCTTGAGTGCGTCGAGTCGATTGGCGGGAGCATCGTCGAGCGTGAAGTCGAGCGCGCGCATCGAATCGCTTCGATCGACGACCATCTCAATCGCGATGCCTTCGACGAGTGTGCGGGAAGACTCGCTTGGTAACACAGGCCGCGCGAGTGCCAGCACAATGAGCGCGAGCGACAGTGCGCGCAAGAACGGGAGCACGCCGCGGAGACGAGTCATTCGTCCCTTGGGAGCGTGGTCCACCGACTCCAGCGACGAATACCGCACGACGGGCCGCGTGCGTCGCCAGATCTGCAGGAATGGGAGCAGCGCCAGCGGCAGCAGTCCGAGCAACCAGATGGAACCGCTGTGGAAACTCATGCGCGCACCTCTGTTGGAGTGGGAGGTGCGACGGGCTTGGTTCGCTCAACGAACGCGCGCGCGAGAAGAAGATTGGCCTCACACTCGGCGCGCGTCGGTTGCGCGCAGGCAAACTTCACGAGGTCAGCCAAACGCAACAGGACGCGCAGGCGCTCCGTCTCGTCGCTGGGGAACTCGGTGTGCGTCGCGGTGGCTCCGAGGAACTCGCGCGTCGTCTGCTGCTGCGCGGGAATCTCATACCGAAGCGCGATGTAATGGCGGACGATTCGGGTGAGCTCGTCGTAGTAGTGACCAAACTCAGAGCGCGTCGGAAGCGCTGCGGCTTCGAGTTGCCGAAGTTCTTCGAGCGCCCACGCATCGGGAGCCAGCGCAGGCATCGGTCGACGACGCAGGAGGAAGTATGCCGCCGCACCAACTGCCGCAACCGCAGCAGCGCCTGCAGCCCATGGCCACCAGTCGAGTGGTCCGCGGATCACATAGAGCGGCGCGATGTCGCGAAACGCAGCGGGGTCGATCTTCTCGCCGAGCAGACTTTGCACGGAGATCGCTGGAAACTCCACGACTCCCGTAGTCTCGTGGCCGTCGTGGATCCACTGCAGCGAGAGCGGCGCAGGAGTCACCATTCCAGCGGCGAGTGTTGAGAGCACGAGATCGAAGACCACGAATCCTTGTTCGTTGCGCGGTGGCGACACCGAGAGGAGATCGAATTCACCAAGAGTCTCGACCGCTTCGATCTGTGCACTCGAGGCGTCTGGTCCCGTGAGTCGCAGCGTGCAGACAATCGGCGTGCCGACTTCGATGGGTTCAGGTCGAGCGTGGATGGTGGCGGTGATTCCCTCGAGGCGCGTCTCCTGAAAGAGCGGTGCCTCTTCGGGATGCGCACTCACGAGCGTTGCGACGATGGGAAGCGCGGTCCAGAGCGGAGTCATCGCGTTCGCCTCCCTTCGCGGCGGGCGAAATAGGCGCGCAGTGGCGGCGCGAAATCCACACCAGTCTCAAGCAGGAGTGGTTCGACCTTCGCCTTGCGGAACTGCCGATCGCGCGCTTCGCTGCGCTCTTGCGCGACCTCGCTCCAGCCCTCGCGTACCCAGCGCGAACTCGTGTCAAACGCGCGGCGCTCACCCGTTTCGAGGTCCTCGAGGTCGAGGATGCCCACATTGGGAAGCTCACGCTCGCGCGGATCGCCGACGACGATGGGAATGACATCGTGTCGCCGCGTGAGTCGCGCCAAGGCGGCATCCCAAGGCTTGGCTGAGGCAGGTGCGAGGAAGTCGCTGATCACGCACGCCACCGAACGACGCGACATCGTGAGGTTGAGTTCATCGAGTGCCAATGCAATGTTGGTGCCGCGTCCTTGCGGCTTGAAGGCCAGGAGATCACGCACGATGCGCAGCACATGGCGCGTGCCCTTTTTCGGCGGCACGAACGCTTCGATGCGATCGGTAAACAGAAGCATGCCCACCCGATCGCTTGAGCGAATCGCCGAGAAGGCCAGCGTCGCGGCGATCTCTGCCACGAGTTCGCGCTTGAGCTCGTTGACCGTTCCAAACGAGAGCGAGCCCGAGAGATCGACCGCGAGCATGACGGTGAGTTCGCGCTCTTCGTGAAAGACCTTGACATGCGGCTCGCCGACGCGCGCCGAGACATTCCAGTCAATCGAGCGCACATCGTCGCCAAACAAATAGGGGCGCACGCGGTCGAACTCCATCCCGCGCCCCTTGAAGGCAGAGCGGTACTGGCCAGCGAGCACATCGCTCACCAGTCGGCTGGTCCGAATCTCAATCGTTCGGATCTTCTTGCGGAGTTCAGGCGACAGCATGCGGGGACCTCGTCGGGTCGATCAGGGAACCGCCACATGCTCGAGCAGAATGCGGACAAGGTCGTCGCCGGTCTTCTCTTCTGCTTCGGCTTCGAAACTCGGAACGATGCGATGACGCAGCACCATCGGCGCGATGTCCTTCACATCCTGCGGCACGACATAGCCGCGTCCGTCAAGGAACGCGTGGGCGCGCGCGGCGCGGGAAAGCGCGAGCGTGGCGCGTGGCGACGCACCAAAGGCGACGAGCCCGTCGAGCGGAACCTTCGCAGCTTTGGGATCGCGCGACGCCACCACGAGATTCACGATGTAGTCCTTGAGTCGATCATCCATCGCCACTGCATCGACGACGGCGCGCGCGGCAGCGATCTGCTCAGGCTTCATGACAGGAGCGATCTTCATCGGTGCCGAACTTCGCGACATGCGATCAAGGATCAAGCGCTCTTGACCCTTCGTCGGATAGCGCACGATGATCTTGAGCATGAAGCGATCGACTTGCGCTTCAGGCAGCGGATAGGTTCCTTCCTGTTCAATCGGGTTCTGTGTCGCAAGCACGAGGAAGGGTTCGGCGAGCGGATAGGTTTCGTTTCCGATCGTGACTTGTCGTTCTTGCATCGCCTCGAGGAGCGCCGACTGCACCTTTGCGGGCGCGCGGTTGATCTCGTCAGCGAGCACGATGTTGGAGAAGATCGGTCCCTTCTTCACCACGAAGTCGCCGCTGCCTGGGCGATAGACCAGCGTGCCGATGAGGTCGGCGGGAAGGAGGTCAGGCGTAAACTGAATGCGCTGGAACGCGGTCTGCATTCCGCTGGCGAGGCATGAAACCGCTGTGGTCTTGGCCAATCCAGGCACGCCTTCGATGAGGATGTGACCGTTGGCGAGGAGTCCGAGGAGCAGCCCGTGCACGAGGTCGTCTTGTCCAACGATGACCCGATGGATCTCTTCTTGCAGCAGTCGAAAGGGTCGGCTGGTCTCAGCCACTTCGCGCTCAATCGCGGCGATGTCTTGGGATGCTGTTGCCATGGATGGAAACGCCTGCTGGAGCCTTTGGCGGTCGCGCCGCCCTGATGAATTGTGAGCTCACGCCTGAGCTCAGTTGGAAGTCGGACAAGGTACGGGAACGCACGGTCGAAGGGACAGATTGCACCGCGAGCCGTGGTATACAGCGGCGCGCGTTTCGGATGCACGGCGAGGCGTTTTCCGTCTTCGCATGCTTCGGCGCATCACCGCGTTGCGGGCTGGGTTCCCCGACGTAACGCTGTCTGATCAGGCGTTTCCAAGGAGTTTGCGTTGTCTGAGAGTTCTCAGTCCATCGTCGGTGAACAAGCCTGTCCCTCATCCGCCACGGCGTCGCAGTCGCGGACGATTGCTTGGATCGGAACCGGCATCATGGGTTCCTCGATGGCGGGTCACCTGCTGCGCGCAGGGCATCGTCTTCGCGTGCACAGCCGCACGAAAGGGAAGGCGATGCCGCTCGTCGAAGCGGGCGCGCAATGGACCGATGATCCTGCCTCAGCGGCGCGCGGAGCCGACATTGTCTGCACCGATGTGGGCCTTCCCTCAGAGGTTGAGGAAGTTCATTTCCATCCGCAACGCGGCGTCCTCGCTGCCGCCTCGGCTGGCCAGCTCTTCATTGATTTCAGCACTTCGGCGCCGAGTTTGGCGCGTCGCATTGATGCAGCGGCACGCGCCGTCGGAGCTGCGGCGCTCGACGCGCCTGTATCTGGAGGCGATGTTGGCGCGCGGAACGCAACCCTCTCCATCATGGTTGGAGGCGACGCCGACGCGTTCGCGCGCGCGATGCCGTACTTCGAGAAGCTTGGGAAGACCGTCGTGCACCAAGGCCCCGCGGGCAGTGGGCAGAGCGCCAAGATCGTCAATCAAGTTCTCGTTGCCGCGAACACGCTGGGCATGTGCGAGGCACTGCGTTTCGCAGCCAGCGCGGGCCTCGATTCGCATAAGGTGCTCGCGTCGGTTGGCGGAGGCGCTGCAGCTTCGTGGTCGATCGCCGTGCTCGCTCCCCGTGTGCTCAACGGTGACTTTGAGCCAGGCTTCGTTGCGGAGCACATGCTGAAGGACCTGCAACTTGCCCGCGACGAAGCCGTCGAGCTTGGGCTCGATCTTCCGCTTGTCGAGCTCACCTTGGCGCGCTACGAAGCACTGGTTGCAGCGGGGCTTGGTCGCAAGGGAACGCAGGGTGCGTACCTCTTGTACGGTGCCCGATAAGCCCCCGATACTGCGCTGAGTGGGTTGCGGATTGGGAGGGGTTCGGGTACGGTTCCCAACCCTTCAAAGCGAGTTCAGCATGAGCACGATTCCGAACACTGGCACGGTGACCTTCACGATCAAGTCTGTTCCGCAAAGCGCGGGCGGGTTCCGCACGGTTGAGCGCTTGATGCGCCTCGAGCGCGGCGCACAGCGCATTCTGAAGAAGCTTCAGAAGAAGCGCGACACCGAACTCAACGAGCGGCGTCCCCGCGCGGGCCGCGAATGGCTCGTCCGCGCCCGCTGCACCCGTCTGGTGCGCGTCGCTGCTGGACAGACCTTCACCATTCAGGTCACGCCACAACTTGCCAAGGACTTGGCGAGCGTTGCGGACCACCTCGATTTCAAACTCGTCGCCTAAGGCGCCGCGTTTCTGCACACCGTCGGCTCTGCCGACGCGAATAGCATTCGGCCGATTGCGCCGCCATCCTCGGATGGCGGCGTGATCGTTTTTGAGAGTGCGCTTGAAGAGCGTGCTCTTACTTGGCGGCGCCCGATGGTGGAGTGGCTGCGCTGGTCGGTTGCCCGATGGCTGCGAGGAACAGTCGCTTCGCGCCCGTCTGTGTCAGGCCTGCTGCTCGCACACCTGCGAGCGCGCGAAGCGCAAGCTCGGTCGAGCCAGTCGCCGAGTTCGAGCGGAGGCGAACGACATACGAGCGGCCCGCGGGGGAAGCAATCGGCTCGACGCGAATCACGAGCTCGACGCCGTCCACCGTGAGACTCGCTTGCGCTTGTTCGTCCGCTTTGGTGGAAAATCGCGGCGCGGCGAGGATGGTGACCTTGCCTGACTTCACCAACGCATCGACATCGCTCCCAGTGCTGAGCAGCCGATCGATCGTGGCATCGTCAACATCCGGCGCGATCTCGAGCACGCTCGCGGTCCAGATGAGCTCAAGGGTCGGCAGCGAGAGTTCGAGTTGCGCGAGGCGCTTGCGCATGTCGTGGTGCATCGAGGGCGTCGCACGGATCGTCGCGACAGGTCCAGTCCAGACGATGCTCGCGAGGTCTCCGCCGTTGCTCTCCCAATCGCTTGGTCGCGTCAGCGCAAGAAAGTCCTCGAGCTCTTCACGCGCGTTGCGCAGCGCCGCGTCGGTCGTCGTTGCACTGGACATGCGCGGAATCAGGCGGACCATCGGATACTGCGCATCACAGCGCATCGTCCGTTGCCCAGCGCTATCGGTGATCACCATGATTCCTGCTGCGACATCGAGGACGAACTCTTCGTAGTCGGGCGAGATCGCGCGCAGCAGTGCATCGAGTGCCTGGCGTGGAGTTGGCGCTTCGCAGCTGACCGTCTTGAGTTCCCACCCACCCGAATCGCCAAGCGCGCGGGTATCGAGTTCGATCGGCGCTTTCACCGCCACTCGAATGGCTTTGAGCACTTCGATGGCACTGGCGTCCTTGAACGAGAGTGGCTTGGGGAACGGCAGATCGAGTCGCTGCAGCAAGCCGAGATCATGGTTCAGCGCCACTGCTGAAGTCTGCGCGAGGCTTTGCGCGAGTTTCTCCGCGGCGGGGTCCTTCACTGGTGCGAGCGGAGGAACCTGTTGGAGTCCGACGCAGAGCAGCGTGGCGAGCATGGGAAACAAAGTGTGCAGCATTGGAGTCCGTCGAAGGAGAGATGCGCCGTGTCACGCGAAAGACATCACGCCGCGATCAGCCGCGCGCTTGCAGGGTCTCATGGATGGGTACGACCAGGTGGGGAATCACGCGCTGCTCGGCGAGCATCTCAGCGTGACCGACAACGGCGCCGAATCCAGCCTTGAGATCGTCGAGTGTGGCGATGGGCCCAAACTTCCGCACCGTGAGAAAGACCGTGATGGGATCGCCACCTCGATCGCCCGCCACAGGAACGCGCGGACGAGTGCGGACCTCAAACACCGCCTGCAAATCGCCGCGCTCTCCGAGACTAATGGCCAATGCAGGCTGCGCCTCGCTCACGCGCTCAAAGCCACCATCGACAAGATTCGCCAGCGGCGTTCCTGCAAGGAGCGCGTCAAAGACCACGGCGTCCTTGTCGTGTTCGGTCTCGAAGTCGAAGCCGAAGACCACTTCGAGCATGTCGATGTCCAACGGCGAGATACTCAGGAAGTATGGAGCGACCTCAAGGATCGTCTTGTGGAAGTTGTAGGCATCGGCCATCGATGCGGGATTCACATGGCCCGAACGAATCGAGGTCTGCCGCAGCGCCACCCACTGCCAGTCGCGCTCGCCACCATCGCTCTCGAGCGCGACCTCACTCTCGTAGCGCTGAAAGTGAGTCAACCGTGGAAACGACTTGCGCACGCGATCAAAGAGATCGAGCACCGTCTCGCGCCGCTCCGGAAGATCGAGCTTGAGCCCGAGCTTCTGGTTGATGTAGAAGTCGCTGCAGAAGGTGGAGAAGGTGGACATCGCACCGCATTGTGCCGCGGCCTGCCCTTGGTTGCAGCGCGTCGTGCGCGAATTCGCGGTTGTCCACAGGATCGCGGGAGCGATCAGCCAAGAATCCAGCGCGTGATCGACTCGGTTGCGGAGAGGTCCTCGACCGCGAGGTCGGCGCCGCAGGATCGCAGTTGCTCGGTGGAGTAGGGGCCAGTGGCGACGCCAAGTGCGCGGCAGCCGTGGGCCTTGGCGCAGTCGATGTCGGCGGGGGTGTCGCCGATGATCGTGACCAATTCGGGCGCGAAACTCCGGCCATGATGCGCCGCAGCGCGCGCGAGCGCGACGGGCGTCAGGTCACGCCGCGTGGGTCCGTCTGAGCCAAACGCGCCAAACGGGAAATGGCTCGTGTCGATGCCCGCAGCGCGGATCTTGATGAAAGCGGTGGGCTCGTAGTTCCCTGTGAGGAGTCCCGTGGCGGCGCCCTTGGTTCGCAGCGTGAGCGCGAGTTGATCAGCGCCCGGCATGGCGCGCGCGCGTCCTGGCGTGAGGGCGCGCAGAAGTTCGCTGCGGTAGGTCTCGAGGAACTGCGTGTGCGTGGCGTCGTTTGCAGGCAGACCGTGCTTGGCCATCATGCGCGCAAAGAGCACCGCATCGAGCGCGCCCGCGATCTCGGTGCCTTCGAAGCTGAAGCCGCGATCACCGTGGAGCATGGTGAACGCGCGCAGCATGGCTGCGACTCCCGCGCCGTCAGAACGGAGCAGAGTTCCATCGATGTCAAACAACACGAGATGCCGCGATGGCATCCGTCAGCACGCCTTGCCTGCGCCGCAGCAGCCTGCGTCGGTCTTGGCGGCGCGAGCTTGCACCGCTGCGACGATCTTCTGCGCTGCATCAGTGAGATCGGTGGCCGCCTGCATCGCGGGGATCTCCTTCTGCGCGTCGGCGAGAATCTGCCGTGCCGCAGCGACATTCGTGCCTTCGAGTCGCACCACGAGCGGAACCTTGAAGCCGACATTCTTGGCGCTGGTCACGATGGCGCGCGCGATCTTGTCGCACTGCATGATGCCGCCGAAGATGTTGACGAGGATGCCTTGCACCTTGCAATCGCTGAGGATGATGCGGAACGCTTCGGTGACGGCTTCTTCGCTGGCGCTGCCGCCGACATCGAGGAAGTTTGCGGGTTCGCCACCGTGGAGTTTCACGATGTCCATCGTCGACATCGCCAACCCTGCGCCGTTGACGAGACATCCGATGTTGCCGTCAAGTGCCACATAGCTCAAGCCAAACTCGTTGGCGCGCAGCTCAGCAGCGTTCTCTTCGGTCGGATCAAACAGCGCGGCGATTTCGGGATGGCGGAACAGCGCGTTGTCGTCGAATTGGAACTTCGCATCGAGCGCGAGCACGCGGCCGTCGGGATTCTTCGCGTCTGCGGGGGTGATGACCAGTGGGTTGATCTCCACCAAGGTCGCGTCTTTCTCGCGGAAGACCTTGGCGATGCGCATCATGATGTCTGCGGCCTGGCCAACTTGCTTGCCCTTGAAGCCGAGTTGGAAAGCGAGTTCTCGCGCCTGAAATCCCTGCAAACCAAGGATCGGATGCAGCGGAAGCTTGATGATTGCTGCGGGGTTCTTCTCGGCAACGACCTCGATCTCGACGCCACCTTCGGCGCTGGCAATCACCGTGGCAGTGCGTCGCGCGCGATCAATGGTGATGGCGAGGTAGTACTCCTTCTCGATCGTCTCCGCGGCCGCGATGAGAAGCTTGCGAACCACGAGACCTTCAGGACCAGTCTGGTAAGAGACCATCTTGTTGGTCAACATGAAGGTCGCTGCGGCCTGCGCGTCTTCGATCGTCGAGACGACCTTGACGAAGCCCGCCTTGCCGCGCCCACCCGCATGGACTTGCGCCTTGACCACGATCTCCTTGGCACCCGACGCAAAGAGCGCGCGGGCGTGAGCCACAGCGGACTCAATCGTGTCGGCAACGGCAAACGCTGGAACGGCAACACCCGCATCGGACAACAACTGACGGGCCTGAAACTCGTGGATCTTCATGGGGGTTTGGAGAATAGCAGGTGAGCCGCGCCCGACCTGCTGCGGGAGTCGGTCGCTCGTGCGCGCCAACCCGCGGCCCGCCAAAAAAGCAAGCGGGGTGCGGCTCGCCATGCGCGCCGCACCCCGCTGAAGCGGACAGAGAGGGATTCGAACCCTCGGTACAGGGAATCCCCCGTACGACGGTTTAGCAAACCGTTCCCTTCAACCGCTCGGGCATCTGTCCAACGCGGGCGATCATACAGGAATCCTGATGGCGTTTGGGGGCGGGGATCACGGCGCGGCGCTGCGACCGTCGCAGCATCAATCCTCGGATACCTTCCCATCGTGTCCTTGCATCCTGCCTATTTCCTCGGGGCGGAGAGTCCGCTGGCGCGTCGCATCAGCGGCTATGAGGCGCGCCCCGAACAGATGCAGATGGCCGAGGCAGTCGAGCGCACCATGGAGGAGAAGCGGCATCTGCTCGTCGAAGCAGGGACGGGGGTCGGCAAGAGTTTCGCCTATCTCGTGCCTGCGATTCGGCGCATTCTTGAGAAGCGTGAGCGCGTGGTCGTCTGCACGCACACCATTTCGCTGCAGGAACAGATCTTCGAGAAAGATGTGCCGCTCCTCAAGGCGGTGATTCCTGACGAGTTCACCACGGTGTTGTGCAAAGGCCGCGCGAACTACCTCTCGCTGCGTCGTCTGCGTGTCGCGAGCGAGAAGAAGTCGCGTGTCTGTCACGACGACGACGAGGAGCACTCACTTGAACTCATCGAACAGTGGGCCTACGACACCACCGATGGTTCGCGCGCGACGCTTCCTGTTCTGCCGCGCACTGGCGTCTGGCAGCATGTCGAGAGTGACGCGGGCAACTGCATGGGGCGTCGCTGCCCGACCTACGACAAGTGCTTCTACCAATCGGCGCGGCGACGCATGGAGAACGCCGATCTCCTCATCTGCAACCACGCGCTGTTCTTCAGCGATCTCGCTTTGCGCGCCAAGGGTGCGAGCTTCCTTCCCGCCTACGACCATGTGATCTTTGATGAGGCGCATCACCTCGAGGATGTCGCGAGCGGGCACTTTGGCATTCGCATTTCGGAGGCGCGCGCCAAGCATCTCTTGCGCACGCTCTACAACGCGACCAACGGCAAGGGCACACTCGCGGGCATCGAGGGCGCGGGTCTCCCCGTCCATGATGTCGATGAGACCATCCGCGCGTGCTTGGAAGCGCAGGCGGCGTGTGAGGCGTTCTTTGACGGCGTGTGGCGCGTGGTCAACGCGGGCACGGGCGTGCACACCTCAAGTGGGCGGGTGGCCGCACCTGAAGCATTCGAGAACGAGTTGTCGCCAGCGCTCGGTGATCTTGCCACGCACATCAAGTTGTTGCGCGAGCTGGCGGTGGACGAGTCGTTGCAGTTTGACCTCGGGAGTGCCGCGCAGCGACTGAGCGATCTTGCCGCAGAAACCACGCTGTTCATCGGGCAAGGGATCGCGGGCTGCGTCTACTGGGTCGAGCGTGGACGGCCCGCCTACGGCAGCAAGCGCCCGTCAATCACACTTTCTTGTGCGACCGTCGATGTTGCTCCAGTGTTGCGCGAGCATCTCTTTTCTTTGCCCATCTCGATCACGATGACCAGCGCCACGCTGGCCGCGACGAGCAGCGATTTCTCGCACACCGTCGGGCGACTCGGCTGTGACGGCGCCAAGACGCTCGCATTGGGTAGCCCCTTTGATTTCGCCAGTCAGATGCGGGTGCAAATCGATCGCACCATGGTGACTCCCGACAATCCTCGCGCCGTGCAAGAGCTTGTGCCGCGCATCTTGCGCAGCATCGACGAGACGGGCGGCGGCGCGTTCGTACTCTTCACCAGTTTCCGCACGCTGCGCGAGGTCGCCGAGCGGTGCGCACCGATCTTGCGCAGTGCAGGTCATCCCGTCTTCATTCACGGTGAGGACGGCGAGCGCAGCCAGCTCTTGCGAAAGTTCCGCGAAAACGAGCGCTCAGTGCTCTTCGGCACCGCGAGTTTCTGGGAAGGCGTCGATGTGCGCGGCCGCGCGCTGCGCAATGTCATCATCACCAAACTGCCCTTCGATGTGCCCGACCATCCGTTGGTGCAGGCGCGTCACGAGCGGATCGAAGCCGCGGGTGGCAGCGCATTTCGCGATGACCAATTGCCGCGCGCGGTCCTGCGATTCAAGCAAGGCGTCGGCCGACTCATCCGCAGCGGCGAGGACTCGGGCCGCATCGTGATCCTCGATCCGCGGATCCTCACCAAGAGTTACGGAAAGAACTTCCTTGCTGCACTTCCTGAAGGCGTCGAGCCGGAATTGGTTGGCGCTGACGCCTGACGCGCCAGCAGCGCTGGCAGAAACACGCAGGAGACATAGAGGCAGCAAAGACTGCCCACGGCCATCACCACGCCGAGCGTGTGCAGTCCGCGGTGCTCGGCGAAGATGAGCGCACCGAAGCCGATCGCCGTCGTGAGCGCGGTGAAGGCGACAGTGCGCACTGTGCTGCGCAACGCTTCTGCGCCATCCGAGGCACGATGGAGGATGTGGATGCCACTGTCGATGCTCAGGCCGAGGAGCATCGGGATGGCAAAGAAATTCGCGAGGTTGAGTTCGACCCGCAGGAGTGCCAACACGCCGAGTGTCATCGCGACGCCCGCGACGACCGAACCTGTGGCGAGCATCGTGAGGCGCACGCTGCGGAAGTCCAACCACGCGATGCAAGCGACGGCCACGAGACTGAGCCACGACAATCTCGTGAAGGCATTGCGCATGTCATCGATCGACTCCAACTGCGTGATCGGTACACCCGTGGCGTTCGCATCGACGCTGCGCACGGCTTGGACAAACGCGCGCAATGGCTTCTCTTCCCACGCATCGCCGCTTGGGTAGTAGTGCACGAGATACCCGCCTTGCGCGGAACTCCATCGATCACGCAGCGCGGGCGGAAGCGCGTCGCGCAATGAACCGCGCGCCCCGTCGATGATGGCGCGCGCGCTGTGCGACGCGATGGACGCCGTGCTGTTCAATGGCGGCAGTGGCCCCGCAATGGCTTGCGCGATCTCGGTGCGCAGCGCCACGCGCATCGGCGTCTCGATGCGGACGAGGGACGCCACGGACTCTGTGCGAGCAATGGATGATTGTCCTGCGGCAAGCGCTTCGAGTCTTGCTGCTTCTTCGACTGAGCGAACCACCGACACCGCGTACCACGAACTCCCTGGGCTCTCATCAAGCAAGCGTCGCTCCCAACGAACACTTTCAAGCGTCGGCGACTGAAGCTCAAGCAAGTTCGACTGAAACGCTGGCGCCCAAGGCAACGCTGCGAGTGCTGCGAGGATCGGGAGTGCGACGGACAGCGCAGTGGCGAACCAGCGACGACTGCGAGGACGCGCCGCAGCGTGTGCCACGGTCTGCGTCGGCGTGGAGTCCGGAGCACTGTCTCCGGCAACGAGCAGCAATGCAGGAAGCACGGTGACCATCGCCAGCGCGCAGAGGAGAAGCCCCGTTCCCGCGATGACGCCGAGTTCGCGCAGGCCGCCAAAATCGCTGCTCAACGCAAGAAAGAACACGCTCGCGCTCCCGAGTGCGCCGACAAGCGTGCTCGGACCAACCGATCGAAGTGCGTCGACCACTGCAGCGCGGCGTGGCAGCATCGCGCGGAATTCGGCGTAGCGACTCACCACATGCACGCCGTAGTCGAGCCCTGCGCCGACGAGGACGAGGAGGAACACTGTCGAGAGCACCGTCAACCTTCCCACGAGCAGCGTCGCTGCTCCGTAGGTCCAACCCGTGGCAATCGCAAACGCAACCACGGCGAGCAACGGTCGGCGCACTCCGCGTAAGACCACGATGAAGAGCACCGTGATGATTGCCAGTGAGGCGAGACTCGCGCGCGTCATGTCGGCGTTGGCCGTGGCCATCTCGTCGGCTTGGAGGACGGGCTTCCCAGTCAGTCCAAACTTCACCATGGGAAACTCGGTCTGCACGGCGGCGCACTCTGCGCGAATCGCGGCGATCGAACGCGCAAAGGGTTCGAGCGCCGTGAAGTCCTTCGCAGGCACTGCTTCAACGAGCAACAGGGTTCCTTCGGGCGCGCGGAGGTAGGTGCGATGCGGCTCGATGGTGAGAAAGGAATTGAGTGTGTCGCAGGCTGCAGCCTGATCGCGGGCGGCGTCGCCGAGGATCGGTGCTGCTTCCGCGAGCACTGCCAGCGCGTCATCGCTCAGACTCCACGAAGCGAGGCGTGGTTGCTCCAACGGTTCAATGAACGCAGCCACGCGCGTAACGAGTTGCTCCTTCGCGAGCCGCGCAAGACTTTGCGCGAGTCGATCGACTGCGCGCTGAGCGGCCGCGTCGTCTCCGCGCGGATCGACGGCAATGATCACGCCTTCGAGATCACCGAACTCCTCTTGAAATGCGCGATACCCCGCAAGAAACGGCCGATCTCGAGCGATGAGGCTGTCGGTGTCACCGTCGATCGAAAGTCGGGTGACGCCGAGCCAGGCGCCGACGAGGGCGAGCATCACGGCGACCAAGAGCACGGTGCGTGGGCGCTCGGTCACCAGAGCAACGAGTCGCACTAGCATCGCGTCGCAGGCTCGTGAGCGTCGGCACTGGCGCGAAGCACGGTGTTGCGAGCAAGGCGCGCGAGGAGCCGCACGGGGGCGCTGGGCCTATGCAATTGCATCAGCACCTCTTCGAACGCGTCGAGGAAGCGGCGCACATCGTCCTCGTTGATGATCAGCGGTGGCGTGAGCTTCACGACATCGAGTCCATGACCTGCGACCTGACAGAGAATGCGATGGTCCTCCATGAGTGGAACCACGATGCACTGTGCAAAGAGATTCTCGTTCATCGCGTGGGTGGCAGCCCACGCAGCGCGCAAGCTCAGCGAGGTCGGCGCGCCAAATTCAATTCCGATGAGGAGTCCGCGTTGCCGCACTGCGCGGAGCATCTCAAAGCGCGGCCGCATCGCTTCGATTCCTTCGCGAAGCATCGCACCCATCCGCAAGGCGTTGGCCGCTGCGTTGGTTTCGTCGTACGCAGCAAGGGATGCCAATCCCGCAGTCATCGCCAAGGTTCCTTGGTGGAAGGTCGACGAGTGCACGATCGCGCGATCAAGCGTGGAGAAGACGCGCTTCCAGACGCTTGAGCGCACCAGCACCGCCCCGACGGGGACATAGCCGCCTGAGAGCGCCTTCGAAAGGACGACGATGTCGGGCTCGACCGAACCTTCCTGATCAATCGCGAGAAACGAACCGCAGCGACCGAGTCCCGTCTGCACTTCATCGATGACAAGCAGCGTTCCATGCGCGCGGCAGAGTCGCCCTGCAGCTTCGAGATAGCCAGGCGAATGCAGATTCACGCCTTTGCCTTGGATCGGCTCGATGACGAACGCTGCGACATCGCGCGGAGCAAGAGCGCGCTCGAGCGCAGCGAGATCGTCAAAGGCCACGACCCGACAATCAGGGAGAAACGGCGCGAATCCCTCGCGGAAACTGGCACATCCATTCAACGACAGCGCGCCGTTGGTCAGTCCGTGAAAAGCGTTGGGGGTCGAGAGCAGGGCAGCGCGGCCCGTCGCGCACTTGGCAAACTTGATCGCCGCTTCAATGCCTTCGGTTCCAGAGTTCGTGAAGTAGACGAAGTCGAGCCCGCGCCCGATGCGCCGTTTCAATTCTTCGGCAAGGAGACCCGATAGCAAAGGCGATTCGAATTGCACCATGCTCGGCATTTCGAGCGCGAGCGCTGTCTCCAAGGCGCGCCGAATGGTCGGGTGATTGCGACCGAAGTTGCACACCGCGTAGCCGCCGAGGAAGTCGAGATACTCGTGCCCTTGAGCATCGTAGAGATGCGCACCCAAAGCTCGGGTGTAACTCTTGTCGAAACCGATGGTTCGAAGCACCGTCGTGAAGCGCGGATTCACATGCTCTTGGTGGAGCAGTTCGGCGCGGTGCGCGTTCAGGGTGATGAGGTTCGCGAGATCAAATGGCAAGTGAGTTCCATTGCACACTCGAGTGCGAGAAAGCCTTGATTCGCGCGGAGTGTAGCGAAGGCGCCAAAGACGCTTGAATACCCCATCTGCGACCGATTGCGAACTTGCGTGGATTCACAGCGCGAATTCGTGCTTGCATTCTGTAGCATCGCCACCGCCACAGGCGCGAGTTCATGAAAGGACGAATCATGAGCCTCAGTAGGACGACGTTGTCAGCTATCGGTTTGGGCCTTGTCGGCCTGATGTACACCCCCGCACTTGCGCAGCATTCCGTTGCTCGGCAATGGGATGAGACCATGCTTGAATCGATCAAGCGTGATCGCGTGCGCCCGCCGATTCAGGCGCGAAACCTCTTCCACATGTCGGTCGCGATGTGGGATGCCTGGGCCGCCTACGACCCAGCGGTGCGCCAGTACTTCTTCAATGAGCGCATCACCGCCAAGGACATCGCTGCCGCACGGCAAGAATCGATTTCCTACGCGGCCTATCGCCTGATGAAGTCGCGCTTTGCGCTGAGCCCGAATGTCGCGACGATCAATGTGATCCTCGATGCCAAGCTCACCGCACTCGGCTACTCGCCGCTGGTCACGACGACTGTGGGCAACACGCCAGCTGCCGTCGGCAACCGCATCGCGGCGCTGGTGATTGCACAAGGTCTCACCGACAACTCACACGAGGAGGTCGACCACGCGTCTTACGCGGGGACCTACCCCGATGTGAACCCGTCCCTCGTCGTGGGGCTGCCGTTCAACCCGAATGTTCTGTTCCCGACGCGGTACCAACCGCTTTCGCTGACCTACTTTGTCGATCAGGGTGGCAATGTGATTCCTGGCGGTTTCCCGCCGAAAGTCGCGCCATTCTGGGGGTTCGTCACGCCGTTTGGTCTTCAGCCGAGTGACATGGATCCTGCGCGACCTGGCGTGCTGTTGAGTGCGCCGCCACCGCCAGTCCTCAACGGGGTTGGCGATGTGCAGTGGCGCGCTGGACACGAAGGCGCGTTGCGAGTGTCGAGCATGTTGACGCCTGACGACGGCGTCTTCGTCGACATTTCTCCCTCGGTCATGGGCAACAGCACGCTCGGCACCAACGATGGAGTTGGTCGCGCGCTCAACCCAGCAACAGGACTCCCTTACGCCGCGAACCTTGTCAAGCGCGGCGACTGGACGCGCTGCCTCGCGGAGTTCTGGGCTGACGGACCAAACTCAACGACGCCTCCAGGACACTGGAACGAGTTGGCGAACACGATCTCTGATCATCCTGCTTTCGAGCGAAGGCTTGGAGGCAAGGGGCCTGTGCTGTCGGATCTTGAGTGGGATCTCAAGGCGTACATCACGCTCAACGGATCGCTTCATGATGCAGCCATCACAGCGTGGGGTCTCAAGGGACACTACGACACGATGCGCCCGATCGGTGCGATTCGATACATGGCGCAGCGCGGCCAATGCACAGACGCTGCGCTTCCGCACTACCACGCTGATGGGTTGCATCTCGAGCCAGGCGTCGTTGAGTTGATCACCGCTGCCACAACCGCTGCCGGTCAACGCCACGAAGATCTCGCTGGATACGAAGGCCAGATCGCAGCGCTGGCGTGGCCCGGCGCTCCCGTGAGTCCGACGAACACCTACTCAGGAACTAGCTGGATTCTCGCTGGAAACTGGGTCTCCTACCAGCGGCCGACCTTTGTCACGCCGCCGTTCCCAGGATTTGTTTCGGGTCACTCGACCTACAGCCGCGCTGGCGCTGAGACGATGACCCGCCTGACGGGCAGCGAGTTTTTCCCAGGCGGCCTCGGGATCTTCCAGTGCGTGAAGAACCAGTTCCTCGTCTTCGAGGATGGACCGAGTGAGACCTTCTCGTTCCAATGGGCGACCTACTACGACGCCGCAGACCAGTCGGGGCTCTCGCGCATCTTCGGAGGCATCCATCCTGATTTCGATGACTTCCCCGGCCGCGTGCTCGGTGCTGAGGTTGCGGTGAAAGCGCACGGGCGCGCACTCTCGCTCTTCGCTCCGATCGTCACGCCGCCATGCCCAGCGGATCTCAACGACGATGGGTCTGTCCTTGCACAAGATCTCGCGCTCCTCTTGAGTGCGTGGGCTACGAACGATCCTGCGGCGGACATCACAGCCGACGGCGTGGTCGATGCTCAAGATCTTGGCGTGCTCCTCTCGTCTTGGGGAGCCTGTCCAACGGGCAGCTGACAGAGTCGCGCCGCTGATCTCGGCGCACCAAGCACTTACGAATCGCAGGGCGGTCCTCATGGGCCGCCCTGTTTCGTTGCGAGTGTCTCTGGGTCTCACGCATAAAAATACGCTGCAAAACAAGGCTGTTTTGAATAGGCAACTTTCCCGCGTCGGTTGTATTTATGGGGAACACCTCCGTTCTTCTGATGCAGTGAAGTAGTGGGCAACCTGAGCGCAGTGTTCAGGACAAGCCCGGACGAACTCTTCACAGGACGACAAAGGCATCTGCAGGCTCCCCCTGTCTGCGTTATGCGCTTGGTTTCAACATGATGGATGGTTCGCACCCTCAAAGGGTGGATGGCATCCTGATCACCACGCGGTGGGCATTGCGACACGCAGACGAAACGTGTCGTAGGGCCTGGTCATAGACCGACGCACAGTCTGAGCTCTGCGGCTGCCCGAGTCCTCGAGATAGACGAGGATCACATGCACAACTCGATCAAGATGGCGTCGCGAGCCCTGCTCGCGATGGCGGTGCTGTCCGCCACCAACACTCTGTCCTTCGCTGACCAATCGGTCGCGCGCCAGTGGGATGAGACGCTGCTCGCGTCCATTCGCAAGGACACCCCGCGTCCACCAGTGCACGCCCGCAACCTCTTCCATGTGTCGACCGCGATGTACGACGCGTGGGCGGCGTACGACGCCGATGCGCAGGGCGTGTTCTTCACCGAGAAACTGAACGCAGTTGATGTGGCTGCAGCCCGCAACGAAGCGATCTCCTACGCGGCGTACCGCGTCATGCGGGCGCGTTTCGCGACGGGGCCCAATGTGGCGTTGGTTCGTTCGTATCTCGACAGTCGCATGGCCTCGCTGGGTTACTCGATCGATGTCACGACAACCGTTGGCGATTCACCAGCCGCGGTGGGCAATCGCATCGCAGCGCAACTGCTCGAGCGCGGACTCACCGACGGCTCGCGTGAGCAATTCAACTACGCACCCGAAGCGGGCGCACCTGGCCCTGTGAATCCGCCACTCATCGTGTCGCTCGAGGGCATCTCCATCGTTGATCCGAATCGTTGGCAGCCGCTGGCGTTCTCCTACACCTTGGATCGCAACGGCAACGCCATTCCGGGCGGCGTGCAGTCGAAACTCGCTCCACACTGGGGCAGCGTCATTCCGTACGCGCTCACGGCTTCGGATCGCGATCCTGCTCGTGGCGGTGTGTACCTCGACGCGCCCGCACCAGCCCTGCTGAATGGTCTTGGCGATGAGACCTTCCGCGCCAGTTTCGAAGATGTGTTGCTGAAGTCGGGCATGCTCTCTCCTGACGACGGCGTGATGGTCGACATCTCGCCAGCAGTGATGGGCAACAACCCGCTTGGCACCAATGATGGCGCGGGACGCTCGGTCAATCCTTTCACGGGCGCGGCGTACGCGTCGAACCTCGTGAAGCGCGGCGACTTCACCCGTTGCCTCTCGGAGTTCTGGGCCGACGGTCCGACCTCGGCGACTCCTCCTGGTCACTGGAACGAGATCGCCAACGCGGTGCTCGATCACCCGCTGTTTCAGCGTCGCTTCGGTGGCAGTGGTCCCGTGCTCGATGCGCTGGAGTACGACATCAAACTCTATGTAACGCTCAATGGTGCCATGCACGACGCGGCAGTCACTGCGTGGAGCTACAAGGGCTACTACGACTCGAGCCGGCCGATCTCTGCGATTCGCTACATGGCGCAATGCGGCCAGAGCAGCGATCCGAAGGCTCCGGCCTATCACCCCGATGGCCTCACGCTGATGCCAGGTCTGTGTGAACTCATCACCGCGGAGACCACGGCTCCAGGCGAGCGTCATGCAGCGCTTGCTGGAAACGAAGGCAAAATCGCAGTCTTCGCATGGCCCGGAGTGCCTGCGGACGCAGCGGGAAGCTACTCGGGCGTGCAGTGGATCCTCGGCACCAAGTGGATGCCGTACCAGCGCGGGAACTTTGTGACGCCTCCGTTCGCTGGTTACATGTCGGGTCACTCGACCTTCAGTCGTACCGCCGCCGAAGTCTTGACGCGGCTGACTGGAACCGAGTACTTCCCTGGTGGTCTCGCGGAGTTCACCTGTGTGCAGAACCAGTTCTTGGTGTTTGAAGATGGTCCAAGTGAGTCGTTCACCTTCCAGTGGGCGACCTACTACGACGCGGCGGACAACTCGGGTGACTCGCGCCTCTACGGCGGTATTCACCCAGGCTTTGATGACTTCCCTGGTCGTCGCCTCGGCGCGCAGCTTGGCGAGAAGTCGTTCGTGAAGTCTTCCGCACTGTTCACGCCCTCTGGCGGCGAGTGTGTTGGTGACATCAACAGCGATGCCGCGGTGGATGCGTTTGATCTGGCGATTCTGTTCTCGTCGTGGAACTCCACGGCGGTCGCAGCCGACCTCAATGCCGACGGAGTCGTCGGTGGTGCGGATCTCTCGCTGCTCCTGAGCGGCTGGGGTGTGTGCCCGTAATCGCAAGTGCTGGCAAGAAGAAGAGACACTGCAAGGGGGCGGCTGGTCGCAAGATCACCGCCCCCCGAGTGTGTTTTTGGCGACTAGGACGGCGACACGGTGTGCGCGATACGACCATCGATGATCGTGGTCATGGCGCGGCCGCGCACTCGCCAGCCATCGAAGGGGCAGTTGCGACTCTTCGAGGCAAAGCGCGTCACATCAATCGTCCACTCGTGATTCGGATCGATGATCGTGACATCGCCAACAGCTCCTTCGCGCAGCGTGCCGAGTCCCGCTGCATCAAGTCCGCACAGCGCCGCCGGAGTTCGCGTGAGGAGCTCGATCAGGCGCGGCCAACCAATCACACCATCGTCGATGAGGGCTTTGGCATACAGCGCGAGTGCGCAATCGAGTCCGATGATGCCAAACGGCGCACTCGAAAAGTCTCCGGACTTTTCCGCCGTCGTGTGGGGCGCGTGGTCGGTGGCGAGGATGTCGATGGTGCCATCGGCGATCGCGCGCTTGAGCGCTGCGATATCGGCGGCAGTCCGAAGCGGGGGATTCATCTTCGCGAGCGTGTTGTATCCCGTGCACGCCTCGTCGGTGAGCAGCAGATGATGCGGGCTTGCCTCGCCCGAAACACGAATGCCTTCGGCGCGTGCGCGACGGATGATCTCGGCGCTGCCTCCTGAACTGAGATGCTGCGCGTGGTAGCGCGCGCCGATGGCGCGATTGAGGCGCACATCGCGCTCGAGCATGATTTCTTCGGCCTCGCGCGGCCACGGGAGAAGTCCGAGCCGAGTGGCAACGGGTCCCTCGTGCATCACGCCGCCTTCACTGAGCAGCGGATCTTGGCAGTGCTGCATGAACGGCTTGTTCAGCGTGGCGCAAACTTCGAGCACGCGCCGCATCATCTCGGGATTGGTGATGCCGTCGCCGTCGTCGGAAAATCCAACCGCGCCCGCGTCGGCCATCGCTGCCATTGGCGCGAGTTGTTCACCCTTGCGTCCGACCGTCGCGGCCGCCACCACGAAGACGCGCGCAGCGCCGCCATCGTTGCGAGCTTCGAGCGCAGCATGCTGCACGAAGCGCACCGTGGTCGTGGTGTCGATCGTCGGACTCGTATTGGGCATGCAGCAGACGGTGGTGAATCCGCCCGCAACCGCCGACGCACATCCAGACTTGATCGTCTCTTTCGCTTCGCCACCAGGTTCACGCAGATGCACATGCGGATCGATGAGGCCTGGCGCGACGATCTTTCCACCGCAGTCGATCCGCGCTGTTCCTTGCGGGACATCGATGCTTCCACCAGGAGCGACGCGCGCGATGCGACCGTCGACAAGCAGCAGGTCGCCCTCTCGATCGATGCCTTGCGCAGCATCGAGGATCCGACCGCGGCTGAGCAGAAGCAGGGTGCTCACTTGGGCTCCGCCTCCGATGTTGGCTCGGCGGCGGATGGAGCGGCGGGTGTTTCCGCAGGTTTCGCAGCGGTTTCGGTCGCCGTCGGGCTCGGCATCGGTGCATCGAGTCCGCCGGACGGCAGGATCACGGCATCGGCGATGAAGAGCAGGGACGATTGGGGCTGCGTGATCGCGTCGATCTCTGCCTGCGGGCGACCTGCATCGGCTGCGAGATGCTGCAGCAGCGCCACCGATTCCTCTCGCACCGTGGCGTATCCGATCGCATGAACGGTGCGTCCGCGTGCGTTGCGTGGGATGAAGAACGCGTGGTCCTTGTTCATCACTCGTACTGTGGCGCCTGACTTGCCCACGACCTCAAACCAGCAGCCCATCGTCGCGCAGACTTGCCCAACGGTTCCGCTGAGTACGACGCGCTGATCGGTCTGCGCGTAGGCAGCCAACCCTTCGACCCGAACCTCGGGATCGACGCCGCGCGTTGTCTCGGGCGCGCAACCAAAGACGCTCCAGCCACGGTCAATGGCGTACTGCGCTCGCGTCGGGTGCGAACAAGAGATGGCCAGGGATGACGCAGTGACGAAGACCAACAGGTGGAGCGGCTTCATTGGGCCGAGATGATAGAGAAAGCCACTGCGCGGCGAGGGCTGCGTTACGAAGCACAAAAGCACAACGCCCGGCGTTCGCCGGGCGTTGAGAGTAGGAACGATTGGAGTTGCGTTCGTGTGAACACGAACGGCTCAGAGGCTCCGGTTTACTTGGTCGCTGGGCACTTGGCGGAGCAAGCTGCCTTGGCAGTGCACTCCGACTTGCCAGAGACGGCGCCAGGAGCGGCGGTGGCGGCAGCCTTGGCAGCCTCAGCGCAGCATCCGGACTTCTTCTCGCCGACTGCACCAGGAGCAGCGGCTTCGGTCTTTGCAGCGGTGCACTCAGCGGCCTTTGCGCCAGCTGCACAGCAATCAGCCTTCTTAGCGCCGACGGCGCCTGGGGCCGAGGTCTGCGTGCTGCTGCATGCACCGAGGAGGGCGACGATCGAGAGGGTGGCGAGGGTAGCAATCTTCATAAATGAACTCCTTAACTGGTTGGACGGCGCGAGGTCGGCGTGTCCGACTGCCTTCTGATGGTTCAACTGTCCGCTCGTGTGTACCGAGCCACCCGCGACGCGCGGGATTGTTGCGAAAGGTCTGAAGCCTGAAGGTCCACGGCATCGGCCGAGTGCGCCCTCACGCTTGAGAGGTCGCGAGTGTACAAGGCAAGATGGATCCGGTTCCACCCTTGCGCTGAGCAATCTCGCGTTATTCAGCCTAGATTCCACCCCAGTGTCCGAGGAACTCGACCAGCCCTCCATCCCCCCGTCCGCTCCGCAGCCCGCAGTCAGCGAAACGGAGTTGAGGGCGGAGCGTCTTCGCAGACTCCTCGGAATGGCCCGCGCGCTTCCTGAGGTTCCTGGCGTGTATCTCATGAAGAGCGCTGCAGGTTCCGTGCTCTATGTCGGGAAGGCGCTGCGCCTTCCCAACCGCGTTTCGAGCTACTTCATCCCGTCCGCAGATCTCGGTTCGCGCAAGCAACCCATGCTTGACGAGGTGGTGACCTTTGACGTGATTCCCTGCGAGGGGGAGTGGGAAGCGCTGCTCATGGAAGCGCGGCTCATCAAGGACATCCATCCGCCCTACAACGATCGCCTGCTCGACGATAAGACTTTTCCCTACCTCGCCGTCACCACGCGCGAGGACTTCCCAGGCGTCTTCATCACGCGCAATCCGACAGAGCCGCGCTTCAAAGGTGCGCGGATCTTCGGACCGTTTGTCTCGCCCGGCGCGCTGCGCGAAGCGATGAACATGCTGCAGCGCGTGTTCAAGTACCGCACGTGCGAGCTCGAAATCATCGACGGCGATCCGAAGAATGCGCGGTTTCGACCCTGCTTGTTGGCGGCGATTCACCAGTGTTCCGCGCCGTGCGCCGCACGGATCAGTCGCGACGCGTACCGCGCCGACATCGATCGCTTCCTCCGGTTTCTCAACTCCAAGCGCAGTGCGATGCTCCGCGAGATGCGCGAAGAGATGGAGTCTGCGAGTGCACGCTTGGAGTTTGAACGCGCTGCCACGCTGCGTGATCAGATCAAGGCGATCGAGAAACTCGATGAGCGCGAGACGCGCGGTTGGCGCGGCGACGAGAGCGAGTTTGATTGGCAGCCCGAGGTCACAGGGATCGTGCAGGATCCTGCGGCGTGCGCGCGGAGTCTCGCTCGCGTCGTCGGCGCCGACGAGACGATTCGCTGCCTCGAAGCCATCGACATCGCGCACCTCAGCGGTGGCGAGACGGTGGCGTCGAAAGTGTGCTTCATCGATGGACGCCCCTTCAAGGAGGGGTACCGCCGCTACCGCATTCAGACTGTGACCAACGACGACTTCAGTGCGATGCGCGAGGTCGTGAGTCGTCGCTACCGCGACGCGGGTGAGGGCGAAGAGCTCTATCCCGATCTCATTCTCATCGATGGAGGCGTCGGCCAGCTCAACGCAGCGTTGGAGGCCTTTGCGCAACTCCGCGTGCAGCCGCCGCGCGTGATCGCGCTGTCGAAGAAGGAAGAGCTCATCCATCTGCCCAATGTTGCGGAGCCGATTCGGCTTGGTCGCGAGCATCTCGGTCTGCGACTCTGCCAGGCGATTCGCGATGAAGCGCATCGATTTGCCCAGCACTACCACCATCTTCTTCGCGAGAAGAGCACGCTGGGAAGCGCGATCGCCAAGCGGCAGTCGCGCGCGCGAACGGCTTCAGACAAGCGTTCGGATGGCGGATCGCAGGAGAGGGAGCCCGACGCGTGACGGCGATGCCGAACTTTCTCGTGCTTCGCGGCCAGGAGTTGGAGATCCGCATCAAGGCAGTTCCTGGCGCTGCGCGCGATGAGATCGTCGGCGTGCTGGGCGATCGACTCAAGATCCGCGTTTCGCAACCACCCGAGGGCGGCCGCGCCAACGAAGGAATCCGCGCACTGCTCGCGGAAGCGTTGGGCGTCTCGCAACGCGACATCGAGCTCGTCCGTGGCGCGTCGCATCCGATGAAGGACTTTCGCATTCGAGTCGCTGGTGCGATGGAAGCCGTCTGTGCGCGCGCGACGGCACTCGCACAACGCTAGAGCGTTGGCGCGCGGCGCGACTCCCAGATGGATGGCTCACGCTGGCGAGGGAAGCGGACCGTCGAGCCCAGGTTCAGTGCCGTCGCTTGCTGGCTTGGGCAACTTGGGCTTCGAGTTCTCCGCAGCGAGCATGTCGGCGATGGTGGGCTTACTCATCTGCTCACCGCGCATGAGTCGGTCGACATCATCGCGTTGCAGCGTTTCGTAGCGCAAGAGCGCCTCGGAAACGGCGACGACCTTTTCCCAGTTGGCGTCGAGCATGCGTCGCGCGTCGGTGTAGGCCTCATCGATGAAGCGACGGGTCTCCTCATCGATCGTGCGCGCAGTCTCTGGTGAGTAGTCCTTGTCAGTGAAGAACGCCTCGCGCTCTTCGTCGCCTGCGTAGTTCACGAACCCGAGGCGATCCGACATGCCCCACTTGAGGATCATCGACCTCGAGTAGGCGGTCGCCATCTTGATGTCCATGGAAGCGCCCGAGCTGATGTCGCCCGTTTGTCGCTCTTCAGCAAGACGGCCTCCACACAGCACGCGAAGCGTGTCGAGCACATGCTTGCGGCCGTAGCCGTAGCGATCCTTCTCGGGCAGCGAGAATGTCGCGCCCATCGCGTTGCCGCGAGGAATGATCGTCACCTTGTGCAGTGGATCAGCATGGGGAAGCAGCATCTGCAAGACCGCGTGGCCCGCTTCGTGATAGGCGGTCGCGATGCGCTCTTGCTGCTCGATCTTGCGCGACTTGTTGGCGCGACCCCAGCGAACCTTGTCGCGGGCTTCTTCGAGATCAGCAAGCTCGACATAGTCCTTGTCGGCCATCGTCGCGATGATCGCCGCCTCGTTGATGAGTGCCGCGAGATCCGCGCCGGAGAACATCGGGGTTCCTCGCGCGACCTTCTCAAGCTCAACATCTTCCGCGAGCTTCACCTTCTTGGCGTGCACCGCGAGAATCTGTCGGCGGCCTGCGATGTCAGGGAGATTGACCGAGACCTGCCGATCGAACCGACCTGGTCGCGTGAGCGCGGGGTCGAGGACATCGGGGCGGTTCGTCGAGGCGATGACGATGACTTGCGCGCTGGCGTCGAAGCCATCCATCTCCACAAGGATCGCGTTGAGTGTCTGCTCGCGCTCGTCATGTCCGCCCGAGGAGAAGCCACCGCCGCGGCGTCGGCCGACTGCGTCGATCTCGTCGAGGAAGATGATGCACGGGGAGTTTTCCTTCGCTTGCTTGAAGAGGTCACGCACGCGGCTTGCGCCGACGCCGACGAACATCTCCACGAAGTCCGAACCCGAGATCGAGAAGAAGGGCACATCAGCTTCGCCCGCGATGGCCTTCGCTAACAGCGTCTTGCCGCAGCCAGGAGGACCTGAGAGCAGCACTCCGCGTGGAATCCGTCCTCCGAGCCGCGAGAACCGCTTCGGGTTCATCAGGAACTCGACGATCTCCTGCACTTCTTCCTTGGCCTCATCGACACCCGCGACATCGCCAAAGGTGACCTTCACTTGATCTTTCGTCTGCATGCGGTGACGGCTCTTGCCAAAACTTCCGAGCATGCCGCCAGGACCGCCGCCCGCGCCGCGCATCGAGCGCGCAATGAACCAGATGATGCCGATGATGATGATGACGGGAATGAGGTTGACCAGGAGCGTCGGCCAGATCGAGACTTCGATGACCTTGAATTGCTTGCCTTGGGCAACGAGAAAGTCCGACCAGTAGCTCTTGGTGTGATCCACCGAGACGGTGATTTGCTTGGCGGGCTCGTCGGCGCCAGTGCTGGGATTGACGGTGTAACCAGGCACTCCAGGCTTGATCCACGCGGTGATGCGCGCGCCATCGACGATGATCGGGCCCGATCCAGGATTAGTGGCATCGGTGCCGTCGTTGATCTTCTTCTGCTCGACGAGTTCCTTGAAGGTCTGCCAATAGACCTCGGTGGGTCGGTTGAAGTTTTGCAACGCGATCACCACCAAGCCGATCATGCAGGCGACCATGATCCAAGTGAAGACCTGCTGGCCGCCGCGCTGTGGCTGTGGAGGAAGTGGCGGTTTGTTGGAGCCGCCGCCCGACCCACTGCCGCTCGGTCCATTGGATCCACCATCTCCGCCGCTCGGCCCAGCCATGAGCATCGTCTCTGCGTGCTGAGGAGCCGTGGCGTTGCGGATCAGGCGGGTGAGGGTCTGAATGAGCTTCTTCATGCGTTCCTGCTTGGTCACTGACTTCGCGCAAAGGGAGAGAAGGGTTTCCATGCGATCGACTGGCCTGTTGACTCACGCTGCTGTGCGAGAATCGGTCGGATCACCACACTGATTCGTCGGAGCGGGACCTTTTTCGGCAAACCGACTCGGACACCGCGAGTTCCCCGTCAGAAACACGGCGTTGCCAACGACCGCGGGCATGGCGCATGCCCCCCCGACATCCGGAATGCACCTTCCCTGAACGCGGCGTTCACCAGGACGACTGCATCGCTGAGACCAACTCTTGCGCGAGCTGCTCTACGGCAGCGAAGCGACCGAGTTCGAGCGGCTCCCGCGCAGGATAGGAAGGAACGAAGAGCGCGGAGCACTCGACTCCGTTGCGCGCGACGATTCGTTCGCCCGTCCTGAGGTCAACCCACTCGTAGTCGACGCGGATGCGCACCATCATCTCGTTGGCAAGCCCCGTGGAGGGGTCCTTTGAGAGCTGCACGAGATCCACTGCGAGGATAGTTCCGCGCAGAATCGTGTCCGCAGAGGCTTCGGATCGCACCTTGTAGGGAGTTGATTGCTCGACCCGCTTGACGAGCGCATCGGCGAGGTCGCGTTCAAACCCGCGCAGGAGGCTGTCGTTTCGGAACACGGGAACCGAGACGCTGCGGTAGGCAGAGGGAAATGGGCTCGTGGCCGCGTAACCCTCGGTGGGCGTCGCGCTGCAGGCAGTGATGAGGGTGCATCCAGTGCAGAGGAGCGCCAACAGAAGGCGCGCAGACGATCGAGCATGCGCGATCATCGCGGCGCTCCGAGGACGGGGTCGGTCCCAACATCGGCGGGCATCGCGTTCCACTCGATCCCAAGCAGTTGCCTGCGCAGCGCGCGGTAGTCGGGAGCGTCGTCGAGGATCGACTTCGGCAATCGATCGAGAATAGTCGGGATGATCCGCAGCGCTTCGAGCGCCGCAATCGAGCGCGGATGGCGTTGCAGCAAGCGGCGGATGAAGAGCTCGGCCGAAATCGGGTCGTTGACTTCGAGGTACCACGCGGCCGTTGAGAGGAACTTGGCAGCTTCCGATTCCTCGATGCGCACGAGGATGCTCTCGGCGCCGATCTGCTGCGCGAGCCCTGGCTGCAGCGCCTGCAGCGAGCGCAGTTTCGCGCGCGCTTCGAGCAACGGGCTCGCGTCATACTCGGGGCCACGGAACCCCGCGAGGAACGAGAAGATCAGCCGAAGCCGCGCCTTGTTGACTCGCGCGCTGCGTGGATAGTTCTCGATGAAGATGCGGTAGGACTCGCCCGCCATGAGCATCTCGCGGCGGGCGAAGTAGAAATCGCTGAGCGCCATACAGGCGCGTTCGCCGAGTTCGCTTCCTGGCAAGCGTTCTTGAATGCGAATGAGGAGTTCCTGCGCGTCTTCTGCGGTGTCGACGAGGCGAAAGGTCCCGAAGAAGCGCCGGCGAAGGCCCTTCGAATACTGCTCGGCAATCTCAAACTCGCGTTCGAGTGCGGGCGCGAAGACTTCGCTTCCTGGGTAGCGCCTGCAAATCTCTTCGTAGTCAAACAACGCCTCGTACTCATCCTCGCCGCGGCGCGCGTCGCCGCGAATGAGGAGCGCATCGGCGCGGTAGCGGGAGAGTGGATAGCGCTCAAGGAACGCCGTCGTGAGTTTCTGCGCGCGCGCGGGTTCGCCCTCGACCAACGCGCGACGCGCGGCAAGGAGCGCAGCCTCTTCGCTGCCAGGCTCGACCGCGGCGACTTTCTTCCAGCGGTCGAGCGCATCGAGCTCGTAGCGCTCGGCTTGTCCGAACGCCGCCGCTGCGAAACCAAGCGTGAGCATCGCGCAGCACCATCGCAGAGAGCGCGATGGTGGCAGGGAATCTCGAAGCGGACGCGAGGCGATCATGGCGGCGATGGTACGCAAAATCCGATCGCCTCTTTGCCGCACTTTCAGAGGTACGCTGACGCCTCGATGCGTGTCGCCGTGCTCTACAACCCCATCGCTGGCGCGGGTCGCGCCGAGCGCATGGCGCGACAGATTGAAGTGGCGCTGCGCGCGGCAGGGTTTGCTGTGCTCGCGATTCCAACGCAACAGGATCGTGCTGAAGATTGGCTGCGGCCAGCACTCACGGGTGTCGAGGCGTTGGTCGTCGTCGGCGGCGACGGAGCGGTGCGGATGGCTGCACCCGAAGCGGCGCGCGCGGGCATTCCGCTGTGGCACGCTGCAGGCGGAACGGAAAATCTCTTTGCTCGCTTCATGCGCATGAGCGCCGATCCGAGCGCGATCGTGGCCGCTCTGCGCGCGCTCCAAGTGTGGGAGATCGACCTCGGCAGCGCCAATGGGGCCCCATTTTCGATCATGGCTTCGATCGGTTTCGACGCGGATGTGGTCCACGCGCTCGCAGCCAACCGCCGAGGCGCGATTTCACATTGGTCGTACCTCGCTCCGATCGTTCGCACGATGCGCCTCTGGAAGCCGCCTGCATTGACCTGGACCGTGGACGGCGTGCGCGAAGAACTCGGTCAGGGCATGATTGTCGTGGGAAACCTGCCCAACTACGGCGTGCGCTTGAATCCCACGCCTGACGCGCTGCCTGACGACGGCCTCCTCGATGGCGTCTTCCTTCCCGCGAAAGGTGCGCTCGAGGTTGCGTCGTGGATTCCATACCTCTGGACAGGCCTCCATCGGCGCCATCGTCAGGTCCGAGTTCGCAGAGGGCGCGTGTTTGAGATTCAGGCGTCCGTGCCCGCGCGCCTTCAACTCGACGGAGACGCGGCAGGGGACGCTTTGGGACGCGAGGCGTATCGCATCGAGTGCGTCAGCCCACGGCTGCGCGTTCTCATGCCTGCGGACCTTGGACCCCGAAAGTCCGCCGCTCGAAGCGCTTCCTCAGGGTGATTCGCCTCTGAAGCGGAGGGTTCACTCAAGTCGCACCACTCGTGGACCGATCCCCGAGGACGCACCCGTCCGTCTAGGCCTTCACGGCCTGGAATCGTTGCGGCGTTGGATTTGTACTGGCTGGAGGTTGAGTTCCATGGCTGACAAGAAGCACGACAGCAAGAGCGAGGCTAAGCCTGAGGCCGAAGCCGCCCCGAAGAAGAAGGGTGGCATGAAGTTCGCGATCATCACGCTCGCGCTCCTACTTATCGAGGGCGGCGCGCTGTTCGCGTTCTTCTCCATGGGCGGCCCCAAGGACGCGCAGGCAACCCACACCGAGGAGGCGAAACCCGCTGACCCTGGTGACGAGTCCTGCGAAGTCCCCGTCTTCAGTGGACCGCTCTACAACGATCGCAAGGGTTCGACGTACGGCTTCAAGGTCGAGGTCTTTGTCACGACGAAGGTCAAGCACCGCGACGCCATCACTGCCAAGGTCGAGCAAGGCAAAGCGGGAATCCGCGCGGAGATCGCGGGAATCTGGCGCATGGCCAGCTCCGAAGACCTCGCCGAAGAAATGTTCGAGTCGCTCCGTCGTCGCATCGAAGCGAAGTTGATGGTGCGTCTCAATCCGCCTGAGGATCCAACCAAGGCCAGTAAGCCCGCGGCGAAATCCGCTGCGAACGCGAAGGCTTCTGGTTCCGACGGCGATCACGGCGCTGCCAAGGCCGACGACCACGCCGCCGCGGCTTCGGGAAGCGCCGACCACCCAGCCGCCGACGCATCGAGTCTTCCACGAATCACGGGCGCTGTCGTCATCTCGACTCCACCCGTCAAGCAAGACCGCTGAACGGCGGTTTCGCGAGTTCCGATGCACCTTCACACCGCCCCGAATGTTCGGGGCGGTGTTCGTTCAGGGGCCTCGGCAAGATCTGCGCGTGAAAGGCGGAAGTCGCGTCGACGATTCTCTGCAGGGGCAACCCTTGCGCGACCGATCAAGCCGTGTCAATCAAATCCGATGCGCTCGTTGGGTAGGACGCCCTTCGCATCAGATGGCAGCGGGTGATCAGGCGGAGCCTGAGGAAACCGATTCATGCCTGAACCAACCACCATCCCGTCTCCCGACGGACCAAGTCCAGTGGGACTCCCAGACTTCGGAGCGCAGAGCGCTGCGGGCACCCCGAGCGCCATCGGACTCCTGTCGGATGTCTCGCTTCAAGTGCGCATTGAACTCGGCCGCACCAAGATGCTGGTCGAGGATGTGCTCAAGCTCAACGCCGACTCGGTTGTCGAGCTCGACAAGGCTGCAGGCGACCCCGTCGACATCTATGTCAACGGACGACGGATCGCGCGCGGCGAGGTGTTGGTCCTCAACGAAAATTTCTGTGTGCGCGTGAGCGAAATCATCGCGCCGATCGACGCCTAGTTCTGCGTGATATCAGCGGAACGCCACGGTTCTGTAGGTTGGCGACACGAGTGATCCCCGACGGAGTCGGGAGTACGGCAGCCAGGAAGGCTCATGCGAAACACGCGCAACGCGCTCATCATGCTCTTGGTCCTCGTCTGCCTCGCGGTCGCTGCGTTTGCAGCGTCGGCGCACGCGCAGGATCGCCCGCTGTTTCGGCCAGGAACTGCGCCCGCTCCCTCGTTCGGTGCGGCAACAGCTGCGAGCGACCTTGCGGAAACGAATCAGGAAGGCGCGGGGCGCGGCACGCTTGCTGGCGCGGCTTCACGCACCTTTGCCAGCGAATTGCTGCCGACAGGCCTCGCGCTTGGAGCGACGCTCTTGGTCATCGTGCTTGTGCGCAGTGGTTTGAAGCGTTTCGGTGGCGGGCTTCCTGGATCACTGCGGGGCGCGCGTCGTCCGCAGGGAGTCGTCGAAGTGCTCGCGCGCTACCCAATCGCGCGCGGTCAGCAAGTCGTCCTCTTGAAAGTCGGTCGTCGCGTGATCGTGGCCAACCAGACTCCGCAAGGCATGAGCTCCCTCAGTGAGTTCACCGCCGAAGCCGAGGTCGCCGATCTCTTGGCGCGCTGCGAGGCAGGGGCGCGCGCCGCTTCGCCCTTCTCCTTTGACGCACTCTTGCGCCAGTCGGGGAAAGCGATGGACGCCGAGGGCACGCGGGCCGCGCGTCAGAAGATTGATCCACGCGACTCCATGCCCGCGATCATGCGCGACGCGGATATCGAGATGGTTGACCTCACACGACCTCGCAAGGGTGACCGAACCTCAGGAGGCTCTCGATGATGCTTCCCGCGATGCTCGCTCAAGCGGCGGTCGATCTGGCCAACAGCACGGCCAACGCGCCGAGTTCGCTCGAGGGACTCAATCCGATTGGCGTGCTCGAAGACGCCTCGAAGAATGTGCCTGGATTCGAGGGCGGACTGAGCTCAGCGCTCAACATCATCGTGCTCCTAACGGTCCTCACCGTCGCGCCTGCGATCTTGATTCTCTGCACGAGTTTCACGCGCATGGTGGTGGTGCTCGGCCTTCTTCGTCAGGCGCTCGGCACGCAGACGCTCCCGCCGTCGCAAGTCATCGTCGGTCTTTCGGTGCTGCTCACTGCCGTGGCCATGGGCGGGACCTTCGAGCGGATGTGGAACGAAGGACTCGGGCCATATGCGCGCGGCGAGCAGAAAGACCAGCTCGCTGCATGGGAAGGTGCCAAGCGGCCGCTGCGGGAATTCATGATTGCGCAGATCGAAGCAACGGGCAACACGCCGACGGTGCTGATGATGCTTGAGCACCGCGGCGTCGACACCAGCGAGCCAGAGAAGCTCTCATGGGAGAAGGATGTCGACATGCTCTCGCTCGTGCCGTCGTTCGTGCTGAGTGAGCTCAAGACGGCGTTTCTGATTGGATTTCGCATCTATCTGCCGTTCCTCGTCATCGACATGGTCATCGCGAGTTTGTTGGTCTCGATGGGCATGATGATGCTTCCGCCCGTGTTGGTGTCGTTGCCGTTCAAACTCCTGCTCTTCGTGCTCGTCGACGGTTGGACGCTCGTAGCAGGCGGCTTGCTCACAGGTGTGATGGCACCCATTGGAGGACCGTGATGGCTGGAGATGAACTCGACATCGTGCGCGAGGCGTTCACGCTCATGCTCTTGATCAGCGCGCCGATTCTGGCGGTTGGACTCGTCGTGGGACTGGTCGTGAGCATCATCCAAGCCGTGACGCAGATTCAGGAGCAAACGCTGGTGTTCGTGCCCAAGATCCTCGCCATGGTCACGACCACGGTGCTCTTGCTCTCGTGGATTACCACGAAGCTGATGGAGTTCTCCGCTGCGATGCTGAGTTGGTCACCCGTGAGTGGCAGTTGAGTTCGATGTCGTTGCACTCCTAGAGAGACCATGAACTCCATCGAGACCCTTTCCCAGCACCTCGTGCCCGCCGCCATGGTGGTGGCACGCGTCACGGGTTTGGCAATCCAAGGTCCAGTGCTCTCGTCGCCGGCGATTCCGATTCGCATCAAGGGTTTGCTGGTTCTCTCGCTGGGAATCGCGGTCTATCCGACGATCGCTGCGAGTGGAACGATCCCGACGAATCTCAGTCTGGGCGCCGCCGCGCCGTTGGTGGCGTTGGAGCTTGCCATCGGCGCTTTCATTGGATTCATGGCGTCGATGCCTTTGCTGGCCGCACAGTTCGGCGGCATGGCGATGGGCCAGCAGATCGGACTGGGATTTGCGCGGTTCTACAACCCCGCCATCGGCGACGAATCCGATGCGCTCGAGCAGGTGCTCTTCTTTCTTGCGATGGCCACCTTCATCGCACTCGGCGGGATCGAGTCGATGTTCTCCTGTGTGGTCGCGAGCTTTGACTCGCTGCCTGCAGGCGCTGTTCCTGCGATGTTTACTGGCGCGAGCGATGCGGTTTCGCCGCTGGCGATCTTCACGGGAGCACTCACGGCGGCCTTTGAACTCGGCCTGCGCGTCGCGGCGCCGCTGCTGGCGATCGTCTGCCTTGAGACGGTCGTCATGGGCTACCTCTCGAAGAGTGTGCCGCAACTCAATGTGATGTCGGTGGGCTTTCCGATCCGCATCATCATTGGATTGGCCATCATTCTCGCGTCGCTTGCGGCCATCGACGAGGCGCTCCTTGATGGAACCTCGGGCGCGATCGAAGAACTCCTTCTTGCCAGCGGAGCGATCACATGAGCGCTCGCTGCTGCGCGTACTCAGTTCGATCCGAACTGACACAGACGGCGAGGTGCCGCCGTGGCTGAGGATCTTGGCGAAGGAACCGAAGACGCAACGCCCAAGCGCAGGCAAGAGGCGCGCGCCGATGGCAACATCGCGCGCTCGCAGGACGCTGCCAACGCGCTGCTCCTGTTCGGCTCGGTGCTCGTGCTTTCCTCGAGCATGTCACCCCTCTTGGGCTCGCTTGCTTCGATGTTGCGCAAGTGCCTCGGAGGCGACAACGCTCAAGCGGTGCGCGCAGAAGATGTGACAGCGGTCATTGCACCGACACTCATCGAGGCGGGCATTGCCTGCGCGCCCATCGTGTTGGCAGCGACGGCGCTTGGTGCGCTCGCGCATCTCTGGCAAGTCGGGTTTCTGGTGACGGGAAAGGCGCTCGAGCCGAAGTTTGAGCGGCTTGATCCGATCAAGGGAGCGGGGCGCATTCTCGGAGTTCGCGGCGTCATCAAGACGGCGATGGACATCATGAAGGTCGTCCTCGTCGGGTGGATCGCGTGGAACCTCGGCGTCGCAGTCTTGCCCGAGATTGCAGGACTTCCTGGTCTCGATGTCTATGCGGGGTTCCGCAAGATCGGCGACCTTGGACTCAC
Organism: Planctomycetaceae bacterium; assembly: GCA_947490615.1. Taxonomy (GTDB): domain Bacteria; phylum Planctomycetota; class Phycisphaerae; order Phycisphaerales; family SM1A02; genus QWPT01. The sequence continues at coordinate 56,960 of CANLHK010000008.1, read as the reverse complement.
GCTGGCCATGCAAATCGGCGCGGCGCTCTTGGTCCTTGGTCTGGCGGATTACGGCGTGCAGCGCTTCAAGCATGAGCGCGATCTGCGCATGACCAAGCAACAGGTGCGCGATGAATGGAAAGAGTCGGAAGGTGACCCGAAGGTCAAGCAGCGCCGCATGCAGATCGCGCGGCAAATCGCCATGCAGCGCCTGCAGGTTGCCGTTCCCAAGGCTGATGTGATCGTGACCAACCCCGAGCACATCTCGGTGGCGATTCAGTACGACCCCGCCTCCATGGCGGCGCCGCGGATTGTGGCCATGGGTGCGGATCACCTGGCCATGCGCATTCGGCAACTCGCCACGCGACATGGCATCCCGATCGTCGAGCGCAAGCCGCTCGCGCGTGCGTTGTTTGCGCACTCCAAAGTTGGGCAGGAGATCCCCGCCGACCACTACAAGGCCGTCGCGGAGATCCTCGCGTATGTCTATCGACTGAAGGGTAAAGCCGTCGCCTGAAGTCCCGGCGCACGGATAGGAACGAACCATGGCATCGACTGCAGTCTCCTCCAACGACGGCCTTCCCGTGATCTTCCATCTGATCGCGCGCCATCGGCACCTCATCGTGCCGCTGTCGTTCCTTGGTCTCGTCGGAGTGCTCGTGGTACCGCTGCCGCCAGCGATCCTCGACCTGTTGATCTGTCTCAACATCGCCATCGGCGCCATCGTGCTGATGACCACGATCTACATGCGCAGACCGCTGGATTTCAGCGTGTTTCCCGCGCTGCTTCTCGGCACCACGCTCTTTCGCCTCGTGCTCAATGTCGCATCGACGCGGCTCATCCTCTCGATTGAGACCAAAGATCCCGTGGCGGCCTCGGCGGCGGCAGGACATGTCATCGAGGCGTTCGCCAACTTCGTTGCGGGCAACAACGCGGTGGTCGGCGCGATCACCTTCATCATCCTCGTGATCGTGCAATTCGTCGTGATCACTAAGGGCGCCACGCGCATGTCGGAAGTCGCCGCTCGATTCACACTCGATGCGATGCCAGGCAAGCAGATGGCCATCGACGCGGATCTCTCCGCGGGCACGATCGATGAGAAAGAGGCGCGCGCGCGCCGCGACGAGATTTCGCGCGAGGCTGACTTCTACGGCGCGATGGACGGCGCGTCGAAGTTCGTGCGCGGTGACGCCATCGCAGGCATCATCATCACGATCATCAACATCGTCGGCGGATTCGCCATCGCCAAGTTCCAACTCGGTTGGGACGCGGCCGACGCGATGAAGACCTTCATGCTCCTGACCATCGGCGACGGCCTGGTCTCGCAGCTTCCCGCGTTCCTTGTCGCGATTGCTTCGGGTCTCATCGTGGCACGCGCGGGTGGCGGAAAGACGGTTGGCGAGGAAATCCCCAACCAGCTCGCGTCGCAGCCGATGGCGCTCTACCTCATCGGTGGCTTCCTCATTCTGTTGTCGTTTACGCCGCTGCCAACGATCCCGCTGATGAGCGCAGGCATTCTGCTTGGTGTCATCGCTTACGCGATCCAGTGGAAGGCGCGCAAGCAGAAGGAGATTGCCGAAATCTCGGCGCGCAGCGAGGCGGCGCGCAAGCCTGTCGAGCAGCCGAAGGTCGAAGAACTCTTGACAGTCGACACGCTCGAACTCGAGATTGGCTACGCGGTCGTCGGCCTCGTCGATGCGTCGCGCGGCGGGGACCTCCTCGAGCGCATCGCGGGAATTCGTCGTCACTTGGCCGTCGAACTTGGCCTCGTCATGCCTTCGGTGCGGATTCGCGACAACATGCAACTCGACCCAAACGAGTACCGCGTGAAGATCCGCGGCGCGGTGGTGGCCAGCGGCAAGGTCTACCCCGAGCTCTTGATGGCGATGGACTCGGGCCTCGCGCACGGGAAGCTCGAGGGAATCGCGACCAAGGAACCCGCCTTCGGCCTCGAAGCGATCTGGATTACCCGCGGACTTCGCGAGAAGGCGGAGAACTCCAACTGGACCGTCGTCGACGCCACGAGCGTGCTCGCGACGCATCTTTCCGAGGTCGTTCGCGTGCACGCCGACGAGTTGCTGACGCGCGAGGAAGTCTCGAATCTGCTCGCGCAGCTCAAGCAGAAGACGCCCAAACTCGTCGAGGAACTTGTCCCAGGCATCGTCAAGCCGAGTGATCTCCAGAAGATCCTTCAAGCCCTCTTGCGTGAGCGGGTCGCGATCCGCGATCTTGAGACGGTCATCGAGACGCTCGCGGAGTGGATTCCCCACACCAAGGACCACGATGTCCTCGTGGAGTATGTGCGCAACGGGTTGCGCCGCTCGATCTGCATGCAATTCACCGAAGTGGATGAGCGGGGGAGGCCGCGACTGCGCTGCGTGACCATGGATCCTGCGTTGGAAGATGTGATCTCCGGGTACATCGATCGCAGTCCGTCGGGGACGACCTTCACGATTCCGCCGCAGTTGGCCACGCGCATCGCGCGCGCCGTCGCTGAGTCGGCGCGACCACTCGCGGATGTCGGTCGACCGATCGTCGTGCTCGCGTCGCCTTCGGTTCGTGCGCAGGTTCGTCAGATCCTTGAGCCGCACATTGCGGGAGTGGCCGTCCTCGGGTACAACGAAGTCGTGCGCGGAACCGACCTTGAGAGTGTCGGGCTCGTGCAACTTCCACAGTCGTCGTCGCAGCACCAAGCGTCGGCGGGTGTGGCCTGAGAGAATGAGTGCGACCGTGCGCTTGTCAGGCACAGTCGAACGACCTCTGGCAGCGCCGACGACAGGAAGTCAGTGCTAGAGATCGTGCAGTGAAGGACCACACTTCGGCGCCGAACTATTGACGAGCAGCTGGTGGCGCGAATCGCGCCCACCCAAGAGCCAGGATGGCCAACGCATGATGCTCAACCCGTGCATGAATCCGCGCGCGACACCGCTTCTTTGCGGGCGATTTGATCGCATTCTTTGCGGGGGCGCAGCGTGAAGCTCAAGACCTACCAGTCGTGGACGATGGCCGAAGCGCTCGCGTTCGTAAAGAGCGATCTCGGTTCCGACGCCGTGATTCTGCACACGCGAACCTTTGAACGCGGCGGTTTCTTTGGCATCGGTCGGCGCAGCGTGGTGGAAATCACCGCAGCACGGGCGCAGGATCTTCCACGCGTCGAGACTCGCGGACCGCAACGCGACACCTCACGCGCAGGAGCAGCCGCAGCGCGGCCTTTGTCAGCTCCAAGCGCGACTGAGGCGCTTCGAGGTTCCGCCGCAGCGCGGGCCTACGGCGCGCAGTCGAGGTCAGCGGATTCGACCGTCGCGAGCCAAGCAGGAACTCGCGGCGCCACTGAGCACGACGCGGCCTCGATGGAACTTGATCGAGAGAAGACGCGACGCCTCGCCCAAGCGATGACCATCGCCCTCGAGAAGCAGGCCGCCGCGCGACAGAATGCTTCTCGCAACGAAGACGCGGTGCGCGAGGTCGCTTCATGGATGGCGCCACGCGCGCCGCAGCCGATCCGACCAGAGTCGGCGCCGATGGACGGGCCCGCGCAACGCTTCGTGCTCACGCCCGACTCGAGCAATCGCGGTGGCGCCGCGCGCTTGATGACCGCGATGGTGCGCGAGGAATCGATTGCGCAGGAGCAGATGGACGCGGCTGCCGCGATCCCTACGGCGATTCCCGCGGCGATCACCGCATCCATCTCACCGACTCATTCGAGCGTGGATCCCGCAGCAACGATGGTCGAATCCAAGGCAGCGGCGAGCGAGGGCGAACTCGACGCGATCGCTGATTTCGTCGGTCGCGTGCTCAAGCGCTCGCCCAACGAGCCTGTGCTCGAAGATTCGCGCACGCTGCCACGCGAGCAAATTCACGCATCTTCACCGCGTCGCGCCGCGCTTCCGCACGCTGTCGAGAGTGCCCGCGTGCGACTCATCGATCAGGAACTCGACGAGACGCTGGTCGATCGCGTGATCGCCGAGGTCCTTCCACACCTGACAGCCTCTGCGGTGGAGCCCACTGACGCAGAAGTGCGACGACTCCTCGAAGAGTCGCTCGTGAAGCTTCTTCCCGTGGACGACGAGTCCGATGATCCCTTTGAGATGCCCGCTGGTCGGCACGGCGCGAGGCGCATTGCCTTTGTCGGCCCAACGGGTGTCGGCAAGACGACGACGCTGGCCAAGATCGCTGCGCAACTCAAGCTCAAGCACGGGCTGCGCGTGGGCATCGTCGCAGCGGACACCTACCGCATCGCAGCGGTGGATCAACTGCGCACCTACGCGGAAATCCTCGACCTCCCCGTCGAGATCGCCTCGAGCCCCAAGGACGCGGCTCGCGCCTGTGCGTCACTCTGCGATGTCGATGTGATCCTCATCGACACCGCGGGACGCAGCCAGAACGATCACATGAAGATCTCCGAGTTGCGCGCCTTCCTTGGCTCTGCGCAGCCCGACGAAACGCATTTGGTGCTCTCTGCGACGGCGAGTCTTCGCGCGCTGACCCGCGCGGCCGAGACTTTCGGCGCTGCGGGAGTTGATCGCATTCTGCTGACCAAACTCGACGAAGCCGCGAGCTTTGGCGCGTTGGTTTCACTCGTGTCGGGATTGGGTAAGCGCGTGAGCTTCTTCACGCAGGGTCAGGAAGTACCAGATCACATAGAGATCGCGCGCAGCCGTCGTCTGGCTGGCTTGGTCTTAGGGAGTTTTGTGCGCTGATGCATGATCGAACGCCATCACCAGATCAGGCCGAACGGCTGCGAAAGCTTGTCATTCCGCCGAGGTCATCACCCGCGAGCGCAGTGCCCTTGTCGGAGCCGACACCAAGTGCGGCGCTTGCTGCGGCGCTCAGCGTGAGTCCTGTCTCCGCTGACTCGCGCACGCGCTCGAATCGGATTGCTCGCGCGATTGCGATCTCAAGTGGTAAAGGCGGCGTGGGAAAGACCAACCTCGCGGTGAATCTCGCTGCGACCTTTGCCGCGCGCGGTCAACGCGTCGTGCTGCTTGATGCAGACCTCGGACTTGCCAACGCCGATGTGCTCTGTGGCATCACGCCGCGCGCGACGCTCGAGGATGTTGTGTCGAGTGAGCGCACGCTGCAGGAAGTCATGGTCGGCGCGCCTGGGGGGTTCCAATTGATCCCTGGTGCTTCAGGTGTCTCGCGCTTGGCCGACATGGGCCAAACGCAACGGCGCAATGTCCTAGATCAATTGCTCGCGCTTGAGCGGACCACCGATCTCCTGATCGTCGATACGGGTGCGGGAATCGGCGCGAACTCCATGGCATTTGCTGCTGCGGCGCATTCGATTCTCGTGGTGACCACGCCCGAGCCGACTTCGATTGCCGATGCCTACGGCGCCATCAAGACGCTCGTGGCGCGCGGATGCCGCGAAGGGCTTCAGCTCGTCGTGAACATGACTGCGAGCGAAGCCGAGGGCAGGGCGGTCCATGCGCGGATTGACCGTGTTTCACGGGCTTTTCTGAGTACGCCGATCGCGTTCGCGGGCTCGATTCCTCATGACCCCGCGGTGCTTGCGGCGGTTCGTAGAAGGACGCCTGTCTCGGTCTATGCACCCGAGTCGCAGGCGGCACAGGCGATCCGTCAGCTCGCTCGTTCACTCTCGGGTGAAAGTGCGGACGCCGATCATGCCGATCAACGCAAGGGTTTCTTGGTTCGTCTTGCCCGCGCTCTTGGAGCGCGCTGAAACAACCAAGCCCCGCCGTGTCTCCTCTTGAGGTCTCCGTTCAAGAGACCACTGCAGCACTCTGATTCGCATGGCGAAGTCGACGAAACAGATTCCGATCCCTCAGGCCGCCGGCGCGTGCACGGCTTTTGCTGCGTTCAGCGTGTCGATCTTGGTGGGGATCAGCAGTGAGAATCCTGTGGACACCGTGTTGTCGCGGGCGCTCTTGGCGCTCCTTCTCGGATTCGCGGTTGGGTTCCTCGTCGGATTGGTGTGCGACTGGATCGTTCGCGAGGAAATTGGACGCGTCGAGGTCCGCATGAGTGCCGACTCCGCGGCCTCTGTAGCGGCCGAGGTGGATCTGGATGAGGAAGGCGGCGTCGATGTGGTCGATGAACTGCCTGACCCGCTGGATGAAGCCTCCGCGCAATCGGAGACTCGCGTGGCGGTTGGCAACCGTCGTGAAAAGAACGAAGTGTGATCCGAAAGGCACTTGCGCGTTCTGGATTCTCGTTATACTGACCTCGTGACCGTGGACATGGATGTCCATCGATCACGACACGCGCGATGTGTGGAGGCTCCAAAAACCAAGGAGTTTGCCCTGCAAAACGCGTGGGTTTGCGACGGAAGTTCTGGAGCGTGAGTCGCACGAAGTCGTGCTGCTCTTGCGGGTTGCGGATGGCGCGCGGATGCGCACCACACCAATGCTCACCCAGATCAACCCTGCAGACCAAAGGGGCGCACAGCTCGTGCGCCCGTGCGAATGGATCTCGCTTGCGCTCTCCTTCTCACTCTCATGCACGCCGCCGACATGGCACCGTGCGAAGAGTCAGAACAAAACTGAGCGCCACTGCTGATTCCTTCGACACGGGGCTACGCACGCGATGTTCGCTCGCTGGCGGTTCGTCTGGAGAACGACCGTTGGCATCGGTCCCGCTCGTTGCGAAGGCATCGTGCGGGAGGGATGAACGGGTGTTCGGTCAACGCTGGCCGACATCCAAGATCAGAGGACGACAGGTCAAGGAGCCGACCGAATGTCCAGGACTGCACGCGAAACCACAACCTCGAAGTCGCCCTCGCGGGCCATCGCCCAAACCAAGCCCGCCACCAAGCCAGCCAGCAAGGCCGCAGGAAGATCGGCAGCGGCTACTGCTGCAACCGCTCTTGCCTCAAGAGCCGCTCCGAAAGCTGCTGCTTCCCAATCAGTTCGCGCGGCTTCGACCAAGCCCGCACGAACTCCTGCAACGATCGTCGACGCGCCGCGTCAGCGAACGCGCGCAGCGGCAGCGATCGCCCCCAGCCTTGCCCCCATCATCGCGACCGAACCTACAGCTCCGCCACGCGCCTCGACCAAGAAGGTCGCAGCGCAGCGCCCCGTGCGCACCGTGAGTAAGTCGACCTCGGCCGCCGCAGCAGCCACCCGCGCTGCCAAGGCGCCGCCGAAGCCGCTGAAGCTCTCCGAGCGTCCGATCGAGCAAGTCTGGCGCGAATACCGCTCGACCACGACCGAAGAGGTTCGAAACTTCCTCATCGCTCGTCACCTTGACCTCGTGGCCTACGCAGCGGAGCGCTTGCACAAGCGCCTGCCGAGCGAGGTGGAGATCAACGACCTCAAGAGCGCTGGCGCCTTCGGTCTTATGGACGCGGTTGAGTCGTTCGATCCCGATCGTGGCGTGAAGTTCGAGACCTACTGCACGCAGCGCATTCGCGGCGCGATGTTCGACGAACTCCGTTCGATGGACTGGGTGCCGCGTCTCGTGCGCAGTCGCACCGCCAAGGTCGAGAAGGTTCGCAAGAGCATTGAGATGGAGACGGGCGCACGCGCGACCGAAGACGAGGTCGCGACGCGACTCAATGTCTCGAGCGATGAGTTCGAGAAGCTCCAGAAGGACTCGCGTCCAATCTCGATGGTCAGCCTCACGCGAAAGTGCTTCGAGACCGACAGCTCGAAGGATGTGCGTGAGATTGATGTCGTCGAAGATGGCCGTCAGGAGAATCCGCTGCAGGTCGTCCAGAAGATTGACCTCCAGCAACTCATCACCAAGGGTCTTTCGCGCGCCGAGCGGCTCATCGTCATCCTCTACTACTACGAGGAAATGACCATGAAGGAGATCGGTTCCACGCTTGATCTCAGCGAATCGCGCGTCAGCCAGATGCACTCATCGATTCTCGCGCGTCTCAAGGCGCAAATGCAGAATCGCGAGACGACCGAAGACTGAGTCCGCGCCATCCACGCAAAAACCAACGCGGCGCACGGAGTCAACCTCCGTGCGCCGCGCGTCGTTTGGTGCGCGAACTCCGACTTACTTGCTCGTGAGGCGCTCGATCATCACATTGGTGAACTCGATCGGGCAGCCATGCGACTGCAGCGCGATGGGACCACTCTTGGCCACGCCAGGAAGTTGCGCGTCGATGATGACATGCTTGTCGTTGAGCCACACATTGAGCGTCTCACCGACCATGCGGACGCGCATGCGGTTCCATTGACCGACTGGCGCATCGGCGTTCATGCGCGGCGTCACCGCTGCGCGCACTTCGGGGCTCATCTTGGAATCGGTGCGGTATCCGTAGACCTCACCCGAACCGCATGGCCACATCCAGAGATTGACCTGGCTCTTGGAACTGCCGCGCAGGTAGATGCCGCCGTCGCGCTCTTCGACTTCAATCGTCTTGTCAGAACCATCGGGGTTCTTCACGATGTTGCCATCGAGGCCGATGTAGGGGCGCTGCATCTTGCCTTGATGCTCGCTGGTCCACTTCCAATCGCAGAGCATCTCGAAGTCGTCATAGGAAGTCTCGGTCCAGAGGTTGGTTCCCTTGCCGTCGTAGTGCAGCGTGTTGCCGCCCATCGTCCAGTGTTCGGGGGCCTTCTCGCCGCGATCGCCGCCTTCCTTCCAACCCGTCACCGTGAGTGCATCAAACATCGGACGCAGGCCAGCGTGCGCGAGATCAGAGATCATGTCGGGCGCAAGCGCCTTCGAAGCAGCGGGCAATTCCTGCAAACGGAGGTTCTTGAACCAGACTTCGGTGCCTTCGCTTTCGAGGCAAATGAAGCCCTTGCGCGGCGTCACATTCGAGCAGCCCGAGACTTCGGTGCCATTGATCTCGAGCTTGATGACGCCGTCCTTGCAGGTGACCTTGTAGTGGTTCCACTCTCCCGCGCCCTTGGTCATGCGTGCGCTGGGTAGGCAGCGCTCCCAACCACCTGGATGCGGACGATCGGGAGTCATGCGCGCGCCCCAGATCGAGAAGATGTCGCCTTGCCCGGTGTACATCGTGTGCCCCTTGGCGTCGATGTTGTCGGGCGTGAGCATGATTTGGATTTCGATCGAGCGCGAGAAGGGCACGCCCTTGGCGCACATCGGATCGCTCCACACGAAGAGTCCCGCGTTGCCTGGTTCGGTGAGATGCTTCCAATCAAGCTCGAGGACGAAGTTCTCGTAGGGCTTCTCGGTTCGCATGATCCCCGTGGGGACACCTGAGCATTTGATGATGGGCGCGCCAGTTTCGTCCTTCCCGACGGTGAAGGTCGATGGCGCGGTGTTCACGGGAATCCAACCCGCGAGATCGCGGCCATTGAAGAGGTCGCCAGACTGGTCAGCAGGCGCGGACGCAGCGAAGATCGGCGTTGAGGCGGCGCAGACGAGGATCGCCGCGAGTGCGGCCCGAGTGAGGAATGGCAACGGCATTCGCGCAAGGTACAGGCAGCAGGCCAAGCCTGAGGAGCCGCGCGTTGCCCGCTGTTGAAACGGACTCAGGTGGGAACGGCAACCCGCGACGCCTGCGTGCCTTGACCCGTGCGGAAGCGCGGCCACGGAAACAGTCGCGAAAGCACCTCAGCCTCGTCGGGCTCCAACCCATCGATCAGCGTCATGAGCGGCTCGACGATCGGTGCGCCAGGATGTAAGAGCAGGGCCAAGTGCATCGAAACCAGCGTCATCGCGCGATCAAACTCGCTGATGCCTCTGGTGAAGCGTCGTTCATGTTCTGCCGCCATCCGCGCGGCTCGCAGCGCTTGGTCGCCGTAGCGCGCGCGGGCGCAGGCGCAAGCGACAACATGATGCGCGCGCAAACGCTCGACGGAGTCTTCGTCGTCGGTGGCCATGCGCCACAGCGCGCGTGAGCCGTAGGCGGCGTCGACCATCTCGATGGTCTCTTTCGCGGTGCGTCGCTCGAGCTCCACGAGGTCCCACGCTCGATTGTTGAGACGCATCGCCAAATCGCGCACCGACTTGAGAGGTTCGGCGCGCGGGATCGGGTTCGTGCTCATGGTTAGCCTCGTTTGGTTTCGAGTTCTTCCCAGCGCGCGTAGAGGCGCGCAACCTCGGTCTGCGCTGCGTTGAGCGCATCGCACGCCTTCGCATAGGCGACATGATCGGGGATCAACCGTGGGTCGTTCACTTTGGCGTCTGCCTCAGACGCCTTCTTCTCGGCTGCCGCGATGGAAGCCTCTATACCACCAAGCTCGCGCTGCTCGTTGTAGGAAAGTTTCCCCTTGGTGGGGGGGGCGGTGGAAGGAGCGGTGGGTGGAGCGGCGAGAGTGGGCACGGTCGCCACCAACGCGGGAGTGGTGCTCTTGCGCGTCGGCGCGTCCGAAGTCGAGGCAGACTCGAACTCTCCAAGCGCGCGCAGTGCCTGGGTGAGGCTGGTGACCACGCGAGGAACGCGGTCGGGCGCGCCAAGCACGACGATGCGCGTCGCGAGACTCTCGAGCATCGCACGATCGTGGGTGACGAGAAGCGTTGCGCCTGGGAAAGTCGAGATCGCTTCTTCAAGAACTTCGAGGGTGGGGATGTCGAGATCGTTGGTCGGCTCGTCAAGCACGAGCATGTCAGCGGATTCGAGCATCATGCGCGCGACATGCGCACGCGCGAGTTCGCCGCCCGAAAGCATGGAAACCGCCTGCAGGAGTTGTTCATCGCGAAAGAGAAATCGACGCGACCAACTCTTGATGTGCATCTCGGTATCACGGAAGCGAACCTTCTCGCCCCACGGTGAGATCGCATCCTGCAAGAGCGCGCCCTTAGGGAACTCCGCGCGCGTCTGCGACATGGTGACGATGCGCGGCTTGGGATCAGCCACGCGCACCGTTCCAGCGTCGGCGGTGAGTTCACCAGTGAGGACACGCAACAGCGTGGTCTTTCCTGCGCCGTTTGGACCCATGAGCCCAATGCATTCACCAGGCACGACCTCGAGGTCGAGCTTCTGAAAGAGGAGATTGCCACCCATCGACTTGGCAATGCCTTCGGCCGAGATCAACTTGCGCGTCTTGCGTCCGCTTGCGGAAAAGTCGATGCCCGCGGTGTCGCCGCCCGCTGCGTTGTTGCGTGCTGAAAGCACCGAGAGTTCTGCACGACGATCCGCGCTCTCATCGATGCGCGACTGCGATTTGGTTCGTCGCGCTTTGGCGCGTCGACCAAGCCAGCGATCATCTTCGCGCACCGTGTTTTGGAGGCTCTCTTGCGCGCGCGACTGCATCTGCAAAAACTCGCCCTTGCGACGGCGGAACTCGGTGTAGTTGCCGTCCACCGAGAGCGTGCCCTCGGGATAGGCGCGCGAAAGTTCGATGATGCGCGTGGCGCAGTTCTCAAGAAAGACGCGATCGTGGGTCACAAAGATGACGGCGCCCGCCGAGAGATCGTGGCTGCCGCGCAGGAGAAACTCCTCCATCCATTGCAGGCCTTCGACATCGAGATGGTTCGTCGGCTCGTCGAGGTAGAGCAAATCGGGCTTGCCTCCCGCACTCGCCAACGCGCAGGCAACGCTGAGTCGCTTGCGCCAGCCGCCCGAAAGGCGGATCGCCTCCAACTCCATGCGCGTCGTATCGAAGCCAATCTTTCCGAGGATCATCCCCGCGAGGACTTCGGCCTCGTGATGATCGCCGTGCGTCTGCGCGCAACGCATCGCAGCTTCGGTCGCAGCCCCCAGTGCCGTGACACCCGCCGCAAAATCATCGGACTGCGGGACATACACCGTCACCGTGCCGCGCGGCGTTCGAATCGTGCCATCGTCGGGTTCCTCCCGCGAGGCAAGCATGCGCAGCAGCGTCGATTTCCCTGCGCCGTTGGGGCCGATCATCCCGATGCGCTCATCTTCAGCAATGGAGATGCACACGCCGCGAAACAACTCGCGGTGGCCATGGGACTTGGAGAGGTCTTTCGCGGTGAGGAGCACGGAGGGCGAGAGGGTAGCGATCAGAGCGGAAGAGTGGGAAGCGATTGCGTGCGCGCGAGGTTCGCGATGTCGTATGGAGAGTGCGGCGCCTCAGCCGCAAAGGAGTCATCATGAAGATCGGCGTCGACCTCACTGTCCTCAGGAAACGGTCCCATCCCGAGCAGGCCGTTCTCCGATTGCAGCCAAACGGTCATGCCGCGCGGGACGAGATTCGCCACCAAGGTCGGCATGCCGATCCCGAGGTTCACAGAGAAGCCGTCACGGAGTTCCTGCGCAGCACGCTGTAAGGTCCCCCGCCCCTCGGGAGCGAGCAACCACTCGGCGATCCCAGCAGCCCAAAGGCCGTGCAGGACTAGGAGCTTGCTGCCCAAACGCTGAGGAATCGAACGGATGTGTTCAGCTTCATGAGTGCTGATCCAATGTGGGTTGACCGAATGGGTGACGACCACGAGAGCGGCCCGCTCTTGACGAGTCTGCTGCCCCCCAACGAATGCAACATGCGCAAACTATCTTTGGATCACTTTGCAAACACTCGATCGGCGTGAGCCCAGACATGCGCACGCGCAAGATGAGCGGTTCATCGTTGCCGGCCGCGCGCCGAATCACACCCGCTCAGCGATGGCGTGCGTCTGCCGCGCTCCGTGATTGTCCGTCCCTGCCGCACAAACGCATCCGCCAATCCGCCGTCAACATGCAGCAGTTAGCCCGTGGTGCATGCGCTTTCTGGCCCTGCGAGAAATCGAATCGCGGCGGCGTGATCGCGCAAGACGGCGACTCATGCCTGTTCGCGCGCCGTTTGTGTGGCGCGCGCCTCACTTCCCGAGGAACGACACACGGACGAGCCTTGCCAGGAACAGCAGCACGAAAAAGCAAAGCTTGAAGAGTGCTCGTCGCGCAGCCGCGTCCTTCCGAGTCTCCGCGCCACGCCGCGAGGGTTGGCCGCGGGTACCGGCCTCGAACCAAGTTGCCATGTGGGCATCCCGCTGGCACGCGCGATGGACTCGCGTCCCAATCGTGCGCGACTTGAGAGCGCGTGGCGACACACCGCCACCGCTACGAGTTGATTGCTGAAATCCCTTTGTAGAGCGCCATCGCCATCAAAGCGAGCACTGCCAGCAGCGCCCAGCCGAGGAAGAACCGTTGCCTCAAACGCGACCACCGCTCACCCTCGGGCGTACCGCGAGTCAAGTGCCGGTATCGCATCGACATCGGGAGCGCTGAAAGGACCACGAGTAGTTCGATGATGGACGCCGCTGTTTCAAACCTTGCGGGGGCCATCCGCCGGAGGAAAATCGCAGCCGCAAAGGCGCCAAAGAACCATATCCCCCATACGACACTTTCACACCGAGCCCGACGCAAATTCACCATGCACACTCCCACGCGCAACCAGCAGCAGACCCAAGATGCTTCAGACCGTACTCAGTGAGACAGGCTGCACACGCGATCACCTCAGCTCCCACGAGCGACTCGAGACACGCGAACAGACACGCGAGGTAACCCACCCCACCAACGAGCGCGAGGGGAACGCAGCCCAGAGCGCACGATGACAAAAGCGTCTCCCATTGGCCAGGTTGAAGCGCAAGAAACCCCCGACAGCAGGCGACATACTCGTTCCAGTTTGTCTGGTCTTCCGCAGCCATGCAGGTTGCCCAGCAGTGGCCATAGGTTCCAGGAGTCAGCTGAATTGGCTCAGTCAACCAAGATGCGGAGTGCGCCGCAATGCGCGTTGCGGCAGATTCCGCCGCGAAAAGCGCTTCCTGCGCCGTCGCGGTTCGCTCCTTCAACCGGAATGCACACCCCTTGTGCGGCGCGGCATCTCCCCCGCCAATGCACTCGAGCGTGATGTTCGAAACGATGCCAGCCCCGAAGCCGAATTGGCCGTTGCCATCAACAAACATGACCGCGACGATGGCGGTCGAACCGCTGATCAACATGGTTTCGTTCAACGGTTGTCCGGGGCTGCTCAGCGGAACACTGGCCGTGGTTGGACCAAGGGGACCCTCGCAGTCAAAGCGGGAAAGCGTGACGAGTACCTCAAAGTTGCCCGCTGGGTCTGCGCTGATCTCCTCAACTGGAAGCATCGCCAGTGGCAACTCCTCCACGCGAACCGATTTCTTCAGGTCGTCGCTTGGCGCGTCATCATCCGTCGGCTCCGCGATTGCAGTTTCGGTGTGGTACAGAACAGCGCCGGTCGGAATCATCCAACTGCCCATCGCCAAGATCGCTGCCCAAACGCCGAGGAAATGACTGGTTGGGTTCCGTTTCACGGTGCCGCTTCAAGGAGTTTCTGAACGAGTCGCGTCGCTCACCAGATCAGTGCGCTCGAGCGCAGATTACCCTTCCCCCCCCATAAACCTACAACTTGGAGTCTACGATTTGCTCAAATGTGTTCTCGTGCTCGCTGACCGCTCTTCACGCAAGCGTGTCGCACGCACGCGCGGACGCTTCACTCTACAGCGCACCAACGCATCCGCCAATCCGATGTCGACATGCAGCAGTTGCCCAGTACCACCCCGTAGTGCTGCACCTCATCGACACGCTCATCAGCAAGAACAGCTCTGGCGATCCTCTGCTTGCAGGTGCAGCGGGACTTCGCGTCCTTGGCGGACAGTCGTCGTGTGTCGTGTCGGGAAGCACGAGCATCTGCGGGAACGCACCGATTGATGTGGATGGTCCGTTCTTGTTGGAGGACCCCGCGACGGTCTGCGGTTGTTTCGCGGATATCACTGGGGACGGCGTCATCAACGGCGGCGATCTCGGAATCGTGTTGAGTTCGTGGGGCGCTGCGGCTGCGTCAGGCGTCGGCGATGTCAACCACGATGGAGTGGTCAGCAGCATCGATCTCGCATTGGTTCTCTCGGCGTGGGGGCCGTGCAACTGACGAGACTGGCGGTGTGCGGACTGCTTTCCGACGGGGCGTGGCACTCGCCGCGCCCCGTCGGCTTTGGCGGTGCTCAGTCTTTCGCGGTCAGGAGCACGCGACCGTCCCGACCGATGCGGGGACGAGGATTTCGGCCGTCGTCTTGGCGAGCACCTCTTCGATGGACACGCCTGGCGCGAGTTCCTTGAGCGCGTAACGGCGGCGAGTCTTGTCCATCTCGAGCACGCAGAGCTCGGTGATGATGAGGTCGATGCATCGTCGGCCTGTGAGTGGAAGCGTGCAGGCGGGGATGATCTTCGACTCGCCCTTCTTGTTCACATGTTCCATCATCACCACAACGCGGCGAACGCCTGCGACGAGATCCATGGCGCCGCCCATGCCTTTGACGAGTTTGCCAGGGATCATCCAGTTGGCGATGTCGCCTTCTTGTGAGACTTCCATCGCGCCGAGAATGGCGAGATCGATGTGTCCGCCGCGGATCATCGCGAAACTGTCGGCGCTTGAGAAGAACGAGTGGCCAGGGACGCCCGTCACCGTTTGCTTGCCTGCGTTGATGAGATCGGCGTCGACCTCGCTGTCCTCAGGAAACGGTCCCATCCCGAGCAATCCGTTCTCCGATTGCAGCCAAACGGTCATGCCGCGCGGGACGAAGTTCGCCACCAAGGTCGGCATGCCGATCCCGAGGTTCACATAGAAGCCGTCATGGAGTTCCTGCGCAGCGCGCTGCGCGATCTGGTTGCGATCAAGTGGCATAGAGGCAGATGATACGACACTCCGCGTTGCCGTTCGGCTGCTGAATTGGCGAGAGGACAGCGCTATCCTGCGCGCCTCATGCATCCTGTCCTCACTCGTCTTGGTCTGGCCAACAACCCGCGCCTCTGTGCTCCTGGAACAGCGAACTCGGTCACGAGCGACGAGCCCGCGACGGGTCAGCCGATCGCGGCGGTGCGGCTTGAGTCGCGCGCCGACTACGAGAGCGCCGTGACCCGCGCGATGGCGGCCCAGGTTTCGTGGCGGCAACTTCCTGCGCCCGCGCGCGGCGAGATTGTTCGACAGATGGGAAACGCTCTGCGCGCACTCAAGGAACCGCTGGGTGAACTCGTCTCACTCGAGATGGGAAAGATCCGCGCCGAAGGTCTTGGTGAAGTGCAGGAGTCGGTCGACATCGCTGACTTTGCGGTCGGTCTCGCGCGACAGCTCTATGGCCTCACCATGCACTCGGAGCGTCCTGGCCATCGCATGTACGAGCAGTGGCAGCCGCTCGGCACCATTGGCATCATCACCGCGTTCAACTTCCCCAATGCCGTGTGGGCGTGGAACGCGATGTTGGCAGCCGTCTGCGGTGACGCGTGCATTTGGAAGCCGTCGCTCATCACGCCAGTCACCGCGATTGCCACGAGTGAGATCTGCTGGAAAGTGCTGCGCGAGCAACAAGTCTGGCGACCCGCTGCAGGGATCGATCCTGCGGATCTCTTCCCGCTCATCATCGGCACCGACGCCGAAGTCGGCGAGCCGATGGTTGCGGATCGACGCCTGCCGTTGATCTCCGCGACGGGGTCGTGTCGCATGGGTCGTCGCGTGGGAGAAGTGGTGGCCAAGCGACTTGGTCGTGCGCTCTTGGAGCTCGGCGGCAACAACGCGATCATCGTGATGGATGACGCCGACATGGAACTTGTCACACGCGCCGTGGTGTTCGGAGCTGTCGGCACCGCGGGTCAGCGTTGCACCACGACGCGACGGCTTCTCGTGCATGAGAAGGTTGTCGATGGTTTGTGCGAGCGATTGGCCAAGGCCTACGCGCGCGTTCCTATCGGTGATCCGCTCAAGGATGGCACGCTCATGGGACCACTGGTGAACAAGCAGGCGGTCGAAGGCATGCGCCATGCGTGCGCCGAGGCAGATCGCGAAGGCTGCACGCTTCTCGCGGGTGGCATCGCGGGAATCGAGCGAATGCGCGCAAAGCCAGGCAACTTCGTAGAGCCGACGCTCTACCGCGTTCCTCACGGCGCGCGGCCGCGGATCTGCTGCGAGGAAACCTTCGCGCCGATTCTCTATGTCTACTCGGTGGCGTCGCTCGACGAGGCCATCGCCATTCAGAACTCGGTCGACCAAGGACTCTCGAGCGCGATCTTTACGCTGAACATGCGCTCAGCGGAGCGATTCCTCTGTACCGAAGGTTCCGACTGCGGCATCGCGAATGTGAACATCGGAACCTCGGGTGCCGAGATCGGTGGCGCGTTCGGTGGTGAGAAGGACACGGGCGGCGGCCGCGAGTCGGGCAGCGACAGTTGGAAGCAGTACATGCGACGACAGACCTGCACCATCAACTGGTCGAAGGAGTTGCCGCTCGCGCAGGGGATCCGTTTCGACATCTGACCGCAGTCACGCGGGCGGATAGACGGGACGAACCGCGCCAGCGCGCATCGTGGGCGGCGGATAGAGATCGCCTTCGAAGCCCGCGGTGTGCATCGCTTTCACCATCGCATCAAGCGATGGCTCGACGCCGTGTTCATCGAGCACGCGATTGGCTTTGGCTCCGAGAAAACTTACCGAGGCAATCGGGAGCCGATCGCGTCGTCCGTCGACCATCGAGCTGATGGTGCGAAATCCGCGATAGATGTCGGCAAGCTCGAAGTAGGCGCGGCCCGCTGGACGAAGCAGTGCCAGCACGAGCACGCGATCGAGATCAAACTTGAGCACGAAGGGCTCGCGATCTTCTTTGGCGTGGAGACTCACAGCGTCGCGAAACACGCGGGCGTAACTGGTCGCGCTGGCGACCGTCCACTGTGAGCCTGGCACTAAGCCGATGATCTGCCCGATGAGTCCCTGCGAGTTGTCGACATCGTTGATCGCGCAGACGACCGTGCGATAGCGGCCAGCCACGATGTCATCGAGCAGATGCTGTCCCCATAAGAGACGCACCCGCGGGACTCCTGTGAATCCGCGCGGGTCGTCGGCGAGCGCGACTTCGACATGATCGCGCGCCAAGTTGCCAGCGCTCGCAGCATCGCTACGGGGGCGCTCGTCACTTGGTCGGAGCAGGTCGCTCATCGTGCCTCACAAGTTTGGCGTCACTTGCCCGCAGCTGGTGCGGCGGGCGCAGTTGGGGCTGCTGGTGCAGGAGTCTTTGGTGCAGCGGCGACCAACTTGTCGGCCGCTTCCTTGGTGATGATCTCCGCTTTCGACACGACGATCGCCTCGACGGGCGAGCTTACTTCGCGGCCGCCCTTAGGAACGCACTTCACCGCCGCGATGACATCGACGACTTCCATGCCGGCGATGACCTTCCCGAACACGGCATAGGCCGCGCCGCCGCGAGCCATGTCGAGCGCTGCGTTGTCCTTCAGGTTCACAAAGAACTGGCTCGTGGCGCTGTTGGGATCCGCAGTGCGCGCCATGGAGAGTGTGCCGCGGTTGTTCTTGAGGCCGTTCTGCCACTCGTTGGAGATCGGGTCTTTGGTCTTCTTCTGCACGCCTGCCTCGTCGAAGCCGCCACCCTGAATCACGAAGCCCGCCATGACGCGGTGAAAGACCGTGCCGTCGTAGAAGCCGTCCGTGATGTAGCGCGCGAAATTCGCTGCCGAGATCGGAGCCTTCGCGTGGTCGAGCTCGATGACGATGTCGCCCTTGTTGGTGTGGAAGATGGCGTACTCCATCGCGGCAGCCGTAGCGGGCGCCTTGGCGGGAGCAGCGGCGGGCGCGACGGGCGGAGTCGCGGCTGGCGCACCGTTCTGTGCGAAGGCAAGTGTGCCAAGGGCGAGTGAGGTCACGAGAGCGGCGGCGGCAACGAGTTTCGAAGTGAGCATGGTGTGGATCCTAGAAAGAGGCGGCGATGATAGCCCATCCTCACACGATGAGCAGCGGGTGCGAACGCAGTGAAACGAGCAGGCGCGTAGCATCTCGTTGGCGTTGAACCGTCTTCCATCACGGCCACCGACACGATGCGATCCACCACACAGCCCATCGCCAAATCAGCGCATTCGAAGCCTCGGCGCGTGGTGGTCGCAGTGCTTGATCTCCTTTCCAACCTGAAGTTCGGAATCTGGCTTCTCGTCGCGCTCTTCGTGTATTCATCCATCGGCTCCGCGGGCATCGTCTATCCCGAGCACTGGGCGATCTTCTCCGCGGACAGTTGGGTGCACGATCAAGTGCGGCAATGGCGCGGACTCGAGATGACCGAGTTCGAGTGGTTTCATTGGTGGCCCTTCACGACGATGTTGCTGCTGATCGCCCTCTCGATCGTGGTGACCACCCTCCGACGCATTCCCTTCACGCCTGTCCACTACGGAGTGTGGATGATCCATGGCGGGATTCTGTTGCTCATCGCGGGTTCGTTCGTGTACTTCGGGCAGAAGGTCGAAGGCGACACGCCAGTCGCGCGACGCAAAGTTGTGGCTGAGTTCGCCGTGCCACAGACCGATGGATCGGTGACCAACCAGCGCGTGGAGTTCGTGGCCTCGCCAGGACAGCGCGCAGAGATCGGCGAGGGAAGTTCGCGCGTCAACTTCGAGGTGCGCAGCGTCGATCCTCAGTGGGAACTCTTGACGGGCGCGGACAAAGGCAAGCGCGCCTACAGCGTGACCGTGCTCGTGGAGCGTGCGGGAAAGCGCTATCTCCGGCAGCTCCTAGCCGGATATCCCGCGCTGACCGAGGACCTCTTGATCACCGACGATCAAGCGCAGCCCATCAAGCGCGCGGTGGAGGAACTGGGCAAGCCGATTTCGGATGAGTCCATGGTTTTGAGCCTTGAATACACGGCGCAGAGGTGGTTCTACCTGCGCAACGATCTCGCCAAGTCGTGGGCGCTCTATGTGCGGCTGAAAGGCACGACCAAGTGGACGCAACGGCCGATCGATGGGCTTCCGCTCTACAACGACTGCGTTGCTCAGCGTGACGATGTGTTCCAGCTTGAGAGCGATGAGTCGCTTCCGCTTCACCCGTTGGATGTGCGCGTGGGAGCCTTCGCGGCCGATGATCCGTTGCGCGGCGTTGATCTGCGCGTATCGGGTTACTTACGCTTTGCAGTGGCGCAAACGCGCGTGACCGATGGCGGCGCCAACGCTGCGCTCAATCCCATTGCCTCCGTGACGGTGTCGAGCACGCAGACGAAACCAGAGACCTATCGACTCGTCGCACATGATGCTGTCGCGTCGAAAGCGGACGGCGGCGTCCTTCGCCTCGTCGACCTCGACCATGAAGCTGCGTTCGAGCGCTTCACGCGACAGCCCTCCATCGTTGTGCGCATTCCCAGCCAGAACATCGAAGTGCGCGAAGAGATCCGCGATGTCGCTGCGGCAAATCCCAACGCGCCGTTTGTGGAGATCATGGGCGCGCCACCGAACGCCTCTGCCACGGGCTATGCCTATCGCGTCGTGAATGTGCAGGACTCCATTCCGATTGCTGGCGGCACAGTCGCCGTCGCGATTCTCGAAGTGAAGACCCCTCAGGGCTTCTTTCGTCGCTGGGTTTTTGAGAATCCAACGCTCACCCGCGATGTTGTGACGCCCGACGCGCGCGACGCTCATGGCGCGCCGAAGTTGGAAGATGACTCGATTGATATTCGTTTCGAGCCAGGCAACGGTTTGGCGTTGGTCGTCCTCGCGCATGGACCTGAACTCGGGCGTTTGCGCCTCATCTCTGCGGTGGGAGCCACGCCAGCGATTCATGAGGTTGCGATCAACACCGCAATCCCGATTGGTGCCGGCGTCAGCGTGAAGGTCGCGGAGTTTTTCCCGCGTGGAAGATTCGAAACGAAGCCGCTCGTCGTGCCGCGCCTGCAACGCTCGCGCGATGCGATGGAGACTTTCGCGCAGATTCGCGTCGAAGCCGCGGGCGCAGGCGACGCGCAATGGATTCCCTTTACGCGGTGGGTCTTCGACAGCGCGCAAGAGGCGTTGCGGCGCGCGCCGTTTGAGCCGCACACGCTTCGCCTGAGTGACGGTCGCGAGGTCGAGGTGCTCTTCTCGCGTCAACGGCTGCCGCTTGGGAGCGATGTGGCGCTCGATGAGTTCGTACTCACTTCGCATGTCGGTGGGTACACGGGAGAAGACTCCACGATTCGCGATTACCGAAGCCGTCTGCGGTTTCGCGGGGACGGTACGGAAGCCGCGTGGAGCGAGCCCGTCGATGTCAGCGTGAACAGTCCGGTGGAGCACGAAGGACTTTGGTACTTCCAAGCGCAGTGGGATCCGCCCGAAACTCGTCCGCGCGAAGGTGAGGTCGCGAGCGCGGGACTCAACTACACCGTGCTTGGTGTGGGGAATCGCGAGGGCGTGCACCTGCAACTGCTCGGTTGTTGCGTTGCTGTGACAGGCATGCTCTACGCGTTCTATCTGAAGCCGATTGTGAAGCGGCGCCGTCAGGCAGGGGTGCTTGCGGAACTCGCGGCGGCGGCCAAGCGTGCGGGACTCGAGGGGCGCGCGGACGAAGGCGGTGCAACATGATGCGCCGCGCGTGGAGCCGAGGCCCGTGGAAATCGCTTGCATTCGTGCTGTTCGCGCTGTTCGCACGCGTGGCCGTGGCCGATGAGTCTGCGCTTCCGTTTGCCAAACGCGTCGACCTCACGCCGCTGGCAACGATCGCGGTTCAGGCCGATGGTCGCTTGAAGTGCCTCTCAAGTTTCGCCAGTGAGATGATGCGCGTCGTCTCCGGTCCGCGCGCGATTGCCGATCAAGATCCGCTCTTCACCTACCTCGACATGCTCTTCCATCCCAAGGCCTACCGCGAGGCGGATGTGATCTTCGTGAAGAGCGCGCCGTCGCGGGTGCGATTGGCCGACGCGCTGCGCCGCGCCGATCCTAGTGCAGAGATGGCGCTTCGCATGGAGTCCTTTGAGGCCAGCGGGCTGATCTCGGAAGAGTTTCTTTCGCAAGAAGCGGTGCTCGCGGTCCTTGAAGAGATGCAAGTTGATCTTGTCCGTAGCGCCAAGGTGGTCGACGCCATCGAGAGTGCGCTGCGGGTGAAGGACCCGCGCTTTCTCCTGTCGCGCTTGCGCATCATTCCGCGCGGCGACGGAGCAATGCAGCGGCCGTGGCATGGCATCACGACCGTCATCATCGCGGAAGAACAGGCGTCAGCGCTCGATGTTCCAGTTCAAGCACGCGAGGCAGTGGCAGCGGCGTGGAAGCAACTCGTAAACGGTTGGCTCGAAGGTGATGCGACGATGGTCTCTTCCGCAGCGACTGCGCTGGCCGCAGAACTGCGCAGCATTGACCCCAACGGCTATCCCGACCTGCGCCGCTTGCAGTGGGAGCATTGGTACTTCGCCAACGATCACATGACGAAGACCTGGATCGTCTACCTCGCTGCGTCGATCCTGCTGCTCCTTGGCGTGGTGTGGAAGTGGCCGCGGGCGCGCACCGCGGGGACCATCGTGTTTGCACTGGCGTTGGCGCTCCACACCATCGCCGTCTTACTGCGCTGGTACATCGCGGGACGCTGGCCCAACTCCAACATGTTTGAGGCGGTGACGACTGCTGCGTGGTTTGGCTGCGTGGCCGCGCTGGTCTTGGAGTATGTCTCGCGGCGCAGCGCGATGCGCAGCTTCTTCGCGCTTGGTGCAGCGGTCAGCGCGATGGTCGCCTTGATGGCCGCGCACTTCTTGACCGTCCAATTGAACCCCGACATCAACAACATGACGCCTGTCTTGCATGATGTCTGGCTCTACATCCACACCAATGTGATCATCTTCAGCTATGTGCTGATCTTCATGGCGTCAGTCTCGGGCGCGCTCTATCTCGTGCACCGCGCATTGGGTGGAGCGGCGTCCTATGCGCGGGTGGGTGGCGCGGGAAGTTTAATCCTCGCGTCACCAAAGGGAACTCCACTCGAAGCAGGGGCTCGCGCAGCCACGGGTGAAGTGCTCGACGGCGTCACCATGGTGCTCATGGAGCTGTCGTTTGTCCTGTTGTGGACGGGCATCATCATGGGCGCGATCTGGGCTGATCACTCGTGGGGTCGACCGTGGGGATGGGATCCCAAGGAAGTCTTTGCGCTGAACACCTTCCTCGTCTTTGCGGTCCTCGTCCATGTGCGACTTCGCGTGAAGGACAAGGGACTGTGGACCGCGGTGCTCTCCGTGGTGGGCGCGCTGGTGATGCTCTTCAACTGGATCGTCATCAACTTCGTCATCACGGGATTGCACTCATACGCGTGAGTCGGTGAGCAGGCAGTTGCTGTAGACTCTGCGCCCCACACTTGGAGTCACGCCATGAGCTTTGCCATTGAGTCCGTTCACGCCCGTCAGATCCTCGACTCTCGCGGAAACCCAACCCTCGAGGCAGAAGTTGTCCTTGAAGGTGGTTCGGGTGGTCGCGCGGCGGTGCCGTCGGGAGCGTCCACGGGCGAGCACGAGGCTGTCGAGATGCGCGACGGCGACAAAAATCGTTGGATGGGTAAGGGCGTCAGCAAAGCCGTCGAACATGTGAACAGCGAGATCGCCAACGCTGTGTTTGGACTTGATGCATCCGACCAAGAAGGGATCGACGCCGTCCTGTTGGAACTCGACGGCACGGAAAACAAGTCGCGACTCGGCGCCAACGCGACGCTCGCTGTCTCGATGGCGGTCGCGCACGCTGCTGCTGCGACCACGCGACAGCCGCTCTATCGCTACCTCGGTGGTGTGGCCGCCAAGACGCTGCCGACACCGATGCTCAACATCCTCAACGGCGGCAAGCACTCCGACAACACCGTGGACTTTCAGGAGTTCATGATCCAACCGTGGGGCTTTGACACCTTTGAGGAATCGCTTCGCTGCGGCGTCGAGTGCTACCACAGCTTGAAGACGGTGCTTCATGACAAGCACCTCTCGACGGCTGTCGGTGACGAAGGCGGCTTTGCGCCGAATCTCAAGTCCAATGACGAGGCGCTCGAACTCATCGCCACCGCCGTGGAAAAGGCGGGCTATTCGCTTGGCACGCAGGTCTTCATCGCACTCGACCCAGCGATGAGTGAGCTCGCCAACGAAGCGAAAGCCGTCGGCAAGACGGGCTACCGCTTCTTCAAGTCGCGTCCTGACTATGTCGCAACCAGTGACGAGATCATTGATCTCTGGGCCTCGTGGTGCGCGCGCTTTCCGATCTACTCGATTGAAGATGGACTCGCCGAAGACGATTGGTCGGGTTGGCGCAAGCTCACCGAGCGACTCGGCAAGACCACGCAACTTGTCGGCGACGATCTCTTCGTCACCAATCCGAAGTTCCTGCAGAAGGGCATCGACCAGCGTTGCGCCAACGCGATTCTGGTGAAGGTCAACCAGATCGGCACGCTCAGCGAAACCTTTGCGGCGGTGAACCTCGCGCATCGCAACGGCTATCGCGCAATCCTCTCGCACCGTTCGGGCGAAACCGAAGACGCCACCATCGCCGACATCGCCGTGGCCACGAACTGTGGGCAGATCAAGACGGGTGCACCATGCCGCAGTGATCGCAACGCCAAGTACAACCAGTTGCTGCGCATCGCTGAAGAACTCGGCGCCAACGCTTCGCTCGGCACGCGGCGCTGACCGACAAGATACGAGCGCCTCACGACGCTGGATGAAGCGGCTCGCGTCCGTCGAGCACCGCCACGACATCGCGCACAACCCAACTCATGTTGTCCATCGCCGTCATGGTGCGACTCGCGAGGTGCGGCGCAAGATGCGCGTTGGCGAGCTGAAGCAGGGGGCTCTCGGCGGTGAAGGGCTCGGGGTCATGCACATCGAGCAGTGCTTGTGCGGCGGGATTGGCGCGCAACCACGCTGCCAGTGCAGACTCATCGAGGACAAAGCCTCGCGAGGTGTTCAGGAGCACCGCGTCAGGGCGCATCGACTGAATCAGCGCACTGCCGACAAACCGCCGATTGCTCGGACGGCCATCGATGTGCACCGTCAGGACATCGCTCTCCGCGAACAACTTGGCGAGCGAGACTTCCTGCGCGCCCTGTCGCAGAGCAAGTGGAATCTCGGTGAGATCGTGGTAGCGCACCGTGAAACCGATAGCGCGCGCGACTTCCGCGACGCGCTTGCCGATTCGTCCGAGGCCGAGGATGCCGAGCGTCAACTCGTTCATCTGCGAGAGCCCAACGACATCTTGTCGCAGTTCGTTCCACTCTTGCGCGCTGACTGCGTGCTTGAGATGGAGGCGCGGACGAAGCGCGTCGCACAAGAGACAGACCACATATTCCACGACCGCCTGGGTGTTGGCGTCAGGCGTTGACACGACGCGCACTCCGCGTTGCGCACACGCCGTGAGGTCGATGTTGTCAACGCCGACACCAGCGCGGCCAACCACGCGAAGTCGCGGCAGCATCGAGAGGAGTTGCGCATCGACGACGGTGTAGGTGCGCACGACGAGCGCCTCAACCGCGTGCGCGAGTTCGATGAAGCGCGCATCGCCGACGGAGGCGTGCACCAGTTCGCAGCGCTCGCCCAACCACGCAGTCGCTTCGTCTGCCAAATGCTCGGTGACAACGGCAAGTGGTTTCTGTGGGTTGGTGGGCTTCGGCTCAATCATGGTCGTGCGAAGCGGCGAGGATAGACGCAAACCCACCATTCCGCCGTCCGAGAACGACCATGTCTTGGGACCCTGCCGGTCGAAACGGCACAGATGGTTTTGAACCTCCCTGATCGCATGAACCGCACCGATGGCACGACTCCGATGAGCCGATCACGAGGCGGACCCTCGTGGCGTCCTACCGGACTCCACGCGGTTCAGCGCGTTGCATCACTGCAACGCCGGAGGCGAGTTTCATGGACAAGGCCAGCGTTGTCGGAAGCATCATCGGAGTGGTCGCCTGCGTGGTCGTCATGTGGATGGCCTCGCATGGTCACTTCAGCATGTTCTATTCGGAGAAGGGCCTGATCATGGTGTTCGGCGGCACGGTCTCCGTGCTGCTCATGGCCATGCCGTGGGAAAACCTGAAGTCGGTGCCTGGCTACATCCGCCGCTTCTTCTTCAACAAGGGCATCTCTGCGGTTGAGACCGTCAAGCTCATGAGCACGCTCTCGGACAAGGCGCGTCGTGATGGCATCCTCAGCCTTGAGAACGAGATCGAGAAGATCCACGATCCATTCCTGGCCAAGGGCCTGCGCATGGCGGTCGACGGCACCGACGAAGAGATCATCGAGACGACACTGCGCCTCGAAGTCATGGCGATTCAACAGCGTCACGCTGCGGGCAAGAAGTTCTTCGATCTCATCAAGCTCTACGCGCCTGGATACGGACTCGTCGCGACCTTGATTGGTCAGGTCGGCATGTTCGGCAACCTCAACGGCGGTATCGATGTGCTCGGCCACATGCTCGCCATCGCAGTCGTTGCGACGATGTACGGAACCGTGCTCGCCAACGCCGTCGCTGGTCCCATGGGTGACAAGCTCGCACTGCGTTCGGGTGAAGAGATCCTCTCGAAGGAGATGATGTTGCAGGGAATCCTCTCGATCCAGGCTGGCGACAATCCACGCGCCACGCAAGAGAAGATGCTTGCCTTCATCCCCAACAGCGCGCGACGCAACCTCAAGATTGCCGCCTGATTTCCCGCTGAAATGAGCCATCTGCCATGAGCGACGCCAAGCACGATCAGCACGGAAAGAAAGACGCCGGCCATGGCGGCGGCAAGGGCGATGACGGCGGTCATAAGAAGAAGCATGGTGGCCACGGTGGTGGCGGCCATGGCGGTGGAGCGCACGAAGAGCACGAGGGCGCGCCCGAGTGGCTCATCTCATTCGCCGACATGGTGATGCTCATGATGGGCTTCTTCGTGATTCTCTTTGCGCTCAATGTGCAGCCCAAGGGTGGCAACCCTGGTGGCGCAGGCGAAGAGAGTGACGGCGTGGCGCTCTCACCAGCACAGCTCGACTATGTGATCGCGCTGCGGCGCGCCTTCAACAACCCTGTCGATCCAGACGGCATGGATCCAGAGGACGCTCGGCTCCGTGAGCACATCAGGGAGCGCAGCGAAGGTGACGCAGGCGACAGCGAAGACCCTGGGGTCTCAGGCAAGGAACGCAATGTCACGACGGTTCGTCCAGGTGAGCGCAGCGCGCGCGGCACGAATGTCATGTTCGCGTCGGGCTCTTCGACGCTGAGTAACGCTGGGCAGAAGATCGTTGATGATCTCGCCAAGCGCATCGATGGTCAGAGCACCATCGTTGAGGTCTACGGACATGTGGGCGCTGGCGAAAGCGTTGGCGACTCGGAACGCGCGATGAAGTTGTCGCTCGATCGCGCGCTCTCGGTCAGCAAGCGACTCGTCGCGGGCGGACTCGACTACTGGCGCATTCGCATTCGCGGCGCGGGCGATGGAGATCGCGTCGAACCGTTCCCCTCGGGAGCGAGCGCCGATGCCCACAACCAGCGTGTTGAGATTGAGGTGCTCGACAAGTCGGCGCCTCCACGCGAGCCGTCGCGCACCCCCACGCGGCCCGCTGCAGGCTCCGCCTCGGCGCCGCGTCACACAGAGTGAACGACCCATACAGTCGGACACTCCATAGCCCCCAAATTGGGCGCCTTGAATCGCACCGTTCTTGAACAACGCCGCTGCCGTGGTAGGTTCAGGTGATGCCCAGCCCCCAGCGCACACTCTTCTCGATGAGCACCCGCGTTTGCGGTGCGATGATTCTGTCCATACCACTCTGTGCTCTGGTCGCGCAGGCTGATGTCTTCTCTGACATCAAGTACACCGACCTCGTGACGCGCCTTGGTGCAGCGACTCCAACGGGTGCAGGCATTGGCATCGGTCATGTTGAAGCACCCGAGAATGCGGGAGGGTCCTACGCGCCCGACACCACGCTTGTCGAGTTCAGCGGCAAGACTTTCAGTCTGCTCTCGGGCACGGGACTCGCGCCAAGCGGACACGCCACAGAGGTCGGCCGCAATCTCTACGGGAACACAGGATCGATCGCCAAGGGTGTGACGAGCATCTCCAACTGGAATGTGAATCCGTGGCTCACCTCGGTCTATCTCCATGTCGGTCAGGGCGCCGCGGTGGTCCCCGCGACTCCACCAGTTGGTGTGAAGGTCTTCAACCACTCGTGGATCGGATCGTTCGGCAACGCCACCAATGACAACGATGGATTGCGCCGACTCGACTTTGCCATCGCGCGCGACAACCTCTTCATGGCCGTCGGCACCAACAACGGCGCGGGCAGTGCGGCGCAACCGCTTCTCGCCTACGCCTTCAACAACATCACCGTCGGACTCGCCGATGGCAATCACGCGGCGGCACTCACGCCCGCTGGACTCGATGGACCGTCGCGTCGCAAGCCTGACATCGTCGCACCTGGCCTCTTCACGAGCTACGCGACGCCAATCGTCGGTGCCGCGGCGGCGCTGCTCTTTGACGCAGCCGACAGCGATCCTGCGATCTCGGCCAACGCCAACGCGAACAAAGCACTCACGATCAAGAGCGCGATCATGGCGGGCACGACGCATCGTCCCGCGTGGAGTAACGGTGCTCCAACCAGCGGCGCCTCGCGCGGAATCAGCACGGCGCCGCTTGATCCGATCTATGGCGCTGATCTCCTGAACATCGACCGCGCCCACCGCATCTTCACGGGCGGCGAGGCCACTGCGTTTGCGGCGCCACAGCCCGCGACCTTCACCCGTCATCAAGGTTGGGACTACATCCCGACCGTCCTGTCCAATACCAGCGCCTACTGGTCGTTCCGGTTGAACCAAGGTGTCGACGAGGTCAGCGTGGCTGCGTCATGGAACCGACAGGTCGCCACGAACTTCACGACTTGGAACATGCAGGACCTCGACCTTCGCTTGTGGAAGCTGCAAAACGGCGTGCTGGTGTCAATCACCGGCGATGCTGGGGCGAGCTCGTTTACCAGCGGCAACTGCGAGAGTAAGAGCAGCACAGAGAACACCGAGCTTCTCGTACTCCACGGCGTCGCTGCGGGCGACTATGTGCTTGAACTCCATCGGAACACGGGCACGCAGTCCGCGCTTCCCGTTGTGGTCTCGTGGTACATGCCCAACACCACTCCGTCGCCTGACCTCGATGGGAACGGCACGGTCAACTCGCAGGACCTCGCGATCTTGCTCAACGGTTGGGGCGCGGGCGGCATCGCCGATCTCAACAGCGACAATGTCGTGAACGCGCCTGACCTCGCGATTCTCTTGGGTGCGTGGGGCGCTGTGCTGTAAGCGATCTCAAGCGGAGATCGTTTCTACTACCATCCGCCGCTCATGCGTCCGAAGACCCAGCGCCTCTGGCTAATGGTGCTCATCCTTCTTGTCGGCGTGCCGCTGGTCTATCCGATCTGGCTTGGCGTCGCGAGTGCGTTTGCCAACGACGATGGCACGCTGACCTTCTTGCACATCGCCAATGTCTTTCGCGATCCCGTCCTGCGCGACGGGCTGCTCAACGCGTTTCTGATCGCGACTTGCACCACGACGGTCGCCGTGGTCATCGCCTTGCCGCTCGCGCTGTTGTCGGCGCGGACCTCGTTCGCGGGAAAGCCGCTGCTCTCGACGCTGATCCTCGCGCCGCTCATTCTTCCGCCCTTTGTTGGAGCGATCGGTATGCGCCAGCTGCTGGGACGCGAGGGCGCCGTGAACGCGTTCTTGCTCGATCTCCACGCGGTGTCCGAACCCGTTGATTTCCTCGGTCGCGGCGGATTTGCGCTCATCGTGCTCCTTGAAGCGGTCGCGCTCTTTCCGATTCTGTACCTCAACCTCGTTGCTGCGATTGCCAACCTCGATCCCTCGATGGAAGAGGCAGCAATCAACGCAGGCGCAGGGCGCTGGACGCGCTTCCGCCGCATCACGCTGCCGCTCATTCGTCCGGGACTCTTTGCGGGTGGAACGATCGTCTTCGTGTGGAGCTTCACCGAGCTCGGCACGCCACTCATGCTTGAGTTCAGCAAGACGACGCCCGTCCAGATCTTCAACGGGATCAAAGAGATGGAGGCCTCGCGCCAGCCCTATGCGCTGACGGCGGTCATGCTCGCTGCGACCATTCTCTCCTACACCGTCGGACGCCTCGTCCTGGGCGGCAAGGGTCACGCGATGCTCGCGAAGGCGAGCGCAGGCGCTGGACTGCAGAAGCTCGTTGGTGTGCGCGCGCGATTGGCTGCTTTGGCGTTTGCGCTCGTGGCGTTTGTCGCGCTGCTGCCACACTTCGGCGTCATCGGCACTGCGTTGGCTTCGAACGGTCGTTGGTATCAAACGATTCTTCCCGAGAGCTTGACCTCGGATCACTTCGTGCAAGCGCTGACCCATCCACTGGCAGCAGGCAGCGTGCGCAATTCGATCATCTTCGCGGGGATCGCCACGGTGATCGATGTGGTGGTCGGGCTCTTTGTCGCGCGGCTTCTTGTGCGTGGCACGGTGCGGGGTCGCGCTGTGCTCGATGCGCTCGTGATGTTGCCGCTGGCGGTGCCTGGACTCGTCTTCGCGTTTGGTCTTGTTGCCGCGAGTTTGCGCTGGCCGTTTAGCGCGGGTTCGCCGTTGCACTTTGTCGGTGACATCCTCGGACCGACGCCGAATCCGATTCCGTTTCTCATTCTCGCCTACGCGGTGCGTCGACTTCCCTATGTCGTGCGATCTGCCGCTGCAGGGCTCGAGCAGACTTCCGTCGCGCTCGAAGAAGCGGGCTTCAACCTCGGCGCTTCGCGTTGGCGCGTGACGCGCAAGATTGTGCTGCCGCTCTTGGCCGCCAACATCGCTGCGGGTGCGATTCTCGCGTTCTGTTTCGCGATGCTCGAAGTCTCCGACAGTCTCATTCTCGCGCAGCGCGAAGGGGACTATCCGATCACCAAGGCGATCTTCTCGCTCGCAGAGCGACTCGGTGACGGACCAGGCGTCGCGAGTGCGCTTGGAGTGTGGGCGATGGCGTTCCTTGGTATCGCACTGGCGACGGCCGCTGCGCTCGTGGGCAAGAAGGCCGGCGCGATCTTCCGCGGTTGATCGACGCGCTTAGCTGCCGCGCTCTTTGGCTTGGAGCGCGAGATGCAGGCGCAGCAAGCCGTAGGTGATCTGCGGCGCGCCCTCGTGCGAGTTTGGGCCGTTCAGTGCCTCAAAGACCGTGCGCAGTCCTGATCGTCCTGACTCCTCGAACGCTGACTCGATGGCGCGTGCGGTTTCGCGGGTCATGAGTCGCGCGCGCGGCAGATCTTCACCTGCCTCGAGTGCCGCAAGAAGATGCGCTTCAACGGTGCTCACCACGAGTCCGCGCTCTTGCGCAATCTCGTCGATCGACTTCCCGTTGTGAAACTGCGCCAGCGTTTGTTGCGTGGTGTCGTTGAGCCCGCCGCGTTTACCTTGCTTGGAAGGCTTGCGCGGCGCGAGCCGTTCTTCGGTGAGAAAGGTCAGTCGTGGATGCGTCGAGAGCCACGAACGGATCGCGCTGGAGAAATCGTCGCCAAAGTCCGCGCGCTTGCGTTCGCCCACACCAGGAACGCGCAGCATCGCCTCGTTGTCGGTGGGATAGATCCGCGCCATGTGTCGCAGCGTGGCATCACTAAAGACGACATAGGGCGGCACGCCGCGCGCGCTGGCGATCTCCTTGCGCAGGGCGCGCAAGTGGTCAAAGAGCGCGTCATCGCACTCGATCGCTCCAGCCTTGAGCTTGGGTTTCGCATCATCACTCGTGGCCGCGGGCACGATGGGTTTCACGAGAACGATCGGCGCCCGCTGGCGCAGCGCGTCCACACCAAGCGCGCTGACTTCGATCGTCGCAAAGGCACCTTCACTCAGCGCGAGGTGCCCCGACTGCACCAGCTGCCGCCCCAGCGAAATCCACGCTGTGCGTGGGCGATCCTTCCCGATGCCGTAGGTGGGCAAGGTGTCGTGCGACCATCGACGAATCTTCTCGGTGTCGGCACCAGCCAGCACATCGGCGATGTGTTGGAGCCCGACGCCGAAACCCGATTTCTGCGCGATGCGCAGCACGCAACTCAGGAACTTCTGACTCTCCACCGTCGCGTCGTACCCCTCGCGTGGCTCGAGGCAGTTGTCGCAGCCGTCGCAACTGGCGGCACCGTCGTCGTTGGTCCACGCCTCACCGAAGTAACCGAGGAGTTCCACGCGGCGGCACGCAGCACTGTCCGCGAAGGCCGCCATGCGATCGAGTTGACTGCGTGCGACGCGACGCGCCTCCTCGTCTTCGATCTCGCTGATGAAGCCGATGTACTTGGCAACATCGCCGCGCGAATAGAGAAGCAGGCACTCGCTCGGTAGACCATCGCGTCCAGCTCGACCCGTCTCCTGGTAGTAGCCCTCGATGTTCTTGGGGAGATCGGCATGAATCACAAAGCGCACATTGGGCTTGTTGATGCCCATGCCGAAGGCGACCGTCGCGCAGACCACGCGGATTTCGTCGCGCAGAAAGGCATCCTGGTTGTTCGCGCGCGTTGTGGCGTCGAGTCCCGCGTGGTAGGCCGCAGCAGGAACGCCCGCTTTCACAAGTGCAGCAGCCATCGCCTCCGTCGACTTGCGCGACTGGCAGTAGACGATGCCCGCGTCGTCGCGTCGCGTTCGAACGAAGGCGACCACTTGCGCGGCGGCTCCGTCCTTGGCGAGCACGCGATACATGAGGTTGGGTCGATTGAAGCTCGCGACAAAAACTTCGGGCGCTTCAAGCTGCAGTTGCGTGACGATGTCAGCGCGGACGCGCGGAGTCGCGGTCGCGGTGAGTGCGAGGGTCGGCACTCCAGGCAGTGCCTTGCGCACCGAGAGCAGTCGTCGGTACTCGGGTCGAAAGTCATGGCCCCACTCGCTGATGCAGTGCGCTTCGTCGACGGCAAGCGCCGCAACTTTCCACCGCGTCAGGCGCGCAAGAAAGTCGGGCAGCACCAGTCGTTCGGGGGCAACAAAGAGGATCTTCGTCTTACCTGATTCGAGATCGGACAGTCGCCTTCGTGCTTCGGCATCGTCGAGTGACGAGTTCAACGCCGTCGCCGCGACACCTGCTGCTTGCAGTTGATCGACCTGGTCCTTCATCAACGCGATGAGCGGTGAGACGACAACCGTGAGACCGTCACGCGCGAGGGCGGGCAGTTGGTAGCAGAGGCTCTTGCCTGCGCCTGTCGGGAGAATCGCCACGGCGTCCTGCCCGCGCAGCGAGACCTCCATGATCTCTCGTTGCAATGGACGAAACGAGTCGTAGCCGAACACGCGCTTCAAGAGCGCCGAGAGATCAGTGGGGGAGGCCTTCGGGCGCATCGTGTGCGGTGTCATCACGGAGATTCTCTCGACGAGCTCAGCCTTGGGGAGCAAGGTGTCGCCTCTCCGCCGCGATCCACTGCGCGATGTTCCGTTCGAGGAGATCAAGAGGGATTGGACCGCTCAACAAGACCGCATCGTGGAACTGACGGAGATCAAACGCGGTTCCAAGCGCCGCTTCGGCCTCGGCGCGAAGTCGACGGATCGCGAGTTCGCCCAGTTTGTAGCCGCACGCTTGTCCTGGCCAACCGATGTAGCGATCGACCTCGTTGATGATGTTGAGCTCGCTGAGCGCCGTGTTCTGTTGCAGGAAGCCGATGGACTGATCGCGCGACCAACCAAAGGCGTGCATGCCAGGGTCCACAACCAATCTGCAGGCGCGCCACATCTCGTAGAGCAGGCGACCAAAGTCGTCGTAGGGATCCTCGAAGAAGCCCATCTCAATCCCGAGTCGTTCTGCGTAGAGCGCCCAACCTTCGGTGAAGGCCGTTGAGTCGAGATCCTTGCGGAACTCGCGACTCCCTGAAAGTTCCTGCGCAAGGGCGATCTGGAAGTGATGACCAGGCACTGCCTCATGCAGCGTGAGCGGAATGAACTCGTAGGTGGGGCGCTGGTCGAGCGCGTAGGTGTTGGCGTAGAAGTAGCCAGGCTCACCGCGCTGCGGACTTCCTGGTTGGTAGTAGGCGGTGGTCTGCGACGGCGCCATGAAGCGGGGGATTTCCCGCACGCCGTAGGTCAATCGTGGACAGGTTGCAAAGAGCGCGGGAAGTTTCGGGTCGATGCGCTTGGAGACATCGCGGTAACGCGCGAGCAGTTCTTCGGCCGTCGTGCAGTAGAAGCGCTTGTCGGTGCGCAGGTAGTGGATGAAGGCCGCAAAGCGCGCGTCGTCGGACATCTCGGCGCGACTCTTGTCCGCTGCGTACCAATCGGTGCGTGCAATCACGGTCATCATCTCGGCGCGAATGCGGGCGACCTCGGAGAGTCCAGTCTCGTGGATCTCTTTCGCCGTGAGACTTGTGGTGGTGTGCACCTTCAACTGGTGCGCGTACCACGCTGCGCCGTCGGGCATATCGCACGCGGCGATGGTGGCGCGGCACTTGGGCAGGTACTCGTTCGTAAAGAACACCTCAAACTCAGTGAGCATGATGTCGATCGGTTCGAGCGTGCGTTCAAAGTCGCGCAGGAGTCGCTCGCGATCAGCAGGCTCGATCGACATGGGCATGCGCGTGAAGGGTTTGCGCAAACTGTCGCGCAGTCCGACGCGCGCGGCGCGAATCTGCAGCGGCACTTCGGTGACGGTCACGGAAGGTGGAACAAGCCCAGCGGCCAATCCAGCGCGCATGACTTCCATGGTTCCAAGCAGCGAGCCAGGCACTCCGAGCAGGCGATTGAGGTAGGCCTCGTAGTCGTCGAGATCTGCAAAGGTCGCCAGTTCACCCATCTGCGCGATGTCCTGATGCGGGCCGTTGCGTCCGCTTACGGGCATCATCCACGCGCCAAAGCGAAAGCCATCGACCGAGAGTTCGAGGTCGCGACGAAAGAGGTGATAGTCGCGCGCGTCGGCATCCGACAAATGCGCGGGATCAATCGCGCGGGCCTCTTCCAGAAACTGCACGACGGTGGCATTGCGGCGATGAATGCCCGCCAGCGAGCTGTCGGTGAGTTCGCCCGCGCGGGTCTCATGGCCGCGCTTGAGTGCGTACTCGGGAAAGACCACGAGCCGCCACTCATCGTGGGCATCGATGAGTTGGTTGAGTCGGGCCGTGAGCGCAGCGTCCTGTTGCAGCGGGTCTTGTGGCTTTCGTGCCTCTCCTTGGCCGTTCGACGCGGAGTTCAAGAGGAGCGTGCACAGAAGGGCCGAGGCAAACGAGCGGGCAGGAAACATCATCCAAGCGTACCGCGTGAGGGATGGTCTTCGGACCGTTTGCAGTTAGTCTGCCTCGAAGTTCAGAGTCCGCGTCACCAACGACGCCTCGAGGAGGACACGATGAACCGAAGTCTGTTGACCGCTCTTTGTGCGTCGTTCGCCGCATCCACGCTGCACGCAGACAGCAACGCATCGCTCACTGTGCCGCGCACGGGTTCGATGGTGCTCACGGTGCAGATCTCCATCACGACAGCGCTCGGCACGAGTTCCGATACCGACGCGAAGACACTGGCGGTGACGGGCTTCGGCCAGTCGTTTCTTGCGGGTCCTGATCCTGCGTGGAACGCCGTCACGATGAGTCAGATGCATCTCGATCCTGCGGACGCGAACTTCCACTTCGATCTCTACTGCTTTCCCTTCATCGGTTGCCAGTCGCTTGATGTGGCGCTGACGGGATTGGTGTTTGATCTGCAGGCGCCATCGACCTCTCCCGTTGGAGCGCTCGGTGCAGTGAACTTCGTCGGTGCGCCCGTGCTCATGCAGGCGAACTATGTGGCAACAGGAGTGGCGAGCGCTTCAGGAACGCTTTCCTCGGTCAGTAACGCAGGTCTCACTGGCCGCGTCTTGGCGACGACTGGTTCGACGGTTCGCTTTGACCAGTTTGTGATGGCACCCCAGACCACCGTCGTCGATCCCGCATCATTGCCTGCAGGCGTCACGGCGCTCACGATTACGGTGAGCACGAATCTGGCCAACACCACGCTCGTCGGGCCGTATGTCGTGCTGAATCCCTACGACCTCGACGGCGACGGGCTTGTGGGAGCGCCCGATCTCTCGATCTTGCTGAGCGCGTGGGGAGTGGCGAGCCCTGCGGACTTCAACGGGAATGGTTCCGTGGATGCGCCCGATCTCGCGATTCTGCTCTCGAACTGGTCGTGAACCACTCGTGAACCACTCGATACCATCCCACCCTTCATGAGTCGAACGCCGCAAGACACCGAGCTGGGGTACGCGCCACCAATGGTGCGACATTTCAGCATCTTCCTCGACAATCGCGTGGGCAAGCTGCGCGAGTTGCTCGGTGATCTCAGCGAGGAGAGCGGCGTCTCGGTGCGTGGCATCTCGATCATGGACAGCTCGGACTTCGCGGTGATCCGACTGATCCTCGACAAGCCCGCGATTGCCAACGCCTTCCTTGAGCGCCACGGTTATCCAGTTTGCCAGACCAATGTGTTGGTGGCAGAACTCGGCACCGACCACGAGCTCCATCACCTTTGCAAGTTCCTGCTTGCGGCGGAGCTCAACATCCGCTTCGCCTATCCGACAATGCCGCGACCTGACGGAAGACCGACCGTCGTGCTCTCGACCGATGACAACACGCTTGCGGGACAGATCCTGCGACGCAAAGGATTCCGTCTCTTTGGCGAGGCGGATCTTGAGTTCTGAGTGCAGTCTCTTGAGTCAGTGAACGAGGAGTAGCTATGGCGCGGTTGGTGCGACTCGAAGCAACAGGTCCGGTCAAGATCGATCCAGCGGAGTTTGCGGCGAAGAATCCGCCGGGCAAACTCATCGCCATCTGCGCGTGCGGAATCTCCAAGCAGTTTCCGCTGTGCGATGGAAGCCACAAGCTCACCCGCGACGAAGCGCCAGGCTGCTGCTACCGCTACGACCCCGAGACACTCGAACGCAGCGCCGCGGAGTGATCACGGCGTCGCGCTGGGAATCCCTGGCGCGGTCGGGACGGGAATTGGCGTCGAAGCCGGCGTCGAATTCGGCGTCGGCGAAGGGCTGACCTCGCCTGCCTGCACAGGAGTCAGCGGGATCCCAGCACGCGGCAAGAGATACTCGCCTGCTCGACCTTCGCCCAGACGAACACCTTTGTACTCGTGCTTGCGCTTGAAGAGCACCGTCGCGGTGACGATGAGATCGTCCGCGCGCAGTTGCGTCACGCGATCCATGCCGTCGATCACGCGACCAAAGACGGTGTAGACGCCGTCAAGGCTCTCCGCTGGACCAGTGAGAATCGTGAACTGACATCCTGCTGAGTTGGCTGCAGGCTTCACCGGGCCGTCGGATGCGCCCTGTCGAGCCATGACCAGTCGCCCAGCCATCGGTACGCGGTGATCAGGCAGTGTGCACTCGTCGGGAGTGACCCAGCCACCAGTTCCGCGCCCGCCCGCTGCGCCTGACGCCGTCGCGGGATCACCGCCCTGAACACCAAAGCCGCGCATGATCCGATGAAAGGTCGTTCCGTTGTAGGTGCCGAGCTCGACATGCTCGATGAAGTTTCCCACGGTGTTGGGTGCTTGCTCCTCAAAGAGCTCCACGATGATCGAGCCCTTGGTCGTCATGAGTTCGACGGTGGGAAGATCGCCGCGCTTCTGGTCCTTCAGCTGTGCCCCGAGCTCACGATTGAAGAGGTTGCGCCCGAGGGACGCGCGTCGCGAGAAGAGCGAGATCGCAGCCAATTGCTCGGAGCTGCGACCAAGAGCGGGCGCGGTGTTGAGCTCTGCTTGCGCGGGCTCGAAGCGGTTGAGCCCGATGAGCGCATCGGCGAGAACAATCTTGGCGTCGATCGATCGCGCGGGCGTGGTGAACTCGCGGCCTTCGAGCACGGTGATGGTCTTCTCGAAACGCGCCTCACGATTGAGTTGGCGCGCCCACGCCAGCACGACGGCTTCCGTTGCTGGCGTCATGGCGACGAGTCGCTCAAACGCGGAGTCCATCGCAGCGGAATCGTCGAGCCAAATCGCCATCTGGGCGCGTGCGGGCAGGAGTCGAAGCATCTGCTCACGATCGGTCGTCGGCGCAGCGAGGTCGACATCGATGTCGACGGCGAGCTTCTCCACCTCAACGCGCGTGGCAGGATCAAGCTCACCGCGCGTCTTGATGTAGGTCGCGAGCTCGCGGTAGCGCCCTTCATTGCGAGAGAGTGGGGGCGGAAGAGGAACCGCAGGCGGCTTGGCGAGTCCCGTTGGAGGCGGAACTTGAATCGCTTTCTGCGCGTGCGCGTGACCTACGACGGTGAGGGCGAGCGCCATGATGGTGGCACGGGCAGTTGATCGAAGTGAAAGGTGCATGCTCTGGTTCTCGTTCTCGATCTCAAGTTTGGATCGGTGATCACGCTGGATACTGGCAACTCGTCTTGTCCGTCTCCCACACGCGCACGAAGCGCAACGCTCCGCCGCGCTTGGCAAGTGGGCCGACCAAGAGATCGTGGCAGACCTTGGCGATGTTCTCAACCGAGGGATTCAAGGTCCGAAACTCGGGGCAGTCGATGTTGAGGTGCTTGTGGTCGAAGCGATCCATGATCTCGCGTTGGACAACTTCCTGCAGCGCCGCAAACCCGAACGAGCCTGAATCATCGGTGGGGACGGCGACGGCGACCTCGATGCGATAGTTGTGGCCATGCCCGTGGAGGTTGTTGCACTTTCCAAAGAGGCGACGGTTCTCCTCGTCGCTGAGCGTGGCCAGATGCAGGCGGTGCGCAGCGGCAAACTCGAAGGTCTCGCTGAGCAGCGCTCCGACGCCTTGCGTGGGTGGTGAGTGCGTATCCATGGCGTTGTCCTGCAAGAGGGTGTTCAAAGTGACGGCGACGCTGCGAAACGGGCTCGGCCTGTAGGCCAGTGAGGCGACCGTGACGGGTAACTCCACCGCGGTGGCGGCGGCAACCTCCTGAAGCAACTGCACAAGATCGGTCGGCTTGCCTGTTGCAGCTTCAGTCCGAACTGCCGCGCAAAACCGTGGCGTTGCGGTCCGGCGCAGGGCAGCATCAAGCACCGTGATGTCGAGGAGGTAGCCGGTCGGACTCGGAATCCCGACCACGGTGACCTCCAACTCACCAATCGCGCCCACTCCAACCGTTCCGCCACCCCCAAGCAGTCCATTCGAACCGCCATCGCGCGCCTCTAGAGAACTGAGTGCGAGTCGGAAGTTCCGCGTAAGTGCGTGTGGGAGGTTTGATTGCGCCATGATTCTCTAGGAAGGCGAGGTCGCTGCTCCACTCAACTTGACGAGCCTGAAAAACCGCGTATCTTGTCTTTGAAGTAGGGCTTACACCCCACTCCATCTTGCCCCCGGAAGGGCTCGGTCTGAGGCTCTGCTTCGACCGGGCCTTTTATTTTTTTGCCTCGGGTGTGGCAGCCGAAGTTGTGGGAGTGCTCCGTCGAACCACGATGGTGACGGCCGTGCCAGGCGTTGGCATGCGCTCGGTGAAGACTTCCCAGATCGGCGCTGCGACGCTGGCTTGATCGGGAATGACTTCGACGCACCCGATGGTCTCATCACCGAAGGTCACCAACCCAATCAGCGAGCCCGACGCATCGGCGAGATAGATCTCGCGACCCGTGCGTCGATCGGTGCGAAGACGCGATCCACCAAAGACCATCGCGGTTGGAGGTGTGAGCAGCGCGGCCTCGTCCGTGATCGGCGCGGCGCGCACAAAATGTGCGACGGGGAACTGTTGGCCATCGGGCAGTCGCACGCCGACTTCAACGCTTTCACCCGTCGGCGGCACGCTCTCAACGCTGAAGGAACCATCGGCCGCCGTCACTTCGCGCCAACGACCTGGAGTTCCCGGCACAAAGCCCGCGAGCAAAAGCGCCGCGTGAATCTCGCTCGCGGCGCCATCAAAGGCGAAGAGCGATTCGTGTTCGCGTGTTCCCACTGTGCAAACGGAGGTTTCGAGGAAGCCCACACTGATGACGCTGGTCGCAGTGAACTCCACGATGCCCTGCGTGCGATCGATGCGAATCGTCGGTGAGAGCGTGGTCCACGCTGTGGTTGCGGGAGTCGCTCGCGGCGTGCTGCACGCACTCACTGTGAGCGCGAGCATCGTCAGCAAGACATGCATGATCGCCCGACGCGTGGTGCGCGAAGGTTGAGCGTGCGTCACGGCTGCACTCCGCGCAACCGTCGTCCGCCACAGAGTGCAATGGCGATCGCATCAGCGACATCAGGTGGCTCAGGCAGCGTCGCCAACGCGCACTGGGTCATCACGGCGCGCTGCATCTGCTCTTTCGTCGCGCGTCCGTTGCCTGCCACGGCCTTCTTGATTTCCGCGGGCGGAATCTCCGCGATCGGGAGCGCGCGCTGCTGCAGTGCCAAGAGGACAACGCCGCGCGCGTGCGCGAGCGTGATCGCGCTTCCAGCAAAGTCGGTATGGGAGAAGACCGCTTCGACGCACGCGTGGGTCGGCGCGTGCTCTGCGATCACTTGGTTGAGGTCATCGAACAACTGTTGTAAGCGCACCGAGAGCGACGCGTCGGCGCTGAGGCGAAGGACGCCCGCGTCCACCACCGTCGTTTCTGCGCTGCGCGTGTCGAAGTCCACGACTGCGTAGCCCGCGAGCCGCGTGCCTGGATCGATACCGAGCACGCGAGCGTGTCGCTCGACGGCGATCCACGAGCCATCGGGCTTGGTGGACTTCACGCAGAGTCTCCGCGGTGCGCCATCGTTTGCTGGTTCACGCGATCAAACTCGATCGAACCGTCGCGCAGTCGCACCACGCGCTGGCAGCGTTGCGCGATGCGATCATCGTGGGTGACCATGATGAGCGTGAGCCCCTTCTTGTGGAGCTCCTCGAAGACCTCGAGGATCGCTTGGCCTGTGGCGCTGTCGAGATTTCCTGTCGGCTCGTCGGCCATGAGAATCGCAGGTCGACCGACCAACGCGCGGGCGATCGCTGCGCGCTGCTGCTGGCCTCCCGAAAGTTCGCGCGGGCGATGATGGACGCGGTTCTCGAGTCCAACCAACGACAAACTTTCGAACGCGCGCACGCGCCGTTCCTTGGCGGGGATGCCTTGGTAAAGCAGCGGAATCTCCGCGTTCTCAAGGATCGAGAGTTCCGAGATGAGGTTGAACGCCTGAAAGACGAAGCCGATCTTCTCGCCGCGCACGCGACTGAGTTCGTCGTCACCGAGACTCTCCACTGGCTTGCCGTCGAGTTCGTACTGACCCGCAGTGGGTCGATCAAGACAACCAAGCAGGTTCATCAGCGTGCTCTTGCCTGAACCCGACGCTCCCATGATCGCGATGTATTGGCCGCGAGGAATGTCGAGATCAAGCGCGCGTAACGCTTCGACGAGGACCGATCCGTCAGGCTTGAAGTAAGTCTTGGTGATTCCCTTCAGGCGTGCCGCTGGCGCGACTCCTAATTGGGAGGCAGGCTGGGAGCCATGCGGGGTGCCGTGCGTGGTCGTCGTGGTCGCGCTCTCCATGAAGGAAGCGATGGTAACGCGTCGTTGCAATCGGCTACCTTGCCGCGCGTGAAGGAACTGAAGGAATCATTTGACCGCCAACGCGCCCACGGGCCGCTGGTGATTCTCTCGCGCCGTCTGATGAGCGACCAACTCACGCCCGTGGTGGCGTATCGGAAGCTGGTTCTGCCTGACGAGCGCACCGCGCCGAGTTTCCTCTTTGAGTCGGTCGAGAACGGCGCCAATGTCGGCCGTTACTCGATCCTCGCTGCGCGTCCTGCGCTGG
This sequence comes from Planctomycetaceae bacterium, assembly GCA_947490615.1. Lineage (GTDB taxonomy): Bacteria > Planctomycetota > Phycisphaerae > Phycisphaerales > SM1A02 > QWPT01. The sequence continues at coordinate 15,765 of CANLHK010000008.1, read as the reverse complement.
AACTCACCGCGCGCGAGCACCGTGCCATCATCGCGGATCACCGTCGTCAGACGCGGCGCACCGTCGAGTCGAGCGACCCGCTGGCGCTCCTGCGCGAACTTGCAGAGCCCTATCGCCCCGCGCCCGCTGCGGCGCTGGCGTCTTTGCGGCTTCCACGGGCATTTGTGGGCGGATTCGTGGGCTTTGCCAGCTTTGACAGCGTGCGTTATCTCGAGCCCAGCAAGCTCTCGTTTGCGCGCGCGCCCCACGACGATCGCCAGATTCCCGATCTCCACTTTGGTCTCTACAGAGATGTCGTGGTCTTCGATCATGTCGGTAAGACGCTCCACGCGATTGTCTCTGCGCGCGTCGACGAGTCGCCGTCGCCCGAGCGGGCCTTTGCGGCGCTCATCGATCGACTCGATGCACTTGAGGCGCAGCTCTTCGCAGACGGTCCACGCCTCGCGCATGGTTCGATTGAGCTCGATCTCTCGCGCGCTCCCGTGACGCCTGCATCGAATCTCACGCAGGCGCAGTTCGAGTCGATGGTGGTCAAGGCGCAGGAGTACATCGCAGCGGGCGACGCGTTCCAAGTGGTGCTTTCGCAGCGACTCGAGCGAACCACGCACGCGGATCCGTTTGATCTCTATCGCGCTCTGCGCGTGGTGAATCCGAGTCCGTATCAGGTCTATCTGCAGGGAGAAGGCGCGATTCTCGTGGCGTCGAGTCCTGAGATTCTCTGTCGCGTGCACGACGGTGTCGTGACCAATCGTCCACTCGCAGGTACGCGACCACGCGGCGCGACTCCTGAACTTGACGAAGCACTCGAACGCGAGTTGCTCGCCGATACCAAGGAACGCGCAGAGCATGTCATGCTCGTGGATCTTGGGCGCAACGATCTCGGTCGCGTCTGCGCCGCGGGGACGATCTCCATTGATCGCTGCATGGAAGTCGAGCGCTACAGCCATGTCATGCACATCAGTTCGACGATCACAGGAACGCTGAAGTCTGGCTGCGACGCGTTTGATGCGCTGCGGGCCACGCTTCCCGTGGGCACGGTCTCGGGCGCGCCCAAGGTTCGCGCCATTGAGATCATTGATGAGCTTGAGCCCATGCGTCGCGGCCCGTACTCAGGCGGCATCGGCGCTGTCGGCTACAGCGGCGACATGGATATCGCGCTGGCGTTGCGCACCATGGTCATTCCAGTTCCGACTGGCGGTCGTGCGCCGTGGACCGTGCATCTGCAGGCGGGCGCTGGTGTCGTGCGCGACAGCGTCCCAACTGCGGAATGGCAGGAGACGCTCAACAAGGCTTCCGCGCTCGGTCGCGCGATTGATCTTGCCGAAGCTGCGTTTGTGCGCGGCTAAACGGCGAATCACGCCAGCGGAACTGGGTCGTCATCTTGCCAACCAGGAGCAGTCGCGGGTTTCGACGCCGCGTCCGAGGCAATCGTCGGTGCTGCGAGTGTTGGAAACATCTCTTCGAGTTCGCGCTGCGTCGCACTGGTTCGCTACCCGTCACAACTGAAGACCGATTCCGCGACATAGTTCGCGTGGGAAGCGCATTTCAGGCAGACCCAGGCGCCAATCAGCGCAGCGAGCATGAAGACGGGCAGCGTGAACCCCGCGAGGACCTTCAGCACGGCGATGTTGCTCGGACCGATCGCTGCGCCGTTGATGAGCATGGCCACGCCGAGAATTCCCGTACCGAGCGCGATGCGTGCCATGAGGACGACGCGAGTAATGGAAGGCTCTTCGGCGTTCGATGTTGAGTGGAGCCGAAGTCGCGCAGCGAGCGCTGCACCGATGCGCAGCTGGGAGACGACTCCGCCCATGGCAACCATCCACCACGCGACGATTGCAAACGGGTAGAGCGGTTTGATCGCTGCAGGGATCGACCCGAAAGTTCCCCACAATGCGAGCACGACGATCGATGCCAGCGTCAGTTCAACGAACGCGATGATCAGCAGTCGCTTGATGCCGACGCGAAACTCTGCGGCCAGTTGCGCAAGCGCAGTGGCGGGGCGGCCAGCCTCGGGCAGTTCGACGAGGTTGCGAAATTTCCGAAGCGCCACAATGCGAAATCCTGGCGCGAGCCCCGTTGCCACCGCCATGGCGATGCCAAATGGCAGGAGGTAGGGGATCGGGCTCATCAGAACGATCGGCGCCAGACTCGCCGACGCCAGCGTGCGCCAGCAACCCGCCAGTTCCATCCTCAGATCGAGTTGGTCCGAAGCCGCTGAGCGCGAGAGTTGCACGCGCAGGCGCTTCGGGATCGAGCTGCCACACTCGGGACAGCTGCGTCCAGCAGGCAGGCCGCGCAAGTCATAACCACACTGGCCGCATGGCAGAGGGGCATCGCTGACGGGTCGCTTGGCTCGTGCAGGCGGCGCGGGCGGCGGGCTGAAAGGGTCTGCGGCTGCGCGGGGCGTTTCAGAGTGCGTTCGGACTGACTCCGAAGGCAAGGCGGCCTGCTCGCTGCGCTCGCTGCTCTGCTCGATCTCGTAGGTCCCTGCGGCCGCGTCATCGAGCATCGCAGGGCGAATCGGAGTGGGCTTAGCGGGGTTGTCTCGGTCGTTCGCGTCGGCCATCGGAAATCTCGAATCCGACGAGCCGCGTCGGAACTAGAGCCGATAGAAATGGTACAGGGGCGACCTCCGTGGCGCGGCATTCTGAGACAATTTGAATCGGTGCCAGAAAATTGCCGACGAACAGCCTGTCTCAGAACGGTTCTGCGCGCGGAGGTCCTTACCCGCGGCATAGAGCGCGGCAGTCAGTTCCGCGCGTTTCAACTTCAAGTCAGACCACGATGGAGTCTCCCATGCAGTTTCTGAAGTCCTCGACCAGCGCCAATCGCTTCTTCCGTCCTGCCGCGCTCCTTGGCGCGGTTGTTTGTTCTGGCGTCTTTGCTTGGACTCCGCTGGTCGCGTTCGTCGCGGCTGCTGGACCTGAGGCGCGCGACGCCGCGTCTACCGAAGCGCCGCGCAAGGCGTCCACGCCAGCGCGCGCTGACACCGATGTCGATCGTTGGTCAGAGACCGTCTGGAACGCCGCGCGTTCAGGCGACTTGGCCACCGTCGAGAAGGCTCTCGAGAAGATCCCCGATGCCAATGTCGCAGCAGAAGCCAAGCAACTGCGCGCGAGCGCTGCTGCCCGCGCTGAGCATCTTGGGCAAAGTAAGCAAGTGCGCGACGCCGATCGCGCCAAGTCTCTTGAGGACCTCAAGACCCTCATCGCCGATCCCTCGTTCACCAAGGGCGGCATCACCAAGGCACTCACCGCAGCGGTGAAGTTCCAGACGCTCTCTGACGACATGTCGAGCGCGCTCTTGGTCCCCGAGATCCAAGAGGTGATGAAGAAGGCTGAAGTCGCTCGTGAAGAAGCCGAAACCAAGGGCGATTGGTTGGTCGCGCAGGAGATTCTCTATCGCCTGCGCACGCTGCACGAAGAGTCGACGGACGCGGCGCTGCTTCGTTCGTACACCGCGCAACTCCACGAAGTGAACAAGCGCATCGGACTGCTCGCGCAGTACGCGCCGCGCGCCTTGTGGGAACTGCGTCGTCAGATCTCTGAGCGCGTTGATCCAACCAAGCCGTTCCCCGAATTCAATGAAGCCTTCGCAGGCGACTGGAAGGAGTCGCTCGACGGCATTTCCAAGGGCATGCTCGCCAGCGCGCTGAACACAGCCGCCAACGAGCACATCTCTGCGGGCGGTTGGGAGCCGCTGGTCAAGGGCGGCCTTGAGTCGGTGCGCGTGCTCGCCACGACCGCAACGCTCAAGGAGACCTTCCCTGGCCTCGGCGATACCGCCAAGGCGCAGGTCCTCGTTGATGCAGTCATCCGCAACACCGAAGGCCTCGCGCGTCTGAATCGCGACACCATCGGCAAGCCGCAGTTCAACGCTGCGATGCGCGACCTGATGGACGCCAACGCCAAGGGCCCCGAACTGCCGCTCACCGTGCTCTATCGCGAGTTTGGCGATGGCGCGCTCGAGGAGCTCGCGGGCCGCTTTGAGGACGAGTATTCGCAGGTCATCTGGCCCGACCAACTCCGTCGCTTTGAGCAGATGGTCAAGGGCAACTTCGTCGGCGTGGGCATCATGATTCGTCATGACGATCGCCGCGACATCCAAGTCATCAATCCACTTGAAGGTGGTCCCGCGTATCGCGCGGGCGTCGAGAGCGATGACCGCATCGTTGCCGTCGACGGCAAGAGCACCATCGGTTGGACGCTGAACAAGGCCGTCGACTCGATCACCGGTCCTGCGGGCAAGGATGTTGTACTCAGCATCAAGCGCGAAGGCACTGAAGAGCCGATCGAACTCGCGCTCAACCGCGAAGAGATCAAGATCCGCTCGGTCAATGGTTGGTGGAAGAAGGCACTCGACGAGCGCGGCACACCGATCTGGGATTGGTACATCGATCCCGCTGCGGGCATTGGCTATGTGCGACTCTTGAGCTTCAACGACGACAGCTTCGACGATTTCGTCGCAGCGATCGACGAGATGCGCGCCGAGCGTCCGCTCCATGGCGTGGTGCTCGACCTCCGCTTCAATCCAGGTGGCTTGCTCAAGAGCGCGGTGGAGTTCTCCAACGCCTTCATCGATTCGGGCAAGATCGTCGCGGGCCAGGATCGCGCAGGAAAGCAAGTCTGGCAGATGGGCGCCGAGCCGCAGCGCGCGATCTACAAGGATCTCCCGCTCGTGGTGTTGGTGAACCAAGGCTCGGCCAGCGCGAGCGAGATCGTCTCGGGTGCACTCAAAGCCCACGATCGCGCCGTCATCATCGGTGAGCGCAGCTTCGGTAAGGGCTCGGTGCAGACCGTGCATCCTTGCGGCGATGGTCGCGCCGACGCGCAGTTGAAGTTGACCACGCAGTACTACGTGCTTCCACCAGGACCTGGTGAGACCGAGCCGCGTCTCGTGCACAAGCGTCCTGGACTCAACGACTGGGGCGTCAATCCTGACCTCGTCGTGAAGATGACGCCTGACCAGATCGAGAAGTCGACGATGTTGCGTTCCAACGCCGATGTCATCGAGCAGAAGAAGCCCAAGGCCGACGGCGAAGTGAAGTCGCGCCCGAATGTCGAAGAGCTCATCGCCACAGGCATTGATCCGCAACTTGAACTCGCGCTGCTTGTCCTGCAAGCACGCGCGTTGAAGGACCTCGACGCCGCTGCTCGCGCAGCGATGGTCGATGTTGCTCCGAAGGCAGGAGCAGGCGCTGCGGCCGATCGCGTCGGTGCCGCAGGAAAGGTTCCAACTCGTGGAGCTTCCAGCGGCGCAGGCGGCTAAGCGAAACAGCACCACACTTCATCACACACAGTCCAACATCGCCCGCACACGCGGGCGATGTTGTTTTTGGGACTTCTCCAAGGGCTCCGCGATGGCTTTCAGGAGCGTTGCGGGGGGCTCAACGGTTGCGATGATGCCCCTTCTTCGGGTATCAATGCACGACTTGCCAGTCGGTTGGCAACCCGTTGGTTCACCCTTTGTGAGTCGTGCGATTCCGTCACCAAGGTCCAACAAGTCTGCCAGCCGTTCGCGATCGCCAAAGAAGGCGACCACGAAGCGTTCAAGCAAGTCCATCGTTCAGACCGCCGCCAAGAAGTCCGCGGCAAAAACGCGCCGAGGCGCACCGAGTACCCGTCGCACCAAGACGACACGCTCGAAAGCCCGAAGTGCAAGCGCGAAGAACCCCTCCATGACCCATTCCATGGCACCGACGAATACCTCGAGTCCAACGCAGACGGGCGGCCCGCGACGGCTGCCGTCGCTTCCGCCCGCAACCTTGGTCAAGTGGCTGCGCGAACTGCACCTCATCCGCGAGTTTGAAGTGCGCTGCATGCAGAGCTACCAAGAGAAGAAGATCGGCGGCTTCTGCCATGTCTACATCGGACAAGAAGCCATCGCCGTCGGCTGCACCGCTGCGGTGCGTCCCGAGGATCCGATTGTCACGGCGTATCGCGATCACGGTCACGCGCTTGCTCGCGGCATGACCGCGCGCGCCTGCATGGCGGAGATGTTTGGAAAGATCGACGGCTGCGCCAAGGGCAAGGGAGGATCGATGCACATGTTCGATCGCCCCAACAACCTCTATGGCGGCCACGGCATCGTCGGCGCGCAGACTCCGCTTGGCACGGGTCTCGCCTTCGCGACCAAGTATGAAGACGAAGTGCTCAACGATGGCAAGAACCGTCGCGTCACCCTCTGCTTCCTCGGCGATGGCGCGGTGAACCAAGGCGCCTTCTACGAGACCATGAATCTCGCGGGGCTCTTCGACATTCCCGTCATCTTCATCGTTGAGAACAACGGCTACTCGATGGGCACCGCGATCAACCGCGGTACGACCATGAGTCATGATCTCTGCATCAAGGGCCGCGCGCACGGACTCAAGGAAGCCACGATCGACGGCATGGATTTGCTGGCGGTCTACCACGACATGCACGCGCTGGCGGAGTGGTGCCGCGAGCACTCGCGCCCTGCGATCGTCGACATGAAGTGCTACCGCTACAAGGGTCACTCGATGTCCGATCCGCGCAAGTACCGCACCCGTGAAGAAGAGGAGCGCCACGAAGCGAACGATCCAATCGGAAAGTTCGAGCGCGTGCTGCTTGATCACGGTGTCGTGAACGAGGGTTCCATCAAAGAGATCATGACCAGCTGCCGCGAAGAGGTGCGCGACGCGGTGCAGTTCTCCAACGAGAACGCGGAGCCGCCGATGTCGGATCTCTACACCGATGTCTTTGTCGAACCATGGGGACGCTTCCCAGGCTCGTCGCAGCCGACCTTCACGGGAGGCGCCGACAATGTCTGCACCTTCCGCGCGACCGATGGAAAGGAAGGCCTGGTATGACCGCAGTGCTTCACAACCCAGTCTTCCGTGAGCCCGAGTCGATGAGTGGCGCGACGCGTGAAATCGAGTTTCGCGATGCGCTGCGCGAGGCGATGAGCGAAGAAATGCGCCGCGACAAGCGGGTCTTCCTGCTTGGTGAAGAGGTCGCGCAATACGACGGCGCCTACAAGGTGTCCAAGGGCATGCTCGCTGAGTTTGGTGCGCGTCGCATCGTCGACACGCCGATCTCGGAGTCTGGATTCGCAGGCATGGCCATCGGCGCAGCGTCGATGGGCTTGCGTCCGATTGTCGAGTTCATGTCCTGGTCGTTCTCGCTCGTCGCGGCCGATCCGATTCTCAACAACGCACCGAAGATGCTCTACATGTCGGGTGGCCAACTTGGTTGCCCGATTGTGTTCCGCGGCAACGATGGCGCGGGCGGACAACTCGGTTCGACCCACTCGTGGGCCGTCGAGGGTCTCTTCTCCAATGTGCCTGGCGTGAAGATCGTGATTCCATCCTGCCCAGCCGACGCCAAGGGTCTGCTCAAGACTGCGATTCGAGACGACGATCCTGTCTTCTTCCTTGAGAGCGAGCGCTTGCTCTCGATCAAGGGCCATGTGCCCGAGGGTGAGTATCTCATTCCCTTTGGTCACGCAGCGATTCGTCGCGCGGGTAAGGACTGCACCATCACCGCGTGGGGTCGCCCTGTGGCCTTTGCGCTTGAGGCGGCAGAGATCCTTGCCAAAGAAGGAATCGACTGCGAGGTCATCGACCTTCGCACGATTCGTCCGCTCGATCTTCCAACCGTGGTCCAAAGTGTGCGCAAGACCAGCTGCGCGGTCGTCGTTGATCAGTCGTGGAGCTTTGCTTCGCCTGGCAGCGAGTTGGCTGCGCAGATTCACAAGCACTGCTTCGATGACCTCGACAACTTTGTGCACCGCGTGCACTCGGACGATGTGCCGACTCCCTACTCGAGCAAGCTTGAGCAGGAGTACCTCCCGAATGTCCGCAAGATCTGCGAAGCGGTGCGCTCAGCGACCTATCGCGCGTAAAGCTCAAGTCTGAATCGCCTGCCACTCTCGACTGCGAACCACCCATGCCAATTGAAATCACCATGCCTCGACTCTCCGACACGATGGAGGCGGGCACCGTCATCAAGTGGAATGTGAAAGAAGGCGACTCCGTGAAGTCGGGCTCGGTGGTCGCGGAGATCGAGACCGACAAGGCCACGATGGAGATGCAGTGCTTTGATGATGGTCGGATGGCTGCGATTCTCGTGGAGCCAGGTCGTCAGGTGAAGGTCGGCACGCCGATCGCACTCGTCGCACTCGAAGGTGAAGACGCCGCACGCGTGAAGGCGAGCGGAGTGAGGTCGAGCGCGCCGGCGCCCGTGAACGCAGCCGCGCCCGTCGCAGCGGCCGCGCCCGTCGCAGCAGTCGCGCCCGCTGTGGCAGCCGCAAAGCCCGCGATCATCGTGCAAACCGAAACGCGTCACGGCATGGAAGGCTTTCCTGTTGAATCGGACGATGGCCCGCGCATGCGCGTGAGTCCCGTCGCGCGGCGCATGGCGCAAGAGCACGGCATCAGCATCGACGCGGTCGCGGGCACGGGCCCAGCGGGTCGCATCATCAAGCGCGATGTCGAGCAGGCCATCGAGAACAAGTTGGCCGCCAAGAGCGCGTCGATTGCCCCCGCGCAAGCACTCGCGGTGTCGACGGGTGGCGTGCAGACCAACTCCTCGCCGCTGGCGTTGGCGTTGCCTGGCCGCAATGTCGCGCTTTCGGGGATGCGCCAGACCATCGCGCGTCGCCTTGTCGAAAGTAAGAGCACGATTCCGCACTACCAAGTCACCATGAAGTTCGACATGGATCGGCTCATCGACTTGCGCGGCAGCTACAACGAGAAGCTCAAGAGCTCGGGCGTCAAGCTCAGCGTGAACGACTTCCTCGTGCGCGCATGCGCCTTGGCGATGGCCGAGCATCCGTACTTCAACGCGAGTTTCGCGGGCGACCATGTGCGTCTGCACGAAGTCGTCAACATTGGCGTGGCGATCTCGCTGCCCGAAGAGAAGGGCGGCGGGCTCGTCGTTGGCGTCATCAAGGATGCGGATCACAAGAGCCTGCGGCAGATTTCTGCCGACACCAAGAATCTCGCTGAGAAGGCGCGCACCAAGGGCCTCTCGGTGCAGGACATGTCCGACGCGACCTTCACCATCTCCAACCTCGGGATGTTTGGCGTCGAGCACTTCACGGCGATCATCAATCCACCCAACTCGGCGATCCTCGCCTGTGGTGCGGCGGTGCAGCAGCCTGTCGTGCGCGGCGGACAACTCGTCGTGGGCACGCAGATGCAAGCCACGCTCTCGCTCGATCACCGCGTGATCGACGGTGCGATGGCTGCGCAATATCTCGCGAGCCTCAAAGAGTTCATCGAAGAGCCTGAGACGCTGGTTGTCTAAGACCGCGCGTTAGGCGAGCAACACGATTTCGACTGCGGCAGGCCCGTGGACACCCGTGACGAGCACGCCTTCGATGTCGGCGGTCTTGGATGGACCTGTGATGATCGTGGTCGAGGCAGCGTCAAGCGCGTCAGGACGCGACTCAAACAGATCCACGAGATCCGCGAGGATCTGCGATTCGCGCACGATGGCAATATGAATCGGCGGCGTGATCCACGCGTTTCGGATGCGACCGGTCGTGCTCACAACAATCGAGCCGCTCTCTGCGATGGCGCACTCCACATCGGTGATGCCGACGATGCAGTCAAAGAGCGCGTCCGCGTTGTCGTTGGCGACGAGGCGTGAACCCGCGGACTTTGCTGCGCGCGCGGCAAGGTCTGGATCACGCACCGCGACAACGGTCGCGCCGTGGGGTTCGAGCAATCGCAGGAGCGTCGCGTTGAGATCCGCGTCGGAAACCCGCGTCACGCGCATGCCAACGGCCGTGGCGTTCTTGGCGAAGAGCTCGGCAAGCCCGCGCGCCTCAACCGCCACACGGCGCACCACGGCATGCGAGGGGACTGCGTGGACGGTCACAGGCTGCGCGCGCACCGCTGCGCGAACGCGAGCAAGAAACGCTTCGTTCATGGCGCGCCTCCACTTCGCTTGTGCTCCTTGAACCACTCGCGGAAACTCTCGCCCGTTGCAACGCCGAGGTCGCGACTCTTGGTCCACGCGCCCGCTGGTCCAGGCGCGTGCGTGAGCCACGACTGCTCACCGTCGGCTTTGCCCAACATCCGCGCATGAAAGCGCACCGCGCGCAGAGCCATGCGAAAGAGCACGGGGCGTTGCGAGAGCATGCGCCAGAGTGCGAGCGTCGCTCCCTCGGACTTTGGCGAGAGTCCGCGCGCGCGCAGTCGAGCGCGATCGTGCAACAGAAACTTCGGGATGTCGATCTTCACGGGGCACGCTTCGTAGCACGCGCCGCACAGCGAACTCGCGCGCGGAAGATCCTTGTAGTTGGCCAGACCAGCGTCGTGGCCGCCTTGCGCGCGCTCGAGCTCAGGCGTGAGCACCGCGCCGATCGGTCCCGCATACATCGAGCCGTAGGAGTGACCGCCAACCTTGCGATACACAGGGCAAGCGTTGAGACAGGCGCCGCAGCGAATGCAGCGTAAGAGGTCGCGCTTCTTACCCGCAAGGACGCCAATGCGGCCTGCGTCCACAAGGATGTAGTGGAGCTCCTTCGGCCCACCGTGTTCATCGCTGCGTCGCGGACCACGCACAAACGAGGTGTAGACCGTGAGTGGCTGCGCGGTACCGCTGCGCGCGAGGAGTTTGAGAAAGGGCGCGAGATCGCAGGCGCCGCGGATGAGCTTCTCGATTCCGACAAACACAAGATGGACAGGCGGGCCACCCACCGAGAGATCGAAGTTTCCTTCGTTGGTGCAGATGACGGCAGCGCCTTCGTCGGCGAGTAAGAAGTTCGCGCCTGAGACGCCAAGGTCGGCTTGGCGGTAGACGCCGCGCATGTGCTCGCGGGCGATCATCGTGAGCTCGGTCGGATCTTCGGTGTAGCGCGCGCCAAGTTCGCGCACGAAGCTCTTGGCCGTCGCGACGCGATCCTTGTGGATCATCGGCGTGACGATGTGCGAGGGCGCGTCACCATCAATCTGCAGGATGAACTCGCCGAGGTCGGTTTCAAGCGTCGCGATGCCCGCGGCTTCAAACGCGGGTAGGAGGCCGATCTCTTCGGTCACCATCGACTTGCTCTTCACGCAGGACTTCGCGCCGTGATGCCGCGCGATCTCGAGCGCGATGTTGCACGCGTCGGCTGCAGTGGTCGCGGTGTGGACGCGAGCACCCGAAGCTTGCGCGCGTTCAATGAACCGCTCAAGAAGTTCGTCGAGATGGTCAAGCGCATACTGCTTCGTGTCCCGCGCAACCGTGCGCAGATCGTCGTAGTCGTTGCCGAAGTCGCGGCCGAAGATGCCGCCGCGCTGCGTGTCCTTGAGATGCGTGGCGTTGCCGACAAACTGCTGCAACTTCACATCGCGCACGGCTTCGCGCGCGCGAGGCAGCATGTCAAAGGGAAGCGCGGGGGCGATGAGCTCGTTCACGCGAGAAGCCCCAGTGACTCGGCAAGTGCTTCGGCGGGAGAGATTACCCGCAGCGTCATGCGTTCCCGATGGGCCAGTCCAGCCAGGTGCGCCGCGCAACCCGTGTCACTCGCGACCAAAGTCGTGGCGCCCGTCGAAGCGATGTGCGCAAGCTTTTCCGCGCCGAGCGCCGTCGAGACTTCAGGGAACTGCGTGCTGAACATGCCACCAAAGCCGCAGCATTGCGCCATGTCAGGCAAGTCGCGCAGGTCGCCGCAGCACGCGGCCTTCAAGTACGGCGCCGTGCAGCCGTGACGGTTGATGGAGCGGAGGTGGCAAGCATCGTGACAAGTCAAGGTCGTCGCGCACGACTTCCCGCGCAGCGTCGCGGGGTCGATCATGAGCTTCGTCTCAAGAAACTCGATGAGCTCGTAGGTCTTGGCTGCGAGAGCCGCCGCTGCGTGATGATCGGCTGAGTCTTCAGGAAAGAGCGACGCGTACTTCTCGCGCACGACCGAGCAACAGGAGCCCGACGGCGTCACGACGGCGTCATAGGGCGCAAAGAGCTCAACCATCCGTCGCGCCAACAGGGCAGCGTCGGCGGGGAACCCGTTGGAGAGCAGCGGCTGACCGCAGCAAGTCTGCGCGTCGGGAACCTCAACCGTCACGCCGACATGCTCCAACACCAACACGGTTGCCTTGAGCGCGCGCGGCGCGAGCGCTTCGGCAAGACAAGTGGTGAAGAGGGCGACGCGCATGAGGCGCGCAAGGTAGCAGGGGTTAGTAGGGGCCCCAGCCCCCCAACAACAACGCCAAGTCCGCCCCTCCGACTTGTCCGTCGCCATCGAGATCCCCAAACTCCGGATCGACCGCGCCCCAAATCGACAGCAAGATCGCGAGGTCCGCGCCTGCGACCTCTCCATCGAGATCAAAGTCTCCACGCGCGTACTCGCACTCGTCGAGCACGCCGTCGAGGTCCGCGTCTGGTGCGCCCGTCGCGATGTCGCAGGCGTCTTCCACGCCGTTCTCGTTGCAGTCGACGGGGAGTTGCTCGTAGTGCAGACGAATCTCACAGAAGCCGTTGACGCACAGCGTGGGACTCACGGCGCCCGAGGCTTCGAGCGTGACAGTCAGAGCGCCATCAGCGAGCAAGGGCGTGAGTTGCGTCAAGGGCAACGCGATCGACACGCTGTCGGGACTGCTCGGGCAATCCTCACCAGTGACGCCAAAGAGCAGCGGGCTTTGCGTGACTCCATCGAGCTTGAGCGTGAGAAACTCATTCGCCAGATCGAGATTGCTGCGCACGCGAATCGTGAGCGTCGCTGGACCACCCGCACTTGGAAGCGACGCGAAGGTGACCTCGCGCGGCGTGCCGAAACCGATCGCGCCGAGGTTTCCTGAGCCGCGCACTTCGACCTGCGATGAGCAGAGGCGCACGATCGTGTGTCGCGCGCCCGCAGCGATCGAAGAGACCACTGCGAGTGTCGGCGGCACGGCGCATTGGCGGTCGGTGTTGAGTCCCCAGCAGGCGACCGTGCCGTTGGTGCGCAGCGCGACGGTGTGATAGTTGCCCGCAGCGATGCTCGAAACTGTTCCGAGTGTCGCGGGCACCGTGCATTGTCCGCTGGCGTTGTTCCCCCAACACAGGACAGCACCGTCACTCTTCAGTGCGACCGTGTGGCTGAAGCCCGCTGCGATCTTGGCGACTGCGCCGAGTGATGCGGGCACCGTGCACTGTCCGTTGCTGTTGCCGCCCCAACACGCGACCGAGCCATCGACCTTGACAGCAACGGTGTACTCGCCGCCTCCATCGATCATCGAGACCGCTCCGAGCCCACTGGGCACAGTGCATTCGCCGCTGGCGTTGAAGCCCCAACAACTCACGGAGCCGTCACTCGTGAGCGCGATCGTGTGATAGTCGCCCGCAGCAACCATCGAGACCGTTGGCAGCGCAGGCGGCACAGTGCACTGTCCGTTGCTGCTCGCGCCCCAACAGGTCACCGTGCCGTCGGTGCGCAGCGCGACCGTGTGTTCCTTCCCCGCAGCAACCATCACGCAGGGCTCGAGCGAGTAGGGCTCGGTGCACGCGCCAAAGATTTCAAACCCAAAGCAGTCGACCGAACCGTTGGGCTTGAGGATGACGGTGTGGTCCGTGGCCGCCGTCACCATCGAAGTCACGCCAAGCGTTGTCGGCGCGGTGCATTGGCCGTACTCGTTGAATCCCCAACACGCGACGGAGCCATCGCTCTTGAGCGCGACGGTGTGGTAGTAGCCCGCACTCACCATCGTGACTGGCCCAAGCGAATTCGGCACCACGCACGCGCCGTAGTAGGGATCTCCCCAACAGACGACCGAGCCATCGCCTTTGAGTGCGACAGTATGAGTACCGCCCGCTGCGACGGAGGCGACTCCGCCAAGTGAAGTCGGCGCCGTGCACTGACCACTGGTGTTGAGCCCCCAACAAACGACGGAGCCATCGGTGCGCAGCGCCACCGTGTGCAGGTCGCCCGCTGCGATCTTGCTGACTGCTCGAAGTGAAGTCGGCACCGTGCACTGGCCTTCGCTGTTGTCGCCAACACACACGACGGAGCTGTCGGCCTTGAGCAGGACGGTGTGAAAGCCGCCCGCAGCGATCATGGCGATCGAGCCAAGTTTGCTCGGCACTGTGCATTGGCCGTAGTCGTTGTCGCCCCAACAGACGACCACGCCATCCGTTTGTAAGGCGACGGTGTGTTGGTAGCCCGCCGCAACCATCGAGCTTTCGCCCAGCGAAATCGGCACGCTCGATTGCCCACTGGCATTGTGTCCCCAGCAGACGACTGAGCCGTCACTCTTCAACGCCACCGTGTGCAGGTGGCCAGCGTCCACCATGGTGACGGCGCTGAGCGACGGCGGCACCGTGCATTGCCCGAACTTGTTGTATCCCCAACAGGCGACAGAGCCATCGCTCTTGACGGCGACGGTGTGGAAGACGCCCGCAGCAACCGTAGAAACGCTCGACAGATCATCGATGTTGCTGAAGCCCGTGAAGCCCCAAGCTTGGATGTCTTGCGTGTGTGCAGGACGAGTGAGCGTCGTGAGCGTCACGAACACGAGCGCCGTGCCAACGGTCTGCCATCGCGAAACCGATCGTGTGGTGTTCATCCAGATCATCCATACTTCTCGAGAGTGGCACCGCAGTGGGAACGCAACGCAGCGCGCATCCTCGCACGGTCGCCTTGGTGGGCGTGCGGGGAAACGGGGAATGATGGGAAAAAAACTGTGGTGGAGCGCGGTGCGACAGCGCGGAGGCGCGCCTTAGTACGGGCCCCAATGGTGCAACAGAATCACGAGGTCCTGCACCGCGATGACTCCGTCACCGTTGATGTCGCCGAGATCGGGATTCACGGCGCCCCAATTGGAGAGGAGAAAGTCGAGGTCCTGCGTGCCGACCTGTCCATCGAGGTTGAAGTCGCCGCGCGCGTACTCGCATTCGTCGAGCACTCGGTCGGCATCGGCGTCCGGCGCGCCTGTGGCGATCTCACAACTGTCCAGGACACCGTTGGCGTTGCAGTCCTCCGCAACACTTTCGTAGCGCAGGCTGATCTCACAGAGCGCATCGTTGCATTGCGTTGCGCTCACTCCGCGGCTTGCTTCGAGACCAACCGTGAGCGAGCCGTTTGAAAGCAGTGCGGTGAGTTCGTCGTAGGGCAGGGCGAGCGCGATGGAGTCTGGTGAGGACGGGCAGTCGTTGGCGTTCTCTGCGAAGAGGAGTTCGTTGCGCAGCACGCCGTTGAGTCGCAGCGTGAGAAACTCGCTGGTCAAATCGAAGTCACCGCGCGCGCGGATGGTCAGTGTGGCAGAGCCCACTGGTGCGGGAAGCGCCGTGAAGGTGAAGGCGCGCGGCGCGTTGAATCCGATCGCACCGAGATTTCCCGAGTGGCGCTCGAAGGATGGCGCCTTGCACAGACGGACCATGGTGCGGTTGCCCGCGGCTTCGATATCCGCGATCGGTGTGGGCACGCCAGTGGTCGCGTTCAGTGCGTTGAGGTCGGCAGGGATGTTGCACTGTCCCGAGCCGTTGTCTCCCCAACAGGCGATGGTGCCATCGGCCAAGAGGGCAACCGTGTGTCCGAGTCCCGCAGAAACCTTCACGGCGAAACCAAGCTCCTCGGGGACTTCACACTGCGCGTATTGGTTGTGCCCCCAGCACGCGATCGAGCCGTCACTCTTGATCACAACGGTGTGGTACCAGCCTGCAGCAATCATCGAGGTGCTCCCGAGCGCCGCTGGAGTGTTGCACTGGCCGTGCCCGTTGTATCCAAAACAGACCACCGTACCGTTGGTCCGCCGCGCCACCGTGTGGGCTGCGCCCGCTGCGATCTGTGAGGTCGTGCCGAGATTGGTCGGAACCGTGCACTGGCCAAACGAGCTGG